>CBDCVG010000026.1:0-30891 GCA_965222765.1 Caldora sp.
TTGCTCCCTTTGTTTGAGGTTTCTGAGCTGACTGCGAAGTGATTGACTATTGGCTCGGACAACGCTAACTCTGGCAAAATCACATCCAGTAAAGCAACTTTCTGGCTTTGGTTGATTTTTGCCTCCTCCAGGAATGATGCAATGCTAAATTTGCTGCTGTTTTGAGTGTTAATCAGGCTGAAGGGAATATTAACAGAGGTAGTTACTACGCCATAATTAGTCGCAGCTTCTTGAGTTAACCATGAGATGGTCAAGTCCTCCATAACTGCTTTACTCAGGTCTTGGCTGAAGATGTTAGTCCATTAAGTAAAGCAGAGTTGTCAAGGTTGGTTTGATTGATTTCAGTGGAATTCAGTGAAAATCCCCTTTGAGAGATTCAGCGTTTGTAAAAGGAACAACGATGTCTCTTATTTCATAGGGTGAATCACTGGTTGAATATGATAATTTTTCATAAATTTTGCTGCTTGAGTAAGAATCTATGAATTCATTGGTATAATCATTTATGTGGGGTGGGGTGGAAGCAAGAGTATTTTCTGGCGATAAATTCATTAGTGGTTCTTGATGGGAAGATTGATGATATTTCAGCTGAGTTTTAAGGAATTGATTTGGCCTCACCAGACAAACACGGAAACCTGCTAGGAAGAGAATAATTAGAATAATTAGAAAGCCCAAACCGCCAAAGTTGATGATGGTGATATTTGTTAAGTCACCTTTGACATCAATATTATTTTTACCAGCTTTGAAGTTCTTTTTCGTCATTGCTACTAACTTCCATATTGGTGACTAGTAAAAATCTCCCCCTCTCCCAATACTGCTCAGGTTGTGGATTGATCTCCTAAACCCCCTTAGCAAACAAGGGGGGTTTAGGGGGATATCCAGGGATTAAACCTCGCTAACCGAGAGTTGTTAGGAGCGGGTTATCATGCGTTACATATTTTTGGTAGATGTGGAAACTGGTGATGGTTGCTGTTGATTATGGTCTAGCTTTAACTCAATTGAGTTCCCAAAAACTCTAATGTCTAGCAAAACTAGACTACCAACACCTATAACCCCAACGATAATCAGTGAAATCCAAAGGTTAATGTTTGTGGTGTTTAAGTTTCCACCAACCACCTGGGCATTTTTTCCTGCCTTAATCTTGTAATTGGTTTTTTTGTTGCCTTTGTATTTACTCATGTGTTTGATGGAACAATCCTGGTTTACATTAGCTAATTAGGTTGCAGTAGATGAACTTATGTAAGTAGGTGAACCCCATATTGGGGCAAGGCATATTTTGCAGGAAAGAAACAGATTACTTCCCAAGCCTCTTAGCTAAACCTGCCCCTAAAAATTTACGTTTACTTTTGGAAGGCTACCTCCTTACTTATTACTTGAGTAGCTGGATGTTAATCTAGAATTTGAACCTGGTGACGACTTTTTTCACAAATAAACTCGCAATAGTCAGCTACCTCATCTAGTCCCAGGAGGTTAAGCAAAATTTCAACAGCTAACCATACGGTTATTTTGATGAGCAATTTCTTCCATTGCACATTCACTACTTTCAACCTCCCCCGAATCAGGGAACTCAATTGTGCTTGTGAGGAATCCCTCTGCCCTCTTAATACTGGAGCCAAAATAGACTTATACTGCTCACGAAGTGACAGGCAGTCTGAAGTATTGAGCTATGCTGCTTTTAACCCATTGATTCTCGAAGTTTAGTGAATATGGTGTCAACACTGCCCACCTTGCAGTTTGGTGTCAACACTGCCCACCTTGCAGTTTGGTGTCAACACTGTCCACCTTGCAGTTATTGAGACAGGGGCAAGAACTGAGCTGACTATGTTTCATTTTGTAAAGATAATGCCGAGCTAACTGTATAAGTTCAAATGGGTTCAGATATTTAGTGGGTGAGAGCAAGATTAATAGCTCTTTAAGGACATCAAAAGGAGTGCATAACAGCAAGCCCTTATTAGTGGTGTATGTAGATGATACCTATGGTTGAGCAATGTAACAGATACTGGATGATGGAAAGAATCGACCCTGCCACAGGCAGGTGTAAAAAACTGAAGCTTGATGAAGCTAGGACGTTTTTCTTAGAAAAATTTCCTACCCTTGTTAATACACCAAATATCTTGGATACGGATGATGAGTCTATTCAAGAGAAGTTGTGGGAACTGTGCCGTGCCAGTGAGCCTTCAATTCGGGCGATGGCGGCGTTGAATCTTCGCTGCTACATATCCGATTGTGTGAAGTATGCTTGCATTATAATCACACAGGATTATGGCACTAACCCTAACCTGACTTATCCACTTACCTGTGAAGATTTGTTTCCCTATTTTTTAGATGATCAGGGTGAACCACTGTACTTTATTTTAGAGGATGAGCCGCGATCGCTGGGATTTGTTCTCAATGAACACAAGCAGTTGATGGTGTTAAATGGAGATGGGACTAGAGAAGCTGTGTATCGACCCTTTTCCTTTGAGGTATTGGGAACCTTCGATTTCCATCGCCAGCCTCGTCTCAGCTTGAAAAACTGGACAATCTATAAACTTAAGCAAAGTAGTGAGATTAATCAAGTTCTGCGAGAACATGGTATTATTCGCCAATCTTTCTGGCGTTTATTAAAAACAACAACTTCCAGGCAACTTCGACAGTTGGAAGAGTTACATTACTTCTCTGCTGTGCAAATCCAATGGGATGTTGAGCTACTCACTTGCTTACAGAATATCTATCAGGAGGAGCGACTACGGCAGCGAGAAGCTGGAGTGAGGAGTAGCTCTAGAAAATACCTAGACCCTGGGCATCCTTTGATGAAGAGCATGTTCTCTTGTTGGCATAGAAGCAAGAGTTCCCCTGCTTCCGTGGAGGATTTGGTAACTGAACTCAAAAAAATAGCTGAGTTTTTAGCTCAGTGTAAGGCAAATAAAGCAGGAAACTCTGAATTACCTCCTCTATCACTGGATGCGAAATCGGGGGAATTTCAATCCCGTGTCTATGAAGAAGAGATTCCTCATAGTCGGTTTGCTAATGATTTAGCTGAGTTGGAGCGACGAGTAATTGAAAAACTTCAATTTCGGATTCAGGAAGATTTTCAGCCTGTCTATCAGGAGCAGTTTATCAGTTTTTTAGATTCAAGCGATTCGAGTATCAAATTATTCATCGTCTTAACTACTTACAAAGTAGTCGCAGAAGTGCCCATAAAGCTCCTCAATACATCCCAGCGCTGCGGTATTATTACTGTGCTGGCATGTCTTTGGGAGAGATTGCTCTCCGGATGAATCTCAAATCGCAGCCTAAAGTTAGTAACTTGCTGGAATTAAAGAATTTGTTTACTGATGTAGAGCATCAGCTGTTAGAGCAGCTTCGCGAGTTTGTTTTAGATTGGGTGAAAAACCAAGGTGATAAGGAATACCGCCAACTTTTAGCACAAGTTGAAGAGCTCCAGCTATTGGAAGATAAGTCTGGTTTGTGGATTCAATTGCTTTATGAGCAAATTAAACAAATCACAGATTTATGCCAAGAGGCGCGAGCAGAGATTTATCATCCTCAACGCCGTGTTCGGAATAGTTTAGTGGCTCAGCGAATCAAGCTTTTCTTGAACACTCATCTATCTAAATTTTAAGGAATAATTAGTCATGGTTAAATACACAACAGATATTAACAATCAAATGCCTGAGTTTGAGGTTTTGACAGGACAGGTTATGCCCCTAGAATCTGAAGATTATACTCAGGCACTGGAGATTAGTAAGAGAGTTACTCATCAAGGGCAGCGGTGGCAGGCTTATCTGAATATGTTGGCACTATTGACTTTTGAAGAATGGTTTCAAGAACGGGAAGGAAAACTGAAGCTTGATCAAACTAACTGTTCGGCATTGCAGCCAGAGTCTGCCCAGGTAATTGAGGCAGTTTGTAATCTGCAAGTGGGAGAATTTAAAATTTGTCTGATTGCGATGGAAAGTCTAATTGATGATTTAGTCAGACTGCCAAAGGTTGCGGTTGATCATCCAGAGTTTGCCGCTCACTTCTATGTGGTGGTTGAGGTATTGGAAGAGGAAGAACAAGCAGTTATTCACAGTTTTTTGGATTATGACCGGTTGCAAAAAGTGCAGGAATCTGGTCAACTGCAATTAGATACTGATGGTTCGGTTTATGCTTTGGCCCTCGATTGCTTTGAGCCAGATATAAATCATCTGTTATTGGGTTTACGTTTAGGAGATCCACGGGCGTTTGATTTACCTGAGTTACAGGCTCAAAGCATTAATGTTGCTCTCTGGTTACGGAGTCAACTGGATGAGTTTGCCCAAGGGTTAAAATGGGAACAACCTTTACCTCTGGTAACAGCTTCTGGATTCCGTTTTATTCAATCATTCTATCCAGTATTGGAAGAATTGAGGAACAGGGGCATGGAAATTCCCCAGCATAGTCATGGCAGTAGTCGCAAATTCGATTTGGCTCAGACAGGTTTGGAACTTTTTGCAGGAACTTGGGAGTTACCACCAAAGTCAGATTCTTCAGCTCAGGAGTGGTCTTTACTGTTAATTTTGGCTATGCAGTCTGATAGGCTTTTGCCCCAAGGTATCCGGTTACAAGTTGAAGATCTCACAGAGGTTATCTATGACAAAGCAATGGAAACTGAAAATCGTTATTTCGTGGTGCCACTAGTGGGAAATCTGGATGAGCAATTTACAGTGACGATTGAGCTGAAGGGAGAAACCTTAAAGTTACAACCGTTCAAATTTGATCCCAATCAACCTGGTTAATTCCAATTCCCCTCGGAGGGAGGAGTTAGGGGTGGGTAAATTCCAGGATTTCGGCAAACCCACCCCCCAACCCCCTCCCAGGAGGGAGAGTTTAAAATTTCCTCGAAAGTTCTCAGACTGGTTGATAAGAAAGCAATTTATCAATTCCAATCTCTAACGATAGATGAACAAATGTTCGATATTCCAACTGAATGTTTTGCGCACTGGTCCGGATTGTACCTTTGTGCTGATGTGGGGTGAGCGCGAACAAATTTTCGCTAGCTTACCATACCCTGAAAAGTTGGATGGGTTGTATGAGGAGTGGAAGAAAGCTTATCTCCAAGCTTATAGAACACCGGTGAGGGGAAAGCCGATAGATGCTTTCTTTTGGACTCCTTCAAACCAAGAGAAACTGATAGCAGAACGGACAAGGAAAGCTTTACTTCTGAAGTTTGAGTACTGGTTAGGAAGTGCAGAGTTACGTGAAATTCGAGACCAGATTTCTCATGAGAGGGTACGTCATAATTCCCAGAATCAGCAGAAGACAGGTGGCAATTGTGTTGATTTGCTGATTGCTTGTAACTGTCGGGAGTTAACTAGACTTCCTTGGGAAGCCTGGAAGATTAACTCAACAGAGGAGCTTCTAGCACCGATTCATATTTCCCGTACTCCGATTAATACTGGGGAGCAAAAGACTGTAGCTAAAAAAAACCCTAGAGCAAAACCTCGGATTTTGGCAGTTTTGGCGGATACATCAAAACAGGATCTTCAGGAGGATAGTTCGGAACTGGATCTGAACAAGGATCGAAAAGCGGTGCAATTACTCAGAAAAGTGGCGGCTATTACTTTGGGTTGAGCGTCATGAGGAAGAAAGTGGCGATGAGTTTAAGGAACGGTTTATTGAGCAACTGGTGGATGAGCGAGGTTGGGAGATTCTGATTTTTGCCGGACATAGTAATGAAACCGAGCTGACTGGTGGCAAGTTTAAGTTGACCCCAGATGTGATTGTCTCGATAAGTGAAATTGAAGAGGAGTTGATTAAGGCTAAAGAGTGGGGACTACAGGTTGCAATTTTTAATTCTTGCAGTGGCTTGTCTATTGCAAAAGCTCTGATTCAGTTGGGGTTATCCCAAGTTGTGGTGATGCGGGAGAAGAGCCATGATAATTTTAATCCTGTTTTTCTCGAGAAATTGTGTCAAAGTTTGGCTCAATATAATGATCTTCAACAGGCGGTTCAGGATGCTCGTAACTATCTGGAGTCGCAGAAGAAAGCTTTCCCGTCTGCTTATTTGATTCCTTCTCTGTTTCGTCATCCTGATCCTGAAGCAGAGTTATTTCGGATTGAGCGGTTGGGTTGGTGGCGAGATTGGCAGCCTTCTCGGACACAAGTGATCGCGTTATCTATATTTGTGTTACTCAGCTTGATGGTTCCTGTACAGCACACATTGTTGGATTTGCGAATATTATTTCAGACCTTTGCTCGGCAGCTCACGAAACAGTTACCGACTGAACCCTTACCACCTGTACACATAATTAGTGTTGATCAAGAGTCAATCAATCGGGCTCGGGCTGAAAGACCCAACTTTGTAGATGATCCGATAGATCGTGAGTATCTAGAAGATTTGGTAACTCATCTCTCTCAGTTGGGAGCTAGGGTGATTGGCATGTCTTATGTTTTAGATGAGCCTGCTGCCCCAGAAAAAGAAGAAAAACTGGCTCAAGCCGTTGCCTCAGCAGTTACAAAAAAAAATGTTTGGTTTGTCTTTAGTAAAGGAAAAGGAATTGATTTAGATGTCAATATTTTTAATCCTCAATTAAGTTTAGAAGGCAATAATAACATTAGGTTTTGGAAAATGGATTTACCTGAGGATTTAAATTGTTATAGCCTTTGTCCATTTTCCTATTTCTTATCATTGTCTCATAAGATGAACACTATCAAGGAGGCAACAAGACCAAATTCATCCAGTCCAGATTTACTCAATCAGAGACTCAGTAGTTATGTGGACAATGAAAAGACAAACCTTAACCATATACACTGGTCAAACCAGGCAAATATACTTTGGGGAACGCATTACACTATTGATTTTTCTCTTCCTCCTGAGCAGGTTTATCAAACTACACCTGCTTGGAATTTTCTTGGTCAAGATCTCAGTAATACGGAGCTGAAGGAAAAACTCAAGCAACAAGTTGTTATTATTGCTCCTTTCAATTATGACAGAAGGTTTTCTGTTCACTATCCAGCTCCTTTGGCTGTTGAATATTGGTGTCGTTTCAATAGATCTCAAGATGGAAAAGAAAGAGATTGTGAGCGGAGGTTTACTGCGGGTGAAGCTCATGCTTACAGAGTTCACCATTGGTTGCAATTACAGCGTCCATTGCTGGTAATTCACAACATATGGATGATTGGCATAGCGATAATTCTGGGAAAATTGACCACTATCATACTACTAAAACAAAAGTATGAAACCAGAAAAAAGTGGGCATTGCACCTAAGCATAGCAGTACCTTGTGGGTTTGGAATCCTTGGATTAGCCGCTTACATTTTTGCTTCAGTGTTAATTCCTTTGGGTTTACCATTAGCAACATTTTTGATTTATAGTTTATCAATTTTGAGGAGAAAAAATTATGGGTAAACTGACTTGGTTACTTTACCTATTGCTCATGAATACCATCAGCTTCGTTAGTCTGCCTTTGGCAATTGCCAATGCAAGTAGTTCCACTTCCTTATCTGTAGGAGGAGACATCAAGACTGATCAAGCTAGCACAATCATAGCAATTAGCTACCAGCAAAAAGAAAACAAGTCACTTTGGGGGCGGTTACAAGATATATTTCGTGATAAAGGGAGAGACACAAACGATCGAGGTGATGATTTTTGCTTGATTTCGCCAAATACTGCATCCAATAAAACTTGGAGTAATCGCCCTCTATTTGTCTGGCAAGGAACCATCAAAGAAATTATGGTAACTCCTCCTGGTGGCCCGAATCGTGACTCAGCTTTGTGGATTCATCAAGTACAACCAAGAGAACAAAGTATTGTTTATTCTGGTCAAGAATTGCAACGTGGTCAAAGATACTTTTTTTGGTACAAAACAGCAGATGAGCAAAGACGACCAGTGAGTGTTTCTTTTGAAGTTATGGGGAATGTAGAGTACGAACAACATGCAGCTCAGTTATCAGCTTTAGCAAGTCCAAGCAACACGGTGACTACTGAGGAACTTGAGAAACTTGCTGAAAAACGTGCCCATTACTTTGGACAAAAAAACCTCTTCCTTGATGTTGTTCGGGAACTCTTCTCACTCCCAAGTTGGGATGAAAAAACTCAGGAACTCGGTACAGCATTTTGTGAAGCTCACGCCACATCCAATCTGTTAACTGCTCCAACCTACTCCTACCAAGGGTTACCAACAACAGTGAAACCTGACCAGTAGGAGGGATGTGATAAATCCTTAGAGTCTGCAATCTCTGGAGGCAGTAGTAACCCATCTTTCCATCCCGGCACTTTTAATCGATCATCTTCAATTTTCACCTGTCCTGATAGCATCGCTAATTGTGCTTGTTTCAGAGCTTCGGCTCGGATGGGAGCTGCCTCCGATTGCAATTGTTGATAAAACTGGGTCATTAGTCCCAAGGTTCCAACATCGTTGACTTTCCACAGACTCGCCAAAACTGACTTAACTCCGGCTTGACGAGCCAATCCAGCAAAACCTAACTCTGCCTCTTTATCTCCCAAAGCAGTCCGACAAGCACTCAACACTAAAAGAGATTCATTCAATTTCAATTCGGGAATCTTATCCAATGTTATCCGTTTATCATAAAACTGGACGTAGGAATTTTTGGAGGTTCCAGATTTGAAGTCTGCATGGGTAGCTAGGTGAATAATACCAAACTGCTGTTCGCCACGTTGTGACTTCAGATTATCCACAGTAAAGTCTTCGTTCAAGTAGGGTGTAGACTCAGCTCTTTGTGATTGTGTAATGGTTCTTAGCTCTACGGGAACAGCAGGTAGACGGTCTAATTTAGTACCAGGAAATTCTTCAGCTCCCATACCTAAAACTGGAGCCTGACTAATATCAATGCGACGGGTATCAGTAAGGCTCATACTAGGCGTTAGACCAATACTGTAATTTTCTTCAATTATATGCTTTCCAGTTTCAGGATTTCGGAGAGTAGCCAATGGTAGAGAACGTAAACCTTCATCCATCACAAAGACCAAATTATTTATCTGTTGCTTGCTTAAAGCTTCCTTCAATGGTGCAATTAACCATTGATAGAACTGTTCGGCAGGTTTCTCATAATAATTATGACTAGGCTCTTGAACATCGTTGTGAAATATGGAAGCTTGATTTAAAACTTTCTTTCTTGGTGCTTCAAGAATGAATTTACTGATAACCTCGCCTTCACTAGTAACCAGTACCAGTTGCAAGGGAACATCCAACCCTTCTGGCGAATTAGGTTGTTCAGAAGATATTTCTGGTCGGAGTACAGGACCCCTAGGGGGAAAAAACACGTAAATAATTCCTGGTTTAACCTCACCGTCAGTGGCTTCTACAATTTCCCTCAACTCATTGCGGATTTCATCTAAGGTTTTGATTCGAGTAGTTTGTCCCAAATACTCGCCCACCTGATTAGTTAAGTGTTCCTCAACTTCATAAATAATTTCGCCAATAGGACGCTCTGTTTCATTTTGGAAGGGTGGTTCTGATGGTTCTTGTAAGTCTTCAGACTCATCAAAGTTAGTCCCTTGAGTAATCAGCTGAATATCACTCGGAGGAGTACCCTGATTGAAAGGACCAGGGAAAGACTGGGTTGGCAGAATTGAATTATCCGTACCAGTGGTAATCGCTCCTGCTGTGCCATTAGTTGTAGCATCTCCCACCACAAATGGGGTGCTGAGATTACCACCATCGTGCCGAATGATAACCTGACCGCCACCATTGCCCCCAGCAGTAGAAATGCTTGCATCTATGCCATTCTGATCAGTAAAAGTACCTGTGGAACGGAAAAATTGACCAGTTGTGATATCAACATTACCTCCAGTGCCATTGATGCCACCTTGAGCATTGATTGAAGTAACTTGAACGTCACCGCTGGGGTCAAGGGTAACATCACCGCCATCCCCTTCGCTACCACTAGAGTTAATCGTGTCGGCAGTAATCGTGGTGGAAGCATCAAGGAAAATATCACCACCGCTAGTGCCAGAACTATCGAGATTCCCAGTAGCGATCGCACCGTTGTTGCTGGTTATTGTAATATCCCGACCTGGATTAATAATGTTGCCGGTAGTAATATTTTGCTGAGCTTGTAGGGTAATCGTAGCGTCATCCGCCCCAGTTAAGCTACCACTTGTATGATTAATTGAGCCTGTACCACCTTCCAAGGTGACTGGATCATTGAACGTGACATCACCAGCTATAGTAATCCCACCACTACCATCAGCACTTCCAATCGTGATTGAGGTAAAACCATTTTGCAGCAAACTCAACTCTGTCCCAGTTAAGTCAAGAATGCTACTGCTACCAGTATTAGTACCACCGATTTGAATGGCTTGGGTTGTTGTCAAAGGCTGGAAGGTTAAACTGCCAGTACCGGAGAGATTACCACCAAAGTCAATTTCATCCCCCGTAAGGGTGAGGTTACCAGCACCGCCGTTAATATTGCCACTGACGCTTGCCCCCTCACTGAATTGGAAAGTGTCGTCTAAGTTACCACCCGTGAGGTTTCCGAAGTTAGTGAAATTGAATGTACCATTGATATCACCGCTATTGGTACTGGTAATATTCCAAGTGTTGACAGTGTCTGTACCAATCAAGGTACTCTCAGTAGCTGTTGTGCCTACAACCTGTTCAATACCCGCTGCCCCAATTGTATTTAAGTTCACTGTCAGGGGGGTAGTAAAAGCGGAGTAGTCTAGAGTGTCTGTACCACCATTGTCGCTGATAGTCCCACCAACGTTTACACCGTTGCTAAAAACGAAGGTATCATCTAAGTTACCACCGGTGAGATTTCCGAAGTCAGTGAAGCTAGTACCATTAAGATCACCACTATCGGTACTAGTAATATTCCAAGTATTGTCAGTATTTGTGCCAATCAGGGTACTTTCAGCCGCAGTTGTGCCCACAATTTGTTCAATACCCACTGCCCCAATGGTTTCTAAGTTCACTGTCAAAGCGCTAGTGAAGGCAGAGTAGTTGAGACTGTCTGTACCACCGCTGCCGTCAATGTTGCCAGTGAAGTTGACACCATCGCCAAAGACAAAGGTATCATCTAAGTTGCCACCTATAAGGTTTCCAAAGTCAGTGAAGCTGAATGTACCATTAAGATCACCACTATTGGCGCTAGTAATATTCCAGGTGTTGACAGTGTTGGTGCCAATCAGGGTACTTTCAGCTGCTGTTGTACCCACAATTTGTTCAATACCCACTGCCTCAATGGTTTCTAAGTTCACTGTCAGGGGACTAGTGAAGGCAGAGTAGTCTAGAGTATCTGTACCGCCGTTATCACCGATGGTGCCACCGAAATCTACACCATCGCTAAAGGCAAAGGTATCGTTGCTAGTACCACCAGTCAGGTTCTCAATATTACTAAAAGTTAAGCTGTTGAGATTACCTTGATTAGTACCTGTGATATTCCAGGTGTTGTTTTGATTGGGACCAACCAAGGTATCGTTGCTAGTACCACCAATCAGGTTTTCAATATTACTAAAGGTTAAGGTATTGGGAAATATACTGTTGAGATTACCCTGGTTAGTACTAGTGATATTCCAGGTAGTATCTTGATTAGGACCAACCAGAGTTGAGCCGCCAGCAATATTCACGGGGTGATTAAAAGTAATTCCGGTGTTGAGGGTGACAGTACCAGTATTGTCAGAGTTACCAATAGTGATGGAAGTAACATCTTCCAAAGCGGCAATATCAGTACTTGTCAAGTCCAAGGTGTTAGCGTCAGATTCTGTAGCATTGCCAATTTGGATATCTTGACTGTCTGTCAAAGGCTGAAGCAGAATCTCTCCACCACTTATGGAGTTGGAGCCTCCATTGAAGTTAATCTCGTTACTTGTCAGTGTTATATCGCCACCATTAAGACCAGTACCTGAAGAAATACCAGATGTGTTAATCTCATTGAGGGCAGAAAACGTGATCGCTCCTCCATTGCCAGAAACCGAAAAACTGCGAATTTCTCCCGAACTGGTATCTATTGAACCATTGTTACTAGTCAAAGAAATCTGACCCCCATTACCATTGCGAGTACTGGAAATCAATGTCCCCCCACTTTGGCCTAAACTACCTGTAGTTGTAATATCACCATCAGCTTCTAGGGTGATAGACCCAGCATTCCCTGTCGGATTAACGTAAGTGCCGATAGACTTAATAGTAATCTCACCTTGTAAAGCTTGTAAGTCTACTGTCCCCCCCATACCATCAGGAGTCACAGATAATAAATCTCCTGAACTAGTATCGATAGAACCATTGGTACTGCTGAGGGAAATCTGACCCCCATTACCACTACCGAAAACACTTACCGACGCGTTGATACTGGAATCTGCTGTGTCAACAACGATTAAGGGTTCATCTGGATCTACTAGATTCACCGGAAAATTAGCCATGCTTGTGATATTACCTGCTGCTTGCAAGGTTACAGAGCCAGCATTCCCTGTAAACACACCAGTATCAATACCGTTAAATACAATCGTGCCATTTGTTGCCGTCAATACTACAGAGCCACCTGCTGTATCAAGGCGTGTATTAAGCTCAATATTTCTACCAGCCTCAAAGGTAATCGTCTCACCAAAAGTCTGATTGGCGAAATTCAAATTCGTACCAGCCAAGGCAATAATATCTCGCTGCGCCTGAAGAAGAATATTACCAGTCAGAGCCGTCAGCGCTGTGTCATCAATTTCAAAGTCAACAGCTGCTCCACCGTCATTTAATAAAATTTGTTCATCAATAATCTCAGCATTATCATCAACCAACCCATCATCTGGCTCAATAATGATATCTCTCGGATCGAGCAAAATTGTCCCATCTGCACCATTAGCCGCAGACACATTCACACTACCGTTGAAGGCTAATGATTCTTTACCTGATACCTCAACAAACCCACCATTTCCAGAATTACTACCACCACGAGCATTAATATCCCCATAAAACCCAGTAGTCTCATCCGCCCAAACAATTACTCTTCCCCCATCACCATTCACCAGTGCATCCGCATTAATTACCGAATCACCACTAACCAAACTCACCTCAGCATTCGGCACTGTCCCTAAACCTTGATAATCCCCCCCAACCAACACCGTACCGCCACCATTACTACCGGAAGCTTCAACCTCAGCTCCCACCAAGCCAACTTTCTCACCAAATACTCCAACATTACCCCCCAACTCACCAGAAACATCCACCTTACCTGAAACAATTGCCGTCCCCGACTCAGTTGGTACAGTCACTCCAGAAGCCGTAACCTGAACCGTACCATCCCCATTAGCCGTCAACCCCGTATCCAAACCACTAGCACCCACCGTCAACAATGTCGGCAATGCTGTAATTGGCAATGTCCAATCATTCGGTTGAGAACCACTCAGAGCAATCGGCTCAACCTCCAAACTAAGCACATTCCCCGGCACCGTCAGCCGCACCCGATTCCCTCCCGGTACCGCCGTGACAATCACCTCTCCCCCCGGAGCCGACAACCGCCCGGTATTCACCACCGTGCCACCCAACAGCGTCAAATCCTGCCCCGAACCTACTACCAGATTACCTGCATTAATAATCGCCCCCGACTGAGCGATCGCAAATCCAAAGTCAGTAGGATTTCCTACCAACGCCTGAAAATCATTCCCACCCGCAGCACTAAACCAATTGGAGCCAAACCCAATCCCATCCCCTGTCGTCACTGTAAAACTCGCCGGAACCTGCAACTGAGCATTTGTCCCAAACACAAACCCCGACGGATTCATCAAAAACAGATGAGAATTGCCCCCCGTCACCTGAATCAAACCATTAATAATCGAAGGGTCACCCCCAACTATCCGACCCAGGATATTCTGAATCTGGGGATTAGACAGAAAATTAGCAATCTCTCCGTGACTCAGACCAAACTGCTCAAAACTGTGAAACAGATTAGTCCCATCTCCAGAAAGACTGCCACCATTGATATCAAAACGCTTCCCATCCGGGGTAACAATTGTCCCAGTCCCATCCGCCGCAGGCACAATCGATTGCGCTCTCACCCTCTCCCAGCCGAACACCCCAGCCAAAACCAGCACCATCAACAACTGGCTCATTCTCTTGAATAGTGAGAGCATAACTTCCTCCAGAGTACATGCAGTGACAAGACTAATATTCCCAAGAATTAAACCAAATTGCAGCTAACTAAGTGTAGTGCGAGCAAGATGCTCACTTTGGTGTAATTCTTTCAATTTTGTTATTGGTTGTTTGTGCCTATAATCAATGACCAATGACTCATTCTCCCTCAACTTCATTACCAAATAAATCTATACTTTGTTGATAATTAACTTGAAAATAAAAACCCTCATCCTGAGCATTTTTTCCCCGATCATTCAAGTCAAAGAAAGGAAACGCATAATCCAAATGGAAACTCAAACCATCAATTCCTCCAGCATTCAACCACCGCAATCCCAAACCAGCTCCCAGCAAAAATGTCTGGTCGGGTAACAAATTGGGGTTACCCGACACATTCCAAATCGCTCCCAAATCAACAAACGGCACAATCTGCAACCTGGCTTCTCCCCCCTCATCCCGAAATACCGTAAATCGGTCTTCAATAGAGAAACGGAACCCATTATCCCCACTTCGAGCATTCTGCTGATACCCCCGCAAAGATTGACCTCCACCAAGGACAAACTGATGAGCAGGTAACAAGCCATCCGGTGTCAGCTGCAAATCTGCTTGCATCACCAACAAGTGATCCTCTCCCAATCGTTGCACCCGCTGCACTTGACCTAGCCAACTAAAGAACTGTCCATCAGGAATAGAACCCTCATTCGTGGTAGCATCAAACAAGTTAGTGCCAAAACTTAACTCAGAACGCAAAGACCAAGCTCCCTGAGGGTCACGCCTAACATAATCCTGACCAAACTTAAACACACTGGTGCGAGACACACCATCCTCATCTGGTCCAATGCCAAACCCAAAGGGTAGTCGGTCAAACACAAATGTCTGACCATCCTGATAGGAAAAACCCGCTGACAGTGCCAACTCTTCCCTAGTTGTGCGTACCAACGGCTGGCGGAAAAAGATTTCATACAGCTCTCTTTCTCCCCGAATTCCCAACGCTTGAAATTCTGACTGAGTGACTTCATTACGATTTGGTGCCACTCTCACCAACAAAGTACCCTCCATCGGATTAACAGGCACTTTCCAGCTCAAGTCAAACACTTCTGCTCCCCCTGTCGTTGAACGGGAATAAGAAGCAGACAGTTCATCCCCAGATCCCGTTAAATTGCGATATAACAAACCAATTCCCAATCGTTCAGAACCCACACTAGGGGGAGAATAGTTGTCTACATTGAAGTTCAATACCAAGGGAACTGCTTCTGTAACTGTTATGCTCAGATCACTTTTACCTTCTTCAGCTGCAAGGAGACTCGCTTCCACATTTTCAAAGAGGAGATTACTCCGTAGCAGCCTGAGTTGCTCTTCCAGTTGATTAATATTGAGGGGAATTCCGACACCTAAGCCGATGCGACTGCAAATATAATTCTTGTTTAAGCGCTTCCTTCCCTTAATTTCAATCTTCCTCAAACTACCTTCAATAACCTCAATTTCCACAACTCTATTGTTAATTTCCTGGTCAGGTGTGGCTCTGGAAGTAATATAGCCTTGTTCCAGATAAAGCTGAGTAATTTGATTATTTATTTTTTCAATAAACTCTTTTTCCCCTAATTCTTCTGCATCAAAGTCTTCAATAACTGGAGTAACTGCCTTTTTAATCTCATCACTTCCAAAAATTGTACTACCCTTAACCTGAATTGAGATATTCTTACCCTTAACCTCAATAGGCTCAGCTGTTGGTTGCTCCTCGGAGTGATTGGTACATAACTCTTCTGGCTCCTGTGAGTCAGATTCCGAGGCAGAGGAATTATCCTGCTCAACTGACTCTTCCTCCAAATCAACTGCCAACACCGGTGGACTAGCATTATCCCCTGTCGAAACTACCCCAGGCTTCAATGCTGCCATTGCCGTACTAACAATCGGCGTCTGATTCGCCATCGAAAGAGCCATCCAGAGAATATTCTGCCGCTCCTGAGCCGAAAACCGTACCGTGTAAAACCGACCATCCTGCCGCCACATTACTGAATAAAATTGACTAGGCGGGTTAGGGATAAAAGATTCCAACCGCTGATATCCCTGCACATCAGGAGCCAGGGTAATCGGTGCTGCCGATGCTTGATGTTGCCGAAAACGACGCTGAGCTTCTGAGGAAGCTTCACTCTCAACGGAAAAACTACCTACTAAGCAAGAGAACAAGTCATCATTGCAAGTGAAAATACCTACAGTGAGTCCAACTCCAGCCGGAGTAGACAACACTTGTGCATGGTACTTTTTCTCCTCAACATCTGAATCCTCCCTCAACAACACCTCATCAGGCAAAAGCATCCCCCAACCAGCAGGCAAACTAGCTCTAATTTCCTCCAAAACAGGGGTAAAAATCTCTGCTGGCAGAGCCACCTGCTCAACCCTAGGCAAAGCTGGTGAGGTAGCAACTATCGGTTCATTCCCTTCATCTCCCCCAGGCTCTTCACTAGCAATCGGCGTCTGATTCGCCATCGCATAAGCCATCCAGAGGATATTCTGCCGCTCCTGAGCCAGAAACCGCGCCGTATAAATCAGCCCATTCTGCTCCCACATCACCGACGAAAATGGACTAGGAGGGTTCTGTCTCGAACCATCCAAAAAATACCCCTGAACACCCTTTGCCAGGGTAATTGGAGCTGCACCTGCTTGATGCTGTTGCCAAGCATCCTGAACCGAAGCTGGAGAATTCACGGCAAAGCTGCCTACCAAACAACCAGGAGACTCATCCTCACAATTGAACAGACTAACCGTTAAGCCAGCTGCCTCTTCCTCAGACATTACCTGCACCTTGTATTGACTCTGTGTATCCTCCACCAAACCGCTAGACGGCACTTCAGAGGGTAAACGCATCAACCAACCTGATGGTAAGCTCTCCCTAATATCCTCGTGGTAGGGAACAAAAATATCCTCAGAACCAGCAGCCGCCCTCAACCCAGTCGCTACTAAAATTAGAAGAGTTGTTGGTAGAATTAGAAATTTGTGCCATAAGTAGCAATGCCTCACCTTTGCTCCCTGTATTCAAAATGCTTGAGCTAGCATTAAAGACATTGTCAAGAGTAATACTTTTTTTGGGAAAAAACTTCAGTAAATATACTGTTACTAAGAAGTACGATCGCTACCTACAACAGTGACAACTGCCCAGGAGAGATATTAGACAAACCGCCCTGATGATAAGCCAGATGACACCCGGTACAGAGTGCAACTAAGTTTTCAGGGCGATTATCCTCCGGAATGCGATTATAGTGATGCACCGTGAGAGTTTTTGCCATCCTCTCCGAATGCGATAGGTGCGAGGTATCTTCCCCAGGACGAATGCACTGCAATCCACACTTACTACAGCGCCATTTTGCTGCTTCTTTGATTGCTGTGGCGATTTCTGACCAATTATCGGGGTAACGGTTGTTCGACATTACTTGTTTGTTACACACCACTCCTCATTACTCTATCTTGGCGACAGAAAAACTATTAATCTCAAACCTCAAAAACTGACTTCCTTGTAGACAACCCGAAACACATCACAAATTACATAAACCTCAGCCAACCCAGACCCCACTTCAGCACCAAGGGAGCGCTCAGGAATAGTATCAAAAATCCGATGCTGAATAGCAAATTTATGAACTTCCCCAGCAGGCACTTCAAAGGATTCAGACACATGAGATAAAGTAGTCAGAGATTGACCAACCAAGGAAGCCGCCGATACGGTTTGAGTAGATAATCCCTCCCAAACCTGTCCATCCTCTCTACGAATACGAATCTGATGCTTATCCACCATCGTCGCCGTCGCGATCGCACTGATAAGATAAGAACCCTCAGTCAAATCAAAAGACTTACTAGCAGTATCTAGTTGTATCCAGTTATCTGTACCTCCAGCAGTCACCAGGTAATTCAAGTCCCTGTTAATCCAATCAACAGTATTACCCGTACCACCAACACCGCTGGGAAGTTTCCTGTCTTTAAGAGTAGCAAAGCTAGCGATCGCAGTTTGAATTACAGGCTTATCGATGGCTACAATCTGTCCCGCACTATCAGTCGCCAGTAGCTTATTAGGTGGCAGTTTACCATCAGGTGTCAAAGGCAACCCCGCCAACAAACCCAGAGGGGTGGGTTGGAATTGTCCAGCACCAGCACTAACTAATCCCAGTACCGTGGCTATCCCTTCAGCATACCCTTTCAGATAGGTATCTCGATTAACCAAAGCTTGCAGCTGCTTTCCTGGTGAAAGTGTCGGATTATCAAGAGTGCTAAACGCTTTCTCCCCTTGTTCAATATGAGCGACTGGGGGAAAGGTAGTTCCATTTTCGGTAAAATCAGGCATAAACTACTCAAGTGATTCAACAATTGAATTCCCTATTCCCCGTTCCCTCAAAAATGTGCTTAACTCAGACGAAAAATACCTAAACATCATACTCTCGCCAATACGAGTATGTGCCAATTACCGACCGAAGTTAGGTCAACGAACATCTGAAGGCTATACCCTCGAAGGTTTCCAGAAGCTCTATAGAGCAGATTCTTTTTACACTTGGTTCGGTCTTGATAACCCCTTAATATATGCTGCTCACAAAGCAGCAGGCGGGATGACAAGTGTTTATCGTCAGATTGGTATTGGGTGTGAACACCTGTTCCGCGAAATACTTACTGACTATCTGATGCTAACATCAGAGCAAGTTAATTGGTCTTATGAGATTCCTGGGACAGGAAACCGAAAACGTAAACTTTCCCTTGATGCTCGAATTCCCCTTGAGAATATCCAAGATACTACAGCCCGTGAACGAGTAAAAGCTTGGATAGCAGCAGCAGCAGCGGATCTGGATGTTGAACCATCAATCATTAACAGCCTCACCGGTGCAGTATTCGAGGTTCGGCAGGGATATAAAAGCAAGGATTCAAAACGGCAAAATGCAGATCTAGCCAACGCAGCGACTGCCTACACAAAATCCTATTTTCCCTGTATTCTGGTTCTCTCATCACAAATAGATACCGATATTGTCCTCAGATATCGCGCCTCAAAATGGTTCATTTTGACAGGAATGGTAGGAGCTAATGACCCTCTTAAATCCACTTACGATTTTGTAAAGAATGTTGTCGGATATGATTTAGCAGCCTTCTTCGAGAGAAATAGCGAGACGATCAAGAACGAAGTCGATGTGGTATTAGAAGCTTTACTATCATCAAAATAACTCTATGATGAACTCTTTACTTATTACTTATTACTTAATATATGAGCAACATACAAGTTAAACAGCGTAGCGACTATACATTTAAACATAATCAAACAAAAGGTCGTCATGGATGGTTGCGCCTAACACCTGCTTACTCTGTGAAGATTGTTAGAGAAGTTTTAGCACAATTCAACCTTCCCTTAAAAATTATCGACCCATTTTCAGGAACCGCAACAACAGCTCTTTGCGCCGCTCAACAGGGTCATCAAGCAACCACTGTTGACATCAATCCCTTCCTCCAATGGTTAGGAAAAGTCAAGACAGATTTTTATAGCCCAGACGATATTGATTTTGCTTACCAACAGGCAGAACAAGTACTATTGGCTGTATCTCAAGGCAAAGTAAAACCTGTTGCTCCACCTCCCATTCACAACATTGAACGGTGGTGGAATCCACTAGCCTTAACTTTTTTGTGCCGATTAAAAGGGGGATTAGATGCACTGCTCCCAGAAAAACACAAATCAACTAATCTTCTGTTAGTGGCATTCTGTAGAACAATAATCAAGCTCTCCAATGCAGCATTTAATCATCAGTCAATGTCATTCAAAGATACCAAACAAACTGATATATTTGAAAATCTGGACTGGCTTGAAAATTATGATAACATCTACAGGACAGAGCTAGATGCCGTCCTCACAACAGCGCTAAACAATCCTCAACAACCATCCCAAATAATTGGCGGTGATGCCCGTCACTTAAATGAACTAACACAAGAAAAATTTGACCTACTTCTTACTTCTCCACCATACCCCAACCGCATGTCCTACATACGAGAATTAAGACCATACATGTATTGGCTAGGATACTTAAAAGAGTCGCGAGAAGCAGGCGAGTTAGACTGGCAGGCAATCGGTGGAACCTGGGGGGTTGCCACTAGCCGCTTGCTGGAATGGCAACCCAAGTGTAACGAGTTTGCCCCTCGTTATTTTACAGAGATTCTTGATCGCATATCCCATTCCAACAACAAAAACGGTGTTTTGTTATCGAATTATGTAGCTAAATATTTTGAAGATATCTGGACTCACCTCAAAGCTGTAAGAAAGGTAATGAACCACGGAGGAAAGGTTCACTACATCGTTGGCAATTCAACCTTTTACGGAATCCTATTACCAACCGAGCGCTTGTATGCCGACATGCTTAAAGCTCTTGTCTTCAAAGATATCAAAATCCAAACTGTACGGAAGCGCAACTCGAAAAAGGAGCTTTTTGAGTTCGATGTTTCAGCGAGATGGTTTTAAGTAATGAGTAATGAGTAATGAGTAATGAGTAATGAGTAATGAGTTAATAATAGCCTCTAATTATAGCAAGTTAATTTGACGTTATTTGTGATTTAAAAAACGCTATAATTATACTTGAAAATCAATCTTTATTAATTAATGACCCGGTTTGCCCATGACCAATTTGCTAAGGAGTATCTAGAAGAATTACTAGCTCCTTTTGGTGAGGTGAAAGCACCCCGTCGTGTTGCAGGGGAAGTTCGAGAAATCGATGTTTGGTTTGTTAAGTCTCCTTTGTACCGAAGAGCAGAATTTAATCATGAAATTATCACCTTTGTATCTACAATGGCGGGAAGAGGCTCTTCGAGAAGGTATGTGTCTCATGCTTGAAAGTATGCTGGAGGTAAAATTTGGGGTAATAGATGAGGCATTATCCCAAATTGTCGAGCCTTTGAGCCAATTGCCAGCTAAGGAATCCACTCAATTGATTTTGCAATTATCTCGTGAGGAATTACTGGCACAGTTTAGTGAGCAAAATTGAGCAGAATTTAATCATGAAATTATCACCTTTGTATCTGCGATGGCGGGAAGAGGCTCTTCGGGAAGGACAACAACAAGGAATGCGTCTCATGGTTGAAAGTATGCTGGAGGTAAAATTTGGGGTAATAGATGAGGCATTATCCCAAATTGTCGAGCCTTTGAGCCAATTGCCAGCCAAGGAATCCACCCAATTGATTTGGCAATTATCTCGTGAGGGACTATTGGCGCAGTTTAGTGGGTAAAAAAGAATTTATAATTTAGAATTTATAATTTAGAATTGTTTTTTTTCTACATTCTACATTCTAAATTCATTCAGCTATATTCAAAACTCCCATCATAACCAGTAGAGCCGTCATAGGTGAGAAATGGCAGTTCCTCAAACAAGAAGTCCCCTACAGGTTTCCACTCAATATCTAAGCCGAGTTTTCTACCCTCGCTGGTGACCCGAATTTCCACTACTGTAACCCGTGGCTCGTGAAGTGCGATCGCTTCAAGGATGGCATTTTTGGCTACTCTGATTGACTCAGTTGAATTCAGGTCTATCGCTTCATAGAGCCTGCTTTTCTCTATGTCCATCAGAACAGCAGAAATGCTTTCCTGTAACTCAATAATAGTAGAAACTTCCATTAAAAAACCTAATACCTAATACCTAACACCTAACACCTCTTAGTTAAAAATCATGTACATTTCCAAATCCGTTGTCCACCCATCAGAATCAAGGCGATGGATAGCACGACTAATCGCATATTTACCGTTAACCATGTTTCCCGTAAAACCAGTGAGTGAGACATTAGCTCCAACCATATAACTACCATTGCCTTCAGTTTTCATCCTCACTGTCTGCCGATTTCTGTTGGCAGACGAGAGCGCCCCCGCTGCTCTTTCAATAGCTGAATCTTCATTAAAATACACTCCTTCTTCACGTAAATCTAAAATATCTGTTGTTGCTACTGTCGAATCATCAATCTGTACAAAATCCTCTTCATTTGTTGAGGTTTTATAGGTCACAAAAGCACTTTTAAAAATATCTTTGGTTCTGCGAGTGAACCGGGGAGTCGGAAGACAATCTGATGGAGTAATAGTAGCGCTACTAGCTTCTTGTTCTTGTGCTTCGTAAGACAAAAAAAGCAAATCACCAAACTTGATATTAAACCAGTATCCATAATCATCACCTAGTTGCTTGAGTAATTCAAGCCAAGAATTAGCTCTTACTATGTTGTCCTCTCCAACTTGTGAAGCTACCCCTACTACTAAACTAGAAGGTGCATTCGAGACAACCCTTAGAGGAAACTTTGTACCACCTTTTTCCGCCTTAAAGTTATTGGCAAACCTCCATAAGATAAAAGTCAATCCAATATTTGTGAATTCAACAGCTTCTTTTGTCGCGGCTCCTGATCTATAGTCATAGGCTCTTGCTCCAATCCTGATAATATTGGGAGCTAGCTGTATAGTAACCTCATCAACGATATGAGTACCTGTGTTGACTTCGCTATCACTATCAGCATATTTGATTCTCACCTCAATAGCATCACCTTCGGTAAGCTCAATAGAAGTTGGGGATATTAGTTCTAACTCCAACAAACCAGTCGCACCAGCTTCGTCTTGATAAGTGACGCTAGCAAGGCGTGGAACAATCTGATTAGTGATATTTATTTCATTTAGTACAAAGCTAGATATCGTTGGTTTTCTTAAAGGCATTCGGTATCTCCTTTTTCCCCCTTGTTCCATCAAGTCACAAGGGTGCTTTAATCCTTGCTCTGGAGAAAGTTAACTGTGCAATCAATGACTAACGCATCACCTTGATCCGTCATTTCAGTAACCTCCCACCTCAGGCGTTCAATCACGTACAATCCATAGATTTGTTTTCCTATATTGAGCTGTCTTGGCGCTCTCGCTGAAGCAGCAATCAGGAAATTATCAAAGCCAGCTTGAGGGTTAGGGATGTTGTAATTCTCCGAAAACCTCAGCCTTACCTGTACTGTTGCCAATTCTTCTCCCACAACCTGCAAAGCTGGGTATCCAGAAACCTTGCTTACTTGAACAAAAGGAAAACCATATTCCCCAGATACACCCAAGGTTTCTGGAACTTCAAACGAAACATCACCAAAGCTACCAATCGCCATTAAAACTGCCCCCTATTCCAACGACTACGCGCATCCTTCAATAAATCCATCAGCTCTCGTTCGTATCGGCGTAAACCCTCAATAACATCATTTCTATTACCACCTCCATTAATAGTTATATTGGGAGAAAAATTAACAGTTATTTGACCATTAAAATTACTACTGGCTCCAGCTGTAGCAACTCCAGAAATTTGTCTATTACCAGAAAACAGCCTATCGTGGAAATTCAAGTCTTCTCCTATAAGATTACGAGCATTTTTGCTAGGAACTAGCCCAATCTTTGCTAACCCTAAGTCGGAAATGGGAGAGGAAAGCCCATCGGTAAAGGTAGCCATCGTATTTTTAACGGCTCCCATACCGGTTTCAATACCACTAGCAAAAGTTTCAGCGAACTTCATGCCAGATGTATCTAAATCAGAGAGTGCCCCAACTTTAGCAGGACTGGATGGCAAGAAATCTCTAACTCTCTGGGTTAGATTAGAAACAGCAGAAGTCGCTTGACTAATACTTGAGGTAATACCATCAGCGAAGCTTGTAACCAGGCTTTGTCCAGCATTTCTAGCAATAGTAGGAAAGTTTAATAACGTCTGCTTGATTTGGTCAAACCGGGATTTAATTTCAGCCCATAATGCTGCAAACTGGGCTTTACCTGCACTTACTAAAGTTTTGAAAGTATTAGTAACCTTGGTAACCTGAAACTTAATTTCAACTCCCAGTCTGATAAAATGAGCTTTAATCAGTCCAATAAATGCCCCAATAGCTGACGGTACTTGAGCAATATTTTGGGGGAAAGACTTGATATGATTCCCAGCTTGTTCAACAGCACTACGAACACCTGGGGGAAGTTCATCCCATTTAGCAATAAGTACCCCAACACCAACAACCAAAGCTGCGATCGCGACACCAACCAAACCAATAGGAGATACAATAGCTGCAAGTGCAGCTCCTGCCACTGGAAGAACAGCACCCAGTGAACCAATAGCAGAAACTACCGCACCAATGCCAATCAGCAGTGGCCCGATCGCAGCAGCAACACCAGCAATGGCTACCCCAACCGTTACAATATTAGGATGGGCTTGGGCAAAGTCAGCAAAGCCAATGATGACAGGCTGGATAGCCTTAAGCAGCTTGTTAAGGGCAGGTAAGATGGCTGAGCCAATAGTAATGCCAATTTCCCTAAAGTTGTTTTGTAGCAGCTGTAATTGATTGGTGGTAGTGGCACTCCTAGCTGCAAACTCATCCTGTAAACTGGTGGCAGTTTTAGCGCGATCGTTAACCAGTCCGAAGGCTTGCTCTAAAACCCCCAGGTTGGTTGCCACCACCGAGATATCATCCTGGTATTCGGAGCCAAACAATTCCAGCAGAATCTTAGGTCTTTCAGCCTCATCTAGTTGTTGAATCCGCTTGAGAAAATCAACAATTGACTGCGAACCCTTCTCCCTAACACTCCTTTCTAATTCCTCAGCACTCAACCCAATGGCTCCCAATGCCTCCCTAAATCCTTTACTTTGTCCCGTAGCTGTCTGCATCTTAGTCAACAAGGCATTAATCCCCGTCGCCGCCACCTCTGGAGGTTTACCCAGTGCGATAAATGCCGAACCCAAAGCCGCTGCTTCTTCAGCCGTCAGTCCAAAAACCTTAGCAGTGCCACCAATTCTTTGGAGGGTGTTGACAATTTCTGGAGCCTTCGCTGCCATATTATTGGAAAGGTGGTTAATAGAGCCAAGCAGGTTCTCAATCTCATCAATCCCCACTCCCATAATGTTGGAAATTTTCCCAATTGATTCCCCAGCCTTATCAGCCGTAATGTCAAAAGCTACTCCAGCCTTAGCAGTGATTTCTGTAAATTTCAAAAGCTGCTTTTGAGGAATACCCATCTGAGCACCCGCTGCTGCTATTTGTTGTAAGCCTGTAGCAGCAATGGGGATATCACGAGACAGCTTGAGAATATCACCTGAAAACGACTTCACCACCTGATCCGATGCACCTATCACCTTGTTTAAATCAGCCGTCGCCTCCTCAAAAGCCAGAGCCTCCTTAACCGCTAAACCCAATCCAGCAGTAATGGGAACAGTCAAGCCAACTGTTAATTTCTGCCCCACCTGTTGTGTAGACTGCCCAATACTTTGCAGCCGTGACCCCATACGTTGCCCAGCTTCAATCACTTGATTGAAACCCGCGATCGCACCATTTACGATAGCATCAACTTTTATGGGGATAGTGGTGGCGATTGTTCTTTCCTCCCGACAGAAATTAAGTAATAAGTAATAAGTAATAAGTAATAAGTTAAGAAAAAATAATTCTAAATTCTAAATTCTAAATTCTTCATTGCTTATTACTTAAAAAGGCTTTATTTTCGGTTTTCATCATTGAGATAATTTCCCTGAGCCACGGCTCTAATTCGGTTACATCTTCAAACCAGTCAAAGTCTGTTAAACTCCAGTTCATCCAGCGGCAGATAGTAATAACATCTCCCCGATTGGGAATCAGTTTAAACACTTCCCCAGGCGCTGGAAAATTAATGCCGTCAACCCCACCCCCACCCCATCTGGCGATGCCATCATTTCAGGAGTAATCGGCTGGGCATCAATCTCAAAAAACCGGGTAATCATATTTCGGTAGGCATCAGCAGCTCCCTTATTCATTTCATCCTGAAACTTGAGCGCATATCTCCAAGAAATAGGTTTTCTAGTAACTCTGCGTCCTTCGTAGGTAAAATCATCTGAGTCACCAACATCAGTGGCGTCATCATGACAAGTTACCTCCCCTTCTAATCCCAACACTGGATAAAGAAGCTGGTTAAATTCTTTGACTTCTACTCCAAATTCATCCATCAGATCAGCAGTCAAGGGCTTATCATTAACCTTGTAAGCTTTTCTGATTAGCCACTCAACTGCTGCCTGCCTACCAATTGCCCTAGCACTAGCACCAGGCGATCGCGGAGTCATAGCTTTTTCTTGGAATAGTAAAAAGTCGTTAGCAGACAACGGTTGTAACACCGCATTAACACCACAGTTCAAGGGTACGATTGTGTTGATTTTATCCTCAACATTTTGATTCTCAATATTTGGGGTATCAGCTAATAGCTGAGTGCTGACAGTTGTCAGTTGATGGCTATTTGGCTGATGATTATTTCTTTGAGAGTATTTCTTGCCTCTTTTACTCATTTTTTTTATAATCCTAAAGCGTCTTTTTTAGATTGCAATAAGTTGCGTCCATTAATTGAGAACTCCCAGTTCCTAGGGTCGTAAATCATGACACTTGACCCAAACGTCCGTTTAATGTAATTAACTCTCATTGCGAATTCAAACTCAGCATTCTCTTGAGCAGTGAAACTACCAAAAGGTATTTGTGCGACTGCACCACGCATCACGACTTGATACCTAATAGAATTACCACTTTCAATATCCTCAGCTGCTCCATCCAGTTGGAGGGTTAACTCCCCACCAATACTACTGATAATGGCGTCATGCAGTTCTGGAGACATCCCCATAAAAGTCATTGATGCTTCAACTGAACCAGGGGCTAAGGGGTAGCTAATTGTACCGTAAGCCCCAGCTCTTTTGTCATCATCAAAATCCCACTCAAGAGGCGGCAAATTCAACTCTGTGGCAATCCCCTGTGTATCCGTAGGAGTTCCATCTCTGTCGATTATGGTTGCTAGCCAGTCTTTTATTTGCCTTGCAGACATTTTTTAATACCTAATACCTTGTAAAAACCTAAAACCTAACACCTAACACCTCCTAGCCTCCTACTGAAATAGTTAGACTAAGAACTGGTTTTAACTCGATTAATCGCACCGGAGTATAAGGAGTAAAAGTTAGCTTACCCACCAACTTACCAGCCTGGTAATCGCTTTCATTCTCCATAAATTCAGCTAAATGTCCCGGCTGTATTGCTCCCCTTCTTTGTTCGATTGCTAGTCCATCATTGAGGGATGTAGCTAACAAATTTCCAGTTCGCCTATTCGATTCCAAATCTAAGAATTTTTGCGCTCTAGCTTCTGCCATCTTAATGATTCTATCCCTGACTCTAACCACCGAAATGATGGACAGAGGTGATAAATCTTCAGGAAATGCTGAATTGCGATCGCCCCAGGTAACAAAGTGGTCAGGTTGACGATTAATAGTCACCACACCTTTATCGTTAAATTGTTCTGACTCCGCATTTTCATCTGTATAACTCATGCTGATGGCAGGTTCTGTGGAACTAACCCCCAGAATTTCTTGAGATGAGGGAATCCTGCCATAATTTTGAAGAGAATCAAGCCTTGCCATTGCACCTGCTAGATGCAATTCTAATGCCTCTAAATTGTTCTCATCCTCTTGATTGCGCAGATGACCATAGCAGATAATTAATCTAGAGTCCCTCCTACCCAACCCCACTCCTGGAGTATCCCTGGTAGCAAGAGCATCAGTTGGCGATACTCCAGGAGGAAAAGTAGAGATAAAAACAGCTCCTACCTTATCAGCTACCTCCAACCCCTTAACAAGTACAGCCTCACTACTAAAACCTGGAGTCATAATCACATCAGGGTTGAAGCCAAACATACCGTAAGAGTTCGGTAGCAAGTCAAGAGCAGCAGTAACATTGTCTTCAACGCTTGCACCCCCCTCAACCCTACAAGCCAGGATTTTACCAGCACCATAACGTTGAGGAACTGGTACAGCAAGAGGTAAAGTATCTCCCAGCTGCTGAGTACCAAGTAGAGAACGAGCTTGTGCTGAGTTACTCACCAGATACAGCTTGTTCAAGTCAGCAGTAGCATTGGTATCACTTGCCACTCCAATAATGGCGATCGCGGTTTCTGTGTGTGGCAATGATACGGCGGTCGTCTCGACTACTTGTATCTTAAGACCTCTGTCTAGAGTCATTTCTCCACCTCTGCTAAAACTCCAACTGAATCGGTGGTGCGAACCAATGTGACCAATGGGGGGTTTTCTTTGGGGACTTCAATAGGCACAATGGTTGTCTCAAAAGTGAAACGAATCTCTTTAACCCACCTCCCTGCCACGGGTGCAAATGACCTCCCTCCCTCCACCTCTAAATCAGTATTTGCACCAGGTAAGCGGTGGTAAACTAATAACCCCAGAACCTGCTGCTCTACCCAATCCATAGCTCGTGTAAAATTTGGATCATCCGAATAGCGGTCATTGAAGGCTAACCGTACAAGCAAAGTCATCCTTACGTCCTGGCTGTGGCGTTTTGACTCCCTTGGTATTCCTTGATAGTCTGGGAAAAGCCAGTCCACTGACTCAAATTGGTCAGAGCCAAACTTACCCGCCTCCTTGGGTAAAGCCGCGACGGGTATACCTGCTAGTGCCTCACGCACCGGAGCTAAACGGGTTGCGATCTCCGTATCAAAGGCTTCATAATCCAACATTATCGACGCCTCCCCAAAATCCAGACTTTGATGAGTTTGCTTCCATGAGAGAGCCGCTTTGGTGTAATTCCGATGATTTGGCGTTGGGGCATTTTGCTAGTCCCGTATTGATGCCATCGTGCTTTGGGGTCGCGAATACCAAATTCCAGTGACCTTCTAGAGGGAATACTGTAGACAGTAGAACGCATTTCCCCAGTGGCGGTTAAAATGTCATCTGGGTAACCTTTAGCCCGTTTCTGCTGTAAGGTTGATGGTTTCAATTCTGCCCACGGTCTTCCTTGAGGGTCAGTTTCTGTGTTGAACTGTTTCTCTGTCTCCTGCTCCAGGTAGTGTCCAAATCCCCTAAGTGGAGGTTGAAGATTAGAGACTCGCGATCGCACCAATCCAACATCTCGTTTTAGTTGTTTACCATCAACAGAGATTTTAATCATCAGGATTCCCTCCTAATTTGGTAGCTGACATCGAGTTTGATACTTTCACCTAGAATTTGGCTCAGGATGGGAGAGAGACTGGATTGCCCTATCCCCTTGACAACCACACGGCATGGTCTTTGGTTAAGCATTCCCAACCCCACATCCCCAGGCTTGATTTCTACTGGAAGTGTGACTTTTTCAAAATCCCCATCAACGGCAACCACACGACACTGATATTCTTCCGTTAGTCCAGTCCCAGGCTCACTATTGGTAATAATGGATTTACCTGATGGTTTGAACTTGAAGGTGACGGTAATTTCCCTACCACTGCTGACAATATTCCCCCTGCTGTTAACCGTGGTTGCGCCATCATGAACGGTGAAAGTGAAGTCGCCGTGCTGCCAAAGTTTTGGATCTGAGAAAACAGTAGCCATCTTTAACTCTAAGCAGCTCCTTTCGTTAACTCTCTTATCCTTGATTCAACGATCGCACGAAGACTAGAGCGTGGGTCTAATGCCCATTCCCTTAATTTTTCCAGGTCAGTTTCTTGTTGAATTACGGGTCGAGCATCATCAACTGTTAATTCAGAGACTTCGGTGATTTTCTTAGCTAGAGGAAAGAGTTTACGTATATCCGCCAACTGTCTGCTCAATGCATCAGCTCTACTTCCAATTAACTCTTGTAGTTCAGGCGTGGTAGCCTTTTGAGCTAATTCTGTCAGCTTATCTGCATCGGTACAATTATCAACTATATGTTTGATGGTTGTAAACGGAGTGGCTTCCAATGCCCCCTTTGGTAATGGAATGTTCTGCTCAACAAGCGCTTTGGCTTCGATTAGAATTGCTATGGTATTGTCCTTTTTGAGCGTTTCCCACTGCTCTGCCGAGATGTCAGTAACTTGTCCTGGAATAAACTCAACATTTCCTCCTTTGTATGTCTGGAAAATTCGCCTCCCAGCACGAGGACGAGGTGGTTCACGCTCTGGAAAGTATTGCATACGCTTGACAATTGGTGAAGGCATGGTGTCGGTTATTTCTCCTAAATGTTAGTGAGTTTGAACGAACGTATATTTCCCATTCCCTCCCTCCTTCCTCATATCTCCGCGTCTCCGCGTCCCCGCGTCCCCGCGTCTTCTTCCTAAGCCGCGAACTTGTCGTAATCTATATACAAAGCTCTGAAGGGTTCTCTAAACTGCACCTCTGTAGTGGCACAATAGGCAGTCATCGAATAACCTAAATCTGAATCTTGGCGAACTGGGGTTCTGTCCATCGCAAAGAACTGCCGCATGATTCCAGGTCGAGTAACTTCACCCTCTTCCGGTATGCGATCCTCGTAAACCATAAAGCGATCGCGGTTTGCTCCTGGTGTGTGAACGCCAAACTGCTCTAGTAAATCGCTGGTGAGTTCGTTAACTGGTTCAATTTCCCTGACATACATCCCTCTACCGGCTCTGGTTAATCGCTCCAGAGGAGTGCCTTCTGAATCAGGGAATTTTCGGCACAATGAGTCATAGAGGTCAATCGTACAAAGCATCTTAGTCGCCATTGCTGTTAGCAATGAGCGCTTATGAAACTCTTTGAGCAAACCCCGTATCCTATCAAATAAATCAAGGGCTGGCTCTTCATGAAGGTTCGTACCAGCGGGAATATCAAGCGTGTCTACCCTCTGACCGGAAAATAAGCCATCCATACCCTCCGCTCGATTTCCGAACACGACCAGCTCATGCTCCTTCTCGGAGATTTTATCACTCAAGCCATCCATGAGCATTTGGACGGTATTCCGTTCTGGTAGCAACCCATTGAGATTAGCTACTTCTTCAGCTGCAATATCTGAGATTGCATCCCACTTCGCTCCCATAACAATCACACGGGCATTATATTGGTCTGCGGTAGTGGCTAATTGAAGTAAGGGGATGTCTGTTGCCTTTCCTGTATGAATCGTAGCCTTACCCGCATAATCAATG
>CBDCVG010000027.1:0-45179 GCA_965222765.1 Caldora sp.
CTACGCACTGCTCAAACTACTCTGGGATAATGCTTTACGGCGAAATGAAGTTGTTCAACTGAATGTATCTGACTTTGACTCAGACAGCAGAACACTCTCCATCCTCGGTAAAGGAAAAGGAATACAGTCAGAAGACATCGAACTGAGCATTAATACTACAGCTGCCCTAGTAGACTGGCTAGAATCTCGTTCACTCTTGTTACCAAATGATGCCCCACTGTTCACTGCACTCGACTTTAAGCACTCTGGCCACCGACTCACTGGTGATGCCATCCTCAAGGTCGTTAAGCGTTACTGTGCTAAGGCTGGAGTCAAAAAGGTGATGTCACCCCATCGCATTCGCCACAGCGCTATTACTGCTGCACTGGACGCCACTGATGGAAATGTGCGGAAGGTGCAGAAACTCAGCAGGCATTCCCAGCTGGATACTCTGATGATTTATGACGATAACCGGGGACGCGACCAGGGGGAAGTGACAGGACTGCTGGATGGGCTAGTGTGAAAAGGTGATCGTGCTGGTCAGATCCAAAAACCCATTTGTCTCCTCCTATCGTTATCCAGTATGTCGGCGTAAATAGAAGGTTCGTGTCACCAGGTGCAGCCTTAGACTATGTGACAAAAGTCAACCCCTTTTTGGGGTTTGATTTATAAGTAATACAAATAATAACTTTGCCTAGTTTGTCTCCTTTTAGGCAAAGTATGCTAAAGATATCAACCCCAGCATGAGGACTTGACCCATGCTACAAATCACTGCCCAACTTCCATTTTCGGCAAAGTTCTTTTCTACTCATACTCCCCCGCCGAAAAAATTATCCAATAGAGTTCGAGAATATCTGCGCTTGGACGAAGTACTAGCCATGATCCAAGCAGCAAAAAAGTAGGTCGTCATGGTGTCAGAGATGGAGCAATTATTCTACTGATGTTTCGCCACGGGACTAAGAACCGCTGAATTAGTCGCTTTGAAATGGTTGCAGATAGATTTAGTCGGAGCACATAGAAGTCAGAAGAGCCAAACATGGTCATGATAGTATTCATCCGCTACGTTCTCCTGAACTCAGAGCCTTGCGCCAACTTCAAAGAGATTATCCTGATACCCAATACGTTTTCGTTCTGAACGCAAGGCTCCTCTATCAACTCGTTCAATTCGCCACATCGTAGCCAGAGCCGGAGAAAAAGCTAGGCTCCCATTAAAGGTTCATCCCCATCAATTACGCCACGCTTGTGGCTACTATTTAGCAGCTATGGGACATGATACTAGGGCAATTCAAGATTATTTGGGTCATAAGAATATTCACCACACAGTTCGCTATACGCAGATGTCACCCCAAAGATTTGAAAGTTTCTTCACTGATTAAGCGACATAGGGTTGTGTTAGCCAAGCAATTCTATAATTCATATCCAACTTGAACGTACCATAAGGATTGACATGACCAAAAAGCAAAGGTGTAATCGCTCTTTTATCAGTGGCACTCAACTTCTTCTCCCAATGTTCCTGGGATAAGACACTCTGAATCATCAAAGTGTTTACATAGACTAAACATATTTGCAACAAGTGCAAAGATAACACGATAATTCCTGAGTTTCCAAGCGATTTGAGGCAAACTCACCACCCTTACCATAAAAGATAAAATCATTGACCCCATTCCATCTCTCCACAACATTCAAACCTTCATTAACTTCCCGTCGTACAGCTTCCGAGTCGAGATATTGACAGAGGAAAATTGTTTTTATCACCCGACCTAATTCCATCAAAGCCTGATAAGTAGGATGTTTGAAAGGATTTTTGCTAAAACGTTTAAGGATAGCTTCAGTTTCTGCTGTTCCCAACCTCAACGCCGTAGCATACTTAACCATCTGGTCGTATTGAGTACGAATTAAATCCCAATTAATTGGACGAGTCATAATTGGTTGTAGATGAGGATAGGCATCACTTTGACCAGTGAAAGGACGATACAACTTCTGCGTTTTAATCCGCTTGAGCCTGGGCATTAACTGAAATCCCAACAGGTGAGGTAAAAGCAAAAGCTACTTCACTTTGTCCGTGACTATCACATAGTTTTCTCAACCTCCATACTAGTACAGTGACGTAAAACTCCTTCAATCATAGCGGCGACTTCGCTACTGGAACAGGTTTTGAGTTGGGAATAGATACAAGTAGATTTCTTCTCGACGTGCCAATAGATCATTACTCCCCGACCACCGTAACGCAGATGATATTGAGTCATTAGATTCTGCGACCATGCACCAAAATGTTTACTGTCACTGGCACAGGTAGTAGTTCCTTCTCCCCAAATCTCAGGTAAACGAATCTCAAAGATGGCATTGATTACCTCTGCAATCGCACTGCGGAGTTGTCTTTATGAATGTAGCGACGGCGCACATAGAGTAAATCTTGATAATTTTCCCATTTATCCCTGTATTAATTCTTTTCAATCCCGTGTTCGTTCCCAGACCGTAGAGACAGAGCAATAATCTCTTTTGTAGAGTTTCTTTGTCGATATCTCTCTGGTTCCCAGACTTTTAAAAGTTACGAGTAAAACCTACTCTTAAATCTGTCTCTTGAGAATGTCTAATAAACTAGTTTGATGCCACAGATTATTGATTTCACCCTTGAGTTGTTTGAGATTGACTGGTTCTGGGGCAGGTTCAAAAGGGCGAAGCCTAATTAAGCCTTGACTTTTACCAATAATAGTTACCTCATTGTTCTTGGGCATCCCTTTATCTAATTTCTCTAACCCTGAAACCATTTTTTGTTGTAAGTCACTAATAAAAGTTTCTACATTTTCAGGAAGAGTTAGGGCTGATAGTAAATTTGACGGTGCTCCTCAAAATCTGTAGGTAAATCTTCGTCGGGATTACGATAACGACTAGCTCCTACTACCCAGATTTCTTTACAGCACAATCTTTCTCTAAGGGCTTGTAAAACACTGATTTCATAATTGATGCGGTTGATACGTTCTTTGCCGTCGGGGTCTTTCTGGAGTCGGGGGCTCAATTTGTAACTCTCTCCATCTTTGATAAACAAGTTCAGTAAGTGATTCTAGTCTTTGTTCATTCGGCAATATTTCTTGAATGAGCCATTCACTCATTTGTACCGAATCTTGGACAGTGGCAACTCGAAAATTAAATAAACGACGAATTTCAACCCGATAAACTTTTGCCGAACGACCTTGCCAATCAAATCTGAGATTCTATTTTCAGGAATATTAATTGACTAGCTAAGTAAGAGATAATAATTTGAGGTATGGATGATTTTTCATCAGGAAAGTGGGCAAAAAGCTGAAAATGTTTGAGCAGGAGTGCAAAACCAATTTGATTGCCTCCTACTTTTTGGGAAACCAGTTCTAATTCTGTTGGTAGAAGCGTCCAGTTTTCAATTAATTCTTCCGGTTTCCCAATGTGGTTTGACCATTACTCCTCTTCCCTATCGCTTTTTGACAAGCCTTGATTGAGCCAGCATAGGAGAAGAGAACGTCGTATTTTCAGAAATTTATTAAAAGTGCAGATTTTAAATTACTTGTCAAATGCATATATTAAGACATATTGGTAAAACTTATTAATTGGGCAGAAAAATCGAGTAGAGATAATTGAGTGATTCATGGGCTATAAGCTATATATGGCAGTCATTTCAGCCACAGGCTGCACCTGGTGACACGAACCTTCTATTTACGCCATGTCAGGACTTTGAATTTTTGGTATTACAAAAACTCTTCAGGTGAAAGCGGCTCATTCGTGCGTCGCAATGCAGCTTTTCGAGTTTGTAAATAATTGGTGGTTCTGGTATCAGCAAGTACCGAGGTCCCCAGCCACCATTAACGTCTTCTGGTTGTTGTGAGGGTGGTGTGGTTTTACCAGTCGGTAAGTCAATAGGCAGAACTTGACTTGTCTGGACATACCTTTCACCATCGGCTGTACTGCGGATAACGCTATTAGCAACCTTGATGCCCTGCTTGTTTAACTGCCGTTCTACTTCCCAAAACTGAATGGTTGGAGAAAGAGTGGCAAGGAAGGTTACTTCCGGAACTGGTTCTAGCTCCAGCCCAAGTTCAGACTGCTCCAGTTGCCAGTCTTCAGTTAACTGACCATCTGGTGCAGTTTTCCAGAGGTTCAGGGTAATCTCCCATTTCCCTTTATTTACCTTGGTATCTTTATAATCCAAAATGGAATAGGTAGTTTCTGGGTTGATGTCCTGAGATAACTGCTTATCAGGGCGCAGATATCTAATAGCCGCTACCGCGATACGACTATCATCTGGAAGATTGGTGTTCCCTACTACCTCATATTTCCCCTCATTACCTTTATGTGTTACACGCATTTGAAAATCCGCTTTTGAATGTATGCCTGGTAAGAGATTTGGCAATTGTTGTACTGGTAATGGTACTTGGGAACATCCAGTACACCAAATTAACAGTAGTGCAATGCTAACTAACTCTTTGATGGGATACAAATTCTTTTTTATTAGTAGTTTTATCATCAATAAAAAATCCAAAAAATTACCATGTTTTAAGCAAAATAGCTTCATTAATTATCCTCATTTATTAATTTTATCGTCTAAAATTTACCAGGTATTACTGTGAATAATATCATCTGTGACTATAAATAAATTAATGACTATAAATAAAAATAAATAAATTATATTCAGTATTCAAATATAAGAATATAGACGGAAACATTCAAAGAAACTATCCGTCTTAATCTCTAATTTAATAGCAAAAATTTATCTAAATTTCCGGAGGAATCTTTTCAGACTTCGGAAAAGGAATAATAGACAGTTTTGCTACTCAAGTACGCCTATCGGTGACTGCAGTGCTAATGAAAAGCATAATTCAAAAATCTAGCGATACAGATAAACAAATAAATCTTGCCTTACGGCAGTCTCCAAAGCTGAGTTACCTCCTATCTATTGGCTCAATTTCAACGGGAGCTCTATCGCTCTTTTCGGTGGCTGCTATCCTGGGGACTCAACCAGCCCAAGCTTATCTTTCAGAGCAATCTGCCAGTCTTCCGGATCAAACCTTTGAAGAAGAACCAACCAGCCATACCAGTTACCTGGCAAGTGAGGAGAATTTCCCCACGGAAGCTCATCAAGAGATTGTGGATGGGAAATCTTTCCAGACAGCAGAAGTGGACTTTTGTGCTAATAGAGAGCTTTGCGAACAGACTATTGCAGAGAGCAGCTGGGAGATACACACTGCTGATAGTCTAAATCTCTTGGTCATGGATGAAAATGTAGAGTTAATTGCAAATCCTTCTGATAATCTGTCAGAAGAGGCAGTTATCGTTCCAACTCATCCATCTCTTGCTCAGCTAAGTAATATTAATTCTCCCAATCAGGTTCAAAGAACCGAATTCACCCAAGGAACCCAATTAAGGCAAACTCACCCTGTCCAAGTTCAACCGCAACCAAAAACAGTGGCGGCAGTTAATCCTGCGCTTCCAGTTTATCCATTATCTGCCTCATCAGCCAGTACAACTTTTGAGCAGAGCGATTTACAGGCTCAATTTCCAGCTATTGACGCACGAAGGCTGGCACAATCGGTTCCTACACCAGCGCTACCCACTGTTGCACCAATGCTGGACTCTGTTGAGGGTAATGCACCTTTTTCTTCATTAACTGGAGCTGATAGCGTTAGCGCAGCGGAACTCACTGGTGCTTGGGCTACAACAGGAGCAGCTGCGCTCAGTGGGGTTCAACCTGCTCTGGCTCCATCGGTGGCACAAGGGGTGGGAGAAGATGAACCAGAAGCCGACTCAAGTTCTCAGAATTCAGGGGGCGTAGATCCATTATCTCCCTCCCTTGATGTACAAGGAGTATTCCTGAATCAGGTTGACTCATCGGCGCGGTTGCGGTTGCGGGGATTTTATCCGGTTTCTCCTAATGCGTTGTTTGGTGCGATTGTGGATTTGGCAACGGGAAATGACTTTGCGGGTACGGAGGACTCGGGATTAAATCTGAGTGAACTGTATTTTACTGGAAATCTTCCCGACTATCCTAATCTTCGCTTGGTAGTTGGTTTGATGGATCTGACTTCTTATTTTGACCGTAATAGCTTTGCTAAGGATAATACTACCCATTTCTTTAACAATGCGTTTCAGACCAATCCGGCTCTGGCAACGGCGGGAATTGGTTCTCGTATAGGAGTGCTGTTGAACTGGAATATCACTGACAATATTGAGGCGAAAGGTGCTGCATTTTCTTCAAATCGGAATCTTGGAGATTTTGCTTTAGATGCTTTTGCTGGGGAGATTGGTTTCCGGGCTGGAAATGGGATTATTCGTGCTACCTACTCTACAAACGAAGATACAGGACGGGACGGTATTGTTGGATTTCCCATTAATCAAGCTCCGTTTTTTGAACGTGGCACCCAGAACGGTGACAGGGAGGATGCCTTTGGTATCAATGGGGAGTATTTTATTCCAGAAATCAACCTGGGACTGTTTGCTCGCTATGGCTGGCATGAAAATCGTGAACTGGATCGGGGGGCGGATACCTATAGCGTGGGACTCAACTTCTTGGATTTGTTTATGGAAGATGACCGCTTGGGGTTCGGCTATGGTCGTAATTTATCTGACGAAGATGGGCGTCGCATACGTGGGGACAAGGAGCCTGATGTGTGGGAGTTGTTCTATGATGCCCGCATTTCCCCCAATTTCCGGGCGGGGGTTACTCTGCAAGCACGGGATGAATTTTCTGATGTGATTATGGGATTTCGGGTAAGAACAGATTGGCAGATTTTCCCTTGATAGACGTCTCAACAAGCATAAACTTTCTCGTTACTACTTTTAGTTTTTAGGTATGGACGAACTACACAGTACAGTGGAAATTTCCAGTTTTATCTTCCCCCCCTAAACAGCACAGGATGGCGTGTCCTCGTTGGTGGCTCTGCTTGCTTTTGTTGGGGTTAGCTGGGGGATTGATTCTCGCCCCCGTTGATTTGCTAGTATCAGCAGCGGTTGCGCAAGCTCCGGCGGCAGTGCAGCGGGGTTACGAGCTTTTGAATAAAGGATGGGTGGATGGTGCGATCGCAGCATTTGAACAGGCTCTGTTGCGCTCTCCCCAATCAAAGGAAGCTAGGCTAGGTCTGGCAATCGCCTATCAGCGAGCAGGACGCGACGCTGATGCCTGGGCTGCCTATAACCAAGTGCTGGACTCCGACCCCAACAAACCAAACTGCCCTCAAGGCTGTGGGTGAGATGGGTGTTTACCGTTCTGAGTGGCAGCCTCGTGGGATTGAGGCACTCACCACTTTGTTAAACCTGACCCCTAATGATCTAGAAGCTCGTGCTCAACGTGCTTTGCTATTGGGTTACCAAGGGCGTTTTGCCGAATCATTAGCAGATTACGAAATTGTTCTCCAAAGCAATCCGAGTCCAGAAATGATTCTAGGAGCTGCCCAAATCTATACCTTTAGTGGAGATTACCAAACGGGGCTGGAACTCTTTAATCGTTATCAAGCCACAGGTTCATCAGTTCCCAACAATGCCTTGGGAGCTTACGCAGTGGCACTCAGAGAAACTGGTAATCCTGCTCAGGCTATTCAGATTCTTTCGGATCAGCTAAGCCAATCCCAGAAACTGGATGGAACTGAGATTCAGCTGCGGTCAGACCTCGCCCAAGCTTATCAAGCTAATGGACAGTTAGCAAGGGCATTGGAAGTACTAGAGCCTTTGCGGGGTCGAGAGGATGCCACTCTGGCTTTAGCGCGAGCCCTCTCCTCCATTGGTCGTCGTGAGCGCCGCACTGACCTTTATCGGGAAGCTGCGACTCTGTACCGTCAGGTACTCGCCTCGACTGAGAATCCCTCCTTGGCTTTGCAAAGAGAAGTGGCTGATGTCCTGAGTGAGTTACCTTCTGAGCGAGTAGCAGCCTTGGAGATTTATCGACAGCTAACTCAGCAGCAGCCGAATAACCGCAGCCTGTTGGTGAAGCAGCTAGCCTTAGAAGGTCAACTGGGTTTCATCGACCCGAGTCGAACTACAGCAGCGTCTGCTCTCGGTACTTCAACCCTTGCCAAGTACACTTGCCGAGCAGCGATCACTAGCTCAAGCTTTGGTGCCCCTAGACCCACCAGACCCAGAACTGTTTCCGGTTTACCAAAGTTTACTTGCCAATGGCGTGGACGTGCCGTTTTTGAATTTCCGTATCGCTCAGATGTTAATCCAGCGTAACCAGTTGGAGGAAGCAAAGCAGGCGATCTCGGCTTACCGTGCCACCCCAGAGGGATCTAATGACCTGACACCTGAGTTATTGCTAGCAGAGATAGACCGACGTGAAGGAAACCTGGGAGCTAGTGCGGCTCGGTATGAGGGGATTATTCAGCAAAACCCCAGTAACGAACTGCTCAATAGCGCTCTGCGAGGGTTAGCGGGAATCCGTATCGCCCAAGGTCGTCCAGACGAGGCGATCGCCATCTACGACCAACTGCTCCAACGCAATCCCAATGATTTGGTGATTAAACTGGGGCGTACTAGTCTTGCCTACCAAACCAAGCGTATTTCAGCTAGCTCAGCGGAAGCAGTACTAGACGAATGGTTACAGACCAGACCTTCAACTGATTTACCCCCGGAATTATTTAGTCTAGTGGGTGCTCTGCCCCCATCCCCAGAACGAGAGGAGCTGTACCTTGCTCTGCTGGAAGTCGATCCAGATAACACTCCAGTCCAACTGCGTAGGTTGCAGGTAATTGCTGAGCGAGACCCTGAGTTGGCAAAAGCTGAGGTGGAGGAATTGATTGCTCGCAATCCCGAAAACCTAAGTGCTTACTTTGTGCAGGGAGAGTTAGCTTTCTCTTTGAACGATTTGGATCTGGCAAACCAAGCTTACCAAGAGATTTTGGCAAGGGAGCCTGATAACATCGGTGCCCTGATGGCGTTGGGAGGAGTGCGCTTCACGCAGCAGTTGTATATTTCCGCCCGCAAATTCTATGAGAGGGTTCTCGAAATTAGCCCTGGTTATCTGGAAGCTCGCCGCAACCTGGCGGAACTGAGTGTGGCTCAAGATTTTCGCTTCCAAGCGCTTGCAGAGTTTAGGGAACTCAACGCCGAACAAGAAGCCCAGGCGGGAGAGTCTAACCCTGAGCTGGAAAGACGAATCCAGCTATTGGAAGTGGACATCCTGAAACGCCGAGGTTTTCAGCCTTACTGGGAGCGGTATTAACTAATGGTGGGGGCTTGGGGGAGCTATAAGCTTGCCCTCGAAAGAAGTGAAGGGTCCTGCACCATAATCTATTATTTGGTGTCGGGATACATGGACATCTCCCAAGTAAATTTTATTGGTCAATTCCGATAAAATTTACAAATCTTCCGGATAAGCTTTATCAAGAACTGTTTATAACGAAGAGAGCGTAAGCTTAGCGCTGGGTAGTTCACACTCCCTCTCCTCCTCCCTTGCCAGATGAGCAGTGAGATAAGTTACATTTAGTAGAGATTGGTATAAGGGCAAAATTTCCCTTTCCAGAACCTTTCGGTGGAGATGGCTTTGAACTAGGAGATGACTAATCACACTCCTTGGACGAAAGCAAAGTTCTTCCATCCCCCGACAACGATGATGTCATCAAGGAAATTATATCTCCTTAGAATGACAAACGGGTGCTACTGGCTCTGAGTAGTCAGACCAAAAAAAGCTTACATCAGGTGCAACATTTACTACGTTAAGACTCCTTATTCTTCCAGATTAAGGAAGACTTTGTTGAAGAGTTGGTAGCCGTATATTGGCGTGTTGGAGAAATTCAACAACCAATAAGCAACAACAAATAACAAATAACTTTTTTATGACGAGTCTATCCTCAAAAGTTAAGTCAAAGATAAGCCTTAAGCGCTTTCGTGTTTCTCAAGAGCAGCGCGAGCAAGTTGCTCAATGGCTTGTAGAATTACTGCCTAATGCTTTTGATCAGGTTTTTCAATTACTGACCAACAATCAACTACTGTTGTTGATTATTTGCGGATTATTTTTAGTAACTCCATTAATTACAGCACGTCCAGCTATTTGGCAGCAAGGTTTGGTAGCAGTGTTGTTACTATTTGTAGGACGTATTGCTCTACAAATAGAGGAGCAATGCAATAGCAAAAAAAATAGCGAATATATTCACTTATTTTTAGTTTTACTGAGTATTGTTACAACAATTCGTTATCTTTATTATCGCACCAGCTATACTCTGAATTTAGAAGACTGGCTTAATGCGACCTTCTCTTTATTGTTGTTTGTGGCAGAACTTTATGCAATTAGTACTCTTGTACTTGCATATTTTCAAACTCTCAAAATCAAAGATCGCAAACCAGTTGATCTTTCAAATTTTCCCCAAGAAGAGTGGTTAAAAGTTGATATTTATATTCCCACTTATAACGAAGATGTTGAGATTGTTCGGAAGACTACATTAGCCGCTATAGCTATTGATTATCCAGCGGACAAAAAGAAAATTTATGTATTGGATGATGGTCGAGCCGAAAAATATAAAGCCCGTCGAGAAGAACTGCGCCAAACATGCGAAGAACTTGGCGTAACCATGATGACTCGGGACAATAACGAGCACGCGAAAGCCGGTAATATCAACACAGCATTTAAGCGCACAGATGGCGATTTGGTGCTAATTCTAGACTGTGACCACATGCCAACCCGAAATTTTCTTCAGAACACAGTCGGTTTCTTTTTAAGAGATGAAAAACTTGCTTTTGTACAAACACCCCACTGGTTCTATAACCCCGACCCGTTTGAGCGCAATCTCCTCACAGGGGGAAAAATTCCTGTGGGTAATGAACTGTTTTATAAGGTGCTACAAAAGGGTAATGATTTTTGGAATGCAGCCTTCTTTTGTGGCTCGGCGGCGGTGATTCGCAAAGAGTACGCTCTCCAAGTAGGTGGGATTGCTACGGAAACCGTTACCGAAGACTGTCACACTGCCTTCCGTCTGCATTCTCTGGGCTACAAATCAATCTACTATGACAAGATTATGGTGGCAGGTCTTGCCCCTGAGATGTTCTCTTCCTATGTTGGGCAACAAGTTCGCTGGGCAAGGGGCATGGCTCAGATTTTGCGATTAGAAAACCCGCTGATCAACCCGAAACTGAATCTGACAATTCCCCAGCGGATTTGCTACTTCAGTGCCACATCCCACTTCTTCTATGGTTATCCCCGGTTGATGTATGCTATCGCCCCTCCCCTATTTTTATTGTTTGGCATCAACTCAGTCAAAGGTCTGGGTCTAGAAACTTTATTCTATGCCCTACCTCATATTATTTTATCGATGCAGACCAATCACATTCCCTACAAACATGTCCGTTTCTCCTTCTGGAATGAGATTTTTGAGTTTGCCATGTCATTCCAAGCGGGAATTGTTACTCTTTTAGCCGTAGTTAACCCAAAACTCGGTTCTTTTAATGTGACTGATAAGGGGCTAACCGTCACTGAGCGGAACTTTGACTTTGATTCAGTACGATACCTGGTAATCGTCAGCGCAATTTCTGCTGCTTCTTTGCTTGCCGTACCTTTTTGGCTGTTACTTAGTCCAGAGGATACCCAGGCTGTTCTCATCAATATGTTCTGGGGCACTTTTAACTTGTTTTTGCTTGTGGCTGCCTGTTTAGTGGCGTTCGAGCAACCCCAACTCCGTCGGACACATCGCCTACCGAGGAAGTTAACCGCTGTGATTCATAGTGGTAACCAGAGTTGGACAGGTAAAACTGTTGACATTAGTGAGAGCGGTACCCAAATTCTTTTGGATGAATGGCCAAATATCGCTGATGAAATCAAATTAGAGTTGGTGGGAGACTATGGTGCACGGGTACTGCTAAATGGTCGGGTAATTAGGGCAAGTGCTACGAGTAAGCTTCAAGCAAAACTTTTCATTGATTTTGTAAATCTTACTCGTTCTCAGATAGATGATCTAACTCTAGTGATCTATTCCGACGTCAAAGAGTGGTACTCCCAAACACGCGCTGAGGTAGACAATCCCTGGGAATCTTTAAGGTTCATCCTTACAGCAATAAAGCGTGTCTTCCGTGAATTCCAACCAGCAATTGCCCAGAAGATGGGTATCAAAAGTACTGTACGCAAACGAGTTGAGGCCGTAGCACAGCTTTACTGGGATGGTGGGGGCAGTCACTCTATCAGCGCGAAATTAACGGAAATGGGGACTCAAGATTTAAGGTTGGAATTAGATGGTAACGAAATCTTCAATCTGGAGACAATGCTACACACACGACCGTTAATCGGTTTACTAATATCTCAGGAGGTAAATAGTCCACAGCCTCAAAGTTTGTTGGCTCGGTTTGAAACGATAGAAGAATTAGCGATTTACCATCCTCCAAAGTTAGAGGATTCCGAGCAAAGTCCAACCATTAGACCAGTAGCTATTGAGTTAAGTTTCCCAGAATCATTAAAACGGCAGCAGCTTTCTAAAATTCAACTGCTTTTGAAGACTCTTAATTGACACCCTTAATAGTACAACTGTAGTGGTGTTATTGTGGGTAGTCGCTAATTCATTAAATAGCTAATACGTCAGGAAAAACTGAGAATAAATTAATAAAATTCAATCTAAATAATATCAATTAATTCTTTAATTATTATCTCTCGAGAGTTTAAATAAAAGCTTACAAAATCTTTATCTAGTTTTTCATTTATTCATTGTGACTTTGCTTTTTTTAAGCAAAAAAACTGTTAAAATGGTAGATAAACAAGTAAGCTACTTGTTTATCTACCATGAGACATAGTTTTTTGGTTATTAGAGGATGCATTTTTGATGAGACCAAGGTAGATACAAATGAACACCATTTCTATGACTAGCTACAGATCTTCTCAAAGGTTAAACCCGCTCTCGTTATTAGCACAATTATCTAGTCGTCAGGCTAATGGTTGTTTACAAGTATCTAGTGGTTCTGTTGTCTGGTCAATCTATTTAGAACAGGGCAAACTGATCTACGCCTCAGATTCTGTTGACCCTTTTGAGCGGCTTGATCGTCACTTACGTGGCCTCAGCCGTCAAGTCCCTACCCTTGTCAGTGCAGTTAGAGTTCAAGTTCGCCTGATATTTGAATCAGACTTGGAGAGTAAGTCCGGTCAAAATCCTGATTACCGAGCAATTTGCTGGTTGGTTAATCAACAGTATCTCAACTCATCTCAGGCAGCAACTCTAATTGAAGAACTAGCAGAAGAAGTGATGGAGTCACTTCTGGGAGTTAAAGAAGGAACTTACCAATTAGTTGACCGGGACAAAGTTGAGGAAATTCCTAAGTTTTGTAGACTAGAGCTCCGAAAACTGGTTGAACGCTGTTACGAACAGTTGCGACGTAAGCAGTCTTCAGCATCGACTGGTATAGCTGCTTTACCCCCTAGTAATGCTTCAGGACAAAATAATGGGTCACAAAAACTAAATGCCAATCAAAAAAAATTAACAACAAACCTCCCTACTTATACTGGAAATAATTCTAAAAATTCTGGGAAAAATGATAGAGGTAATACAGCCAAAAGTACCTATAGTATTGCTTGCATTGATGATAGTCCAACTGTGTTAAATGCAATTAATTCATTCTTGGATGATAAAAGTTTCTCAGTTGTTATGATTAATGACCCAGTCAGGGCTCTAATGCAAGTTGTCCGGATTAAGCCAGACCTAATTTTGCTTGATGTTGAGATGCCCAACTTAGATGGCTATGAGTTATGTTCTTTGTTGCGAAAGCATCCACTTTTCAAAACTACCCCAATCATCATGGTGACTGGAAATACAGGGTTTCTAGACCGAGCAAAAGCAAAACTGGTGAGGGCATCAGGCTATTTGACAAAACCGTTTAACCAATCAGAGTTACTAAAAATGGTGTTTAAGCACTTATCTTAGATTTGTTTAGACAAAAAAATATGTTAATTATTGGTAAGTAAATTTAGTAAAGTGAGCCATGAGTACAACTTTAATGAGCACAGTTTTGATTGTAGAAGATACCCTGTCTGAGTTGGAGTTAATGAGTCATTATCTAAGAGAAAGTGGTTATAACGTTATCAATGCAATTGGTGCAAAAGAAGCTCTAAATAAAGTAGCAGAGCAAAAACCTGATGTCATTATCACTGATGTGGTTATGCCAGGAATGAGTGGTTTTGAGTTATGTCGCCGTCTCAAAACTCATCCTGCTACTGAGAAAGTACCAATTGTTATTTGTTCTTCTAAAAACCAGGAAATTGATCGCCTTTGGGGTATGAAACAAGGAGCTGATGCTTACATCACTAAACCTTTTACACGTGAGCAAATTATTCGTGCCATTAAATCCGTCGCTGTTTGACATTAATGTTCTTTTTATGAGTGGGATTATCCCTGAATTTTATAGTTAATTATGCTCGATTTATCGACCGCTAAAAATTCACTTTCTCTCCTTCCAAACCAACCCCTACTTGCTAAAAATCAGGGGGATACTTATCTCAAGTTTCAGTTAACTCAACAAACCCCTGCTGTTTTATCCATGACTCAGGCACAAGAAGTTATTGTTTTAGCGCCTAGTCGTCTGACACCAATGCCGAATATGCCCGCGTATGTAATGGGATTATTGAATCGGCGCTCTCGTGTACTATGGGTAATTGATTTGGCAAGAATGTTGGGCTTATCAGGAGTAGAAACAAATATTCAGCAGTACAACATAGTAATTATCCGTAATGAATTAGCAACTCTAGGGCTAATTGTCGCTGCGGTTGAAGGTGTGATACGCCTAACATCTGAATGTATTCAATCCCCACTCGAACAAGTGTCATCGAGTATAGTTCCCTATTTACGGGGATGTATCTTGCAAGAAGAAGAAATTTTATTATTACTAGATGCTGAGGCGATTATGCGTAATGCACAGCAATAGTGACCAAAATTAGACAGTTATTCGCAACCAATAATAACTACTAACTTTCTTTCCAACTAACAACTTTTCAACAATTTATAATGGTGCTTATTTTATGGTTAAACAATTGGATCCAGCCAACAATAGTAACAACCAAATTCCGGATAACATTAACAGCGATCACAAAGCTGTACCAACGACAGGAACATCTAGCGTAACCCGCAACAGCTATAGTCGCCCCACAGCCAACTCTCAATCGGTAATGGATTTGGCGACCATTGAGGTAGTGAGTAAACCTCCTGCCTACGTACAAGCTCAAAAATCAAATAAAGTGTCTTGGTGGAGGAGGCTGAGCTTAGGAACCAAAGCAACAGTTTTAGCAGTTGCTCTTGGTGCACTCCCAGTACTCGGTATTGGGATAGCCGACTATGTTTCGGTCAAGCAAGAAATTGGCGAGCGCTCCGAGAAGGGGTCGAATCAGCCCAGTACAGATCAGCCAACCCCAAACCTCACGCTCCTGTTATTGCGAACTGGGGCAACTGCTGTGCTAGCTGGTATTGCTGGAATGGTTCTTGCCAAACGAGCTATCAAGCCAGTTCTCTCCTCAACAGAAGCTGTGAAGAAACTAGGTCAAGGGGAATTCAATACCCGCCTGAATATGGAAGGACAAGACGAACTCGCTGTCTTGGGCTCCAACATCAATCATATGGCAGACCAGTTTCAAACTCTCTTAGAAAGCCAAAAAGCCTCTCTTGAACAACTCCAGGTCTATGCAGACACAGTCAATGCCGCCAGTAAAGGAGACAGACAGTTCATTTTTGACCGGGCAGTTCGAGAAGCTCTTCATCAGCTAAGCGTAGATCGGGTTGTTGTCTATGGTTTTGAATCTGATTGGAGTGGCACTATTGTCGCTGAAGCAATTGAATCGGGGTGGCCGCGAGCGCTGAGCGACAAAATCACCGACCCTTGTATTCCCAGAAAAATCCTAGAAGAGTATCGGAGAGGGCGTATTGTCGCGACTTCTAATGTCCAGACAACCAATTATTCCACAGCCCACATAGAGCTATTAGCACGGCTACAGGTAAAGGCTAATTTAGTTGTTCCTATCGTCTCAGGCGATGTTCTAGTAGGCTTATTGGTGGCACATCAGTGTTCTGGTATCCGAGATTGGCAGCAGTCTGAAATAGACTTCCTCAAAGAATTGGCAGGGCAAGTCGGTGTATCTTTAAGTAGTTTAACATTGGCCACCCAGAAAGCCGCCGAAGCAGAGCGGATACAACGTTGGAAAGATGTGACACCACGCATTCGCTCCTCACTCAACCAGGACGAGATTTTAAAAACAACAGTGGCAGAGCTCAGAACTGCTCTCAACCTCGACCGGGCTGTTATCTGTCGCTTCGATGATTACGCTCGTGCTACTATCACTGCTGAATCAGTGGCGCCGGGTTGGCTCAAAACTCTCTCGAAAACCTTGGACGCTCCCTTGAAAGAAGGAGACACGGAAGAACTGCCCCGCCGTGAGTCGCTCCGGACAGTGGATAACATTGAGTACGCCAATCTCGCTGATTGGGAATACGCGATCATGGAACAGCTACAGGTTAAGGGGTATATGATGGCACCCATCATCAGAGGTGACAAAGTATATGGCTGGCTCTGTGCTCACTCCTTGGCTAAACCCCGGATTTGGCTAGATGCAGAGCTCAATTTGTTTGCTGAGGTTACAACCCAACTTGGCTTAGCCCTAGACCAAGCAGATCTCCTTTATCAGCAAGCTATAGCCGCAGAGCAAGCTCAAAAATTGAATCAAATTACTCTCCGCATGCGTAAATCTCTTGACCAACAAGAGATTTTCAGTGCAGCTGTCAACGGAACTCGAGAATCGCTCGGAGCGGATCGTACACTTGTCTGTCTCCTTGATGAGAACTCGCACGGGACCTTCGTCGCCGAGTCATTAGAGCAGAGTTGGTTCAGTGCCCTAGGGGAAAAAATTTCTGATCAATGCTTTGCAGACGAATATGTTGAAAGGTATAGGAGAGGTCGGATACAAGCACTGGAAAACATTCACGAAGCTGGACTTAGCCAGTGTCACTTGGATCTCCTAGAACCCTTCAAAATTAAGGCGAATTTAGTAGTGCCTATTCTGGTAGAGGATCAGCTGATAGGTTTGTTATCTGCCCATCAATGTTCAGGCCCCCGAGCTTGGCATGAACTCGAGATCAATTTCTTCCAGCAGGTAGCGATTCAAATGGGTTTTGCCCTCGAGCAAGCGAGTCTCCTGAAAAAACAAGCTCAGGCAACGGAGCAAGCCCAACAATTGAATCAAATTACCTCTCACATCCGGGAATCGCTCAAAATTGAAGACATCTACAATGCAGCAATTACAGGCGTTCGAGAAACCTTGAAAACAGACCGAACAGTTATCTATCTCTTTGACGATAACTGGCAAGGAACCATTGTTGCTGAATCAGTCGGGCGTGACTGGCCGAAATCCCTAGGAGCAAATATTGCTGACCCCTGTTTTGCCGACCGCTATGTCGAAAAGTACCAACGTGGTCGTGTCAAGGCAGTTGAGAACATTTACAACGCTGGTCTGACAGAATGTTACCTGGGTCAACTAGAACCCTTCAAAGTCCAGGCGAATTTGGTCGCTCCAATTTTGTCAGAGGGTAAATTACTCGGTCTATTGGTGACTCATCAGTGTTCAGGTACCCGACGCTGGCAGGAGTCGGAAATCAACTTTTTCAGACAGATAGCCGGTCAAATTGGCTTTGCTCTGGAGCAGGTTACTTTGCTTGCCTCACGAGAACAAGCACTTATTGACGCTGAAGCAGTTTCTCAAGAACAACGTCAGCAAAAAGAAGCACTCCAGCTTCAGCTTTTGGAACTTCTCAGCGATGTGGAGGGAGCGGCTCGAGGTGACCTCACCGTGCGGGCAGATGTCACCGCTGGGGAAATTGGCACCGTTGCTGACTTCTTCAATGCAGTGATTGAAAGTCTACGGGGCATTGTCACCCAAGTGAAAGATGCTGCGACTCAGGTCAACACTTCACTCTCGAATAACGAAGGGGCGATTCGTCAACTTTCTGAAGACGCTCTCAAACAAGCCGAGGAAACGACCCGCACTCTGGATTCGGTTGAGCAAATGACCCGTTCAATTCAAGAGGTAGCAGAGAACGCTCGTCAAGCTGCTGCTGTGGCTCGCACCGCCTCGAATACAGCAGAAACCGGCGGTCGTGCAATGGAGCGCTCGGTAGAAAATATCCTCAGTTTGCGGAAAACTGTATCTCAAACAGCGAAAAAAGTCAAGCGTTTGGGAGAATCATCTCAGCAGATTTCCAAGGTGGTTTCCTTGATTAACCAAATTGCTTTGCAAACTAACTTGTTAGCTATCAACGCTGGTATTGAAGCAGCTAGAGCCGGTGAAGAGGGTCAGGGATTTGCGGTAGTTGCTGAAGAAGTTGGGGAGCTAGCGGCTCGTTCAGCGGCGGCTACCAAAGAAATTGAACAGATTGTTGAGAACATTCAACAAGAAACTGCGGAAGTTGTTGAGGCAATGGAATTGGGTACCACTCAAGTGGTGGAAGGTACTCATTTAGTTGAGGATGCCAAGCAGAGTTTGAGTCAGATTGTAGAAGTATCGAAGCAGATAGACCAGCTCGTACAATCGATTAAAAATGCTACTGTGTCTGGAGCTGAGACATCTCAAACTGTTACTGAATTAATGAAGGATATTGCCTTAGTTTCTGAGCGCACATCTGATTCCACAAGGACAATTTCTCGCTCTCTCCAAGAAACCGTGGGAATTGCTCAGGAATTACAGGCATCTGTGGGTACGTTCAATGTTGGCGATTAGTCAGCCATTTATCAAGAAAAGCACCACCGCGTTCTAACGGGAGTCAATTTTAGCTATTAGGTATAAAGTTTTAACTACCATCTACTACCTACTACCTAACAGCTACTAACCAACACCTAACACCTAGGAGTCTCCAGCAGGAAAGACAGATGACACAAGACAAGGAACTTGAAATTAAACTCCAGTTTCTCGAAGAAGCTCAGGATTACCTAGATACCATTGAATCCGTACTCCTTGGTTTGGAAGGTAGCTACATTGATGCTCAGCAAATGGATGCTGTCTTGCGAGCAGCTCATTCTGTTAAGGGTGGTGCCGGGATGATGGGGTTTGGAACCTTGAGTCAGCTGGCTCACCGTCTGGAAGATTCTTTCAAAGTTTTGAAAGCTCAGAGAAACTCTATTTCCATTGATGCAGAGCTGGAAAGCTTGCTGTTGAAGGCAGTAGACCGCCTGCGTCAAGTACTTACCCTCAATCGCCAGGGAAGTGACGTTGATGGACAGTGGCTCACATCAGTAGGTGACCCGGTTTTTGAAGAGCTGCATGAGCGCCTAGGAGATCCAGTTGCCGACGACGCATCTACTATGCTGGGGGCAGAAGAAGGGACAAATGTGGCAGCTCTTTTATTTGAAACAGAAGTTGAGGGGTGTCTAAATCGCCTTGAGGGGGTTTTGGCTGACCCCCAAACCCCTTGCTTAGAAGAAGAACTCTCAATCATGGCTCAAGAGCTAGGGGGTTTGGGGGAAATGCTACAGTTGGAGGCATTTAAGAGCCTATGTGAATCTGTCATTCAACAGATGCTTGTTGCCCCAGAACAGGTTCAAGAGACGGCTGAACTAGCACTACAAGCCTGGAGGCGATCACAAGCTTTGGTGCTGGTTGGTCAAATTAATAGCATACCTACACAGCTCGAAGGAGCAGGAATTCGCTCTTCGACACTCCTTACCCAACCGGCAAGCCTCCCAACACCAACAGAAAGTGCACCCACTCTTGGAGAAAGCAGCGCGGCAGTAGAGGAAAATGGCACGTCGGAGGTATTTGCAGCGGAATTTGACGTGGCAGCGGAATTTGATGCTGCAGCGGAATTTGATTTGTCTCCGGAACAGCTGGCGGTAGCCAGCCTGCAAGCATCTGATGTAATAGAAGAACCAATTACTGTAACATCATCAGGCACATCTCTTTCCAAAGAAGTCACCGTTGGAGATCAGGAAGCCGGAGCAAGAATTGGTTCCGTGGAGTATAGCTCCACTCAAGCTACGGAAGTTCAAGCTTCGGACTTCAAATGGCAAGAAAATAAACGACGACGCGCCCCATCAAATCAAATCAAGGAAACTCATGAAAATACAGTCCGCATTCCAGTCCGGCAGCTAGATAGTCTCAATGATCTATTTGGCGAACTCACCATTGAGCGCAACGGCATGGGTTTGAACTTGGATCGTTTGCGTAGCATGATTGAAACTCTCAGCCGCCGAGTTAGTATTCTGGAACAGTTGAATATGCGCCTGCGGACTACCTACGATAAAGTTGCAACCCAAGGTGCAGCAACAGAGGCTGTTATAGGGACGGGTTTAGTATTAACTGCTTCTCGAACTCTCGGGAGAGGGAGAGAATACTCAGCTACCAATCCAGGTAGAACAACAAACCTTCATACCCTTTCCGTCTCTGGGTTTGATGCCTTAGAAATGGATCAATACAGCGATTTACACCTGCTGTCAATGGAAGTGATGGAAACCATCGTCCAGATTCAAGAAGTCACTTCTGATATTACACTTGGTCTTGAAGATACAGACTCTACAGCTCGTGAATTAAACCGAACAACTAAACAACTGCAAACCAACCTCACCCGTTTACGGATGCGCCCCTTATCAGAATTGGTGGGGCGATTCACTAGAGCACTAAGAGATTTATCCTTGCAACATGGAAAACAAGTCGAACTCAAAGTTTTAGGTAAGGGAACCTTGATTGATCGCAGTATCCTAGAGGCTCTGAGCGACCCCTTGATGCATCTAGTGCGTAATGCCTTCGACCATGGGATTGAAGACCCTGCAACTCGTCAGGCTCAAGGTAAATCGAGCAAGGGAACGATTGAAATTAAAGCAGCTCACCGAGGTAACCAGACTCTGATTACTATCAGTGATGACGGTAACGGTATCAAACTTAACAAAATTAGGGAGCGAGCCGGAGCCATGGGTTTGGATGCTGAGCTTCTCGCCGCCGCTAGTGAGGATGAGCTGCTATCACTGATTTTTGAACCAGGATTTAGCACCGCTGACCAAGTCACCGACCTCTCGGGTCGAGGTGTAGGCATGGATGTCGTTCGCAATAACCTCAAGGAAATCCGTGGCGATATCAGAGTTGATACTACTCCAGGTCAGGGAACTACCTTTACTCTGACAGTTCCATTTACTCTCTCAGTGGCACGAGTACTGCTGGTAGAAAGCAATGGCATGCTATTGGCATTTACCACAGATGCAATTGAGGAGATGCTCCTACTGCGCTCGGACATGGTACTAACAACCCCTGGCAGTGAAGTCCTCAGATGGGAAGGGGAGATGATTCCATTAACTCGCTTGGGGTCTTGGCTGAAGTTTTACTGCCCTCGTAGAGTAACGATGTCTGAAGGGATACCCAGCATTAGTGAGCCGACTGTGCTAATGATTAGTCAAGGCGATCATTTGCAAGGGATCCAAGTGGATCGCTGCTGGGGTGAGCAGGAAGTGGCCATCCGCCAAGTTGAAGAACCCCTAGTCATGCCTCCTGGCTTCGCCACCTGTGCGATTCTCGGCGATGGTAAAGTCGTGCCACTGGTTGATGCTTCTGAGCTGCTGCGCTGGATTGCCAGTTGTGATGGCGAAGCGGGGCGCAGTAGCACACAGCAAGCATCAAACACTCTATATTCAACACCAGGTTACTCTAAGAGCGAAGGTACTGTTTCCTGGAACAATCCACCAGCCTTGGCAATACCTACTAGCAAAAAAGATACCATTCTTGTTGTTGATGACTCAATTAATGTCCGCCGGTTTTTAGCCTTAGCTTTAGAAAAAGCTGGGTATTTGGTGGAACAGGCAAAAGATGGTCAAGATGCAGTTGAAAAACTGCTCGGTGGATTGCTTGTTGAAGCAGTCATTTGTGACATTGAAATGCCTCGTCTCGATGGTTATGGCTTTTTGGCTCGTATAAAATCAGACCCCACCTTCAGCGATTTACCGATTGCGATGCTTACCTCCCGTAGTGGCGATAAGCATCGCCAACTAGCAATGACTTTGGGTGCAACTGCCTATTTTTCTAAGCCTTACAATGAGCGGCAGTTATTACGAACTTTAAAGCAATTAATTAATTGATACTCTTTCTTCTGATAGGATAGGGTTTTAAACTAAATTTTTGCGATAAAAAATAACCATATCAAAGGTTACTTCACACGCTAATCATGGCTGTTTTTTCTCCTCTTACTTCCCGCAGACGCTCTACTACTCGCAACGCTAGAGCCACCCAACAACTGATTGTTTTTCGTTTAGAGAATGAAGGCTTTGCCTTGCCTATTAGAGCTGTCCAAAAAGTTATCCCCATGGGTCAAGTTTATGGAGCTTCAGAGGGAGCTGGGGTAAGTCTGACACTTTATCAAGATCAAGAATTAATCGTCATAGACGTAAAAAGTCGGATTTTTCGGGAAGCACCGAAACAATATTTATCTGGGGGTAGTCTTAGTCCTCAATCAACCAAACAGCTAAAGGGAGTTGCAGAGCGCTACCTCTTGATTGTCCAGGACTCTCAAGGAAAACTGGTGGGATTACCGATTGATGCCCCGCCTTCTTTACAACGGGTTCCTGAGTCAGCTTTTTCTCCTCTGACATCGGACTATATTAATGAGGGAAATATTCGCTGTGTCAGCGCATTAATCATTCTTAATAATGATGAACCGCCTCTATTTTTACTGAACCCAAATCAGTTAATTCACTCACTCCAGGCTTTACCTCCGAGAGGAAATTTGCAAAGTTCAGGCTAAAACTCAGACTTGCATCATGGATCAAAATATATCAGGTTTTAAATAAAAGGTTTTAGGTTAATGGTTTATAAATAACAAATCAAGAAAGAGTTGTTATTCCCAAAATAATATTAATTCAGGTTTCAGTCTTAGTGCATAAATTAAAAATTTCATTACCTGACACCTTTTATATTGAATATGAACAATTCTCCCCTTAGTAGCGTTTTACTCCCAGCGGTATTTGTCTCTAGTGCTGTATTTTCCACTTTGACTATACCGTTTGCTTTAATCAAATCTGAATCGGTAGTTGTCGAACTACCCTTTTATAGTGGCGAAATTCAGCCGATATTTAATGGTCAGCATAAAGAAGTCGCAATTCCTTATATTGGATTTGCTATCGTGGTCAGTGTTGGAGCAGGCATTGCCACCGTCGAGGTAAACAGGAGGTGGCAGCAAAGCCGTAAATCAGCTCTGACAAAAGATTCTTCTTCTCATCCACAACTTTTTTCAGGGGACAATAAAACACAGCCAGAAGTAGCAAAATTGCCAGAATACCGACCAGAAGCTGATGCCGCTGTAGCGGCTACTGCAACACTCACAGCAATCAATTTTTCCACGAATAATGAAGTTTTCTCCAATCAATCTATAACTGACCACAACACCACTGAGACAACAACTATAATTGGGATTAAAACTTTATCACAAGTTGTTACTCCTCAAGGGACTACATCTAATCAAACTACAGCCACCTCAACAATTTCAGAGAGATTGAACTTGTCCCAAGTACCTTATGAAAATAATTCTTTGGACTTAGGCTTCAATAAAATCGTAAAAATCCTAGAATCACCTCGGGAGTATCAAACCTGCAGGATTAAGATGCCCCATTTAGAGCGACACCTATTTGCAATTGAAGTAAATGGTGACTACTACAGTTTTTTCAGAGCTTTAGAAACTAGGGAAAAAGTTCTAGAATTAATGGCTAAGCTAGGTTCATCTGTTCAAAAAACAGCCATTACTAAAACTCCAAAAAATTATGTAATCTGGGCTTGGGAGCCTGAACTTCCAGGGGAAGTAATCAAATCCTCTTCCAAAGACTTTTGCAACATGGTCAAAAATAATTAGCTAAAGAGATACTTTATGAAGTCAAAGAAAAACAATGCCAGTTTTTTTTTAAATTACTGTTGAGGGTATGCTAAAACTCAAAAAAATAAACATCTTAACAAACACAAAATAAATTCAAAAAAACTGAAATTTTCTACCTGGAAGTATAAAAAAGGGTTTGTATCGCACAGGAAATGGAAGATTAGTCAATGCAGGTGTTAGAGGCAATAGAAATGGATGCTGAAGAACTTCGCGAGAAATATGCAGTAGGGGAAAGAGATTTTAGTGGAACAGACTTGAGTAAAGCCAACTTGAGTGAGCTAGACCTTCAACGAGCTTCTTTATGGCGAGCCAACCTCAGTGAAGCTAACTTAACTGGTACTAACCTCAATGGGGTAGATCTACTCGGAGCTGACCTGACTGGTGCTAACCTCAGTGGAGCAAATCTACTCGGAGCCAATCTGAGAGAGGCTAATTTAAGTAATGTAGTACTGCACGAAGCCAATTTTCAAGCCACACTATACAACGAAGCAACCCAGTTCCCACCAAATTTCGACCCCAAATCGGCAGGAGCCTATTTAATCGCTCCTCGCGCTTTACTCGCTCTTTCCAATTTGAGTGTCGTAGACCTAAATAGTGCCAACCTGAGTAATGCTAATTTGAGTAGAAGTGACCTGTGGAAAACCAATCTGAAGGAAGCTAATTTAAGTGGAGCCGATTTGAGTGGAGCCGATTTGAGTGGAGCTGATTTGAGTGGAGCCGATTTGAGTGGAGCTGATTTGAGCCAGTCCAACCTATTTGGAACAGACCTGAGTTCTACTAATCTTCTAGAAACAAACCTAAAAAACGCACTTTACGACCAAACAACTAAGTTTCCCCAAGATTTTTACCCGGCAAGAGTAGGAGCATACTTAATTGCTCCTAGGGTGTCGCTGCGAGGAGCAGACCTCAGTGAAGCAAACCTCAGTGGAGTAGATCTGAGTGAAGCTGACTTGTGCGGCGCTGATCTAAGTCAAAGCAACCTTTTCGGAATCACTCTAGAGAAAGCCAATTTGAGTGAAGCTAAGTTAAGTGGAGCAAAATTATGGGAAGCAGAACTAAGCAGAACAGATTTGAGTGGAGCTGATTTGAAGGGAGCTGATCTGTGGCTCTCAAACCTAAAAGGAGCAAATTTAAGTAAAGCTTCTTTGAGGAAGGTAAACCTGTTTGGGGTAGATCTGAGCTCCACTAACCTTCTTGAAGCAAACTTTCAGGAAGCACTATACAACGAAGCAACTCAATTTCCTTGTGGTTTTGACCCTACCGAGCATGGGGCTTACTTAATTGCGAATAGTTTATCGCTAGTCAGGGTAAATCTGAGTGGAGCTGACCTAAGGGGAGCTGACCTGAGGGGAGCTGACCTGAGTAAGGCTAACTTGTTTGGGGTAGATCTGAGCAACACAATTCTGGACGGTGCTTCCTTTGAGGGAGCATTTTACAACGAAGCGACTCAATTTCCTTCTAGTTTTGACCCCACCAAGCGCGGAGCATACTTAATTGCCCCTGGTGTGTCACTTGTTGAGGTAAATCTCAATGAGGCTGACCTGAGGGGAGCTGACCTGAGTAAGGCTAACTTGTTTGGGGTAGATCTGAGCAACACAATTCTGGACGGTGTTTCCTTTGAGGGAGCATTTTACAACGAAGCGACTCAATTTCCTTCTAGTTTTGACCCCACCGAGCGCGGAGCATACTTAATTGCCCCTGGTGTGTCACTTGTTGAGGTAAATCTCAATGGGGCTAACCTGAGTGGAGCTGACCTAAGTAAGGCTAACCTGAGTGGAGCTGACCTAAGTAAGGCTGATCTATGGGGGTCAAACCTGAGTGAGGCTTCCCTAGAAGGAGCCAATCTGGAAGGAGCCAATTTATTAGGGGCAAATTTAACGGGTACTGACTTGACGGAGACTAATTTAAGTGGTGCTAATTTACATGGCGCAGAGCTAACTGGAGCAACTCTGAAAGGGGTAGACCTAAAGGAGGTTGACTTGGGAGAAGCTCTTCTCAGTGGTGCAATAATGCCCGATGGAACAATCTACAACCCGGCGTAATGCTGTTTCATTTTCAATAAACAATTATCTTTGAGGAGGTCAATGGGGTAAAAAGCTCTCTGGAATCAAGCCTTCAGCTTGCTTGTCACTCCTTCAGAGATTGTGACTAATCATTCACTATTGTCTCTGAGCTTTTCCTGTAACAGTTTTTCCTGTAATAGTTTTTCTAAATCCTCGTTTCTCAAAACCTCCTCAATCATCTCCCTAACAGTATCCGACATTGTTATGCCCTTTAGGTAACAATACAGCTTAAATCTCTCCTTCAGAGCCTCAGGCAATCGAAACCTAAGATAATCATCTCTTTCTAGCGTTTGTTGCTTCTGGATATTGCCCATTATCTCAGTTCCCAGATGCGTTATATGTAGTTAAGCGTTGTGATAACAGCTTAACAGATAATGGACGATTGAATTAGGCTTAGTACTTACGCACCATCTAAACAGATTGCACAGGAGTTAGGCTGAAGGAAGAATCCCCTCGCCTTCAGACAGATCGCCTTCAGACAGAGGAGTGTCAAAAAACTATTCAGGTGAATATGTAAACTTTAATGAACTTTTTGTAAAGACGGTTCTCGTGATGGCTCCTTTGCGATCGCTTCCACAAGTATGATCGCAAGCTTTTTCTTCTTTTCTCTCGGAAGATCCTCAGCCAGCTCTTCAATTGTTGGACACTGTGCGGGGGGAAGGTGTCCGCCTAGAACTAGTGCAAAGAATGTACTCTTTGCCTCAAAGGGTAGTTCCGACAAAAGCATGTCCAGGTTGTCAGTTGTCATACTAGATTTGCCCTTCCTGAAGGCAGATATAGCTTGTTGTGAAAGCCCGGTCTTTTCTGACAACCATTTGGCGCTCACACCATAATCTCGGAGAATTTTATTAAATGCATTGCCCCACTTCACTTTGTTCTCCGGGTTTGTTAATGAAGGTTAACTTTAATTGACATATTGTTTGAAGTAAATTCTAATGTTCTTAAGGACTCACCTAGAAATTATCTAGGTGAGATCTGTATTGTTAGTGAACATCATTATGACACATACCTTTACTATACTGTTGCCAAGGCTAGCGAGGATTGTACACCATCACCGCTATTTCCTCAGTTTAAGGGTCACTTCAGCACATCACCCTCATTACAGAGGGTCAGAATGGTCGCATAGCGGTCGCTCTTTAATGACGAATCATTTATCTAAAAGGAGCAGAATCCAAATGGCTTCCCTCAATTTTCTCTGTCCACGATATCCGTTCGAAAAAAAACAAGCTCTGCTTCCAAGAAGAGAAAGCAGAACCATAGAAAGGATCTCAATTATGACTAATAGTATAAACAATTGCAAACGGGGGGAAGGATAAATGACCTTTACCTCAAGCGTTCTCGGAGAAGTTCAGCATCCAATCAATATCTTGCAGGAATATATGGGGGCTTTCAAAAATAAGTGCCAAGCTGCCATTGTCAGCTGGCTGGACGGCTGGGCATACACTAAGCGATCACAAGGACAGGATGAGTGGGTGTGGCTGACTCTGTCTTCTCTAGCCAAGGAGCTTGGTTATTGCAGGGACACCATCCACGTGCACCTGAAAAAGCTTCTTGAGGCTGGAGTAATCGAGAGAAGGCAGGCTAAGCGATGGCCTACTGATAGAGCCTGGGCTTATCGGCTGGTGGATCACCAAATAATTGAAAAAATTTTGCCTGTCGAAAACCAGACTATGGATTCTCAAGAACCAGACAATGGGCAATCTGAAAATCAGACAACCCATAGTCCAGTTTCAGATTGTATTCTTAATACATCTCCTAATACATCTCCTAAACCATACCTAAGGAGGGCTGAAAATTCTCAAGAAGAAGAAGTAATTGACAACAAGAATGAACTGATAGTTGAGACAGATACCGACAACTGCGAGGAAGAAATTTCTGAGGAGAGAAAACAAGAAATTTCTCAATTCTTGGGAGAGTTTTCTAGAAGAGATCAATCTTCCGAGCCGGATTTTCTAGGTGAAAAAATTCCGCAAAACTTACTCTTCAAGCTTGATAAGGCTGGAATTGAGGTGGATGAGAAGGTATGTGAGGCGATCGCAAGCCATCACTTATCACAATCGCTAGGAGCCGCACAGCACTGTATCGACACTGGAGATTCAATCAGGAATCCTAAGTCAGTATTTCTATTCCAGATATCAAGACAACCAATTGAACCAATTGGACCAAGGCAGCCTGTGAGAACTGTTGCTGATTTTCAAGTTGAAGAATCGGCTGCACCAGAGAATTTTTGGGAACAGGGGAAAGAAATGTTGGGAAAGGTTACGGAAAAACAGCGTACAAAGCGCTGGAGTTCAGACTAGTTAGGAGTGCGAAACTCCAAAGTCTGACAGTCCGTACTCCAGAGTCCTATTGTTTACAAATATTTATAAAAACTGGGGAGAAAACCACAATCTGCCAACCTTCTCGTAGCCTGTCTCCTGTTCCAGGTATTCCTGTGTAGTCAGTCCCTGCCGCTTGGCTTTGGCAGAAACATTAGCAGCGGAAATATTGAAGCGATCACAAAGTTCCCTTTGACAGTATCAAACTAATCAGAAAGACTAATAGCATTGGTGACAAGTTAAGGCTACATTGCCAATCAAATTAAGATACCAGAATTATCTTCAGGTGACTTTTTACCCACTCCGTTATCGAAAAGTTGTCTTGTCCATCACGATTATGTATCATACTCAACAGTCCCTCTCTCCCCTTGAACAGTCCCTTAATGCGAAAATTGAGAGGCATTTTGACACCCTTGACACTGATCCAGACGTGTTGCAACAGTTACTCGCTGATAAGCGATCGCCTAATACCAAGAGAGAATACAAGAAAGATTTGAAAAATTTCTTCGGTGAGATGACGGGAACTGAACCCACCCAGGATGCCGTGCTGGAATTCCTTCACCTGGAACGTCCCCAAGCCACAGCAGTGGTGCTGAAGTACAAAGCCAAGCTGTTTGAAAAAGGATTGAAGGAATCCACTGTTAACCGTCGCCTGGCTGCTATTAAGTCCCTGGTGGCAATGGGCAGGAAGCTTGGAGTCTGCAATTACAGCCTGGAGGATATCAAGGGTGAGAAAGTCCAGCGCTATCGCGATACTACTGGTGTTAGTCCACAGACTTATAGCAGAATTTTAAGTTGGTGTGATCGCTCTACCCAAATAGGTAAACGAGACTACGCACTGCTCAAACTACTCTGGGATAATGCTTTACGGCGAAATGAAGTTGTTCAACTGAATGTATCTGACTTTGACTCAGACAGCAGAACACTCTCCATCCTCGGTAAAGGAAAAGGAATACAGTCAGAAGACATCGAACTGAGCATTAATACTACAGCTGCCCTAGTAGACTGGCTAGAATCTCGTTCACTCTTGTTACCAAATGATGCCCCACTGTTCACTGCACTCGACTTTAAGCACTCTGGCCACCGACTCACTGGTGATGCCATCCTCAAGGTCGTTAAGCGTTACTGTGCTAAGGCTGGAGTCAAAAAGGTGATGTCACCCCATCGCATTCGCCACAGCGCTATTACTGCTGCACTGGACGCCACTGATGGAAATGTGCGGAAGGTGCAGAAACTCAGCAGGCATTCCCAGCTGGATACTCTGATGATTTATGACGATAACCGGGGACGCGACCAGGGGGAAGTGACAGGACTGCTGGATGGGCTAGTGTGAAAAGGTGATCGTGCTGGTCAGATCCAAAAACCCATTTGTCTCCTCCTATCGTTATCCAGTATGTCGGCGTAAATAGAAGGTTCGTGTCACCAGGTGCAGCCTTAGACTATGTGACAAAAGTCAACCCCTTTTTGGGGTTTGATTTATAAGTAATACAAATAATAACTTTGCCTAGTTTGTCTCCTTTTAGGCAAAGTATGCTAAAGATATCAACCCCAGCATGAGGACTTGACCCATGCTACAAATCACTGCCCAACTTCCATTTTCGGCAAAGTTCTTTTCTACTCATACTCCCCCGCCGAAAAAATTATCCAATAGAGTTCGAGAATATCTGCGCTTGGACGAAGTACTAGCCATGATCCAAGCAGCAAAAAAAGTAGGTCGTCATGGTGTCAGAGATGGAGCAATTATTCTACTGATGTTTCGCCACGGACTAAGAACCGCTGAATTAGTCGCTTTGAAATGGTTGCAGATAGATTTAGTCGGAGGCTACATAGAAGTCAGAAGAGCCAAACATGGTCATGATAGTATTCATCCGCTACGTTCTCCTGAACTCAGAGCCTTGCGCCAACTTCAAAGAGATTATCCTGATACCCAATACGTTTTCGTTTCTGAACGCAAGGCTCCTCTATCAACTCGTTCAATTCGCCACATCGTAGCCAGAGCCGGAGAAAAAGCTAGGCTCCCATTAAAGGTTCATCCCCATCAATTACGCCACGCTTGTGGCTACTATTTAGCAGCTATGGGACATGATACTAGGGCAATTCAAGATTATTTGGGTCATAAGAATATTCACCACACAGTTCGCTATACGCAGATGTCACCCCAAAGATTTGAAAGTTTCTTCACTGATTAAGCGACATAGGGTTGTGTTAGCCAAGCAATTCTATAATTCATATCCAACTTGAACGTACCATAAGGATTGACATGACCAAAAAGCAAAGGTGTAATCGCTCTTTTATCAGTGGCACTCAACTTCTTCTCCCAATGTTCCTGGGTTAAGACACTCTGAATCATCAAAGTGTTTACATAGACTAAACATATTTGCAACAAGTGCAAAGATAACACCGATAATTCCTGAGTTTCCAAGCGATTTGAGGCAAACTCACCACCCTTACCATAAAAGATAAAATCATTGACCCCATTCCATCTCTCCACAACATTCAAACCTTCATTAACTTCCCGTCGTACAGCTTCCGAGTCGAGATATTGACAGAGGAAAATTGTTTTTATCACCCGACCTAATTCCATCAAAGCCTGATAAGTAGGATGTTTGAAAGGATTTTTGCTAAAACGTTTAAGGATAGCTTCAGTTTCTGCTGTTCCCAACCTCAACGCCGTAGCATACTTAACCATCTGGTCGTATTGAGTACGAATTAAATCCCAATTAATTGGACGAGTCATAATTGGTTGTAGATGAGGATAGGCATCACTTTGACCAGTGAAAGGACGATACAACTTCTGCGTTTTAATCCGCTTGAGCCTGGGCATTAACTGAAATCCCAACAGGTGAGTAAAAGCAAAAGCTACTTCACTTTGTCCGTGACTATCCACATAGTTTTTCTCAACCTCCATACTAGTACAGTGACGTAAAACTCCTTCAATCATAGCGGCGACTTCGCTACTGGAACAGGTTTTGAGTTGGGAATAGATACAAGTAGATTTCTTCTCGACGTGCCAATAGATCATTACTCCCCGACCACCGTAACGCAGATGATATTGAGTCATTAGATTCTGCGACCATGCACCAAAATGTTTACTGTCACTGGCACAGGTAGTAGTTCCTTCTCCCCAAATCTCAGGTAAACGAATCTCAAAGATGGCATTGATTACCTCTGCAATCGCACTGCGGAGTTGTTCTTTATGAATGTAGCGACGGCGCACATAGAGTAAATCTTGATAATTTTCCCCATTTATCCCTGTATTAATTCTTTTCAATCCCGTGTTCGTTCCCAGACCGTAGAGACAGAGCAATAATCTCTTTTGTAGAGTTTCTTTGTCGATAATCTCTCTGGTTCCCAGACTTTTAAAGTTACGAGTAAAACCTACTCTTAAATCTGTCTCTTTGAGAATGTCTAATAAACTAGTTTGATGCCACAGATTATTGATTTCACCCTTGAGTTGTTTGAGATTGACTGGTTCTGGGGCAGGTTCAAAAGGGCGAAGCCTAATTAAGCCTTGACTTTTACCAATAATAGTTACCTCATTGTTCTTGGGCATCCCTTTATCTAATTTCTCTAACCCTGAAACCATTTTTTGTTGTAAGTCACTAATAAAAGTTTCTACATTTTCAGGAAGAGTTAGGGCTTGATAGTAAATTTGACGGTGCTCCTCAAAATCTGTAGGTAAATCTTCGTCGGGATTACGATAACGACTAGCTCCTACTACCCAGATTTCTTTACAGCACAATCTTTCTCTAAGGGCTTGTAAAACACTGATTTCATAATTGATGCGGTTGATACGTTCTTTGCCGTCGGGGTCTTTCTGGAGTCGGGGGCTCAATTTGTAACTCTCTCCATCTTTGATAAACAAGTTCAGTAAGTGATTCTAGTCTTTGTTCATTCGGCAATATTTCTTGAATGAGCCATTCACTCATTTGTACCGAATCTTGGACAGTGGCAACTCGAAAATTAAATAAACGACGAATTTCAACCCGATAAACTTTTGCCGAACGACCTTGCCAATCAAAATCTGAGATTCTATTTTCAGGAATATTAATTTGACTAGCTAAGTAAGAGATAATAATTTGAGGTATGGATGATTTTTCATCAGGAAAGTGGGCAAAAAGCTGAAAATGTTTGAGCAGGAGTGCAAAACCAATTTGATTGCCTCCTACTTTTTGGGAAACCAGTTCTAATTCTGTTGGTAGAAGCGTCCAGTTTTCAATTAATTCTTCGGTTTCCCAATGTGGTTTGACCATTACTCCTCTTCCCTATCGCTTTTTGACAAGCCTTGATTGAGCCAGCATAGGAGAAGAGAACGTCGTATTTTCAGAAATTTATTAAAAGTGCAGATTTTAAATTACTTGTCAAATGCCTATATTAAGACATATTGGTAAAACTTATTAATTGGGCAGAAAATCGAGTAGAAGATAATTGAGTGATTCATGGGCTATAAGCTATATATGGCAGTCATTTCAGCCACAGGCTGCACCTGGTGACACGAACCTTCTATTTACGCCATGTCAGGACTTTGAATTTTTGGTATTACAAAAACTCTTCAGGTGAAAGCGGCTCATTCGTGCGTCGCAATGCAGGCTTTTCGAGTTTGTAAATAATTGGTGGTTCTGGTATCAGCAAGTACCGAGGTCCCCAGCCACCATTAACGTCTTCTGGTTGTTGTGAGGGTGGTGTGGTTTTACCAGTCGGTAAGTCAATAGGCAGAACTTGACTTGTCTGGACATACCTTTCACCATCGGCTGTACTGCGGATAACGCTATTAGCAACCTTGATGCCCTGCTTGTTTAACTGCCGTTCTACTTCCCAAAACTGAATGGTTGGAGAAAGAGTGGCAAGGAAGGTTACTTCCGGAACTGGTTCTAGCTCCAGCCCAAGTTCAGACTGCTCCAGTTGCCAGTCTTCAGTTAACTGACCATCTGGTGCAGTTTTCCAGAGGTTCAGGGTAATCTCCCATTTCCCTTTATTTACCTTGGTATCTTTATAATCCAAAATGGAATAGGTAGTTTCTGGGTTGATGTCCTGAGATAACTGCTTATCAGGGCGCAGATATCTAATAGCCGCTACCGCGATACGACTATCATCTGGAAGATTGGTGTTCCCTACTACCTCATATTTCCCCTCATTACCTTTATGTGTTACACGCATTTGAAAATCCGCTTTTGAATGTATGCCTGGTAAGAGATTTGGCAATTGTTGTACTGGTAATGGTACTTGGGAACATCCAGTACACCAAATTAACAGTAGTGCAATGCTAACTAACTCTTTGATGGGATACAAATTCTTTTTTATTAGTAGTTTTATCATCAATAAAAAATCCAAAAAATTACCATGTTTTAAGCAAAAATAGCTTCATTAATTATCCTCATTTATTAATTTTATCGTCTAAAATTTACCAGGTATTACTGTGAATAATATCATCTGTGACTATAAATAAATTAATGACTATAAATAAAAATAAATAAATTATATTCAGTATTCAAATATAAGAATATAGACGGAAACATTCAAAGAAACTATCCGTCTTAATCTCTAATTTAATAGCAAAAATTTATCTAAATTTCCGGAGGAATCTTTTCAGACTTCGGAAAAGGAATAATAGACAGTTTTGCTACTCAAGTACGCCTATCGGTGACTGCAGTGCTAATGAAAAGCATAATTCAAAAATCTAGCGATACAGATAAACAAATAAATCTTGCCTTACGGCAGTCTCCAAAGCTGAGTTACCTCCTATCTATTGGCTCAATTTCAACGGGAGCTCTATCGCTCTTTTCGGTGGCTGCTATCCTGGGGACTCAACCAGCCCAAGCTTATCTTTCAGAGCAATCTGCCAGTCTTCCGGATCAAACCTTTGAAGAAGAACCAACCAGCCATACCAGTTACCTGGCAAGTGAGGAGAATTTCCCCACGGAAGCTCATCAAGAGATTGTGGATGGGAAATCTTTCCAGACAGCAGAAGTGGACTTTTGTGCTAATAGAGAGCTTTGCGAACAGACTATTGCAGAGAGCAGCTGGGAGATACACACTGCTGATAGTCTAAATCTCTTGGTCATGGATGAAAATGTAGAGTTAATTGCAAATCCTTCTGATAATCTGTCAGAAGAGGCAGTTATCGTTCCAACTCATCCATCTCTTGCTCAGCTAAGTAATATTAATTCTCCCAATCAGGTTCAAAGAACCGAATTCACCCAAGGAACCCAATTAAGGCAAACTCACCCTGTCCAAGTTCAACCGCAACCAAAAACAGTGGCGGCAGTTAATCCTGCGCTTCCAGTTTATCCATTATCTGCCTCATCAGCCAGTACAACTTTTGAGCAGAGCGATTTACAGGCTCAATTTCCAGCTATTGACGCACGAAGGCTGGCACAATCGGTTCCTACACCAGCGCTACCCACTGTTGCACCAATGCTGGACTCTGTTGAGGGTAATGCACCTTTTTCTTCATTAACTGGAGCTGATAGCGTTAGCGCAGCGGAACTCACTGGTGCTTGGGCTACAACAGGAGCAGCTGCGCTCAGTGGGGTTCAACCTGCTCTGGCTCCATCGGTGGCACAAGGGGTGGGAGAAGATGAACCAGAAGCCGACTCAAGTTCTCAGAATTCAGGGGGCGTAGATCCCTTATCTCCCTCCCTTGATGTACAAGGAGTATTCCTGAATCAGGTTGACTCATCGGCGCGGTTGCGGTTGCGGGGATTTTATCCGGTTTCTCCTAATGCGTTGTTTGGTGCGATTGTGGATTTGGCAACGGGAAATGACTTTGCGGGTACGGAGGACTCGGGATTAAATCTGAGTGAACTGTATTTTACTGGAAATCTTCCCGACTATCCTAATCTTCGCTTGGTAGTTGGTTTGATGGATCTGACTTCTTATTTTGACCGTAATAGCTTTGCTAAGGATAATACTACCCATTTCTTTAACAATGCGTTTCAGACCAATCCGGCTCTGGCAACGGCGGGAATTGGTTCTCGTATAGGAGTGCTGTTGAACTGGAATATCACTGACAATATTGAGGCGAAAGGTGCTGCATTTTCTTCAAATCGGAATCTTGGAGATTTTGCTTTAGATGCTTTTGCTGGGGAGATTGGTTTCCGGGCTGGAAATGGGATTATTCGTGCTACCTACTCTACAAACGAAGATACAGGACGGGACGGTATTGTTGGATTTCCCATTAATCAAGCTCCGTTTTTTGAACGTGGCACCCAGAACGGTGACAGGGAGGATGCCTTTGGTATCAATGGGGAGTATTTTATTCCAGAAATCAACCTGGGACTGTTTGCTCGCTATGGCTGGCATGAAAATCGTGAACTGGATCGGGGGGCGGATACCTATAGCGTGGGACTCAACTTCTTGGATTTGTTTATGGAAGATGACCGCTTGGGGTTCGGCTATGGTCGTAATTTATCTGACGAAGATGGGCGTCGCATACGTGGGGACAAGGAGCCTGATGTGTGGGAGTTGTTCTATGATGCCCGCATTTCCCCCAATTTCCGGGCGGGGGTTACTCTGCAAGCACGGGATGAATTTTCTGATGTGATTATGGGATTTCGGGTAAGAACAGATTGGCAGATTTTCCCTTGATAGACGTCTCAACAAGCATAAACTTTCTCGTTACTACTTTTAGTTTTTAGGTATGGACGAACTACACAGTACAGTGGAAATTCCAGTTTTATCTTCCCCCCCTAAACAGCACAGGATGGCGTGTCCTCGTTGGTGGCTCTGCTTGCTTTTGTTGGGGTTAGCTGGGGGATTGATTCTCGCCCCCGTTGATTTGCTAGTATCAGCAGCGGTTGCGCAAGCTCCGGCGGCAGTGCAGCGGGGTTACGAGCTTTTGAATAAAGGATGGGTGGATGGTGCGATCGCAGCATTTGAACAGGCTCTGTTGCGCTCTCCCCAATCAAAGGAAGCTAGGCTAGGTCTGGCAATCGCCTATCAGCGAGCAGGACGCGACGCTGATGCCTGGGCTGCCTATAACCAAGTGCTGGACTCCGACCCCAACAACCAAACTGCCCTCAAGGCTGTGGGTGAGATGGGTGTTTACCGTTCTGAGTGGCAGCCTCGTGGGATTGAGGCACTCACCACTTTGTTAAACCTGACCCCTAATGATCTAGAAGCTCGTGCTCAACGTGCTTTGCTATTGGGTTACCAAGGGCGTTTTGCCGAATCATTAGCAGATTACGAAATTGTTCTCCAAAGCAATCCGAGTCCAGAAATGATTCTAGGAGCTGCCCAAATCTATACCTTTAGTGGAGATTACCAAACGGGGCTGGAACTCTTTAATCGTTATCAAGCCACAGGTTCATCAGTTCCCAACAATGCCTTGGGAGCTTACGCAGTGGCACTCAGAGAAACTGGTAATCCTGCTCAGGCTATTCAGATTCTTTCGGATCAGCTAAGCCAATCCCAGAAACTGGATGGAACTGAGATTCAGCTGCGGTCAGACCTCGCCCAAGCTTATCAAGCTAATGGACAGTTAGCAAGGGCATTGGAAGTACTAGAGCCTTTGCGGGGTCGAGAGGATGCCACTCTGGCTTTAGCGCGAGCCCTCTCCTCCATTGGTCGTCGTGAGCGCCGCACTGACCTTTATCGGGAAGCTGCGACTCTGTACCGTCAGGTACTCGCCTCGACTGAGAATCCCTCCTTGGCTTTGCAAAGAGAAGTGGCTGATGTCCTGAGTGAGTTACCTTCTGAGCGAGTAGCAGCCTTGGAGATTTATCGACAGCTAACTCAGCAGCAGCCGAATAACCGCAGCCTGTTGGTGAAGCAGCTAGCCTTAGAAGGTCAACTGGGTTTCATCGACCGAGTCGAACTACAGCAGCGTCTGCTCTCGGTACTTCAACCCTTGCCAAGTACACTTGCCGAGCAGCGATCACTAGCTCAAGCTTTGGTGCCCCTAGACCCACCAGACCCAGAACTGTTTCCGGTTTACCAAAGTTTACTTGCCAATGGCGTGGACGTGCCGTTTTTGAATTTCCGTATCGCTCAGATGTTAATCCAGCGTAACCAGTTGGAGGAAGCAAAGCAGGCGATCTCGGCTTACCGTGCCACCCCAGAGGGATCTAATGACCTGACACCTGAGTTATTGCTAGCAGAGATAGACCGACGTGAAGGAAACCTGGGAGCTAGTGCGGCTCGGTATGAGGGGATTATTCAGCAAAACCCCAGTAACGAACTGCTCAATAGCGCTCTGCGAGGGTTAGCGGGAATCCGTATCGCCCAAGGTCGTCCAGACGAGGCGATCGCCATCTACGACCAACTGCTCCAACGCAATCCCAATGATTTGGTGATTAAACTGGGGCGTACTAGTCTTGCCTACCAAACCAAGCGTATTTCAGCTAGCTCAGCGGAAGCAGTACTAGACGAATGGTTACAGACCAGACCTTCAACTGATTTACCCCCGGAATTATTTAGTCTAGTGGGTGCTCTGCCCCCATCCCCAGAACGAGAGGAGCTGTACCTTGCTCTGCTGGAAGTCGATCCAGATAACACTCCAGTCCAACTGCGTAGGTTGCAGGTAATTGCTGAGCGAGACCCTGAGTTGGCAAAAGCTGAGGTGGAGGAATTGATTGCTCGCAATCCCGAAAACCTAAGTGCTTACTTTGTGCAGGGAGAGTTAGCTTTCTCTTTGAACGATTTGGATCTGGCAAACCAAGCTTACCAAGAGATTTTGGCAAGGGAGCCTGATAACATCGGTGCCCTGATGGCGTTGGGAGGAGTGCGCTTCACGCAGCAGTTGTATATTTCCGCCCGCAAATTCTATGAGAGGGTTCTCGAAATTAGCCCTGGTTATCTGGAAGCTCGCCGCAACCTGGCGGAACTGAGTGTGGCTCAAGATTTTCGCTTCCAAGCGCTTGCAGAGTTTAGGGAACTCAACGCCGAACAAGAAGCCCAGGCGGGAGAGTCTAACCCTGAGCTGGAAAGACGAATCCAGCTATTGGAAGTGGACATCCTGAAACGCCGAGGTTTTCAGCCTTACTGGGAGCGGTATTAACTAATGGTGGGGGCTTGGGGGAGCTATAAGCTTGCCCTCGAAAGAAGTGAAGGGTCCTGCACCATAATCTATTATTTGGTGTCGGGATACATGGACATCTCCCAAGTAAATTTTATTGGTCAATTCCGATAAAATTTACAAATCTTCCGGATAAGCTTTATCAAGAACTGTTTATAACGAAGAGAGCGTAAGCTTAGCGCTGGGTAGTTCACACTCCCTCTCCTCCTCCCTTGCCAGATGAGCAGTGAGATAAGTTACATTTAGTAGAGATTGGTATAAGGGCAAAATTTCCCTTTCCAGAACCTTTCGGTGGAGATGGCTTTGAACTAGGAGATGACTAATCACACTCCTTGGACGAAAGCAAAGTTCTTCCATCCCCCGACAACGATGATGTCATCAAGGAAATTATATCTCCTTAGAATGACAAACGGGTGCTACTGGCTCTGAGTAGTCAGACCAAAAAAAGCTTACATCAGGTGCAACATTTACTACGTTAAGACTCCTTATTCTTCCAGATTAAGGAAGACTTTGTTGAAGAGTTGGTAGCCGTATATTGGCGTGTTGGAGAAATTCAACAACCAATAAGCAACAACAAATAACAAATAACTTTTTTATGACGAGTCTATCCTCAAAAGTTAAGTCAAAGATAAGCCTTAAGCGCTTTCGTGTTTCTCAAGAGCAGCGCGAGCAAGTTGCTCAATGGCTTGTAGAATTACTGCCTAATGCTTTTGATCAGGTTTTTCAATTACTGACCAACAATCAACTACTGTTGTTGATTATTTGCGGATTATTTTTAGTAACTCCATTAATTACAGCACGTCCAGCTATTTGGCAGCAAGGTTTGGTAGCAGTGTTGTTACTATTTGTAGGACGTATTGCTCTACAAATAGAGGAGCAATGCAATAGCAAAAAAAATAGCGAATATATTCACTTATTTTTAGTTTTACTGAGTATTGTTACAACAATTCGTTATCTTTATTATCGCACCAGCTATACTCTGAATTTAGAAGACTGGCTTAATGCGACCTTCTCTTTATTGTTGTTTGTGGCAGAACTTTATGCAATTAGTACTCTTGTACTTGCATATTTTCAAACTCTCAAAATCAAAGATCGCAAACCAGTTGATCTTTCAAATTTTCCCCAAGAAGAGTGGTTAAAAGTTGATATTTATATTCCCACTTATAACGAAGATGTTGAGATTGTTCGGAAGACTACATTAGCCGCTATAGCTATTGATTATCCAGCGGACAAAAAGAAAATTTATGTATTGGATGATGGTCGAGCCGAAAAATATAAAGCCCGTCGAGAAGAACTGCGCCAAACATGCGAAGAACTTGGCGTAACCATGATGACTCGGGACAATAACGAGCACGCGAAAGCCGGTAATATCAACACAGCATTTAAGCGCACAGATGGCGATTTGGTGCTAATTCTAGACTGTGACCACATGCCAACCCGAAATTTTCTTCAGAACACAGTCGGTTTCTTTTTAAGAGATGAAAAACTTGCTTTTGTACAAACACCCCACTGGTTCTATAACCCCGACCCGTTTGAGCGCAATCTCCTCACAGGGGGAAAAATTCCTGTGGGTAATGAACTGTTTTATAAGGTGCTACAAAAGGGTAATGATTTTTGGAATGCAGCCTTCTTTTGTGGCTCGGCGGCGGTGATTCGCAAAGAGTACGCTCTCCAAGTAGGTGGGATTGCTACGGAAACCGTTACCGAAGACTGTCACACTGCCTTCCGTCTGCATTCTCTGGGCTACAAATCAATCTACTATGACAAGATTATGGTGGCAGGTCTTGCCCCTGAGATGTTCTCTTCCTATGTTGGGCAACAAGTTCGCTGGGCAAGGGGCATGGCTCAGATTTTGCGATTAGAAAACCCGCTGATCAACCCGAAACTGAATCTGACAATTCCCCAGCGGATTTGCTACTTCAGTGCCACATCCCACTTCTTCTATGGTTATCCCCGGTTGATGTATGCTATCGCCCCTCCCCTATTTTTATTGTTTGGCATCAACTCAGTCAAAGGTCTGGGTCTAGAAACTTTATTCTATGCCCTACCTCATATTATTTTATCGATGCAGACCAATCACATTCCCTACAAACATGTCCGTTTCTCCTTCTGGAATGAGATTTTTGAGTTTGCCATGTCATTCCAAGCGGGAATTGTTACTCTTTTAGCCGTAGTTAACCCAAAACTCGGTTCTTTTAATGTGACTGATAAGGGGCTAACCGTCACTGAGCGGAACTTTGACTTTGATTCAGTACGATACCTGGTAATCGTCAGCGCAATTTCTGCTGCTTCTTTGCTTGCCGTACCTTTTTGGCTGTTACTTAGTCCAGAGGATACCCAGGCTGTTCTCATCAATATGTTCTGGGGCACTTTTAACTTGTTTTTGCTTGTGGCTGCCTGTTTAGTGGCGTTCGAGCAACCCCAACTCCGTCGGACACATCGCCTACCGAGGAAGTTAACCGCTGTGATTCATAGTGGTAACCAGAGTTGGACAGGTAAAACTGTTGACATTAGTGAGAGCGGTACCCAAATTCTTTTGGATGAATGGCCAAATATCGCTGATGAAATCAAATTAGAGTTGGTGGGAGACTATGGTGCACGGGTACTGCTAAATGGTCGGGTAATTAGGGCAAGTGCTACGAGTAAGCTTCAAGCAAAACTTTTCATTGATTTTGTAAATCTTACTCGTTCTCAGATAGATGATCTAACTCTAGTGATCTATTCCGACGTCAAAGAGTGGTACTCCCAAACACGCGCTGAGGTAGACAATCCCTGGGAATCTTTAAGGTTCATCCTTACAGCAATAAAGCGTGTCTTCCGTGAATTCCAACCAGCAATTGCCCAGAAGATGGGTATCAAAAGTACTGTACGCAAACGAGTTGAGGCCGTAGCACAGCTTTACTGGGATGGTGGGGGCAGTCACTCTATCAGCGCGAAATTAACGGAAATGGGGACTCAAGATTTAAGGTTGGAATTAGATGGTAACGAAATCTTCAATCTGGAGACAATGCTACACACACGACCGTTAATCGGTTTACTAATATCTCAGGAGGTAAATAGTCCACAGCCTCAAAGTTTGTTGGCTCGGTTTGAAACGATAGAAGAATTAGCGATTTACCATCCTCCAAAGTTAGAGGATTCCGAGCAAAGTCCAACCATTAGACCAGTAGCTATTGAGTTAAGTTTCCCAGAATCATTAAAACGGCAGCAGCTTTCTAAAATTCAACTGCTTTTGAAGACTCTTAATTGACACCCTTAATAGTACAACTGTAGTGGTGTTATTGTGGGTAGTCGCTAATTCATTAAATAGCTAATACGTCAGGAAAAACTGAGAATAAATTAATAAAATTCAATCTAAATAATATCAATTAATTCTTTAATTATTATCTCTCGAGAGTTTAAATAAAAGCTTACAAAATCTTTATCTAGTTTTTCATTTATTCATTGTGACTTTGCTTTTTTTAAGCAAAAAAACTGTTAAAATGGTAGATAAACAAGTAAGCTACTTGTTTATCTACCATGAGACATAGTTTTTTGGTTATTAGAGGATGCATTTTTGATGAGACCAAGGTAGATACAAATGAACACCATTTCTATGACTAGCTACAGATCTTCTCAAAGGTTAAACCCGCTCTCGTTATTAGCACAATTATCTAGTCGTCAGGCTAATGGTTGTTTACAAGTATCTAGTGGTTCTGTTGTCTGGTCAATCTATTTAGAACAGGGCAAACTGATCTACGCCTCAGATTCTGTTGACCCTTTTGAGCGGCTTGATCGTCACTTACGTGGCCTCAGCCGTCAAGTCCCTACCCTTGTCAGTGCAGTTAGAGTTCAAGTTCGCCTGATATTTGAATCAGACTTGGAGAGTAAGTCCGGTCAAAATCCTGATTACCGAGCAATTTGCTGGTTGGTTAATCAACAGTATCTCAACTCATCTCAGGCAGCAACTCTAATTGAAGAACTAGCAGAAGAAGTGATGGAGTCACTTCTGGGAGTTAAAGAAGGAACTTACCAATTAGTTGACCGGGACAAAGTTGAGGAAATTCCTAAGTTTTGTAGACTAGAGCTCCGAAAACTGGTTGAACGCTGTTACGAACAGTTGCGACGTAAGCAGTCTTCAGCATCGACTGGTATAGCTGCTTTACCCCCTAGTAATGCTTCAGGACAAAATAATGGGTCACAAAAACTAAATGCCAATCAAAAAAAATTAACAACAAACCTCCCTACTTATACTGGAAATAATTCTAAAAATTCTGGGAAAAATGATAGAGGTAATACAGCCAAAAGTACCTATAGTATTGCTTGCATTGATGATAGTCCAACTGTGTTAAATGCAATTAATTCATTCTTGGATGATAAAAGTTTCTCAGTTGTTATGATTAATGACCCAGTCAGGGCTCTAATGCAAGTTGTCCGGATTAAGCCAGACCTAATTTTGCTTGATGTTGAGATGCCCAACTTAGATGGCTATGAGTTATGTTCTTTGTTGCGAAAGCATCCACTTTTCAAAACTACCCCAATCATCATGGTGACTGGAAATACAGGGTTTCTAGACCGAGCAAAAGCAAAACTGGTGAGGGCATCAGGCTATTTGACAAAACCGTTTAACCAATCAGAGTTACTAAAAATGGTGTTTAAGCACTTATCTTAGATTTGTTTAGACAAAAAAATATGTTAATTATTGGTAAGTAAATTTAGTAAAGTGAGCCATGAGTACAACTTTAATGAGCACAGTTTTGATTGTAGAAGATACCCTGTCTGAGTTGGAGTTAATGAGTCATTATCTAAGAGAAAGTGGTTATAACGTTATCAATGCAATTGGTGCAAAAGAAGCTCTAAATAAAGTAGCAGAGCAAAAACCTGATGTCATTATCACTGATGTGGTTATGCCAGGAATGAGTGGTTTTGAGTTATGTCGCCGTCTCAAAACTCATCCTGCTACTGAGAAAGTACCAATTGTTATTTGTTCTTCTAAAAACCAGGAAATTGATCGCCTTTGGGGTATGAAACAAGGAGCTGATGCTTACATCACTAAACCTTTTACACGTGAGCAAATTATTCGTGCCATTAAATCCGTCGCTGTTTGACATTAATGTTCTTTTTATGAGTGGGATTATCCCTGAATTTTATAGTTAATTATGCTCGATTTATCGACCGCTAAAAATTCACTTTCTCTCCTTCCAAACCAACCCCTACTTGCTAAAAATCAGGGGGATACTTATCTCAAGTTTCAGTTAACTCAACAAACCCCTGCTGTTTTATCCATGACTCAGGCACAAGAAGTTATTGTTTTAGCGCCTAGTCGTCTGACACCAATGCCGAATATGCCCGCGTATGTAATGGGATTATTGAATCGGCGCTCTCGTGTACTATGGGTAATTGATTTGGCAAGAATGTTGGGCTTATCAGGAGTAGAAACAAATATTCAGCAGTACAACATAGTAATTATCCGTAATGAATTAGCAACTCTAGGGCTAATTGTCGCTGCGGTTGAAGGTGTGATACGCCTAACATCTGAATGTATTCAATCCCCACTCGAACAAGTGTCATCGAGTATAGTTCCCTATTTACGGGGATGTATCTTGCAAGAAGAAGAAATTTTATTATTACTAGATGCTGAGGCGATTATGCGTAATGCACAGCAATAGTGACCAAAATTAGACAGTTATTCGCAACCAATAATAACTACTAACTTTCTTTCCAAACTAACAACTTTTCAACAATTTATAATGGTGCTTATTTTATGGTTAAACAATTGGATCCAGCCAACAATAGTAACAACCAAATTCCGGATAACATTAACAGCGATCACAAAGCTGTACCAACGACAGGAACATCTAGCGTAACCCGCAACAGCTATAGTCGCCCCACAGCCAACTCTCAATCGGTAATGGATTTGGCGACCATTGAGGTAGTGAGTAAACCTCCTGCCTACGTACAAGCTCAAAAATCAAATAAAGTGTCTTGGTGGAGGAGGCTGAGCTTAGGAACCAAAGCAACAGTTTTAGCAGTTGCTCTTGGTGCACTCCCAGTACTCGGTATTGGGATAGCCGACTATGTTTCGGTCAAGCAAGAAATTGGCGAGCGCTCCGAGAAGGGGTCGAATCAGCCCAGTACAGATCAGCCAACCCCAAACCTCACGCTCCTGTTATTGCGAACTGGGGCAACTGCTGTGCTAGCTGGTATTGCTGGAATGGTTCTTGCCAAACGAGCTATCAAGCCAGTTCTCTCCTCAACAGAAGCTGTGAAGAAACTAGGTCAAGGGGAATTCAATACCCGCCTGAATATGGAAGGACAAGACGAACTCGCTGTCTTGGGCTCCAACATCAATCATATGGCAGACCAGTTTCAAACTCTCTTAGAAAGCCAAAAAGCCTCTCTTGAACAACTCCAGGGTCTATGCAGACACAGTCAATGCCGCCAGTAAAGGAGACAGACAGTTCATTTTTGACCGGGCAGTTCGAGAAGCTCTTCATCAGCTAAGCGTAGATCGGGTTGTTGTCTATGGTTTTGAATCTGATTGGAGTGGCACTATTGTCGCTGAAGCAATTGAATCGGGGTGGCCGCGAGCGCTGAGCGACAAAATCACCGACCCTTGTATTCCCAGAAAAATCCTAGAAGAGTATCGGAGAGGGCGTATTGTCGCGACTTCTAATGTCCAGACAACCAATTATTCCACAGCCCACATAGAGCTATTAGCACGGCTACAGGTAAAGGCTAATTTAGTTGTTCCTATCGTCTCAGGCGATGTTCTAGTAGGCTTATTGGTGGCACATCAGTGTTCTGGTATCCGAGATTGGCAGCAGTCTGAAATAGACTTCCTCAAAGAATTGGCAGGGCAAGTCGGTGTATCTTTAAGTAGTTTAACATTGGCCACCCAGAAAGCCGCCGAAGCAGAGCGGATACAACGTTGGAAAGATGTGACACCACGCATTCGCTCCTCACTCAACCAGGACGAGATTTTAAAAACAACAGTGGCAGAGCTCAGAACTGCTCTCAACCTCGA
>CBDCVG010000028.1:0-39101 GCA_965222765.1 Caldora sp.
GGGAACTTTTTCTGGAATTGATAACCGGATTGTTGATGAACAACGGCAGAAAGCCTTGGCAACTGCGGAAATGCGGGATCAAGCAACTTATCAGTTAGCTTTGGTGCATCGAGCCCAAAATCAACCGGAGCTTTCTGTACCTTTATTAGTTCAAATTATTGGCTCTCAAAATCCTACCCGCGAACTGGGCAAGAAAGCTTACCAACAGTTATTTGAGCTAGGATTTACTGAAGTCTCTGCGACTCCAGTAGCTGAAGATGGTTCAGAGCCAGAGGTAATAGAACCCCAAAATCCACGACCTCTGCTCCAGGAGGATAGCCTTTTGAGCTTGGCAGGAGGTAGACGCTTAATGAGAGAAGCAAGTCTTGCTATTGATGGGGAAGATTATAATTTAGCTACCAGCAAACTCCAACAAGCACGCCAAGTTTTCAACCAGCTGTCTAATTTTTATCAACAGCTAGGGGAAACTTTTTCAGGAATTGATAACCGGATTGCTAGTGAACAACGGCAGAAAGCTTTGGAAACTGCTGAGAGCCGAGATGAAGCAACCTATCAGCTAGCGCTGGTGCATCGAGCCCGAAATCAACCAGAGCTATCTGTACCATTATTAATTCAAATCGTTCGTTCTCAAAATCCCAGCCGTGGACTAGGAAAGAAAGCCTACCAACAGTTATTTGAACTAGGATTTGTGGATTCTCCCTATCCTAGACGTCCTGCAAGCTAATCCAATTCTTTTATTGCCCCTAGTAGTTAAATTACAATTAAAGTTTGAAGAAAAACTGGAGTTTAAATGTATAGCCCACAGCAAGTTGAGGCAATGATCAAGAACCAACTGCCAGACGCTCAGGTAGTTGTTCAGGATTTAGGCGGCGGTGATCATCTGCAAGCAATTGTTATTTCTTCCGAGTTTGAAGGCAAAACCCTGGTAAAACAGCACCGGTTAGTTTACGCAGCAGTACAGGAAGCTATGGCAACAGAAGCAATTCACGCTCTAGCTCTTAAAACCTATACTCCTGAAGCATGGAAAGCTAGTAACCAGACTGTTTAAGCATCAATCAGGAAAGTTTGCTCTCAAATCGCTAAACTAAATTTATTACTGAGATAGCAAGGGGATTTAACAATGACCATGACTCCAGAGCTCAAAGAGCGGATCGACAATTTAACCAAGGAAAACAAGATTTTAGTGTTCATGAAGGGCAGTAAGCTAATGCCACAGTGTGGTTTTTCCAACCACGTTGTCCAAATTTTCAATAAACTGGGCGTACCCTACGAAACAGTCGATGTGCTAGAAGATTGGGATCTTCGTCAAGGTATCAAGGAATATTCCAACTGGCCAACTATTCCCCAAGTGTATATTAGTGGTGAATTTGTTGGTGGTTGTGATGTAACGAATGAGTTGCATGAAAACGGCGAATTAGAGCAGATGGTAGAAGTAGCTCTGGCTTCTTAATTATTGTTGTCTCGAGTATCAGAGGGCGTTAGCATAGCGGTAGCGATAAAACCAGAATCAATGGACTTGATGAGGCAGACCCTAAGTAATCGCTCAAATCCCCAGATTCTTCGTTCCGCTTTGCTACACTCAGAATGACAAATTATGCCTTTTCCAACTTTTCAAACACTCTCTAAACATAAGCTCTAAATCCCAGTGAATTCTTTCGTGGGGTCTACTGTTGTCTGTTACCTGATTAATTTTGACGACGTTTACGGAATATCCCAGTCATATTGATTCCCGTAACTAACATCCCAATCAATCCCAAACCTACCAACAACACATAAATTGGTTTGAGGAAGTTACCAAGGTATGAGCCTTGATGGATACTCAATAATATTCCTACTTGATCATTGGAAAGACCAAACCAACTTCTGCCCAAGCGGTATAGTAAACCAGTTATGGCACTAACTGCCAATGGTAAGAAAATAATTGGTGCGACTAACCGATGTACCTTACGCCAATTAAGTTTACTTCCTGGTCGCTCTGGACGAGAACTACCAAACAGCTTGGTCATCGTTAACCCACTAACAATCATACCCAACAACCCCAAACCCACCAACAACACATAAATAGGCTTGAGTTGGTTCCCAAGGTAGGAACCTTGGTGGATAGACATCAAAAATTGACCTTGTTCAGAGGAAAGACTAAACCAACTGTATCCCAAACGGTAAAATATGCCGGTGAGAGCAGAGAGGAATAAAGGCAGGAACACAATTGGAGCGATTTTGCGGTGCAGTTTACGCCACCTTCGGTTTGACATGGGTTGTTATTTTTTAGTTGATTCTTGTTACTGAAAAAGTTAAACAAGCCAGAAAGACATCTTTTATACACGCAATGTATAGATTTTAGCCGCTCCTATGTTTAGCGAACTAGATTAATTGCTGAGTATTGCCGAAGCGAGCGTTATTTGATTAAGCCTTAGCAAAAAAAATAATTTCACCCAGATTTCGTCAACAAAATCATCCTTTAGGAGGAAGAGAGTAAATCTAAAATCTAAAACTATCCCAGTCTTTATAAAAGCTTTAAAGGAAGTCTACGTAATTTCACGGGAACTTGATTCATATCTGAATATCCCAGGCTAGATTGAAAGTAATGGTATTTGAATCACTAAAACAATCATGAATATTTTAAAGCAAACCCTCCTAGCGTTGAGTGCCGGTGTAGTCGGAACTACTCTTGTAGCGATGCCTGCTGCTGCCATTAACTTTGGCTTTTCCTTTGATAATGAATTGAATGGAGGTGGAGCTGTAACAGGCATAGTCCGAGGGTTAGATGAAGGAACCGGAGCTGCAACTACTGTTGAAATACTCAGCAATACCACAGGCTTAGGCATTGGTGAGTATATCGGAAACCCTCTACTAAACACATGGACAGTGTCGGGTGGGGAGATAATTGCATTTAATTTTCTCTCAGCTGGTATTATCAATACCCCTCCTGCTGTAACGGATGCCTTGCTGTTCTTCGATTCAACTGAATTGTCCGGTGCTTCATTTCGAGCAGGAGTAGCCCCAAGTCCTGGCCCTTTGTTACTGGCAGCGGCTTTGTTTCCACTGAAGATATCGGCTTGACGTTTACTCAGTTAGAAGATGAGACTGAATCTGTTCCAGAACCCACTAGTATCTTGAGCTTCTTGGCAATTGGTGCGGTTGTAACCGGAACAGCGCTCAAGCGCAAGCAAGCTTGAGGGTGAGGAATGCCAACGGATGGAGGAAACAAGGTGTGGGAAATGCGGGAAGTTTCGGGAATGTGGGAAGTAAAGCTAAAATCCTTTCCAAAGATGAGTACTTATTGAAAGATGTATTGGCAAAAAACTGGATGAATTTTCTTGCTCGGTACAGACAACCCGAAAACCCAGAAAGCTGAGATGTCTACTGCTAGGATCGTTGAGGTTGCGAAATGCACAACGGCAGTTTCCTAGAATGTTCCCCCAAGAACCACCCCGCAACATCCTAAAGTGATTCTCTTTGTCATTCTCTTCTTCCCACACACTGCCATCTGTGGGTGCACCTTCATAATTAGAATGCCAACTGTCTGCACACCACTCCGACACATTCCCGTGCATATCGTAGAGTCCAAAGTCATTGGCTATACCAAAGCTACCCACAGGAGTTGTTTCTTCTTGACTGATTCTCTGTGATTTTGCACCATCAGAACCTTGAGAAAGCTCTAGCTCACTATCTATTTCATAGTAATTACCTAAATCAGTAGTAATTGTCTCTCCAAAGTGAAATGGTGTAGTTGTACCTGCTCGACAAGCATATTCCCACTCAGCTTCGCTAGGTAACCGATACTGCCATCCAGTTTTTTGAGATAAGCGATGACAGAATTCCACGGCGTCGTACCAAGAGATTTGTTCTACAGGGAGATTGACTCCTTGAAACCTAGATGGATGGGGATTAAGGGAGCGGTTGATTTCCGGCAAAGCAGCTACAGCTTGCCATTGTGCCTGGGTAACTGGATATTTACCCATAAAGAAGGATTTAACTGTGACTTGATGCTGCGGACTTTCACTATCTCTATGCGCTTCTTCCGTTTGTAGTGAACCCATGAGAAAGGTTCCACCTGGAATAGACACCATTTCTAAGGTGATGTCATCTTCCAAGTCTTCAACCAAAAATTGAGCTTGTTTATTATAGTGACTGTTGATAACTCCTTGGGTATCTACCTTCACCACCTCAAATTCATACCAGGGTAATTTGTTGTTTAATTGCTGTTTAATCATTGGTTCCTGCTGCTGGATGAGTAATGAATAAGCCGTAAACTTTATCTTGGGTGATTCATCCTGCAACGCTTCCAGCACTAACTCTAAACCAGTTTTGCCATAATTGAGGGCATCTTGAAGAGCAGCAAGCCGTTGCTCAATCGCATTACTTCCTAAGCGCCGTTTGACGCCTTCAATACCTCCCAATACCACACCACCTACTGGTGGTGATACCTCACCTCCCAAGACCGCATCATCTGTTCTTGGTGAGTTATCTTTAGCATTAAAGCTAGTTGGCTGATAAGGTGTTTTGCCTTGGCTCATGGATAAATTAGCTCAGGCTAGTACAATAAGGCAGAAGGCAGAGGTCAGGAGGCAGGAGGTTTAGTTAGGGCTTGGGAGAATAAGTCGTAATTTTCGGGTTTGAATAGGTGGTAGGTGGTAGGTAGCAGGTGGTAGGTAAGGTATTAGATATTAGGTGTTAGGGAATTTTCCACGAAAGTGCAAGGTTTTTGAGCCCATCGATACAATTTCCTTGCACGCTTGCTAGGCAGAAAATGATTGAAAGCAAAGTATGGCATAGCTTCCACACTTATTCAGCAAGCCCTAGTTATTAGCAAAACAAAACTTCTTGCTGATAACACTATTTGAGTTTAATACCTATCAAATTTCCCTTTCTGCCTTCTTTAACTGATGGTGGGGGTTTGGGGGAGGCTATAAGTCCCGCGCTGTAATCTTTGATTCAGCGCCGGGATACATGGACATCCCCCAAGTAAATTTTATCCGGTCAATCCCGGTAAAATTTACAAACTATGCAGAGTGCCCTTATCAAAAACTGTATATAATGATAATAGTAGGAAAAAATAATGCAACATCAAGCCGTCAAAGTCCGTCTGTATCCGACAACTGAACAACAAGAGATACTAGCTCAACACTTTGGCTGCTCTCGTTGGTGGTGGAATTATGCACTCAATTTGTGTATTGAAACCTACCAAGAAACGGGCAAAGGCTTGACTCAAGTTGCATTGAATAAGTCTCTTCCTAAGCTCAAGAAACAAGATGAAACACAATGGCTGTCTGAGTGTTACTCTCAGGTTTTACAAGCTACGACATTGAACCTAGTAACTGCTTACAAAAACTTCTTTCAAGGTAGAGCTAGGTATCCGAGATTCAAAGCTAAGAAAAACAAGCAGTCGATCCAGTATCCTCAGTCAGTCAAAATCATAGATAGCTGCCTCAAGTTCCCTGGTCGTGTTGGTTTAGTAAAAGCTAAACTACATAGACCCATTGAGGGGAAAATCAAGACAGTAACCGTCAGTATGAACCCATCAGGGAAATACTATGCATCTGTATTGACTGAATTAGAAGGTGATCAACCATCACCTAGCGCCAATGGGAAAGTAGCGGGTATTGACCTAGGATTAAAAGATTTTGCCATTGTCAATGATGGGGTTAAAACCTCTAAGTTTGCCAACCCCAAACATCTTGCCAAGCATGAGCGTAACCTCAAAAGGAAACAGCAAAAACTAGCCCGAAAAGTAAAAGGGTCGAATGCCAGAAATAAAGCCAGGAAATTGGTAGCTAGGGTTCACGAACGAGTGAGCAATGTCCGTCAAGACTACTTACATAAGCTTTCCAGAAAGCTAGTTGACGATAACCAAGTCATCGTAGTCGAAAGTCTCAATACTAAAGGCATGGTTCGTAATCACAAACTAGCCAAAGCGATACAGCAGATTGCAGGTATATGAGGTACAGTAAAACTCTTATGAGGTAAGCATATTGTCCTACATGAGTGTACCTCACCAAGATGAAATGTGCTGTATCTGATGTGGGTTGGGGAATGTTTGTCAATTTTCTTTCGTACAAACTAGACCGTGAAGGTAAAGTGCTCGTAGAGATTGACCGATGGTTCCCTAGCTCTAAACTTTGCTCAAACTGTCACTATCAAGTAAGTGAAATGCCTCTAGTTATGAGGTCTTGGACTTGTCCTAGTTGTGGCACTCATCATGATAGAGACGGGAACGCCGCGACCAATATCAGAGCAGAAGGCATCAGAATGTTATCGGTCTTAGGAACTAGGACTGCTGCTGATGGAGGGGAAGTAAGACCAAAACTCGGACGCAAGTCTAAGCTGCGGCATTCCCCCGTGAAGTCAGAAGCCCACGCCATAGCGTAAGCTTGGCGTTGGGTAGTTCACTACTAATTAACCAGAGTATTAGCACACAAAATCCCCGAAGCTGCCACCGCTGGCACACCAATTCCTGGCATCGTGCTATCACCCACTCGATATAAACCCTTAATAGGTGTTTGAAGTCCAGGAAACAGACCTTTTCCAGCTGCAATAGCCGGGCCATAAGTACCTTGATAGCGGCGTAAATAATGAGCATGAGTCAAAGGCGTACCAATCAATTCTAAGACGATGCGCTCTCTGATATCGGGAATCACCCGTTCTAAGGCAGACAACAGAGGTTGCGATCGCATTTTTTTCTTTTCCTGATACAATTCATCTTTACACCAGCCTGCATAGGGTTCCAAACTGTAAACATGGATTACATGATGCCCCTCCGGAGCAAGATTTTCATCCCAGACAGAGGGAATAGAAATCATGCAAGTGTTACCAGGTTCAGTAATATCCTTATTAGCATCCTGAACTACCACATGATGCCCTGTGAGTTGTTCTAATCCCTCAGCTCGAATACCCAAATGCAGGTGCATGAAGCTATCAACTGCTGGTGTTGCTAAAGAGGATTGGCGATAAGATGGAGGCAAGTCTTCCTCACGTAGCAATTTAGTATAGGTATCCCAGAGGGTAGCATTAGAAATCACCACAGATGCCTCAATTACTTCACCATTACGCAACCGAACACCAACGACTTTACCTCCTTCCACCAAAATTTGCTCCACATGAGCATTCAGCTGCAACTCCCCACCCCAGTGCTGCAAACCACGCACCAAAGCAGCTACAATAGCTCCACTACCTCCAACGGGATACTCTACACCAGCGCGGCTGCGCTCTCCCAACATGAATGCTATTTCTGGAGCAACTGTGCCATGAGCCTTTAATCCAGATAGCAAAAAGCATTCCAAATCAATCAGTCGCCGCACCCAAGGATCACGCACATATTGATCCATTACTTTACCTACTGAACCCTGAATGATACCCAACTGGGGCAGCATTTTGACAAGAGTTAGCAGATAGTTTTTCAATAAAATCGGAATTAGCCGCCAATCGGATCTTAAGGCAATGGTTGGTATATCTTTAAGGCAGTCATAGAGGGATAAAAGCCGTTGTTCAAATTGGGCTAGTTCCTTGGCTCCTTGAGGTGTAATCTCAGCTGTTGCTTCTCGGTAACGCTGTGCATTGCAATAAACCGGAAAACTGCCCTCAGGAAAGTGGTAATGTCCTAAAGGATCGTAGGAGACTACTGCCAACGATTCTTCCAGAACATCCAGCACTTGCCGTAAGGGGTTCAAACTGGGGCGTTGGTTCCCCAAACCGCAGTAAAAAGAAGGACCACTATCAAAAGTAAACCCTCTCCTAGTAAAACTGTGAGCAGCACCACCTGCGATCGCATGGCTTTCGCATACTAGTACCCGCTTCTGATAACGAGCGAGTAAGGCAGCAGCAGTTAATCCACCAATACCACTACCGATGACAATCACCTCAAAACTCATAGTTTTGCTAAACAAAAGGAACTAATGCTACATATAACTTAATACTGCTCGGTTAGGGTTAAAATTCAGATGATGAGGCAAATTTAGAATTAAAAAAAATGTCTCAAGATAAAAAGCTGTGTGTCTTAGTTTGTCAGAATAGGTCTTGTAAGGAAGCTGGTTCAGCGGATGTACTGGCTGCCTTTGAATCAGCTGAAACTAGCGCCCATAAGGTAATCGCTGCTGATTGTCAAGGACAGTGCAGTTGTGGTCCTACAGTGCGGATTTTACCAGAAGAGACTTGGTACTACCGGGTTCAACCAACTGATGTCCCGGTAATTGTCGAACAACATCTTAAGGGTGGTAAGCAAGTAGAAGAAAAACTAAATCCCCGCATTCATATGCGTTTTAGTTTTTAAATTTGTCATTTGTCGTTTGTTGTTTGTTATTTGGTCTATGACTTATGCCAAAATTCTGTGTCTCTTCTCCCAATTCCCAATTCCCAATTCCCAAAAAATTAGTCCCGTAACACATAACCAACTCCTCGCACCGTTTGCACAAGTCGTTTTTCATTGTCGGCTTCGAGTTTAAGCCGCAAATAGCGCACATAAACTTCAATAATATTGGAATCACCCATAAAATCATAGCCCCAGACCCGTTCGAGGATTTGGTCGCGGGTGAGGACTTGCCGGGGATGGGCGAGGAGGTATTCTAGTAAGTCAAATTCCTTGGCTGTCAGTTCAATCAGCCTCTCGCCTCGATAGACATCCCGGGTGCTACGGTTTAAACTTAAGTCACCAAATTGTAAGATTTCTGGTCCTTCTTCTTGATGCCGCCGTAGGTGTGCCCGCACTCGCGCTAGCAGTTCCTCTACACTGAAAGGTTTGACTACATAGTCATCAGCCCCTGCATCCAAACCAGCCACGCGATCGCCCACTTCATCTTTGGCCGTTAATAATATTACTGGGACTTGGTCACCAGTAGTGCGTAGGCGTCGGCAAATTTCTGGTCCGGATATTCCTGGCAGCATCCAGTCGAGAATCACCAAATCCGGCTGAGATTCCCGCACTGCTGCTAAACCTGCCAAACCATCGTGAGCAATGCTAACACGATAACCTTCATACTTCAGTTCCAGTTCAATAAACTGTGCCAGTTTGACCTCATCTTCTACAACTAAGATATGATTCGTCATAGGTATAGCAATCCTCTTTAGGTGTTAAACAGAGATGTAAAGAAACATTGCTGTTTCTTGGAAGCGCCCGACGGGCGACGCGCCACCCGCTATGAATGGAACAAACAAGCTAAACTCTCTTCCCTCCTGCCTTCTGCCTCCTGCCTCCTGCCTTGTTTCTTCAGAGCAGCCCTTAGATTGATCCAATGTCAGTTTTTTCCATGGTATTCTGCTTACGACGGGTGAGGTGAAATTTTGGTTGGGATTTCAATTCTCCGCGTCCCCGCGTCCCTGCGTCCCCGCGTCTACTTATTGTTCCCCCAACCCTTTTTTCGCTCACCCCTTACCGACTACGTGGGGTGAAGATAACGTGGGCAAACTATTAATTCGTTTGGGATTAGGACTTTTAGTGGCACTCTTTGGGGTCATTAGCTACTTTACTAATGTTGTTGAAAATCCAGTCACTGGAGAAAGACAACGAGTGCAACTCTCACCCCGCCAGGAAGTGGCAATCGGGCTACAAGCCAGAGAACAGATGGCAGCTCAACACGGTGGCCTTTATCCTGATAGATCGCTACAAAGGTATATTGATCAGGTAGGGGAGCGGGTGGTACAACAGTCAGCAGCAGCTAACTCTCGCTATCCTTTTGAATTCCATTTGTTGAAAGACCCTCAAACAGTTAATGCGTTTGCCTTACCCGGGGGACAAGTATTTATTACAGCAGCTCTACTATCACGCCTCAGCTCTGAAGCGCAGTTGGCGGGAGTTTTAGGCCACGAAGTTGCACATGTTGTTGGGCGACATGGTGCAGAACATTTGGCAAAGCAGCAACTTGGAACCGCGTTGGTTAATGCTGTTGGTATTGCTGCTAGTGATAGTCCAGAGAGTGCTCGGCAAGCAGCCATTTTAGCGCAGGCAGTCAACCAAGTAGTAAGCCTCAAGTACGGGCGTGAAGATGAATTGGAAAGTGACGAACTTGGTTTTCGTTTTATGACGGAAGCTGGGTATAACCCGAAAGGAATTGTCGAACTGATGCAAGTACTTGCTTCTGCTAGACAAGGAGGACAACCACCAGAGTTTTTTAGCACCCACCCCAGTCCAGATAATCGAGTAGAACGGCTAGAGAGTTTGATTGACCGAACTTATCCTAATGGTATTCCTGCTAATTTGGAGGAGGGGCAAGATAACTTTGCTCGGTTTGTACAGTTTCGCTTGCCAGGTAGAGGATAAAAATATAGCGCAGCGCTACGCGCATACATATCGCAGATGCACAAGACAGGCTAGAAGCCTGTTCCACAGGAGATTTTTCTACAGGAGATTCCCATATGTGGAACTGGCATCTAAAAGAGTGTGCAGACAGGCACTGAAGCCTGTTCCACAAAATATTATCGAGATTTGAGATCCGCGATCGCATTTTTTGTCATGGCTGCGATCGCTTGATCAGTTGCTTTGGGTAAATGGTAATATTTGCCACCGGCATGTTTAGCTAATTCTTTAGCAAAGCCGGTGGAAATAAACTTATTTTCCGTATCAATTACCAATAGCTGTATCCCTAGTGCCCGAATCCGACCTGCAATTTCCAGTAATTCCCCTTTAATATCCGGCTTTTCTCCTTCTGGCATTGTCTCACCGAGGGAACGAGCTAAGGGAATATTACCTCTGCCATCGGTAATTGCGACAACTACCACTTGACCGATATCCCCTGACATCTGAGCATTCGTGCCAACTCTTACTGCCTGAGTTAAGCCATGAGCTAGGGGAGAACCACCACCACAAGGTAGACGTTCCAAACGTCCCCGTGCCAAGGCAATAGAACGAGTTGGGGGTAACAGTACTTCTGCCTGTTCTCCCCGGAAGGGAATTAGGGATACTTGGTCACGGTTTTGATAGGCTTCTGTGAGTAGTTGCATTACTGCCCCTTTCGCAGATTGCATTCTGTTCAAAGCCATTGAACCAGAAGCATCAACTACAAAGACTACCAAAGCACCAGCTTTCCTCGCTAACCGCTTGGTGCGTAAATCTCCCTGTTCAATAATCACCTTACGATGAGGCTGACGTTGTCGCCGCACCTTCTGATAAGGAGCTGCTGCTCTGAGGCTGGCATCTACTGCAATACGTCTTACTGCTCCCTTGGGTAGCATCGGTTTCACATAACGACCTCGATCTTCTGAGAAGATGATACTGCGGGTTCCTGATTTACCTTGGCGCTTAGCCATTTGGGCAAAGTAAAGTACGCTAGGGTCAAGGAGAATGCCTTCGGGATCGAAAAGAAATTCTTCTGGGATGGTAGGGGGTTCTTGTTCGGTGTCTTCTTCGTCCTCTTCTTCCTTATCCTCTTGTTCATCTTGCTCTTGTTGAGATTCATCCTGAGGTGGTGGTGGCGGTGGTGGTGGTTGTTCCTCCGGTGGAGTTTCCACAATAGTCGAACGGGGTACAATTACCAGTTCCACTGCACGGCGCAAGTCTTCAGGATTAACCTGCTGACGCCCATCTAGAGCAGCAGAAGCCTTAGCTACTCGCAAGGCAAATAACTCAGCTCGATGTCCCTGTACTCCGCCGCGAATTGCTTCTTCTACCAGATAGGTAATTTGATCATGGGTAATCTCAACTTCTTTGAGCCACTCCCGCGCTAGGATAATCTCAGTTTTCAGAGCATCTAAGTCTTCGTTATACTGCTCGATAAACTGCTGGGGAGAGTTGGCATATTCTAGCACCTGATCTACTGCCTGGACTCGTTGATCTAATGCTAAGACACCATCAGCTGAAAGAGTAATAGCAATTCTGTCGAGTAAATGCTCCCGTAGTGCTCCTTCTTCTGGATTATAGGTGGCAATTAATAGAGGTTTGCAGGGATGTTGAAAACTGATGCCTTCCCTTTCTATTCGGTTGCACCCTTCGGTAAGAACCGTCAGCAGTTGGTTAGCAATTTGGTCATCGAGTAGGTTAATTTCATCTATATAGAGGACGCCTCGGTGTGCCTGAGCCAGCAATCCTGGTTGAAATATAGACTCCCCCTTTTTTACTGAGAGTTCCACATCTACAGAACCCAGTAACCTGTCTTCCGTGATGCCTAGGGGTATTTGTACAAAGGGGGCAGAAATGATTTCTGTGGGAAAAGGGCAATGGGGCGTGAGGAAAGGAGAATCAGCTCCATTTTCTGTCTCACTCATCATGCTCGCTGCTTGATTTAGCAGTTGATCATCCCATTCTTCAGGATAGTTAGGATGGCAGTTGCTGAGGGAGTCTTTTACTACTTCAATCGGTGGTAGCAAGGAATGAATCGCCCTTGCCATAACGGATTTAGCGGTACCTCTACGTCCTGCGATCGCAACTCCTCCTAGTCCAGGATCAACTGCTGCCAGAAATAAGGCAAGTTTAATCGCCTCCTGCCCGATAACAGCTGTGAGGGGAAAGTTGGAGATAGGAGAAGTGAGAGTCGATGCGGGCATAATTTTAGAGAATCAAGGGTTTCATAAGTCCCAAAGCTATTTTAGCTGACCCAGAGAACCTCTATACCTGTGCCTATGACTACTTTAATTTTTGATTTTATTAAGTTTTATTACAAGTTTACTGATTTTCGTTGAACAATCCCGAAACCCTGTCAGGCTATACACAAGAAAGATTCAATACTGGTCTTAAAATCTGAATAATTACCGCAGCAAGTTAGCTATACCGTTTAAAAATGCCAGTCTTTCGGTTCCTGAAAAAAAGTTTTTTTCATAAAGGGGGTGACACCCCCCACCCCTATGGTGTTATATTGTGTTAAGTAGATGCACCCTGATAATCAAGAGAGCCACTAATCGTGACTCTCTATTTTTTTGTCCATTACTCAGTAGAGCAGTTCATTAATTCTTCACTAGCAGCAGCAGGGAAAACCGGTTAAATGGGAATTAATAAGCATTGGTGACAAGAAAATTTCCCAAAGGGGGTGACACCCCCCACACCTATGGTGTTATATTGTGTTAAGTAGATGCACCCTGATAAGCCGGAGAGCCACTGACCGTGACTCTCTATTTTTTTGTCCTTACTCAGTAGAGCAGTTCATTAATTCTTCACTAGTAGCAGCAGGGAAAACCGGTTAAATGGGAATTAATAAGCATTGGTGACAAGAAAATTTCCCAAAGGGGGTGACACCCCCCACCCCTATGGTGTTATATTGTGTTAAGTAGATGCACCCTGATAAGCCGGAGAGCCACTGACCGTGACTCTCTATTTTTTTTGTCCATTACTCAGTAGAGCAGTTCATTGATTCTTCACTAGTAGCAGCAGGGAAAACCGGTTAAATGGGAATTAATAAGCATTGGTGACAAGAAAATTTCCCAAAGGGGGTGACACCCCCCACCCCTATGGTGTTATATTGTGTTAAGTAGATGCACCCTGATAAGCCGGAGAGCCACTGACCGTGACTCTCTATTTTTTTGTCCTTACCTCCTCCCTTGCCTTCTGCCTTCTGCCTCCTGCCTCAGAGCCTTGTTTCTCAAGAGTTAAGGTAAAACCCGCTAAGCTAGATATAGCTGAAACTTGTAGCCTTTCTTGAAGCTCATGGCAATTTGGCGTTGTGTAAAACAATGTGGTGCGTGCTGTTATCTTGACCCTGCTGAACGACCAGGATTAGAGGAGTATCTATCCTTAGAAGAACTACAGCTTTATCTGAATATGGTAGGGGAAGAGGGATGGTGTGTAAATTTTGATCACGCCACCCGTGAATGCCGCATTTACCAGAATCGACCTCGCTTCTGCCGCGTTGAACCGGATGTCTTTGAAGATATGTACGGTATTGAAGCGGAAGAATTGAACGACTTTGCCATTGATTGTTGTCGTGAACAGATTGAGGAGGTGTATGGCGATCGCAGTCTGGAAATACTGCGTTTTAATCGAGAAGTCGGTATATAAAGGTTGTACAGAGTTGCTGATTTAGGTAAAGTTTTGAGAAAATGAAAAGAATATGAAATTTATCTTTGATTAAGACTACTAGTGAAACTTCCTTCTGTGCCTTTTGCTTCAGCTTTGATTAAACCATTTTCAAAAAACGGCTCTGAGTGTTCTGAGCTAACCACTACTAATGAGCCAGCTGCTCATTCTTTAGTGACAAATTCTGAAGAGCCTCAGCCAGTTGAGGCAAGCAATCAGGGAGTATGGGCTATCTTTAGCTCAACTTTCCTGACTATTTTCTTGGCAGAAATGGGAGATAAAACTCAGCTAGCAACCCTGCTGATTAGTGCTGAATCTCAATCTCCTTGGATTGTATTTGTTGGTGCGGCTGGAGCACTGATTACTACCAGTTTGCTAGGGGTACTTGTTGGACAATGGCTGGCGAAGCGGCTTTCTCCGAAAAATCTGGATACAGCGGCGGGAAGTCTGTTACTCTTAATTGCTGTGATGCTGCTTTGGGATGTTGTACAAATGGGTGGTTAGTATTCAGTTACCAGTTTTTGAAGAGCCCTGAGGAGCGTTTCGCACCCCCAATTGAATGGGAGAAACACTATCTTCTACCTCCTTCTACCTCCTACCTCCTCCCTCGCCTTCTGCCTTCTGCCTCCTGCCTCCTGCCTTGTTTCTCAAGAGGGGTAAAGGGTAAGTCGCTTAACAATCAATAATCAATAACTAAAAACTACAGATGGATTGGAAACTTCTCGGACTGAGTTTCATAACGGTTTTTTTGGCAGAGATTGGAGACAAAAGCCAACTTGCCGCGATCGCTTTGGGTGGTAGCCTTAAGTCACCCCGTGCCGTATTCTTTGGTTCGGTGACTGCACTGCTGTTGGCAACGTTTATCGGAGTTCTACTAGGAGGAGGGATAGCTCAATTGTTGCCCGTGCGCACCCTCAAGGCAATGGCAGCAATTGGCTTTATAGTAATGGCAGTACGACTGTTGTGGTTCTCCAATCATCCTGAATCTGATTAAGATTTTAGATTTATTCTTTTTCTTCTGCCTGCCGCCTTATCCCACTAGGATAGTTAATATAAAAAGCTCCTCATGAAAGTGAGGAGCTTTTTATAGTGCTTAATCTAGCCTTAGGCGGTAAGACTACGAGAATCCTTGTAACACCAGCCTAATATTGTGGCTCCTGCTATCAACTTGATAGCCTCTAGCGCCCAATATTGTTCGTGCATTTGAGTCATACCAGCAGGCATCCCTGTTGCGGGTTGCCAAAGATTCAACTGCATTGCCAAAGCACTCATCTGCGGCGTCATGACATATGTATATATAAGAGCAATTGCCAGCAGGAGTACAGACAACAAAATTGACCAACGTCTCACATGACGATAAACATTGGAAGTGCCACGGAGTACTAAAAGACTAGATAACACCACAGTAGCGCACAGCAACTCAACCCGGTTAAAAATCCAGAAAATTGAGTAACCAGCTGTGGCAAAACTTTCTTGGCTCATCATACCAGCAGTAGATAGAGCAGGCATGATCACAAAGTCCAGAATTAGGCTGGAACTCAGCCAAAAACCCAAGGCACACATAATAACTGTTTGCCAGATAGGTAGCTTTAGTTCGGCTGAACCTACTTTAAAACCAGCGTCCATAAAACTTCCTCTAGTGTCTATCTTATTCTCAGCTTAACTAATTGTTGTGGCAAAACATAGGTAAAAAATATAAAGTATTTTATCAATTGAGTTTGACATCCTCCCCGGCATAAAGGCACGGGGATGCCCAAACTTCACCATTTGGGTTTCTGTTTCATCGCACCAGCCCTCCGATATGGGTGAGTTGACACCTTATTCAAAGGGGTCTTGCAATTCCAGGGCGGTTTTTTTGGATCGATGACAAACCAGGGAGTTCAAATGGTTAATAAATACCGGTAAGTTGTTAAATCATAGCGCGACATCAATAGGCCTTAATCTGGGCATTACAATGTTTCAAAACTTTGCTTGGAAGTACCTTGAATAATACAAAACTCTGCTGTTATTAACGGGTGAGCGAAAAAATGCGTGGGGAGGGAGATAATAGTCCGATCGCCATCTTGTAGGGTGCGTTGCTGCAAAGCAAACGCACCATTTTCTTAGACGGCTTGACAATTTTCATGCAGAGTAGTGCGATCGCCCTATTCTGGCAATAATTACATGGGTACGTATTTTTATTAGGACTTACGCAGCTACACCACATATAGAGTCAAAGGTGCGTTACGCTACACTAACACACCCTACAAATAGAGGCTTTGTGTAAGTCCTGTTTATTGCATAATTACTCTAACTATTACATGATAAGATATTAGCCTAGATATAGTACATCTGCACGAGGGAACTTCCGTTCTAACATCCCTAAAATATAGAGAGTCAAGCAGGTGTTGAACTCATGGCATTTTCTTCAACCATCCGAGCACTAGAAAAATCGCCCCTTACTGGTGAACTGCTCTCCAAACTCAACAGCCAGCAGTCTCTACATCTGAATGGCGTCCCTCGCTTACCCAAGGGATTGGCGGCATCAGCTCTAGCAAAAGCAGCTGGACGGAACTTATTCGTTGTTTGTAGTACATTGGAAGAAGCTAGCCGGTGGGCCACTCAACTCGAAGCAATGGATTGGAAAACTGTCCATTTGTACCCCACTTCCGAAGCATCACCCTACGAGCCATTTGATCCAGAATCAGAGATGACTTGGGGACAAATGCAAGTATTGGCAGACTTGGTTACTAATAATGTATTAACAACAAACAACCAACAACCAACAACAAACAACCAACAACAAATTGCCATTGTTGCTACTCAAGCAGCACTCCAACCCCACTTACCACCAGTAGCTGCCTTTAAACCCTATTGCCTTACCCTAAACCAAGGGATGAGCTGGGACTCAAAGAGCCTTGACGAACAATTAGTACGGCTAGATTATGAGCGAGTTCCCCTGGTAGAAATGGAAGGTCAGTGGAGTCGGCGTGGTGATATTGTTGATGTATTCCCCGTAGCAGCAGAATTGCCAGTGCGTTTGGAATGGTTTGGTGATGAACTAGAGCAATTGCGAGAGTTTGACCCTGCTACTCAACGCTCTCTAGATAATATTGAGCAGTTGCTACTGACTCCGACTAATTTTAGCCCGATTATCACCGCAGCCTTGACTGAGGCTAAAGCAGAACAACTCCAATCTTACCTCTCACCAGAAGAACAAGAGCAACTAAATACAGAGCAGCATCTAGAAGGTAGCCGACGCTTCCTCGGTATCGCTTTTGAGCATCCTGCATCTCTGTTAGATTACCTACCACAGCAAACTTTAATTGCCATCGATGAGCCACAGCAATGTCGAGCTCATAGCGATCGCTGGGTAGAATATGCTCAAGAACAACTAACAACAGTTTCTGTCCCTCTTCCCCCTCTCCATCGCTCTTTTGATGAGTCTCTGGCTGCTTTGGAAGAGGAGACTGAGGAATCTTCCCGATTACCCCTACTATATCTATCCGAACTAGTAGAAGAAACTAAGGAAAAAAACTCTTCCCACTCCCTGAACCTTGCCAGCCAACCAGTACCAACAACACCCCACCAGTTCGGTAAACTGGCAGAAATTATTCGAGAGCAACGTAATCGCGGCTTCTCTGTTTGGCTTGTCTCAGCACAACCAAGTCGTTCTGTTTCCCTGCTGCAAGAACACGATTGTCCGGCTCAGTTTGTCCCCAACCCCCGGGATTATCTAGCCATTGACAAGCTGCAAACTCAGAAAACTCCCGTCGCTGTCAAATATTCGGGGTTAGCGGAACTAGAAGGCTTTATTCTTCCTACCTTCCGCTTAATGCTACTGACAGACAGGGAGTTTTTTGGACAGCATACCCTGGCAACTCCCAGTTATATCCGCAAGCGACGCCGTGCTGCTTCCAAACAGATTGACCCCAATAAACTTCGTCCTGGCGATTATGTGGTACATAGAAGCCACGGTATTGGTAAGTTTATCAAATTAGAAAGCCTGTCAATGGATGGAGATGGCAGTCGAGATGCGTTTCCCATCACCCGGGATTATTTGGTGGTAAAGTACGCTGATGGTTTGTTGCGAGTGGCGGCGGATCAATTAGGTGCTTTATCCCGGTTTCGTCATACTGGCACTCGTCCGCCGGAACTGAATAAAATGTCCGGTAAAGCCTGGGAAAAGACGAAAAATCGTGTCCGTAAGGGAGTGAAAAAGCTGGCAGTTGATTTGCTCAAACTCTATGCCCAGCGATCGCAACTTTCGGGTTATGCTTTCCCTATAGATTCTCCTTGGCAAGAAGAGCTAGAAGATTCCTTCCCCTATCAACCAACCCCAGATCAACTCAAAGCAGTACAAGATGTCAAGCGAGATCTAGAAAGCGATCGCCCCATGGATCGGTTAGTATGTGGGGATGTAGGTTTTGGGAAAACGGAAGTGGCAATTCGGGCTATCTTCAAAGCCATCACTGGTGGCAAGCAAGTAGCTTTCCTCGCTCCTACCACCATCCTTACCCAGCAACATTACCACACTCTCAAAGAACGCTTTGCCCCCTACCCGGTTAATGTCGGTTTACTCAACCGCTTTCGCACTACTAACGAGCGCAAGGACATTCAAAGACGCCTGACTACTGGGGAGTTGGATGTGATTGTCGGTACTCATCAACTCCTAGGGAAAGGGGTAAACTTTCGGGATTTAGGATTATTAGTAATAGATGAAGAGCAGCGGTTTGGGGTTAACCAAAAGGAAAAGATTAAATCCCTCAAAACCCAGGTAGATGTCCTCACCCTAACCGCTACCCCCATTCCCCGTACCCTCTATATGTCCTTATCCGGGGTGCGGGAAATGAGTTTAATTACGACACCTCCTCCTTCCCGCCGTCCGATTAAAACCCATCTTACTCCTTACGATCCAGAAGCCATACGTACTGCCATTCGCTCGGAACTAGATAGAGGAGGGCAGGTATTTTATGTAGTTCCCCGGGTAGAGGGAATTGAAGAAGTAGCTAGCCAACTACGAGAAATGATACCAGGAGCCAGAATTGCGATCGCTCACGGTCAAATGCAGGAAGGGGAACTAGAAGCGACAATGCTTACTTTCAGTAACGGTGAGGCAGACCTTCTAGTTTGTACCACAATTATTGAATCCGGTTTGGATATTCCTAGAGTCAACACCATCTTAATTGAAGATGCCCAGAAGTTTGGCTTATCTCAACTGTACCAATTACGAGGACGGGTGGGTAGAGCAGGTATTCAAGCTCACGCTTGGCTCTTTTTCCCGAAACAAAAGACCCTCTCAGAACCCGCTAGGAAACGCTTAAGAGCAATTCAGGAATTTACTCAATTAGGTTCCGGTTACCAGCTAGCCACCAGAGACATGGAAATTCGGGGTGTAGGTAATCTCCTCGGCGTCGAACAATCGGGACAAATGGAGGCAATTGGTTTTGATCTTTATATGGAAATGCTCCAAGAATCAATCCGAGAGATTCAGGGACAGGAAATTCCCCAAGTTGATGATACTCAAATAGACCTCAAGCTAACAGCCTTTATCCCTACAGATTATATTCCCGATTTAGACCAAAAGATGAGCGCTTATCGAGCAGTAGCTGCTGCTCGTTCCAAGGAAGAGTTAGTAGAGATAGCCGCAGATTGGAGCGATCGCTATGGTCCAGTTCCTACCGCTGCCCAATATATGTTACAGGTAATGGAACTCAAACAGGTAGCGAAGTCTTTAGGATTCAGCCGCATTAAATTAGAAGGCAAACAACATATTGCCTTAGAAACTCCCATGGAAGAACCAGCCTGGAACTTACTCAAAGAGAATTTACCAGAACATTTGCGATCGCGTTTTGTTTACTCTAAAGGTAAGGTAACAGTTAGAGGTTTAGCTGTCCTCAAAGCAGAGCAACAGCTAACTAATCTAATTGACTGGTTAGGGAAAATGCAAGGAGCATTACCAGAACCGGCAGTGGTTTGAATAAAAATTAAGATTTCCTAGGTTTCGTAGGGTGTGTTAGCGAAGTGTAACGCACCATTAAATATCCTAGAATTGGAGCAAATATATTAAGCTCAAGATGCGGCTAACATTAATGAAGTGCTTGAATACTTTGTAGCATAGCTTGGTACTTATCTGTTTGACCTTTTTGATTGTAAAGGTTTGCAGCCTTATTAAAGTCATCAATTGCTCTTTGTCTATCTCCTATCTTTGTCTATCTCCTAGTTTAGACTGTGCATAACCTCGATATTCATATGCCTCAGAATTATTGGGATCTAGTCGAATTGCTTGAGTATAATCTTCAATCGCCTTTTGAAAATTATTCTGCCTATAGTAGGCGTGTCCCCGATAATTGTAATAGGTAGCGTTGTCAGGTTTTATCCTAATTGCTTGAGTATAATCCTCAATCGCCTTCTGAAAATTATTCTGACTATAGTAAGAATTAGCCCGCTTATGGTAGTAAGTATCATTATTAGGCTCACGTTTAATTGCTTGGGAAAATTTATCAATCGCTTTTTGAAAATCTTTCTGCTCATAGTGAGTAGTACCCTGCTCGGATAATTCTTCAGAACTCATGCTTACAGAAGAGACGAACAGGCGTATCGATAATATGCTAACAATTGTAATAATTAAAATAAAAAAAGCACCACTGATGAGCTTGCTCTGAGAAGTTGTTTGTTTAGTAATTGCTCGGATTACTTGATTTTTAACTTGTGCTGCATCTTCTTCTGTAATATTCAAATGTTTGCGAAGATTATTTAGCTGTTGACGATCTTCATTACTAAGAGGATTACCTAAATAAAGTTCTTTGAAATTATTTTCATATCTCTCCAATCTTTGCTGATGTTCTTGATATTTACGAATTTTTGTCCTAATCTCCTCAATTTCTGCTCGAATATCTTGAGCAATGTCAAAGAATGCCTTATCCTGATTACCTTGATTTTTCCAAAACCTACTATCTACAGGCTCACCATTGCTTGGTAAAACACGAAGTTTATCATATGGCTCACCCCTAAAATCAACTGAGCGAAGTAGAATCGGAATTACACAAATTTCTTCTTCCAGATGCCGTCTCATTGCTTGCCTAACAAACTGTTGATACCAGGAATCATTTAGAAAATCTGGACTAATCAGTAATCCAATTATATGAGCTGTATTCAAGTTGTGAGGCATCTCACTATACCAGTCATATCCTTCTTGAATAGTGTTTTTGTACCAGTAAATTCTTACACCTTCTCTCTGCAAACTCCTGAAGTGCTTATTGAGTTTGTCTTTACGTTTTTCATCTTTATGAGAGTAAGCAAAACAAATTTCGATATTTTCGGTAAATTGCATATTTACTGACATGGTCAATATTTATCTTGATTTTGATGCTATTTTTTCAACTTCTATGCGAATATCTTTAGTAATACTATAGAATGCTTCACCCTGATTGTTCCAATATCTACTATCTACAAATTCACCTTCTTTAGGTAAAGTCTGAAGTTGACTAAATGGTGTGCCACTCCAATCAACTTGCTTAAGAAGGATAGGAATAACAAGAGCTTCTCCAGCTTCATACCGTTCCATTGCTCTTCTTACCTGAAAATCATATTTATAATACCAATCCATAAAATCTGGACTGATAAGTAGTAGAATTACACGAGCTGAATTTAGGTGTATATCAATTTCTTTATTTTCATTCTTACCAGCTCCAATTTTACCCTCATGCCAACAGGTAATTATGCCTTGTTGGATCAAACCACTGAGGCGTTTTTCTAGAGCCTTTAGTAATTTTTTATCCTGGTGAGTGCGAGAGTAACATAAGAAAACTTCGATTGGTAGTTTCTCTGGTCGAGTGGAGTATACTTCTTGTTCAGACCTGAATTCATCAATTGAACTTGGAAATAGATGATTTGTCGATGTTGGCTTACGCCCAGTAATTCCCCACTCCAGATTGTCTAGTGCTTCAACATCATTAATCCCATTAGTAAAATTTACCCAATTTAGTTCCTGTAAGAAGGGTAAATGTAGGGGAATTGCCTCAACACCTGGTAACAAGACGGGAATGACTGGCATATTTGCTTCTACGCATTGGCTGATAAATGTCCGCAGTTCAACAGCTTGCCACTTTCCTAATCCTCCGGGTCCGATGAAGATAGCAGCTGATTTAACATGGGAAATCGCTTGTTGAATTACATCCTGGAACCATCGTCCTGGTGGAATTTGCTCTTCATCTATCCACGGATTCAGACAACGCCGCTTGAGTTCACTCGCAATTACTTTAACTTGAGGTTTATCCTGGCTATTGTGAGCTAGGAAGACATCGAAAGGTTGATTAGTCATCCAGAAATTTCTCCCATTATTCCTTGACACCAGCTATAATCGCTAAGGCATAAGCATATTTTTCCAATTCTTTTCTAAGTGATTCCAGTTCACTACGTAACTTTGATACCTCAGACCAATTCTGCTCATGCTCCTTGGGACTTAACCCAACAGGACGCTGCGATTCCCATGCTTGCAAGAGTGGATGCCACTTGGAAAGAAAAGGGCGAAGACCATCAACAAGTACAATAATGGCAATGCCTCCAACTGAGGCGCGTGAAACACCGACATCTGGTCCCGCCTCTTTGAGTATTTGGCGGGTTGTTGCGAACAAACTATGTAATGATGTCAGAGCCTCGCGAAGGAGTCCCTCATCAACTTCGAGAGGTTGGACAGCAATGCGCGTAACGAGTTCAATATAAAGTGACCATGCTGCTCTGCGCTCCCTTAGGTCGGATTCCCATTCAGCTGAACCGATACCGAAAGGAAGACTGACAGACACTTTTTTCAACTTGGCGGGGTTTCTTTTTGTCATTAGTCTGCTCATCAAGAGCAAGAGCTAGGTTGAATGATTAATTTTGATTTCACCCTAAATATCCTAACTCTCTCAAAAAATTATAACTTTAATAGATTATAACTTCATATTTTCTCATCTACATTACCAGCCAGTAGGGTGCGTTAGCGAAGCGTAACGCACCATTCAATGTCCTAACATTGGAGCAAATGCATTAGCTCAAGATGCGGCTATCATTAAAGAAGTTGGTGCGTTACGCTAGCGCTAACACACCCTACAAACATACTTAAATATTGATTTTTATGCCTAATTACCGCCGAGCCAAACTTCCTGGCGGCACATATTTCCTCACCCAAGTAACTCATGAGCGTCAACCTTGGCTACTCGGTAAAATTGGACGAGAAGCACTCCGCACTGCTATTGTTCATGTGCGCCAAAAATATCCCTTCACTATTGACGCATTTGTTCTTTTGCCAGAGCATTTCCATTGTTTATGGACATTACCTGAAGGAGATAGCGATTTATCGACTCGATTGCGATTAGTTAAAACCTTTGTTACCAAAAGATTTGGTCAACAATTGGAAATAAAAGCCGAGCTTTCTACCTCGAGACAAAAACGAAAAGAGGGAAATTTGTGGCAAAGGCGATTTTGGGAGCATCTGATTCGAGATGAAGAAGATTTTATTAAACATTACGATTATATTCACTACAACCCTGTTCGACATCAATTATGTTCTACTCCCCAAGATTGGCAATTTTCCAGTATTCATCGATTGACAAATCAGGGCATTTATCCGCCGAATTGGGGGAGTAATGGGATTCCCGAAGCACCAGAGAGTGTTTGGGATATATAAAGGTTTGTGGTGCGTGACGCTAGCACTAACTTAGTTATTGAAAAAATCTTCAACAATTTGATTTAGTAAATCATGGGGACTTGTGTTAATTACAAAAGCATACTCTCTCAATTGCTCTTCTGTAAGATGAGGTCCTGGAATTCCATGATTAGGTGGCCACAATTCTTCCAAAAAAACACGGTAATAAGCTCTATTTGCCTCTCCCGGAGTAACAAAACTATTACATACAGAATCTATCCATGCATCCCTATCTACACCTCCTGGAACATCATTTTTACTGACAGGGGCAAGAACCAAAAACTTCTGTCTGCCTCGACTTTTTCTGGTAATTGCCATCAGATATAATTAGGGGAAAAGCTAGATTCCTGTATGATGAGTGTCTAGTTACTAGTACATATGTTGCTTGGAAGATGCGCGTTTCCTCTTTCTTTGCCGGAATTGGTGGTTTTGACTTAGGTTTTGAAAGAGCTGGGATGCAAGTCGTCTTTCAATGCGAGATTGACAAATTTTGCCAACAAATTCTTAAAAGACATTGGCCTCATGTCCCAATCCACGAAGACATCACAACCCTCTCTCCAACAACTATCCCTCCCTCTGAACTTTGGTGTGCAGGATGGCCATGTCAAGACCTCAGCACAGCAAATACTCAAAGAAAAGGACTCTCCGGCAAGAGGAGCGGCCTTTTTCACACATTTATGGACTTGGTTGGAGAAGTTCAGCCAAAATGGTTGGTCATGGAAAATGTGCCGGGTTTGCTCTCGGCAGAGCAAGGAAAAGCTTTTGAGACAGTTATCGACACGCTTGAAGAGAACGGGTATTTGGGGGGATGGATATCGTGTAACGCTCTCCATACGGGCTTACCCCACAATAGAGACAGAGTATTCTTTATCGCAAGTTTTAGATCAGAAAGTGCCTATCACTTCTTTACTAACAGCAGCGAATTGTCTGGGGATACTTCGTCGAGAAAATCGAGCAAGTCGCAAACTGGATCCAATGTTTGTGAAAGCACTTTCGGAAACACTCCGCTTGTGGTACAACGTCGCGGTGGCTTCGGGTACACCTTGGCAAAAAGCATCTGCCCCACGCTTCGTGCCCAAACAGGACGACATCAAGGAGGCCATTCAGACCGACCAATATTGTGTGGCGAGAAACTTGACGTGGACAGAATGGGAGAGGCTCATGGGGTTTCCCCCAGGTTGGACAGTCGTAGAGGGCGACTCCTTGGCAATGCCATCGTGCCAGGAATTAGCGAATGGATTGGTAAGCGAATCTTAGAAATTGATCAAGTCTACAACTAAAATCCCATTGTGTGAAACTTGCAAAACTAGCACAAGTCTTTGGGTGAGTACCGTAACACTGAACCATGATAGAGACAAGATGTCAACAGTTGGAGGCAACTGAAATTATGGCTAACTTTATCGGTTTGAGTGGTGTTTTGGGACTCCTGATGCTACTGGTATTTGGTTTACTACAATGGTTACACATTAGTGCTGGTCATTTCCTAGATTGGGTGATTGCTGTACTAAGTTTTTGGTGGTTGTTGGTGATTGTGACAGTACCTTGGAATGTCCACTTAGAAGCTAGGGAGGTTTTGGCAGAAGCATCGGCTTCTACTAAAAAAGGGATTGCGGTTGATAGCAAACAAATCGACTATGTAACAACTTTATCGAAGCGATCGCTAATGGTGGCAATAGCTCTACATTTATTATCGGCTGCTGGTCTTTACACTCTAGCAGCTACTGGTGTTAGTGCTGTTGGTTATATCAGTTCCGGTGCAGCTTTGCTCTTAACTGTACTGCGTCCAGCGGTAAGATTTTACGAGTATTTAGCTGCAAGGTTAAGGATGATTCGGCAAGAGTTTAAGTATCCCCGTGAAGATATCATGGAGTTGCGATCGCGTTTTGATGCCTTGGAAAACACTGTCAAAGACTTAGGTAAGCAAATAGATCTCGAAAATCCTGACTCCTTGGTAGTTACCCAGCAGCAGTATTCAGAAAAAAATCGCCGAGATTTAGCTAGTCTGGGAGCCTCTGTTGAAGAACTAGTAACTAGAAACGAAGCTGAACATCAACGCCTTGCTCGTGAAGCTCAGCAAGCAATTTCTCAACTTACTATAGATAGCCAATTCTTGGATCACGTCCGCGAAATCATTCGCTTTTTCAAAACAGCATAATTAGGGCTTGCTGAATAAGTCTACGGGGAAGCGTTTTGAAGTAATGAGTAATGAGCGCCTAACGGCGAATGAAGAATTAAGAATTAAGAATTAAGAATTCATTGATGGAATCGCCGAAAAAGAAGTCAGAAACTACTCATATCAAGGGATTCATCCCCAAATATAGGATTTTAGTTTCTCGAGAGTAATGAGTAATGAGTAATGAGTTAATTAGGGCAACTAAAGAGTCGAAAGTGCAAGGTTTTTGTATCTTTTGGCTCAATTTCCTTGCACCGTAAGTCGAAAATCCCTAACACCTACCACCTCTTTCCCTTACCTAACACCTAACACCTAACACCTATGGTAACCCGAAAATTAAGAATTATTCAGCAAGCCCTATTTAGGAAATCTACTTCAGCGACAGTGCAGAATCTTACTATTATTCATCTTTTACCACTTCATAGCTCAACTGAACAAAACCAAAATCATAGGTTTTGGTTGCAAGATGTTTAAGGTAAATATCTTTCTTTAAGTTACTAAATAAAGGAATACCGCTCCCTAGAATTACGGGAATGACTGTAATAGTCAGATCATTGATCAGTCCCTCAGCCAGGAATCGCTGTATAGTCATACCACCATCAATATATAGTCGTTTAGCTCCTTCCTTTGACAAACGCTCACATAACTCCTTAGGGGATTCTGATGAATGGGAAACAGTTTGAGCTAATTGCTCAGGGATTGGGATTTTATTACGACTGAGAACGATTACGGATTTAGTGCCATATGGCCATTTCCCAAATGATAATACTTGTTCGTAGGTTTTTCGCCCCATAATTAAAAAATCAATAGACTCAAAGAAGGCATGATAGCCACAATCTTCACCTTCTGGAACATTGGCATTTGCGGCATCTAACCAATCAAGTTGTCCATCTGTTCTAGCAATAAAGCCGTCTAGACTAGTTGCAATAAATACTGATGCTCTTAAATTCATTGCTTACCTCTTTTGATAATTTTTCATTGAGTGTGCTGTTCTTGCTAAACCATGAAGTAATATAACTTTTTATCTTTTGTTCAAATTCTTCAGCATTCTTTTATGAAAATTAGTTGGTTTGCAACTGTACTACTTTCCCTGATCATCGCTGGGTGTACAACCCAAACTCAAACCCCACAGGCTACTACTGCACCTACTAGTTCCCTCAAAACAACTCCCACCCCAGTAGCCACTACACCTATAGAGCCTAATCCTAATTCGACTCCAGAATTTGATCTAAGTGGAGATTGGAAAAATCCTGGAGCTGGGTATATTTTGTTTAGACAGGAGGGAAACAGTGTTTCCTGTCAAGGATTTAAATTATCTAGATTCCAAATATCAGAGGCACAAGGAGCTATTGTTGGAGAGAAAATAAATCTTACTTACACAGCTACAGATGGGACTACAGGAGAAATCAATCTCCATATATCTTCAAATGGACGGATTCTCAGTGGTTTTTGGAAGAACGATATCGGTGATTCTGGTAGCGTCTTTCTTTCTAGGTAACCTGGCTCTAAGTTAGTGGTTGAATGTAAAGTCAATCTATATAGGGGTTTGAAGGGAGCAGCTTCGGTGATACGTAGGCAATTGCACCACCACTTCATCAATTCTTTACCGAGTCTTCACTGTTACTAAACCCAAAGTTGACCCAAACACCTCATACTGTTAATAGCAAAGTTAAATTCTATCCTAAACAACTAAACTAAACAGCCCTCAGCTAGCCAAAGTATTGATAGCTGAGGGTTATTAACTTTGGCGATCGCTTCTTTGTCCTTTCCATTGCTTTTTGTAAAGAATTGTAATTACTGTTCATAACCTCTGATCAATGGATACGATCAAGAGCTAGCAAATGCTTCTAGTAGGACTTAAAACTTGAAAATAATGACTACACCTGACGATGCAAGACAATATGCACCGGCAACAGGACGCAACCGTGAGCCTATTCTAGAGGTACTGCAAAAGGTTTTGCCTGTAAATTGTACGGTTTTGGAAATAGCTAGTGGTACCGGTGAGCATGGAATTTTTTTTGCTCCCCGTCTGGGTAACCATAAATGGTTGCCTTCAGAAGCAAATCCTCTATTGCTCGCCAGTATTGAGGCTTGGCGTACCTGCCAACCTGCTGATAACCTTTATCCACCTCTTGAGTTAGATGTTTGTGACTCAGTTTGGTCTGTGGAAACTAGGATATCCCCAGATTGCTTGCAGGATGTAGATTTTGAGACCTTTCCCCTTGCCGCTATTGTGAATATCAATATGATTCATATTGCACCCTGGAACGCTTGTTTGGGACTGATGGCAGGAGCTAACCGTATACTGCCATCTGGCGGAATTCTGTATTTATATGGTCCATTTCAACGAAACGGACAGCATACTGCACCAAGCAATGAAGCTTTTGATAAAACTTTGCGGAGTCAAAACCCAAAGTGGGGGGTACGAGACATTGATGATGTCGTAGAAGTAGCTCGAGAAAGAGCTCTAAATTTGTTAGCAACTTACCAGATGCCAGCAAACAATCTTTCGGTAGTTTTTCAACGCCAGTAGAACAAACAATCCTACGGGCTTAAAGCCGTGGGATTGTAAATTTATCTGTTGCTAGTAGCGATTGCTGCTAATTGGGGGCTCCAGAAGAGTCATTTGGCTTTTCATCTTGAGGTGGCTTTTGACGCCAAGGAACTGAGTCACAATAAGTTTTCTCCAATTCCATTCTCTGCTCCATCTGGCGCAAGAAATAACCAGTCATCATTGCTGAAGCCAGCAATCCAGCTAAATTTTCCCGGTTAGTGCAGATTTGCACGCTGAAGTTTTCTGAAGGAAGCATCCCTACCATACTCAAAACGTTCTGAGAAATAATTTGTTGAATCTCAGGACTGGCAGATTTAGCAACCCGCGACAATACATCAGGGGATTGATTTTTGAGATATTTCAGAAGTTGGTTGACTGTCTCATTATCAGGTTGGGAACCGAAGGAGTTAGGGTTAAATGCCATTAGGGATCCAAGTGTTGACCTACTTAGCTCTACTGTGACATACCCCCACACTACCCTATCGGGAAAGTGTAGGCTTCTCAGCGACTCCCGGCAACCCGTCGGACATTAACTGAGCTTTATTAACGACACGGGATGCCCCACCGCACCGGAACAATCGCATTAGCGTTTCTTTTCCAATGTAACAGCTGGAATTTTACCCATCCACTTAAAAGACAAATATTGCTTCTATTTCTAGATAAAACAGTATATTCGATAGTTGTCAAGGTTCAGTAGCGCAGGCAGCTTTTGCTCTTGAATTGACTTAACCTATTAGTTTGCATTGTAAACACATTCTTTTATAATTTCAAGGGTATTGTAGCTACGCAAATACAGGAAGAATATATCCTACATCCTCTTTGGGGTTAAGACGTGAGAGGAGAAGCTCAACGATTATGGTCTAAGGATACCTCTAGATCTGTTGATGATTGCTAGTTATTGATAAAAAATTTTTGCTCAACAATTATTTTTGCAGTGCACAACGCCTCTCACTATCAGGATTTGGAGCTATTGGTTGGTGTTGTCAGCAGTTGATCAAGCTCAAAGTGTTGATGAAATTTGTCTGTAACATTTAACCAATAGGAGCGACCATCGGTTTGTCGGCGTCTTTTGACAAATCCAAGATTGATTAGTTCATGGATGTGTTGGTAAGCACCACTTCCACGTAGATTAATCAAGTCAGTTTGAGCAACTGGTTCTTTAAGAGCGATCGCTGCTAGAGTTCTCAGAGCTCCTGTACCCAGTTCGGGAGGCACTAGGCTTTGTATTAAGTTCTCAAAAGACGACCTTAACTGCAAGCTATAACCAGCCGGAGTCTCCACTACTTCTAGAGCACTATCCCGATGCGCATAGTCTGACATGAGATCAATTAAGGCGTCTTCAACTTCTTCGCGAGCATATCCTGCATGCTCACAAATTTCCCCAAGGGGGAGAGGTTTTCCTTTCAGGTAGAGAATTGCTTCTATCTGGGTAGCTAAGCGAGGCATATTAGTGACAGCTCCCGTCGCTAAATCTTGCGATTATAGCACGGGCTTCTCGTTGACTCCCGGTAACCCGTCGGACATTTCACGAGATGAAAGCTTTACAAAAAGCGACGGGGAAGTCAACTCCTTCAAGGGGTTGGAGGAAATGTCGCCCCGCCGCGAAAGTCATTAGTCATTAGTCATTTGTCCTTTGTACTAATGACTAATGACTAATGACGCGAAATCCCACGTACTTTAGTCGTGGGATGAGCTTAATTCTCCGTGCTGACCCACCGGAGCTATGTGTAGAGAATGAAAAATGCAAGAAAAATAATTCTTAATTCTTACTTTATCTACTTTTGAGTAGATAAAAAAACTACAATCTATTTCTATTATTTGAGAATCAATTAGTTACTATTTGTTATAAATATGATCGCGAGATGACCTTGAACTGACATTCTGTACTCTAACTGGCACAATCGGCATTTTCGTAATTTCAAATGGCAACATCGTAACTTTTAATACATAAACACTGAACTAAGGCAGTTATTGAACTTTCTATTACCTGCTCTAAAGCTCCTTGTTGCCTTTTTTCTGTTTCCTATTTACTAAAACTATAGTTTAACACTTGACGATTCCTGAAGAGAAGTTCTATTATTTGACAATTAACTATAGCGTTTCTCAAGTGGATGAAGTACAGCAAAATTTATAGGATGTATCAAAAGAAAAGACTGTGCAAATTCAGGTGTAACTCACGCAAGCAAGAACCGCTATAGTGATTTTTTGTTATCAATCTGATTACGAGATTACCCTTAAGTAACATTATATATGTTAGCACTGGCATGATCGGTATTTTCGTAATCTTCAATAGTAAAACAGTAATTATTAATACATCATATCTAGTAATTGAGGTAGTTCTTTAATTTTTCGTTCATTATTAAGAATTAACTGTTGTTGACAATCTTTAGTGTGACACGCTTAGGATGCTGAATGTGGGTCACATTCTCTACTTTCCTAAATATCTAGTGGTTATCAAATTATCAATGGCTTATTACAAATATCAAGTCGGTGGCAGTTTAAGTAGTGATGATCCTAGCTATGTGGAGCGACAGGCAGACTCTCAATTCTATGAAGCCCTTAAAGCCGGTGAGTTTTGCTATGTACTCAACTCTAGGCAAATGGGTAAGTCCTCGCTGTTGGTTCGAGTGAAGCATCGCTTACAAGAAGAAGACTTTAAATGCACCACCATTGATATGACTAATATTGGTAGTGAAAATATTACCCCAATTCAGTGGTATAAGGGAATTGTTACGGAGTTATGGTTGGGATTCAATCTTTTAGGAAAGTTCAACTTAAAAGCCTGGTGGAAAGAACAGGAAGATATTTCTTTTACTCAGCGGTTTAGTAAATTTATTTCTGAGGTATTGCTGGTACAGTTTAAGCAGGAAAGACTTGTTATCTTAATTGATGAGATTGATAGCATTCTCAATTTGCCTTTTCCTGTAGATGATTTTTTTGCTCTAATTCGCTTTTGCTATAACCAGAGAGCAATCAATCCAGCATTCAAGCGCATCACTTTTGCTATCTTTGGGGTGGCAACACCATCAGATCTAATTCGAGATAAAAGACGTACTCCGTTTAATATTGGTAAAGCTATAGAACTGCACGGTTTTACCTTAGAAGATAAAATTGAGTCATTAGCTCAGGGATTAGAAGTTAAAGCAGGTAATGCTCAAGCAGTACTCAAAGAAATCTTATTTTGGACAGGAGGACAGCCGTTTTTAACCCAAAAACTTTGCCAGTTAGTATTGGCAGAACAGGGAGCATCCCAAAGTTGCAAAAACAATAGTAGTGGGAGCATCTTGCTCCCTGGAGCTACACAAAGGGAGCAAGATGCTCCCACTCCAAAATTACAAAAATGGGATGCTCACGCAGAACATCATTACAGACATGATATCTCCGACTCTCCAATAATTCCTCATTTAGATACTTACCCAGGGACAATGCTTAAGGAAACTTCAAGTATTTTAATGGAGATGGAAGTATCTTGGGTGGAAGGTATTGTAAAGTCACACATCATTGATAAGTGGGAATTTCAGGATGAGCCAGAGCATTTGCGGACAATTCGCGATCGCTTGTTAAGTGATGAACAAATGGCAGGGCGATTGCTGGGAATATATCAGCAAATTCTAGCAGAAGATCAGATGCCAACTGATGATAGTCGAGAACAGATTGAACTACTGCTGTCCGGTTTGGTAATCAATGAGCAGGGATACTTGAAGGTAAAAAATCCGATCTATCAAGCAGTTTTTAATTCAGAATGGGTTGCTAGGCAACTCGAGAATATGCGTCCCTATGCTCAAAGCTTGAAGGCTTGGCTTAATTCTGGAGAGCAAGATGAGTCTCCACTTCTACAAGGATTGGCATTACAGGAAGCCTTGGCTTGGGCAAATAATAAGAAGCTCTCAGACTTAGATTATCGCTTTTTAACTGCTAGTCAAGAATTGGCAAAACGCGCAGTGGAGAGTGATTTAGCTGTAGAAAAAATTGAGCGAGAAAAAGCGCAGTTTGCCCTCCAAGCTGTCAGGGAAGCAAATCGTATCTTGGCAAATGCCCGAAAAAAGGCACGGCAAAGCTGTAAAAATCTACGCCTTGGCAAAAGATGGATTGGGAGCATTGCAGGAGGAATTGCCACCTCAGTTATTCTGTTACGTTTGACTGGGATATTACAGGGGATGGAATTAACGATGCTGGATCGCTTTTTTCAGGCACGTCCCCCAGCAGCAATTGACCCTCGTATTACAATTATTACAATTGATGAACCAGATCTGCAAAAAATTGGACAATATCCTCTGCCAGATCAGATATTAGCCCAGGCACTCCAGACTCTAAAAACCTATCAGCCTCGAGTTATTGGTTTGGATTTATATAGAAATTTGCCTGTGGAACCGGGTTATCAGGAATTAGTCAAACTGTTCAACAACACTCCGAATTTGATTGGTATTGAGAAAGTGGTGGGTGAGCAAGTTCCTCCACCTCCAGTTTTATCTCAATTAACTCAGGTGGGTTTTGCCGATCAGATACCGGATGGAGATGGCAAAATTCGCCGTGCTCTATTGATAGTTAATCTCCCACAAGATGAGCGACAGCTTAACTTGAGTTTGCGGTTGACTTTGGAATACCTAAAAGCTGAAGGTATTACCCCCCAATCCTCCTCCAATAATTCCCAACAGGTGCAACTCGGGAAAGCAACGCTAGTTCCTTTTGAGAGTAATGATGGGGGTTATGTTCGTGCTGAAGCAAGAGGCTACCAAATTTTACTCAACTACCATGGTACTCAAGAACAGTTTGAAACCTTCTCGATTACGGATTTATTAGCCAAGAAGCTCCCAGCTGAAGCAATACAAGATCGCATTGTCTTGATTGGCTCGACGGCTGAAAGTATCAATGATTTGTTTCCAACCCCTTACAGTGGAAACCTCTTTGATACTCCAACCCCAATGGCAGGGGTAACAATTCATGCTAACATCATCAGCAAACTTTTGAGTGCAGCCTTGGAAGGGAGACCCCTATTACGGGTTTTGCCGGAAGTGGTAGAGTGGCTGTGGATTTTGCTGTGGTCCGGATTAGGTGCTGTATTAGCTTGGCAATTAAAGTCTCCTAAATGGATTGCTGTAGCTGTAGTTATTACTAGTGGGGTACTTGTGGGAGTTACCTATCTAGCTTTTTTACACGGATGGTGGCTTCCTGTTGTTCCTCCGACAATTGGGTTAATGGTTGCTGCTGTTACTCTACCGATTGTCACTACAAGGCAGTTATTAGAGAAGATTCAATTTCGCCAAACGGTGAAGTGCCTAGTGGAAATTACTCAGGATAAACCCGCTGTAGGACAAATTGCCGTTGAATATCTCAAGCAAGCTGAAAGCCAAGAAAATCAGGTATTGATTGAAAAGATATTCCAGGAAGAGCTTGAAAAAGTAAGTGAAAATTACCCTAAAATCTAAATCCGTCCTTACAAACTTAAAAAGTGATGACTTGAGTTTCGCACTCCTAACTAGGGCTTGGGAGAATAAGTCGTAATTTTCGGGTTTGAATAGGTGGTAGGTGGTAGGTGGCAGGTGGTAGGTAAGGTATTAGGTATTAGGTGTTAGGGAATTTTCCAGGAAAGTGCAAGGTTTTTGAGCCCATCGATACAATTTCCTTGCACGCTTGCTAGGCATAAAATGATTGAAAGCAAAGTATGGCAAAGCTTCCACACTTATACAGCAAGCCCTAACTACTCTCTTGTCTCACCTTAAGTTGATAACCAACAAATCTCACAATCGGCAACAATATTACTATGCTCAAAGTAAGTATCCAAAGACTTTGAGAAATTGGACTCTGAAATAGAATTCCTATATCGCCGCCGCTGATAGCAAGCGCCCGACGCAGGTTTCCTTCCATCACTTCACCCAGGACAAAACCCAAAATCAAAGGTATCAAAGAATATTGCAATTTGCGCAGGAAGTAACCGAATATTCCGATCGCTAGCATAAAGAAAATAGACACAATGCTACCGTGGACAGAGAAAACGCCAACAAATGCCATAACTACTATCCCAGGTACTAGCAACCAGTTAGGCACAAGCAAAATACGAGTAAACCAGCCTACCAAGGGCAGATTAAGGACTAACAACATTAAGTTGCCTAGATACATCGAAGCAATCAGCCCTCCGACAATTTCCGGTTGTTGGGTAAACAACATAGGACCAGGTTGAATGTTATATAGTAACAACCCACCTAGCAAAATAGCAGTAGTACCACTACCGGGAATTCCCAAAGTCAACATAGGGATAAATGCACCAACCGCTGCTGCATTATTAGCTGCTTCTGGAGCTGCTAAACCGCGAATATCCCCTTTGCCAAAAGTTTTTTCCTGATCGTTGAAGCGTTTTTCCGTAGCATAAGCTACCGCACTAGCGATCGAAGCTCCAGTACCGGGCAAAACTCCAATGATAAACCCAATAATAGAGGAGCGCAAAATAGTCCACTTGCAAGCAAGCACTTCTTCTAAGTTAACTATTGCTCGATTTACTGCTATAGGGACGAGGTTCATCATCTTAGTCCCCATACTACTCGGATCAACACTATCAGCTCTCGCTAACTCAGCAGTATTGATCTGGGTTCTCTCTACCAACAGTAGGATCTCGCTGATCGCAAATAAGCCAATAATAACGATGAGAAAATCAATGCCGTCGTAAAGTTCTGGCTGGTCGTAAGTATAGCGTAATACCCCAGTTCCAGAATCTACCCCTACTATCGCCAGCATCACCCCAAGTACCGCTGATATCCCAGTTTTGAGCGGATTTTTACCAACTATTACTGCTAGGGAAGCAAAGGCAAAAATCATCAAACTGAAATATTCTGCTGGACCGAATTTAATTGCCATTTCCGCTAAAGGCGGGGCAAATAAAGTCAATCCGATTACCGCTATGGTGCCGCCAATAAAGGAACTGATGGCAGATAGAGCTAAGGCTGAACCAGCCTTTCCTTGGTGAGCCAGCGGATAGCCGTCTAAAGTACTCATCACTGCACCAGCATCCCCAGGAATATTGAGCAGGATGCTAGAAATGCGCCCGCCGTATTCCGCACCGTAATAGATCCCAGCCAGCATAATCAAAGCTGTTTCTGGAGGTAAGCCCAGGCTGTAGGAAAGGGGCAGGAGCACTGCTACTCCATTAATCGGACCAATACCGGGCATAGCCCCCACCAGAGTACCGATAAACGCTCCTACCAGAGCTAAACCCAAGTTAAGAGGTTTCAGAGCAACGACAAAACCTTGGAGCAAAAAATCTAGAATGTCCATCGCTTCATCCCTTCTGCCTCCTGCCTCCTGCCCTCTGCCTCCTGCCTCCTACCTTGTTTTTTCAGAAACCACCAGAGGGTAGGGGGATTTGTAACAGCCAACCAAACAAGGCATAGAATAACAGGCTAAAGGTAATTCCTGCTACTCCACTTTGCACCCAGGTTGCCTCAAACAGACGACCTAAAAGTGCGATCATCAATGCGGTAGAGATAATAAAGCCTGACCCAAATAAGGTTAGCCCGTAGCCTACCAGGGTAGCAACCATCAAAACGGACTTTAATAGAAGCCTGTCTCTAGGCCAATCTACCTGTTGTAATTGTGAGGAAAAGAGCACTAACAGAGCAAAAACTGCTAAAAGTATTGCTAGGAAGATGGGAAAAGCTCTAGGACCGAGAGGATCGTAGGCAAACGGCACTTTGAGAGTATATGCCTCGAAACCATAATAAAGAGCAAAAAGTAACATCAACCCAGCAAAAATGCGATCGCTCATTCCGCTAGTCCTATTTCTTTAACTGATTCACGAAAGTCTTTCACCTGTTGTTTAACCATGGTTTCATATTCCTTGCCAATTTTGACGTAGGGAAGCAAACCGCGATTAGCTAATTCCTGCTTAAATTCAGGAGTTTCCACTAGCTTTGTGATTGTATCTACCCACCACTGATATTCTGCTTCTGTGATATCTGGCGGTACATAATAACCTCGCCAAATTGGCCAGGTGACATCGTAGCCTTGCTCTTTAGCCGTGGGGTATTGAGCAAATTCATCAGGTAAACGCTCGTCTGCTAACACTGCCAAGATGCGGAATTTGCCACTTTCCAGTTGCCCTTTCATTTCTGATCTATCACAAGGGCATAATTGAGTTTGACCCCCTAAAACTGATGTCAAGGCTTCACCACCACCTTCGTAAGCGACAAAACGCATCTGTTTGGGAGCGATTCCAGCTGCTTTGGCTAATAGGGATGCCTTCATCCAGTCCTGAGCACCAATATAACCCCCACCAGCAATAACAACACTCTCTGGATTTTTTTTCCATGCCTGCATTAAATCATCTAGATTTTGCCAGGGAGAATCGGCATTTACCACTATCACTCCGAAGTCTGCACCCAGAGCCGCTAGCCAACGTACCGCATTTTCATCGTATTTGCCAAATTTGCCTTGAGCTAGATTCAGGGCAGAGCCAGTACTTGCTGCAACAATGATGTTAGGGTCTTGATTACGGCTGCCTACTATGTTGTTGTAAGCTATTGCCCCGGTGCCCCCAGGTAGATATTTGACTAGCATCGGCTGCTCAATCAGTTTAGCTTCCTTGAGGGAGTTAGCAGCTAGTCGGCAAGTTAAATCGAACCCTCCACCGGGTTTAGCCGGAGCTATACATTCTAAATTTTTCTTTGATTGTTCGATGTCGTAGTTAATTCTGTAGCTTGGCACCCTAGCAACGACATTCCTGCCAGAGTTGCCACACAAAGTTTGATCAAGCGGATTGAAAGCTTTCTTTTTGACGACATCAAGATATCCCTTTTTTCATCTATTTCTCTTGGATGCTGCATTCATATCAAGTTCTGACTTTTCACGGGAAGTTCTAAAATCTAGTCAGGAAGAAGTAATGAGTAATGAGTAATGAGTAATGAGTATGGATTATCCTCAAACGGCATTATTCTTCTGATTCCTGACTGCTGACTGCTGACTCCTAACCTCGACTAAAAAGATGTCGTTAGCCTTTTTGTTGAGCCGGGGAAAGCGAGCGGTATTGCCAAATCACCCATAAGGCAAAGGCTGGCGCACCAATAGTTGCTGCTATTAGCAAAGGCACTAAACCATTCAGCAGAGTCACCAAAGGGAATAGGTAAAGCACGTCTTCAATCTCCAGTCCCGAGAAACGCGGCTGACGGGTTGCTTCTTTACCAAACTTTTGCTCCATCTCATTGCGCAGATGGAAGATGCAGGCAACAGAGATACCGGAGATAATACCCATCAGTAACGCCCAAGCTCCAAGTTCGCTGTTCCTCAAACCATACCCAATACCAACAAACACGAAGATGTGGATAATAGCGTCACTGGCTAGATCATATATATGACCAAATTTGCTGCTCTTCCCACTCAGTCGAGCTAGTTCACCGTCTGTGTGATCCAAAAAGTTGGATAATGCAAACAGTGCAGCTCCTAGATTGAACCCGCTAGTAGTACCGATAGCAACTGTTACCGAAGCAGCCAACCCGGTTATAAGTCGCACTGTGGTAAGGTGATTGGGGTTTACCCAAGTGTTTTGTAAAGGTCGAACTAGCAAGTAAGCAAGTTGAGCATCCCAAGGTTTTGTCGTTGTAGTCATGCACTCAAGTTTCAATAGTAAGCAGTAGACTTCTTGCCAAATTTATCAATTATCAATTATCAATTATCAATTATCAATTATCAATTATCAATTATCAATTGTCCATAAACTGACTATTGAACTAATTTTTTTAAATTTTGCAAAACTTGATACAATTGATTTCCTTGATTACGCAGCACAAAAGTATTTGATAAAGCGTATTGAGAATTTTCTTTTTGAACCAATTTAAGAAACATAAAGTAACCTCCGTTCGTAATTAGGAAAAAAGTTGGTAGATGTGGATTAGGATTTGCCAGCATATAAGCTAAAACTTGCAAGATTCCCTCTTCTATAGCAATACTTGGACGTTTGGATTCAATAACTAGAAACCAAAACTGATTTTTTAAGACTAAGATATCTAGACGACCTTCGATAATAGTTCCTTCTTCAGTTTCCAGGGAAATAGATTGTTCTGATTTAACTTGTAAAGGAGACAAATAAAATCCAGCAATAAATAGCAAAGGATATAACATTGCCATCCTGACATAATTTTCTAAAATCGGTGGCTTTTTGAGTACATCGAGATAGCCATTTTTTAATCTATCTAATGACTGCTTTTCCAAAGGGTCAGTTCAGGTAAATCATCTTGCCACTCTCGGAAAAAGTTGATATCAGTGGTTTCGTTAAGTTTTAATTTTGCTTCTAATTCATCGATTGTAATTACCGAAGCTTGAATTGTTGAAGTCATAGTTTTGAGAAAAATGTGAATAAGCTGTCCCTAAAATATAATCTAAAAATAGAAGTCAGGAGCCAGGAGTCAGGAGAGAAAGATTTTCATCCTTCGTTGTAATGATAATCAGGCGATTGAAAATTATCCTAAAACCTAACACCTAACACCTAATACCTATTTAGGTTGACTGTAATTGAACTATAACTGGAGCATGATCACTAGGTTTAGTGAGCTTCCTCGGTGATATATCAATCGTACAACTGGTAGCTTGCTCGTAGAGGTTAGAAGTAAGGTAGTGATGATCTATACGCCAACCCCGATTGCGGCTGAAGCCACCATGGCGATAATCCCACCAGCTGAAGTGACCTCCTTCTGTGGTAAATTTGCGAAAGGCATCGGCTAAGCCTACTGCTAAAACTTCCTGTAAGGCTTGACGTTCTGCAGGAGAAGCCATGATATGCTTGTCTCTACCCTCA
>CBDCVG010000029.1:0-12510 GCA_965222765.1 Caldora sp.
ACCCCAACCAGCACATCAAACTTTTTCTCCCGCAAATCCTGCAAAATTTCGATCCGCTCAATCGAGTTAATCTCCGAGTGTAGATAGCGTACCTGAATTCCCCTATCTTGGAGATACTCCGTCAAATCTTCTGCCATCCGCTTCGTTAGGGTAGTTACCAATACCCGTTCCTGGCGGCTAACTCTATCTTTAATTTCCTCCAAAAGGTCATCAACTTGACCTTCTGTAGGGCGTACAAAGATTTCTGGATCAACTACTCCCGTCGGGCGAATTACTTGTTCCACAATCCGCTCTTGAGAAAGTTCAATCTCCCAATCTCCAGGAGTAGCAGAAACAAAGATGCATTGGTTTACTTTCTGCCAAAACTCCTCCGCCTTCAAGGGACGGTTATCTGCTGCACTCGGTAAACGAAAGCCATGCTCAATCAGCACTCGTTTTCGAGCTTGATCACCATTGTACATACCCCGGATCTGCGGCACAGTCACATGGGATTCATCTACTACCAACAGCCAGTCTTGAGGAAAGTAATCAATCAAACATTCTGGTGGTTCTCCGGCATTACGTCCTGCCAAATGACGGGAGTAGTTTTCCACGCCATTGCAGTAACCCACTTCCTGTAACAGCTCCAAGTCATAGCGAGTTCGTTGCTCCATGCGCTGAGCCTCCAGCAGTTTACCTTTTTGCTCCAATTGCACCAACCGTTCTCGAAGTTCTTCCTCGATCGCTAAACAGGCTTCCTCTAATCGCTCGTCAGGAGTAACAAAGTGACGTGCTGGGTAAACATTCAAGGCATCTAAGCTCTGGAGAATTCCACCTGTAACCGGGTCGACATAACTAATAGCATCAATTTCATCCCCAAAGAATTCTACCCGAATAATTCGGTCTTCATAGGCAGGGCAAATTTCCAGCACATCCCCTTTCACCCGAAAACGACCCCGCCCTAGTTCTAAGTCATTACGAGAATATTGGACAGAGGCTAAATCCCGCAAGAGCTGGCGTTGATCTACTTCTGTACCTACACGTAAAGGAATCGCTGCTTTGAGGTATTCCGAAGGAATCCCCAAGCCATAGATGCAGCTAATTGAGGCTACTACTATCACATCTCGGCGCTCAAATAGCGATCGCGTAGCTGAGTGACGGAGCATATCAATTTCATCATTAATCGCTGCTGTTTTTTCAATATAGGTATCACTTACGGGAATATAAGCTTCTGGCTGGTAATAGTCGTAGTAGGAGATGAAGTATTCAACTGCATTATGGGGAAAGAAATCCCGTAACTCATTACACAACTGAGCTGCCAAGGTTTTATTGTGAGCTAAAACTAGGGTCGGTTTACCAATTTGCTCGATCACTTTAGCTACCGTATAAGTTTTACCAGTACCAGTAGCCCCTAGCAGGGTTTGTATACGGTTGTTAGCTTGCAGTGAAGCAACTAATTGTGCGATCGCTTGGGGTTGGTCACCCGTAGGGACAAAAGGAGCTTTGAGATGAAATTGAGTCATAGGCTAAGGAAGACAAAGGGAACGAGAGGATTGTAGCTACTGCCGTTATCTCTGCTGTGAGGCTTGTACCATTGTGATCTACTACATATTTAATGATTGGGACGATAATACTATCCTATTTATTAATACATTAGATCTGGTGAGAGATGAATCCCTGTGATCTAAAATCGCTGTGTCAGTTGCTGAAGTGGACTTTAGAAGAAATGCCAGATGAATTTGGATCAGTGCGATCTGCTTGCAGCAGCGCTTGCGCTATCGCAATCTGAGGGAGAAGAAGTTACTGACGAGCATTCCTTTCTTCATAAGGATCACATCCAGTGCGCTGGTTTTTCAATATTTGCTGGTAGAAGAGTTTTACTGTTCCCGAACGCCCCTTGAATCTGCTCGGGTTCAAGATTTTTAGCATCCTCAAGTTTGGCTCCTTTTAGATTAGCCTTGTAGAAATTTACCCCTTGTAGATTAAATCCCGTAAGGACTGCCTCTCTGAGGTCTGTATTACTTAAATTATATGATTGATATAATTTGCGATCGCTCCCAATTATGTCTGCTTTCGCTGCCATCCTGACAAATTTGTTTTTTTGAGAAAAATGGAATATGTTGTCCAATTTAAACCTCGTGCCATCAAAGACCTCAAAGCACTCCATCCAGACATGAGCAGTCGAATTATCGCTAAAATTGAACAACTACAAGATAATTTATCGGGCGATGTCAAAAAACTCACCAATTTTACCCCAGAATACCGCTTGCGGGTTGGGGATTATCGCGTACTATTTGAAATAGAAGGCAACCAAGTCCTGATTTATCGCATTAAACATAGAAGTGAAGCTTATTCGTAAATTTAGCAAGACTATGATTCAACTTCATCCCAATTTTCTTACTCAAAATGGTCAAAAGGTTTTTGCAGTTTTACCTTACGAAGAATATTTACTGATTCAAGAAATACTAGAAGATATCGAAGATTTAAATGCTCTCAGACAAGCCAAAGCTGAAGAAAAAGATGCGCCTACTCTGACTCTCGAAGCAGTAAAGCAACAATTAAAGGAGCACAACTAGGGTTGATAAAAACCGGGTTTTTCTAATAAACAATGTAAGACAAAAATTTTCAACCCCACACCCGGTGCATCTCGAATACAAAACCTGTCAAGCTCATCCCACAACTTCCATTACTTAAGCTCATCCCACGACTAAAGTACGTGGGATGCAAGCGTTATTTGTTGTTGGTTGTTAGTTGTTTGTTTAAGAAAAACTTTCTAACAAATAACTTGCCAACCAAGCTTTGGGCGGCTATCCCTCCCATCCCTAGAAGAAATGGGCTTCCCGCCGCTTTCGGTGAGATGCAAACTTCATTAGTCAAATTTTAGATAATAGTGCGTTGATTGGAGAACTATAGCGTTTTGTCGTTTTTTTCTGAAACACATCTCGTTAAGCTGTTGTGCATTTAAATTTAAAATTATTACTGACGCGGTGACTTGTTAAAACGGGAATGTGGAGATTGGGACTAAGTAGTTTAAATGCTTCCTAGCTTATTCATTGTTCCTGTTACCTGTTCCTCGCTGCCTGTTCTTTTTTACAGACCATTCAGTGTTGATGAACCAGATAAACAGTCTATAGACTAAGATGAGATTACCCTGATTTTGACAACATAGTTTCTCAATGAACAAAACTTCTAACACCCCACAACCCAAACTAAGTCCAGAAGAAGCCAAAGAGCAGTACGAATACAACTATAATTACATTCCACCATTAGCAATGGTAGAGCATTTGCCACCCAACGAAAATTTCTCCACAGATTGGGGTTTGATGGTGGCAATACAAGTGTTCGATCTATTGGTAAATACTCTTACTGTCAATAAGAACCGGTTGCCCACGGCAGATGAGATCAAGAGTTTTTTGTGTAAAAGCTTCCGGCAAACTTTATGTGAAGAAATCAAAAAGAAGCGTTTTGATATATATGGGCGATTACTGGTATTAGGAGTACAAATCCTCTTTTGTCGTATCAGTCTACCCGGGGATAATAAAGAAGTTAAGCCGTTCATAACTAGTCTGGAAGGTTTACTGGGAAAAGACTTTTTAAAATCATTATTAGGTCAACTTCTCAAGGATATAAAAAAGGAGCTACAAAACAATGCTGTCAATATCAAAGCTGATAGCATAGAGGAGTTCAAGGAACTGTTCAAGACTATTGAGTTACCGGAGATTGCTTACACATTCCAGAAGGATGAAGCCTTTGCTTATATGCGGATTGCTGGTCCTAATCCAGTCATGATTAAACGTGTGAGGAAAGCTGATGAGCGGTTGCCCATCACCAACGAACAGTATCAAGAAGTGATGGGAACTGATGATTCTCTAGAAGCAGCAATGGAGTCAGGGCGGCTCTACCTCGCTGACTATTCAATCTTTGCAAACGCTGTTAATGGTACTTATACTGGGCTTCTTTATCCCCATCCTGAAATTCAAAAGTACCTTTATTCTCCTTTGGCACTCTTTGCTGTACCTCCAGGCTCTGATCCGAATCGGATGCTAAAACCTGTTGCTATTCAATGTCACTCACAGCCTGGTTCTAAAAATCCCATCATTACCCCAAAGACTGGTGAGTATGCTTGGTTGATTGCCAAAACTGTAGTTCAGATTGCTGATGCCAACTATCATGAAGCAGTTAGTCATCTGGCTCGAACTCACCTGTTTATCGAACCTTTTGCGATCGCAACTCCCCGAAATTTATCTAAGACACACCGCCTCAGACTATTGCTAGAGCCTCATTTTCAAGGCACATTAGCAATCAACAATGCTGCCCAGCAAAGTCTGGTTTCACCTCGTGGTGGTGTTGACGCTTTACTATCTTGTATCATTGACAACTCTCGTGTTCTCGCTGTTCTAGGGCTGCAATCCTATGGCTTTAACAGTGCTATGCTGCCAAAACAGCTCAAACATCGGGGGGTAGATGATACTGAGGCATTACCGGTTTATCCTTACCGAGATGATGCCCTGTTGATTTGGGATGCCATTCATGAATGGGTATCGGCTTATCTGAGCCTTTATTACAAGTCTGACAAGGATGTCCAACAGGAGCAAAAACTAGATGTTCAAGAGGATAAAGAACTACAGGCGTGGGCGAAGGAGTTAACTGACTTCAATGGTGGACGGGTTATAGAGTTTGGTAATCAAGGAAGCGGGCAAATTCACACCCTTGAGTATTTGATTAAAGCGGCAACCTTGATTATTTTTACCGCCAGCGCCCAACATGCAGCAGTGAACTTTCCACAGTTGGGGTTGATGAGCTTTGCCCCATCCATGCCGACAGCAGGGTATATACCAGCCAAATCACTCGAGCCAGATACTACTGAGGAAGATTATCTTAACCTGTTACCTCCCCTCAACCAGGCTCAGGATCAGCTAAACCTGCTCTATTTGTTGGGCTCTACGTATTACACCACATTAGGGCAGTATGAGGATAATCACTTTAGTGATCCTCAGGTGCAAGAGCCCTTGCAAGCTTTTCAAAAAAGGCTCAAAGAGATTGAAGCAATCATTGAGCAAAGGAATTTTTGCTGTCCTAATTACCAATATTTGCGGCCGTCTAAGATCCCTCAGAGTATTAACATTTGATTCAATAACTCATCCCCCGGCTAAAGCACGGGGGATTTCGTGTTATTTGTTGTTAGTTGTTAGTTGTTTGTCAAGAGTAAGATGTGTTTGGCATACGAAGTTATTGTGAGGGGTTATTATGTCTAATACATCATCGCTTAATACTCTCGAGCAGAGAAAAGGTCTAACAGAGGCTAGAGAGCAATACCAATATAACTATACTTATATTCCACCATTAGCTATGGTAGATAAACTGCCATCGGGGGAAGGCTTCTCTTTCTCTTGGTCTTTGATGGTGGCCCAGCAAGTATTCAAATTATTGAGAAATACTATTACTGCTAATCGTGGCGATCGCGGCCAGCAGTTCATGTTCAATAATGATGTAAAGCCTTTTTTGCGACAAACCCTCCAGAAAACCTTAGTTGCAGAGAGCAGAAAGGAGCATCTCAACCTATATGGAAAACTAGTGCGATTTGTGCCCCAACTCCTCTTCCGTCATATTCCTAACACTCTTGATGAAGTTGAATTCTTCTTAAACTCTCTGACAAAGTTACTGGGAAACGACTTTCTCGAACCATTATTAGGTCAAATTTTTGAGGATCTAAAAAAAGAGGCTCCCATGCTCCAAGCTAAGAGCTTAGAGGATTTCAAGCAGCTGTTCCAGACTATTGATTTACCAGCGATCGCTGAAAATGATAACTTCCAGAAGGATGAGGTTTTTGCTTACATGCGGGTTGCAGGTGCTAATCCAGTCATGATTGAGCAGATGAGCTCAGCAGATAAGCGGTTGCCCATCACTAACGAACAGTATCAAGAAGTGGTGGGATCTGATGACTCGCTAGAAGCGGCAATGGAGTCAGGAAGGCTCTACCTTGCTGACTATTCGATCTTGGCAGGGGCGATTAATGGTACCTATACTGGGTTTCTTCATCCCCATCTCCAGATTCAGAAGTACCTCTATTCTCCTTTGGCGCTGTTTGCAGTACCCCCAGGCTCCGATCCAAATCGGATGCTACAACCTGTTGCTATTCAATGTCACTCACAGCCTGGTTCTAAAAATCCCATCATTACCCCAAAGACTGGTGAGTATGCTTGGTTGATTGCCAAAACGGTGGTTCAAATTGCTGATACTAACTTCCATGAAGCCGTTACTCATCTGGCTCGAACTCATCTGTTTGTCGGACCTTTTGCGATCGCAACTCCCCGACAGTTATCGAATACACACCCCCTTAGTCTATTGCTACAGCCTCATTTTCAAGGTACATTAGCGATCAACAATGCTGCCCAAAAAAGTCTGATTTCATCCGGTGGTGGTGTAGACAGTTTACTCTCCTCTAGTATTGATAACTCTCGTGTTCTGGCTGTTATCGGGCTGCAAACCTGTAGCTTCAACAAAGCTATGCTGCCAAAACAGCTTAAGAGTCGGGGTGTAGATAATACTCAGCAATTGCCGGTTTATCCTTACCGAGATGATGCTCTGCTGATTTGGGATGCTATTTATCAATGGGTGTCGGCTTATCTGAGTTTATACTACAAATCTGATGAGGATATCCAACAGGATCAAGAACTACAAGCCTGGGCAAAGGAGTTAACTGACTTTAATGGTGGACGGGTTATAGACTTTGGTGAGGAGAATGGGCAAATTCAAACCCTTAAGTATCTTACTGAAGCAGCAACCTTGATTATTTTTACCGCTAGCGCCCAACATGCGGCAGTGAACTTTCCGCAGTTGGGCTTGATGAGCTATGCTCCATCTATGCCCACAGCAGGGTACTTACCTGTGGAATCACTGGGTTCACATACCACTGAGCAAGATTATCTTAACCTGTTACCCCCCCGAAACCAGGCTCAGGATCAGCTAAACCTGCTCTATTTGCTTGGCTCCACATATTTCACCCAATTAGGACAGTATGAGAATGATCACTTTAGTGATCCTAGGGTGCAAACCCCTTTGCAAACCTTTAAACAAAAGCTTGAAGAGATTGAAGCAACCATTGAGCAGCGGAATTTAGCGCGTCCTCCTTACCAATATTTGTTACCGTCTAAGATCCCTCAGAGTATTAACATTTGAGGCTATTATCAATGATCAATTGATAATTGATCATTGATTAATTTGCTCTAAGATCTCTTCGTTATCGAACCTGAATCATCAAACCTCCAGACACCATCCCAGTCTTCTGGTGGCGGTTCGCACAGCAACCGCTGACAACGAGTCAGGTGTAACTGTGCGGCTTTGTCATTCTCATCAATCTCCAGAACTCTGGTAAACTCGGCTATAGCTTGAGTAAACTGGCGATCGAGGTAATATTTCCGTCCCTGATGGTAGTGTTCCAGTAGTTGTTTCTGCTTACTTGTTAATCGTTTACGTAGTAGTCCTCTACGAATTTCTACTAGTTCATAAATAGGTACAGGTTGGGTCTTGCCTTTCAACGGAATTTTGTCAAGTTCTTTAACCCAAATCATCTCCTTACAAAGTCTGTAAATCTTAGGGCTGATGAGGATTTCACAGCTAGATTGTTCACTCATCTTCTTCATACGAGTATCTAGATTAATAGCATCCCCAAAAGTTAACTCCATACGCTTACTGGAGCCAGTTTTGCTGTTAATTACATTATCACCATAGATACCAATGCCTACAGGGAGTATTGGCTTGTTTTTTTTGAGGCGTATTCTATTGAATTCTTGGAGCCGTCGGCGCATTTCTACTGCTGTTTGCACAGCACACCAAGTATGATCTTGTTGGGGTAATGAAGAACCAAAAATAGCAGTGATAGTATCGTCAATGGATTTATTGAGAGTACCTTGGTACTTATAAATGGGTTCTACCATTATTTCTCGATATTCTTTGAGTGCAACTTCCAATTCTTGGCGATTCAGGCTTTTTATCAAGGTAGTAAAGTCAAGAATATTAGAGAATAGAACTGATACTTTCTTAGTAATTTGCCCTGTCTGCTCGGCGTACAGCATCCCCCTAGAAAACCTGCGAAAAAGTTCTTGTTGCTCTTGTTTCTGTTGCTCATCATTACTATCATTAATTACAACCAAAGTGCTGTATACTTGAGTAGCGTCACTCTCATCTACAATTGACTTAATAGATAAGTTAACATTGTATTCTTGTTCCGTTCCATAAGAAAGTAAGATTTGCCTTGGGTAGTCCTGCTGCCGGTCTTTTTCAGTTTTAGCAGTTAAAACTGTATCAAACCATTGAGAAAAATCACCTTCTTTAACCCGGATCAAATCACGCACCGACTTACCTTCTATATCACTCAAACCTAGGAAATATTTGGCGATTTCATTGGCAAGGGTAATTCGACCTTTTTTATCAGTAAAGAGCACTCCGCCGGAAAAGCTACGGATAAGGCTTAGTTGTTCTCTTGCTTGTTGCTTGACCTTATCAAACAGCTGTGCATTCTGGAGGGCAACACCAGCTTGAATGTTAAAAGCTTCCATAAACTCTTGATCATTGCGATCAAAACTTGCCTTCCAGTAATCAGGTGCTTGTGGCCTATCAGCGGGATTGTAGAGGGGGAAATGACCCTGTTTCTTTTTGTTGATTAATTGAGTAACACCAATCAACTCATCGTCGGTGTTAAACACAGGCATACATAATAAGCTACAAGTGCGATAACCAGTCTTCTTATCGGCTTGTTTAGCTGTTTGTGAATTAGGATTGTCATATAGATCAAACGGAATGTTCAGTGGCTTACCAGTTGTTGCTACCTGACCAGCAAAACCTGCTCCTTTTGGAATGCGAATTTCTTGTAAAGTGTCATCAGGTCTCAGTATTTTTGTCCACAACTCATTGTGTTCATTGTCTAATAACCAAACTGTACTGCGATCAGCATTCATCAGTATTTGCGATTCTTCCATCACCTTCTTAAGAGTTTCATCTAAGTCCAAGCTACTTTGAAGGGATTGACTAGCTTTCATCAACGCTGAAGCTGCTCTTTGTTTTTGGGTTACTTTATAAAACAACCGGTACGACTGAATAATTAGCTGAATAGAACGGGCAAATTCAGCAAAAAGTTTTTCATCTGCTGAGGTAAAGCCCTTGATATCAATCCTTTCGTATAAAGTAGTTTCTAGAGGAAGCGGTTGTTTTAACTTGTTAATTGATTGGACTACTGCTACTAAATCTCCTTGCTCATTCAACAGAGGTAAAGACACTAAAGTATAAGTTCGATATCCAGTTATTTTATCAATTTTTTTGGCTATATTAGAGCGTGGATCCTCATAGAAATCGTAGGGAATATTGACGACTTTCTTTGAGGTTGCAACCTCACCAGCAATTCCCTGATCAGCATTAATGCGAATCTCTTCGGAATCACCACTTTCACCCTTAGCAACAATTGACCAGAGTTCATTTTTTTCTTCATCTAATAAAAAAATAGTGGTCCGATCTGCATTCAGAAGTTCCCCTGTTTTTAAGGTGATGGAACGCAGCATTTCATGGAGTACAGCATCAAATTCTTGGCTAGCCAACCTACTGTCCATCATCGACAGAATTTGATTGATAACTCTGAAATCTAGTTCTTGGTTCCGGACAATCTCGAAAGCTGTCGGTCCAAGGGAGTTATTATCGATCCTGGTATTTGGTTTTTCCTGTCTTTGTAAATCTGAGTACTTTTGAAATTCCTCAAAGGCTTTTTCAATTTCTCGTTTTTCCCATTCCTGACTAGCGTGCAAAAACTGGTGATCTTGAGTACTCAAGTTTCTGCCTGTTGCCCACACTAGTGCATCCTTTAATCTCTGTCCTTGCAACAATCGAGATTCATCCCGGCAATCGGAAGCTAACCAGGCTGTTATGGCTTCACCATAGGGTCGCAAATTTACTAATGTCTTCTCAACCCATCTCCGATTAAAAACTAACTTATAAATAGGATTATAAATGCTTAAGTTGCCTTGCTGCCTAACTACTAATCCTGACAACTGCAATTCAATCTGCTCAAAACTGCTATCTAGTGTCACTTGACCACGTCGTAGAATTTGTTGATAAAGCACTAACAGCCGACTAGCATATTGCTCACGACTGAGAAGGCGATCGCGTATAGTTCTTAGATGCTCTGGATGATCTTGAGCTTCCCAATTCTCAATTACCTGGGACTTTACCAAACCTTCAACCCAGACAACCTCACTCTCTGTAGGAATGGGGAATTCAGAAGTAAGAATCAGTTGACAAAGTTTCTGGGTGAGGAAAGGTTGACCTTCTGTCCATTTCAAAACTTCTCGCAGTACCTTTTGGGGATTGCTAACTTTCCCTACTAATCCTTGAGATAAAGATTTAGCTTCGTGCCATTCAAAACCATTCAGTTCAATTGCCTGACCAATATTAAAGGGAGTGCGCTTTTTATCTTGAATCAAATCAGATGGGGTAGCAACTCCTAACAAAGCAAAGGTTAGACGATTGTATGCTGGTTGATCAACACGCTGGTTATAACAGGCACGAATAAAGGCAAAAAAATCGTCGCTGGGAAAATTGAGGCTGAGAACACTATCAATTTCATCAATAAAAATGACAATCTTTTGAGTTATCTGCTTCAGCAACACTTCTTCGATAAATTCCTTCAAGCGTCGCACAGGAGAGAGCATATTGCGATCGCGCCACCAGTTACTTAAATTTAACTGTAGCTCGAAGTCACTGATGAGAGAGCGAATAATGTTCGCGTACCACTGCTCCAAAGTTACGTTTTGAGTACCATCCATCGAAAGGTCAATCGCGGCACAGGCAATACCATCTGCTTGGAGCCTCCGCATCACTTGCACTCGTAAGCTGGATTTCCCGGTCTGCCGGGAGTTCAACACATAACAAAATTCTCCAGCTTTTAATCCCTTATAGAGTTCATCATCTGCCTGTCGCTTGACATAAGTGGGAGCATCAGGTGGTAGAGTTCCCGAAAATATGTATTCGTAGGACATTGGCAGGCTCCGTGCTAAAGTTCATCCATCGATTCTTAGGCGTTCTCGGAAATACTGACGATATAAATTACAACTTGGCATCGCGCTATTTTCTTGCAGCTTCACCAAACCCATACGGTGTAACTTAAATGCTTGAGTTGATTCGATGCTTACCCAGTTGTTTGCCTTCACTGCCTTACCCAAAGCTGTTGCTAGCTTTGGATGTTGCTGTAGATTGCACAAGTGTCGCCTTAGGTGATTGCTAAATGAGCCAGCTTCTGTTGGTGCCGCTTGTAAAAACTGCTCCAGTGTCACTTGCTGACGCTTAATATAATCAAGAGCCTTTCCCACTAGATAAGGATGTCCTCCTACCATCGCCATCAGTTGTTCAACCTGGTTAGTATTCCAATCTAGTTCATAACGCTTGACCAATTTCTGTACCTGCTCAAAGCTCAACTCCGGCAACCCAATTTCTAATCCGATACCAGCAAGGGGCGAGGAATTAATATCCAGTGAACTATAGACTTCTGTAGAATGTACCACTACTATTCGCAGTTTTTGCCAAATAGCGCCAATGCGGTTACCTCGCCTTGCCATGTCATACCAACCACGCAACAGGCGGCAAAAGTCATCTGCAATAACAGGATGCTCAAAAACCACATCAACTTTATCCAGGGCTAGTACTAGAGGAGTGGCAGTTTCCTGCAACAGATAATCCTGAAAGTAAGCCGTAGTGTTACTGCTACAGCCAAAAATATCGTCCCAATAATTTTCCAATTTATTCGGCAACCCTAAGTTTTGACTGGCACAGACACAGAACCACTGCGAAAATCGACGCAAGTCACTGAGAACGTTAGAGTCAGCTAGCTCCAAGCTCAAGGTCAATGTTTGATAGCCTTGTTTCCTCGCCCGACAAAGGACTCTTTCTAGCATACTGGTTTTACCCATCTGCTGGGGGGCTTTAATTCTGGTTAGAGAACCAGGTTTTAAAATCTCCTCATAGCATTGAGATTCATAGGGAATTCTCTCTACATAAAAGTTAGAATCTAGCGGCTCTAGCTCTTCTATATTGTTCTGTTGCTCTAAATCATCTACCAACTCAGCAGCAATCTCTTGCCAATCTAGCCCCAATTTTTCACTAATTTCCACAAAATTCAGGAAATCCACAGGTTTACCACTGAGGAAATTTTTGACGGTAGATAAAGCTAGTCCTATCTCGGTAGCCAGAGCTTTCTGGCTGGGAAAATGATTACGCTTGACAGCCAACTTTACTTTTGTGATGCACCCTGGAGCAACCTTAAGCGATCGCGGCATATCTCACTCCGGGAATATTTATTTAGTTATAAATTTATCTTAACTCAGAGCAAATTTCATAGCAGTAGTCACCTCAGCTCAAAGTCAGCTAAATGTCAAACTATTCTCAACCCAGATGGCAACTAGCAGCATCTAACAATGTAGTTGTCTCTCAAATAAATCTAATCCATCATGCAGAAAACAGACCTTGATTGCTTTATAAAAGCACTGGGAA
>CBDCVG010000030.1:0-87990 GCA_965222765.1 Caldora sp.
GGTCTCTACATAATAAACAATTCACAATTTAAATACAGAACAGCAGTCGTATCATCAATATGTCTTTTCGTCTCAATAGAATCTATGAGCATATTGTTGATTTGACGTTGCATTTCATCCATTCGAGGAATAACTTCATTGGCTAAGTTGGTTAAAGCAGAGATGGCGTTAGCATTGGAGGTAATTAATTGTCTCAAGTGTTCTTCTGACATTGAGGTGAAAATCGCGATCGCAACTTCAGTTGTTGTGTTGCCAAAATTATCGCACCAAACTGGGTTTCTTTGCTGGATGCGATCATCAAGATTGTTGAAATCGCGACTAATTTTTGCTAACATCATCAATAATGGTAAAGGTGTGCGCATACAAACTATGCCTCCCATCTTCATTCTTCATTCTCCCTTACATCACCAGGTATAAAAACTCTGTGCCCTCTGTGCCTCTGTGGTGAATTCCCCTCAACTGAGATTTTGCACCAATCCCAAAAAAACCAAAAAACCCGAAAACAAATAATGTAGGTTGGGTTTCACTATTGTTTAATCCAACAAAGTCTTACCAACCTACAACTTTTCCTCCTTGTCTCTCAACACCCGAAAGTCCCTTACTCCCACTCAATCGTGCCAGGAGGTTTAGAGGTGATGTCATAAACCACCCGATTGACTCCCTTGACTTCATTAACAATCCGGTTAGAAATTGTCTCCAACAAATCATAAGGAGCACGAGACCAATCAGCCGTCATACCATCTTCGCTGGAAACAAAGCGCAAGACAATCGGATGGGCGTAAGTCCGCTGATCCCCCATGACACCGACACTTCTGACGGGCAGCAACACAGCAAAGGCTTGCCAAAAGTCATGGTACATTCCCTGCCGAGTAATTTCCTGGCGGACGATTAAATCTGCATCCCGCAAAATATTGAGCCGCTCGGCTGTTACTTCCCCGATAATCCGAATCGCTAACCCTGGCCCGGGAAAGGGATGTCGTCGCACAATTTCCTCTGGCAAACCAATAGAACGACCAACTTTACGTACTTCATCTTTGAAGAGTTTGCGCAATGGTTCAACGAGTTTGAAGCAGAGGTCTTTTGGCAAGCCGCCAACATTATGATGGCTCTTGATTTTCACTGCTACTCGCTCTCCTGTTTGGGGATCAACGTTGGTATCAGCAGACTCAATTACATCGGGATAGAGAGTGCCTTGAGCTAGATAATCAAAGGGACCAAGGCGCTTTGACTCTTCTTCAAAGACGTGAATGAATTCGTGACCAATGCGACGACGCTTTTCTTCGGGATCAGTGATACCCTCAAGTTGAGCAAGAAAGCGATCGCGAGCATTGACATACTCTACTGGGATGTGGAATTCTTCCCCAAATAGTTTCACTAACCGCTCTGGCTCTTCTTTCCGCATGAAACCTTGGTCAATGAACATGCAAGTGAGTTGATCACCAATCGCTTCATGGAGCAAGAAAGCTAGGGTAGAGGAATCAACACCACCAGACAAAGCCAACAATACTCGTTTTTCTCCCACCTTGGCGCGAATTTCTCGAATTGTTTCCTCAACAAAGGCAGCAGTTGTCCAAGTAGGTTCACACTTACAGATATGGTAAACAAAGTTACGGATTAGGGCAATACCGTCAACGGAATGCACGACTTCAGGATGGAATTGCACACCATACAGCTTTTGTTCATGGTGAGCGATCGCAGCACAGGGAGTATTCTCGGTATGTGCTAGGGTTTCAAAGCCAGGTGGTAACTTCTGGCAAGAGTCTCCATGGCTCATCCACATGGTTGATCCCTCTTCAACATTGGTTAGTAAGTCAGTGGGATCATCAATATATAAGGCTGCCTTACCATACTCAGCTCGTTCGGCTCTCGTCACCTCCCCACCGAGTTGCTGTACCATTAACTGCATACCATAACAAACTCCCAACACAGGTATTCCGAGATGCCAAATCTCTGGATCGCATAAAGGTGTTCCCTGGTCATAGACGGAATTTGGACCACCGGAGAGGATAATTCCCTGGGGATTAAGCTGTTGTAGCTGTTGAGCAGTGGTGCGATAGGAAAGAACTTCTGAATAAACTTGAGTCTCACGGATACGACGGGCAATCAGCTCAGAGTATTGAGAGCCAAAGTCCAAAATGACAATCATCTGGCGCATAAGCTCCTTCTGCACAGGAGTGGTCGATAAAGTCTCTGAATTGTGAGATGCTAGTTCTGTATGTAGGGTAACTGATGTGTCCGTCATGGCAATTAGGTGAGTGTGCGAATAGTTCACTGCTCCGGGCAAGTAAGTGAGCAGCGAACAGCTATTGAAGGGAACAGATTTAGATCGAAACCCTTTGGTTTGTTAGAGATTAGGCTGATAGATATTCATACAAAGTTAGCATAATTGGGAAAGTAACGCCGCACCCATTTTGCTACTAACAATGATTTGGCGATCGCGATCAAATAGCACACAGCCAACGTCAACTCCTTGCTCACTATGCTTGCGGATATAATCTTGACAGCGTTGATCAATAGTAGCAGCGATCGCACTGTAAACTTGCTCTACCCAGTTAGTGCTATTTGTAGCATCCAATTTTCGGAGATATTGTAGTGCTGCTTCCGTCGTCGGACTAGCAAAAATTTCCCGTAATACCGTTGTTGGTAAACCTACCTGAGCACAGTGAGCTGTCAGAATTTCCAACCTACCATCAGCTAAATGATGGTGAGTATGAAAAATCCCCCCTGCCAGTTTAATTAGTTTACCGTGGTAGCCAAACAACAAAATTGCTGGTACTTGCTGTAATCCTGCTGTTACTAACAGGGGTCCCAGCCAATTGGCTGTCTTCACTAGCTGTTCTGGATTAATACCAAGCTGTTGCGCTAAATCTAAGCCATTTTCTCCCACACAGAATACTAATGAAGATGCTCTAGCTTCACCTAATTTGCTAGCTTTGAGTTGTAATTCTTCCCGATAAGAGTCTAATTGTCCAGGAGCACTCAATGGTTGGGAAATACCGGTAGTTCCTAATAGGGAAAGTCCTTCTACCACACCGAAAGCCTCGTTTGAGGTACGTTGTGCTAACAGGCGTCCTTCTGGGAGAATAATAGTAACTTTAATTTTTTCTTCCGGTGCTAGCAAACGCTTCAAATTACTTTGCAGTAGTTGCTCCGCGTAAGCATAAATTGCTGCTTTGCCATCAGCAAACAACTGTCGTCCAATACCTTCACCACCGATTAACTTTACCTGCTGAATTTGGTCTGGTTCTCCCCATTCTACTAATGTCCAAATAGGAGTATTGCGAGTGAGATCAAGGTTATCTCCGGGTTGGGAACGAGTTACGGCTAGCGCCATACCTTCCCGAATCCCAGCCACTTGTTCGATCGTAATTTTTACAGTTTCTGGGGGTTGAATTAAGTCTACTGAGACTGCTTCTAGTGCTTGAGGTTGGCGTAACCAATGGAGGGCTGCAACTGCTGCGGCACAGGCAAATACTGGTAAGGTATATCCAGACTGAGGTGGGGATGCGGTCATTTAATGAACGATGGGAGAATTATTCCTTGTTAATTGTTAATTGTTAATTGTTAATTGTTAATTGTTAATTGTTACTGATTCAGCAAGCCCTACTTAGCCTTATCAACAGGTTGAGTGTACTCACAAAAAACATTCAGTCCCACTTTAATAATATAGAGGACAATGACGGTAGCGATCGCAGGATCGATTGGCAATCCGGCTAATCCGACTAGAGAGACAATCAAGCCAGTAAGTAAAGGAGTGCTGCCTGGGTTTTTTGTGTATTCTTTGACTTTAGTGCGAAAGCTGTCATCGCCGCAGAGTTCTTGGCGCAGTACGTTGAGGGTAACTTGCCAGACGGATTTGGGTTGGCTGGGGTCATACATTTGTCCGGTTTTTTCTGCCCACAACTGATCAAAAGTGGTGTCTAGTCTACCTTGGTTTTGGGCGAGAAGAGCTAAGGCTGGCTGTGCGGGTTGGTAATCCTGCAACTGTTGCTGTTTAGCGTTGATTTCAGTGGTGGTTAATTGGGTTTCCATAGTGTGGGTTGTTGGGATTGGGGAAGATCATCTTGATAATTATCTCGTTCCAAGGAGGCGATCGCTTTTTCCCTAGAATATTTTATTGGTTGTGATCTTCGTTATTTTTTGCTATTATTTTAACAATGGAATAGGTGTGCGCCTATAAGGTATGAATTGCTATTCCTGACTTCAAAAAATAATTGTGGAACTGGTAACAAACAATTGTGGAACTGGCATCGGTGCCAGTAGCAAATGTAGGTTGGGTGAAGCAAAGCGAAACCCAACGCTAAATTCTTGCTCTGGAGGAATTCAACCTCTCCCACCGACATTACCGGGGCGGGTTTAGCAAATTGGCTCATCAATGTCCTGAATAGTTGGCGAACCCGCCCCTACAGGGTAACAATTTACCAAAACAGAGATGCGATAGCGCAAGCGCTGCTGCAAGCAGATCAGTTTCGCTGGTGTCGAAGGCAATCGCACATAATTGTCGTTTGTAGTTTTTCCTTTGTTGTTTGGCAATGGGTAATCGTTGTGTAGGGGCGGGTTCGCCCAAAATTTGGCAACCACACGATAATTTATCTAAACCCGCCCCACCGATAACCTGGGAAATGTGAAGTTGGGAATTAGCGATCGCTTTCAGCACCAACGAAGTTGATCGCATTCCTTAACCTAAGAATATCGCTTACCTTAACCTGAGGATAGTGTTGGGCAGGTTTTGATCCCAATATTCGGGTCAAATGTCATAGATTGTCGCTAAACCTGCCCCTACAATATATGCAATTTAATTCACACCAGACATAAATTCTACATTCTAAATTCTACATTCTACATTCTCAATCGCCTTACGCACCTCCCCCGAACATTCCCACCCCGTTACTTCCTGCCAAATCTCATCAAACTTACTGGCTCCCAATACCTTGAATATTCGCCCTAAAGCCTTGATATCCGAGCCAATCCAATCTTGATTATGCTCTAAATCAATGGCTAAAACTCGAATGTAGATTGGCAAAGCCTCAACCCAATGCTCTTGAGCTTCTAACACTTCCCCCCACTTACTCAAAGTCGCAGAAGCTTTGCGCCAGTTTTGGTATTGCTCGACAATGCCAAAAGCTTTTTGGTAGTAGTCTATTGCCTCCTCAAACTGCCTCTGCTCTTGGGCAACCATCCCCAGTTGGTGATACTCATCAGCAGCACTGTACCAATCCTGGGCATCTTCAAATATCTGGAGAGCCTTGTGGTAAAAAGCAGTTGCTTCCTCAAACTGCCTCTGATATTGGGCAACCATCCCCAGTTGGTGATAGTCACTAGCAGCCTTGTAACAATCCTGGACATCTTCTCTTATCTGAAGAGCCTTGCGGTAAAAAGCTGTTGCCTCCTCAAACTGCCTCTGCTCTTGGGCAACTATCCCCAGTTGGTGATAGTCACTAGCAGCAGAGTACCAATCCTGGGCATCTTCAAATATCTGGAGAGCCTTGCGGTAAAAAGCTGTTGCCTCCTCAAACTGCCTCTGCTCTTGGGCAACCATTCCCAGTTGGTGATAGTCACTAGCAGCCTTGTACCAATCCTGGACATCTTCTCTTATCTGAAGAGCCTTGCGGTAATAAGCTGTTGCTTCCTCAAACTGTCTCTGCTTTTGGGCAACTATCCCCAGACTGTGATAGATACTAGCAGCCTTGTACCAATCCTGGACATCTTCTCTTATCTGAAGAGCCTTGCGGTAATAAGCTGTTGCTTCCTCAAACTGCCTCTGCTCTTGGGCAACTACCCCCAGATTGTGATAGACATTAGCAGCATTGTACCAATCCTGGGCATCTTCGTATATCTGGAGAGCCTTGCGGTAATAAGCCCTTGCTTCCTCATACTGCCTCTGCTCTTCGGCAACCCTCCCCAGTTGGTGATAGACATTAGCAGCGTTGTACCAATCCTGGGCATCTTCAAATATCTGGAGAGCCTTGCGGTAATAAGCTCTTGCTTCCTCATACTGCCTCTGCTCTTCGGCAACCCTCCCCAGTTGGTGATAGACATTAGCAGCGTTGTACCAATCCTGGGCATCTTCAAATATCTGGAGAGCCTTGCGGTAATAAGCCCTTGCTTCCTCATACTGCCTCTTCTCTTGGGCAATGTAGCCTAGATTGTGATATAGTGCAGCAATTTTATCCTCCACCGAAGGATCATTTAAAGCAATCAATTCCTCCAGAATTTCTCGGTAAACTGCACCAGCTTTTTCCAAGTCAGCAGTTTGCAGCATTTTCTTAGCATCCTCTCCGCGCAGATACATCCAGAAATTAAAAGCCTCTTGCCCTTTTGCCTTAGCCTCTACCAACTGACTATCAATTTGAGCTAATGCTCGTTGGCGCAGTGCCCGAAATTCTGCTTGGCGACTGCTGCGCTCATACACTTCTCCTAAGGCTTGTAGAATCCACTGAGCATATCTCCAATTATGCTGCTGTTCTGCAAATCGCAACTGTTGCAACAGGTTTGGCTCTTCAACTCGCAGAATAAAAGTTGCAGTTTCAGCATTGCCGACTAACTGCTTACGGTAATGCTGCGCTAACCGTGCGTAAAAATCCAGCAACTTTTTTTCCAGTTTCCCTAACCTCCTGGGTAGGGTATTGCTTAGTTAACTGTTGCCGCAAATACCAGGGGAGTGCCGGGTGAATTTTATAGTATGTCTCACCTAAATGTTCCAGAATACCTGCGGCTACAGCTTCATTGAGTAGCTTCAGCCAATCATCTTTCTCCAAGTTCTCCCCAAACACCGCCTGATATGCCAATCTATACTCAAGCTCAGAATTGCCTGCAAAAGTACCGAGCCAATCAGCACCAACTCGCTGGGAGAATAAACCTAAGAAGGGCAAATGGCGACGAGCACTATCCGAAAGTTTAGTAAAAGAATAATCTAGAGAAACCGTCAGCGACTTATCCCTCTCCTCAAATCCAGAATCATCCTCAAATCCCGAAAATCCTGCTCTATCCAGTTGCAAAGCCTCAATCAACTGAACCGGCGACTGCACTTTCAAGTGAGGCAACACTACTCGCAGAGAAAGAGGATGTCCCCCCAAAAGTTTCAGTAACTCCAAATACTCTGCTGGCAACTTCCCTCTATCCACCCCTGCGGTTTGCAGAATCTTCGCCGCCAGCACCTCCGCATCATTTCGAGAAAGTCCCGATAAACTTTCTAACTTATAGCCACAATCGAGCCAAGGCTCCTCCCGCCTACTAGTAATCAACACCCAAGATTGCCCACCCCGCAGCTGTTTAAGAAACTGCCTGAGTTTCTCTCGTTCCTCCTGGGATAACAACGGCGCATTTCCTTCCGGAAAACCCGCCACTGGCTCCAAATTATCCCAAATTAGTAGACAAGGATGAGTTTGCAGATATTTCAGCACCACTTGATATTGCTGCTCTGGCAGCAACATCGAAAACTGTTCCCCTCCCATGCGCCGCCCAATATTATTGATAACATTACTCAAGCCATTACCAGTTTCAAAGGAAGTGAAAAAACTCCTTTCCCTACCTTGAGTTTCCTGCAACCAGCGAGCAAAACCACCAGCCAACTCAGTTTTACCAACACCTCCCATTCCCTTAAGCAGCACTACCTGATTTTGCCGAAAAGCTCGCTCTAAGCGCAAAATCTCGTAATCTCGCCCAATAAAACCATAAGTTCCTGCCTCCGGTAACTCATCAACTACCTGCTGTTGACTCCCTACCTCCTCCATCATCAACTCTTCAAAGCTGCTAGGCTCTTTACTAACCTTACTAAAAGGCACATAACTTTCCTGCTGATACAGCACCGGCACTAGCCAATCTTGCAGAGGTAGCTTACCCTTAGGACTAGGACGCAGCTTCTGGTTCAAAATCTCTCTACGTCCTGCTGCTACTGCCCTAGATACCGTTGCTCCCGTCGCCAACTCCCCATACAAGCGCCCCATAAAATACTTGGCGGCTTCGGCATAAACCGAATAAGCCATTGCCACAACGCCTTTTGCTCCCAAAGATACCAACCGGGTAGCCACGGAAGAAAACTCTTCACCCCCCTCCTGTGCCGATTTACAAGCATTGAGCACAAACAGCGGCACTCGACAATCTGCCAAATTCTGAGCAATCTGCGCTGCCTCAATGGTTTGGGGAGAACCATCAGTTGTTTCAAATACCAACAATCCTTGTCCAGAATTACTATTTAATTGCTGTTGTAATCCCTGACTATTAGGATCAAAGTCTCCATGTCCATCAAAATGGACAATATGATAGTATCCTTGCTCATGACTATTCAGTTCTTTCTCAAATTCTTCAAAACTTGGGGGACGCAATACCTTAAGATTTACCTGCTGCTGTATCGGCTTCAGAGCTTCTAACATGGGACGAGCAATAGTTTTCAACCCCACATCCCGCTCCCCATAGGGACGAGCAATCACCAGCAAAATATTTAACTTCTCCTGGTGCTGCAAACTCAGCGGCGCTCTTACCGGTTGTTGACTGAGACTACGACTCATCCCCGCTAATAACGGTGCGAGAAACTGATAATCAGTTGAATAGAGTAACTCCCAAGGTAAATTTAGTATCCTCGGATTATCGGAAACAATATTAACCTCACAATACTTTAACCCTTCCCTAGTCGCTTCCTGAAAAAACTCCCGCGCCTTTTCACTACCACGAAAGACTAATTCAAATAACTCCTCTCCCCACTGCCGGAATTGTCCCTCAATCTTGTTTGCTTTCTCCGGCTCTAACCCATAGGGAAAGCGCAAATAATCTTCCAAATACCAGCGCAAATCTGCCAATGCCTGCTGATTAAAAGGATGACTAAAAGCTACCGCTGGCGCAAAACGGGGACTTTCTTGTCCTCGCTGCCAGGAAAGTCGAATTTCATCCCCCTCATGGTTAATCCGCAACCAATTTGCTGCCATATGTTAGGTGGTAGTGTTTTTAAACTGTAGTGGGAGCATCTTGCTCCCTTGGGTGTAATTCTAGAGAGCAAGATGCTCGTGCTGAGGAATTAAAGTTTGTATCTGAGATGATGACGGGCTAGAAGCCCGTTCCACAAGTTCTACAAGTTGCTGTTGGATATTATTAAGAAACCTTTTATATATGGGCGCACACCTTACCCATTAAGCAGGTACACAAAATTAATTGCCTATTTTAGTAATAATAATATATCCTTAGATAAAAGAAGGCAAAATGGTGATTCATATGAGATTTATTAGAGAATTAAATGCCGAAACAAAAAAGCTTTTAGAAAGAATAAGTTGGCAAAGTAAATTTCCTCAAGTGAGAGACAGAGCAAAATGTATACTGTTGAGTCATCAAAAATTTTCTATTAACGAATTAGCGTCAATATTTAGAGTTAATAGAAAAACTATATATAATTGGTTGACTAGGTGGGAAGATCAACAATTAAAAGGAATCTACAATCAAAAAGGTAGGGGCAGAAAATCCAAGTTAAATCAGGAGCAAAAACAGCAAGTAAAAAACTGGGTTAAATCTGAACCCAAAAGCCTCAAAAAAGTTAAACTTAAAATCAGTAAAGAATGGTCAATAGACGTAAGTAAAGAAACAATAAAAAGAATTATAAAAAAGTTGGACATGAAATGGAAAAGAATGAAGAGAGGAATGAGTAAAATCCCTGATGAGTGGGAGTTAGAGGTGAAACTGCCTAGACTAGAAGAGCTAAAAGAGCAAGCTAAAAAAGGAGAAATTAACTTAAGATATTTAGATGAAAGTGGATTTTCTTTGAAGCCAGATATTCCTTACGGATGGCAAGAAAAGTTAGAAAGAATAATTCTTAAGAGTTGCCAAAGTAAAAGAATAAATGTTCTGGGATTAATGGGATGTGAAAATCAATTAGATTACGAAATACATCAGGGTACAATTGACAGTGAAATTGTCATTAACTTTTTAGATAATTATAGTAAAGATTTAAGAAAAATTACTGTTGTAGTTATGGATCAAGCTTCAATCCATACAAGCGATAAAATACTCGAAAAATTAGAAGAATGGAAAGCCAAAAAATTAGAGATATTTTGGTTGCCAACTTACTCGCCAAAGCATAACTTAATCGAAATTCTCTGGAAATTTATTAAGTATGAGTGGATTGAAATTGATGCTTACGAAAACTGGGACAGTTTTCTTAAATATCTCAAAAAAGTGCTTGACAATTTTGGTGAAGAATATGTAATTAATTTTGTGTAGGTGCTTATGATCTAATTATAGCAAAAAATCGTGGCGATAGCGCAAGCACTGCTGCAAGCAGATCATAACAAAATAGGTGTTAGGTGGTAGGTATTAGGTGGTAGGTGTTAGGTGTTAGGAAATTTCCCAAGTCGGTGCAAAGAAATTGAGCCCATCGATGCAATTTCCTTGGACTTGTTTGGCTTGCCATAGGATAGAAAGCCTCGTCACCGCACGGCTTCCACACTTATTCAGCAATCCCTAGATATCAAGCTTTTCTCAATTTGAGCTGCCTGTTTGATAGGGTCAAGCAATGATAGAGGTAGATGCAGCATATTCAGTTGGGTACTGCTGGGACTTTTACCATCAGGACTTGGTCCGTGGTAATCGCTACCACCTGTGATTAATAAGCCATATTCTTCACCTAATGCTTTTAGATGTCTCATCTCCTTGGGAGTATGGCTCGGATGATAAACTTCAATTCCCATCAAACCAGCATCAACTAGTTCCTTAAGCACCTCCTCAACTTCACCACCTCGGAAAAGGTAGGGATGCGCCCACACTGGTACACCACCGCAATTGCGTAACAAATCAATACCCTCATAAATTGAGAATTTCTCATAGTGTACATAGGCAGGTTGGTCATCTCCTAGCAGTAAATTGAAAGCTTCACGAATAGATGGGACATGACCTGCTTTAACTAAAGCTTTAGCTAGATGAGGACGAGCCAATGCCATACCTTTGCCTAGTTCTGGTAGTTCAATGGGATAGCCTAGTGCTTCGAGGTTAGCAACCATTTGGTAGGCTCTGCGTTTACGTCCCTCTAAGCGTTCAGATAAAGGAGCACTGAGTTGCTCAGCATCTGGGTAAAAACCCAGGATATGGAGAGAGCGATTATTATGAACAGTACTCAATTCTACACCAGGCACAATTTCCAGGTCGTAAGCTTGGGCAGTTGCGATCGCTTCAGACCAGCCAGAAACTGTATCATGATCAGTAATTGCTAAGGCAGATACTCCAGCTTTAGCCGCAGCTTCAACAAGTTTGCTCGGGGTTAGAGTGCCATCAGAGCAGGTAGTGTGACAGTGTAGTTCTAGCATTTTTTTATCTGTTCCGATTGACCCAAGGCAGAAGGCAGAAGAATTTTCCTTAGTCCCCAATTAACAATTAGCCATTAGCAATTCTCAATTCTCCTTAATTGCTAACCAGCTTAATTTCAAATAATTTCGGCCATAGCTTCCCCGTGACAAAAAGTCGATCTCCTAGTTCATCATAAGCAATGCCATTGAGTACATCTTCTGAGCCGTATGAAGAGAGCTGAGATTGACTTTCAAGCAATCCGGTTAGATCAATCCAACTCAAAACACGACCCGTTTGGGGGGAAATACGGGCAATGAGGTCAGTTTGCCACACATTGGCGAAGATTTCACCGTTGATGTACTCTAATTCGTTAAGGTTTGTTACAGGCTTCTCTTGGTATTGGACTTGGATGCTGCCAATTTCCTCGAATGTGTCTGGATTAAGAAAATACAGAGTATCTGTACCATCACTCATAATCAGGCGCTTGGTATCGTGGGTAATACCCCAACCTTCAGTGCGGTAAGTAAACTCCCTTAGTTTCTCAAAGGTTTCGGGGTTATAAACAAAACCTGTTTGGGAAGTCCAAGTTAGTTGGATAATACGCTTCTGCCACAGAGTTATTCCTTCACCAAAGTAGCGCCTATTCAAGGGATGAATTTGCAAAACTTTGCCAGTTTCTAACTCTACTCGACGCAGAGACGACTTGCCCCGCAAACCTGTGCCTTCATATAATACGCCATCGTGGTAAATCAAACCTTGGGTAAAAGCTTCTCGGTCGTGGGGGTAAGTTTTAACAATGCTGTAAGTGTAAATTGGTGTCTGTGACTGTTGCTCAAGAGAGGCTGAGGTTTGTGCCTTCTGTCCGTAAAACCAAAACATGCCTATGGCTAGAGAAATTGTTACAACTAGAGCGATAAGGATTTTGCGCATTGTAGTATCACTCCTTAAGCTCTATTAATGACAGAATTCTACATTCTTAATTATTAATTATTAATTATTTTTGGTTCTTCCGTTAATGGCAAAAAGAAAATGGTAGCCATTCCCGGAATTGTCAATAAAAACACAACCACAAAAAAGAGTGGATAACTCAGGGATTTCTGAAGAAAACCGCTAACCATTCCAGGAACCATCATTCCTAATGCCATAATTCCCGTTGAAATAGCATAATGGGAAGTTTTATATTCGCCTTTAGCAATGTGCATTAAATAAACCATAAATGAAGTGAACCCTAATCCATAGCCGAATTGCTCTAAGGATACCAGAGGATAGACGAACTCTATGGGCGGCTGATTATAAGCCATATACACATAAAATAAATCAGGTAAATTTAAAGCTAGTGCTAAGGGGAAAATTGTCTTTTTTAAGCCAAATTTGGAAACAATTGCGCCGCCAATAATGCCACCAACAATTAGGGATATCACTCCAAAAGTACCATATATTACCCCTACATTAGAAGTAGTTAGTCCTAATCCACCCTCGCTTGTTGGATCTAACAAAAATGGATTCACTAATTTAACTAGCATAGCTTCTCCAAATCGGTATAGCAAGACAAAAGCTAAGATTGCCGTAATTTTAGGTTGTTGAAAGTAGGATGAGATAATGTTTGCAAAAGGAATTTGACCACGCTCTTCCGTTCCTTGATTTTTAGTATCAGTATCTGGAAACGGTAAAATAAAGCGATGGTAAACAAAAATGATACCAAAAATTACCGCAGCAATGGTAAGGGTAAGTGACCAGCTTAAAGGAATATTGTTTAAGTTTTCTTCCAGCTGACCGGCAAAAATTACTAGCCCTCCTGTGCCAAAAATAACGGCCATTCGATAAAAAACTGAGCGAATTCCCGCATAAAAAGCTTGTTGTTCTGGACTTAGAGCCAGCATATAAAATCCATCAGTGGCAATATCATGAGTTGCAGAAATAAATGCACCGATGGTAAAGATAAATAAAGAGGTAAAAAAGAAATAGGGCAGCTGTAAAGAGAAAGCTGCCGCTCCCAAACAAAACATCATAGCGATTTGAGTATAAATCACCCAATTGCGCTTGGTCGAGTAAATATCTACAAAAGGTCCCCAGAGCATTTTGATCACCCAAGGCAAGTAAAGTAAACTTGTCCAAAAGGCGATTTGAGTATTGTCAATACCCATCTTTTTGTACATAATCACCGAAACACCATTGATGAGAATGTAAGGCAGTCCTTCGGCAAAATACAGGGTGGGAATAATCCACCAAGGATTCTGATATTTTATTTTGTCTGAAGGTATATTATCTGAAGTCATGTTGATTGTTGATGTTGATTGCTTGGGAAAAATGGGAGCCTTAATGAGAAACTAGTGCCGCTGCGCGGAATTAAGAATTAAGAATTAAGAATTAAGAATGCTTATAGAGTAAGGATTCTATCACTCTCAAACTGGTCAGTTACTTCTGTCGCACTGCACTAGATCATTCGTTAATTGATATTTTCGAGAAATACTCTTCCTTGGATAGGTTGGTTCAAGCATACTATTCCCAAACAACAAACAACAAATGACAAATGACAAATGACAACTTAATTTGGCTGTTGCATAAGTCGCTGTTTCAACTGTTCTGGAGCCCCCCTGTCAATCACCCGACCTTTTTCTAATAAGAAGGCTCCATCACAATAGTCCAACTCATCAAAGCGGTGGGTCACCCACAGTGCTGTTAGGCCACGACTTTTGACTAAATTTCGCACTTGTGCTACCAAGTCCAGTTGAGTATCTGGATCTAATAGAGCAGTAGGTTCATCCAATAGTAAGATTTCGCACTGGCGAGCAATTGCACCAGCAATAGCAATACGCTGCTTCTGTCCACCGCTTAGGGCATAGATTGGGCGTCGTTGTAAAAGTTGCAGATTCACTGCTGCTAAGGCCTCATTAACCCGCGCCTGCACCTGGGAAAGGGAGAGCTTTTCCTCCACTAGACCAAAAGCTACATCTGCACCTACTGTAGGCATTACTAACTGATGATCTGGATTTTGGAAGACAAAACCTACTGGTCCAGAAATCTGAATCTCCCCTGATTGGGGCTGCAATAACCCCACCAGCAATCTCAGTAACGTTGATTTCCCACTACCATTTGTCCCCAAAAGCATCCAAAATTCACCTTTGGGAACATCCAAAGAACAAGATTGCAAAACAGATGCTCCCTGAGGCCAGCGGAAGCACAAATCTCGCACCTTAATTGCCGCTTGAGTCATTGCCTCAGTTGCCCCTGTATTCATTCAGCCATAGCGAAGAAACCGGGTGTACGCCCTGTTCCTGCTGCACCCGACTTCTGAGAAATCACGACTGCACTGATCTGATCACTGAGAACACCAACTTTTTTCTCTGGCTGGTGATCACAGGTTAATTCCAGTATTTGATTACTCTGGGAGCCCATAGCTGTAATAATTTTTTGGTAGAGCGATTCGGCCTCTTCTGCTGACTTCCGTTGGACAGACAGCGGAACGGGTGTATTTTTCAAAGTTAAGTCAATGGTGAACATGCGGTGTCAAGCAGTAAGCCTTCTATAAATGTGTTTCTCTTTACTATCTTAATGACCAGTGACCAGTGACTAGTACTGCTGCGCGGAATTAAGAATTAAGAATTAAGAATTAAGAATGCTTATAGAGTAAGGATTCTATCAATCTCAAACTGGTGGGTTATTTCCGCTGCGCTGCACTAGTTTTTGAAGAACGCCCCACAGCTGACGCACTACCCTCGATGAAGGCAAGAAACAAACAAATCCTCTTCCCTTCTGCCTCCTGCCCTCTGCCTCCTGCCTTATTTCTTCAGAGCAGATAGTGGCAATTTGTAAAACTTTCACTTAACATAATTATAAATAGTAAAGAAAAGTAAACTTTCCTTACAATTGAGCCAAATATAAAATTTTTGGGCTCAGCCAGTAAATTGGCAGGAATGATAACTTATCTTCTGCACTTAATAAATACTTGGAGAAAATTGCTATGACCATAGCACTAGGTCAAGCGCCAAGTCAGAGAGGATGGTTCGACGTCCTTGACGACTGGCTCAAACGAGACCGTTTCGTCTTCGTCGGCTGGTCCGGTCTGCTACTATTCCCCTGTGCCTTCCTGGCTCTGGGAGGCTGGCTCACCGGCACTACCTTTGTCACCTCTTGGTACACCCACGGTTTGGCTTCCTCCTACCTGGAAGGTTGCAACTTCCTCACCGTGGCAGTATCAAGCCCTGCTGACAGCATGGGTCACTCCCTGCTCTTCCTCTGGGGACCCGAAGCTCAAGGTAACTTCACCCGTTGGTGCCAACTCGGAGGTCTTTGGACTTTCGTCGCCCTTCATGGTGCTTTTGCCTTAATCGGTTTCATGCTCCGGCAATTTGAAATCGCCCGCTTGATCGGACTGCGTCCTTATAACGCTATTGCCTTCTCCGCACCGATTGCGGTCTTTGTCAGCGTCTTCTTGATGTATCCTTTGGGACAATCTAGCTGGTTCTTTGCACCCAGCTTTGGGGTAGCAGCAATTTTCCGCTTCCTATTGTTCCTGCAAGGGTTCCACAACTGGACTCTCAATCCCTTCCACATGATGGGAGTAGCTGGGGTCTTAGGTGGAGCTTTATTGTGTGCTATCCACGGAGCAACTGTGGAGAACACCTTATATCAAGACGATGACAAATCGAACACCTTTGGAGCATTCAGCCCCACCCAAGCAGAAGAGACTTACTCCATGGTGACGGCTAACCGTTTCTGGTCACAAATATTTGGTATTGCGTTCTCCAACAAGCGTTGGTTGCACTTCTTCATGCTGTTTGTGCCAGTAACCGGCTTGTGGATGAGTGCAGTAGGGATTGTGGGATTAGCTCTGAACCTGAGGGCATATGACTTTGTATCCCAAGAAATCCGTGCAGCAGAAGACCCAGAGTTTGAAACGTTCTATACCAAGAACATTCTGCTCAATGAGGGAGTGAGAGCTTGGATGGCTCCTCAAGACCAACCTCATGAGCACTTTGAGTTCCCTGAGGAAGTTCTTCCTCGCGGTAACGCTCTGTAAAAATTGTCATTAGTCATTGGTCATTCGTTATTAGTCATTGGTCATTATTAAAAAGGACACAGGATTAATAACATAAGAACAAAAGAACTAATAAAAACTTTGTACCTCTGCTATTGAGCAGGGGTATTTTTTCTCCCCCCAGCTCCCCCGAATCTTTTTGAACACAACTGAGTAAGAATTGCTTATTATGGTTACAGGAGGTGATGCCCATGACAGACAGTAGTATGTGCATGGGTCACTTGATTGAAATTAGCCGGCTGTGCGCCGGGGCTGTTCTCTAGCAGTTAGCTCAGTTCTCTTTATTGAGAATATTTAGTTAATCTGCTGGGCTAGCTCGGAGTTCCTCCCGGCAGTCTGGTTTCAATCAGAAGACCCGCTAGACCGCTCTCACCTCAAGTGTGATGGATTAACCAAAACGCTTCCCGTGAGAGCGGATAGTATTTGCACACGAAGACCTACTAAAGGATAAAAGAGACTGAATAATTGGTAAGTACTAACTGAATTGAATTCCTCAATAAGCGTCAAAATGACCACCAGTTAAGACTTCTGTCCCATTGCTTTTCCATTCAGTCTGAACGTGATAATATCTCGGTAGCCGAAAGGCTCAATACCTTGAAAAACAATTGTCTCAAGTTCGGTGTTTGGCTCTGGTTATAAACTCGATACCATATACCGGTAAAAATGAATAAAAATTTATGTGTAGCCGTTAATAAGCAAACGGTGTACCATTAATTCCAGAAAGACAATAAAATTCTTTCTACAAAGGTGTGAGGACGAAAAAGATGTCTAAGTTATTGTGGAAATCTCTCCTAATTAGTCCCGTAGTCTTAGGGACAACTCTAGTACTTTCTGGCGGTGAGGTACGTGCAGCTGATAGTGCTAGTTCAACCACTACTGAAACCCTAGCGGCAACAGAAACTGTCGAGGCTCCAGTTACTGAAAGCGAGTTGAGCCAATCGCTAGAGATACCAGTACCAGCAACTGAACTGGCCCAAGTTACTCCCGCAGCACCGAGTAACGAAACTGAAATTTTAAACCAACTTGACCAGTACAGCAGCGAAGGAAACAGCCAATCCCAGCTCACTAGCATCAGTGAACTTCGTGATGTCTCTCCTGGAGACTGGGCTTATGATGCCCTCCGGGAGCTGGTTGAAGACTATAAGTGTCTTGTCGGATATCCTGACCGTACCTTCCGGGGCAATCGACCCACCAGCCGTTACGAATTTGCTGCTGGTTTGAGAGCCTGTTTAGACCGGATTCAGGAACTAATTGCCGCAGGTGGTGTAGTTACTGAAGAGGACTTAGAAAAACTCAGAACGCTGATTCAGCAGTTCGACGCGGAACTAGCAGTACTGGGAACACGGGTAGACAACCTGGATGCACGGGTAGCATTTTTGGAAGATCATCAGTTCTCTACCACCACCAAACTGAAAGGGGAAGTCATTTTTGCCCTTACTGATAGCTTCCCGGATGATGAGGAAACTTTTAATGTCCAAGATATCTTTGGTGTTGATCCAGCTATTGCGACTGCTCTCTTGGGTGCAGATGCTGCAGGCAATGTGACAGTTGATAACGATACTGAAACGATCTTCGGGGACAGGGTTCGTTTAGTACTCGACACTAGTTTCACCGGTAACGATAGCCTGATTACTCGTTTGGCTGCAGGAAACCTTGGTGCTTTCACTCCCAATAACCCCAATGGTGTGCTACCTACGGGTGAAGGATTCCAAACCTTTAACCTTGGTAATACTGGTGGCAACGATGTTGTCGTAGACTGGTTGGCTTATTACTTCAACTGGGGAGCTTCATCTCTGTATGTTGCTGCTTTTGGAGGTATCCACAGTGACTACGTTGCCAACACCTTCAACCCCTACTTTGAAGACTTTGACGGTGGTAATGGTGCTTTGAGTACCTTTGCTTCGGAGAACCCCATCTATCGAATTGGTGGTGGTGCTGGTGGTGCTATCACTTTGGGTGTTGGTCCATTGGAAAGTATCTTAGGACCAAATGCGGCCTTAACCTTGGGTTACTTAGCAGGTCCAGATGCAGCTAATCCTACTGATGGTAATGGTATAGCTGATGGTGAATACTCAGCCTTAGGTCAGCTAAGTTTCAATTTAGGCGATCGCATTGGCATTGGTTTAACCTACAACCACGCTTACCACAAGGCTGGTAGCCCCATCTTCGATCTAGGTGGTGGTCGTGATGGGGGTTCTGTCGTTGGTAGTTTTGCTGCCAACAACCCAGGATTTTTGTCAGCCGCTCTTGGTTTAGGAAATTCTACTCAAACAGTAACTAACTCCTACGGTGGACAAATCGCCCTACGCCTGAGTGACAATGTTTCTATTAGTGGCTTTGGTACTTTTACTGATGCCATCTTAATTGAGCAAGGACAAGCAGAAATCTGGACCTATGGGGGTGGTATTGCCTTCGCCAACTTGGGTAAGGAAGGTAATGTTTTGGGTATCTTTGGAGGAGCCCAACCCTATGCTGGAAGCATTGACGTCTTTAACGGTGCAGGAGCTTTCCGGGTGAATGAAGTACCCTATCATGTTGAAGCCTTCTACAAATACCAGGTAACAGATAATATTTCAGTTACTCCTGGTGTCATTTGGCTTCTTAGCCCCAACCAAAGTGACTCTGGTGATTCTGTAATTGGTACCCTCAGGACTACTTTCACTTTCTAGGGTGATGAGCTGAAGGCTCAGGAATACTGAATAACACTCAATAAAACCCATCCTCACTTACAGATACTAATGAGGGTGGGTTTTTGTCATCTCTCAGAAACCCGGTTTCTTTTGAGAAAATTCTGATATTTCCTTGTTTTCCTCACGAGAAACCCAGTTTCTTGATCTCCTCTCTACTTGAACAGTGCTTGACATTAAAATAAATACATTAGAACCAAATACCCAGTGAAAATGTAATGATCACTCAATTAATGGTTAAACCTTCATCTTTGATACCTTCCGGAATCCGGATGAGTCAATTTGGTGATGCTTATTCTTTGAGACTTCAAAATTCCCAATTTTAAGCTAAATGTCACACTCCAACTACTACGACACTCTGAATGTAAGCCGTAGTGCTACCCTTGCAGAAATAAAACAAGCCTACCGGCATTTAGCCAAACTCTTTCATCCCGATAGTAAACGCGAAACCGCAGATCCTGAAAAAATTATCGAGGTGAATGCTGCCTACGAGGTACTCAGCGATTCTCAGCGCCGCCAGTCTTATGACCGACAACTACAGTACCAACAGGCTAAAACTAAGTCCCATAAGCAACAAAACCGAACGGCTCAGGCTCAAAAATCTTACCGACGTTATCGGCAAACCTCACAATATGCCGATACTCAACTTAGTGATTGGTTGCAGGAGGTATATCGACCCGTCAATCACTTGATTAGTTGTATCCTTAATCCCTTAGACGAGCAACTCGACGAACTTTCTGCTGATCCCTTTGACGATGAATTAATGGCAGAATTCCAAGCTTATCTAGAAGAGTGTCGTGACTATCTCAATCAAGCTCAACAATCATTTAGCTCTCAACCCAATCCTGCTTATATTGCCGGTGCAGCTGCTACCCTCTACTACTGTCTTAATCAACTAGGGGATGGGATAGAAGAGTTAGAGCTGTTTACTCTCAATTATGATGACTACTACCTCCATATTGGTCGAGAACTCTTCAGAATTGCCACCAACCTACGTTATGAAGCTCATGATGCCATCAAAAACTTGGTTTAATGGAATTGTTATTTTTGACACTCCCCACGGCTAGAAGCCGGGGGATTCTAATTTCATCGTCGTCGCTTGCTGAGTGCAGGTCTTACGACCAACACAAGTAGAGGCTACAACTCCACGCTTCGTTACTTCCCGGATGCCCTCCGGTAGTTGCACGATTTAAAATTACTTTGGCTGCATTTACATCCCGTTGCTCAATGTATCCGCAATCTGGACAAGAGTGGGTACGAGTACTTAAAGACTTTTGTACTCTTGCACCACAATTACTGCATTCAATAGATGTGTAATGCGGTGGCACTGCTATTATTTCCCGTCCAAATTTCTTGCCAAAGTATTCTAGCCACTGACGGAAGTTATACCAAGACGCATCAGCGATACTCTTAGCTAGCTTGTGGTTTCTCACCAAGCCACTTACATTTAAGTCTTCCAAAACGACCTTAGCGTTAACTAGGCATAAGTTACGCGCAAGTCTCTTTGCGTGTTCGTTCCTTTGTCTTGTTACTCTCAAATGTTTACGGGCATAAATACCACAAGCTTTCCTTCTGCCAGTTGAACCTTTCTTCTTTTTGTAGATATTCCGTTGAGAACGCTTTATATCTTTTTCTGCTTTGCGTAAAAACCTTGGGTTTTCTTCATGGTTACCGTTGCTATCAGAATAAAAGTATTGTAAACCTACATCAATACCAACTTTGTTGTTAGTTTTCGGCGCTAATTGAGTATTATCGACTTTGACACAAAACTGAACATAAAAACCATCCGCACGCTTGACAATTCGTACTCGCTTAATCAGCTTGATATCTATTGTATTTATGTCCCACTTCCCCAGTAGCTTCAGCTCACCAATAACCTTTTTGTCTAGAAAATTAATTCGACGCTTGCTAGGGTGCAGTTTCCAGCCCGACTGCTTATACTCAACAGAACGGCTATGTTTTTTAAACCTTGGATATCCCTTATGGCCAGGTTTGTTGGACTTGCAATTAGCAAAAAATCGTTTAATTGCGCGTTCTACGTTCTCTACTGATGCTTGGCAAGCATGGGAGTTGAGTTCCTTGACAAAACTGTATTCTGCTCTGAGTTGAGTGTTGTACTGATAAAGCTCTTTTTTACCAATACCATGGTTATCCATCCAGTACCTCAGAACTTTGTTTCTGACAAACTGAGAAGTACGGATAGCTTCTGAAATAGCTATCGCTTGTGCCTTTTTGACTACAGCTTTATATTCCAGTATCAACACTTCTTCTATCACCTCCTTCTTAGATATCCAAATCGCTGTATAATTTAGATTATATACATACAATACTTAAAGTCGAGACTTCCAACCATATCTACTAACTCTTACTTGGTTTCTACCGTTGGAGATGCTCCATTAGAAATTGTTAAACAATATATTCTTAATCAAAAAAATGTCTGACGGCGAATAAATTCGCTACGGGCTTACCCATAGCTAGAAGCTAGGGGGTAAGCCCTATGACTTTTGGTCATTTGTCATTTGTCATTTGTCATTTGGGAATCGGGAATTGGGAATTGAAAATTGGAAATATTTCCCTTGTCTCTTTTATCTCCCCGTCTCCGCGTCTCCCCATCTCCCTAGCTTTTTAGTTCCCCAGCTCCCCATCTCCCTAGCTTTTTAGCCAACGAGCTGCATCCTTCGCATGGTAGGTGAGAATCAAGTCAGCACCAGCACGCTTAAAACCTGTTAAGGTTTCCATTACTACTCGCTGTTCATCAATCCAGTCATTGAGAGCAGCTGCTTTAATCATCGAATATTCGCCGGAGACATTGTAGGCAGCCACTGGCAAATTGGTAGCTTCTTTAACGCGCCAAATAACATCCATATAGGCTAACGCTGGTTTAACCATCAACATATCTGCTCCTTCAGCAATATCCAAAGCAATTTCCTTGATAGCTTCCTTCGCATTAGCGGGGTCCATTTGATAAGTTCTGCGATCGCCAAATTGAGGTGCAGAATCAGCAGCATCTCGAAATGGTCCATAGTAGGCAGAAGCATACTTAGCAGCATAGGACAGAATAGGTGTATCCTGAAACCCAGCCTCATCCAATCCTGTCCGAATTGCTTGGACAAAGCCGTCCATCATTCCTGATGGAGCAATGATATCTGCTCCCGCCTTGGCTTGAGATACAGCTGTTTTTTTGAGTAATTCCAGTGTCGGGTCGTTAAGGACACGTCCTGTTAAGTCACCAACTTCTAAATAACCACAGTGACCATGATTAGTATATTCACACAAACAGGTATCAGCAATAATTACTAAATCCGGTACAGCTTCTTTAACCGCTGTAGCAGCTTTCTGGATCATGCCACAATCATGCCACGCACCCGTAGCTTCTACATCTTTATTTTCAGGAATGCCAAACAGAATAATTGAAGGAATACCCAGATCATAAACTTCCTTAGCTTCTTCAACAATTTTGTCTACCGACAATTGGTAAACACCTGGCATCGACTTTACTTCTTGAGCGATGCTTTCACCAGGTACAGCAAACAGAGGGTAAATTAAATCATTAGTTGTCAGAACATTCTCACACACCATCCGTCGCAACTGGGTTGATTGGCGGAGGCGTCGAGGACGATGAATTGGGAACATGGTTAATGAATATTAAAAGCGTGTTAATAGTGTAAAGCGTTGTTTTATCACCTCACTCTCTGGATAGGTAAAGTTATGTTAATTAATTTATCCCCACCCTAAGAAGGATGAGGATGCAAATGTTATGGAAATTAGAAATCAAGTTTCTGGTGAGGCTATCTAAGATAGATCAATGCTCTGACAAGAGAAACTTACAGGACTTACGCACTCAAATATTATGCTGAGGTGATAGTGAAGCATCTCAGCTATCTGGAGATCCTTCGCTATCGCTCAGGATGACATAATTCTGTGACGATGCATAAGTCTTAACCCAGTTTATTGACTAGTGGACATTCATGCCTAATTTTCCTTAAGCTTCAGCGGCTACAGGATAAACGCTGATTTTCTGGCGAGCTCTGTCCTTTCTCTCAAATTTAACCACACCATCAATCAAGGAAAACAGAGTATAGTCATTGCCACAACCGACATTTGTGCCAGGGTGAAATTTAGTTCCCCGCTGACGGACTAAGATATTGCCAGCTTTTACTACCTGACCACCATAGCGTTTGACTCCTAGCCTTTGGGCATTAGAATCACGACCATTGCGAGTACTACCAGTTCCTTTCTTATGAGCCATTGTGTCCTCCTGAGTATGCTTTTAATTAGATCCTAGCTTTGACGCTCGTCCACCCAACCCTAATGGGTATAGAAGAGCAAAACAAAAGCTCTTATTCTTCAGTAGCGGCAGCTTCTACTGTTTCTTCGATAGCGGAAACTTCAGCAGTAGTTTCATCCTTGATTGGTGTCTCATCTGGCTCTGCACCAGAAGAAGCAACAACAGAACCATTCATACTGATAGAGTCAATCATCAGGCGAGTAATTTCCTGCCTATGTCCGCGCTTCTTACGAGTTTTCTTCTTTGGTTGCATCTTGTAAACGATGATTTTGCGACCACGATAATGTCGCATCACCGTTCCTTCAACGGTTGCTCCTTCAACTAAAGGTTGACCGATTGTGACTTCACCGTCTTGGTTTACCAATAAGACTTTGTCTATTGTGACCTTCTCTTCTGCTTCAACTGGCAGCAGCTCAATATCGTAAAAACGACCTGGTTCTACTCGCAGTTGTTTGCCACCAGTTTCGATAATTGCATAAGTCATGGGATTGTCCTTAGAAGTGGCCGTACAGGTAGCTGCCTAATGTGAGTATCAACTCAGAATTACTCTCATTTGTCAGCTTTGATGATGTCTGAACCTGATCCGAGCTAGATTAGACACACAATCTTTAATTATCTTTTGTTGGAAGCTTAAAAGTCAAGTAAATTTTTGAAAATATTTGCAAGAAGTAGGAGTGAGTATTCTTTATATGAGAATCTAATAATGCTTAAGACAAGCGCTCACAATGATAGCTCCTGTGCAAATCTTGGTAAGAGGATTTCTAGATGTCAATCCCATGCCCAAGAAAAAACGCCAAAAAGCAGCTCAAGGCTTCGGTTTCCATGCTTAAGCATTAGCAGTAGCTTATAAATTAAGAAGCGATCGCTTCTTTCTTTTTAGGGACATTGCCAGAGTCAACCTACTTAGAGTACAACAACTCACGAGATTCTTGCTTGACACGACCTTCCATAGCTTCTTGCTGCAATCGAATGAAAGCGTTAAAGTCTTCCCAGTCATACTTCGTGGCTAAAAGTTGGCGTAGTTGGTTTTCTGCCTCCACCGTCAGATAACCACTTGCTAAAGCTTGCTGGACAATTTCACAGATTGGGTTCATCTTTTCTTTCCCTAATTGGCTTGGTAGAGCTAAGGTGGTAAAAAATTTTTACTCAACTCAAACTAAGACATCCAGAGCCCTTACCCTCACCAACTCTGAAATATTGCGTTTAACTGAGCTTGGTGTTGCTTTTTTCAGTAAAGAGTGCAGCACTGAGAGAATAAAGTCGGCTCACTGTTATTAAGGATGTATTGGCTTAAGTTTTGTTCTCACCTTCCATGTTTTGTAAAAAGGATAATTTATTATTTTACATTTATTCACATTTTACCGCAAATATTAATTCTAGGGAAAGTATAGATAATAGTTAGTACAGAACTATCTGCCTGAGGTAGAATAATTGCTCAACTAAAAAATAGATAAAGGATTAGATGAAGTCCTACCTGGCTGCGGCAATTCAAATGACTAGTCTGCCGGATCTGGAAAAAAACCTGGTTGAGGCGGAAGAACTTATAGAACTTGCCGTCCATCAGGGTGCAGAACTGGTGGGTTTACCGGAAAACTTCTCCTTTCTAGGCACAGAGGAAGATAAGATTGCTCAGGCTCAGACGATTGCCGAGGCAAGTGAGAAATTCCTCAAAACTATGGCACAGCGTTTTCAGATAACCATTCTCGGCGGTGGTTTCCCTGTACCTGTAAGTAAAGACAAAGTCTATAACACTGCCTTACTTATAGACCCCAATGGCATCGAACTTGCCCGTTACCATAAGGTGCATCTATTTGATGTCAATTTGCCTGATGGTAACACCTATCGAGAATCCAGCACGGTCATGTCTGGTACTGAGTTACCGTCTGTTTACTCATCTGAGCAACTGGGAAACTTAGGACTTTCTGTATGCTATGATGTTCGCTTCCCGGAACTTTACCGAGACTTGGCTCATCAAGGTGCTGACATTTTATTTGTTCCGGCTGCCTTCACTGCCTATACGGGTAAAGATCACTGGCAAGTGCTTATTCAAGCCAGAGCAATTGAAAATACTTGCTACGTTATTGCACCTGCACAAACTGGGCTTCACTATGCTATGCGTCAAACCCATGGTCACGCTATGATTGTTGACCCATGGGGGGCCATCTTAGCTGATGCCTCTGATACACCAGGAGTTGCAATTGCGGAGATTAACCCTGCTCGTCTACAGCAAGTTCGTCGCCAAATGCCCTGCTTACAACATCGGGTTTTTGTTTGAGAATTGGGAATTGCTAATTGCTAATTGGGAATTGAGAATTTTCTCTTGTCTCCCCCAGCTTTTCCATCTTCGGATCCCCTGCTCCACCTAGGGCAACCAGCGAGGCTTGAAACCTGGTAACAGCCTCTCTGGTTGTAGCTGAACTGGGGTTTGGGATGAGGTGGAATCAACTACAGGCAATAACCAAAGCACTGCATCACTGATTGCTTGTCCCTCATCTGTCCTCAAACTATTATCAGCTGAGGGTGTTGTGCTAACTATCTGATCAAATAGCAGAGCTAAGCCGTCTGAGGATAAACTTACTTTAATATCCCGTTGTTCGGGTAAAACCACCAACGGCTTCACTGGCAACTTCTCATTGTTCTTGGCAGCTTCGAGAGCAATAGCAGCGATAAACGGTTCTTCTACATATTCTTCCCCTTCAATTAATTGGGTAAGTAAGCAGAACAGAATTTCTTTGTTGGGATTAAATTCGCAACTGTTGATTGAACCAGTGGTGCGCAGTAATTCTGTCTCATCCCCTTGGTTAGTTACCAAAAACAAGGATCGCGTGTAGTCAGCGTTAAACTGCACCATTGTTGCGGCTGAACCATCTCTAGCAAAGCTCAGAACTCCTCCAAATTTAGGTAGAAAATCTAGAGGTTTAGCTGCTGGTGTCAAGGGTAAAATTGCCACTCCCTGTCCCTGAAGAATTGCAACTGAGTTACTATCAGGGGTAATCAAAAAATCACCTCCTGGTTCATTTTCCAATGGTCTTGGTTTGGCATCAGGCTTTATAATCCACAGACCAAAGTCAGTGGCATTTTTTCGGTTCACTCGCTGGACAACAATCGTCTTCCCATCACTAGACAAATCAAATTTCAAATTTCGGTAGGCTTGATTATCCAAAACTCGATTAATTTTACCTACGGGTTCTTGCAAGTTGGACTTTGTCGTTGGAGATTGAAAAGATATTCCCGTGGTTACAGTGTAAAGCTGCTCAGCGCGTAAACCTCGACTCTGACTCAAGGGATCAGTGGCAAAAAACAAAATTTGCTCTCCATCTGGGTAAATCTTGAAATCCTTAACCAACAAATCTCGGGGCGTCAGGGTAGTTTTTTGCTGTTGAGTGAGGTTGTAGAGAATTAATCGTCCTTCTTCTTCCCCTTCTACACCAATGTAGGCAAAAAGGCGATCGCGAGTGCGGAATACAGCATTGAATGGCTCCATTTCCGTTCCCCGTTCTTTGTCAGTAAAACCACGTAAATCATCTTTTGCCCCTTCGAGTTGCACTTGATATCTACTGCCATAGGGTAGAGGAGAGTTGAAGGTAAAAGCCATTCGACGCCCAGCCCAGCTAATCTTTCCTTCGATAGGCTCACCTTCTGGCTGAGGTGGTTCTACTCCAGGAAGCAGTTGATTGACTTTGAGATTGTCTTCAACACTAGCATGGTTCATTGGGCGGCTAAAGGTAAGTACAAAGCCAGTATCCTCTGCGCCTACTTGTTTTTCCTGCCAAGTGAAATCCCTAACCCGGGGTTTAGTGTGATTGCCACTCAACAGCAATATTCCAATCAATAGGCTTAGCACAATCATTACTCCTAAAGCCACACGATCAATGGGTTGGAGTGATTTTTTCTTAGTTGCGGTTGGAGCTGACATGCTGTAAATAGAGATATTCTAGAGGATAGAACTTATGTACTACAAATTGATTAAGCTGTACTTATAGGTCTAATAATTTTTATTAAATCAAATATGACTTTACATAAATACACATTGGCTTAGTAATATACAATACAATACACTTATAAGTAAGTTGTTTTGCTAGGGGCTTGCGTAAAAATAGAGTACTAGCTATGCAATAGGTATCAACAACCTTGAGCATTTGGATTTATACATTATTAACCTGCAAATCCCCTATAGCTAACAGCTTCAGAAACCCAATATAAGCAAAATCATTCAACAGCTCGAACCTTATATAGGCTATTTGCCAACATCGAAAAGTCGGTTCTAAACTCTTTTAGCAATTTGCCTTCCAATAACCATAATGTCTTTTGATAAAAATTATCAACATCTTTAGAGAAAGTCAAAACCAATGGCTAGCTAGATCAATAGCTGAGTGCAGGTTTCATGAGTTTCAAAATCAATGTATCTACAAAGGTTTGACTGGTATGGTTCACAAGTTGTTTTAACTGATTAGCTTGTATCCATCTAGTCAATGCTGTCAATCATAGCTGGGATTAGAGTGAAGTAACAAGCAAACAGTAAAGTTTAGTCTGTCCAACTTAATTTGGACTTGTATAGCTTTAACACAATTGTTAAACAGTGGTAGAAACGGGTAGTGCATCAGGGGAGCAAAACTACCATTTTTTTATCTAAGAAGCTTTAATGCCTTCTTGAAGTTGAGACATAAAGGGTGCTCTATACAAAGTCGTACTAGCTAAGTCAATATCCCTTAGTTTATTTAATGCTATGAATTTCAAGGCAAGCCAGCAAGCCACTTATAGTTCATTAGAAACAGCTCAAGAGAAAATAGGGGAACAATTAGATATGGCGGCATTCTGGTTATATAAGCGTGCTCTGGCAGCTACTAGTTGTGGCATTGTCATCAGTGATGCTCGCCAACCTGATATTCCGGTAATCTATTGCAATCCTGCTTTTGAGAAAATCACCGGCTATTCTCGAGAGGAGATAATTGGCAAGAACTGCCGATTCTTACAAGGAGCAGATACAGATCCGCAGACACTTGAGCAAATCAGAAAGTCTATTAGTGAAGGGAAAGAATGCCAAGTAGTGTTAAAGAATTATCGGAAAGATGGCACAGCTTTTTGGCATGAGCTAAAAATTTCGCCCATAAGAGACGCTAATGGATCTTTAACCCACTTTATCAGCATTCAGACAGATATAACCCAGCGCAAGCAAGCTCAACAGGCTCTCCAACGTAGTAAGGCTCTACTGAGAGCGCGACAAGAAGGTGATCTTGATGGTGTATTGGTAATTGATGAACAAGGAGCAATCTCTAGCTACAATCGCCAGTTTTGTGAGATGTGGCAAATTCCAGAGGAGTTGATGCGCTTTGGAAATAAGGACAAACTCATTGATTGTATCCTCATCTTACTCGCTGAACCAGAAGAAGTTTTGCGTCAAGTGAAACATCTAAAGGACAACCCTACCACCGCCAGCCGCAATGAACTAAACCTCAATGATGGCAGGTTTTTTGATTGTTATTCAACTCCAGTATTATCACCCAATGGCGAGTGCTACGGCAGAATCTGGTCTTTCCGGGATATCACCCAGCGCAAACAGACTGAAGCCAGACTAAGGAAACAAGCAGAAAGAGAACAATTATTGGGGGAGATGAATCAGCGCATTCGCAAAACATTGAACCTTGAAGAAGTGCTCAACACCACTGTAGAGGAAGTACGACAATTTTTGGTCTGTGATCGAGCACTCATCTACCGCTTTAATCCAAATCTCACAGGAACGATGGTTGTTGAATCAGTGAGTGAAGAGTGGAAGTCTATTTTGGGAGAGCAGATTCAGGATAACTGTTTTCATAAAACCAAAGCTCCTTACTTCCGACAAGGTGGGATTCGAGTTGTTGAGGATATCTATAATGCTGATCTGCACCAGTGTTATGTGAAAATGCTAGAGCGGTTTCAGGTAAGAGCTAACTTAATGGTTCCCATCCTACAAAAAGATCAGCTCTGGGGACTGCTAATTGCTCATCACTGTTCTGAGCCAAGGAAATGGAAAAAATCGTCAGTAGAATTGCTCAGACAATTAAGCGTACAATTAAGTGTAGCAATTCAACAAGCAGCATTATTTGAACAGCTAGCAGGTGAGCTGAAAGAGCGTTCTGCCGCCGAAAGTGCTTTACGAGAGTCGGAAACAACCCTTATTCAGGAAAGAACCAAGCTAGAAGCAACTCTCTATCAACTCCAACAAACTCAACTACAGCTGATTCAGACCGAAAAAATGTCGAGCCTGGGACAATTAGTCGCTGGTGTTGCTCATGAAATTAATAACCCAGTTACTTTTATCCACGGTAATATCTCTCATGCCGACCAGTATGCTCATGATTTGTTAAAATTGGTACAACTTTATAATGAACAATATCCCCAACCTTTCAAAAAAATTGAAGAATTCACTAAAGATATTGACTTCGATTTTTTGGTAGAAGATTTTCCTAAGCTTTTGAAATCAATGGATATGGGAGCCAATCGTATTCGCCAGATTGTCCAAAGTTTAAAAAATTTTTCACGGTTAGAGCAAGCAGAGCGTAAAGCAGTAGATATTCATGAGGGTATTGAGAATACTCTCATGATTTTACAGCATCGATTGAAGCCTGCAGCCGCAAATATTAAGCTGATCAAAAACTATGGTTACTTACCCCCAGTAGAGTGTTATGCAGGGCAGCTTAATCAAGTCTTTATGAATATTCTCAATAATGCAATTGATGCCCTTGAACAATATAATCAAGAGCGATGCTCCAGCCGTGATCCAAAGATAATCTTTGAGCAACTAGAGCGCAATCCCAGCACTATTAGAATCTCCACTGAGGTAGTAAACTATTGTTCAACAGATGCCTTCAGCTGTGATGTAACGCAAAACTGTAAAAGTGTTGTCATCAGAATTGCCGACAATGGTCCTGGTATTCCTGAAAAACTCCGGCAACGAATTTTTGATCACTTTTTTACTACTAAACCTGTAGGAAAAGGTACTGGTTTAGGGTTGGCTATCAGCTATCAAATTGTCGTTGAAAAACATGGGGGGACGATACAGTGTTTATCAGAGCAAGGAAAAGGTACTGAGTTTGTGGTGGAAATTCCTGTGTAAATCTTGTTCTTAATTCTTAATTCTTAATTCCGCGCAGCGGTACTAGTCTTTGCCCTCTTTAATCATTGGGTGAGTTTTTCTCCCCCAGCTACCCCAACTTTCTCAAAACCGGGGAACGCTACCCCGGATTGGGTATTAACCCTGATTGAGTCTAAGGTAGTTAGCAGCAAAATTTTTCGACGCAACGGACAAAAATTTCTACTCCCATACCTAAAGCCGTTTCATCAAAATTAAATCGAGGATGATGATGAGGATAAGCCAAACCTTTGGCAGAGTTAGCTGAGCCAAGAAAGAAATAACAACCAGGTACGGCTTCGAGGAAAAAGGACATATCTTCACTTGCCATAGTTTGGCATTCTGGGACAATTCCTACTGGTGTTTCTACCACATCTGTAGCTACTGACCGTACTAATTCAGCAATATTGGCATCATTGATTACTGGTGGATAAAGGGGCCAATGATTTAAATCGTAACTGGCACCATGACTCTGACAAACACCAGCGATTAATTGCTCAATTCGCTTACCAAAATATCCTGCCAGCTTGCGGTTAAAATACCGAACTGTGCCACTGAAGCGTGCCGTATCGGCAATAACATTATGAACTTTCCCCGCATGAAGTTCACCTACAGTAATAACCGCTGAGTCAAGGGGGTTGACATTACGAGCTACAATCGTTTGTAGAGCATTGACGATTTGGGCACTGACTAGGACAGAATCAATAGTCTGATGAGGCATGGCACCGTGTCCACCTTTCCCTAAAATCGTGCAACGGAAATTCTCTACTCCTGCCATCAACGGACCACTCCGAACACCAACTGTACCAATAGGGAGATTGTTCCACAGGTGCAATCCAATAATTGCATCCACTTCAGGATTACTCAAAACTCCCTCTTCAATCATCGGTTTAGCTCCCCCTGGTCCTTCTTCAGCCGGTTGAAAGATAAATTTTACGGTTCCCCTGAAGTCTTCGGAATGCTGGGAGAGATAGTAAGCAGTTCCTAAAGCGATTGCAGTATGACCATCATGACCACAAGCGTGCATTTTCCCTTCATTGACTGACCGATAAGGCACATCATTCTCTTCTTGGATTGGCAGAGCATCCATATCTGCCCGAATTGCCAGCACTGGTCCTGGCCGGTTACTAGAAATTGTGGCAACAATACCAGTTTTGGCAATGTTAGTTTTATGCTCAATGCCCCATTCCTGTAGCTTTTGGGCAATAAACTCCGATGTCAGTTGTTCTTGAAAACCGAGTTCAGGTCGCTGGTGCAAACGCCTTCGCCAATCAACCAACTGAGGTTGCATGGAGCGAATGTTGAATCTAATCTGAGATAGGTTAACAGAACTAGGGGTTGGGAAAGTAGAAACCATCTTTTTTCAGTATTTAAAAAGTGAAAGAAAGTCTGATAATAATACAACAATTGTTGAACTTTACTTCTACTTCTCTAACATACTCAAAAGTTTTTGACATCCTGCTATAGAGCGGATTTAGCGCCTCGATTCAGGAACACAGTTCAGGTGAAATCGGCATCAAGGTTGAGGCGTTTGCCCTGAATCCTGTAGAGGCTCTCTTGGCTGGCTCCAAGTCTGTGCTATGCTAAGTTGTGAGCATTAAGTTCGGCGGAAATTTCGTGTTTGAGCTAATCAAGCAGCTCTCCGGATTTAAATCTCTACACCTTCTTAATTCCGGAGATACGTAGTGTCAATTGAGCTTGAGAGCCTTTCCTCGTTACGTTCTATTGTGTAAATTTAAGGAGTGAGATTACTGGTTGCGCTGATGTACCTTTTTGCTGCTTTTGCTGATCAAGCTGTAGGAGCATAACTTCTCAGGAAGTACTTTCTTACTTAAATCAGAGTTAGGTTAATTGCCATTGAGGGAACAAAATGACCAAAGTGACTGTAGGTGAAAATGAAGGTATTGAATCAGCCCTACGTCGATTTAAGCGAGAAGTTTCCAAAGCGGAAATTTTTCCTGACATGAAGAAACATCGTTATTTTGAAACACCTATTGAAAAACGTAAGCGTAAGGCCGTTGCCAGACATAAGCAACTGAGAAGGCTTTCCCGCTATGGAAAAAAACAATATTAAAACAAGCTGTCTGCTTAAATCAAGCTATTGCCATTGCTGGTTGTATCCCTAAAAGTTTCAGTAACTATGACTCCAAAAGCAATAAGCATTGTTTCTCAGTTGAGGCGTGAGTTTTACTCTCTCTTTGCTGTAGCAATGCCAGTAGAAGTCAGTATTACTCCTAATAATTCATCAATGGGTAATCTTCCTATTGCTTATTGGATAGATGACAATAAACTCTTAAATTATCTACGCATTTGTGTTTACACAGCACCTGATGATTTAATTCCTGAGCGTCCCTTTATTCTAAGAGTGTCTATCAATAAAGGAGCTGGTATAGTTGCACCAAATAAATGGAGAAAAGACTGTCAAGGGATGAATCAAGATTGCAGTTTTGATCTCATTCTATTGCCAGAAGAAATTTTGGACTTTTTGCTCTGGATAGTCAACTTAGTTCAGTCTCATGAGAAAGGTTCTGCTTCCTTTGTACAAGAACCACCTCATCCATTGGAGTCGACAACACCAATCTCCAATGCTTTTTTACTCAATGAGCTGTGGACTCAGAAAGCTTGGCAGATTGCTAGTTCTCTACCGAACAAAGCGATTAATAATATCAAATCTGGTTAAGTACTCTGAAGAAACAAGGCAGGAGGGAGAGGGCATAACCCACCCCTAACCCCTCCGAGGAGGGGAACAGGAGGGAAGAGGATTTGGCTTGTTTCTTCCATTCATAACGGGTGTCGCTGCGCCTGTGGGGTGGCTTTATTGATGAAAATCTCTACACTAAGTTCGCTGATTGAAAGAAGAATCCCCGTACCTTTAGGTCGGGGAGTGTCAAACTTCAAGATTTACTTCCACTCCCCTTGAAGAGTAAAAGCTGCCCAATAATAGGGAGCATTCCATTGCGTTTTTTGTTGCATTTCCAACTGTGCAGCTCTCAAAGCTGCTGTAGCCGATAAGCCTTCTTGCAATATCAAGCGGTAGAATCGACTCATTATCTCGGCTGTGGCAGCATCACTGACATTCCAAAGACTCACCAACACTCGTGGAGAACCAGCATACATGAAGCCTCTGGTTAAGCCCACTAGCCCTTCTCCTTTAACTTCCTGCCCTAATCCTGTTTGACAAGCACTCAGCACCACAAGTTCAGCTGGAAGGTTGAGGTTGAAGACATCATGAAGGCGCAGAAAGCCATTTTGGGCAATGCCTTGTTCATCGAATAGGGATAGTACTATTCCTGATAGTTCAGGATGGGTGCTGTTTAGCAGTCCGTGGGTTGCCAGGTGGATAATACGATAGTTGCTTAACTCAGGATTAGTTACCATCTCGCGATTGGCTGCAAAGTCAAAGCCATACACTCGTTCTGAATCTGGTACTAGTGCCATGATGGCTTCGGCTTCAGTGCGGGTTCCTGGTAACCTCTGCCAGACACCGATATCTACTTCCTTAGCAGAACGGTTGAGTAATTCCTCATCTACACTACGAATACCCTTTCCATTCCTTGATGCTCCCGAAGAGTTAAACCGTTCATCATCATTGCTAAAGACCGGATCTGCAAGAATGGCTATAGCTTTGGGTGCAGTTTGACGTGTCGCCTGTTCCTGTCTGATAATCCCCAAAGTAGTGGCAGAGGGCAGGTGAACTATTTCGTTATTGACTAACAGAGGTATTACATCCTCACTGGAGCTTTCAGGCAAAAGGAGGGCAGAAAAGGGTATGTACTGCAAAGCACCGTCGCTAACGATGAGTAGCCGTTTGTCACCCAATTGCGCTGCTACAGGTGCTAGAAGCATCTGGCTTAGTTGATTAACAGCTTTGGTTGGTTTGAGCTTTTCTACCTGAATAGAACCTCTGGTATCTTCTAGTTGAAAACCAGGAGTGCTGAGCAATTCATAGAACTGCTTAGCTGCGGTTTCGATGTCTGCCTGTGGGGGTAGTTGATAGCTGTGAATACTGGTTTTGGTGACAGCCCAAAGATAGCTCCGCTCCGTTCCTAGGGAATACTGCAACAACAGGGTATCTTCATCCAAAACTTGCTTCTGAATCTCAGTAAGAGTTAGAGGTTGAGGTTGAGTCAGAGCCGCATAACGAGGACTGATAGCACGGATTTGAGCTTTGATTTGTTGGTATTGGAATAGCAGTTCTTCCCTTTCTTTTTCAATTGTGATGGCTTGTTGTGGGATATAGTTACCACTTAATAACTCAATGCGGCGTTTTTCCGTGATATTAAGTTTTTGCTGTAAGGTACGCTCCTGTTCAACCAATTGGGGTTCTACGCCTTGGCGGATATTAGCATTGGCTTCGATGAGGAGTTCTAATAGACTACGAGCGCGGGAACGTTCGCTGGCATGGAGTGCTTTGGCATCGTAGCCTTGAGAGGGGTTTGAAGAGTGCAGTTGCATCAGCAGATCGATGTATAACTCGTGACGTACCTACACTTCTCTAACGAGTAAGTGTAGGCTTCTCAGAGACTCTTCGCAAGAAGACATTACCTGAGCTTCTAAGACCGTGCGCCCCACGGTTCCTTATGTTTATAGCCGCGTTCAAATCCCTGCATATAACTAGCATGACAGACCGGACAATTATGCATTCTTACCGATAGCGGCTTTTTCACTTTCTGAGCCACAGCTAGAACAGACCTTGGCTTGTACCATTTGGATTTACAGCTACTACTTTCAAACCAAGCTATTTTCGGCTTTGAATGAAAGAATGTTTATACAATTGTCCCCATCCGGCGTCATTTATCGACTTACCCAGTCTTGTCCTAGCAAGTCCCTTCACATTCAGCTTTTCTACAGCAATAACATCGTATTTGTTTAGTAATTTTTTAGCTGTTTTAAAGCTGAAAATCTTTACGGGTGTCAGCAAGGGATTTTATGACACTGATGCCCAACTTCTTAATTGCTTTTATACGACGTAATGAACCTTGTTTGCGGCGTGATACTTTACGTTGTGCTGACTTTAATTTACTTTCCGATTTTCGTAAATATTTTGAGTGCTAGCAGATTCGGGTATTGTCAGAAGCCACATAAAAATCAATAAGCCCGACATCAATACCTACAATATTCTTGGCATTGAATTCAGGTTTAATTGTGGGAACTTGTTTGTTATCAAGACTTAGTGTTACATAATAACCAGCTTCGCCTGCCTTGGTTACTGACACTGTTTTTATCACGAAACCGTCAGAGGATAGGACGGTGAACAATTACTTTGTACATACTCCAATATTTGACAGCGTAATTTTATTGCCAACCAAGTGATGTTGTTGAAATTGCTTGTATGTGAATGTCTTATATTGACCCACTCCTTTAAACCTTGATGCGTCCAGATTTGCGACCGTTCACATCACCTTTTATCCATCTATCAAAAGCTTTATCAACCCGCTCACAAACAGCTTGTAATACTTGGCTGTGGATGTTTTTGTACCAAGGTCTATCCTTTTTAAGTTGAACTAAACTCTTTGATTGACTTGATTTGTCAGGTCTTTCTTTTAACTCAGGAAGATGACAAACAAGAGGGCATCTATCAAGAGAACAACGATTCTTTTCGTGCCAATCAAATCTTTGTGCCAACTGATAATTATATTGACAGCGCAACATATTTAAGGTGTCATCAATAATCTGACGTTGGTGTTTATTCGGCTTTAATCTGTATTGGTACGAAGTTCTCATTGAGCATTGTAATACTCCAGTGCCTGCTGCTTTTCTCCCAAATCATCGTAGAAACTACCAATATTGTTGAGAATAATAGCTTCTCCTGCCTTGTCACCAACCGCATGAAATAGAAGTAGAGCTTGATTGTAGTACTCTAGTGCCTGCTGCTTTTCTCTCAAATCATGGTAAAAACTGCCAAGATTATTGAGGGTAATAGCTTCCCCTAACTTGTCTCCTACGGTACGTCTCAGAGGGAGAGCTTGATTGTAGTACTCCAGTGCTTGCTGCTTTTCTCCCAAATTAGAGTAGATAGAACCAATCAAGTTAAGCGTTTTACCTTCCTCTGCTTTATCCCCTACTAAACGCCAAAGCGGAAGAGATTCTTCGAGTTTAGCAATTGCCTGTCGCAGAGATTCTGCTGTTCCTTGTTGATAGAGTTGCATTCCTTCAGCAAAAACTTGTTCCGCCGCAGCACGATTGGGGTTTTGCAAGGTAGCTTCGGGCTGTTGTGCCATTTGCAGTGCTGTACTACCATTAGCCTCACTAGCTCTGACAATACCTACTCTTACATCTGAAAAGAACACAAAGTTGATTAATAGAGTGAAACAAAAGTAGGCAAAGCTAGAAAGCATATTCCACAATATCCATTGGTATTTGAAATTGCTCATAATTCCCTGAACTCAGTGGATTTTAAGGTAGTTGTTGTACTTAGGACTTACGCACTGTAACCGAATTATGTCATCCTGAGCGATAGTGAAGGATCTCCAAACGGCCGGTGATGCTTCACTAGCTCCTCAGCATGACAGTTGAGTGCGTAAGTCCTAGTACTTATCAGCCCAAATTTTATCTTTTACGCGAGTGGTTGTTGTAACTGTTTGTGTAGAGATTGGGCGGTATCAATGACAATACCAGCACCAGAGTGACTGGATTTCACAAGCTGTGCTACTTCATTTTCAGTTGAGCTTGATTGCCATAGTAGCCAGCGGCTACCTGGAGGCAGAGAGTCAATACTAACTCGATTTTGAGTTAGCCAAATTAAGGGCAAGTAGGGTGGTTCAGCTGCTTCAACATCTTCTTCTGCATTAGTACCGGCAAGAGCTTCTAACACAGCTTGGTTACCGTGCAGTAGACCTGTTTTAGCTGTCCAGAGTTTCACGTTGAGTTGACTACTGAAAGCATAGAAGTACATAGAGGCTGCGGCGATAACCGCTGCTTCAAAGTCCTCAAAATTCCAGCTGGTAGAGCTATCAAGGCAAATGAGCACTTCTTGAGAGCCAGTGAAAACCTCTAACTCCCGCACCTGTAACTCACCATAGCGAGCACTGGTACGCCAGTGAATCAGACGGGTAGGATCTCCTAAGCGATAAGGTCGCAATGATCTGGTAAGGTTTTCAATAGCGGAGTGAGAACGCTGGTGACTCTGTAATTCGACGCTATCTTCTCTACCAATTTCATCAACTAAAGGGCAATTAGTAAGAGGTAAAACAGTAGGATAGACAACTACCTTGGCTGGAGCTTTCCAACTGCGACGACACCAAAATAAGCCCAAAGGATTTGCTGTTCTCAGCTGCACTTCATGCCAGTGGTAGATACCTCGTTTGTGAGTAGGATGGAAATAAATCCAGTGATGAACACCTTGGGAAGCAATTGTTTCCACTGGTATTTGCATCGTTTCCCCTAGTTCGGATGGTAGAACATCCCAAACTTGCAGAAGGTTTTTGGGTTTAGAAGTGGGATTAGCGATCGCTAATTCTATGGTTAGCTCATCACCCACACTTACTGGTGCAATTGGTTTGCGGCTTACGGAGAGATGTCGGAGCGATCGCACTGGTAGGATAGCTGCAAGACCCAGTAAAGCAAAAATAATACCACTAATCACATAAAGCCAACCAGCCATAGTATTGGTGGCGGCTCCAAAAAAACAGATACCGAAAGTTGCTAGTAACCAACCACCATAAGCAGGAGTAACCCAGTGAGTTTCTAGCCAGTTGGTGGTGCGTTTGATTATTTTCTTCATACTTTAGCAGATAACTTTATATCCAGCTAAGAGACTCTTGCTCAACTAAATCTTAAGACAAATATAAATTTGAATTGCTGATAAATTTTTAGCGTTCCAGGAGGAACCGCCAACTGATTCTTAAGTAAGTCCAAAAGGGAAATTGATAGAACTCAATTATCAGCCATCCGACAATCCCTAGATGGAACAAAAAGGCTAATCCTACCCAAATAGTTGGTAGCCAAGACAGGTTGCTTCCTGGAGTAGCGGGAAAAATATAGGCTGAAAGTGCTACCAAAGCAGTTGGTAGTACAATAAACCCTATTACTAACAGCCAGTGATACCATTTCCATTCTCTTCCCTCTAGCTGTCCTCTTTGCCAACATTTGCCATTCCAGTACCAAGTTAAAGGTGGTTGGATGGTAGGCATTTTGATCAGTTGTTTTTCTAAATCTGCCGTAAAAATATTCTTACCGCAATCACAACCGAAAGCCTCCATTAGCGATAGGGATTTAATTTTACCTAAACGACAAACTGGACAAGGGTAAATTCCCTGATAGTCCAAAAGGCTAGTTGAGTTTTTTGAGGTATACATAAGACTTTAGTATGAAGTGAGGGGTGAGGTGAAAAAAGGTGTGGGAGAGTTTTTTTGAGTAATGAGTAATGAGTAATGAGTAATGAGTGAAGAAACTTTTGTTAAATCCTCTTCCCTCCTGCCTTCTGCCTCCTGCCTCCTGCCTTGTTTCTTAAGAGCCACTGTAAATTTCACCTCACCCTGAAGTGAGTAGGTTACAGAAAAAGCATTCAAGGCATCCATTCTAAGACAATTCCCACTCTACTATCTTTTTCAGCTCTCGAATTCTGCTTTTGGATATCTGTAGATATCCGCAAATTTTGAGTTACTGCATAGCCAAAAGAGAGTGTCGTAATCCCCACTTCCTCACTACTACTACCAGGAGAAACAAAAGTCTGAGTTAGAGAAATATCTGCTGCGCCATCGCGAGACAAAACCAATAGCAATCTTACACCTACATTGAGTCCATCTGTGGAAAAATCACCAGTGGTCAGATTGCGGTAGCCTATTACTGGGGCGATGTTAACATAACCTCCTAAAGGCAACACATAATAACGTAATTGGGTGCCAAAAGCCTCTCGTTCATCATTAAAGGAAGCTTGATAATCCCCACTTACTGTCAAACCAGTACGACTAATAAACACATCTTCTATACCAACGTTAAACCCTGCTGATTGGCCAGTAGAAGGGAACTGGGAGTAACCGAGTCGCAATCTAGTGCGAAAACTGGGATCATTGCGAATTTCTGTTAAAACATTGGGCACTTCCTCTAACCATTCCTGTAAAACAGGACTATTTTCAATAATTTCTGGACTTAAATCCAACTCCTGAGCTTCTGTAGTTTCCTCAGCTTGACTCAGCTGCCTTTCTTCTAAGGAGATGGTACTAGACTGACTCCAAGCAGGAGCAGCTACTGTTAAACTCAGGCTAGTAACGAGTATTGCTACCAGATATTTTTGAGGTGTATCTAAGTAAAATGATTGAGCAAACACCTTTTATTATGTTCCTTTCTTAACTTCCCAGAGTCGTAGCTGTAAAATTGGGTCTAGTTTAACGTTTTCTAGCTCTTGTTTAGCGAAGGCATATTCTTTAGGTTGCCACAGGGGAATTAAGGGAACATCCCTAGCTAGTAAGGTTTGAATTTCTGCAAAAATCTTCTTTCGAGCTGCTATATCTTGTTCAGTCCGCTGTTGCTCAATCAATTCATTCATGCGATCGCTATAGTAAAATGAACCTTGACTTTGGCTAGCTCCCGCTTCACAACCGTTAGCTTCTGACCCTTTGGTACAACTAACTAAAGGATGAATGAAGTTATCAGGGTCAGGAAAATCAGGATACCAATCTACTAAAGCACTCTGATAAACTCCTTGACTTAGCTGTTTCCAATAACTGCTAGCATCCACAGTTTGCGGCTGGATTTCTACGAGTCCTTCTAGTTCCTTAGCTGCATATTCTCTTAAGGTACTAGCAACTTGCTCTCTTGTCGCTGAACCTGATGGGTACCAAATCTCAAATGTCAAGGGTTTTTCTGTAGTAAATCCAGCTTTGGCTAGTAGTTCTTTGACTTGAGTGATGTCACCGTCACCATAGGCAGTTTGAAAAGTTGGCTCCGAGAACTCAACACCATTAGGAATTAGACTATAGGCTGGTGTTGCCTGACTTCTAAGGACACGCTCATTGATTAGTTTACGATCAATTAAAGCTGCGATCGCTTGTCTGGCTTCTAGCTGATCAAAAGGAGCTAGTTTGGTATTGAGTACCATATAGCTGATATTATTGCTGGGAGCTTCAATTACCTGCCAACCTGCTGAAGCTGCTTTATCTTTCAGACTCAGAATCTGATCTGGATCAAAAGTTTGATAAGCAATATCCACTGCACCAGTGGTAAAGGAGTTAAACAAATTGGGGGAACTGGTGAGGATTTGAAAGTTAAGTCCCTGATTCGGGGGTTTTTCTCCCCAATAATCTGCAAAAACATCCAACTTAATGGAATTGGCATTAAACTCAGTTAATTTATAAGGACCAGTTCCCACAAACTGCTTAGGCTGGAATTTACCGCCACCAATCTCATAAGCTTCGGGGGAGACAGCACACATTCCTGAGAAAGCTAGCAAAGAAGGAAATGGAGCAAAAGTATTTTTGAGTTTGATAGTCAGTTCATATTCCCCAGATGCCTCAACCGAGTCTACGACATCTACTAGCAGGGAGGAAGGTTTACCTCCGTTTTGGACAAACCGATTGAGAGAAAAAGCCATTGCTTCGGCGTTAAAGGGAGTTCCATCATGAAATACCACTCCCTCCCGCACAGGGATTGTATAAGTTAAACCATCCTCGCTGACTTGAGGGAGTTCTGTTGCCAGTTGTGGTACTAATTCTGGGCTATCTGCTTTGTAGGTATAGAGGCGATCGCACAGACTATTGAGGACGTTACTTGCTGATAATTCGTAAGCATCAGCAGGGTCAAGGGTTCTAGGCTTGAGAATTGTACCCACTACTAACCTACCACTATCAGCCGTGCTGGAACTAGGGGAGCTGCCTTGTTCCTTGGTTGGGACACCACCGCAACTAATAACCAGCAAGCAGCAACATACAGATAATGCCAGAAATTTGCTAATTGACCACCAGCGCTTAGAGGAAAAGCGGAACCGGTTGATGTAATCCATGGAATTTTTGGGATTGGCGATTAACCACAAGTAACTATCCTTGGTAGTTTACCGAAAATAATCGTTTTAAAGTCCCAATTCCCAATTCCCAATTCTCAATTCTCAATTCCCAACTGCTTCATCTTCAAACTTGTAACCTACCCCAATTACCGTCTTCACAAACTGGGGATGTGCTGGATTCGGCTCAATTTTTTTCCGCAATCGCGCTACATGAGTATCCACTACCCGTTCATCGCCAAAAAAGTCGTCCCCCCACAGTTTGTCAATTAACTGGGTGCGGTTCCAAACTCTACTAGGCTGACTAATAAATGTTGCTAATAGATTAAATTCTAACGTGGTTAACTCCAGTGTTTCTGGGTTACCCTGCTCCAGGTGACGCTCAGCAGTGCGTTGATCTACATTAACAGCAAAATGTTGGGTACGGTAAACTAGATGCTGTCCTCCATGACGCAGGCTGCGTCGTAGTAGAGCTCTAACTCTGGCAACTAATTCCGTTGGACTAAAGGGTTTAACCAGGTAATCATCTGCACCAGTGGATAGACCAATCACTCGGTCAATTTCCTCACCTTTGGCAGTTAACATCAATATATAGGGATCTTTGGCTCCTGGCTGTTGGCGAATTCTGGCACATACTTCTAGTCCATCCAAACCAGGAAGCATCAAATCTAAAATGATGACATCCGGTTGTTGCTGCCGGAATGCCTGCAATGCTTCTAATCCATTACTACACCAAGAGCAGTTAAATCCTTCTCTTTCTAAGGTTAGCTGGATGAGTTTGGCAATTTCCGATTCATCCTCAACTATTAAAATATCCATAGGCAGGTGCTGCCATACTATTGAGTCTATTTTGACCTTCGGGGCTTTTTGACGCAACCTTTTTTGAATTAAGTGCGATCGCAGATGTTTTTGCCAAAATAATTAATAACTGTAGGGGCGCACCGACGTGCGCCCTGATACGGATTTGATTAAATCCTGCTAAGCTTAGATGCATTCACCTTACATGTTTCGGACAGGCAAGATGCCTGTTCCACAAGAAGCTGATGATTGAATTTGGTGCAAATTGGATGCGTTGCGAGCTTACCTATCCAACCCTCCTTACCAACGAAGGACAAGAATTACATCTGAGGATTTACGCAGCTAAACTATACGTAGAGTTAAAGGTGCGTTATGCTACGCTAACACACCCTACAAATAGAGGCTTTGCGTAAGTCTTGATCTATAGCAAGCATTAGTACCCTAATTGAGCTCACTATGAGCTTGAGTAATTAACTTACGAGCAACAGTTTGAATACCAGTATGCTCGAAGTAATTAGTGGCTGAATCCAAAAAGGCTGCCAAATAATCTAATTTGTCATCGGCAAGCTGGATAAAACCCCCTAGACGTTTAGAAACAGTTTCGGAATTTAAACCTGCAGATTGTGCCAAGTTAGACATCCAATCTCCAATTGAATCAAAGCTTTGATTGATAAAACCTTGTGTATCTGAACCAGGAATAAATTGACTTACGGCTCCGAAAGCAGGACTTCCTGTGACATCTTCGTTAGCAAGATCTTTCCGTATTTTAGAGACAAAATCTGCACCAAGGGGAAGTACTCCATCTATGGCAATTAAACCTGCCATGCGCATTAATGCTTCATCTTGATAGTTCTCTTTGAGAGAACTCACCAACGTTACAGGATTGAGGGTAAGACCATTTAGCTTACTATAGATGATTAATTCAGCCACCAGTTTCAATTTCAAGTCAATGCTTTGAAGAGAGTCAGCTTTGGGAGTCAGTTTATCTAAGAAAGGGATAAACCTGAAGGTATCACCAATTTTGTCAGCTAAAGCTGCTGCGGCTACAGCTTTGTCTGTACCATCTATGGTTCGATAAAGCCAGATAGCTGTCTGGTAACCTTGACTTTTGTCATTGTACAAAGCGATAGCACGCTCACGAATTTTCTGAATCGTTGCTGAGTTAGTTTCCCCTGTAATCGCGCTGATGCTGTTGTCGAAGCCAACTAAGTTTTGCCACTTACCAGGTACAATAAAATCAAGGGCTTTAAGAGCCTTCACCGTAAGGTTATCCGTAGGCAGGTTATCAACCAATTCAACAATTGATTCGCTCATGATTTTTGTTGTTTGTTGTTTGTTGTTTGTTGTTTGTTGTTGGTCATTTGTAACAATGACCATGATCAACGTTGTTAGTATGCTAGATCAATCTAACTTAAAGGGTGCTGAAGTTTCTTGCACTAAGACGTAGGGTTGCACAATCAGAGCTTGGAAACGCTTGGTTTTGTCAGTATTCCACATGGATAGTTCCTCAGAAAAGGGCTTGTGAAGTAGTTGTTCGCTAATCCAATGCTCTATTGAGAGCACATCGTCTTTAGCGATCGCTACTCCCACATCTAGTAAGTCAAGTTCATTAGTTACCACCACTACCACATCACGTTTGACATGGGGAATTAGCCATTCCCATGCAGCTTCATCCAATATTTCCGCTAATTGTGCTCTTAAATCTTGCATGTTTATATCTCTTATAATGGGTTGAGTAGTTTAATTGATGAAATTGAGTCAATGGAGAAAAGCTAAAAACGAGCGATTGAATCTTATTTAAAAGTGCTGTTGCTTCACCTAATTAACCAATTATCAATTCTCAATTCTTTCAATATACTGAGTGTCTATCAGAAACGCTCCCTTAGTAAAGCGAACACCCCAAAATCCTCCCGGACGGCGGTCAAGGATTACTCCTTCTTCCCCCAAATGAATTACACTAGGAGGTCGTAGCATCGGCATGGGTTCAGCCGTTTTAACATAGCGCGGTAGCTCAATTACCCGGACGCGATCGCCAACTTGAAATTCTTTAGACATGCTAGTTATTTGTTATTTGGGAATTGGGAATTGGGAATTGGGAATTGCTAATTGCTAATTGCTAATTGCTAATTGGGAATTTCTCCCTTATCTCCCATCTCCCCAACTCCCAAACTCCCCCATCTCCCCATCTCCCCACACCCCGCTAAGGAGCTTGCCAAATTCTTTGGTGATATTGCTCCACATCTGCATAAGGGTCTGGGGTATTATGAGAATGGTTGTGGGAGTGGTCATGTCCATGACTGTGGTGATGATGGTGGTCATGTCCGTGAACAGTACCATTGCCAACTGCTGCTAGTCGGAACTTACACATTTCACAGTTCATCTGTACTTGTCCCAACTGAGTTTCAATTTCTCGCTCCCGGAGTACGGATAACAGCTGTGGTTGAATTCCCATCTCCGGTAGACAAGTCAGGGAAATTTCTGGATATTGCTCCTGTTGTTGAGCAGTGATATCAAAAATTTTTTTCACCAGTACCCCAGTAAAGAGGAAGTAGGGAACCACAATAATGCGCTGAGGTTGGTAGAGTCGAGCACGACGGAAGCCTTCTTCGATGCGGGGATGGGTGATACCAATAAAACAAGTTTCTACAGTCTGGTAACCGCTACCTTCCCAGAGGATGCGAGCCATTTTGTAGACATCGCCGTTAGCATCGGGATCACTTGAACCTCGCCCCACAAATAGCAAAACTGTATCTTCCCTTCTGCCTTCTTTTCCTGAGGATTCATCAAGGTTTGCGAGGCGCTTGCGCCACAAATCCAAAATCTGGGGGTTAATGCCAAAGTGACGCCCATAGTAAAACTTCACCTGAGGATGTCTGGCTCTAGCTCTATCTAACTCGTTGGTGACATCAAACTTATTGTGCCGTGCAGCAAACAGCAGAATCGGTAAAACAGAAAATTCTGTGTAGCCTTGTTCCACACATTGGTCTACTCCCTCTTGAATTGTCGGGCCAGTTAGTTCCAAAAAGCAAGGCAAAACAGGTCGAGAGGAGTCTAAGCTTCGGTAAGTATCAGCAAAATCAAGGAAAGTCTGACGCCCTTCCTTGTCTCTGGTACCATGACCAATCATTAATAAAGGACGTTTTAATGGTAGAGGTGGCAAAGATAGTGACACCTTAGTGAAATGGTTTATCTCAATCGCAGTCATCAAATTTTAAGCTCCCTTCCTGTGCAAGGCAGGAAATAGAGTGGACAAGCAACAAATAGGTGTTCTGGCTTCAGTAGGAAGTATCAAGTTTAAAAGACAAGAATAGGTGCAAATCGCCATTCGCCTTTACACCAAGAGAATTCAACTTTGTTTCACCTTTCATCCTTTCCTCCTGTTACAGCTGCCGCACAGCCCCGGAATTGCACCGCTGTTTCCCCATATTGTTGCGGTTTATTCGTGCTTTGACATCTTAGCTGATTTGGGAATTGTTGTTTGTCCTTTGTTGTTTGTTATTTGTTGTTTGTTATTTGTTGTTTGAGAATTGAGAATTACCTCAAAGAAGCGTAAAATCGTGGGGAGATAGGGAGATAAGGAGATGGGGAAATAGGGGAAACGCTTGCTAGCCAAGTATTTTATTGGGGTGAGGGGTTTGACACCCCAGTTCTTTGACCCACAGTATCCTTGAGTACAAGGATTCTCAGCAGTAGAATCTTTCTAAACTATCCTCTATAACGATACATGAGCCAGATTTCTCCCCCAGCATCTACTTCTTCCCCACTTAACCTATTTCAACAGCCGATTAATTGGCTCTATGCCTTGTGGAAATTTTGCCGCCCCCATACAATTATCGGCACTAGCTTTAGTGTTTGGGCGTTGTATCCGGTTGCCTTGAGAGCCACTGAAGCTCATCTGACAGTAGGGAGTTTCGAGCAACTGCTGGGGAGTTGGATTGCTTGCTTGTGTGGCAATGTTTATATTGTCGGGTTGAATCAACTAGAAGATGTTGAAATTGATCAAATTAATAAACCCCATCTGCCAATTGCCGCAGGTGAGTTTTCTCGCCGACAAGCTCAGTTAATTATTGCTGTTAGTGGCATCCTCGCACTGCTATTGGCAGGATTTTTGGGCCCATGGTTGTTCTTGATGGTAAGTATTAGTTTGGCAATTGGCACTGCTTATTCTCTACCACCGGTGCGGTTGAAGCAGTTCCCCTTTTGGGCAGCGGTGTGTATTTTTTCTGTACGAGGGGCAATCGTTAATTTAGGACTGTTTTTACATTTCAGTTGGATGTTGCAGGGGAAAGCAGTAATGATGCCAACACCTGCGGTATGGGCATTGACGTTGTTTATTTTAGTATTTACCTTTGCGATCGCGATTTTTAAAGATATCCCGGATATGGAGGGAGACAAACAGTACAATATCACCACTTTTACTATTAGGTTAGGTAAGCCAGCGGTGTTTAACTTAGCAAGGTGGGTAATAACTACTTGTTATTTAGGGATGATGGTAGCTGGTTGGCTCCTAAGTACTTCAGTTAATCCTTTCTTTTTGGGCGTAACTCATCTAGCAGCATTAATTCTATTGTGGTGGCGTAGTTACAATATAGACTTACAAGATAAAAGTGCGATCGCTAGTTGTTATCAATTTATCTGGAAACTCTTTTTTCTGGAATACCTTCTTTTCCCGATAGCTTGTCTTCTAGCTTGAAAATAGCAAATGAGAACTAGGAAAAAAGATGCTAACTTCAACAAAACTCGGACTATTGACTGCTATCTCAGCTCTAATTGCCCTAAGTACTGGATGTGCTGCTCCTGAGCCACCCACCACGACATCCTCTATAGGTGCAACAATTCAATCTGCAGTCGAAACCACAGCACAAACCTCAACCACCATCACAGATGGAGAACTAGTCAGCAAAGAAACATCCCTTGACTGCGATAATGCCCAAACTCAAACAGAAATTAATGCTTGTGCTGCTTTAGAGGCAGAAGAAGCAGACAAAAAATTAAATCAGGTTTATCAGCAACTGCGGGCAAAAATCAAAGACTCCCCCCAAGAAGAACGACTGATAGAGGCGCAGCAACAATGGATTAAGTTTAGAGATGCTGATTGCGAATATGCAAAGGGTCAATATGAAGGAGGTTCAATTGTACCTACGATTGAAGCTGCTTGCATTACCCAATTAACTGAACAACGTACCCAAGATTTAGAGGACTATTTAGAAGACGCAAGCCTTTAACAAGTAATTTTTTTTCGTTCAGGTATAATGTAGAATTAAGAATAAAAATTCTAAATTCTAAATTCTAAATTCTACATTTGACTTTATGGTTGAAACTTCTCAACAAACATATCTGATAGCTATTGCTGTAGTCGGTGTCATTTTAGCTGTTCTTGCTTTTTTCTTACAGAAGACAAGTGTTACTTCATCCCTTTTCCAAAAAGGAGTCACACTCTACAAGCAAAAAGATTACCAAAATGCTGAGGTAGTTTTTCGTCAGCTGATTGAACGCCAATCTAGTAATGAAATGATTCCCTTGCTATTGGGGAAGATACTGGTGAAGCAAGATAAGTTTGATGAGGCAGTTTCTGTCTTCCGGAAATTAGTCGATAACTCACCCAAAAACGTCGATGGTTATTTGGGATTGGGAGAAGCTCTGATTAAGCAAGGCAATCTACCAGAGGCTATTGCTGTATATCGAGAATTAATTCGTCGCACTCCCGAAAATACAGAAATTCCCTTGCAGATAGGAGCAGTTTTATCTAAGGAAGACAAGTTAGAGGAAGTAATCACTGCTTATCGAGAAGTGGTGCAAGAAAATCCCGATCAAGCAGTAGTTCATTTGAACTTAGCCAATGTGCTGATGGCGCAAGGAGATGTAGAGGTAGCAATCTGTGAGTATCAAGAAGCAATTCATCTCAAAATCGAAAAACCAATTGCATACTGGTATTTAGGAGATGCTTTCAACCAACAAGGCAAGCAAGATGAGGCACTCGCTGTGTGGCGGGAAGGAGTAAAGCTCAATCCTAATGATACAGTGGGGATATCAAGAATTAAGCAGGTTCTTAGTGAGCAAGGTAAGTTAGGTTAGACCTTCAAGAAACACGCTCAAAGTTAATGGCTAATGGCTAATAGCTAATGGCTAATCTTTGAAGAAATTGTTGGTTGTTTGTAAAAAAAACAAATAACAAAAAACAAATAAAAAACAACCAAGCGGCGGGCGACTATCCCTTGCATTCCTAAAGGAATAGGCTTCCCGCCGCTTTCGGTGAGGTGTGAAGCGATCGCACGCTTGTTACAATCGATATAATTCCTATCCGTTATCCAGAGTACTTTGTAGCCTGGTTATCACCCCCTGAGCTCTTTGCCTTTGAAATGGAACACATCGATAATCTGTCATTCTGAACGTAGCGATAATCTGTCATTCTGAACGTAGCGATAGCGGAGTGAAGAATCTCGCCAGATGCTTTGCTTCAGGGAGCTTGCCCTCAAACAAAGCGAAGGGTTACGCTCAGTATGACAAAAGTTCAATTTGTAACCGTCTCCAGTATATCCAACTCAATCTTGCCCTGAGCCAAAATAGAACAGTCCTCTTGCATAGGAGCCGTAAACATGACTGTTCAGTTGTCTCAGCCGGATTTTCAGCGACTAACCCGTATTATTCAGAATTTACCCGACTTTGCTAATGTGCGCGATCGCAGACGTTTAGTTGTTGGGGCATTGGAAGGTGTATCCCAGGTAGATGTAATTCTAGGAAGGTTAGATTTAGATGGTTCTCCCATGGGTATATCTGTGGAAGTGGTACGCTTCTTGTCACAGTTTGGACAGGTGGCTTACGGCAAAGAAGCCTTAAGCGTTTTCCTCAACTATATTCAGCCTTTTACTAGCGATGAAGATTCCGAGTTCATTTTAGAGTTATTTCAGAAGTATCCCCTTGATACTCCAGCCACTCCCAGCCGCTTGATTGACAGATGGCGGGGAACTACCAGGGTAGCTGATGTACAGGAAAACATTATTGGGGAAAATACCCTACGCCACATTTATATTTTGAACTTGGCTCTTGAGGCAGCAAAAGCTGTGGTTCATTTGCAGCTTCCCAAGGGTGCGGGTACAGGTTTTATGATTGCACCGGATTTGTTGATGACAAACAATCATGTTATTGCTAATCTGGAGCAAGCTGAACAGACTGAATATAGTTTTAATTACCAACTGGATATCAACGGTAAAGAGTGTGAAATACAGACAGCGCAAGCGTTACCGGGTGGTGCATTTTATACTAATCCTGAATTAGACTATACAGTTGTATGCCTAAAAGATTTACCATCCTTTGGTAGTTCCTTAATTCTCCAGGGTAAGCAAATGCGGCGAGACGATCGCGTGGCAATTATCCAGCATCCTAGTGGACATTTGAAAAAAATTTCCATGCAGAATAATTTTGTCGCCTATGCTGATGCCAACCTCGTGCAATATACCACGAGTACTTTACCTGGTTCTTCCGGTTCACCTGTGTTTGATGATGAATTTAAAGTAGTGGCGATTCATCACAGTGGTGGGATGTTGGTTGAGCCGGGAACACAGCAACTTTATTTACGCAATGCAGGTACGAGTATGACAGCGGTGTTGAGTGATTTGAAGAGCAATGCACCAGAAATTTACACTCAGTTACAAGGATAGTTAGGTAATGGCAATCAGTAACAATAGCATCCAACAATTATCATCTCTACTCAGACCCTATTTACGGAATGAGAGTGAGCGTCGAGCCTATTTGATGAGGGCATTAGGAACCAATGCAGATGCATTGAACTTGATTTGGAATGAACCTGTCAATACTTTCATTCCGAATATGGCACAAACATTGGAAGCTTTTGGTGAACTTACTCCTGGTAAACTTGCGCTTTGTGCCTTGTTGGAGGTGATTCGTGAAGATATGGGTGTAGATGTCAAGGTAAAGATCAATGCATTACTACAACAGATTAGAGAAGAACTAAGTCCCAAAGAAAATCAAGTTCCTCAATGGTATCGAAAAGCTGTAGCTCAATATTTTTACGTCACACTACAACGACTGAAAGAACAAGGATGTTTGAATATCCGCAAAGATGTAGTTGATGCCGACAGGCGACTGAACTATGCTGCTAAAATCACCGATTTTGAGCTACCCTTTGCAGTGATGAATATGCGTGGTGAAGCTTTTTTCCTGTTTTCTGAGTTTTCTGCGATCAACATGAAAACTTTGCAGCAGTTTTCTGCTCAGTGTATGAAGTGGGCAAAGCAGCAGGTTGCCCCCTCTGGGGTTGGTCAAGCCTTATACAATTTTAGAATACCAACCAACCTTTGTTTGGCAATTGCTCTTGTTGACAAAGTAGATCAGAAAACTGCAACTGAGGTACAGACAACCAATCCCTTAGATCATAAAGTAGATGCGTTATGGTATGAAATACCAATCATTTATGAACTTAGTCAACAGAAACTCTATTTCTATGACAAACCATCTACTGTCTGGGAAAACTTCAAAGGGGAGATAGCTTGGAAAAAGTTACGGACAGTTATTCAGGAGGTAGCATCGGGAAAACCTCTTAAAAGCTAGTTAACTTAGGGCAATATAGTTTAATTACAGGTATATTATATGAGTTATAAACAAGGCTTAAACGAAGATGAGTTTAAAAAGTTAGTAAAAATTCTATCTCAAAGAAAAGAAGAACGGGAAGAAATCATAACAATTGATACAGTTAGAGATAGTTTAAGAGAACTCGATCTCTCAGAATTAATGGTTGACAGTGATATTGAAGAGGTACGTAAACAAGTGAACAGAGAGTTTAAAAGGCGACAAAGGAAAAATTATCTAATTTTTGGCTTGATACTAATAATATTGACTAATCCTGCAGCCGCTTACGGAGGTTATAAGCTAAAAGAATTTATTATCGCTAGATTGCCTGGAGATTCAGCTCCTTCTCAAGTCGATAACTCGGCAGAATTAGTTAATTTGGAAAAGCAAATTCAAGAACTAGAAACTGATAAAGCGGATCTAGAAGAGGAACTCAAAGATTCTGAAGTAACAAAAGAGCAGTTACAAAAACAGCTAGAAAAACTCGAAAATAAAAACGAGGCTGCAAATACAAGTCCAACAACTACGACATCTCCTACAACCCCTTCATCTGACTCAAGTCCAACTACAACTAATTCAGTAGAAATTCAGGAGCTTGTTTTTGAACTCCAAGAGTGCAAAAAATCTCTGACATCCGCAACAACCAAAAATATTACGTGTTCTCTCCTAATCACAAGTACCAAAGAAAATAGTAAGGTTTATTTGTACTCAGACAACTATAATGGAAAGACCAGAATAATTGGAGCTGGCAAGGAAAGCATTGCTAAAAGAGTAAAACTTGGCAGTAATTCTAATAAATATAAAACTATTATTGATAATAACCTGACTCAAGATATTCCAATGGAAGGAATTATTTCTTTTGAAGGTGTACCACAAGAAGTAGAGGAAATAGAAATTCTTGAAATTGATTCATATCTCAAAAGCTCTTATTATGATGGTGCTATCAAAGCAGAATTTCGCAATATTAATTTAGTTGAATAACTAAAGGAATAACGCACCGGAGATTTATACTCGTTTACAGGGATAGCTAGTTAATGGCAATCAGCAACAATAGTATCCAACAATTATTGCCTATAGTCAGACCCTATTTGCGGAATGAGAGTGAGCGTCGAGCCTATTTGATGAGGGCGTTAGGAACCAATGCAGATGCATTGAACTTGATTTGGAACGAACCTGTCAATACTTTCATTCCGAATATGGTGCAAACATTGGTAGCTTTCGGTGAACTTACTCCTGGTAAACTTGCGCTTTGTGCCTTGTTGGAGGTGATTCGTGAAGATATGGGTGTAGATGTCAAGGTAAAGATCAATGAATTACTACAACAGATTAGAGAAGAACTAAGTCCCAAAGAAAATCAAGTTCCTCAATGGTATCGAAAAGCTGTAGCTCAATATTTTTACGTCACACTACAACGACTGAAAGAACAAGGATGTTTGAATATCCGCAAAGACGTAGTTGATGCCGACAGACGACTGAACTATGCTGCTAAAATCACCGATTTTGAGCTACCCTTTGCAGTGATGAATATGCGTGGTGAAGCTTTTTTCCTGTTTTCTGAGTTTTCTGAGATTAACATGAAAACTTTGCAGCAATTTTCTGCTCAGTGTATGAAGTGGGCAAAAAAGCAGGTTGCCCCCTCTGGGGTTGGTCAAGCTTTATATAATTTTAGAATACCAACCCACCTTTGTTTGGCAATTGCTCTTGTTGACAGAGTAGAGCAGAAAACTGCCACTGAGGTACAGACAACCAATCCCTTAGATCATAAAACGGATGCGTTGTGGTATGAAATACCAATAATTTATGAACTCAGTCAAAAGAAGCTCTATTTCTATGACCAGCCATCTAGTTTCTGGGAAAACTTCAAAGGGGAGGTAGTTTGGAAAAAGTTACGCGCAGTTATTCAGGAGGTAGCATCGGGAAAACCTCTATTACCTATACTCAGACCCCATTTGAGGAATGAGAGTGGGCTTTGTGCCTTGTTGGAGGTGATTCGTCAAGATGTAGGGGAAGATGTAGGGGAAGATGTAAAGGTACAGATCGATAAATTGCTACAACAGGTTAGAAAAAAACTAAACCCCAGAGAAAATCAATTTCCTCAATGGTATCGGCAAGCTGTGACTCAACATGTTGAAGATAAGCCTGTGAAATCAGGAAAAAAGGCAATGCCAAATATGTCTTCTTTGGAGCGTAACCAGATTTTTATTAGCTATAGTCATATGGATAAAGACTGGCTGGAAAAACTCCAGACTATGCTTAAGCCTCTGATGCGGAATAAGACTATCAATGTCTGGGATGATACCAGAATTAAAGCAGGAGCCAAATGGAGAGAGGAAATTACTAAGGCTCTAGCAGCAGCAAAGGTAGCTGTATTAATGGTAAGCCCAAATTTCCTGGCATCTGAGTTTATTAATCAGGAAGAATTACCACATCTACTAAAGGCAGCGGAAGAAGAAAGGTTGACAATTATTTGGGTACATGTAAGTTATTGCTTGTACGAAGAATCAGAAATTGGAGATTATCAGGCAGCTCATGATACTTCTAAGCCCCTAGATACTCTGTCAAGTGGAGAGCTAAATCAGGTATTGCGTGAAATCGTACAAAAAATAAAGGTAGCTACAACCTAGTGGTGGTAAAGATAATAGTGTGAGAATTTGGAATTATCAGACAGGAGAACTGCTTCAAACGCTGGAGCATTTCGGTCTAGTTCATTGTCTTGCTTTCAGCCCTGATGGAGAAACTTTAGCCAGTGGCAGTGATGATACGACTATCAAGGTTTGGCGCATACATAATAGTTAGGTGATGGTAATAAGTAGCGATATGAACCTGGGAGATCTAAGCCAATGAATTTTATTTCTCAATTAGGAAAGCTTCTACTCGATGAAAAACAAGTTTACGACTTATCCCGGAATGAAGAATTTGCAGAATTTAACTTTATAGGCTTCAAAGAAACTCGTCTAACTATAGATTTAGTTGCTTTTGTCAAAGCTGATAGCTTGACGGAAAAGGAGGTTGTGAATTTACGCGATCGCTTTTTTAATATTACCCAAATTGTCTCCTATGACTTTGGGATCAAGCCCCGTGGCAGAATGCCGAATGGTCTTTTAGGTTTTGTCTTTGAACAGGAATGTCCTAGCTTTTTCATTGACTTTATTAAAAAGCAGACAAAAATCTCTCATACTGGCAGAAGTGCTGTAATTGTTCCTTGGGTAATTAATCTTCAGCATCAGCAAATTCATACCCATAATAATCCAGTTTCCCTATTGCCACCAGTAGTTATTACCGCAGATTGGGTATTTCCAGGGCTCAAGTACTTAAAGGCGTTTGTATCTGCCTATCGTCCTCAGCCTGTTGCTCAAGATAGTCAGAGGACTGATGCCAAGCCAGTTAATCATCAAGTTGCATCTGAGTTTAGGAGATTAGAGGAAAAATTAGCAGAAATTCATCGGTTAATCCAAGTTATGTCAGACCAGCAATCGCCATATAATTTCTCTAATTCTCAAAGAGTGCAAATTTTTGACCAAGTTAGTACAGACATCGAAAATAATCATTTGAAAAAAACCTCATCCTTAATGCCAAATATGTCTGATTTTAAGCGTGAACAGGTCTTTATTAGCTATAGTCATAAAGATAAAGTTTGGCTGGAGAAACTCCAGATTATGCTTAAGCCTCTGATGCAGAATAAGACAATCTCTGTCTGGGATGATACTAAAATCAAACCAGGAGCCAAATGGAGAGACGAAATTAACAACGCTCTAGCAGTAGCAAAGGTAGCTGTATTAATGGTAAGCCCAAATTTCCTGGCATCTGAGTTTATTGATAAGCAAGAATTACCACCTCTACTAACCGCAGCAGAAGAAGAAGGGTTGACAATCATTTGGGTATATGTGAGTGCTTGCATGTACAAAGACTCAAAGATTGAAGCTTATCAGGCAGCTCATAATATTTCTAAGCCCCTAGATACTCTCTCAAGTGGAAAGCAAAATCAGGTATTGCTGGAAATCGCACAAAAAATCAAGGCAGCTGCAACTGAAACATCTACAGACCCTTAGATTGCCCACTGTTGTATTCTGACACCATGTCAGTGGGCTTCCAAGAGGTGAGCGAAATTTACAGTTATGCCCCCACGAAATTTGTGCTATTATAGAATAATGGGAAAGATGTGGGCCTATAAATCCAATAACACTCATTAAACTCTCTGCGAACTCTGTGCCTCTGTGGTTCCCTTCAAACTGCCACTATTCGATATTTTTAACAGCCTGCGACAGCGGCATGGTTTACCGTTAGGGGTTGATGAATATTCAGCAGTTTTGCGATCGCTTCAGGCTGGTTTTGGTATTGGCTCTCGTCAGGAAGTGGAACAGCTTTGCTGTATGGTATGGGCAAAGTCTGAGGAAGAGAATCACTTAGTTCGACGGTTATTTCAACAAATGTGGCAGGGGTTTCAACCCCTGGCGGGTCATCGAATTGGTGCAAAATTTAAGTTTAGCTACAATACTGGCGATGGGAGTTGTTTCCTGCCTTCAAAACCCGCCGAAGCCCATGTGCATTAATTTCTGCCAACGCAAACCCTCTGCTGTTGGATTTAGGGCGCACGTCTGTGCGCCCCTACGAAATTCACACCACATTTTCCACAACATTTTGGAGCCTTATTTCTTATTTATAAATGACTCGAGTATTTTGATAACACAATTGCAATCAACACTGCTACAATTCCTAGCGAGCCACTGGTGATTGCACTAGAATCACCACTGCATAAAAAGACAACGGTGGTGATTGCTGCCACAAGTGCCACTAGTAAAGCTAAAGGGGAGCCCCAAAGCTTAACAGGATTCCGCATATAAACAGCAGCTTGTCCATAGTCTGTGAGCATAATTTGGGCGAATTCCCAACTATGGTGAGATATGTAGTTACTTTGCCGAAATAGTTTTGGTTGGTAGGGACAAACTAAGATATCTTTGCCAGTTTGTTGTTCCAACTCTTGTTCTAGTTCAAGACAATATAGGTAAAATTCCCGCTCGGTGGATTGTAACATCTTATCTGTAATAAACTTCGAGTACTGAGTTAAAACTAATTGCCCATCTAAATAGGGCTTGCCTCATCGAGTCCATTGATTCTGGTTTTGAAGTAATGAGCGCCTGACGGCGAATTAAGAATGAAGAATTAAGAATTAAGAATTCATTGAATCGCCGAAAAAAAAGTTAGAAACTAATCATATCAAGAGATTTAGACATCCCGCAGTCATTTTTAGTTCCTGAAGAGCTCCCCAGGAGCGCTTCGCACCCCCAATTGAATAGGAGAAACGAGAAATAATTCTAGTTTCTCGTAACTGGCAAGATGCCAGTTCCACAATTGATACCCTACACCCTACACCCTACACCTCACACCCTCACTCCGAAGGAGTGTTTCTCGAGAGTAATGAGTGAATTACCCCTCGATTAGTTATTGGGGTAGCCTGTGCGAGTTTATGCACTTTCGTACCTAAATAATGTGCAGCCACAGAATTCGGTGTATTAGATTAGGATCAGATTAATGGTTCTAGATTGCAATCTTCAACAAAGATACACTAAACTTCTATCCCTCTAAAGGTGGAGATGAGCTAAATGACCACATTATTGTGCATTTAAACTGCATATTAATGAAATTAAATTAAAAAGATATATCCAACTACTATTTGGGATTTTGATTTCCCCCTTTTACTTTACTAAAACATATTTTAAATGCATTTTAACTTACTTTTTGGTTATTCTTCCCTAAAAAATAAAACCTTACGCTCAACTTGAAAGGTCAACGAACGTATCCATATGTAGTTTGTATTATCAGGATAGAGAGTGTCTCCAGATGAAGCAACTGAGTCTATCAATAGTAGCTATTGCCTTTGCTACCACTATTGCCTCAAAGCCACTGCAAGCACAACCGATTACTGCGGCAGTAGATGGCACAGGCACTATCGTTACTACTACAGGTAACCATTTCCAGATTACTGGCGGTACCTTATCTGGAGATAGTCAGAATCTGTTTCACTCTTTAGAGCAATTTGGACTTTCAGCCCATCAAATTGCTGAGTTTCACACTAACCCCCAGATTCAAAATATCCTGACACGGGTGATTGGGGGTGCTCCTTCAATCATTAATGGTTTGATTCAGGTGAGTGGTGGTAACTCCAATTTATTTTTGATGAACCCAGCGGGGATGATTTTTGGCGGGAATGCTCAGCTCAATATAACAGCTGATTTTATCGCTACTACTGCTACTGGGATCGGTTTTGGTGGAGATAATTGGTTCAATGGCTTTGGGGCAAATGACTACCAAAATTTAATCGGTACTCCTACTAAGTTTGCTTTCGATTTGGTGCAAGGGGGCAGTATAGTCAATGCAGGTGAGCTAGGGGTATCAGAGGGTCAAAATTTAGCTTTAATTGGTGGTAATGTGCTCAATACTGGGCAACTAAGAGCAGCAGGAGGACAAATCACCATCGCCGCAGTTGGAGGTGGAAATCTGGTGCGGATTAGTCAACCAGGATATCTGCTGAGTTTAGAGATTGAAGCACCAAGAGATACTTCGGGGCAGATATTGCCTCTTAATCCTGTGGATTTACCGGCTTTATTAACAGGAGCAGGGGAGGGTGTAGAGACAGGATTAAATGTTTCCTCAAATGGCACGGTACAGCTAACAGATTCTGGCACGACGATACCAGCTGGAGAAGGAGTAGCCCTCACTTCTGGCACTATTGATGTCTCAGGTGACATTGGTGGTGAGGTGAATGTATTTGGCGATCGCGTAGGAGTATTTGGTGCTAATATCAATGCTTCTGGTACTAACGGTGGTGGCACTGTCTTGATTGGTGGGGATTATCAAGGACAAGGTACAGTGCCGAAGGCTTTACGAACTTACATTAGTAGTGACTCGGTAATTAATGCGGATGCTCTCTCTTATGGTGATGGAGGGAAAGTTATTGTTTGGGCAGATGAGGTTACTCGCTTCTTTGGCAAAATTAATGCTCGTGGTGGTGCTAACTCTGGGGATGGTGGTTTTGTCGAAGTATCAGGTAGAGAATTTTTGGACTTTCAGGGCAATGTGAATACTCTAGCTGCTAATGGTAATCCTGGAACATTGCTACTTGACCCGACTAATATTGAAATTGTAGCTGCTAGAGGAACAGCTACCCTAGCTGATATTAATCCATTTGATGCTCCTGATTTAGATCCTACGACAATCGATGCAGCGCTGATTAATGGCGCCACTACTAATGTCATTCTGCAAGCAACCAATGACATTACTTTTAGTGCAGCACTTAATATTACTACCCCTGGAGTGGGACTCACTGCCCAAGCCAACAACAATATTAATGTTAACGCTGACATCACTACTAATGATGGTGATATTTTCCTTAATGCTGACTTTGATGGGATTAATGGGGGTGCTCTCAACCTCACTGGCGTAAGCATTAATACTGGTGGTGGCAATTTCACCGGCACTGGCACAGGAAATGCCCTTTTCCGCAACGGTATCACTCTCAACAACAGCACTATTGATGCTGGTGGTGGCAATATTAACCTCACAGGTATTACTAATGAGTCTGGAGACGAAGAAAATTCTGGCATTTTGCTCAACCGGAGTAATCTGCAAACTATCGGTGTGGGAGAATTCCTCCTGACAGGTACTGCTAACGGTACTGGTATGTTTAACAGGGGATTTTTGCTCCGTAACAATAGCACCTTATCTACCGGTGACGGCGATATTACCTTGAATGGGATAGGTGGAAATGGGACAAATTTTAATGATGGGATACTTGTGCAAAACTCCAGTGTGCTCTCAGATACAGGAAACATTGAGATGATTGGCACCGGTGGAGGAGATGGGAGTGGAATAAGCAGTACTGGTGTTGAGATTCACATCAACAGTCTGGTGGAATCAAGCAGAGGTAATATTACCCTGAATGGCACGGGCGGAGAAGGGGTGAATCGTAATGAAGCCATACGCATTGCTACTAATACCAGGATTTCTTCTGGGGGAAATATCGAGTTTAGCGGTAATTCTAGGGCGCCTGGAGCAGACAACTACGGCATTTTACTTGAAAACAACACCTTGGTGGAATCAACTGGTCAAGGTACTATGACTCTTGATGGCAGAGCTATTGAGACTGATGGGATTCATGTCGAAGATAGCTCGATTAACTCCACTGAAATAGATAGTAGTCCTATCACCCTCATAGCTGATGAAATGAGTTTCGTCGGTAACGCCCAAATCAGCAGCCCTGGTATCCTTAACTTACAGCCTGTTACTGCCAATCAAAACATCCAAATTGGCAATCTAACCGACTCTGGTATGGATACACTGGATTTGTTAGATACGGATATCGCTGCCCTGCAAGCCGGTTTTACCAACATTAACATTGGTCGCCCTGATGGCACTGGCACTGTTACTCTGAATAATAGAGCTACTTTCAACGACCCTGTAAATATTCCTGGAGGTTCAACTTTAGTTGGTCCTGAACAAAATACTACCTACGAGTTTACAGGTTCTAATGAAGGTAATCTCAACAGTATTTTCCCCAATGGATTAACCTTCAACAATATTGAGAACTTAACTGGCGGCAGTTTAGCTGACAGCTTCGTTTTTGCTGATGGTGTTAGTTTCAATGGCAGCATCAGTGACAACGGAGGTACTAACAATTTTGATTTCTCTGTCTACACCACTCCCCTGACTATAGATCTCAATACCCTTGCAGCAGTAAGCATTGAACAAATTATCGGCACAACTGCTGCTGAGAGTACCTTAATCGGAACCAATACTCCCAATAGTTGGGAGATTAAGAACCTTAATGAAGGTGTAATCAATAACACCCTCAACTTCACTAATTTCGATAACCTCATCGGTGGTAACTTAGAAGACACCTTCACTCTCAATGGTGGCGGTGTTACTAATATCAACGGTGGTGGGGGTACAAACACGTTGGCTGGTGATAACATTATTAACACCTGGAATATTAATGGTGCTGATACTGGTAATCTCAACGGTACTAATAACTTTACTCAGATTCAAAACCTCATAGGTGGCTCTTTAGAAGATACGTTTGTCTTTGGCGACGGCGCTAGTATTAGCGGTAATCTCGATAGTGGATTGGGTAATCTCATCCTAATAGGAGATAAGATTGACTGTGGTGGCAATGTCTCTGGTACGGGCAATTTGACAATCGAGCCTCTAGAACCAACACAATCAATCCAAATTGGTGGTACTAATACTGACAACATTAGCATTCTGGATTTAACATCAAACCAGCTAAGTTCGTTACAAGATGGTTTTAACAGCATCACTATCGGACATACTGAGGGAAGTGGTGCAATTACCTTAGCTGATAACATTACCTTTAATGACCCTATTATTTTGCGATCGCCTGTTGGTAAAGGGTCAATCAACACCACAGGTTTCACCTTAACAGGTGCAGGCAATGCCATCATTACCTTACTAGCTAATCAAGATATTTTCACTGGCGATATCATTAATCCTGGTGGCGATATTACTCTCATCAGCAATACAGGAGAAATTAATACCGGCAATTTGAACTCATCAGGGCTTAATGGTGGCAATATCCTACTTCAAGCCAGAACCCAAATTAGTACCCTACAAATTAATTCCAGCGGTTTGATTGGTGATGGCGGTGATGTTACCCTTGACCCTATCGGTGACATTCAAGTTAGCTTCATTAACGCCCAAGGTGGTAGCAATGGTATCGGCGGCGACGTTGACATTACTGCGGGTAAATTTTTCCGAGCCACAGATACTTTTAGCGATCGTAACGGACTCCTTACCAGTATATCCACTGCTGGAGCACTCGGTGGTGGAGACATTACCATTAGGCATGGTGGCAATGGAGTAGACTCCTTTGATGTCGGTGATGCTAGGAAAAACGGTACACAAGGAACTATTACTAGTGGTGAGTTCACCATTGCTCCCGAACAATCTTTTCCCTTTACTCATACAGAAGGGAACATTCAAATTATCAGTGTTGAACCACTGTTCAATTTTACTTCTGTCTCAAATACTAAGCTGGAGCCACCTCCACCTCTCAAGCCCTTAACTCGGCAAACTATCAACAATATGGCTCCACCGCTCAATATGGCTCCACCGCTTAATCTTAATCCCGTTGATCTAAGCAAACCATTCCCATTGTCCTCCCCAGAAAAAACTAATATTGACATCCCTTCTGTCGAAATTGATACCTTAGCAGAAGTGGAGGAGAATTTCACTGTTGCCTTTGAGAACTATCTGGGTATTAGTAATACTTCCATCCTCACCCTCCCAGAAGTCCGTGCTATCCTACGTCAGCAGATTGAACAAGCCATTGGGGTTAAACCCGGGATCATTTATGCTTTCTTTGTACCAAAAGCTCTTCCTCCCCAGGAAAGGGAGATGGGGGAGAAATGGGAGCTGGAGCTCGAACTATTATTAATCACCTCCCAAGGTAAACCGATTCGACGACGGGTAGGAGTGACGCGCCCGCAAGTTCTGCGAGCGGCTCGAGAATTTCGCAAGAAAGTCACCGATATCGGTAACTCCCGTGGTTACCTCCAGAGTTCCCAACAACTCTATGAGTGGCTAATCACGCCACTCAAGGAAGACTTAAAAGCCCAACAGATCAATAATCTTACCTTTATCCTCGACAGTAGTCTGCGCAAAGTACCTTTGGCTGCACTTCATAACGGGCAAGAGTTTATCGTCGAACAATACAGTGTGGGCTTAATGCCTAGTCTTAGCCTCACTGACAACCTCTACGTAGATATCAAGGATTTGCAAGTGTTATTGATGGGAGCCTCACAATTTGCTCAACAAGAACCCTTGGCTGCTGTACCCTTGGAATTGCAGACTATCAGTCAGTTGTGGCAAGGCAAGACTTTCCTCAATGAAACTTTCACCCTAAATAATCTCAAGCAAGCCCGTGAGCAACAGCCCTTTGGTATTATTCATTTAGCTACCCATGGGGAATTTATCGCTGGTAAGCCTAGTCAATCCTATATCCAAATGTGGAATGATAAGTTACATCTGGAGCAACTGCGGGAGTTAGGTTGGAATAAACCGGCAGTAGAGTTATTAGTCTTGAGTGCCTGTCGCACGATTGCGGGAGATGAGGAAGCAGAGTTGGGTTTTGCGGGGTTGGCGGTGCAAGCAGGAGCCAAGTCAGTTCTCGGCAGTCTGTGGTATATCAGTGATGCTGGCACCTTAGCACTGATGAGTGAGTTTTATCGGCAGTTGAGCCAACCAGAAGTAACGATTAAAGCTGAAGCACTGCGGCGAGTGCAAGTGGCAATGCTCAAAGGGGAAATCCGTATCGCTCAAGGTAAACTGCAACTGCCAGGTGAGCTAGGAGAGATGAGCTTACCTCCTGGATTGGTAGGCAAGCCTGATTTATCCCATCCTTATTATTGGGCAGGCTTCACTATGATTGGTAGTCCTTGGTGAGCTACTGCAATATCGATGGTGCTAATTAGGGTAAGGAATGTCAGATTTATAGAGTAGTTTGTCTTATCAAGATAGAGAGTGTCTCAAGATGAAACAACTGAGTCTATCAATAGTAGCTATTGCCTTTGCTACCACTATTGCCTCAAAACCACTGCAAGCACAACCGATTACTGCGGCAGTAGATGGCACAGGTACTATCGTTACTACTACAGGTAACCATTTCCAGATTACTGGCGGTACCTTATCTGGAGATAGTCAGAATCTGTTTCACTCTTTAGAGCAATTTGGACTTTCAGCCCATCAAATTGCTGAGTTTCACACTAACCCCCAGATTCAAAATATCCTGACACGGGTGATTGGGGGTGCCCCTTCAATCATTAATGGTTTGATTCAGGTGAGTGGTGGTAACTCCAATTTATTTTTGATGAACCCAGCCGGGATGATTTTTGGCGGGAATGCTCAGCTCAATGTACCAGCTGATTTTATCGCTACTACTGCTACTGGGATCGGTTTTGGTGGAGATAATTGGTTCAATGGCTTTGGGGCAAATGACTACCAAAATTTAGTCGGCACTCCCAGTCAGTTTGCTTTCGATTTGGTGCAAGGGGGCAGTATAGTCAATGCAGGTGAGCTAGGGGTATCAGAGGGTCAAAATTTAGCTTTAATTGGTGGTAATGTGCTCAATACTGGGCAACTAAGAGCCGCAGGAGGAAAAATCACCATCGCCGCAGTTGGAGGTGGAAATCTGGTGCGGATTAGTCAACCAGGATATCTGCTGAGTTTAGAGATTGAAGCACCAAGAGATACTTCGGGGCAGATATTGCCTCTTAATCCTGTGGATTTACCGGCTTTATTAACAGGAGCAGGGGAGGGTGTGGAGACAGGATTAACTGTTTCCTCAGATGGCACGGTACAGTTAACAGATTCTGGCACGACGATACCAGCTGGAGGAGTGGCAATTTCTTCAGGTAGATTGGATGCTTCTACAACAGCAGAGACTGGTGGTAAGGTGAATGTTTTTGGAGAACTTGTAGGGCTGATTGGTGGCAATATTGATGTTTTTGGCACTGATAGTGGCGGCAATGTCAGGATTGGGGGCGATTTTCAGGGTAACGGAACAGTGCCGAATGCTCAGCGCACATTTGTTAGTACTGACTCAGTAATTAATGCGGATGCTCTGCTTAATGGTAATGCGGGAAAGGTAATTGTCTGGGCAGATGAGGTTACCCGTTTCTTTGGTAAAGTCAGTGCTACTGGTGGTTCTGATACAGGCGACGGCGGTTTTGTAGAGATATCAGGAAAAGACAGTCTAATTTTCCGAGGTTTGGTTGATGTAGGTGCTCAATCAGGCACACCGGGTAATATTCTCTTCGACCCCAAGAATATTACCATTGAGGCTGGGGGTATTGATGATGTGGGCATGAATAATACCTTTGGGAACAATCCAGGTAATGAAGTCACCTTCGATGCTCAGGGACTAGTTGACATGGTGGGTACTGTAACCCTGCAAGCCAATAATGATATCACTGTTAATCAAGATATTATTTCTAACAGCATTGGTATCCTGGAATTCGATGCTGGACGCAGTATTATTATTAATGCCAACATCGAACTTAATGGTGGCGACTTTCAAGCCATAATTAATCACGAAAATGCCATCCCAGCTCAGCGGGATCCAGGAATTGCAGAATTTTTGATGAACCCAGGTTCGCAGATTTTAACTAATGGTGGTAACGTAAGTATTAAGCCTGGAACCTTTGGAACTATTGCTGTTGGTAAGGTTATTTTAGATGGTGCAACCGTCAATTCCGGCATCGGTGGTATTGCCATCACAGGTATTACTAACGAGCCTGGAGACCAAAATTCAGGTATTTTATTGCTCAATCAGAGTAATGTGCAATCTATCAGCAATGGCAAGATTACCCTCAATGGTACGAATGAAAACGCAGCAGATTTAGGTAACGGAATACTGATCGATAATTCTACAATATCTGCTGAGAATGGAGAACTCCAACTGACAGGTACTGCTAACAGCACCACCATGAGGAACAGAGGCATGTGGGTGCGCAATAGTAGCACTTTATCCACCGTTAATGGCGATATTACCTTGGATGGCACGGGTGGGCAAGGGTTACATCTTAATGACGGCACACTTCTGGAAAACTCTATGGTGATGTCAGAGTTGGGAGACATCAATATGACAGGCGAGGGTAGAGGAAATGGAGGTGGAATCAGCAACACTGGTGTTGAGATTATTATCAACAGCGTGGTGGAATCCATGATGGGTAATATTACCTTGGATGGTACGGGCGGGGAAGGTTTGAATGAGAATGAAGGGATACGGATTGCTGATAATGCCAGAGTTTCTGCTGGGGGAAATATCCAGTTTAAAGGTAACTCTACAGCCTCTGAAGCAGAAAACTACGGCATTTTAGTTGAAAATGGTACTTTGGTGGAATTAACCGGTCAAGGTACTATGATCCTAGAAGGCAATGGTATTGAGGCAGATGGGATTCATTTGGAGGACAGCTCGATTAATTCCACTGGAAGTCCTATCACCCTCATAGCTGATGAAATGAGTTTTGTGGGTAACAGCCAAATCAGCAGCCCTGGTATCCTGAACTTGCAACCTGCTACTGCCAATCAAAACATCCAAATTGGTAATCTAACTGACTCTGATAGCGGCACGCTGGATTTGTTAGACACCGATATTGCTGCCCTGCAAGCTGGTTTTGCCAGTATTACTATTGGTCATGCTGATGGCACTGGTACTGTTACTCTGAATAATGGGGTTACTTTCAACGATCCTGTAAATATTGCCGGGGGTTCAACCCTAGTTGGTGTCGAAAAAAACACCACTTATGAGCTAACAGGTGCTAACGAAGGTAATCTCAACAGTATTTTCCCTAATGGATTAACCTTCAACAATATTGAAAACTTAACTGGTGGCATTTTAGACGATACTTTCGTTTTTGATGATGGTGCCACTATCAGCGGGAATCTGGACGGTGGATTAGGTAATCTCACTCTGATTAGTGCAGGGTCAATCAACACCACAGGTTTCACCTTAACAGGTGCAGGCAATGCCATTATTACCTTACTAGCTAATCAAGATATTTTCACTGGCGATATCATTAATCCTGGTGGCGATATTACTCTCATCAGCAATACAGGAGAAATTAATACCGGCAATTTGAACTCATCAGGGCTTAATGGTGGCAATATCCTACTTCAAGCCAGAACCCAAATTAGTACCCTACAAATTAATTCCAGCGGTTTGATTGGTGATGGCGGTGATGTTACCCTTGACCCTATCGGTGACATTCAAGTTAGCTTCATTAACGCCCAAGGTGGTAGCAATGGTATCGGCGGCGACGTTGACATTACTGCGGGTAAATTTTTCCGAGCCACAGATACTTTTAGCGATCGTAACGGACTCCTTACCAGTATATCCACTGCTGGAGCACTCGGTGGTGGAGGTATCACCATTAGGCATGGTGGCAATGGAGTAGACTCCTTTGATGTCGGTGATGCTAGGAAAAACGGTACACAAGGAACTATTACTAGTGGTGAGTTCACCATTGCTCCCGAACAATCTTTTCCCTTTACTCATACAGAAGGGAACATTCAAATTATCAGTGTTGAACCACTGTTCAATTTTACTTCTGTCTCAAATACTAAGCTGGAGCCACCTCCACCTCTCAAGCCCTTAACTCGGCAAACTATCAACAATATGGCTCCACCGCTCAATATGGCTCCACCGCTCAATATGGCTCCACCGCTTAATCTTAATCCCGTTGATCTAAGCAAACCATTCCCATTGTCCTCCCCAGAAAAAACTAATATTGACATCCCTTCTGTCGAAATTGATACCTTAGCAGAAGTGGAGGAGAATTTCACTGTTGCCTTTGAGAACTATCTGGGTATTAGTAATACTTCCATCCTCACCCTCCCAGAAGTCCGTGCTATCCTACGTCAGCAGATTGAACAAGCCATTGGGGTTAAACCCGGGATCATTTATGCTTTCTTTGTACCAAAAGCTCTTCCTCCCCAGGAAAGGGAGATGGGGGAGAAATGGGAGCTGGAGCTCGAACTATTATTAATCACCTCCCAAGGTAAACCGATTCGACGACGGGTAGGAGTGACGCGCCCGCAAGTTCTGCGAGCGGCTCGAGAATTTCGCAAGAAAGTCACCGATATCGGTAACTCCCGTGGTTACCTCCAGAGTTCCCAACAACTCTATGAGTGGCTAATCACGCCACTCAAGGAAGACTTAAAAGCCCAACAGATCAATAATCTTACCTTTATCCTCGACAGTAGTCTGCGCAAAGTACCTTTGGCTGCACTTCATAACGGGCAAGAGTTTATCGTCGAACAATACAGTGTGGGCTTAATGCCTAGTCTTAGCCTCACTGACAACCTCTACGTAGATATCAAGGATTTGCAAGTGTTATTGATGGGAGCCTCACAATTTGCTCAACAAGAACCCTTGGCTGCTGTACCCTTGGAATTGCAGACTATCAGTCAGTTGTGGCAAGGCAAGACTTTCCTCAATGAAACTTTCACCCTAAATAATCTCATGCAAGCCCGTGAGCAACAGCCCTTTGGTATTATTCATTTAGCTACCCATGGGGAATTTATCGCTGGTAAGCCTAGTCAATCCTATATCCAAATGTGGAATGATAAGTTACATCTGGAGCAACTGCGGGAGTTAGGTTGGAATAAACCGGCAGTAGAGTTATTAGTCTTGAGTGCCTGTCGGACGATTGCGGGAGATGAGGAAGCAGAGTTGGGTTTTGCGGGGTTGGCGGTGCAAGCAGGAGCCAAGTCAGTTCTCGGTAGTCTGTGGTATATCAGTGATGCTGGCACCTTAGCACTGATGAGTGAGTTTTATCGGCAGTTGAGCCAACCAGAAGTAACGATTAAAGCTGAAGCACTGCGGCGAGTGCAAGTGGCAATGCTCAAAGGGGAAATCCGTATCGCTCAAGGTAAACTGCAACTGCCAGGTGAGCTAGGAGAGATGAGCTTACCTCCTGGATTGGTAGGCAAGCCTGATTTATCCCATCCTTATTATTGGGCAGGCTTCACTATGATTGGTAGTCCTTGGTGAGTTCATGCTTGATAGAAACAAGGCAGGAGGCAGGAGGCAGAAGGTGAGGGAGAAGGTAGGAGTTATATCAAGTTCGGTTAAATACTTACACTATCGTTGCAACAAGGCAGAAGGCAGAGGGCAGAAGCTTGCAAGGTAGAAAGGAATTATAACCGTTTATCCGAACTTGATATTAGAAGGAGGATGGCTCCTGAGAATATATCTTTCCAAGCCGCTTTATGAGCCTCCAGAATCTTTCTCCTCCAGCTCCCTCAAAAAGTAGGATACTGAATATCCTGCGTGCATACCATAATCTGACTTCTGCCACTATTAAGAATGCGATTTAAGACATCTACTCCTTCTTGGGGTAATATTCCTTCATCAAGCTTGACTAATTTACTTCCCTGTTGAAGAGCTTTAACCGCCATCCCTACTTCTTGCCAAGCATCCCAGTTAATACTAACAGTTAAGCGATTACTGTCAGCCGATTTTGAGTGAGCATAAGCATCCAAAAAGTTATTTGCTCCGCAATAATCTACCTGTCCTAAGTGTCCTAGGGGAGATTCCATTGAGGAACAAACTACCATGAAATCAAGTTCCACATCTTTAAGTAATGTCTCCAGTATTGCTGTTCCTTGAACTTTAGGTGCGAGAACAGCATCTGCTATTTCCCGTGTTTTCAGTTGAATCACACCGCCACTGGGAACACCAGCAGAGTGAATCACGCCGTTAATTTCACCAAATTGATGTTGTGCTAAAGAGATAGCTTCTGCCATTTGTTGCAGATTCGCTACATCAGCAGGCACAACTAATACTTCGGCACCCAGTTCTTCCAAATGTTGCACCTTCCTAATTTTAATGCTGATCAAATTTTCTTCACTATGGTCAGTTAACCATTGTTCCCATTGATGGCGTTGAGGAAGGGTAGAACGTCCAGTTAAAATGAGTTTGGCTTGTACAGTTTTGGCTAAATGTTCGGCAAATACTAAGCCAATGCCACCAAGTCCACCAGTAAGTAGATAGACTCCTCCTGGTTTAAATGGGAGTTTTTCTTTTGAGGGTTCTTCTAAACGTACAGGTTCAAAGGTTTGTACCCAACGGTGATTATTACGATAGGCAATGATTGTCTCTTCTGATTGGTGTTGTAGTTCATTGAGTAATTGGTTAATTAGTTTTTCTTCACCTTGATTTCCTGATGGAGGTAAAACTACATCCACACTACGACAGTTAATATGGCTGTACTCTTGGGGAATCACTCGAACTGGCCCAATTAGAGTAGCTTTTTCTGGAGCAATGATTTCCTCTCCAGTAACATTTTGCAAATGATTAGAAACCACTACTATTTCTATCTCATCGGTAAGATTCTGTTTTTCTAAAGCTTGGATGAGATAGATAAGACTATAGAATCCTAGATTATTTGACTCTTCTACAGATTCAAAGGTTAATTTACTTTCTTCCCTATCGCTGATACTCCACAAATGGACAATGGTTTAACGATATTCGATAAAGGGATATTGTTGGAATTTCTTTTGACCAAACTTCAAGAAACTTTCACCAATATCGGTGTAGGTATAGTGGGTGCGCTCCCTCGGCAATACCGGTAGCAACCACTGAGTTGAAAATCCTTGTCCTGCACCAATTTATAGAATTTTCAGTTGGGTTTTTGGAGGTGATAATTTGACAACCTGTTCGATAATTGACCTCATGATAGCATTATTGTAAGGACCTAAAATCGATTCGGCTTCCTGCTTGGCATAAACATCAAGGTTGCCTTCAGCAAAGAGAATATTTTGGGGAATTTCCTCACCCTTAAGAAGAGGGACATGATTTTCGCCAAAACTTTGAATAATTCGGGCCTGCTCAGGTTGGGTGGCAAATTTATCTTGGAACTCTTGGAGCAGAGCCTTAAACTCTTCTGTAGTTAAGGCTTGCAGTTGGCAAAAATATTCTCCGTCTTGTTGTAACATCCCTCGTTGAACTAGTACTTCTAACCAGCGAGTTAATAACTGTTTATAGTCAGACTTAATCGAGAATTGCTCAAATAACTCTGCAACAGTATACTTGTCTGAGGGGTTAGCAAAAGCTCCTAAATCTTTTAGTGCTTTAGCCATATAAGCCGCACAGATTCGCTCCTTAACTGCTTGTTGTTCCAGGTTTTTTTGCTTGGCAAATTCTGAAAGTCCTACTTGAGCTTGCAGGAGTCCGGTTTCAACTAGAGATTGCCATATTTGTTGGTGATTTAGCTGATAAGTGGGTTGTTGTTTAGGTTCGAGCCAATAGCGTTTTCTTTCAAAAGGATAGGTAGGTAAAGAAACACGGTAATGTTTTTCTTCTCGATAATAGTTCTGCCAATTTACTTGAGTTCCAGCCAACCATAGTTGACCTAATGTCTTGAGTAAGAATGCAACATCTGATTCTTCTTGTTGGGGATGGCGTACTGAAGTTAAGGTAATTTGTGCTGATGGCTGATCTGGATGATATTTGGCTAAGGAACTTAAGGTAGAGCCAGGTCCTACTTCCAACAAAATTTGGTCGGGGTTATTAAAAAATTCTTTGATGCCATCAGCAAAGCGGACACAAGAACGTAAATGTTGAGCATAATAACAGGGATTAGTAGCATCTGCTACAGTAATCCAAGTTCCCGTGAGATTAGAGACAAAGGGAATAGTTGGAGCTTGGAGTTTAACCTGTTTCACTTTTTCAGTGAAGGGTTCTAAAATTGGCTCCATTAGATCAGAATGGAAGGCATGGGAGGTATGAAGAAGATTACCTTCAATGCCTTGGGTTGCTAATTGTTGTTCTAAAGTTTCTATGGCTGCATTTGTCCCTGAAACCACGCAGTTAGCAGGACTGTTAACCGTGGCGATTTGTAGGGAGGTGTTCTCTAATAAAGGTTTAACCTCATTTTCTGATAAGGGAACAGCTAACATTGAGCCAGATGGCATCGACTGCATCAATTTACCCCTAGCAGCAACTAAGCTTAAAGCATCTTCTAAGCTGAAGACTCCGGCTAAGGTTGCTGCTACATATTCTCCAATACTATGACCAATCATCCCTACTGGTTTAATTCCCCAAGATATCCATAATTGAGCCAAAGCGTATTCGATAATAAATAAGGCAGGTTGGGTAATTGCAGTTTTTTTCAGCTTCTGGGTAGCCGTTTCAATTTGCTCTTGATTGGGATAGAGAAGATCTCGTAAGTCAAAGCCTAAGTCAGATTTTAGCAGTGTACAACACTGAGCAATATGTTCTTGGAAAGTGGCTTGAGTCTCATAAAGTGAACGTGCCATATTCACATACTGAGAACCCTGTCCTGGAAACATAAATACCACAGAACGAGTTCTCACTTGACCGGAATTGGTTAAGACTTGTTTGGTATCTAAGGTATTGACTGCATCTTCAAGGTTAGATACGACTACAATTCGCCAATAATCGAATGCTTTACGACATTAATAGCTGATCCTTTGATTACAGCATGAATAATATCTCCATCAGCTACCGCGTCTTTGAGCTGTTTCAAAACTACAACTCCCACAGCCTCTGCAAAAACAGTTCCCTTAGATTTGGTATCAAAAGGACGACAGTAACCATCTGGAGATTCTATCGAGCCTTCTTCATACCAATACCCAGTTCTTCGAGAATCTACCCTAGCACCACCCGCTATTGCCATATCACATTCTCCATTAAGAATGCTTTTGCAGGCAGTATGAACTGCTACCAGAGAAGTTGAACAATTGGTTAGAATAGTTAAAGCCGGTCCTGTGAGATTCATTTGGTAAGCTATCCGAGTAGCAAAAGTATGTAGACTCGTGTAAAGCTTTGCCATAAACTCATCCCTTAAGTCGGGATTAGGATATATATTTTGCAAACAGTAAAAAGTCATTAATCTATTAAGTTTGCTGTTAAAAACTGAAGACATGATGAGGCGAATAAAACTTTAAACAGCTTTACTGAAGCATTTGGATGCATTTTGGACAGCGATGCCTTTAATTTAGGGCTTGCTGCATGAGTATGGACACTATACCCAACATCGATTTAAAGCTAATGGCTAATAGCTAATGGCTAATAGCTAATCTCTGAATGAACACGGGGTGCGGAAAACTGAAATCCCACCTCATATTTCGTTCATCCAGGCAGAAAGGAAAAGAATGAAAGTTTGTTTCTTATCTTCTTTTTGGGGCACTGCCCCTAAACAGGCTTATTACTGCAAAACCCGAATTAATGAACTTATTCAGTAAGCCCTATTGAGCTGGGTTAAAGGTTCCCAGTTGAGGACATCTTGTAATAATTCTTGGTAGCCAGCTACGTTCGGATGAAGACCATCTTGAGACAAATTCTTAGACCACCAATCACTACTACGAGACTTCCAGATATCAAAAATATCTAAGTAGGGAATCTGTCGCCTCATACAAGCAAAACGAGTTGCCTCTTTGTAGCGGTATTGTTCAGCATGGCTGTAGTAAAAACAATCTAAAAATGGCATTCTTGTCTCATCTACTGGCACCATACCCACAAATAGCACTGGACACAATTGCTGTGCTTGATCTAGTAGATTAGCTAATTCCGATTGGAAAGTATCAAAATTGGTAAAATTACGCCCATCGGGACGTCCAAGACGTGCTGAATCATTAACGCCTACAGAAAGAATAATGGCATCCGGCACGCGATTCTTGAGTTCACCGCGACTGCGAAACTCATGCTCTAGACGCTCTTGTACTTGCTGTACTCCATCACCCCGAACACCCAAGTTATAAATAACATGACCTGGACTATCTGGCGACATCCATTGGCGTCGCAGTCGCTCTACCCAACCCCCTCCTTCCGGGTCACCAAATCCATAAATGAGGCTATCTCCTAGCACTACTAGTTTTAGAGGTAGTCGATGTTTTGTACGAATCGACTGCAAGGCAGGTATCGCAAGGGTCTGCATAGACAAAAGAACTTAGGTTGCTTAATTGTTTACAACTCTATACATTTATTGGACTTTGGACAATAGTACGATATTATCTGCACCTGGATATATTTGAGCGACCAATCGCTTTCAGAAGATGCCAATGGTTGTCAATTACTCTTGCCCACCCTAGTGGTGCGACACGACTAAAACTGTAGGTTGACGAAGTGAAACCCAACGAAATATTCAAGGAGTGTTGGGTTACGCGATCGCTACAACCAACCTACCTGTTCCAGCATTTTAGCTGTGTCGCGCCACTACCCATGGAGGCTTTGCGTAAGTCCTGCTTGACTCCTGTTAAACTAGATGAGTAATTAACCAATAGCTGATGAAATAAACCTCAAAGCTAGTGGCTAATTGCTAAATTCTTTAGTTGACACTCATCAAACAACTTATGCTGCACAAGCACTATCATTTTGATTCAAACCAGATTCTGCAACGTTCAGAAGAACTAGTCAGTGCAGCATCCAATCGCTATCGGATTACGGTGCAAGTCGCAACTCGTGCCAAGCGCCGTCGCTATGAAGACTTTGAAAATCTTGATGATCCTCTGATGAAGCCTGTGCTGCGGGCAATTATCGAGATGTCTGATGAGCTGACACAACCGGAAATTATTGGGGATTAAACTAAGGAATATCGTTCTAGTGCAACTTGGCGGAAATAAGTGACCAGTAAAAAAAGGTTAAAAAGCTTGTACAGTAAGCTTTCTTCCCTTCTGCCTTCTGCCTCCTGCCTTCTGCCTTCTTGTACTAGTGTTTCGGGATAAGTATGAGCAAAAAAAGAGGAAAGAATAAGGCTATTTGGCTTAATGTAAGTCTATTTCTTGCTGTGATTACTAGTTTATGCTGGTTTCATTGGTCAGCAGAGGTTAGTGAAGGTGGAGCCTTCAATTTTATTGGCTTACAGCCTGCTACTGCCCAAACTATTAGAAAACAAGAGGTTTGGGAGAAAGTTTATGAACGTTTACCCTCCCTGCCACTAGAGAACCAGTATGTCAATCAGAATACTGGTGAGGTGGATACAGATAATAATCTGGTGAATCGCCTAGTGGAATATCACCTTGAGGTCAAAAATCGTCCTCCTTATTACCGTTTTGATTGGAAGCTGACTCTAGCAGACTATCTGGGTGTAAATGAGAAAATCTCTGAATCAGAGTATCCCGGTAACAATATCTTAGAAGAAAATCCGATGGAGCGCGATCGCGCAGCAATTGAACAGCTCAATCGTGCCCAAAGGGATGCTTTAGTAGAAGTGTTAGTCACCACCTTTAACCCCAATCGTCCCCAAACACCGACACCGACACCAAGTGTTTCACCATTACCAAAACCCACTCCCAACCGCAGAGTAATACCAGCCTTACCTAAACCAGGAGATTCTCGCTTACTCTTGCCTTGAGGAAAATAGACATCAAACCAAATGGTATTATCAGATGGAACGTTTGCTCAAAAATGGCTCTGGCTGGCGTCTGGGTTGGGATCCTCAAGCAAGGGATTATCAAGGTTTACTCGGTGGCGATGACTGGGCAATTGAACTAACGGAGGCAGAGTTAGATGACTTTTGCCGCTTGTTAGCACAGCTAGCTCAGACAATGAGCCAGATGGCGAGTGAGTTGATGGATGAGGAAAAAATTAGCTGTGAAGCGGAAAGTGATTTAGTCTGGATGGAGGTAGAAGGCTATCCTGATGCTTATAGCTTGCGTTTTATTCTCAATACCGGACGTCGGTGTGAAGGTAGTTGGCTTGCTTCAGCAGTTCCCAGCTTAGTTCAAGCAGCTCAGTCACTCAAAGTGTTTTAAATTGTTGCTTTCGTTATCAATATTGTGATAAGCTAAATAACAGTGCCGGGGCGTAGCGCAGCTTGGTAGCGCACCACTTTGGGGTAGTGGGGGTCGTGGGTTCAAATCCCGCCGCTCCGATTAGATGAAAAACCTTTAAACAACTGGAGTTTTGTAAGGAACTCACAAAGCTTCGATATCTTCTCGAGACAGTTGGGTGATTGCCATAATAGTCTCTATATCTAAACCTTGTTGTTTACATAAGCGTGCGATCGCTATTTTATTGTTTTTAATACCTTGTTGGATACCTTCTTCCCTACCTTCCTCCCTACCTTCTTCCCTACCTTCTTCCCTACCTTGTTGGATACCTTCTTCCCTACCTTGTTGGATACCTTCTTCTCTAGCTCTAATTTGAGCCTCCTCCATCTGTTCGATTTGCCATTGCACCTCAAACTCTTGGGTACTCAAGATACTTGCTTCGTAACTCTTGTTATCCATGTAACGGTTATATGCCGCTCTTTCAGTGTCTGATAGATTATTTACTCGTAGGGTTTCCTTAGCTTCTAGCATTCCTTTGGCAGCAAATTCATCTTTGATCTCACTATTTTTCAAAAAATAGATCCATTCCTGTAAGGTATTTTCCGCTGCCCCCTGGAAATTCCTCACTTTCAGCAGGTAGTATTCTGGGAAGATATCTACTACTTTTTCTATCTTAAATTTTCTTTCTTGAGCTTTGGTCAATTCCAGGATATCTCCGGTATTCACCCCAATGAACTCTGGTTTCAGGCGATAAATATAGTCATTTCCCTTGCCTAGGTTAAAGTAGACGATATTCACCGAATAGATTTTCCTAATTTGACCGTACTCTTGTCCTTGTTCGAGATATTCTGTCACTAGCTGAGAAACACCGTAGAGCATACGATGAAAATAATCTAGTTGGGAGTTGTTTTGTACTTCGATGAGGATCAATTCCTCCGAATCGGTTTCAGCAAGAATATCAACTCTGTTGCTTTTATCATCGATATTCTGTTGATTGCTTTCACTTTCGAGGAGGGTTTTGATGGTGATATCTTGATTTAATAACTCGCTTAAAAACCCTTCCAAGACTACATAATTAGCCTTGTTGCGCAGTAGTCTTTTGATAGCCCAATCAAAGCGAATATGTTTGGTAGGCATGGTCGTTGTGCTGGTTTTACTACTAATATTTTAGCTAAAGTAGCGAAATTCAACATGCACCTGTTCCGAGAAATTACCCATCTATGAATTTAACCCCGATGAGTGTGATGAGTCTAACATGACGAGTATTCTTTACTTCAAGAAGCACTTTGAGTTGTACTTAAAGGGAGAAGTCTTTCCAGTAGAAGAAACTGAATAGGTGTTAGGTTTTAGGTTTTAGGTAGTAGGGAAAAATTAATAATAGTCATCTATTGTTCCAGATTTGTCGGGAAATTGAAAATAGTAGGGGCGTAATGCTTGCGCCCTGAATGCTTGCGCCCTCAATACTCTCTCCTACATTTATTGTTCAAAAAATTGCAGATTAACTCCGTTGGGTCCCTCTACAACGATCGCTTTTTCCTGATTGCCAGAACAAGTCACAGGACCAGATACAATATTAATAGCGTGCTTTTGAAATCTTTCGATCAAAGCTGAAAGGTCATCAGTTTCAAACGCGATCGCAAATAATCCTAGGTTGGGTGGCTTGGCTACTTGAGATAGGTACTCACCTTTTACCGAACACTGGATAAACTCCAACGCAGGGTTATTGCTTCCCGACTGATTAATGAATGCCATTCTTGATTTGGTTCCAGCAGGCAAGTTAAGGATATCATCGACCATGCCTTCTGGTAATACCTTGTCAAAAACTTGGTTTAGCCCCAGAATATCGACATAAAATTTGGTAACTTCTTCCATATCTGCAACAAACTGAGACGAATCCAACAGGATGCCGAAATCACCTTTAATGGCTCGCTTAGGTTCTGTTAAACGCTCAATCAATGCAATCGGCGTTTCGTTGGGACCCACCATAATCGCCTCTTTCACTGTCACAGGTACCCAATTAGGGGTGTAGGTTATGGGAGGACAAATAAATTGATAACCTTGCTGTTGGAAGTAATTGTAGGCAGCATCAACATCTTTAGCCCGAAAAGCGATCGTAAATAAACCGTAGTCCCAGATATTTCCACAGGAGCGAATAAATTTTTCGGAGTGGGGTTGAAATTCAATCAGTTCTAATAAGGTTGTCTGTTCGTCGTTTTTGAGACAAACTGCTCTACCGGTGGTTCCTTGGGGTAAGTTCCAGAGTTGCTCAATTGTTTCCGCGTCAACAGGATAATCTGCGACAACAGACATTTTGATAATATCTCGGTAGAATGCCAAAGATTCACTCAGATCACGAACGCCGAGCAGGATTCGAGCAATTCCATTTTTGATCATTTTTAAACCTCAAGGTTAATCTTTGTTTTTTTCAACTCCTGATTAAAAGGGTAGCCGTTACGATAACCTTCAAGAAAGGAGAGCACCTGCTCTGAATGGTAAACCTCACCATATTTACGTTGAATATCACGGAGGTTTACTCGATGTGCCTCTTGATCAACGTCAATCACACAGTCTGCTACCACGATGGTTCGGTAACCGTATTGCAGCGCATCTACAGCACTAGCGCGAATGCAGCCGCTGGTGGAGACACCCACAATCACCAATGAGTCAACTTTGAGAGCCGTAAGTGAAGCTGCCAAATGGGTGCCAAAGAAGGCGCTTGCATACCTCTTGGAGACCACAATTGCCCTAGAATCAGGTGCTACTTGATGAGGAAATTGAGTCCATCGAGAGCCTTGAACCAATTGCCGTAACGCCGGAATCTTCTCCACGAAAATGCCGCCGTCGATACCATTTTCTTGATATTCAACAGTAGTATGAATAATGGGAAGATGATGCTTGCGAAAGGCAGCCATCAGTAGTTGAACCCGTTGGCAGATAGTTTCGATACCGGGTGTATAGAAGGGACCATCTTGAGCGACGAAGCCCTCAATCAGATCTACCACCAGCAAAGCTGGGGAATTTCCAAAAGCAATAGAATTGCCAAATAGGGGCTTGTTTTCCATGTTATTGCTTTGGTTCATAATTAAAACTCCCGCAATAAACGACCACATCCATAAACTTTATCGGTAATCCCGTTATCTCTTAAGGCATACCACCAAGTAGCTGCATTGATTGCAATCACTGGCTTGCCTAACCAACGCTCAGCTTCATCAGCAAGGCGGAGCATACTGAGGTTGGTTCCCACTTGAACAAATGCCTCAATTGAATCATCGTTCATTTCTAGTAGGGTAGTGCGCAACACCTCTTCAGGGACTTCTGCGATCGCAACAGCCGTTGGACACTTCAAGCCTGTTAGCTTAACTATATTTATGCCCATTTCTGAGAAGAATTTTCTCACATTTTGATCAGCTATTGGTTGGTAGGGAGTAATTACACCAACATTCTTGACGTTAAAGCGTTCTAAGGCTGCCATACAAGAGCGTGAGCCAGTAGCTAGTTTGAGCCCGCTGTAGTCTTCAATTCGTTTCACAAAGGCTTTGCTGCCTTCAATCCCTCCCCAAAAGGTTTCAGCACTCATACCCATAACCAGGTAGTCAACTTCAGCGGTTTTAACTCGATCAATTGCTCTGAGAATTTCATCACGAATTTGATCTAAAAGACGGAGCATGGCTTGATCGCTACTGAGATCCTGATCGAGGATATGGATCCTCGCCATATGACTAGTCACGCCTGGGACATCCATACTGTGAAAATCAGGTTCTACTATGGTATTAGTGCTGGGTGCAAGTACACCGAATTTTTTACGCCATCCAAGAGCGTCCTTACTCATAAAGCTGTAACTATCTTCAAGAAGAGGAATTTGGCGTAATTATACTTCGAGATGATATTACAAATTCATTTTTTGCCATTCCTTAAGAGCGATCGCCCTCCTGATTCGGTAAGATGAGCGTAGGTTTACCTGAGTGTAACTGTTTTGATGGTTAAAACACCTTCCCAACCATTGACAATTCCCCTCCTAGAAAATGGCGATCGCTTAAATCGTTACGAGTTTGAACGCCGCTATGAAGCCATGTCTAGCCTCAAGAAAGCTGAGTTGATTGAAGGAATTGTTTATATGGCTGCTGCACTACGTTTCAAGAGTCATGGTCAACCTCATGGTTGGATTATGACATGGCTAGGCAACTACGAAGCAATGACCTCAGGTGTTGCTGTCGGGGATGCTCCCACTGTGCGGCTCGATATGGACAACGAACCTCAACCGGATGCTGTTCTCCTCATCCTGCCAGAAGCTGGGGGTCAAGCAAGTTTAAGTGAAGATGATTATATTGAAGGTGCTCCAGAGTTAATGGTGGAAATTGCCGCTAGCAGTGTTGCTATCGATCTTCACACCAAAAAACAAGTTTATCGCCGGAATGGGGTGAAGGAATATATTGTTTGGCAAGCCTTAGAGCAAAAAATTAGCTGGTTTTCTTTAGAAAAGGGCGAGTATGTCGATTTACCTGTTGATACTGATGGTATTATCCGGAGTCGAATCTTTCCTGGATTGTGGTTAGCAGTTGCATCAGTTTTAGCGGGAAATATGCAGCATGTATTGAAAGTTTTACAAGAGGGCGTGCAGTCTCCTGAACATGCCGCATTTGTTCGGAAATTAGCTAATGACTAATTATAGCTGCTTAATTTTAGTCTGTAACTCTACGAGATCAGGATATTGATAAAGGATTTTCTTTCGTAACTCGACAAGCTCAGGATGTTGATTAAAGTCAAGCTTAATATTAATTACTTCCTCAAAAAAAGAGGCTAGAGAAATAAAATGATTCCTGTCTTTTTGCATTTGTTTTTGAATATCTTTGCCATGAAACCAGATTAAGTACTGTTTCTCAGTCCAGAATGTTTTTTGAGCAAACTGGTTTTGATATATAGCAAGACTCTCTTCAATTTTTTCTGGTGTAATTGTGTTAACAGATTGTCAATTTCAGCATATAAGTCCTTCTGTCCAGGACGTAATTGCTGAATTTTGTCTTTTTTATCAAAATTTTGATGAAATAGCCGCCATTTTGATAAGCGATCGCGTAAAATATCATACGTAATTGCAATTTTAATATCCTGATTTTATGTAGTTAAACTAGTTGAAGTTCTATGCTCTGTATGCCAGAAAGCAGAGCCAAATCTGAAAGTAACTTGAACCGCCCAGTTGCCACCCCTAACGTTGAAACAATTGCTTGTAAAAGACTGGTTTTGCCAGCACCGTTCATTCCTATCAGAACTATCAGATTTCGTGCCAGTCCAGTTTCTGGATCAGTGAAATCAAAAGAAGAATCCCGAAATCTTTTGAAATACTTTAACTCGATAGATTGAACTTTCATAGCAAGGTTGGTTTCCGCAAGAAATTTACCTGAACCGACTAAACTATAACTTTTTGCCGACTCAGAAGAGGGTATATTAGTTGATAGCCCTCCACGGAAGCAATTCGCCTCCGCAACTGAATCTGTTTTTTTAGACTGGTGGTTATGAAGAGAAGAAGTTTGCGTGCACTACTATCTGAGTCTGCAATTGTTGCACCAGGAGCCTACGATGCTGTCTCAGCAAAAATTATCGAATCTCTTGATTTTCCAGCCATTTATCTTACCGGTTACGGCGCATCTGCCAGTAGACTTGGGTTACCTGATTACGGCTTTATGACCCAGACTGAAATGGTGGCACAAGTCTCAGGTATTAGTAAAGTAGTAAATATTCCTCTAGTAGCAGATGCTGACACTGGCTATGGGGGAATTGTCAATATTGTACGTACAGTACATGAATTTGAAGATGCTCAAGCTAGTGCTATTCACCTCGAGGATCAGGAGAACAAACGATGTGGTCATATGCAAGGTAAGCAAGTAATCGAGCGTCAAGAATTTATTACTAAGATTGCTGCTGCCGTCGAGGCTCGGCGAGATCCTGAGCTTATGATCTTTGCCCGTACTGATGCACGCTCTGTGAAGGGAATAGATGAAGCTCTTGCCCGTGGCTATGATTGCCTCAAGGTGGGAGCCGATGGATTGTTTTTCGATGCCCTCGAATCTGTAGAAGAGCTGGAAAGGGTAGCCAAAGAATTCTCTGGAGCTTGCTTGATTGCCAACATGGTAGAATTTGGTCGCACACCGCTACTTTCTGTCGATGAGCTCCAGCGAATGGGTTATTCGGTGATCATTTATCCGGTTACCGGGCTTTTTTCCGCCACCCATGCAATGACGGCTGCCCTGCAACATCTCAAAGATGCAGGAGAAAATAGCTCGCTGTTGTCTCAGGTAACAACTTTCGAGCAGTTTGCAGAGCTCATGGGACTTGGAGATTGGAAGGCTCTAGAAGCACGATATCAGAAGAATTAAGAAGGTTGTTCTATCAACTCCTTCTTCAACTGACAGATTGTGACTCCTGTTCTCTAAGTAGATACTTCTGTACTTTACCCGTAGCCGTCTTCGGCAAATCTCTAAATTCTACAGCTCTGGGACATTTAAACTGAGCTAAGTTTTGATGGCAAAAAGAGATAATTTCGGCTTCGGTGGCTTGAGCATCTGGCTTTAGGGTAACAAAAGCTTTGGGTACTTCTCCCCTTTTCGCATCGGGAATAGCAATCACCGCTACATCTAGCACTGCGGGATGTTGGTAAATCAATCGTTCAATTTCAATAGTGGAGATATTAACACCACTACTGATGATGATATCCTTGGCGCGATCGCGTAATTCAATATAACTATCAGGATGGACTACTGCCAAATCACCACTATGAAACCAACCACCACGAAAAGCGATTTCTGTGGCTTCGGGGTCATTAAAATAGCCTTTCATCACATTATTCCCCCGCATTACCACTTCTCCGAGAGTTTCGCCATCCCTTGGTACATCCTCCATCTGTTCATCTACAACTCGCATGTCCGTAGCATGAATATAGCTCACTCCTTGCCTAGCTTTGAGACGAGCTCGCTCTGCTATGGGTAAATTATCCCAAGGTTGTTGCCACTCACAGATACTATGGGGGCCATAGGTTTCGGTTAAACCATAGACATGAATAATCTCAATGCCTAATTCTTCGCTAGCTTGAATAATAGTCGGTGAAGGAGGTGCTCCTGCTGTTGTCACTGTCAAAGGTTGAGTCAGTTCTAGTTTTTTAATGGCAGGATCATTGACTAACATAATCAAAATTGTTGGTGAACCACAAAAATGAGTAACTTGCTCCTGCATTAATAAGGAAATCACTGTTTTGGGATAAAACTTGCGTAGGAAAACCTGAGTTCCTCCTACTGCCACCACACCCCAAGTGAAACACCAGCCATTGCAATGAAACATGGGTAAAGTCCACAAATAAACATTGCGACTGTCCATGCCTACTTCTAAGGCTTCCCCCAAGGCATTAAGATAAGCACCACGATGGGTATACATTACTCCCTTGGGTTTACCGCTAGTTCCACTAGTGTAGTTGATGGAAATTAGTTCATTTTCGTCTACTAAATCAAGTTCTACCGATTCTGTTGTACCTGTAGCGAGAAAACTTTCGTACTCTAAACCAGATAGCACTTCCTTAGAAGTACTAGCAAAGGGATCGACAATGTTAACAACTTCCTTTACAGTGGTCAGTTGCGATCGCACTTTTGCTACTAAAGGGGCAAATTCTGTATCGACGAAGACGATAGACACTCCCGCATCATTGAGAATATAGCGAATATCTTGAGCTGCTAATCGAATGTTAATGGCAACTAAGACACCACCAGCGAGGGGAACACCAAAATGAGCTTCTGACATTGGTGGTATATTGGGGCACAAAAAAGCTACTCGATCACCTTTTTCTAAGCCCCATCTTTGTAAAGCACTAGCAAGTTGGTTAACCCGTGCGGCGAATTGGGCATAAGTCCAGCGTTGCTCACGATACACTAGGGCCTCTTTGTCAGGAAAAACTTGAGTAGTTCGTTCTAGAAAGCTCAGGGGAGTAAGATGGCGGTAATTAACTGGATTAGGGAACATGGGGTTAATTGCTTTCTGATATTTTAGCTGAAAGCTGAAAGCTGACAGCTAAACTGATGCGGTAAAGGAGGATTGGAGTGGAGATGGTAGAGGACAGATGAACTTATCCCAAAGAAGTACAGCAATCTCCAAAGAGTACGTACCTCGACAATATCATTTCTTTGACACCAAAGACAATTCCTCTCTTCCCCCAACAGAGATGATTCTCATTATCAATGGACAATTGATAATTGATAATTGATAAACTTAGTCTAATACCTCTTCGTTTACTAATAAATTTTTTAAAAAAATCTTATAATTTTAACGATTTATAATTCAGAATTTATCTTGGGATCGCCTTTTCTCTTATAATAGAAGCTAGAAGAATCATGGAGGCAAGTTATATGTGGTGGAGAAGTTCTCGATTAGACCGTATTGAAGCAAATATAGAACGTTTAGTAGAAATTAGTGAAGCAACTAACCGTCGCATTGATCGTTTTGTCGATGCCACTGATCAACAAATTCAAGCTCTTCAAGTACGAAGTGATCAGCTTCAAGAAGGAATGGAACAACTTCAACGGGCAATGGAGTATTTGTTGAGTAAAGATGGCTCAATATAAGGTATCTAATTCATTGGCATCAATGATTACTTTTCTTGATAATGGATAAGGGATAATGGATAATTTTATCTAATACCTCTTCATTTACGAAGAAATAATTAACTGTTTTTATCCGAAAGTAGCTGAATTTCTAGCCAGTAAGGTAGCATGATGAACCTATCCCAAAGAAGTACAGCAATCTCTAAAAAGTACGTACCTCGAAAATATCATTTCTTTGACACCAATGCAGTGTCAGAAGATGATGAGTGGCGAGTGAGTGGTATGCCAGAGAACGCACTACCCGGAAAGCTTAGATTGCTGAGTTGGCATGATTGTGGAGCCTCCACTTCAAGAATAGTGTTACCACCCCAGTTTGAGGCACCGCCCGGGATATTCACTGCGGATCTAGAGATTTTTTTGCTTAGGGGTGCAATCCAACTAGGAGAGTGGAAGTTACGCAAGCATGGCTACTCTTTTATCCCTGCAGGAGTGAAGTTTGGAGCCTGGAAAGTTTTAGGTGGTGAGGAAGTCGAAATACTCTGGATGGAAAACGGCCCTGTTCCCTTAAGGTATGAACAGGCTCAAAGCGATCGCTCCGATGCTAGCATCTGTGATTTCATCCCAGCATTGGATAGCAAGCTTTTACCTTGGAATAAGACAGATACAGTGCAATTTGAGGTAGCCAAAAAGAAGTGGCTACGGCAAGATAGTAACGGCGGTGGAGTCTGGTTGCTCGCTATCTTGCCCCATTATGATGGTGGAGCCCCCATGATTCAATCCTATAATGAAGAATCCTATGCTTTAGTTGGATATTGTAACATCGGAGACTACCGATTTGCCAAGGAACACTACGCCTACTGTCCCAGCTTTAGCACAACTCCTAGACACCAGACGGATGATGGCGGCTTATTCTTCGTTCGAGTTGATCGGGATCTCTCGAAAGTAGGGACAGTTTTATCCTATCTGGATTAATCATTGTTAAAAAAGTGGTACAGGCATCTTGCCTGTCCTTTCTTCCTTCGTGTTCTTTGTGCCTTTGTGGTTCATTAATCCTCTGAGGTTACTTATCTTGAGCAAGTGCTGCCTGAAGACGTGTTTCATCTTGTTGAGTAATATCAGGGTTGTGTAGTATCCAGTAGCAGTCCAAACGGTCTTTGGTACGGAACAGAAGTAGTCCGCCAGTGTCTGTCCAGAAAGGACCGTGGGGGATATGCGCAGGGCGCCAGTAGTAGCCATCTTTGAGCATCGCTGCGTAGCGCCGATTGAAAGGATCATCGCTCATAGACCAATGTCCGTGTACATCTCCACGGATGACATAAGCCTCTTCAATTGTAGGATGACCAGCATAGAAATTGCCCTCAAGCCACATGGGCACTAAGCCAAGAACCCAAGTAGCACGTCCAGTTTTCTGATTGGTGTAGAGGCTCTTACGTGCTGAGCCAGCAGGCAGTAAAGTTGTGCTTTCCCATTTCATCCCATGGAGTTCCTTGATGGGCAGGTACTCACTCATCCGTTCATGATGTTGCAGATTCAGGTGATACGCAGAGTTCTCAGGGATTTGCTCTAGACTAGCGTAGTCCTCTGTGACATAAATAGGCGTGGTGTCCGGCATCCACAGGAGTATCGTGTCTTCTTCAGCTCTCCACGGACCTGTAGGAATGCCCGCTGGTATAAAAGAGTAGCTAAGATTACGTAAAATAAAACCACCCTGGCAGAGTTTGCCAGTTAGCACAAAGAGTTCTATATCAGTGGTAAAGTGACCAATAGGAGCACTCCAGCCCTTCTGTAAGAAGACTCGCTGGGTTGACTCTCCAGTGGCTTCGTCAGCAGAAAGGATTTGCGAGATGCCATGCTTGGCAGTGACAAAGTTCTCTACCTCGAAGGGTATCTTAGGAAAGTCAATAACCGAGTTTAGGGACTCTTCACTCTCCACATGTTTGCGCCCGATGGAAGTACTTTGGTTAGCCCGAAGACCATTATGGATGTGCGGGAGCTTAATTTCACCATTAGCTGAAGAGATGCTGTTTTTGTCAAGTTCTTTAACCATGTTCCTAAAACCTCTGTGAACTCTGTGCCTCTGTGGTTCGCTTCAAAAAATAGTTCTAAGCATAATACAGAAGATGGGGATTGCCACCGCGTACCAAAGCAAAGTAACCGTTTTCCGTGTATGTTGGACCGTGGGGATTCAATCCTGGACGCCAAAAGTAACAACCTGGAGTCAACTTGCCGACATCTGTGGTAATACTTCCCTGGAGGACAAAATGCTCCTCATAAAGAGGATGATACTCGACAAATTTGGTAGCAAACTGCGGTAAACAACCCAGAAGCCAAACGCTACTTCCCTCCGGGGGGCCTTGGCGCAGGTTTTTTCTCATCGCTCCTGTAGGAAAACCTGTTGTAATTGTAGAAGACCAAGGGATCGATTCCGTATGGGAACAAGGGATGTAGATTTGTCTGTTTGCTTCCGGCGCATCTCCGAGTGAGCTCACAAAGCTGACACGCCCTTCAGGCATCCATAATGCTGTAGTTTTTTCCTGAATACTCCACGGTTCAAGGCAGACACCTCCGGGAATGAAGCCATAAGTATAGTGTCCGAGACGAAATTTGCCTATCCGCAGTTCTCCACTGAGAACAAAAATTTCTACGTCACAGTTGAAATAACCAAAATCGCCTTCCTCATTATCTGTCCACTCAACAAGTTCGGTAGAACCACCAGTTTCAGTATCGAAGCTCAGAATCCTTGTCAGATGTCCTTCCCACAAGCCATCCACAGACCATGGTTTTTGCTCGACATCTGCTGATTGGATGAATTCAATATGCTTTCTTGCCATATTTTTAATCACCTGTGCTGTCGAGAAAATCAACTACTACTCTTGATATTTCCTCAGGTATCTGATTCATCATGCAGATAGTTCCGCCTTCAATATCCAACACCTTTGCCTGAGGAATTGCTTTGGCAATGAAATACCGATGTTCTAGCTGGGATATACCCAGTCGTTCCAGTTGTTTGATATCCTCAGTACCCCATAAGATCAGGGTAGGACATTTGATTAAAGCCAATCTTTCTGGCATTCTGCTAGAATATTCAGTTGCCGCCAAAGGCCCATAGGGAGGATAGCCATAGCATTTCATCTCATCTAAAAAACAACGGTGATTTAACTCCTGAGAGCCGACGTAACTTTCACGTACTGACCACCTTTCTATAAGAGCGGAAGCGTTTTCCTTGATTTGGAAAGCCTCAGAAATCCTCTTGATTAAAGCAGCTTTGCCCTCTTCACTAAAGTGATCTATATTACATAATATTAATTTCTCTATTCTTTCGGGATAAGCTGCTGCGAATTCTGCTGCGACATAAGCCCCCGTATGGTTGCCAAGAATGCTGGTTTTGTTAATGTTTAACTCATCTAGAAGGGCGATAATCGTTTTGGCGTAGTCTGCCATTGAGTAAGTTCGGGGTGGCTTATCGGAATCACCTAACCCCATTAAATCCATCGCGATCGCACATCTATTTTCTGCAAAAATTGGCATCAATTCCCGAAATTCATCACTACTGCGAGGAGTCATGTGTAGTAACAGTAGTGACTCACCTTCTCCACCTATACGGTAAAGAATTTGTCCATCTTCAGTGTCCAAAAATGCCCTTTTTATTGGTTTCATTTTGTTACTTTATTTCTGATAAAGCAAGGATTATTCTAAAATATCAAGTCTACAATCTCCTGACTCCAGAGGTCTGCAGCTTCTGTACCTGTGGTCTTCTCCCTAAATTTTTGAGTTAATTGCTGAGCTTGGGAAGCCGAGAAATGTGACTTCCAATCTCCCACCTCTCCTTTCCGAATAAAGGTCGTCATATGAGCTGGACGCTGATTAGACCAACGACTTTGATCTTTACTCATGCGGGTAAAGCTAGTGTGATCAAGAATACTCTCTAGAATTTGTAGATTTTCAATTTTTTTAACATAGACAGAACCTAAAAAATGTGCTACGGCAATAATAGCAGTTTTGGGGTCACTTTTCAGGGATTCATAAGTCAAAAAAAGAACATTTGGCTCATTTTTATGCTGAACCCAAGGAACCAAATGCTCAAAATAATCGCCCCAGTCTACTTCTCCGGCGATAAAACAAGTAAAAAACTCATCAAAAGTTCCTTCGGCAAAATCATAATGTTTGATAAAACCTTTAGTGTGATAATAATAAGTAATAAGTAATAAGTAATGAGTAATAAGTAATAAGTAATAAGTAACAAAAACAAATTTTGATTAATTTATCCTCGTTTTCAGCACTTGTTTTACTAAAGTCACCCAATTCTCAATTCTCAATTCTCAATTCTCAATTCCCTTATTATCCAGAAAGTTGCTAACTATCTTAGAAACTTCTTCTGACATCTGATTGATCATCCAGAGGGTTCCCTCTTCAAGTTCAGCCCTTTGACTATGAGGAATCGCTTCTGAGAGCCAAAATTGATTTTCAGCCTTAGCTAAACCAGCTTTTTCCAATGGTTCTAAAGCCTTTTCCCCAGACAAAATCAGAGTAGGACACTTAATCAAACTAAATCTCGCTGAGGCATCAAGACAGTAGTTGGCTACAGCTAAACCAGGGTATACAGAAGAGCCAAAACACTTCAAATCTTCCAAAACACAAGAGTGATTTAACTCCCCGTTACCAACGTAATTGACACGAGCTAACCATCTTTCCATCAGGTGAGAGCCATCTTCTTTAATCTTAAATCCTTCAGAATATCTCTTTAAAATATTGTCTGTTTCTTGTTCATTAAATCCAATGACATTGCAGAGAATAAGCTTTTCCACTCGCTCTGGGTAAGCTGCTGCTACTTCTCCTGCAATATAACCTCCTGTGAGACTACCGAGAATACTGCTTTTTTTGATGCCCAATTCATCCCAGAGTGCGATCGCTGTTTTGGCATAGTCTGCAACAGAATATACTCTGGGGGGCTTGTCAGAATCACCCAACCCCATCAAATCCATGGCTATGACACATCTATGTTGAGCCAGAATTGGCATCAATTCCCGAAATTCATTACTACTGCGTGGAGTCATATGCAATAACAGTAGTGGCTCGCCTTCTCCACCTATGCGGTAGAGAATTTGTCCATCTTCAGTGTCTAAAAATGCTCTTTTTATTTTCATTTTTTCTTCCCAATGCCCAATTCCCAATTCTAGAGTTAAGACTCGGGTTGGTAATCGAACAACCACGTGACGTACCTACACCTCTCTTCGAGTAGGTGTAGGCTTCTCAGGGACTCGTCTTTGACGACATATGCTGAGCTTTGAGACCGTGCGCCCCACGGTTCTTGATGTTTATCGCCGCGTTCAAGTCCCTGCATAAATTGGTATGACATACCGGACAATTATGCATTCTTTGAGATAGCGGCTTTTGCACTTTA
>CBDCVG010000031.1:0-38556 GCA_965222765.1 Caldora sp.
AAAGTAATTTTAAGTCCTGTAAACGCTAGGGGAGGGCATCCCCGAAGTAACACTAAGAAAGATGTTTCCTCTACCTGGAGTTGGTCGTAAGATCTGCCGTGGCAAGAAACGTTGCTGAAGCTAGAATCCCCTAGCTTATAGTCCTGGGGAGTGTCAACAAACTCAAAACTTTGTAAGCATGGCAATTTTACATGGCAGCTGGATACCTCGCCAACAGGGTGATCATCTATTTATTTGGGGAGAAACTTGGCGTACAAGGACCTCTGTAGAACCAACCACAACCAATAGTGCGGCTCCTCATCCTTGGGCAATGACTCAAGTAGAATTGACATCTTTTTTAGATTCTCATCATCTTTTTCCTGCCTCTCCCAGTTCTCTAGACTCTAAAGAGGCTGGTAGAAGTTCTCGCAAAAAAACTCCCTCTCCTATAAATAATGAGCTTCAGCCACAATGGAAAACTCAAGTGCTTGCTCTACCGACTCAAGCCTCATCCAAGGGTGAACTAGCATATCCACTAATGTCTGCAAAGATGCCTTCAGAAGCTGAAGAGAAGCAGTTATTAGAACTTCAACAGTGGACAGTTGAGGGATTCTGCCTTGAGCCTCTAGCGGCAGTAAAGTTCCTCCAATCACTTCCCCTTGGATCCTTTCAAACCTCAGACGTTTATGTGGGAGGCGATTTGCGTTACTGGACTCAAGTAACGCGGTGGAGCTTGGATTTGCTAAGTCGGTGTAAGTTTTTAGCAGGAATATATCGGCAGCCTAATGGTGATATTTTAGCTAGTTGGCAACCCCTCCTCGATAGTTCTGTAGATCAAGAACGTCTGAGTAAATTTTCTCAGCTAATGCCCTCAGCTTGCCGTGCTTATCTAGAAAAGGAAAATGAACAAGAATCCTTCCCATCCCTCATCCCCCCTCAGGAATTACTTCTGAGTTTTGTAACCAGTGTCATAGATAGCCAGGTGCGCAGTTGGATTGAGGAGACTTCCCTTCCAGCAGCGGTTTCTCCGGTACAAGAGTGGTTAAAAGCTCTCTCCACAACTGCTGAGCATCTTGAAGGAGAGCCTTCAGATATGGCGCGCTTAGAAGCTGCTCTACAAGGTTGGACAACCCCAGTACAACAGAACTTAGTCACACCCAATTCCCAAGGTTTGGGACGAAATCTATTTCGCACTTGCTTGGTACTGCAACCGCCAGCCAAGGAAGAAGCAAACCAAGGGGAAGGGAACTGGCAATTGGTATATTGCTTGCAAGCAGTTGACAAACCAGAATTTTTGGTGGATGCTCAGACGATTTGGCAGCAATCAGTTGAGGTATGGGATTATCAAGGAAGAACGATTGAGCAGCCGCAGGAGACATTACTAAAAGGTTTAGGATTAGCAGTAAGACTCTATCCCCCCATTGAACCGAGCTTGCATCAAAAACGCCCCTCCTCTTGTGAACTCACACCAGTAGATGTATATGAATTTATTAAGGGGAGTGCTTGGCGTCTGCAAGACAATGGCTTGGGAATTGTTTTACCCCCAGGATTAGCACCAGGAGCAGGAGCCAAACGCCTGGGTATCAGCATCAGTGCTGAAATACCAAAATCGAAAAAGCAGGAACGCTTGGGGTTGAACAATCTCCTGAAGTTCAAGTGGGAACTGGCGATTGGGGAAAAAACTATCTCGAAACAAGAGTTTGATCGTTTGATGGCGCTACAGTCACCGATAGTAGAAGTAGATGGGGAGTGGATGGCACTGAACTTGCCAGATGTTAAAGCTGCTCAAAATATTTTAGCTTCACCCAAAGACCAGATGAGCCTTTCTGTGGAAGATGCTCTGCGTCTGAGTACTGGTGATACTACCACGATGGGAAAACTGCCAGTAGTCAATTTCGAGGCATCTGGTGCTCTACAACAGTTGATTACTAATCTGACAGGTAACAAGTCCATTGAATTGATTGAAACCCCAGCAAGTTTTAGAGGACAACTAAGACCTTACCAACTAAGAGGCGTCAGTTGGCTAGCTTTTCTCGAAAGTTGGGGACTTGGTGCCTGTTTAGCAGATGATATGGGATTAGGTAAAACTCCCCAATTCATTGCCTTGCTGTTGCATCTCCAAGAACAAGAACTGTTAGATAAACCAACCCTGGTAGTTTGTCCAACTTCCGTTTTGGGAAACTGGGAGCGGGAAGTTAAGAAATTTGGTCCCTCCCTCAAAGTTATAGTTCACCACGGGGATAAACGCTCCAAAGGGAAAGCATTTGCCAAGGCAGTTCAGAATAAACAGTTAGTGATTACTAGTTATCCTTTAATATATCGGGATCTCACAACTCTTCAAGGAGTTGACTGGCAAGGTATAGCGCTGGATGAAGCACAGAACATCAAAAATCCCAGTGCCAAGCAATCCCAAGCAATACGGCAACTTTCAGCAGAGTTTCGCATTGCTTTGACAGGAACACCAGTAGAAAATCGCTTGTCAGAGTTATGGTCAATTTTAGATTTCCTCAACCCAGGATATCTCGGTGAGCGCCAATTTTTCCAGCGCCGATTTGCTCTACCGATTGAGAAGTTTGGGGATACGGATTCTTTGCGAACTTTGCGTTCCCTCGTGCAACCTTTCATCCTGCGCCGCCTCAAGACAGATAAATCCATTATTCAAGATTTACCTGAAAAGCAAGAAATGACCGTATTCTGTGGTCTTTCAGCTGAACAAGCGGCACTTTATCAAAAGTTAGTGGATGAATCTCTAGAAGAGATTGAAGAGACTGAAGGCATCCAGCGTCGAGGCAAGATTTTAACTTTGTTGATGCAGCTTAAACAAATATGCAATCACCCTGCTCATTATTTAAAGCAAAAAAGTTTAGGATTGGCTGGAAGATCAGGAAAATTGCTTCGCTTACAGGAAATGCTGGAAGAAATAATTGCCGAAGATGACCGTGCTTTAATTTTTACTCAGTTTGCTGAGTGGGGCAAGTTGATCAAACCTTATTTAGAGAAACAGTTTGGCGGGGAAGTTTTGTTTTTGTATGGAGCAACTCGTAAAAAGCAGCGGGAGGAAATGGTTGACCGTTTTCAGCAGGATCCTGAAGGTCCTCGTATTCTCATTCTCTCCCTCAAAGCTGGAGGTACAGGACTCAATCTAACTAGAGCTAATCATGTTTTCCACGTTGATCGCTGGTGGAACCCAGCAGTAGAAAACCAAGCAACTGACCGCGCTTTTCGTATTGGTCAAACCCGCAATGTTCAAGTACATAAGTTTGTTTGTACTGGCACTCTAGAAGAACGAATCAACGACATTATAGAAAGTAAGAAACAGCTAGCAGAACAAACAGTAGATGCCGGGGAACAGTGGTTAACAGAAATAGATACTAACCAGTTGCGATCGCTCCTGTTACTTGATCGTAGTGCAGTAATTGATGAATAGTGAATTGAAAATTGAAAATTGAAAATTGAAAATTGAAAATTGAGAATGGGTAGACCTAATTTTGAAAAACTGGAGGTTTACAGAGTGTCGGAAAAGCTGGCGGATGAAATTTGGTATATTGTCAAATCTTGGGAAAAATTCCCACAAGATACTGTTGGTAAACAAATCGTTCGAGCAGCAGATAGCATTGGTGCTAATATTGCTGAAGGAGAAGGTCGGTATAATTTTCAATACAAGCGACGTTTTGTTAAGATAGCCAGAGGTTCTTTGAATGAAACGATACACTGGTTAAGACGGTCTTACACTCGAAATCTCCTAACAACTGCACAAATAAACAAGCTTCAGCCATTAATTGATGAACTAGCACCAAGATTAAATGCTTACTTAAAATCCATTGGCAACTAGGGCTTGCTGAATAAGTAACAAGTAACAAGTAAAAAGTAACAAGTAAGAAGGAATGAAGCATTTATCCTCGTTTTGAGCACTTGTATTCCCCAAGGTTACCCAGGGATTTCCCATGAAAGTGCAAGGAAATTGAGCCCATCGATACAATTTCCTTGCACTTATTTAGCACAAAAATGCTTGAAAGTCTTGTATTGTATAGCTTACACACTCATAGAGCAAGCCCCAACTAGTACCGTTGCGCGGAATTAAGAATTAATAATTAAGAATTAAGAATGCTTAAAGATTTGATGAATTTTCTATGAAGCACCAATAAAACACGAATCTATCATCTATCCTGAGATATAGACTTAATTATAAATTTTTAACCAATTCGGCGTATTACAGTTGAACTAAGTTGGATAGGTAAGTTTCCGACTTAGTTCTACCCTGCACAGCCAATTTAATAAAACACACATCTACCTGTGGGTGGAATCGTGTCGTTCGGGAATGTATCTAGGAGATCACTATGCATGAGGATGGAGCTGCTAACACGTTAGACACAGCGAGGAGCTTTGATATTACTCCCAACCTTCAAACATTTACTGATTCTTTGAGTCCGCTCAATACGAATGATTATTACAGCTTTTCTTTGGGTAGTCGCAGCAGTTTGGAGCTTTCCCTGAGTGGGTTTAGCGCTGATATTGATGTGGAATTACTCGATAGTAAGGGTGAATTATTGCAGGCTTCAGCGAAATCAGGGTTTGAATTAGAATCTTTGTTTACCACCCTGGATGCTGGTCAATATTACATCAAAGTGTTTTCCGATCGCGAAATAACGACGGACTACAGTCTAAGTTTATCAGCTACAACCAATCAAAATGTCAGCTCTCCAGAAAACCGAGATTTCCTTACAGGAGCGATTAACCCCAGTTTTGATTCTGGGGTTTTTACTGTGGGATCTACTGGTGAAGTTAGCATCGATTACTTGTTTGATGGGGGTGGTTACAGGGGTGAGCTAGCCATCTTTAGTTTGGAGGGGATGGAGCAGTATTATGGAGATTGGAATGACTTTGTTGAAGAAGCGGCGCATCGTGCTTTGAGTGCTTCTGACTTGGGTCATGTAGTGATTTCTGATAAGACTGAGGGAGCTAAGTTTAGTGGCATTTTAGGAACTAGTGACAGAAAAGATCTCAATAGTGGAACATACCTAGGCCCCAAAACTGTTTCTATGCTTCCAGGGGATACTTTTGGTGTCATGTTAGTGCCACATGGAACAGTACAGAAAGTTCTCGATAATCCTAACCCAGAGGGGGCTTTGCGTCCCTTGTTTTCCCTGTCAACAAAAAACCCTGATGATACTTTCCATTTGGGGCAAATTGCCGATGTTGTGGGAGACGGCACTACCTTTGTTATGGAGGATTTGCGGGTTGATACGGGTTCTGACCGGGACTATAACGATATTATCTTCCGAGTTAGCGGTGCGACGGGATATGCAGAATTGCTCAAGGATGTTATTAAGCCTGAAAATGACTGGCAGTATTCCGAGTTAGGGCAACAAATACTTGCTTATGTCAGTGACTATGACAATTCTGAGAAAGAGGAACCGGGAGTTCCGACTTATCCAGGCTTACCGATACCTGAGCTACCCATACCAAAACTATCCTCGACAACTGTAGATCAGGGGGGTAATGGTATCTCAGATTTGACGGAAACTAGTGGGACAGTTGAGCCAAATCAAGGTGGAGCGTTACCGAATACACCTACTCAGATTGAGGCTTCTAGTACTGGGGATGTAATTGATCAAGTTAACTCCACTGATCCAACGGATATTTACCAAGTTTCCAGTAGTCAGCTGAGGGATACTGAGATTTCTGTTTTGTCGGGTACGACAGCAGTTAACATTCTGACACCCGAAGGAACAGTTTTGAGTCAGCAAATTCTCGATCGCGGTGCTCATTCTTTAATATTACCGGAGAATCTTCCGGCAGAGGTGCTACTGAAGTTTGAGAATCAACCAGGTTCTGAAGGCTCCTATCTGTTAAGGGGTTTTGAGAGTCAAGCAGCAGAACCGTTCAATATTGATATCGAGTTTGGAGCAGGGTTGACGGCTTCTCAGCAAGAAACAATTCAAGCTGCAGCTAGGAGTATTGAGTCACTGATTGAGCAGGGTTTACCAAGTGCGATCGTAGACGGCAATATTATTGATGATATCAACTTTAAGATTTCGGCTACAGATTTAGATGGAGCAGGGGGGACTTTAGCTCAAACTAAGGTTGATTTTATGCGCTACGGGACACTGCTACCGGCTCAATCGATTACCAACTTCGATGGTGCGGATTTGGCTCAACTGGAAAATTCTGGGCAGTTGTTCAGTGTCGTGCAACACGAGATGCTCCACGGTTTGGGTTTCGGTAATTTGTGGGAAGCGAAGGGATTGGTTGACTATGCCAAAACGCCCTTTACTCGATATACAGGTGAAAATGCGATCACAGCATTTCAAGAAGTAGGTGGACTAACAGACTATATCAATCTGGAAACTGAGGGGCAAGGTTCTGCTGATTTGCACTGGCAGGAAAATCTGTTCCAAGATGAGTTGATGACTCGTGATTTGGGCTTCCAGACAGGAGAAGATGGCAATGTCTTGTCTCCCATTAGTCCCAGTTACCCTAGCCTCTCTAGCAGATTTGGGTTACGAGGTGAATCTGAATCGAGCAACACCGAATTGGGGTTTGTTTGGTGATACAGCAATTCTGGCAGAAGATTTGACAGCGGAACAGATTAAGGCGCTTCAGCAGCTAGCAGCAGAGGTGGAGGATCAACCCGTTAGTGATATTCCCATTATTGTGCCACCAGTTGACCCTGCCACCATCTCACCAGAAATTTGGGCCCACGCGGAGCGATTTGATTTAAATGGGGAATACTATGATTGGGAACTGATTACTATTCAACCCGGTGATACAGTTAGTCAGTATGTTTGGGACAGAATGACCCATCCGAGTCAAGTGGATAGTCGTTCTCGTGTTGTCAGAGCTAATGATCCTGCTTACTGGCAATTTATAGTTGATCGTAACATTGCTTTAGGTGTTGTAGACCCCCATCTTATCTTTGCTGGTAAGCAAATTTGGCTACCAACGTGGAATGAAAATTACGAGTGGGAGCAAGAGCAGGAAAGACTACAGCGGGAAGATGAACTGAATCAGCGGTTAGAGGAAGAGCGAAGGGAGCGAGAAAGATTAGAGGAAATTTATCGTAATCAGCAGTTAGAACAAGATCAAGGGGAGCAAGAAAGATTAGAACAAGAGCGAAGGGAGCAAGAAAGATTAGGAGAAATTGAGCGTCAGTCAGGCATCGGTGGCTTGGAGTGGTGGTTGGCGAAACCCTTTCCTGACTTTGGAGATACAGCTCCCTTTGAGACATCTGTGCAGGATGTGGTGGGGAGTCAAGTTCCAGATGATTATTTCCGCTTTACCTTATCACGTCCTGGTTATGTCACGATTTACCTGGAAGATTTGTTGGCAGATGCTGACCTTTATCTGTATGATTCCCGTAATCGAGTAATTGGTAAAGCTGAACGTCCTGGTGTTACTGATGAAAAGATTATTATGAACCTGCAACCAGGAACTTACATGGCGAGGGTTCACAGTTCAGATGGTTTGGCGACAGATTATAACCTGAAGGTTAGGTTTGATGGGTTACCGACTCGGACTCAAATTGGTGCTAGTAATATCGTTGCTGGGAATAGTGGTTCAACATTCAGCGATGCACAAATTGACCAGATTTATAATACTGCTATTGCGGAATTTGAAGCATCCGAGCGGCAAAAAGTACAAACTCAGATTGATGCTCTAGAAGCTGAGAAAAGGCAATATCAGCAGGATCTCGATGCTTTGCTTGCCCAAATGATAGAGGAGCAAAAAGCTAAGGTTTACAATGCACTAGACCAAGTACGAAATAATACCCAAAGCCAGGTCACAAACAAAGCAAACGATATTAAGGGGGGTGTTAATGGATTTGCAGACCAAGCCATAAGTGATATTAACTCTCTTTTGACCCATTTACCAATATCTGGGGTATTGGTGATACTATCCGTAATGTTCAAGACAATCTGAAAGGTGCGATTAATGGTGCAAGAGATGGATTGAACAGTCAAATTGATTGGTTCCGTGACAACATTAATGATGCGATTTGGCAGTTTAACGAGCGGGTTAAAAATGCTTACCTTACAGGGGCAGAAATTAACCAGTCAATTGAGAATGCAGCTCAATGGTTGACAAATAAGACTGATGAATTGGTGGGATGGTTGAATGGCAAGATTGGTGAATTCAAAGGTTGGATTTTAGGGCCAGTTGACTGGACTCGCAGTATTCCTTTTGTTGGTGGAGCAATCTACGGAAGTATCGAGGGATTTGTTAATGGTCTAGCAAACAATGTTAATGGTGCTATTAGTGGCGCTGGTGACTTTTTCAAGGGTGCGGTTGGTGTCGTTAAACCTCTGGCTCAGGGAGCTGTTGCCGAAGTAGTTTCTCAGTCTTTGGGTGATCAGACAGGATACCTCTACAACCAGATTAATGGAATTGACCAGCAGATTGCAGATATTAATGCTGGTGTTGAACAAGCGATAAGTGACCAAGCACAGCAAATTAAAAGTTCACTAAATGAAATTTTGAGTAACATATCTGATACCGCTCTTCAAGTAGTTAATTTCGTAAAGAAAGGTCTTGCTACAACTAGACTTGGTATAGAAAATACAACTAAAGCTATAGAAAATTGGATTAATGAAATTATCAATGAAGCCAATAATATTTCAAAGGAAGCTAGTCAAATTGCTTTTGAATTAATCAGTAAAAAATCATTTGAGTTGGTTAGTAACATTGGACCTGTGGAATGGGGAGTTGAAGACGTAGCTGCTTCTAAGGTTCAAGAGTTAGTCTTTAACAGTAATGATTATCTATTTGGTTTCAAAGACAGGTGGGTTAGAAAATACTCACAGCAGTTACGTGCAGCGGCACATAAATACAATATACCTAGCCTTCTCATTGCTGGAGTAGGTTGGAGTGAGGTTGGTGGTCAGCCAGATTATTGGTTTGATGACACTGTATTTGCATTAAGATACATTAGCGAAATGGATGGAGTTAGTAGAATTGTAAACAGCCGCGTCGGAAATTTTGTGAAAGATTTGGTGAATCAAATCCCTCTGGTGAATCGAGTTCTAGGTATCCCAGAAGCAACTTCTTTTGGTCAAGTTCAGATTCAAATACGTCGAGCTGCTCAAGAACTTGGTTATAATCCTGATAATTTAACTGACTCACAAATGGCTTCAATCATAGTTTTTTTAAAAAATACTAAGATCAATATTGAGTTAGTAGCTAAACATCTAGCTAGTCTTCGTAAAATTGATTTTCCCAAAAATACGTCATCACATATGAGTGATGATGAGCTTAAAGTGGTTGCTACCAGATATAACCGAGGTCCTGACATTACGCTTGAGCAAGTTTTAGAAAATACAAGCTATGGTGACAATATTCTTAGCAGGCGCAACCGAATTCAATCGCTACTAGGCTAGCTACTCTGCCTCGCTTGCTTACCAATCTAGTGTTACAAAGCTATTAATATGGTGCAAATATTCAGGCAGATCACTAATATTTGGTTTAGCTATCCTAAAATCCTCTTAAGGGTAGCATTTTCTTTGGCTGATATTCGTTGTACTTTAACAGATGTCATCAAAAATTTGCTGCAACAATCTGGTGATTCTGTCACCTCAGACACTAGCTCAAATCAGGAACCATTACCCGATATTAGGGAATTCTTTAAGTCTATTCATAACAGTAATCAGATTTACCAAGCCTCCCTCTCCCGTCAACTAGCAGTAGACTTACCCTCTCCTGTTGAACAAACCTCTCTCAAAAACGAACCCAAAGACTGGTTCATCAAAACCGCTGACTATGGCGACGACTGCGACAGAATTCTTCAACATCGCGACGGAGAATTCACCAAACTCCTAGAAGACATTGCCTACTACTATCAAATATTCCAACAAGGCTATGACAAAATCATCCTTATTCGTCCCCCCATCTACACAGGCTACAACATCCAACTCACCGCCGCCATGCAAGCCTTAGGCTACACCAAAGAGCAATTTCAATTCATCATCATTCAACCCATCAAACTCTATGCCTTCCACAAACCCACCCAGAAAATCCGTCCCATCCCCGACATCCCCACCGAAGAACTAATCCAAGCCATCGGTATGGATGCCCTCCGTTGGCACAGCCTCCGCACTCCTCTAAACCGTTCAGCTCCCATCAACATCAGTACCGCAGGGCAACCCACCCCAACGGATACCCTCTATCGCGTTCAATCAGCCCATACTCGTTGCTGTACCCTACTACATCAAGCTCACCAGCAAGGTATCATTCAACTAGATACGCGATCGCAAGATAACTGGCAAATCAACCCTACACCAACACCACTGTTAGAGTATTCTTGGGATTCAGCCCAAGCCCAAACCCTAGTCAAACAGTTACAAGCTGTGCCCGAAATCCTCCAGCAAAGCGCCGCTGAGGTTGCCCCCTATCTACTTTGCCAGCACTTAGAAGCCATCAGCGATACCTGCCACCAATGGTGTAGTTCTCTTGAGCCAACAACTCAAGACTGTGCTTTGTTATTAGCCATCAAGCAAACTATCTTTGACCTACTAGAGAATATTCTAGGTATTGCTGCCCCAGATGGCTAAGCTTAGACGCATTTATCTTGCATGTTTAGGAGCACAGGCGGATCACAGGCAAGATGCGAAGTTCCACAAGAAACTGATAATTGAATTTGGTGCAAATTAGATGGGTTTTAGTTTAGAAGGGGTTTCAAAAAATGCGATCGCTACCTCAGCAACATGTTTTGTGGTATTCTTTTACATAATGGGATAAATGTGCGCCTGTAGGGTATGGAAAATTAGGATATGCGATCGCAGATCTTGTAAACGAAACCCAACACCAATAACAATCATTTTGAATTTGGCATTTTTAATAGCGTATTCATGGATGCCTTGTTCATCTGGATATTATTGATGGCAAGGTTTGGGTGCAGCGAGATGAAATAGAAGAAGGTGTGACGAAGGAACTGGTTGCTGCCGGAATTCCCAAAGACAAAATTGTTTTGGGATTTCATCCGCTGGATGTAAGGCAGTTTACAGGATATGCAATTGCGTAGGGAGATCGCAAGGAAGCATCCCATTTTGGAAAAAAGAAACTTTCAGGAGAAAACCGGGAAAAGTAACAGCATGAATCCTTTTGGGAAAGCGGGCTGTAATACAGCTAAAAACTGTCTCAATGGAGTTGCGATTCATAATGGAAATACATCGAGAAATAGCAACTCCCAATTCCCAATTCCCAATTCCCAATTCCCAATTTAACAATTTAACCATGAACAATTACGAAATTGAAAGTCAAGAATGGTGGGTTCAGCGATGGAATGATTTACTCAACTCCTATCGCTTTAAAAAGCGCTTGGAAAGAGGACGTAAATATGCGAAAGAAGGTAATATTCTCAGTATTGAATTTCAAGGTTCACAAGTAGTTGCCAAGGTACAAGGTACAGCACCAGAACCTTATGAACTTTCCATCTCCATCGACCCTTTCACTGATGAAGACTGGGGTTATGTCGTAGAAATTTTAGCGGAGGAAGCAATTTATTCAGCTCAACTGTTAGCAGGAGAAATGCCGTACAATATAGAAAAAGTATTTACTGCTAGCGGTTTGAGCTTGTTTCCTTTCACCCTAGCTGATGTTCATTCCGACTGCAATTGCCCTGACCCTAAAAATCCTTGCAAACATATTGCCGCAGTTTACTACGAATTAGGCGATCGCTTTAGTGAAGATCCTTTTGTCTTATTCCAATTACGGGGACGCACAAAAGCCCAAATCCTTGATACGTTACGTCAGCTGCGAAGCAAGGAAGTAGAGGAAGAGATAGTAACAAAGGAATCAGGAGAGGAATCCTCCCTCGTCAGTTCTCAATCCCCTGTTGATGAAGTCCAGCTTACGGAAGGAGATAGTGCAGGAGAGGAATCTGCTCTCAATATTCATCAGTTTTGGCAATACAATGAACCCTTAGATTCTTCCCTAGTTGTGATTACGCCACCCCAAGACAGTCGCACAGTTCTTGATGTCTTAGGGACAATTCCTTTAGCTGCTGCTGATGCTCCAGTCATGGAATATCTCAAGGGAGTTTATCAGACCGTTAGTCAGAAAGCGATGATGTCGGCACTTAATCCTTAAGAGAGGGTAAGCTGATGTGCAGCTAAATTGAATAATGCGAAAATTTGAAAAAGTTGTAGTGTGAGCATCTTGCTCGCTAGTACTATACAAATTAAATGCGTAGCAGCTTATTAGTTAGGGTAAGCCACAAAATAAAATCCATTAGACCGCTATAAATTAGCGATTGACAAATCATATTTTTTTTGATATTGACTATTCTGTGATTTACCCAAAAACTACCGGCTTGATAAGATAAACCTGTGTCCTGGATAACCATAAAAACTACCCATGTCCGTTGGGAGGCAGAGTTGATGCAGCAGTTGTTAGCCGCTCATGATATCCCTAGTCGCATTATTGACACAGGGATAACTTCTTATTTTGGGGCAGGTAGTTCCGCTGCTTTACAAGTTCGTTCACCAGATCAATGGACAGCTTTACTCCTATTGAGTTCTCCAGAGGAGGAGCAAGCAGAGACATCAGATAACAATTAGGGAATAAAAAATTTTTATGTCTTTATTTGATTGGTTTGCAAATCGACAGAAATCCGAACCGGTTAACCACAAGCAACAGGATCGCGAGATTGCGGACGGATTATGGACAAAGTGTCCAGTTTGTGGTCTCATGGCTTACACTAAAGACCTGAGAAGCAATCAAATGGTTTGTCTCGATTGCGATCATCATCTGCGGGTAAGTAGTGATGAACGTATCCGTCAGCTCATTGATGCTAATACTTGGATTGCTCTAGATGAGCAATTGCTTCCCACTGATCCCCTAGAATTTTGCGATCGCAAATCCTACAAGGATCGTCTGCGAGAAACCCAAGAGAAAACTCGTCTGACAGACTCAGTTCAGACTGGTACAGGACAGCTGGATGGTTTACCTATGGCTTTGGGTGTTATGGACTTTCGCTTCATGGGGGGCAGTATGGGTTCTGTCGTGGGGGAAAAACTCACCCGTATGATCGAACACGCAACGTTGCGACGTTTACCTGTGGTTATCGTCTGCGCCTCTGGTGGTGCAAGAATGCAAGAAGGGATGTTAAGTCTGATGCAGATGGCGAAAATCTCAGGAGCATTGGAGCGTCATCGTCAAGCCAGACTGCTTTATGTCCCAGTATTGACTCATCCTACTACCGGCGGCGTTACTGCTAGCTTCGCTATGTTAGGAGACATTATTCTGGCAGAACCTAAGGCAATGATTGCTTTTGCTGGACGTAGGGTAATTGAACAAACTCTCAGAGAAAAGCTTCCAGAAGATTTTCAGACCTCTGAATATTTGCTACAGCATGGCTTTGTTGATGCTATTGTATCCCGTACCCAACTGAAGAAAACTCTTGCCCAGCTCATTCAACTACATCAACCCTTGCCGGTTACGCCTTCCGTAGTTCCCTTTCCAGAAACTAGACCATTAAAAGCTCCTTCTGTAGGCTCCTAGGGGTGAGGAAAAAAAAGGGACTGATTGAGCTCCTTCCGAGCTAGCAGATGTAGGGAAAGGTGACGCTGAGTGGCATCATATTATTTATGAGAGCAACTTAATCTTTAGTAACCAACCAATAATTATGGGGTTTGCAGACCTGTCTATTGCGGAAATTGCCGCTGAATATGAGCTTCCAATCCAGGAAGTATGTCATCTTTGCGAGCAAATGGGAATTGCTTACAAAAATAAACAAACCCGTCTTGCCCTGGAAGACGCTAAGGCAATTATTTCTAAAATTTTGTCCACAAGACAGGGCTGAGTTACCTAGAGTAGGCGAAATTAAACTCTACTCCTCCTGGCAAGTGGCATCTTTGAGAAGAGCTAAGAAAGCCCAGAGACATTCCCTTAGTAGCTAGAGACATCTTTTTCCCCTAAATCATTGGTTGACTGCGCTCCCCCTTAGGTAGAGGATAGGCAGAGATTAAGTCAGTGCTGTGTTGAGCATCCAAAACTAATAAGACAAATTTTTGAAGGAGAATCAAGAATGAAGCGACTCATATTGTTAGCTGTGGCAACTGTGTTCTTTGCCTTTCAAATCGCAGTTGGGACTGCAGCAGCAATTGAACTTGACCCTGCTATCCGCACGGTGAAGTTAAATGAACAAGGGGATACTACTTTACTTAGCCTGAAGCAAGTGAAGATAGGCAAACGCCTTTTTATCGATACCTGTGGTCAATGTCATGCCCAAGGTGTCACCAAAACCAATCCTAATGTGACCCTTAGTCCTGGCGCCTTAGCTGGAGCAATACCACCACGAGATAATATTGTCAATTTGATTGATTACTTGAACAATCCCACTACTTATGACGGAGAAATCGAAATTAGTGAATTCCACCCCAGTATTAAGAGTGCTGATATCTTTCCAGAGATGAGAAATCTTTCGGAAGATGACCTTTTTGCCATATCTGGTCATATTCTCTTAATGCCTAAAGTTAAGGGGCCAGCTTGGGGCGGTCCTAAATCTTTAAGGTAATCACTGCTTTCTTTGGCAAATGTAGAGACGTGCCATGGCACGTCTCTACTCCCAGTTCACAATTATTATCAATACCTAATGCTGTCTCGATTATTATCAATTCGCTATCTAATCATCACTTTCATTTTAGTTTTCAGCTTCTTGAGCGTTAGTTCACCCGCTTACGCTGTAGACACCTATGTTAGACGTTATCTTAAAGCAACAGAACCAATTTCCCTAGATCTAGACAGACAGGGTAATACCAAGCAATTCTCTGCTGAAGACCTGTCTACTGGCAAGGAGCTATTTGAGCAACATTGTTTGAATTGTCATGTTGGGGGAGAAACTTTACCATTTCCCCCAGTATCTCTCGCTCTAAATACTTTGGCTGGTGCAACACCACCTCGTGATAATATTAACGGTATAGTAACTTTTCTCAGGCAACCAATGACCTATGATGGTAGTGAAGAAACCTTCTGGTGTCGTGAAGTCACAGAAAATTGGATGCCCCAGGAACAAATAGAACAATTAGCAGCATTCGTACTCAGGGCAGCACAAGAAGCTCCAGGATGGGGTACAGAAAATTTCTTACAGGACTGATCTGATTTTTAGATTTTAGCTTGGGATTTCAATTATAAATTCTAAATTTTAGATGAAAAATGAATCACCAAGTCGAGCAACAAGTTCCCTTTGTGGATCTACAGCTGCAACATCAGCCAATCCAAACCCAACTTCAACAAGCTCTCCAGACTGTAGTTGAGCGAGGAGACTTTATCTTAGGTAAAGCGGTGGTAGATTTTGAAGCTGCGTTTGCTGCGGCTTCGGGCGTAGAATACGGTATTGGAGTAGCATCTGGAACAGGCGCGATCGCTCTTGGACTACAAGCCTGCGGTGTTAGTGTCGGAGATGAAGTAATTTTACCTACCAACACCTTCATTGCTACCTTGATTAGTGTTATTCAAACTGGTGCAACCCCGATTCTAGTTGATTGTGACCCCAGCACTGCCCTAATTGACCTCAAAGCTGCCCAAGAGGCGATTACAAGTAAAACTAAGGCAATTGTACCAGTGCATCTCTATGGTCAGATGGTCTCCCCAAAGCAATTATTAGCATTAGCCGATGCTCACAACTTGCTGATTTTTGAAGATGCAGCTCAAGCTCATCTGGCTCAACGGGAAGGCTACTTAGCTGGTTCGATTGGTAAAGCAGCTGCTTTTAGCTTTTACCCTAGTAAGAATTTGGGAGCTTTTGGCAATGGGGGGATAGTGCTGACAAAGGATGCCACCATAGCTGCAAAAATGCGATCGCTACGCAATTACGGAGCGCCTCAAAAATATTTCCACACAGATATTGGTACTAACAGCCGCTTAGATACTCTGCAAGCAGCGGTTCTCAATGTCAAATTACCCTATTTAGGTGGGTGGAATCAGTCCCGTAACTCGGCGGCTAGGTATTATGATGCTCTCCTAGAGCCGTTGCAGAGCCAAGGCATTTTCCCTATCAAAAATCAAAGTGATACTGGTCATATTTATCATCTTTACGTCATTCGAGTTAGTGCTGGTTATCCTGTAGACCGACAAACTATCCAAGATCAACTTGCTGCCTTAGGAATTCAAACTGGTATTCATTACCCCATCCCCTGCCATCTGCAACCCGCTTATCAATATTTGGGATATCAAGCTGGGGACTTTCCACAAGCTGAAACTCTTAGCCAGGAAATTTTGTCTTTACCTATGTATCCAGGTTTGAGGGAAGCTCAAATCAGTTATGTTGTTGATTGCCTCAAAAGGATAAGGTGTTAGGTTTTAGGTATTGGGTATTAGGTTGTGGAATTTTTAAATTATGCAATATCGAAGCAAAATTCCCGTTGCCATCGAGCGTTACTTTTTTGATGGATTGCTCATAGCTTTACTGTTAATTCTTTATGCACCTTTGCTCATTCATTGGTGCGATGGCTGGCTCAACAAAAGTATTAGTCTGGAGCATGAATACTTCAGTCATGGCTTGATTGGACTACCTTTTGCTGCCTACATCGCCTGGAAACATCGGCAGCAGTGGCATCAGCTGCCCAATACTACCCATCCTCTGGGTATTGCCTTACTGGTATTAGGAGGATTATTTTATTTAACTGGTCAATCAGAACTAGTAAATTTATCCTTTCCTATCTTATTAACCGCTCTTTGCTTGTGGTTTAAAGGTATTCCTGGCTTTAAACTGCAAAGTTTTCCACTACTATTAGCATTTTTAGCAACACCAACCGCAGTTCCTTACTTGATTTCCCCTTATATCTTACCCTTACAAAGATTCATTGCAGGTACAGCAGGCTTTTTTCTTACTCATTTGGGTATGGATGTCACAATTAGTGGGATTAACTTGTTCGTTGGGGGAAGAATTGTTGAAGTTGCACCTCACTGTGCAGGACTCAAGATGTTATTCACTAATCTTTATGTGGGCTTGATACTAGTTTATTGGATGGATACCTGGAAATCAGCTAAGAAGACAACCCTGTTTTTCTTGGGGACGATTTTCATTAGCGTTAGTGCTAATATCATCCGCAATGCCTTACTCACTTTCTTTTATGGTACTAGTAGAGATCAAGCATTTCGTTGGTTGCATGACTCCTGGGGAGGGGATGTTTATGCTGCTGGTATGTTGATTATGTTGGTGGTACTTCTTAATTGCCTGGAACAATACTATCCGATGAAGGATGAAGGATGAATAATAATCTACAGTGAAGCCCATGTCTTAGGAGTGATGGTGCTAGTCAGAAAAAATATTTGAACTCTGTAACTCTCTGGTTCGCTTCAAAAAATAGGGATAGTATAACTAACTTAGTCCTAAATAAACACTCGCACTTAATTAATGAAGGAAAATCAGAACCAAAACCCTCGTCTCATTACCCTGTTTACGGCTATCTGCATTGTCATAGCCAATATGATTGGAACCGGCGTGTTCACCAGTCTGGGTTTCCAAGTCATAGACATCCAATCCGGTTTTGCCCTGCTGTTCTTATGGATAGTAGGTGGAATTTTCGCCCTTTGCGGTGCCCTCTGCTACGGTGAATTGGGAGCAGTTATGCCTCGTTCTGGTGGAGAATATCATTATCTGTCCAAGATTTATCATCCGATAATTGGCTTCCTGTCTGGATGGGTTTCTGTGACAGTGGGTTTCGCTGCGCCAATTGCAGCAGCAGCGATCGCTTTAGGAAAGTATTTTACCAGTGTTGTTCCTATAATCAATGCCACCGCGATCGCTTTAGTAGTTGTCATCGGAGTGTCCTGGATTCACCTAAATAATGTCAAAACAGGAAGCTATTTCCAACAGATTTTCACCATCTTAAAAGTTCTATTGATCGTTGTTTTGATCTTGTGCGGACTGTTGTTAGCCGAACCCCAAGCGCTCAACTTCTTGCCAACTTCAGGAGATTTACCTCTAATTGCCAGTACACCCTTTGCTATTTCGCTGGTATATGTCACCTACTCCTATTCCGGCTGGAATGCTTCGATCTACATTGCTAATGAAGTAGAAGAACCGGAGAAAAATGTACCCCGCTCTCTATTGCTGGGGACTTTAGTGGTGATGGTGTTATACCTATTACTCAACTTTATTTTTCTTTACAGCACCCCTATCGACAAGCTAGCAGGACAACTAGAAGTAGGTTATATCGCTGCTGAAAGTATTTTTGGTGCCTCCGGGGCCAAAATTATGGGTATGTTGATCTCTTTTGGTCTAATATCTTCCATTAGCTCTATGGTTTGGGCAGGACCGAGAGTGACTCAGGTAATTGGTGAGGATATTCCCTTGTTCAAACTGCTCGCGAGAAAAAACACCAGCGGTGTTCCTTACTATGCGATTCTCCTACAACTAGCTATAGTTATCGTTTTGGTAATTACCTCCAGTTTTGAGGCTGTAATTACCTACCTAGGATTTACCCTGACTCTATCTTCATTCATGACGGTTTTGGGTGTATTTGTCCACAGATTTAAGTATCCTGAAGTACCCCGACCCTATAAAACCTGGGGATATCCAGTGACGCCAGTGCTCTTCTTGGCAATCAGCCTCTGGATACTGATCTTTATTTTCAAGGACAAACCCATTGAATCTTTGGCAGGATTAGGTACAATTGCTCTCGGCTTACCGGTCTACTTATTCGCTGCTAAGAAAAAACTTGTGTCCTCAGATTCTCAAGATTGAGTCAAAATTAAATGAATTTTGCCAGAAATTATATGAACACAAAAAAATCCCTGTCTTTACTGTTAGCACTGCTTGGACTACTAGTTTTTGTCGGAGCTTGCGGCAATACTAATACAACTGAACAAGCAACAGAAGAAACAACCGAAGTTGCTGAAGCTGACGAAACACCGAAAGACCCTCTAGCTGAATTTGATGAGGAAAAAACTGCCAAACTAACTGCTACTGCTAGGTTTCTCGCCGGTATGGATGTGAGCGAAAATGAAGCAATCGCTGAAATGACGGCCAGTAGCACTTGGCAAAATCATGCTAGTTATTTAAATGGTGCTTGGTCACAACTCGAAGGACAACAATTGTCTAAAGCCAGAGCATGGTCCGAAGAAGAACTTCAAACTATCAATGCCTCTTCTCCCCCCATCTTTTATCCCTTTAGTGGACCAGATTTCTTGTATGGCTTTACTTTATTCCCGAAGGGTAGTGAGTATGTGATGATAGCTCTAGAGCCTGTCGGAGAAGTTTTCGATCTCGAAGAACTCTCCGAAGCTCAAAGAAATACCAAATTACAGGGAGTGGTTGGTGCTCTGTCGGAAATCCTGAAATTTAGCTTTTTCCGCACCAATGATATGCAGGTAGATTTGGCTAAACAAGGAGCTTTGCCAATTTTACTGGTTTTCATGGCTCGCACTAATAACCAGATCCTAGATATACAGCTAATCAGCATGGATCAAAATGCCAATATTCAACCTCAAGGTGAGGGAGATGAAGCTAGTGAAGATAGCAACTCAATTCCGGGAGTCAAAATTTCCTTTTTACCGGAAGGAGAATCAGAGCCACGAACCCTCCATTATTTCTCTACTGATATATCTAATGAAGGCTTAGAAAAAACTCCCCAACTTGAGGCATTTGTCAAGCAGCTAGAAACCCCGACTACCTATCTCAAAGCTGCCTCCTACCTAATGTACCGAGATAGTTTTTCCCAGATTCGGGATTTGATTCTTAACCAAAGCAATTATCTGCTACAAGATGATTCAGGTATGCCAGTCAAGTATGTGGACGAAGATAAGTGGGATCTGACATTCTATGGTAACTATACCAGTCCCATTGGTCTATTTGCTGAGCGGTATCAGCCAGATCTTAGGAAGATTTATCAAGGTGATGAGAGCATCAAGCCATTGAATTTTGGTATTGGCTACAAGTTTGGCGTCAATCAATCAAATTTAATGCTGGCGACAAAAAAGGATAAGCCTGAATAGATGGAGATGGGGAGATGGGGGGTGAGCGAAAAAAAGGGTGGAGTAACAAGTAAGCAGACGCTCCAGACGCGGAGAATAGAAATCCGACTTCATATTTCGTTCACCCGGAGATGGGGGAGACAAGGGAGACATTCCCAATTACCAAACAACAAATGACAAACAACAAATGACTAATGACAATTTCCCTTTTAACAAATCTCTATTGTTGCGCTACATTGTACACCCTGATCAGTATGATCAGTATGATGCTGTAAAAGAATTTATTCAAGCCATCCGCGAGCATAACCAATAAGAAGCGATCGCCTACTTTGGAATTTATTCGGGCTATTTGCACCAATTAATGGTTTAATTTCAGAGACGATTGAACCAAGACTCATGAATTTCGACAACTTCAATCGTCTTAGTTTCAACACCAATATTTAGGTCTTTGAGAATCCGGCAAAGTTGCTCACCATCAATCAAATCAAGAGCTGGAGCTCCATCTCTAGTTGCTTCCTTTTTAGCAGTACTGGTGAAAGTACCTGTTGTGATGTATAGTCCTTTATCAGTTCTACCAACCATTGCACCACGAAAGTCTCGAATCTCAGACGCTCCTACTGACCCAGCATAACGCTTGCATTGAAAAAAAACCTGAAAGCTTAATAAAGCAATTTTGAGGACACCAATACCATCAATCCCTCCATCCCCTTTTTTACCCGTTACTTCAACCTTAACAAATCCTGACTCCCTAAGAAGACGTTGACATAACCGCTCAAATGCATCAGGAGGAACTTTCTGAAGTATAGAGAGCAATTTCTCTATCCATACTTCCGAGTCAACTGGTATTTGAGTGCTTAACGGAAGATTCTCTGAGTTATTATCGACTGTCGCAAATTCTTCAGATGAAGTTGACTCATCAGATTTAGTTTCAGATGATGCCTTCTTTGTTTTATGCTTGACTACACGCTTGATTTGTTTTTGATCAATAACCTTAATAGTTCGTCCCTTTTCTGTTAGTGACCAAACACCCCGCCCAATATTTTCAACTAATCCGTAAATTTTTAAGTAACTTCTAGCCCAAGCCAGCCGATAAGCAATGACAAAAAAGCCACTCTAGGTAGAATGGCTTTTGTAACTGGAGATATCCAGGTAAAGTTTTGAGATAGGAGCAGGTATTGCCCTACTCCTACAAAACCAATCAATTGAGACTAAGCATCATAATAGAGAGAGAACTCATAAGGATGAGGTCTTAGGCGCATGGGGTTAACCTCATTGTCGAGTTTGTACTCAATCCAGTTTTCGATGAAGTCTGTAGTGAAAACGCCCGTATCAGTCAAAAAGGCATGATCATTTTGTAAACTTTCCAGAGCAGCATCCAAAGAACCAGGGGTAGAAGGAATTTTGCTCAATTCCTCTGGACTGAGGTCATAGATATCCACATCTAGGGATTCACCAGGATCAATCTCGTTCTTAATCCCATCAATTCCAGCACAAAGCATAGCAGCAAATGCTAGATAAGGGTTACAAGTAGCATCAGGACAACGGAACTCTAACCGCTTAGCCTTAGGATTAGGGCCAGAGAGGGGTATCCTGATTGAAGCCGACCGGTTACCTTGGGAGTAAGCTAAGTTCACTGGAGCTTCAAAACCAGGTACTAAGCGCTTGTAGGAGTTAACGCTGGGGTTAGTGAAGGCTAACAGTGCTGGAGCATGTTTGAGCAAACCACCGATGTAATTCAATGCCATCTTACTGAGATTGGCGTAGCCATCACCCCAGAACAAAGGTTGCCCATCTTTCCAGATAGACTGGTGGGTATGCATCCCGGAACCATTATCGTTAAATAGTGGCTTAGGCATGAAGGTGGCACTTCTGCCGTATTTCTTGGCGACGTTTTTGGTGACGTACTTGTAAGTCATCAGATAGTCAGCTGCTTGAATAATAGGAGCAAAGCGAATTCCCAACTCATTCTGTCCACCGGTAGCCACTTCGTGGTGATGTTTTTCAATGGGTACGCCGCACTTTCCCATCGTTAGCAGCATTTCGGTACGCATGTCTTGCAGCGTGTCCGTCGGGGGAACAGGGAAGTAACCTTCTTTGTAGTTAGGTTTATACCCCAGGTTGCCCCCAACTTCTTCCTTACCTGAATTCCAGCGCCCCTCAACACTGTCTACGTAGTAGAAACCTTTGTTTTCAGTTTGGTCAAAGCGGACGTCTTCAAAAATAAAGAACTCAGCTTCTGGACCAAAGAATGCCACGTCCCCAATTCCTGAACTAGTCAGTAAATCAAGAGCTTTTTGAGCAATACTACGGGGATCACGACTATACCATTCACCCGTGCGTGGCTCTTTGATGCTACAGATCATGCTCAGGGTTGGTTCTTGCATGAATGGGTCGATCCAAGCAGTTTTGGGATCCGGCACCATTGACATGTCAGATTCATTAATTGCTTTCCAACCCCGAATACTTGAGCCGTCGAAAGCTACACCGTCTGTAAAAGCATCTTCATCAATGAGATCACGATAGAAGGAGCAGTGCTGCCAGATTCCTGGCATGTCAATGAACTTGAGGTCAATAATTTTAATGTCTTGGTCTTGAATCATTTTCAAGACTTCTTGTGGGGTTTCAGGCATAGATTACTCCTTTTGTAAACTTGAAAATTGTATACAAAGTCGACAGATAATGGAAAGATATGGCTCTATAGTGGATAACTCGCTCAAGTTTGGCACAACTGGGCACCCGGTTGATTAAAAATATAGCTATTGGTGGCGTGGTTAGTGACCTAAGAGTTATACAGCTGACTGTTTTCCATCAAAGATGCGAACTTGAGCAAGTATCGGAATCGCTTGTGTTAGAGAAATGTTCCCTAGATATTGGGGTGTAATTCCCCACAGGAGCTACTAGGAGATCGCGATCGCACTCTGTTGAACTTAGTTCGGCTTTACTATTGCACATTAGCTTTAGTAAAGCAGTAGCGACTTTAAGAGCGTCTTCCTTGCCAACCCTAACGACAACGGGACGATCCCACATCAGCGCACGCTGTTTTGGAGACTAGGTTACTTTACGCCTGACTAATCCTAGGGATAGAGAGTAGTATATTTTGTATCTTAAGATACAAAATATACCTAATTGCTCAACCTTTACTGATAAAAATTGCAAAATGTAGCAAAATTAACAAAGCCTTAGGCTTTGAACAGAGCATCAATATTGTGGTGTTCCATTTTAATTGAAATAGGTAATGGATACATAGACGTACCAAGCCTATGTGATGATTAATAAATAAAGATATGCAGATTTTTGGTTGGGAGAAAAATTGAATGCGGGATGTAATCACAAACTTGATTAAGAATTATGACGGTACAGGTCGTTACCTAGACCGGAATGCGATGGACTCACTCAAGTCCTACTTTGAAACTGGTACAGCACGAGTTGTAGCAGCAACTACAATCAATGCTAATGCTGCATCAATTGTCAAGCAGGCTGGATTACAGTTGTTTGAGGATGTACCAGAACTACTGCTTCCCGGTGGTTATGCCTACACTACTCGTCGCTATGCAGCTTGTCTGCGGGATATGGATTATTATCTGCGCTATGCCAGCTATGCTTTAGTTGCAGGTGATATGGATGTGCTAGATGAGCGGGTATTGCAAGGTCTGCGGGAGACCTACAACTCCTTAGGAGTGCCAATTGCTCCCACAGTTCGTGGCGTCCAGATTATGAAGGATATGGTAAAAAACATGGTCACAGAAGCTGGTGTGAATGATACTTCATTTGTTGATCAGCCTTTTGACCACATAACTCGTGAGTTGAGCGAACAGGATATTTAAGCAACAACTGAGCCGCCACAAAAGCGATCGCTATTGACAGACTTACCTGTTTGCGATCGCTTTTGTATTTAACTTTACATTTTTAATTCTGATTCACTCACCTCTGGTTGATATCCATTAATGAGTTCAACAGCCTGTTGCAATGCATCAAGGCGATTTGTGAGCCGATTTCGCGGCGGTAAATTGTCCAAGATTCCCAAGCGTCGCAACCTCTTTTGTACATCACCAGAGACGCCTACAATAAACACTTCACGACGTTTTTCAAGAGCCTCCTTAACCATAGTTTCGATCGCTAAAGAAGCAGTAACCCCCAAGATCGGTACATCGGCGAGATCTAGAATCAAGACATCGTATTGTTCCACAATCGTCATCCGCTGAGAAATTGATTTAGCAGCTCCAAAACTCATTGGCCCCCCAAGACGGAACAGTAGAATACGACCATGAGCTTCTAACAAAAGCTGTTTTTCCTCATGGCTTAAGGGCATGTCATCGTTGGGAGTAGTAGTTGCTTGGATCTCGCCAGCTTGCCATTCAGTCAGTTTTTGAACCGTCAATAGATTAGCTACGAATACCCCAACTGCCACAGCAGTAATCAGGTCTACAAATACCGTCAGCAACAGGACTCCATACATAATTGCTGCTGCCTTCAGAGATATCCGGTGAGCACGCTTGAGGAAGCTCCAGTCGATAATATCGATACCGACTTTAATTAAGATGCCAGCCAGGATTGCATGGGGAATACTCTCTGTCAGGCTTCCTGCACCCAAGACAATGATTAGCAAAATTAAACCATGGACGATGCCGGAGAGAGGCGTTTTACCACCAGCACGAACATTGACTACGGTACGCATTGTTGCTCCTGCACCAGGTAGTCCACCAAATAATCCTGCGATCGTATTACCGATGCCCTGACCAATCAATTCCCGGTCGGAGTTATGCTGAGTTCTGGTAATGTTGTCAGCAACCAGTGAAGTGAGTAGGGAATCGATGGAACCTAATGTTGCCAACATCAGTCCATAGACAAGCATATCCTTGATTTGGTCTAGCTGAAATACTGGCCAATTTATTTTTGGTAGACCAGTCGGGATATCTCCAATCAGCCTGAGGCCAGTACCTGGCAGTAGGAAAGTCGCAATCAAAGTACCAACTATTAGGGCCAACAATGGTGACGGTACCACTCGATTTAGCCTAGCTGGCGCTCCAAAAACAATTACTAACGTCAGTATTCCTAAACCAGCTGCTGCGGGATTGGGATTTGCTAGGAAACTTGGCAAGTTGCGGAGAGAGTTCACTACACTGCCAGAGCCTTCATGTCCTAGCAATGGACCGATCTGTAAGAAAATAATGATTACGCCAATGCCGGACATGAAACCAGATATTACTGTGTAGGGCATTAGGGTAATGTATTTACCTAGCCGCAGCACTCCGAATAGGATTTGAAATAACCCGCCCAGCATGACCACTGTAAAAGCCATTGCCAAACCAGTATCGGGATTTTTCGCTATCAGAGCAGTAAAGACTGTAGCCATTACCACAGTCATCGGACCAGTAGGACCAGAAATTTGTGAGGGAGTGCCTCCAAATAGAGCAGCCAGCAAACCCACAAAAACAGCTCCATAAAGACCTGTGATTGCTCCAGCACCCGAGGATACACCAAAAGCCAGTGCTAAAGGTAAGGCGACGATCGCAGCAGTGACACCACCAAACAGATCCCCGCGCAGGTTATGGAAACGTAAAGGATTAATAAGTTGCATAAGGGAAGTCATTAGTCATTAGTCATAATTTACGCCTAATGTGGCTCAAATTTACTTATGTGACTCAAGGTTTTCGGAAATTAGCTTGAACAATAAGTATGGTCATTGATTGGAAATTGCCTACTTTGTTTTGTCAGGTTAGATTGAGCTTTTAACCATACTATTGTTTTTTATCGCACAATCTTAAAAAATTAAATTTTAATGATATAATTGAAGATTAGACTTTATCTGGCTATTACCAATAAGTAGGTAGGTCTAATTATGGGATACTCCCGAAGAAGTTGGCTTCCCCGTCGCTTTTTGTGATCAGTTGTTAGTGTTTAAGTTGTTTAGTTTCTAGACTGGATACAGCAGACAACCAATAACCAACAACTATCTAAATGAAGGAGTCTAGTCATGGAGTTATACAAACATGGATATGGTATTGTCCCCCAAGACCCTTTACGCAGAAGCAATACATTCTCCTCCACTGATACGGACGTCAGCAACGATCCAAGCAGTAACTATCGCCTCAAGTCAACCTCCTTGGGTTTAGTTTCTACTTTGAGTTTTCCCGTCATTGTCAGCACAGCTGATGCCATGCTTAAGGCAGCGGGAGTGATCCTCATAGGGTATGAAAAAATTGGTAGTGGTCAATGTACTGCTATCGTCCGAGGTGCGATCGCAGAAGCGCGGATTGCTGTTCAAGCTGGTGTGGAACATGCTCAACGAGAAGGTCAATTCCTTTCCTCTCTAGTTATCCCACGACCGTTCCCCAATTTAGAAGTCATATTTCCTATCGGCTCTCAACTACTCGAGCAAGCTCAAAAACACAATCGTAGTCGTATTAGTAATCAAGCTATTGGTCTTTTAGAAACTAGAGGATTCCCAGCGATGGTTGGCGCCGCTGATGCCATGCTTAAGTCTGCCAATGTTCAACTAACTGGCTACGAAACTATTGGAGACGGTTTATGTACTGCCATTATCCAAGGTCGTGTGGCAGATGTTGCTATGGCTTTACAAGTTGGTATTGCAGAAGCGAACCGAATTGGTGAATTAATTGCCGTTACGGTAATTCCTCGACCTCTAGAAGACTTGGAGCGATCTCTGCCACTGGCAAGTTGCCTGATTGAGGAGCAACCCCAACCGTTGATGTTACCCATTGAGGTTAAGGAAGCGGAAAAAGAACTCGTAGAACTGCCAGATTTAAGAAAGTTACCGATTCAGACCAAAGATCAACAGGAAATCTGATATCTCATATTTAGTAAGCTCGATTGACCTTTGCCAGTCAGAATCCTAGAATCTTAAATATATAGAATAATACCTATTTTATCTGCGAGCACGATAGAGTATGATCTATGTACTATCTGGGGGAAACATCATTGAAACAAGCCACACTGCATCAGTTAAGGGTATTTGAAGCAGTTGCTCGACACAATAGCTTTACACGAGCAGCAGAGGAGCTATTTCTTACCCAACCCACAGTTTCTATGCAGGTAAAGCAGTTAACTAAGATTGTTGGGATGCCTTTGTTTGATCAAGTAGGCAAGCGTATTTATCTGACACAAGCTGGAGAGGAACTTGTCAAGACTTGCCGGGAAGTCTTTGACAAATTAGACAAGTTTGAGATGATTTTGTCAGACTTAAAGGGTCTAAAACAGGGACGCCTACGCCTAGCAGTTATTACAACAGCTAAATATTTTGTCCCTCGTTTATTAGGTCCGTTTTGTCAGCAGTATCCAGGTATCGATATTTCTCTGCAGGTTACCAACCATGAATATATCCTTGGTCGCTTGAGCGAGAATTTGGACGACTTGTATGTTATGAGCCAACTTCCGGAAAATCTTGATGTCACCTACCAAGCAGTATTAGAAAACCCTTTGATTATCTTGGCACCGGCAAATCATCCCTTGGCTAACGAAAAAAATATTCCTCTTGAACGTATTGCTGCTGAACCTTTTATTATGAGAGAACCTGGATCCGGTACACGCAAAGCGGTACAAGATCTATTTGATGAACATAAAATTTCCCTCAAAGTGCGGTTGGATTTAGGTAGTAATGAGGCGATTAAACAAGCTATAGCTGGTGGACTAGGAATTTCGGCATTATCTCGTCATACCTTAGCACTCGAAGGAACTAATGGACAGTTGACGATTTTGGATGTGGAAAAATTTCCCATTGAGCGTCATTGGTATGCTGTCTACCCCAACGGTAAACAACTATCTGTTGTTGCTCAGACTTTTTTGGAGTATATGTTGACACAAGGGAAGCAGATTTCGGAAAATACGGCAACTCCAACCACAAGAACCTAAATAAAACAGGCACAAAGCAAAAGTCTATGAAGAATTGAGTCAAAGGAATATGGTGGAACAGGCTTCTAGCCTGTTTGAATCTCGGTTAGTTGCATTGGTTATTATTTTTTGCTAGGATTATTCAATAATGGAGTAGGTGTGCGCCTGTAGAGGGAATGAACCACAGAGGCACAGAGGAACACAGAGAGAAGTAGAATAGCCTTCTAGACGGTACTCACTTATCAGAGTTCACTAACATGCATTAAAACTGCATCAATGAAGCGTTGGCTAAAATAGATACCTTCTTGTTGCATGGCATGTAAGAAGGGTTTAACAGCTTCAATTTCTCCCATCTCCTTGGCTTTAATGAGTAAACCAACGGAACCAGTAACCTTGAGCTGTAGAGATTGGGCTACTTTGCGTCCAGTTAATTCATCTATCAGTACTAAACTAGCTTTTAGTTCTAGAGCCAAGGCAATTACAGCGGCTTCTCCTCTATCCAGAGCTGGCAGAAGCAATTGCATTTGGGTCTGTGATTGGAGGGATTCTACCTGAATCCAAGGTTCATCAGCAAGGATGATGCTACCTGGTGCTGTGGATTTATAGGCAGATATTTCCTGTGCAACTGCTTCGGGAATGATTAAGTTACCGACTATTTTTTGCATCAGGGGTAATTGCCCAATCTTAGCAAAGGCGATCAGAGGAGTGGCATTGCTGACGATTTTATTCATTCAATGGGAGTTGCGCAATACCAGCTAAATCAGTTGTCAGAGCCGATTCGTCGTAGTCAAATAGGATAATGCCTTTGGTGGCTAGTAGATCCATAAAGGTAAGTCGGTTCATTTGAGCTAATTCTGCTGCTTTACCCAGGGATAGCTTTTTTTCCTGGTAAAAAGCAATGGCGGCGAGGAGTCGAATATTTTGACCAAGATCTTGGACACCCATCTTTAAGGCTGCGAGGATGTCTTGGGAGATTTCGAGGGTAATGGTTTCGTTCATAAGAGCGATCGCATTCGCCAATTCTGTTGTGTTTATTCTACAACGTGTGCGAGCAACTACGGAGATGTTGGAGGCAATCGCAAGCTATGTGAAAAAAAACCACAGAGGAACAGATGGAACACACAGATAAAGTGGAAGAAGGAAGATGCTGGAACAGGCTTCTAGGCTGTTTTAATCTCCGAACTGGCATCTTGCCAGTTCCACAAGAGGAAAGAATAAACTCACAAAGCTTCAATATCTTCCCTAGATAGTTGGGTTATTTCCATAATAGTGTCCACATCTAAACCCTGTTGTTTACATGAGCGCGCGATCGCTATTGTTTTTTGTTGGATACCTTGTTGGATACCTTGTTGGATACCTTCTTCCCTACCTTGTTGGATACCTTGTTGGATACCTTGTTGGATACCTTGTTGGATACCTTCTTCCCTACCTCTAATTTGAGCTTCCTCAATCTGTTCAATTTGCCATTGTGCCTCAAACTCTTGGGTACTCAAGATACTGGCTTCGTAACTCTTGTTGTCCATATAACGGTTGTATGCCGCTCTTTCTTGTTCTGATAAATTATTTACTCGCAAGCTTTCCTTGGCTTCTACCATGCCTTTAGCAACAAAATCATCTTTAATCTCACTATTTTTGAGAAAATAGATCCACTCCTCAAGACTACTTTTCACTAACCCCTTAAAATTCTTGACTTTCAGCAGGTAGTATTCTGGAAAGATATCTGCTACTTTTTCTATATTAAATTTTCTTTCTTGAGCTAGGGTAGGTTCTAGGACTTCTCCTTTATTGATCCCGACAAACTCTGAGCGCAGACGATAAATATAGTCTTCTCCCTTGCCGAGCTTAAAGTAGACGATATTTACTGAGTAGATTTTCCTAATTTGGCCGTACTCTTGTCCTTGTTCGAGATATTCGGTAACTAACTGAGAAACACCGTAGAGCATACGATGAAAATAATCTAGTTGGGAGTTGTTTTGTACTTCGATAAGGATTAACTCCGAGTTGGCAGTTTCAGCCAGAATATCTACGCGGTTAGCTTTATCATCACTAGTTTGTTGATTGCTTTCACTTTCGAGAAGGGTTTTAATAGTGATGTCAGTGTTTAATAATTCGCTTAAAAACCCTTCCAAGACGACATAATTAGCCTTATTGCGTAGTAGTCTTTTGATGGCCCAGTCAAAGCGAATATGTTTGGCAGGCATAGTTGGTGCGGTAGTTTTACTACTGACTATTTTAGCTACAGTAGTCCCGTGGCAACCTTAATTTGATCGATTAGTTTTTAACTGGTGTTGGGTTTCATTATACCCAACACTTTATATATGAGCCCACACTTTTCCCATCATAAAAAAATAATACCAAAAAATAATGACCAACGCAACCCACCCTCTCCTCTGGCTCTTTCCTCCTCACTCGGAGACTCAGTGTTTATTCAGAGATTAGCAATTAGCAATTAACCATTAACCATTAACCATTAACCATTAACCATTAACCATTAACCATTAACCATTAACCATTAGCAATTAACCATTAGCTGTTAACTATTTACATCCTCAGCATAAGCGGCATAAACTCCCTGAACGTTGTACCAATTAAGAAAAATACGAGCAATTTCCAGCGCTAACTGAGGCTTACCTCGATTAATCAACCATTGAAGCAAAGGCGCCATGGTTCTTTCATTAAGTCTCCCTCCCAAGGAAAGAATGCCCCAGAGTAGACGGTGCAACCAACTCATCTGAATCATCATCCTTACTTCCCAAGTAGGATGCTTTTGGTAAAATAAAACTCCCATACGCCCCCGTTGAATTTCTCGGTCAATCATGGAGGGAATTTGGTCTAGGTTAAAGGGTGGATGCCAATGATAGCCTACAGCTTCAGGACATTTTATTAGTTTCAAACCCAACTTTTTGAGTCGGACACCTAGTTCTAAGTCCTCCCAGCCGTAGAGTTGAAAGCGGGTGTCGAAAAGTCCTGCTTGTTCGAGCCATTTGCGGGCAATTGCAACATTTCCTGTGGCAAAGTAGGCAGCAGAAAAGTCAGTAAGCTTGTAAGGTTCGCTGGTAGGATTATCGAAGTTATTGGTATTGATCACCCAACCGTAGGTAAAAAAGCGATCGCTTCCCATCTTCTTTTTTCCCTTGACTAAAGCTTCGGCATGTGAATCAAGAAAATGGTTAGTAACTACTAAATCACTATCAATAAAGATGATCATCTCTCCTTGAGCTTGTTCCACCCCCAGATTTCGAGCTGCTGCTGGGCCTAAGTGCTCTTGAGAGTGCGATCGCACATGGGGAAATTCTTCCTGATGAGCTTCTAGCCATTCTAGAGTACCATCAGTGGAGCCATCATCCACTAGAACAACTTCATAACCAGTGACTACACTATGAGCACTGAGTTGCTGTTTTTCTAAAGCTCTCAGGCACTTTTCAAGAATTGGCAGGCGATTGTAAGTAGGAATGACAACGCTGAAAAACAAGATAGCCTCTGGTTGCAGAATTTGATCAGTTTATTCAGCCTATCAAATGATTATGCATCGCCAACTGCATAACTTCAGATTGGAGCCACTATTTACTTATTAAAAGACAGAGTTCTACCTTGAGTATGACAGCAACACAGAGCCGTAGGGACATGGGGATGGTTGAGCTACGTAAATACTGGACAATTGTCAGGCTTAACCCGGGTCGAGGAAAGTGTGAATTTGAGGTTGCAGTAGCTAAGGAATTTCTGTTTTCAGGCAAACTAAGTTCATTGGCGAAAGCAAATAAGAAAGCAATTCAACATCAGTTGTGGACTTTGTGCCGCTCTAGCGAAGCTTCAATTCGCTCTCATGCTGCTCTTAATCTACGGTGCTACATCTCCTATGCAGCTAAGCAAAGTGTCGATCGCTTAGTTAAAAAATACATTAGTATCAGTGATAAAAATATCCTAGCTAACGATTTATATTCCTGTGTTCTAGATGATGAGGGTAAACTGCTGCAATTTGTCCTTGAAGATGATGATAAGCGCCTGAAATTTGCTTTGGATGAGAGACAAAGACTGCTAGTTATCAATGGTAAGGGTTTACAAGCCGTCAGCCAACCTTTTAGTTTTAAAGTTTTAGCTACTTTTGAACCCAATCGCTCCCAGGGGAGGAATTTAGCTAATTGGACTAGTTTTATGGTGAAGCAGGAGCCAGAGGTTAAGCTCATTCTCCGGGAATATGGCTTTCATCCTGACTCCCTCTGGCGATTTCTCAGTAAAGTTAAGCCTGAGCAACTGCAATATTTGGAGCAACATTCTTCTAATTTTTCTGTAGATAAGATTGCCTATCATGTTCAGCTATTAACTGTTTTACGCCAGGTTAATCAGCGGCATAGGCGTGAGCAACTCAAAAGTAAATCTCAGGATAAAGGAGAAAAAAAACGTGATCACTTATTTAAGATGATGCTCGATGAATTACAAAAACAATCAATTGCCATTGCTTCTACTCAAGCTTTAAAGGATGAGCTGCAAAAAATTAGAAATTTTCTCTGTAAGCAGCCAAGGGAAATGTGTCGGTCAGAAGCTTTGATTAGTGGTAATTATGAGATTACCATTAGTGAAATAATTTCTGGTACTGAATTCAATGATTTAGAGGAATTGGAAAAGCGGGAAATTACAGAATTTTACTATTGTGTACAACAACAATTCCAGCCAGACTATTGGCAAAAGCGTCTTCAGTGGTTAGACAGCTCTCTACAATCAACCATCCTCAATCGCCTCACTTACTTACAAAACAGCCGTAGCCGCAAGCTTGTCAAGCAATCTTCTCAATATCTCCCTGCTCTGAAGTATTTGTATGTTTCTGGACTATCGATGGGAGAAATTGCCTGGAAAATCGGACTGCAACATGAGTATCAAGTTAGTCGGTTGCTTAGTTTGCCTGCATTACTAAAGGATAGTCAAAACCAAATGTTAGTACTATTAAAGGAACTTTTTTTCAACTGGGCAAAGCAGGAAGCGGCAGCAGAACATCTACAAATATTGGAGGAGCAGCCAGGGATTGCAATTCAACTGCTAGAGGAACCTATAGCAGATATTCTCAGTATGTTCAAACAAGCTCAAGCAGAGAAACATAATTATCACCATTATTCTAATAGTCTAGTTGCTCAGCACATCCGTCATTTTCTCATTGGTCATTAGACAAACAACAAACAACAAACAACAAAGGACAAACAACAAACAACAAACAACCAACAACAAACAACAAAGGACAAACAACAAACAACAAAGGACAAACAACAAACAACAAACAACCAACAACAAACAACAAACAACCAACAACAAACAACAAACAACCAACAACAAACAACAAACAACCAACAACAAACAACAAACAACCAACAACAAACAACAAACAACCAACAACAAACAACAAACAACCAACAACAAATGCTAGACTTTCAAGTTTTACAAGGACAGATAATTCCCCTAGAGTCTGAATACTATACTCAGGCAATGGAAATTAGCGATCGCATAAGTGATCCAAGCAAACAGTGGCAGGCTTATCTTAATATACTTGCTCTACGGAGCTTTACTGAGTGGCTCACAGAACGAGCGGGAGATATGAGGGTTGATGAAGCTGATTGTTCGACAGTGCAACCTGAACTTGCTAATGTACTCGAAGTAGTTTGTAATCTCAGAGTTGGTGAGTTTAAGCTGTGTTTGATTGCCACAGAAAGTCTGATTGACAATATCGTTAGAATCCCCAAAGCGGCGATTGAACTGCCAGAATTTGCTGCCCATTTTTATGTGATTATGGAAGTCTGGGAAGAAGAAGAGCAAGCAAGCATCCGTGGTTTTGTTCGTTATGACCAACTTCTCAATACTCAAGAGTTCGGTAGATTATCAGTACAAGCAGCTAGTATTTACCAGTTACCTCTAAATCTGTTTGATCTCGATGCTGATAACTTGTTACTAAGTTTGCATTGGGCAAATACTGCTGATTTTAAAATAAGTCAGAAAAATGAAGGACTCTCTCCTTCTGTCTCCTGCCTTCTGCCTTCTGCCTTACAAGAGGAAAGCATTGTTGAGCAAGCTGTAAATATTGCTGTCTGGTTGAGGGATGAAATTGATGAATTTTCTAGGAGCTTAGGGTGGGGAATGCCTGCAAGCCTTACTCCTGCTGTTGCTGCTGGATGGCGTTCTAGTGAAGGTTTTGATTTTGCGATCGCACAATTGATTAACCAAGGCATGGAAATTCCTCCAGAGGCTCGTGGTTCTTATCAAAGCATAGCTGTTGATGAGATTCCTTTACAACTTTTTGCTGCTGGTTGGCATTTAATAGCAGAAGATAGAGAAAAGCAGCAGGAAGTTAACGAAGAATGGTCATTACTGTTAATTTTAGGTGCAGAGTATGGTGGCTTTTTACCTCAAGGCATCAAGCTAGAAGTTGCTGATCAAAGCAATATTCTATCCGAGCGAGTGCTGGAAACCCATGACTTTTATCTAGGCAGTTGCGTAGTCGGTAATTTAGATGATCAGTTTTTTATAACAATTACTCTCAATGACAAGGAGCTAAAGTTACCTCCTTTTATCTTTTCTCCCAGCCATTAAGGGATTTTCAAATAAAAAGGCAGGGGAGCAGAGAGAATTGAAGAAATATCAATTATCAATTATCAATTATCAATTATCAATTATCAATTATCAATGAACTCTTCCATCTTCCAACTAAATATTTGGTGTCATGGTTCTAATTGCACTGTTCAACTTGCCTGGGGTGAGCGGCAACAACTTTCAGCCAGCCTCAAATATCCTACCAATCTTACCCAGTTGTACCAAAATTGGCAGCAATGTTACCTCAGAGCCTATCCTGTACTGACGCGGGGACGAGCTAAAACTGATTTTAACCTGCCTCCTCCTTCGATGGATTGGAAACATGAAACTGAGAAAGCGGAAAAAGTCTTGCTACAAGCATTTCATCGGTGGTTGGGGGGTGAAGAGTTGCTTGCTATCCGGCAGAAGATTCAGAAGGAGGTAGTAGGGAACCATTCTTGTGTTGAGCTTTTGGTAGCTTGTAACAATATCGATTTAGCGAGACTCCCCTGGGAGGCTTGGCAATTGGGTTCCCAAGATGCACCTTTGGCAAACCTCCGTATCTCCCGTACCCTTCTAGATATTAGGGATGAATCAGTCTGGGTTGAGCCAAAGCAAAAAAGAGGACAAGCTCGAATTTTGGTAATCTTAGGTAATACTTCTGAACTTAATCTGCAAGCCGATCGTAAAGCACTGCAAGTTCTCTCGAAAGTTGCCAAGGTTGAATTCGTCCAATTTGAGAGAAGGCAGAAGGCAGAGGGCAGAGGGCAGAAGGATGAAGAACCCTTTCCTTGTGCCTTAGAAATTAGAGACTTTCGTCAGCGGATAACAAAAGCGATCGCAGATGAGCGTGGTTGGGATATGCTCATTTTTGCTGGACATAGTAATGAAGGGAATCTAACTGGAGGGATAATTGAACTTGCGCCTCAGGTATTCCTCTCCATCAGCGAAATCTCCTCAGCATTGCTCCAAGCTAAGGAACAGGGATTAAAAGTAGCAATTTTTAACTCTTGTAGTGGACTTAGTATAGCTGAATCCCTGATTAAATTAGGATTTCCCCAGGTTCTAGTGATGCGAGAGCGCATTCACGACGAGGTAGCAGAGGTTTTTCTAAAGCAGTTGTGCCAAAGTTTGGCGGCTTATCAAGATATTCAACAGGCGATGTTGGATGCTTGTCAATATTGTGAGCAGGAAAAGATTACTTACCCTAGTGCCTATCTCATTCCTTCCCTGTTTCGTCACCCCTCCCTTGCAACAGAATTATTTCACTTTGAGCGTTCTCGTTGGAAGCGGTTGTGGCGAGATTGGCAGCCATCCCGTAGAGAAGCGATCGCTTTTGGTGCTACTCTACTCCTTAGTCTGATGGTTTCCTGTTCAGGATTTGTTGTTTGAGCTACGAACCTTCACTCAAGCTTTATATCGTCAGCAGACTTATCAGTTACCTAATAATCCACAACCGCCAGTTTTACTGGTTGCCGTTGATCAGGAATCGATTAATCAGGCTAACAAAGAGATTGAGTACTTTGAGACAAACCCTATTGATCGGCAATACTTAGCTCAATTAGTCGATCGTCTGCGGGAATTAAATGCGAAGACGGTTGGTATCGATTATATCTTAGATACTCAAGAACCGAAACAGGAAGACCTGACTCAAGCTCTTCGCTCTACTGTTGCAGAAGTGGGCACTTGGTTGGTGTTTGCGGTTAATGAAAGGGAAAAAGTTAGAGGTTTTTCCTCAGATTGCTGAGACTAGTTGGAGTTTACCGGGAGATATCCAATTTTTGGATTGGGATGTTAAATTACCTGAAGATGCTACCTGCCAAAAGCAATGTCCTTTTGCTTACTCACTGGCACTGGCTCATACTCTTAACCAGAAGGATGGCTTTCCAACTCAGCTTCAACCTCGGCTAGAGAATAAAGGTGAGTTTCGGCAGGAAGTTAGTGCTTATCTTCAGCAAGAACCTGAGATGATTGCTCTGTTAGAAGAGCAAGTGCATCCTTTCTTGGGATTACGTTCAATTATTGATTTTTCCCTGCCTCCCCAGCAAACTTACGAGCACACACCTGCTTGGAAATTTTCCAAGGGTACTTTTCCTCGAATAAAAGAGCAAGTGGTGATTATTGCTGCTGGAGGATATCACGAGGCTGACGATACTTTTTCTGTGCCGTTAGCTCTGAGGTATTGGTGTCGAGTAGAGCATTTCAGTAAGCAAAATTTCACTTGCCCCCAAGTTTTTCACAGGTGGAGAGGTTCATGCTTATATGGTTTCATCATCTCTTATCCCAGCATCAAGTTCTCTTAATTCCTGATTGGTGGCTAATTGTGATAGCGGCATTACTGGGGAAAAGAGTAACGTTATGGTTACTTCAGCAGGAACAAAAGCAGCGTCATCAATGGGGAAAAGGGTTAGTTAGTGCAGCGGCTATCTCTGGCATCGTTAGTCTACAAGTTTATATTTCAGCTTTGCTGTTCATTCCGTGGTTGTTACCATCGGTTGTTTTTTTTTATCTATATATCACCTGTGTTGAGGAACAAAACTTATGCGTAATCTTAGGCAATTATCATCTATCTTGCTAACTATTGGCATGACTATGGTTAGTTTTACCAGTTGTGTCTGTTGAGAATTTGGTTGAAAGTGATATCGTTGGGAGAAGCAATCACAGTAAACAGAAAACATAAATCGATAGTAGACCGGATCTTGGATATCTTTCGCCGCAAGGAAAGAGATGGAGGTACCAGGCGGGATAGTTTTTGTTCAATTTGGCCTAGTAAAGGCGATCCAGACTTATTAGAAATCTGGCATGAGCGTCCTTTATTTATCTGGCAGGGAACTGTACTAGAAATTGAAGTTCGTTTGCCTGCTAGTGAGTCGGCAATCTGGCGCTATGAGGTGGTAGAAGAGCAGCAACAAGTCTTCTATGAAGGGCCAGAGTTGCAAGCTGGTGAGGAATATGATTATTGGGTAAGGTATGAGGTGACTGAGGAAGGAGAAAACTAAGACTGGCACGAAAAAAATTCCTTTTATTATTAAGGAGGAGCGGGAGACTATTGCTAAGGAGTTGATGATGTGGGAGGGGGCTTCGGAGGAAGAGAGGGCATTGGCAAGAGCTGAATATTTTTGCGGATCAAGAATTTTGGTCAGATTTTTTTTTGGGAAGTCTTTGGGGTAGCTAATCCTTCGGTAGAGTGGCAGGAGGTTATGGAGAAGATACGTAAGGAGTCTTGTTCTTTGGATTAAAGAACCACAGAGGCACAGAGTTCACGGAGAGAAGAAGAGAAAAAGAAAGGGGGTGCTCGAATGAGTGGCTCGTCATCGAATTATTTGCACATTGAGGGACAAATGGAGAGAACTCCAGGCGCGATCGCTTGTCAAAACGGGAAACCCCTAATCGTAATCCCAGACTCAAAACAGGCACGATCTCCCAGTGATAATCCTGCTTGTCTGGTTTTGCTCCCACAGTCGTCCTGCCACTTCCGCATCCTCCGGCGTAAATGGCTCTACTGTCAGTCCCCCCAGTGCCTGCAAATCCTCCAACATCCCATCAACCTCGACTCCTGCCGCAATCGACTTCTGCACGACTTCAGCCCAGTTGACACTTGATATCACCGATTCTGCTAGTACCTTATCCACAACTTCCTCCCCCGACTCACCCTTCAGATAAGCTAGCAACGCTGAAGCATCCAACACTACCATCATTCAACCGCTTCCTTTTGCGCTGCCTCACGACGTTCAGCGATTAACTCATCTACCAAACTGCGATTTTTGGATACCTGTGCAAACCGCGCCTTTAACCTTTGCTTAATCACATCCGGCTTTTCCAGCACCAACCGTCCCCGCTTCCTCACGAGCAACCAGCCTATCTCCTTCCTCAAACCCCAACAAACGCCGCAACTCTGCCGGGATAAACAACTGCCCCTGATTACCTAAATGTACTTCTACTGATTTGGATAGTTCGCTCATAGTTTATCAAAATATAAATGACTAATGACCAATAACAAAACAACCAACAACCAACAACCAATAACCAATAACAAACAACAAACAACAAACAACCAATAACAAAATTTACCAAGGACTACCTATTAGTGTAAAACCTGACCAATAATGGGGATGGGATAATGTTTCATCTCTGGCTTTTTTCCTTGAGTGGTATGCTTTCTCGCTGGGTAGAGAAAAAATAACCGATTGTCTTTGATGTAAACTTCCCCTTTTTTCCATTGCTAACTGTGCTTTTCTTAAGGCTTCGGCTTTGATGGGAGCTGTTTGC
>CBDCVG010000032.1:0-68316 GCA_965222765.1 Caldora sp.
TCTCGCAGAGCTTTTGGTTGACCATCAACCACCGACCATTAATCGCCACCTGAGCAACTCCTACTGCTGCTTGTTCAAATAGGGAACGAAAACGTACTTCACTGTCTTGCAGAGCAGCTGTACGCTCTATCACTTTAACTTCTAATTCTTCATTTAAAATTTGCAGAGCAGCTTCTGCTTGCTTTACCTCAGTAATATCTTCGGCAATACCTACCAATCGATAGACTTCTCCCAACTCATTCCGAATGGGAAAACTGCGATCGCGGATGTGGCGAATTGTGCCATTGGGTGTAATAATTCGATATTCTTGAACACAATTTTGGGGATAGCCAGTACGTCTACGTTCTTCGATTTGGGCAAGGGCACTGTCTCGATCATCTATATGAATCGCCTCAATCCAATTTTGGGGATTTTCATACAAGCTGGTACAAGAACGGCCGAAGGCAGTTTCGTAGGCAGGACTAACGTAGAGCCACTCAGTTTGCAGGGGATTACTCATCCAAAACACATCGCGGATTGTCTCCGCTAACTGGCGAAACTTTTGCTCACTGTCCCTTAAGGCTGTTTCTGACTGCTTATGGGCAATGGCAATTCCTGCTAGCTGAGTTGCCAATTCAACAAGACCTTTCCCTTGTAAGTTAGAGGGCACCAGATAGGAGTCAGAAGGGCTTGATATGTAATATTTGTTTCTTACTGGGTGTTTTTTCAGAGCCTCTCTATGGGGTATTGGTAATGGTAATTGCTTGGAAGTTTTTACCTGAGGCTGGTGAGCAGACATGGTAAATGTGCCTAGTACCTTACCATTGGGGGAAAAAATTGGGAATTGTTGTTTGTTGTTTGTTATCTGGGAATGGGGAATATCTCCCTCCTCTCCCCCATCTCCGCGTCTGGTGTGTCTTGCGTCTGGTGTGTCTTGCGTCTCCTCGGTGTTTCCTTCAGGATCTCTCAGCGCAATGGAACAGCTAAAACCCTCTGCATGGGCTTCGATAAAATGACAGAGGCTGTTAAGCACCGACTGTAGGGATGCCCCTGTAGCGAGCATTTCTAGGAGCTGTTTTTGCCCTAGTAGTAAGCTTTCAGCTCGCTTGCGCTTGCTAATATCCTCAGCAATACCAACAATCCGGTAAACTTGTCCTAATTCATCTGTGACAGGAAAGCTACGACCCCAAATCCACCGTACTTTACCATTAGGGGTAATAATGCGATACTCTTGGTTTAAAGGCACGCCGTCAGCTTGTCTTTGCACTGCAGTTTTAAAGCGATCGCAGTCTTCGGGATGGATAGCTTCTAGCCAGCTTTGGGGCTGTTGGTACAAACTGCTGCAAGCTCTCCCAAATACTGACTCATAGGCAGGGCTGATATAGAGCAACTCACTGTTATCGGGCTTACTGATGTAAAATACTTCCCGAATATTTTCTGCTAATTGACGGAACTTCTCCTCACTCTCCCGGAGCGCCTCTTCTGCTTGTGTGCGCTCTAGTTCTGAGCCAGCACGCACGGCAAAAATTTGCAGAATCTCTTCCATCACTTTGGTGTTCCTCAGGGGTTTGCGAGCCATAACAGCCATCAAACCTAGAGTTTGACCTGCGGTATTAATCAGGGGAACACCCAAATAGCTCTCAATCCCCATCTCCAAGAGCATGGTATTCTCAGGAAATACCTGCCGAACATTTTGATAGTAGATACACTTCCTCTGCTTAATAACCTCACCACAACAGGTGCCAGCCAAATCGTAGTCGAAATTCTCGGTAATCTCACCATCAATACAGACAGCTACTGTTCTGATACGCTCCTGTTGCAAGTCAACTAATTCAGCAACTAAGGCATATTCCACCTCTAATGCTTTTGCTAAATATTCTACTAACGATTGGAAGAAAGCCTCACCATTGGCAGAGGAGATTCCTAAAACCATATTCCGCAGAATTTCATCCATGCGCTTGCGTTCAGTAATATCACGACCTACTGCATAGAAAAATCCAGCCTCAGGAGCAATAGCTGTCCAAGACAACCACAAATAAGACCCATCTTTACACCGATAGCGATTCTCAAAGTTCTCAACTGGAATACCGTCTGATAACTGTTCAACCATCACCACAGTTGCTTCTACATCTTCAGGATGTACAAACCCAATTAATGGTCTAGCCAGAATTTCTGCTTCTGTATAGCCCAATAAGTCTTCAAAATGGGGATTAATCCGCTTGAGGTAGCCATCAAAGCCTGCAATGCAGAACAAGTCTAGAGATAGATGGAAAAAGAGGTTTAATTCTTCCTCTGCTTGCTGACGTTCCACCGCTGTAGAAAGTACATTACTAATTGCTTGGAGAAAATTGACATCATCTTGACTGAACTTCCGTTGTTTGGTGGTATGAACACTCAATACCCCAAAAGGACTCTCCTTGCCTTGAATAACAACGCTCATGCCACTAACTACATCATGTTGGTGCAGCAAAGACGAACCACCGAAGCGATTTTCTGTCTGCAAGTCGCTGACAACTACCTGCTCAGATGAATGGAGGGTGTAAGCTGATTGAGAGTCCTTATCTGCTCTTACTATGGACTTCCCAATCGCACCTTTTTGCCAGCCGAATCCTGCTACTAATCTGAAGGAATCCAAGTTTGACAAAAATTCCGCAACTTTACAGTATTCTACATCTAGGATTCGGGCTGCTAGATTCACCGCGTCCTTTATCAAACTGTCTAGTTCCATCTCTGCCAAGGCTCGCTGACCTAATTCAGCTATTGCTTCCTGCTGATGGGCACGGATTCTGAGTTCCATCTCTGCCTTTTTGCGTTCAATTTCTGCCCGCTTGCGATCGCGAATTTCTGCTAGTAGGATTTCATTAGTTTCTTCAATCTGGTGAGTTCGTTCCTTAACTCGAATTTCCAACTGCTCCCTAGCTACTTCCAACTGCTCTTCTACCCATTTTTGTTCAGTAATATCCCTAGCTACCCAAACAACTGCATCCTCAGAAATTGGAGAAATTTTAGCAGAGAACCAAACTGGCTCTTCTCCATTCAACAATCTGTACTCAAAATTAATTATTTGTTGAGTATCTAAAGCTCGATTAATTTGAGTAAGGTAGTTATAATGATTCTCCTCATCCCACAATTTATCTAGGGTTTGCTTCACAAGATCAGTGCCAGGTTGATACAATTTATTAGGATGGGTGGGAGCAATTTTAATATTTTTTCCTGAGCGATCGCAAATCATGACAACATCAGTCATTGCCTCAAAGAATCCCCGAATTTCTGCCTCAGACATCCGTAACTTTTGTTCAGTTAATTGACCATCCCTAACTTTCTGTTCTAGTTCTTTATTGGTAACTTTAAGTTCAATCGCCCGTTCGATAATTAGTCGCTCCAGCTCGGCTTTGAGTTTATTAATTTCCTCTTCAGCTTGCTGACACTCCTTTTGTTCGGCTTCTAGTTGGTATATCTGCTGTTGCAATACCTCAACAGTTCTATAAAGCTCAATCGGGTCAAGGATTTGTAACAAACTTGTTTGGGTAACAAGTCCCAGCAATTCCCCAGCGGTGCCAGTCACTACTAAATGCCGTAGATCATCTTGCTGCATCTGTTGATAAGCTACCCAAAGATTGTCCTCCGGATGCAAACAGCCTAAGGATGTATTCATTACCATTTGAGCTTGAGTATTTCCCAGCTCCAACCCTAGTAGCTCAAACCGGACAATGTCTTGCTCTGTAATTATGCCTATGGGAATTGTTGTTGGTTGTTTGTTGTTTGTTGTTTGTTGTTTGTTGTTTGTTGCTTGTTGTTTGTTGCTTGTTGCTTGTTGTTTGTTGTTTGTTGCTTGTTGCTTGTTGTTTGTTGTTGGTTGTTTGTTGTTGGTTGCTTGTTGTTTGTTGTTTGGGAATGTCTCCCTTATCTCCTCATCTTCCGCAGCTCCCCTATTTCCCCATCTCCCCATTTCCCCATCTCCCCATCTCCCCAGCTCCCCATCTTGGGTAATCACTACACAACTGATTCGATGTTGAGACATCAGCTGCGCTAACTGTAGCAATGAACTTGTGCCTGGGGCATGAATTACTTGAGTATTCATTACCTCTGCTACAGAGCGCCATTTGAGCATCTCGACAGGTTGTAAGGCAGTACGCAGAGTTTGACTGGTGATTGTCCCTATTATTTGTTCTTGGTTATCTAATACTGGTAGATGATTTATTCGATGTTGCCGGAAGATAGACAAGACGGTGAAAACATCCTGAAATTCTACTTGCTTCAGGGTAATCGGCTGCTGTGTCATTACCTCGCCAACTGTAATCTGGGCTAGGCTTTTGCCTGCTGCAACTAGCTCAACTACATTCGACTCTGTAAAAATTCCTACTAGTCTATCTGCTTCAGTTACCAGAACGTAGTTAGTTTGTTCTTGAGGAGGGGTAAACGAAATAGGAAGTGGGATTTCAAGTCTCCGCGTCCCCGCGTTCCCGTGTCTCCGTGTCTGCTTGCCATTTCCCCCACCCTTTTTTTTGCTCACCCCTTGAGGGGAGAAAGTTAATTTATCTGATGCCTGGCTCTCACAACAGCTACCCACTGTCCAATTCATCACAGCCAGAACTTCTAACAATGGACTCTCGGAAGTCACTCTCACAGGAGAGCACTCTAGCAGTTTTTCTATGCTGTGCGAATAGATGGGCAAACTGTCAAGTGGCATGGGTAGTAAGCAGAGTATTTTAAAGTTAAACTACCATCTTGGTCTAAATTTCTTTGTGAGTTAGATTGAGGCGCTTTTGTGATCTAAGGTTAATTAAGAGAAGGGCAGAAGGGAAAGAAGACTTAAGTCGAAAACGGGGTTATCAACGCGGATTTGATATAACACGGAATATTCATCCCCCTTAGGGAAGATTTAAGAACGGCCCACTATTCTATCATGCAAAACTCCAACACTGACGAACATACCCCTCTTCTGTCAGACTCCGAAAAATAGGGGTCAAACCCTGATTCTCTCGTTAGCTTTCGTTGGCTGTAATGACGGAATCTCGTCAGAATTTCGGAAAGTGACAGAAGAGGGGTATTTGACCCGTTTTTTACTACTAAGCCTGTGGGTAAGGGTACGGGTTTAGGATTATTCCTTAGCTACCAGACTGTAGTAGAAAAACACCAAGGTCAACTCCGGTGTCTCTCAACCTCAACCAAAAGAACCGAATTTGCGATCGAGATTCCCACTGAAGTGAAGCATGGGAGCTGAGGGAGGTGAGAGAGGTAAGGAAGAAATTGCCAATTAACAATTAACAATTAACAATTAGCAATTAGCAATCCTAAATTCTCTTCTGATAAGGACGACAAGAGGCGGTAAGATGTAGAGCAGACTACCAGGGAGTTCTGCTCTTTAATTTATGCCTAACGCTCAGGTCATTGGTTTAGGGAGATCCGGAATAGCTGCCGCACGGCTACTCAAGCAAACAGGTTGGCAAGTAACGGTAAGCGATTCTGCTAGTGCTGAAAGCTTTGCTTCCCGCTACACTTCAGAAACATCCCCACAACAACAACTTGTTAAAGCAGGAATTACGGTTAAGCTAGGTCATTCCCTGACTCTTGATGCCTCCGACTTACCTCAGTTAATAGTAGTTAGTCCCGGTGTTCCCTGGGATATACCCGTACTAAAAGAAGCAAGAAACCAAGGTATTGAAACCATTGGAGAAGTAGAACTTGCTTGGCGTCATCTCAACTCTTGTCCTTGGGTAGGTATCACTGGTACCAACGGCAAAACCACTACCACAGCTCTCATTGCCGCTATTTTTCAAGCTGCTGGGTTCCAGGCTCCCGCCTGTGGCAATATTGGCTATGCAGCCTGTGAGCTGGCATTGGAAGAGATGGGGAGACACGAAGATGGGGAGATGGGGAGATGGGGAGACAAGGCAGACAAGGAGGACAAAGAAGCAATTCCCAAACAACAAACAACAAACAACAAACAACAATCCTCAATTGATTGGGTGATTGCGGAAATCAGTAGCTACCAAATTGAATCTTCCCACAAACTTGCTCCTGACATTGGTATCTGGACAACCTTTACTCCTGATCATCTCAACCGCCACAAGACTCTAGAGAACTACTATCAAATTAAAGCATCTCTGCTGCACCGCTCCAAGATGCAGGTAATGAATGGAGATGATCCTTACTTACGCCAGTTGGGTAAGGAACATTGGCCAGATGCTTATTGGACAAGTATTCAAGGTAGTAGGAGTAATGATCAACTGCAACCTTGGGTATATATTGAAGATGGCTGGGCGATCGCACAATCAGAACCTATCTTACCAGTAGCATCATTACAGATGGTGGGAAGCCACAATCTCCAAAACTTACTAATGGCAATAGCAGTAGCACGATTAGCAGGAATTGAGAAAGATGCGATCGCAACTGCAATTGCTAATTTCCCTGGTGTTGCCCATCGCTTAGAAAAGATTATCACCTGGCAGGGTATAGATTTTATCAATGACTCTAAAGCTACCAATTACGATGCTGCTGAAGTCGGGTTAGCCTCCGTTGCTAGTCCTGCGATTTTGATTGCTGGGGGTAAAGCGAAAGCTGGTGACGATAGCCGTTGGTTAGAAACTATTCAAGGGAAAGCTGCTGCTGTATTACTCATTGGAGAAGCTGCTCCTACCTTTGCTCAACGCTTGCAGCAAATTAACTACGAACGATACGAAATTGTTTACACTATGGCGCGAGCAGTATCTAGGGCAGCAGAACTAGCTCAACAGTATAATGCCAGCGTTGTCCTTCTTTCCCCTGCCTGTGCCAGCTTTGATCAATATCAAAGCTTTGAGCATCGGGGTGATGATTTCCGTCAGTTGTGTCAGCAGACCTTAGTTAGGGCTTGCTGAATAAGTCCATTGAGAAAGCATTTTGAAGCGACAAGTAATGAGTTATATCATGCCCGCTTGAATAACCCTAATTAGGATTGACGCGGAGAAATTTTTATTATGGGTTATTTACCGGACATGATCTTAAGCTAAAACGCATCTAATTTGCACCAAATTCAATCATCAGCTTCTTGTGGAACAGGCATCTTGCCTGTCCGAAACATGCAAGGTGAATGCGTCTAAGCTTAACTATCCCTCGATTAGCTCCCAGATTTTTCCAATTGTGCAAAGTTTTTGAGCTCAAAGATACAATTTCCTTGCACAAGGCATGAAAAAAATTGATTGAAAGCACTGTCTGGTATAGCTTACAAATTCATGCAGTAATTAAACTAGGCAGGGTCAGGAGTGTAATTTTATGCCAATTAGATTACATAAAACAACAAAAATAATTGCACTTTTCAGCAATTATTTTGTCTGATTTTACCCCCCGAAATACTTTTTTTTACTTTGAGCAATTATTGTTTTTTATACTATTAAGTAATATTTTATTTTGTTACTACTATATTGACTGGTGATTTTGATACATACTACTCTTATTGTCTATAGGGTTCATTTAACTTAATCACTCATGAATATTATCTATACCAATCACTTACTATCCTATATCAAGCGTCATTTACTGACTTCTGCTCCTTTTTTGACGCCATTTAAACTATTTAATGCTGCAATCGCTGCTTTGGAAATGCAACTGGGAAAGCTTCATTGCAAATCTCGTCCGATCAGTTATCGCATTGACCCTTGTACTGCCTGTAATATTCGTTGTCCTGGTTGTGGTGCTCATCAAGAAAAAACAAAGCGAAAGCGGTTACTCAGCCTAAGTGATTTCAAAACAATTATTGAGAAGATTAAGCGATTTAGTATTCGCGCAGCACTCTATGACAGTGGTGAACCTCTCCTCAATAAAAACATTTATAAAATGATTGGTTATGCCAGCGATCAAGGTATTGCCACATCCATCAGTACTAACTTTACTCTATTTGAACCTGATAAACATCTCGATGAACTGATGGACAGTCGTTTAACCACTCTCCAGCCGGATCTTGATGGTATAACCCAAGAAATTTATGGAAAATATCGAATCGGCGGCAATGTTGAAACTGTTAAAACAGGTATCGAAGCCGTCGTCAAACGTAAAAAAGAGACAGGGGAAAAATACCCGATTGTAGAACCTCAAATGATCATGTTTGAGCATCTGATGCCAGAAAAGGAGGAGATTGAAACCTACCTCAAACAGGTTGGAGTTGATAAGTTCACTTGGAAACCTGACGACTGGGGATTTAATCCTGCCCAGATTGAAGGCGCTCAAAAGAAAAAGGTTTCTAGTCGTTGCATGTGGCTCTATTTAACTATGATGATCCGCCCCGATGGAAATGTTTATCCCTGTTGCGGTAAAGGGCTCAACCGATTTTCCTACGGCAACATTCTTGAAGAGTCTCTCGACGAAATTTGGAACAATAAGTACTATCAGTTTTCTAGGAAGCTATTTACACCAGGTTCTGATTTGGAATTTGATCCTGAAATGGAAAATCTTCCCTGTCACAACTGCAAGCTCTTCAAAAAGGCAAGGGTTATGAAACCCAATCCAGCGATATCAAATCCAGTTGAATAACCATTCTTTCCTATAGGAGCAGGGGAGACAAAGAAAGGGAGCATCCAAAAGTTGCACAAATGGGATGCTCCCAACAATTCCCAATTCCCTATTTTCAATAACTAACGTTTCATCGCCCGTTCCATATCTCGTTGATCCTGACGCTTCTTCAAAGTTTCCCGCTTATCATGCAATTTTTTCCCTTTAGCAAGACCAATCACTACTTTAACTAAGCCTCGCTTGAGGTACATCTTCAAAGGAACCAAGGTTAAACCCTGTTGTTCTACCTTACCAATGAGCTTACGAATTTCTTTTTTGTGCAGTAATAGTCGGCGGGTGCGACGGGGATCGTGATTAAAATAATCGCTGCTTTTTAGATAAGGAGAGATATGCACATTCAGTAGCCAAGCTTCGCTATTACGAATCAAGGCATATCCGTCTCGCAGGTTGAGTTTGCCCTCGCGAATTGACTTAACTTCTGTCCCCTTTAGCTCAATCCCCGCCTCATAAGTCTCTAAAATTTCATAGCGGAAACGAGCTTGCCGATTATCACTAATAACTTTATAACCTTCACCCTTATCACTCATTGTAGGAATTTAGAATTTAGAATTTAGAATTGTAAAGAAAATATCTCAAATTTGCACAAATAATAGTACTGGGAGCAAAATGCTCCCTGGAATTAACCAAAGCGAGCAAGATGCTCGCACTACAAATTTAAACTCAATAGGATACTCCCATTGTCAATGTCTTCCTCATCTCCTTCGTAGGAAGAGAATAAATTTCAAATCTCTTCCTGCCTACCAGTGCTACTGTTACCTGGAGAGGCATCGTAGAGAGCATCTAATTGTTGGCGAGCATCTTCAACTGTTAATGAGCGCATTACTAAAAGTGGTTCATTGATTGGTTTGCCAGTTTCATCTAACAGTTCTGGGTGTAGCATAGAGCCAGATCTAGAGTGAGAAGCTGTCGCTGTTGACTTTTTGGTTGGTGAGTAGCGACGCTGGGATTCCATACTTAAGGTAAATAGGTTACGAATTAAGTTGGTGATCGCGAGAAAGGCTATGGCAGTAAAGGCTATAAGATAAATTAGGTGTAACATCTCATTCTCCTATTGACTAAATAGCTTCGTTTGTTAAGTTTTTTGTCTAGATTGTGAAAAGGAATTGCTTTTCTATCTGTGGGTTAATTTAGCTTATCAAATTTGGTCGTCTTCTGAGTTTTGTTGTTCTGTTGACTCTGACTTCAAAGAGCGCCACTCCATTGCCACTTGCCAGCACTCCCCTACTAATTGATGCCATGGCATCAGAGTTGCTACTTCCAAACCTACTTGACTACCAGTTGCCTGAAAAAGCATCTGGGCTGTATTAACTTCTTGCTGAGCCTGCTTAAGTCGCTCCAGTAACTCAGATTGCTCCTGTTGGCTCAAAAAGGTAATCTCTTCTGATTCTAATAAAGAACGCGATCGCGAAAACCAATATTGAAAATCGTTGAGTAAGGGTGGTAGTAAGCTCTGAAGCAGCTCTTTCTCTGAGGGTTGAGGCTGAGACATTGATGTTAAATGGTTTATTTTTTTCAATATTATCTTAACTCTTTTTACATTTCTTAATAAATTGTTGTAATATTTTTAATAAAGCTTTCGCTTTTTGAGGCAGAGGGCAGGAGGCAGAAGGCAGGAGGGAAGAGTTCTTAATCCTTAATCCTCTTAGGGTCTTCTTCAGGAGTTAAACAACCTCTGTATCATAGAAATAGAGAGAATTAAACTCAGAAACCGACCCAAGGAAACAGTTGCCGATGTCTAAGGCCTTATCGAACGAGCAGCCAGAGAAAATTCATTTGCCCCGCACTAGTGAGTCTGAGTCATTAAAAAAGATTCGTCACACAACCTCCCACGTCATGGCAATGGCAGTACAGAAGCTCTTTCCCGAGGCACAGGTGACTATTGGTCCTTGGATTGAGAATGGTTTTTATTACGACTTTGACAAGCCAGAGCCATTTACCGAGCAGGACTTGAAGACCATTAAAAAAGAGATGGTCAAAATCCTCAAGCGCAAGCTGCCTCTAGTCCGGGAAGAGGTAAGCCGCGAGGAAGCACAACGCCGCATTAAGGAAATTAATGAGCCTTACAAGCTAGAAATTCTGGAAGATTTAGAAGAACCGATTACTATCTATTACTTAGGAGATGATTGGTGGGACTTGTGTGCTGGTCCTCATGTGGAAAATACTGGAGAGATTCATCCCAAGGCAATTGATTTAGAAAGTGTAGCTGGTGCTTATTGGCGTGGCGACGAAAATCGGGAGCAGCTTCAGCGTATCTACGGTACTGCTTGGGAGACGCCGGAACAGTTGGCGGAATATAAGCGGCGCAAGGAAGAAGCTCTTAAACGGGATCACCGTAAGCTGGGTAAGGAATTGGGATTATTTCTCTTTGCTGACCCTGTAGGACCAGGATTGCCCCTGTGGACACCGAAAGGAACGGTGTTACGCTCTGTACTAGAAGATTTTCTCAAGCAAGAGCAGTTGAAAAGGGGTTATCTGCCAGTAGTAACTCCCCACATTGGTCGAGTAGATTTATTTAAAGTATCTGGTCATTGGCAGAACTATAAAGAAGATATGTTCCCGATGATGGCAGAGGATGAGCAAGCGGCGCTAGCAGAACAGGGTTTTGTCCTCAAGCCGATGAATTGTCCTTTCCACATTCAGATATATAAGAATGAATTGCGCTCTTACCGGGAGCTACCGATGCGGTTGGCAGAGTTTGGTACTGTATATCGCTATGAGCAATCGGGGGAACTGGGAGGCTTGACGCGGGTGCGAGGCTTTACAGTGGATGATTCCCACCTCTTTGTGACTCCAGAACAGTTGGATGAGGAGTTCCTCAGCGTTGTAGACTTAATCCTATCGGTGTTCAAAAGTCTGCAACTGAAAAACTTCCAAGCAAGATTGAGTTTCCGTGACCCTGCTTCAGATAAGTACATTGGTTCTGAAGAAGCTTGGAGTAAGGCAGAAGGGGCAATCCGCCGTGCTGTCCAAACTTTGGGAATGAACTATTTTGAGGCATTAGGGGAAGCGGCATTTTATGGCCCGAAGCTAGATTTTATCTTCCACGATGCTTTAGATCGAGAGTGGCAATTGGGTACAGTACAAGTAGATTACAATTTGCCCGAGCGATTTGAATTGGAATATGTTGCCGAAGATGGCATCCGCAAACGTCCGGTAATGATTCACCGTGCGCCCTTTGGTTCTTTAGAAAGGTTGATTGGTATTTTGATTGAAGAATATGCTGGGGACTTCCCCTTCTGGTTAGCACCAATACAAGCAAGATTGATACCAGTGAGTGAGGTGCAATTACCCTTTGTTAAGGAAGTAGCTCAGAAAATGCGATCGCTCGGTATCAGAGCAGAAGCTGATACTAGTGGAGAACGACTGGGTAAGTCAATTCGCAATGCCGAGAAAGCCAAAATCCCCGTTATGGCAGTAGTTGGAGCTAAAGAGGTGGAATCCAACACCCTAAGTATTCGTACTCGTGCTGCTGGGGAATTGGGAACTATACCAGTAGCAGAGGTGCTGGAAAAGATGGAAAATGCGATCGCAAATCAGGAGAATTTTTAGCATCAACCGCCAGAAGCCCAACGTCTCAACCCGATAGGGTGAGCGTGGGATGAATGGCGGGCAACCAATTTCGATTCAACATGAATAGTAATTGCTGTTAATTGTATAATTAAGAAGGAGGTTATTAAGCTGTTAGCTAAGCAGCACAAAAAGGTAGCTGATAAGCGTAAGGATTTTCACTTTAAAACAGCTAATCAACTATTGTCAAAATATGACGTTATTGCCCACGAGGCTTTGAACGTCAAAGGACTTGCTCGTACCAAACTGGCTAAGTCTGTGTTGGATGCTGGGTGGTCAAGTTTCCTGTCGATACTGACAAACAAAGCCGAGAATGCTGGAAAGTTGGTCGTTCCAGTAAGTGCCCATAACACTTCACAGGAGTGCTCCAGTTGTGGGGAGAAAGTCCCGAAAAAGCTGCATATTCGCTGGCACAACTGTCGGAGTTGTGAGTGCAGTCTTGACCGTGACCACAATGCAGCGATAAATATCAAAAATAGAGCGGTGGGGCATCCCGTTCTTAAAGCTCAGTTAATGTCCGACGGGATACCGGGAGTCGCTGAGAAGCCCACACTTACAACTTGTTGAAGTGTGGGAGTATGTCACGCAAGTAGGGGCGCACCGACGTGCGCCCGTGCGCCCTTACGCGGAGTTTGATATTACAATGTAAAAACAAAATAATGTTACTTGCGATTTGCCTTATTTTTTGATATTATTTATTTATAATAGGAAAAGTGTGCGCCCATATATAAAGGTCTTTTGGGGGACTGCAATCGCATTGGACTAGAAGCATTTCAGTAACAGAGGTTCTAGGGAAAATGGAAAATGCGATCGCTAGACAAGAATATATTGCAAAGAACTATTCCTAATGTCTGCCAAGGATAGATTTCACGAAGCAGTTAAGACTGGATTAATTAAGGATGGATGGACAATTACCCACGATCCACTATCTTTAGATTTTGACAATGCTCGTATCCAGATTGATTTGGGAGGTGAGCGCTTACTGGCAGCAGAGCGAGATCTCGAAAAAATTGCGGTTGAGGTGAAAAGCTTTCTGGCTCCTTCTACCATTTATGAGTTTCATCTAGCAATTGGGCAATGCTTTAGTTATCGAATTGCGTTGCGATCGCAACATCCAGGACGTAAACTTTACCTAGCGATACCCTTATTCACCTATCAAGAGTTTTTTCGCCGCCCATTTGCCCAACAGACTATTCAAGAATCGCAAACAAGTTTGTTGGTCTATGAACCAAACCAGGAGGTGATTTGGCAATGGATAAGTTAACTCAGTATCGTGTTTGGATTCAACAGGTTCTAGAAGAACATGGTCGAGTGAAACCAGCAAACGGCGACATACAAGTCTATACATTTTTTGATCACCAACACGACCACTATCAAGTTTTTCATGCAGGCTGGAGTCAGTATAGTCGCATTTTTGGTCCACTGCTCCACATCGACATTATTGATAGCAAGATCTGGATTCAGTATGATGGAACCGAGATTGGTGTGGCTAATGAATTAGTAGATTTAGGTGTACCCAAGCAAGATATCGTACTGGCTTATCATGCTCCCATAATGCGGCAATATGATGGGTTTGCAGTTGGTTAAGTTGCGATCGCCTGCCCTAAATTCAATCCATCAGTTATGAGTGGAACTTCGCATCTTGCCTGTCATTAGAATTTAGACCCACATTCCGCACGACAAAATGTAGTATCCCAGATTCCACCCCAAAGTAGACTGACATTATCTATACCAAAACCTTTTTGTACAGCTATCAAGGCTGATTGCTGTTTTCCCCACTTCAGGGTATTGATAAGATTTACAGTGGATTAATTTTGCCCCTATGCCAGCTAATTACAGTGAGATCGAAAAACTACTCTGGGAAGCAGCGGATGAGTTGAGAGCGAATTCTAAGTTAAAACCTTCTGAGTATTCTGTGCCAGTTTTGGGGTTGATTTTTCTCCTGTATGCAGATTACAAGTTTGCTTTGGTGGAGAAGGAGTTGGCAGAAAGGAAGAGTAGGAGACGTAAACGTACTGTTGGTCAGACTGATTATCAGGCTAGGGGGGCTTTATTTGTACCGGAAATTGCTCGATATGATTATTTACTCCAGCTTCCAGAAGATACTGATACGGGTAAGGTCATCAATGAGGCAATGAAGGCGATTGAGGAGGAGAATGAGGAGTTAAAGGGAGTTTTGCCCCGTAATTACAGTAGCTTGGAAAAGTCCACTCTCCAAGGACTGCTGAAGATTTTTAACCGTATTCCCAGAGAGGATATCAGTGAGGATGCTTTTGGGGAGATTTATATGTACTTCCTGGGCAATTTTGCTCAGAAGGAGGGGCAAAAGGGGGGTGAGTTTTTTACGCCGATTTCCCTGGTTAAGCTAATTGTCGAGGTGATAGAGCCTGACTATGGGACTATTTTAGATCCTGGTTGTGGTGCAGGGGGTATGTTTATTCAAGCTGCTTTACGACACCAGCGCCAGTTAAAGCAAGACCCTAACTCGGTAATTAGCGTTTATGGGCAGGAGAAGGTGGAGGGGACGGTTAAGTTATGTCAGATGAACTTGGCGGTGCATGGTCTTTCTGGGTTAAAGAATATCAGGCAAGGTAACACCTATTACGAGGATATCCATGAGTGTCTAGGGACGTTTGATTTCCTGATGTCTAATCCTCCTTTTAATGTCAATGGGGTTGATAGGGAGAAAATTAGTGGAGATCCTCGTTATCCTTGTGACGTTCTCCCACCGTTAACCCTTGCGGGTATAACGGGGGCTTCTAGAATAGAGACAGTTGAACCCACTCTCTACTTGTAGCTTCGCGCTTCCCAGGCTGTCTATCGACTAAGCCTCCACGCGCAGGCAAGATGAGTCCCACCTCGCTTAATGCTCGGTCTAAAATATTCCGAGCTGCATTTTCATCTCTGTCTAAGGTGATGCCACATTTGTGGCATTCATGTAACCGAACAGACAAAGTTTTCGGTACTTTCGCTCCACAGTTTGAGCAATTTTGTGATGTGTTGTTAGGGTTCACTTCAACAACTCGGACGCCGCGTTTGACCGCCACTGCTTCCAAGATGGTAATGAATTTTCCCCAAGCTGCATCCAAAATTGATTTGCTCAATCTGGTACGAGCCAGTCCTCTAATATTCAAATCTTCTACAGCAATTAAGTCATACTGTTTGACCAGTTTGTGAGCTGTGTTGTAGTGAAAGTTTTTTCTGATTCTCTCAATACGCTGGTGAATTCTGGCAATGAAGTTCTTCTGTTTTTCAGCTCGTTTTGAACCTGCTTTTTTACGCGCTAATTTGCGCTGCTGACGAGCTAGATGAGATTGAGTTTTACGATAGGTTTGCTGAATTGGAACTGTTTCGCCATCCGAGGTTGTCAGAAACTCTTTCAATCCGACATCAACACCAACTGCGCTTTTTACTTCACCTAATTGCATGGCTTCAGGCACAGTTTCATCTTGCATCGAAAGGCAACAGTACCAGCCATCAGCTTTGTGAACTATGGTGCAAGTATGAAGAGTAAAACCATCTGGAATAGGGCGATGCATGATTACAGGTATCTCCCCTATCTTTGATAGTTTCAGTATCCCATTGTTGATGTGCGCACCAGCTCGTTTACAGTTAACTCTAGGATAAACAAATGAGCGAAGTGTACCTGCTTTTTTGAACCGTGGGCGTCCACCGCGTTTACCAGACTTATCCGGAATTAGCCAGCGCTCCCAAGCTTTGTTTAATCTTTGCAGATTTACTTGTTGAGATTCTGACCAGATATTTTGGTAGTCAGAAAAAAGTTTCTTTGTTTCTTTAAGAGCTGATTGTTGTGTGTAGTAGTTAACTTTTCCTGGTATTTCTCCAATCGGTTCAGAAATCAGACTACAACGGTCAATCCGACAACGAGTTCTTCTCAACCAATCTAACCTCTGACCGAGTGCGTAATTCCAATGCCTCCGAAGCAATTCTAATGTATGAAGCATGATTGCTTCTTGTTCGGCGCTGGGTTTAATTCGGTAGCAGTAGGTTAGAATCATAGTTATGATTTTACAACTTACCGCCTGATATGACAACATCTTATGACAAGGGATTTAGGTCTGTATATTTGCTTACCGCTCACATAGTATTTGTAACCAAGTACCGCAAGAAGGTGATCAACAAAGACATCCATCAACGACTTGCTAGTATCTTTGATGAAGCTTGCTCAAAATGGGAATCTTCTTTGTTAGAGTTTAATGGAGAAACAGACCATGTACACTTATTAATTCGTTATCATCCGCAAGTTCAACTAAGCAAGTTTATCGCTAATCTAAAAACGGTTTCTAGTCGCTTAATTCGTAAAGAATTTAAGGAGTATTTGAATCAAATCTACAAGAAACCAGTATTCTGGACTGGTTCATACTTTGTTGCTAGCTGTGGGGGTGTAACAGTCGAGCAGCTTAAAAAGTATGTCGAGCAACAAGTAACCCCGAAATGATGATTCGCTCCGCTCAATTTCTTTGTCGGTCAGCATTCCCCGCCCGTTAAGCCTATGCGGCTATAACGGGTGACCCCTGCCGACATTAAGTTGGTATTCCTTCAGTGGATAATGCTAATTATCTGTGGATACAGCTTTTTTACAGTGCATTGAATGACCAGGGGCGATGTGGTTTTGTGATGGCTAACTCTGCTTCTGATGCACGGGGTAGTGAGTTAACGATTCGGCAGGAGTTGATTAAAACTGGGGCTGTGGATGTGATGATTGCCGTGGGGTCTAACTTTTTCTATACCGTGACTTTACCCTGTACCCTCTGGTTTTTAGATCGGCAGAAGACGAAGATAGGGAGGAAGGAAAAGATTTTATTTGTTGATGCACGGCATATTTATCAGCAGGTCAATCATGCTTTGAGAGAGTTTACAGAGAAACAGATTGAGTTTATCGCTGGCGTGGTAAAGATGTATCGTGGGGAAACGGTGGAGGTGAAGGGGAATGAGTTATTGGCTGAGAGTTTCCCTGCAGGGGTTTATCAAGATGTGGCTGGGTTATGTAAGATAGCGACTTTAACAGAGGTAGAGTCCCAAGGTTGGAGTTTAAATCCAGGGCGCTATGTGGGAGTTGCGGAGAAAGAGGAGGAGGATTTTGATTTTGCCGAGAGGTTACAGGAGTTGAATGAGGAGTTGGAGGGGTTGAATAGTGAGGCGCGGGTTTTGGAGGAGAGGATTGCTGAGAATATAGCAATATTATTGGAGAATAAAGCTCTCTAAATTATGAACTGGAAAACTTACTTATTAGGAGATTGCGTAAATTTTTTATCTGGAGGTACTCCTTCTAAAAAAAAGCCAGAATATTGGAATGGTAGTATTCCCTGGATATCATGCAAGGATATGAAAGTAGATTACTTGTATGATTCACAGGATTACCTAACTGATATTGGTTCAAAGAATGGGACAAAGTTAGTACCAAAAGGAACTATTTTGATTGTTGTTAGGGGTATGATTTTAGCGCAACATTTTCCTGTTGCTATTAGTAAATGTACATTGGCATTCAATCAGGATTTAAAAGCATTAGAATGTTCTTCTAAAATCGACACTATATTTCTTTTTCACTGGCTCAGAGGTAAATCATACGAAATTCTTGGAATCGTCGATGAAGCAGCACACGGAACCAAAAGATTACAAACAGATCGACTGCAAAATCTCTCTATAGATTTACCTCCTCTAATCATACAACAAAAAATAGCCTCTATTCTCTCAGCGTATGATGACCTAATAGAGAATAATAATCGCCGGATAGAGATATTAGAAGAAATGGCGCGATCGCTTTATCGCGAGTGGTTCGTTAAATTCCGCTTCCCTGGACATGAACAGGTTAAGTTTGTTGACTCAGAATTGGGTTTGATTCCTGAAGGTTGGGATTTTTTAACTCTAACAGAAATAACTGATTATATAAGCAGAGGAATTTCCCCTAAATATGACGAAAATTCAGACAAAATTGTTATTAACCAAAGGTGTATTAGAAATGGAAGACTAAATTTAGGAATAGCAAGAAAGCACAGAAGCAAAGTAAAACCTGATAAAAGTGTACGTTTTGGCGATGTTTTAGTTAATTCTACAGGAGTAGGTACTTTAGGTAGAGTTACTCAAGTTTATGAAGATATACAAAATTGTACTGTAGATTCTCATGTGTCTATAATTCGTCCTAACAAGGAAATTAATGTAGATTTTTTTTGGTTTATCTTTACTAGATATGGAACCTTATTTTTCGAGTTTAGGAGTAGGAGAAACTGGACAAACTGAACTTGGAAAAAAATCCTTACACGAAATTAATCTACTTATAGCTCCTAAATTTTTACAAACGAAGTTTTCAGTAAAAATAACTCCTTTACGTCAACTTTGCTTAAATCTTTTAGTTCAAAACATCAACTTCTGCAAACAACGTGACATTCTCTTACCCAAACTAATCTCAGGAAAAATAGATGTAGAAAACCTTGACATACCAACCAACTAACACCAAACTAAAACCATGAACATAGAACAAGCAATTCTCAATAACTTACGAATACTACCCCCAGAAAAACAACAACTATTACTAGAATTTACCGAATTCCTAAAACAACAATTCATCACCAAAACTCAAACCCTTACTCCTCAAGAAAAAGCCAACAACTGGAAACAATGGGCAGAAAGTCACCAACTCCCTAGTCCAGGATTATCAGATGCGGCCATTAGTCGGGAAACTATCTATAAAATAAAGAAGTAACTATCCTCTAACCTCTCCATGCCTTACTTTGACCCTGATGAAGCAGCCTTAGAACAAGATACGATTACCCTGTTTAGTCAACTGGGTTACACAACTGCTAACTGTTACAGGGAATGGCACACAGGCACAAGTAATTTAGGCAGAGAAAACCAAAAACAAGTTATCCTCACCTCTCAACTACACCAAGCATTAGTCCAACTCAACCCTGACTTACCCCCAATAGTAATTGACCAGGCCATCACAGAAATTAGTAAAGACCGTAGTACCCTTTCCCTAGGTAATGCTAACCGGGAAATTTATCAACTCCTCAAAGATGGGGTCAAAATCTCCTACCGGGAGGAAAACGAGGAAACTAGAGAAGAAACCGTTACTATCATCAACTGGCAACAGCCACAAGCTAATCACTTCTTTCTCGCTAGTCAGTTTTGGATTTCTGGGGAAGTTTACCACCGTCGCACTGATTTACTCGGTTTTGTCAATGGCATTCCTTTAGTATTTATCGAACTGAAAAACCCGAAAATCACCGTCTTTCAAGCCTACGAAAGGAACTTGAGGGATTACCTTAAAACCATTCCCCAACTCTTCCACTACAACGGATTAGTCATCCTCTCCAATGGTAGCCAAGCTAAACTCGGCACAATTACCAGTCCTTGGTCATACTTTAGTGACTGGCCGAAGATTAACTCAGAAGGAAAAGCAGGTAGAATCCCTCTAGAAACCATGATTAGGGGAACTTGCACACCAGCAAAACTCCTCGACCTGGTGGAAAATTTTACCCTCTTTAAAGAAGAAAAAGGAAAAGTAGTTAAACTTATCGCTCGTAACCACCAATATTTAGGGGTTAATAATGCCGTCGCTGCTGTGGCCAATAGGGAAGAAAACCAAGGCAAATTAGGGGTATTTTGGCACACTCAGGGCAGTGGTAAAAGCTACTCGATGCAGTTCTTTAGCCAGAAGGTTAAACGCAAATTACCTGGTAACTGGACATTCTTAATTATCACCGACAGAGAAGATTTAGACGGGCAAATCTATCAAAATTTTGCCCAAACTGGGGCAGTCAATGAACCAGAAAAAACTATCCGTGCTAGCAGTGGTGAACATCTACAAAGACTCTTAAGAGAAGACCACAGCTACATTTTTACCCTGATTCAAAAATTCCGTTCCCCAAAAACAGGACAATACCCCCAACTCAGCACCAGAGATGACATCATCGTCATCGCAGATGAGGCACATCGCAGCCAATACGATATCTTTGCCCACAATCTGCGGTTAGCCTTACCCAATGCAGCTTTTATCGGCTTTACTGGTACACCCTTATTAGTGGGAGAAGAAGCGACTAAGGCTGAATTTGGCGACTATATCAGTATCTACAACTTCCGCCAGTCCATTGCTGATGGGGCAACTGTACCCCTCTTTTATGAAAATCGCATCCCCCAACTACAACTGACAAACCAAGACTTAGACCAGGATATAGCTGATGCCATTGAGACAGCAGATTTAGACGAGGAACAAGAAAACCGCTTAGCTAAAGAGTTTTCCCGCCAGTATAATCTCATCACCACCACAGAGAGACTAACAGAAATCGCTGCTGATATTGTCTCCCATTTCCTCAACCGTGGCTACCAAGGCAAAGCAATGGTTATCGCCATTGACCGTTTTACTGCTGTCAGTATGTATGATAAGGTGCAAAGTTCCTGGCAACAAGAGTTAGAGCGATTAAGAGCTTTGCCTACTGATCCTGCCATTACCAGGAAAATTGCTTACCTAGAGGAAACAGATATGGCGGTGGTTATCTCTGCTTCCCCCAATGAAGAAACTACTTTTCAGGAAAGGGGATTAAACATTAAACCCCATCGGCAGAGGTTAACCAAGGAGAAACCCTCCTTAGAGGAGAAGTTCAAAGACCAAGATCACCCCCTGCGTATCGTCTTTGTCTGTGCTATGTGGATTACAGGTTTTGACGTGCCTAGTTGTTCCACCATCTACCTAGATAAACCAATGGCTAACCATAGCCTGATGCAAACCATTGCTAGGGCTAACCGAGTTTGCGGTACAGATAAGCTTAACGGTTTAATTGTGGACTATATCGGCATTTTCCGTAATCTCCAGCAAGCCTTAGCCATCTATGGTTCAGGGGATAGGGGTGACGATACTCCGGTAAAACCAAAAACCGAGTTAGTGGCACAATTAAGGGAAAAAATCGCTGAGGCTAAGGCTTTTTGCCAGGAACATCAGGTTAACTTTGAGGAGTTACAGAACTTAGGTGATGATAGCTATGATTCGATTGCTCTTTGGGACAATTTCGTCAATTCTCTTCTGGCTACTGAAGCCACCAAACAGCAATTTTTAGCCTACACCAGGGACATTACCAAGCTTTACCGGGCGATTCTACCTGATGTTGCTGCTAGCGAGTTTAGGACTGCTGTAACTAATTTCCTCGCTTTAGCAAAAAGGATACGCAGTCACACTCCTCAAGCTGATATTAGGGATATTAATGCAGAAATCAGAGCTATTTTAGATGAATCCATCGGCACTCTAGATTATGTCATTTCTGAGACTGAGGAAGTAATCAACCTTAGTCAGCTTGACTTTGAGGCACTGCAAAAGCAGTTTCAGCAAGGGTACAAGCATATTGAAGTGGAAAAGCTGAAAACTGCCCTAGCTCCTAAGTTAGGTGAGATGGTACAGCTTAACAAAACTCGCCTCAGTTACTTAGAGCGATATGAGCAAATGATTGAGGAGTATAACGCTGGCTCCCGTAACATTGAAACTTTCTTTGCTGAGTTAATCGAGTTATGCCAAGCACTCAATCAAGAGGAACAACGGGCGCTCGCCGAGAATCTCGATGAGGAACATCTCGCTCTTTTTGATATCCTCACCCAACCGAATCTCAATCTGACTAAGCAGGAAAAGGCTGAGGTAAAAAGAATAGCCCGTGCGCTGTTGGAGACTCTCAAGCAGGAAAGGTTAGTACTAGACTGGCGTAAACGTCAGCAATCTAGGGCCGCTGTTAAAGTCACCATAGAAGATGCTTTAGACGAGTTGCCAGAAACTTACACTGATGAGGACTACGAGGGGAAGTGTCACCAGGTCTATCAACATATTTATGAGTCCTACTTCGGTAATGGCCGTAGCATCTATCATCGTGCTGCCTGAATACATGATGAGTAACTGAGGCGATCGCTAATCAAGAAAAATCCGTAATCTTTGCTTAGTGCTTCCTTGCACAAGACGAATAGTACCGCTGCGCGGAATTTAGAATTTAGAATTTAGAATGCTTATAGAGTTATGACACGAATAAAGCTGAAGCGTTAATTGCTGAAGCATTCATTATAATAGAGATTTACTACCCAACTAGAAATTTCAGTGCGATCGCTTCGATTTTGAGTCCTGTAAGAATCATATCTAGTCCTAAAGCTACTTGCATTACCCCAAACACAAAACCAAGAACTTTCAGAGTAACAGGTTTGATGATAGATAAAAGAGGACGTGCAGCTAACATCGCCCCCAAATTGAGAACCATCACCAGCAACAGCAGTAAAAAGAGAGTATTTGAAGCAATTGCCAGATGTCCGAAAATTGCGCTCAGGGTAACGACAATACCAATGCCGTAGGGAGTCAAAATGTAGGGAAACACTAAGGGATTGAGGGTTAACTCCAGGGAGGGGTTTACTGGAGGTGCATTATTATTAGTGGGGGGATTGTACTGGGCTAACACTGTTCGCAAGGCTACTGAAAACAGGATAATACCTGTCGTTATTAGCATTGCTGACACCTCAATTCGCCAGGCCTTCAGAACATTTTGGCAAAGGATTGCTACCCCAAAAATCACCAGGGTGGAGATACCAAAACTACGTAAGGCAAGCTGGCGACGCAGAGTTGGCTCAGCATTCATTGTCAGTTTAGCAAAACTGCCAATCAGTTTGAGAGGTCCTAAGGTAAGCAAGAAGATAATCAAGATATTGAAGGTTCCAAATCCCTCGAAGAGTCGCTCAAATAACACTCGAGTTTTGGCATCAATCTCAGCACTGGAGGGAAAAACAATGGGAGTATTCGCTAGTTCCCTCGACTCTGGCATCTCAGCTGTAGTTGAGATTAACCCTGTTTGCTCGGTGAGATGATTTGGTAGCGACGGAGATGGTGTGTTTGCGATCGCAATTGTTGTAGTGTTAACCCCTAAAATCCAGGTCAAATAAACCGAAGCGATCGCTATTCCGAGAAATCCCCACAACCGATGATGAGTTTGCTGAATAAGTCGTAATTTTCGGGTTGCCATAGGTGTTAGGTGGTAGGTAAGGTTTGAGGTGGTAGGTGTTAGGGATTTTCGACTTGCGGTGTCGTGGAAATTGAGCCAAAAGATACAAAAACCTTGCAAGCTTGCTAGGCAGAAAATACTTGAAAGCATTGTCTGGTATAGCTTAAACACTTGTGCAGCAAGCTCTAGATAAACCTTTGAGCCACATTGACATCCCACAAAATGAGGTCTTATTGACACCCTTATTGACACAACCGGGCGAACTAGATTAGATAAACCTAAGCGAAGCGTTGCGTAGGGGGCATGGGGGAGGCGCTCCGTCCCCCATCGGGGGGTTTGGGGGGCTGGTCCCCCAAGAAAAGCCTTCATCTTTTTACTGAATGAATGGGCTAAAATCAGAATGACTAAGCACTTCAGCCTGCTTGTCACCCCCCAAGAAAAGCCTCCATCTTTTTATTGAATAAATGGGCTAAAAGCAGAATGACTAAGCACTTCAACCTGCTTGTCACCCCCTGAGTGCTTAACCCCTAACCCCTAACAGTTTTGCTACTGGTCCCGGAATATTAGGTAGACTTGCTAAATGTTCTGTATCCATTGCCGCCAGACTCGTGAGGTTGTTCTCCTTCATAAGCCGTACCAGTTCTTCGAGGTTCCAGATCATACCCCAGTCCCGCTCTGCGTGGCCGACACCCTTAAGAGTCCCCTGTTGCTGGGAGTCAACGAAACCCTCAAAACCATCCCTGCCGGACAACTCGATGTAATGAGCTGGTGTATCGGTAATGTTCCAGAAGGCGTGCATAATGCCCCGTGGCTTTTGTACGTAGCTACCGGCAGGAGCTGTAAACCTTAATCCGTCTGCACCGCCAAGCTGAAACACAAGTTCGCTGGTGATCACATAAACCATTTGATCTTCAAACTTGTGGGTGTGGGGTGCAAGCAACTCGTTGGGATTAATCACACCCTCCATCACCGAGAAATCACCACCCATGTCTCTGGAGCGCGCCTTGATTTTCAGGTGAGTTGCCGTCTCCTCTCCTTCACCGGGTTTCTTGAGAAGCTGCTTTACCTCAAATCGATCTTTCAAATTAGCTTGACTCATTGTTCTACTCCTTTAATTTTTGCTTTACTGATAAAAAGACCATCAGTGCCTTGCTATCTACCAATTTCGCTGTTTTAAAGAAGTTTGATAAGGACAATGGGCGAACCAAAACGGACATTTCGCGACAAGTTGTACCAACCCCAAATGTTGGCTAGTTTGGTTGCCAGTACCGTTGTTTATGCAGTTGCTCGTGGCATACCAATGGAGCAGATTAGTGCTGTTACGGGATTAAACCGTACTGATTTGATCGATCCAGATGCCCGCCTGCCCCAAGAGGTGGTTCCTGCTATCTGGCGATTGCTGGGCGAGGCTTACCCTGGTGAAGCCCTGGCGCTAGAAATGGCTAGTGCAGCACCCTTCTCCTACTTTGGTCCGGTGGCTCACGCAGCCCGATACGCCAATGATCTGCGATCGTCTCTACAAACCTTAATTCGTTACCGCTCCCTCATGTCTGATCAATTACAGATGGAGCTAGTAGAGAATCCGCCAGAAGCAGCTGTCCAGATGTATCACCCCATGGATGCAGAAGATGGTGGCTATGCAGCGGAGATGGGGATAGCATTGGGAGCGCGTTTTGGTTGGGAATTTATCGGGGTAGAAGATGCACTGGTGCGGATTGACTTTGCCCATCAGCCTTTGGGACCAATCCAGGCTTATAAGGAATTCTTCGGCATTCCCGTCAAGTTTCAGCAACCGCACAATGCCCTAGTCTTTGATTCGGAGGCTCTCGATCAACCTACTCAGCAGCGGGATACCCATCTATTTCGTTATATCCAGGGTCATCTAGAGATAGTGCAACAACGCTTAGCAGTGAGTAGCGATGCTCCGGAACTATCCAGAATACGTGAAGCGATCGCTTACAATGCTGAGCGTTCTGAATATAGTGCAGAGGCATTAGCACAACAGATGCATATGAGTTTGCGTGCTCTACAGCGTCTGACCCAAGAGTATCATATCACTGTTCGTCAACTCTTAGATGAGGCTCGCGAAGCCAATGCACGACAATTCCTGAGCGACCCTAAATTAAGTATTGAAGCCATATCTTTTCTGTTGGGTTACTCAGAAGATCGGGCATTCCGAAGAGCCTTCAAGCGTTGGACTGGACGGACTCCTGCCCAATTTCGTCAGACTCTCCGATGAAGATGATTGTTGACAAGTTAAGGCTGTTAGGACTTACTATTGACGCAGCTGAAAGCCCTGTCTCTTCAGAGCAGGGATGAGAGCAAGGTAGCGCTTTTAAGCGCCGTGTGCTACAATATTATCATGAGTTAATCGCGATAAATGTTAGTCTACGAAGCCAAGTTAAAAGGTAAACAATATCAGTATAGACGGCTAGATGAAGCCATTCGGACTGGATTGTTTATCCGTAATTCTTGCCTTCGTTATTGGGAAGATGGTCACGCCAAGAGTCGCAATGACTTATACAAATATGTCACTCGATTAGCAAAGGATAGTGATTTCCCTTGGGCTAGCAAACTTAATTCCCAAGCTCGTCAAGCTATGGCAGAACGTGCCTGGGCTGCAATCTCTCGTTTCTTTGATAACTGCAAGGGTCAGATACCAGGAAAAAAGGGTTATCCAAAGTACAAGAAAAACAGACCAAATCATGGCTCTGTAGAGTACAAAGTAACAGGTTGGAAACTATCTGAAAACCGAGACAAGATAACTTTCACGCTCCGGCTTCAAGGCAGGTGAGCTTAAGCTTTATGGTAGTCGAGATTTAAACTACTACCAAATTAAGCAAATTAAGCGAGTTAGGGTAGTACGTAGAGCTGATGGTTATTATGCCCAGTTCTGTATTGACTATGACCGTATTGAGGACAAGCCACCAACAGGCAAAACTGTTGGATTGGATGTTGACATTTCAGCCTTCTACACAGATTCTGATGGTAACAAGGTTGTTAACCCCAAATACTTGAGGAAATCAGAAAAAGCTCTCAAGCGACTACAGAAACGAGTGTCTCGAAAACTTAACAGAGGTCAGCCACAATCAAGCAACTACAACAAGGCTAAGCAAAAGCTAGCCAAGAAGCACCTGAAAGTAAGTAGGCAGCGTAAAGATTTTGCTGTGAAGACAGCATTGTGTGTAGTCCAGTCTAACGACTTGGTCGCCTATGAAGATCTCAAGGTGCGTAATTTAGTTAAAAACCATAAGCTAGCGAAATCGATCTCGGATGCTAGTTGGACAATGTTTAGGACTTGGGTAGAGTATTTTGGGAAGGTATTTGGTACAGTAACTGTTGCCGTGCCTCCCCACTACACTAGCCAAAACTGTTCTAACTGTGGCACTACGGTCAAGAAGTCTCTCAGCACCCGCACCCATAATTGTTTGTGTGGAACTGTGTTGGACCGGGACGAGAATGCCGCAGTAAATATCCTCAAGCTAGGACTACGTACCGTGGGACACACGGGAACATTTCAGTCAGAGTACTGGATAAACGCTTCTGGACAGATGAGCCAAGGAGTGTATTGATGAAAATCTGTACACTAAGTTCGCTGGTTGAAAGAAGAATCCCCGCCGCTTTTAGCGCGGGGAGTGTCAAATACCCTACAATCGCCGATAGCGCATTCCCGGTAACTGAGACACTAATTCCTGAAGTTCCAACTGCAACAGAGCACTTAAAACCGAACTTGTTGACATCTGTGTTTGCTGCACAATTACATCAAAATGGATCGGTTCTGAGGCTAGGGCTTGCAACACCTGTGCTAATTCTGGCTCTAACTGAGGTTCCGGCTTGGGTGCTTCTTGAGTAAATAGCGATAACTGTGCTCCTGCATCAATATCCGGTATTGCTCCGAGCATTTCTAACAAATGACTCTCACTTAAAATTACCTGGGCTCCCCGGTTTAATAGTCCCAAACAACCTAAGGACTTAGGATTATCTAAAGAACCGGGTAAAGCATAAACATCCCTACCAAACTCATTAGCTTGGTAAGCAGTAATCAGTGCTCCCGACTTAAGAGGAGCTTCCATCACGAGAATCGCACGACTTAAACCAGCAACAATACGATTGCGCTGGGGAAACTGGGCACGATTTGCCTGAGTACCAGCTGGGTACTCACTTAGTACTAACCCTTGTTCCTGAATCTGTTGGCATAGAGATTGATTGCGCTTGGGATAGATGATATCAATGCCAGTACCGAAAACTGCTATAGTCCGTCCACCAGCTTCCAGACAGCCGCGATGGGCTTCAGTATCAATTCCTGCTGCCATACCAGAAATTATAGTAAAGCCCTGGCTCGCCAAGGTAGCACTGATTTTGCGAGTCCAGCGGCAGCCGTATTCTGTGGAGTTACGAGTACCCACGATGCCCACCATCGGCTTAATCCCCTGATTTTCTTGGAGGTTAATCTGCCCTTGATAGTACAAAACTGCTGGTGGGCTAGGAATTTCTAGTAATAAGCGAGGATAGTCAGTATCTGCTGGTGTCCAGAAGTTAGGATTTTTGAGAGAATGTTGCTCTAGGAATTGTTCCGGATGCAGTTGCGATCGCTCTTTCTCTACTGCCTTTAGCAATTTCACCCCAAATCCTTCCACCTCTGCTAAAGCCTTGCTTGGTTGAATCCAAGCTGCTGCCAGTGTACCGAAATGCTGCTGTAGTCGCCGCATTAACACAGGTCCCACGCCATTAATTTGGGACCATGCCAGCCAGTAGGTGCGCTCTTCTAGCAACTGTTTCTCCTTATATTTGAAACTATATATCAAAAATTGCTATTAATTACTGAGAACTAATTGCATTAGAGTTAGAATATTGATAAAGTTAAGCTCATCTGACTAATAACCAATGACTAATGACCTCTTGACTAGACACAGTGTAATCGGTATTTTTGCAGGACTAGCGCTTCTAGTTGCAGTGGGATGTAGTGAGCAAAGTTCTTCAGAGAAAGCTGCTGAAGATGGAGGTACTGGCAATCCAGCTGAAGCAGGAGAAGTCAATCTTTACTCCTCCCGTCACTACGATACCGATGATGAATTGTACGACAACTTCACCAAAAAGACGGGCATCAAGGTCAATGTAATTGAAGGTTCAGCAGATGAATTAATCGAACGGATTAAGACAGAAGGAGAAAATAGTCCAGCAGACGTATTTATTACTGTAGATGCTGGTCGTCTCTGGCGGGCCGAAGAAGCCGAGATTCTGCAACCGATTTCCTCTTCAGAGCTAGAGTCAGCAATTCCAGAGAACCTGCGTAGTCCCGATGGTAAATGGTTTGGCTTGTCCAAGCGGACACGGATCATGGTTTATAACAAAGAAAAAGTTCAGCTAGAAGAATTATCTACCTACGAAGCTCTAGCTGAGCCGGAGTGGGAGGGGCGTGTTTGTGTACGCAGTTCGGGGAATATTTACAATCAGTCCTTGGTTGCCTCAATGATTGAAAAGGATGGCATTGAGGAGACTGAAGAATGGGCAAAGGGTTTCGTTAATAACTTTGCTCGTCCACCAGAAGGTAATGATGTGGGGACAAATCAAAGCTGTAGCAGCAGGTGTTTGTGATTTGGCTCTGGTTAACCATTACTATGTGGCTCGACTTCAACAGTCAGATAAGCCAGCAACTCAGGAAATGATGGAAAAAGTTGGGGTTTTCTTTCCCAACAATGACGAAGATGGCACTCATGTCAATATTAGTGGGGGTGGTGTAGTTGCAACTGCTCCCAATCAAGAAGGTGCAGTTAAATTCCTCGAGTACCTTGCTACTCCAGAGGCTCAGGAAGTCTTCGCCAATGCTAACAATGAAATTGCTGCCGTTCCTGGTGTCGAGCCGAATCCTACTGTTGCTGACTTTGGGGAGTTCAAAGAATCTGAAATTAATGTTGCAGCTTTGGGCAAGAATAACCCAGAGGCAGTTAAGCTGATGGATCGTGTCGGCTGGAAATAATTCGTTTTGGGAATTGAGAATTATTTTTCTTAATTCTTAATTCTTAATTCTTAATTCTTAATTCTTAATTCTTAATTCTCTGGTAATCTGAAAATGTTGGGGTGTGTCTGTCCAAACTTTTCTCTAAACTAAGTCATCTATAGCTTTACAGACATTCCCTAGACAGGAACAAAGAGGTCTTAGACCAAATTGATCCATTATCAATTATCAATTATCAATTATCAATTATCCATTGATAACAAGCTCTTTATTCAAGTTCCTTGTTCATGCCAGGAGACACCCTTAAAGACTTACCACGGTCAACTACCAACAAGCTGATTAAGAGGATTGAGACTTTACCTACTCATCCTACCCATCAATCAGTAGTGCAAATAGCTCTTGAGGAGGCTCTCTCTACTTGGCGGGAGGATGAAACTGCCAACAGCTTAGTCATTTTGGGTAAGCCTATTGAGGGAATTTCCCAGACTCTGCAAGAAACCTTAATAATCTACAAGTCTGAAGTACTAGAAATTATTAATCCTCTACCACAGTCGATACAGTTAACTGAGTCATCAGCTATTACAGCAAAATTAAAGCAAGCATTTGAACCCCAAGCAGCATCTGAGGATGAGCATCGGGGAAAACGCCAAATTGTAGTTATTCCTGATTTATCCTGGTACTTCTTACGTTGTGTTCAAGGTTGGGAGGGAGTTACCTACTTGCGAGACTTGGTGATAAGGGATCACTCTCGCTTTTGGTTAATTGGCTGCAATCAATGGACTTGGCAATACTTGAGCTATGTTTGTCAAATCGATGCCTATTTTGAACAAATACAGCAGTTACCAAGCGTAAGTGGTGAAGAAATCCAAGCTTGGTTAGCACCGATCATTGAAGAAATAGCGATTGATTTTAGTGAGGATGAATCAAGTAAAAATGGCCAAAAAAACAAATCCCAGTCCTATTTTGACCGTCTAGGGGATTTAGCGCTAGGTATCAACGCAGTAGCAGCACAATTATGGCTATATTCCCTCAAATATTTATCTTCTGACCCTGAAGCAAATTCCATCAAGGAAGAAATTTTAGGTAAAATCCAGCACACAACACCGACGCTACCAGATTTACCCAAATTAACTGCTGATGACCGTTATCTGCTCTTCTCGCTTCTATTACATGGTCAGATAACTCTACCTTGTTTAGCTCTTACTTTGGGAGAAACTGAAAGTATTGTGCAAAGCCAAGTGCAAATGCTACTGCGGAGTGGGGTAATTTGGCGACAGCGGGAATTACTGATGGTTAATCCAGCTCACTATCCGAGGCTCAGATGGGAATTAGTCCACAATAACTTTTTCATTGAAGAAGATTGATCATGCCATCATTTACCCTAATATCTCACCCGTATATTGATAGTTTACAGTTGTCCAGTCACTTCCCCTGGTTAGCTCAACTGCAAAGTAGCGATAGCTTACAACGAGGAATATTTACTAACATAACTACTCCTAAAATAATCAATGGAGTCCTAACTATTGTACTTGCCTACGCAGTGTTAAGAATAATTCAGGTCGCTGCCGACTGGCTATCTGAGCAAGTTCCTCGTCGTTTTCGCTTAGTGGTAAAGCAATCTATTCCTTTTTTTAAAGGATTGATCATTGTTGTAGTCGTTAGCCATTTACTAAACCTATTTGTTTATCTATCTGCTAGAAATGTTTTAGCCTTAACTAGCGCTACTGCTGTTGCCTTAGGATTTGCTTTCAAGGATTTGATTAGCTCAATAATTGCCGGAATTATGGCTTTATTTGAAGTTACCTATCGTATGGGTGATCGGGTTCAAATTGGTGATCATTATGGGGAAGTAATTGGTTATGGACTCAGAGGCATTCGTTTACAAACCCCTGATGACAATATCGTCAATATTCCCCATAGTAAAAACTGGACAGAGGCAATTTCCAATGCCAACAGTGGTCAATTAGAGGCTCAGGTGCTAACAGATTTTTACCTTGACCATGATATTGATGTTGAATTGGTGATGCAAATTCTCTACCAGGTAGCTTACACCAGCAAGTACACACAATTAAAGTTACCGATCGCAGTCCAAATGGAGGAAACTTTGTGGGGAAGTCATTTTAAACTCAGAGCATATCCAATGGATGCAAGGGATGAATTTTCCTACAAAACTGATCTTATCAGACGAGCGAAGCAAGTATTTACTAAATACGGCATTACCTACCCTAAACCACCAATTGAAGATAAGTAATGAGCGCCTAACGGCGAATGAAGAATGAAGAATGAAGAATTAAGAATTAAGAATTAAGAATTCATTCATTGAATCGCCGAAAAAGAAGTTAGAAACTAGTCATATCAAGGGATTTAGCCCCAAATATAAGATTTTAGTTTCTGGAGAGTAATGAGTAATGAGTAATGAGCGCCTAACGGCGAATGAAGAATTAAGAATTAAGAATTAAGAATTCATTGATGGAATCGCCGAAAAAGAAGTCAGAAACTACTCACATCAAGGGATTCAGCCCCAAATATAGGATTTTAGTTTCTCGAGAGTAATGAGTTGATTATCTTTAATTAGCAATGACCAATGACTAATGACCAATCACCAATGACCAATCACCAATTTTATCGATGGGTTATTTATCTATTTCTTGGTTTAACTACCCTACTAACTAGCTGTAACACTAATGTTACGGATAATCAACCTGTTACTACTGAAGAGATACCAAATACTACTAAAGAAATACCAAATACTACTAAAGAAATACCAAATACTACTAAAGAAATACCAAAGGATACTCAATTTACCTGTGAACTGATTAATGGTCAGTATACAGTGATGTATACTCCAGAAGGTCAGTCTGTTTATACCTCTGATTGGTTAACTTTAAAGCCTGAGGCTTCTGACTTTTTTGGTGATGCTTGGAGTCCCCAAAAGCGTTGCCAGACAATTAGCCAACGCTTAGAATTGTATAGACCTGATGGCTTCCTGGAACTGCGTGCTTCAACAGAGAACGGCTACGATATTGTCTGCATGACAACTGAGCAAAATCCCAATTGCCGGATTGTTTTTACTTTGGCTCCTAGTGAAGACGCCGTGCTGATGGTTGAGCAAATAGTGGAAAATCATAATACTAGCTATTGGTTGGCTAATATGGCTTTGTTTTCTGTGATTATGGCTTTTATGATTGAGTTAAATAATTCAGATTCATGAGATTGGGGTGCTTTTTCCATCGTGTATCTTGGAGTTGATTTCCCGAAGGCAGGAGGCACAAGACAGGAGGCAGAAGGCAGGAGGCAGGAGGCAGGAGGCAGAAGGCTCCAAGGGAAGAAAGCTTGTACAGTGAGCTTTTTAAGCTTTTTTCAGGCTTTGGGTAATTGCCGCCGCGTTGCACTAGATAGTAAGTTAATCGACGCTGCGTATATTTATGTCTACCTACCGACAAATAGTAAAACTCTAACCTCCCGATCCGCGCAAGCTGGCATTGAAGCAAATCGCTATGGCTCTCCGACTTACTAACCTCACCCTACTTATTAGTTTCTGGTTTACTCTTACAGCTGATAACAGCTGGGCAAATACATTCATACAGCAAGAGAGTATAGATGGGATAAAATTCGTCAGTATTGAACAGTTAAACCAGAAAGAGGAAGGTAGCTTCGCGACGAGGAAAGGTTCCAGTTTCCAGGTTGCAGACTCCAGAGAACATTCCCTAATATCAAGTTCGGTTGAATACTTATACTTTGGTGGCAATAAGGCAGGAGGCAGGAGGCAGGAGGCAGGAGGGAAGAAAGAAGGTTGCAAGGTAGAAGGGAATTATAACTGTTTATCCGAACTTGATATAACCCTTGCTTTTCCCGGCTGTTGGCTTTCCCCTGCCTCTTTTCCCTCACAACAACCCCCTCAACTCCTAGCTCGTATCCTCTCTGGACATTCAGTTGTAGCGATCGCACCAGATGGAAAAACCCTTGCTGGTGTTACTGGTAACAATCAAATTACTCTGTGGAACTTGCAAACTGGCGCTCAACTTCGTACCCTTATCGGTCATTCCCTACCAATTTTATCCCTTGCCATTAGTCCCAATGGGGAATTATTTGCTAGTACAGGTCACGACAAGCAAGTTAAAATTTGGCATATGGGCACTGGTGAAGAAATTAGCACTTTAGTTGGTCATACTAAATGGATAGAAGCGATCGCAATTAGTCCTAATGGACAAACCTTGGTTAGTGCTGGTGGTGACAAAACCATTAAAGTGTGGAGCTTAGGAGAATTTCACTCCCTGACTCGGACGATAACAGGACATCCAGACAGCATTTACTCTATTGCCATCAGTCCTAATGGAGAAATCCTAGCTACTGGTAGCTGGAATATGATTAAGCTCTGGAACCTTAGCACTGGGGAAGAACTTCGTACACTCACTAGTCCTACCTTTGGAGTCAACTCTCTTGCTTTTAGCCCTGATGGACAGACTCTCGTCAGTGGTAGTGGTGATAGTACAATTGACTTGTGGGAAGTGGACACTGGCGTTCGTCTGCGCACCCTCAATAGTCATTTAGCAGGGGTAAGTTCAGTTGTTGTTAGTCCCGATGGACAAACCCTAATCAGTGGTAGTTTGGACAACACGATCAAAATTTGGAACTTGAACACAGGTGAAGAACTCCGCTCTTTTCCTCGGCAATCCAGCATTATTGAATCTATCGCTATCACTCCAGATGGACAAACCCTCGCCAGTGGTGGCTGGGGTAACATTATTAAACTATGGAATCTAACTACTGGTCAGGAAATTCGTACTCTATGGACAACAGCCAATGAGCCAATTCAACCAATGGTTAATTTTTGCTCGGGCTAGAGCCGTGAGTTACTAAAGTTATCCCACCTACTTTAGTCGTGGGATGAGCGTCGTTCTTTCAGAAACAACGCTTGAGATTTTAGATTTTAGATTGAATAAATATAAGCCTAAGTTTCTCGAGAAACTATAAATCACTCCTTGAGGTATGAATCCCTTGGTATGATTTGTCAATATAACCCAATAACTAAGCGGTGCATTACGCTTCACTTTGTTTCGCTAATGCACCCTACAAGAGACCATCGTACTAATTTGCCATTAAAAAAAGCAACGATCACCTTTAGATTTAGTGCGTGAAGCCAACAAACCTATACCAAGAATACAAAAAGCTAATGTTGATGTTGGTTCAGGAACTGACTTACCAACATCACCTGGGGTATTAGATGCAACAATACGCAGATTATCCAATGTAGCGTAGTTACCACTCAAAAGATCGATGCGCAAAATCACATTACCATTGGTAGATGCAGAGGCATCAAGCGCAAGTAATACTTCTGTCCAGTCGAAAACGCTACTATCCGAAATGCTACCGGAAGCTCGCTGAGATGAGAGAACTAAACCACTACCAGTACCTAAAGCTCCACTTGGATTATCAAACAAGGTAAATTCAAAGATCGGCAATGCTCCACCAGTTGGTAAGAACGGTCCATTGTTTCTATCTGAATCAATACTGGATATGTCTAATCTTGCGTTGAGAAAGTCATTATCTCCAACGTTAAAGGCTAGTCCCAACAAGTCGTCTTGACCTCCAGGTATACTTGTGTCTGCAAGCATACCTAATGCATAGTTACCTCCTACCCCACTTGGATCAGAATAACCTGTCCCAAATGCACTGTTTCCGGTAATCAAGAGTGTTTCAACAGTAAAACGCTGTGAGAAGGCAAATCCAACTGGTTGATTACCATAAAGACTATTGACAGATTGCTGAGATACATCGCCTCCACTCGTATCAACAAAACCAGTTGGATTTTCAAAGTCTTGATCGTAGAGCACAATTGTTGATGCTTCTACTGGAGCAACCATCAAGAGAACAGAACTAATGCTAACAAACAAAGATGAATTCAATATCTTACTCACTGCGCTTCACTCCATACATGGTCTATGTTCTTCAAGGCTATATCAATCTGACTAATCCCAAGTTGTACAAAATTTAGATGGTTGGCTAACTCATGATATTGCACCACGCCTAGAGTAGAATACATCCTATAGCGCTGGTCAGGAAATTCCTACTCTATGGACAACAGCCAATGAACCAGTTCAACCAATGGTTAATTTTTGCTCAGGTTTGAGTCGTGGGTTATAATTAAAGATCGTAGAGTAATGATAAAGAAGCCTGGGATATACTTGGAGGTGTGATTGTCGAAATTTCTTTTAAAGGTTCTCTGGTTAGATGAGAACGTAGCACTAGCTGTAGATCAAATAGTGGGTAAAGGCACTAGTCCCTTAACCTGTTACTTTTTTTGGCCACGAAATGATGCTTGGCAACAGTTGAAAGATGAGATGGAAGCTAAACACTGGATCAATGAACTAGATCGTGTTGAGCTACTCAATAAAGCCACTGAAGTGATTAACTATTGGCAAGAGGAAGGTAGGAACCGTCCCATGAATGAAGCTCAGGCAAAGTTCCCGGAAGTTACTTTTACAGGCTGTGCTTAATCCAGGCACAAGTTAAGCTTCATCCCCTACCTGTTCGCATTAGCGTCTAAAGCAGGATAGAGAATGCAGATAACCTGAAATATAGCGCTTCACTTGAAATCCCTCTCCCTCAAAATGGGAGAGGGATTTTGAGGATATGATGAAGGTTTTTGCTGGATATAGCCAGCTTCAAACCATACCACCAGCAGCTTGAAAACGAGCACGTGCTCTTTTCAGGGCTTGAGTTGCCTGGATTTTCTCCTGACGATCATCACCGCTTTCAGCTTTATCAAAACGAGCTTGTGCTTCTTCCAAAGCTTTGCCTGCTGCTGCCTTATCAATAGTTTCTCCTCGTTCAGCAGCATTGACGAGAATCGTCACTTCGTCGTCTTCGACTTCTGCAAATCCACCCATCAGAGCGATTGGTACCCAGTCTTTCCCTGGACGAACTCGCATTACACCGACGTCGAGAGCTGTCAAGAGCGGAGCATGACCAGTTAAGATACCTAGTTGACCGGTAGTACTAGGCAAGATTACTTCTTCAGCTTCAGAATCCCAGAGGATTTTGTCTGGAGCCACTACACGAATAGTTAAGGTCATTGGTTAGTTATTAGTTGTTTGTTGTTTGTTTTTAGTTGTTTGTTTTCACTAGTCATTAATCATTAAGTGACAAAGAACTAATGACTAATGACCAATGACTAATGACTAACTCTTCATTTTTTCAGCTTTGGCGATCGCTTCGTCAATATTGCCCACTAGGTAGAAAGCTTGCTCTGGCAGCTCGTCTAATTCTCCATTGAGGATCATTTGGAATCCTTTGATTGTCTCCTCCAAGGGGACATACTTACCAGGAGAACCAGTAAAGACTTCCGCTACAAAGAAAGGCTGGGACAAGAAGCGCTCAATTCTCCGGGCACGAGCCACCGTCAGTCGGTCATCTTCTGACAATTCATCCAAGCCTAAGATGGCAATAATGTCCTGAAGTTCCTTGTAGCGCTGTAGAGTTGATTGCACTGCACGAGCGATGGTGTAGTGCTCTTCACCCACAACACTGGCTTGGAGCATAGTAGATGTGGAATCTAGGGGATCAACAGCGGGATAAATGCCCTTAGACGCTAAGCCACGAGACAACACCGTTGTACCATCCAAGTGAGCAAAGGTGGTAGCAGGTGCCGGATCAGTCAAGTCATCCGCAGGTACATAGACAGCTTGAATGGAGGTAATTGAACCTTCGGTTGTGGAAGTAATCCGCTCTTGCAGTTCACCCATCTCAGTAGCTAGGGTTGGCTGATATCCTACAGCAGAAGGCATCCGCCCTAATAGTGCCGATACTTCAGAACCTGCTTGCACAAACCGGAAGATGTTGTCGATAAACAGCAAAACGTCCTGCTTACTGACATCCCGGAAGTATTCAGCCATTGTCAAAGCAGCAAGACCAACCCGCATCCTAGCACCTGGTGGCTCATTCATTTGACCATAGACTAGGGCAATCTTAGAATCACCAAGATTCTCTTCATTGATTACCCCTGATTCTTTCATTTCGTTGTATAGGTCATTTCCCTCACGGGTACGCTCACCCACACCGCCAAATACGGATACTCCACCGTGATTGATAGCAATATTATTGATTAGTTCCATCATGATCACGGTTTTACCCACACCGGCACCGCCGAATAGACCAATTTTACCGCCCCGTCGATAGGGAGCCAGCAAGTCTAACACCTTGATACCTGTTTCAAAAACAGAGGGACTAGTTTCCAATTCAGTTAGTTTGGGAGCAGAGCGGTGAATTGGGAACTTTTCTTCTGTGTTAACTGGTCCGAGATTATCAACGGTTTCGCCTAACACGTTGAAAATTCGTCCTAAGGTCGCTGGACCAACAGGTACGCGGATGGGAGCACCAGTATCAATAACTTCCATACTCCTGACTAGACCATCTGTACCACTCATGGCAACAGATCTTACTTTGTTGTCACCTAGTAGTTGTTGCACTTCGCAGGTGACGGAGACATCCTCTCCTAAATCATTCTTACCTTCAATTTTCAAGGCATTGTAAATCTGTGGCATTTTGCCGCTGGGAAACTCAGCATCGACAACTGGGCCGATGATTTGAGTAATAACGCCAGTGTTTGTCTTTTCTGTGGTGCTGACCATGCTCGCGCCTGTAAGTTTGATAAGAGTGGTTTTTACCGATAAAGTTGAACGGTAGGTTTGGTATTAAATCTTAACAATACCGTTTTATAGCTTATCACCCATGGGGATCGCGGTGTTAGGTTTATTTTATCTGGTTGGCTACGGATTGAGAGATGGGAGATCAGGAAACGCTAACCTACATTGAGTACATCAAATTGTAGTATGCTAAGTAACACGCAAATCTTGGGTAACTTGGTGAATTGTTTACGTATAAATACTTAATCTTTAATGTTAGCGTTTTTAGAGCGGCAAAAATAAGCGTGTAATCTCTATGAACCTCGATTATCTGCTTGAGACTATTGACTCTCAGCTAATTGAGAGCAAAAATCGTCCCCTTAATTCTGCAGAAATTATCATTTTGCGTGGCATTTGGCAGTATAAAACTTATAACCAAATAGCGATCGAGGCAGGCTATAGTCCCGGCTACTTTACCAATGTCGTTGCTCCAGATTTGTTTGGACGACTTTCAGACGTTATTGGTGAGCACATAACTAAGAAAAACTGTCGGGTACTGCTGGAGTCTTATGTCACAACCCAAATAACCTCAGAGACAAAACCCCTGAAGCAAGAACAGTTGGAAAATTTTGCCCAAGCTCAGGATACCTCACCTTGTTACCCTAGTGGCTCAGTCCCTCTAGACTCTCCTTTTTATCTGAAACGTTCCTCCTTTGAAGAGCAAGTTTATCGAGAAATCCAGAAACCCGGAGCGCTCATTAGGGTTAAAGCTCCCAGAGAAATGGGTAAAACCTCCCTACTACTGAGAGTTCTTGACTATGCCAATCGCCTAGGCTACCACACCATCAGTTTAAACCTAGAACAAGTTGATCAGGCGATTTTGAGTGACTCGAATCAATTTTTGCGCTGGCTGTGTGCCAACATTGCTCGCCAACTTCAGCGTAAATCGAGGCTAGATGAGTATTGGGATGAAGACCTCGGAAGTAAAATTAGTTGCACCCTCTACTTCCAAGACTATTTGCTCGAATCAATTAATACTCCCCTAATCTTGGCATTGGATGAGGTGAACCTAATTTTAAAGCATCCTCAAGTAGCGAAGGATTTTTTACCTCTGTTGCGTTCTTGGTACGAAGAAGCGAAAAGATTGGCTATTTGGCAAAAACTTCGCCTGCTTGTGGTTCACTCGACGGAAATTTATATTCCTCTCAAACTGAATCAGTCTCCTTTCAATGTGGGATTGCCAATTCAATTAGAGCACTTTACCCACGAAGAGGTAGAGCAGTTGGCAACATGCTACGGACTTAACTGGGGAGATGGGGAAGAAATCAGAAAATTAATGGCAATGGTTGGGGGACATCCAGCACTGGTACACTTAGCACTCTATCATCTTAGTAGAGGGGAGATAAGTCTATCGCAACTGCTAGAAGCTGCTCCCATTACTAGGGAAATTTATCGTAATCACTTACAACGTCATTGGGCAAGCTTGGAACAACAGCCCGAATTAGCACAAGCTTTGGATACTGTTGTCAATGCCACTGAACCTGTTGTCTTAGATCCAATTTTAACTCACAAGTTGAGTAGTATGGGATTGATTAAAGTTTCAGGCGATCGCGCGATTGTGAGTTGTGACTTGTATCGGCAGTTTTTCACCAAAAACGGAAAGTAAGGTATAGCTAAACGTTCTTCAATTACCAGCTCCTGTGATTAACTACCTTTTTATATTAGCTTTGCTTTGAGTCGGTTGATCTCATAAAACTCATATCAAAGCTCATAAAAAATCTCATATAAAAAACTATAAGTTGCCTGCAAAGTCATATTTTGGAAACAAGAGGCGAGCAAAAAAGCGATCGCATTCTTCAATAACAGAAAGATGCAATTGCTTAGTTTCACTTTGGGACTCTAGTGGCGCGACACGCCTAAAACTGTAGGTTGGGTGGAACGAAGTGAAACCCAACGAAATCATCTCCATTGTTGGGTTACGCTATTGCTTCACCCAACCTACTTATTCCACCATTTTAGGTGTGTCGCGCCACTATAATTTAATCCTAGGATATCAAATTTCACAAAGTTAATTTATTCCACAAATCTTCATATAACTGCATGGTTTTAGCTCTGCACAGTATAGAGATCGCTAGAATCAAATTAGTAATGAAAAAAAAAAATTATGGTTACATCAATACAAGAAAAGGTTACCCCGATTAGTAAAACTCAATCCTTTATCCTCTGGTTTGATGAAGTCGGAATTGCAGATATAGCTGTGGTTGGAGGGAAGAATGCTTCTCTTGGTGAAATGATTCAACAACTACAGCCAAAGGGGGTAAATGTTCCCACTGGCTTTGCCATCACCGCCTATGCCTATCGCTACTACATCCAGAAAGCAGGCTTAGAAGCTAAGTTACGTCAACTGTTTGCTGACTTAAACGTAGATGATCTCAGCAATCTTCAGCAGCATGGCAAACAAGCTAGAAGATTAATCCTTAGTATAAATTTTCCCCCAGAACTCGAAGCCGCAATTCAAAAAGCTTACGATAGATTATGCGATCGCTATGGAGAAGGTACAGATGTGGCGGTTCGCTCTTCTGCTACAGCTGAAGATCTCCCAGATGCCAGCTTTGCGGGTCAGCAGGAAACCTATTTAAATGTAAATAGTTACAAGGGGGTATTAGAATTTTGCCATAAATGTTTTGCCTCCCTCTTTACAGATCGTGCCATCTCCTACCGCCAGCGTAATGGTTTTGATCACTTCGATGTAGCTCTTTCTGTTGGCGTCCAGAAAATGGTGCGCTCTGATTTAGCTTGCTCTGGAGTGATGTTCTCCATCGATCCAGAAACTGGGTTTAAGAATGCTGCCTTGATTACCGCAGCTTATGGTTTAGGAGAAAATGTTGTCCAGGGAGCCGTTAACCCGGATGAATACCTAGTATTCAAGCCAACTCTCAAAGCAGGGTTCAGTACAATTCTGGAAAAACGCTTGGGAACCAAAGAAATCGAAATGATTTACGATGAAGGAGGTTCTAGGTTGACAAGAAATGTCAAGGTAGCTCCTTCTGAACGCAGTAAATTCTGTCTCACCGATGAGGAGATTCTCCAACTCGCACGTTGGACTGTGGAGATTGAAGAGCACTATTCCCAAGTGCGTAACACTTATACCCCAATGGATATTGAATGGGCAAAAGACGGTATTACCGGTGAACTATTTATTGTCCAGGCACGTCCAGAAACAGTGCAATCCCAAAAATCTGCCCACGTACTTGAAAGTTACCAACTCCAAGAGCATAGCAAAGTTCTGGTCACTGGTCGCAGTGTGGGTGCAGCTATTGGTCAAGGCAAAGCTCATGTAATTATGGATGCAGGTAAAATTCATCTGTTCCAACCAGGTGAAGTTTTAGTCACCAATCGAACTGATCCTGATTGGGAACCGATCATGAAGAAAGCTAGTGCAATTGTGACTAATCAGGGAGGGCGCACTTGTCATGCAGCCATTATTGCTCGGGAGATGGGAATTCCTGCAATTGTTGGTTGTGGTAATGCCACAGAGGTGTTGCAAACTGATCAAGAAGTGACTATTTCTTGTGCAGAAGGGGACGAAGGACGAGTTTACCAAGGTTTACTGCCTTTTGAGGTGCAAAAGACAACTTTGGAAAATTTGCCGAGCACTCGTACCCAAATCTTGATGAATGTAGGCAACCCAGAGCAAGCTTTTAGCTTGGCAGCTATCCCTTGTGATGGCGTAGGTTTAGCGCGGTTGGAGTTCATCATTGCTAATAATATTGAAGTCCACCCCCTAGCCTTAATCCACTTTGAACAGCTAGAAGATGAAGCTGTAAAAGCACAAATTGCCGAGAAAACCAAACTTTATCAGGATAAGCCTCAGTTCTTTGTCGATAAACTGGCTCGTGGGATTGCCATGATTGCTGCTGCTTTTTATCCCAAACCTGTGATTGTGCGGATGTCTGATTTCAAGAGCAATGAGTATGCCAATCTTTTGGGGGGTAAGCAGTTTGAGCCGAAGGAAGAAAACCCGATGCTAGGTTGGCGGGGAGCCTCTCGTTATTGTGATCCGAAGTATCGAGATGCTTTTGCTTTGGAATGTCAGGCAATCAAGCGGGTAAGGGATAAAAAGGGTCTAACTAATGTTATCCCGATGATTCCCTTTTGTCGTACTCCCGAGGAAGGGCGTCAAGTGTTAGCCCAAATGGGAAAATATGGACTAGAGAAGGGTGTCAACGGTTTGCAGGTTTATGTAATGTGTGAACTACCTAGTAATGTTATTGAAGCAGATGAGTTTGCAGAGGTATTTGACGGCTTCTCGATTGGTTCTAACGACTTAACTCAACTCACTCTTGGTTTAGACAGGGATTCAGCTTTAGTTGCACACATCTTTGATGAGCGCAATAAGGGTGTCAAGCGCATGGTGAAAATGGCGATCGCTACGGCTAAAGAAAAGGGGCGTAAAATTGGTATTTGTGGTCAGGCTCCTAGTGACTATCCTGAGTTTGCCAAGTTTTTGGTAGAGTTAGGAATCGATTCGATGAGTCTCAACCCTGATTCAGTACTCAAGACGCTGTTGATGGTGGCTAAAGTTGAAGGTGTGAATAGCTAGATTAGCTTTGAGCGCTCATCTTTTGGGAGTTCAATGGGTTGCAAAGCTTTATTCAGAAAGCTTTTGAGCTGCTTGTTACCCCCGTCAGAGCTTTGTCGGGGGTATGTCACTTTAAAGATTGTGTAAATTTTGGGCTATTACCGAAGAATTCATAACCCTTTCTGAGCTAAGTTGCTGTAACTTTAAGAGAGAAAGATAAAAAAGATATTAAACCCGGAATTAACATGAAAAATATTTGATTACTGCGAGTAATAACAATATATTGATTACTCCGAGTGCAATAACTAGGCATTTTTATGTTTATTGGAGCGTGACTGAAGAATATCAAATCCAGTTGACTAATGTACTTTATGCTGAGTGAGCTGGGGAAAAAGATTTTGATGAAGAACTATTTGTATGGGCAACTATCATAATTTTACATAAACGAGTTGAGAAAGCTTGAAAAGCTTACTGTACAATCTTTCTTGCCTTTTGACTTTTGACTAATTTTTAATTGTCAAATACTAAGGATTGTTACTTCTTAATTTTTCTTTACTTCATCAAATGGTGATTTAATTGACAATTTATTTTCCAGATGTCAAGATTGAGCAGACATCATCTAACCAAGTTAATAGAACAATGTCTATAGTTGTTATTCACCTGAGAAACACTGAGGTGCTAATTGAGTTGAATAGAATTAGAAAAAGATTGAATTAAATTGATTTATTTTTCTTTAATTTAGTCGTAAAAAAATTCATCAATAGGTCAAATATCGAGAAATAAAGTAGTTTTAATACTGCTTATATCGATATTTGGACTAATGTTAAGCAGCTCAGGAGTAAATCTTTGAAAGTAGGAATTCTAGCTGGAGGTCTCGGTACTCGCCTCGCTGAAGAAACCGAGACTAAACCCAAGCCAATGGTAGAAATTGGTGGGAAACCAATTATGTGGCACATTATGATGCACTATTCCCACTACAATTTCAATAATTTTGTCATCGCCCTCGGCTATAAAGCCGAGGTCATCAAAAAGTACATGGTTGACTACTGTTCCCTCAACAGTAATCTTACTGTGAGCTTACGCAACGGTGAAATCAAAAGGCATGGCGGTTACCAACCAGATTGGACTGTTGATTTAATCGACACCGGTATTAGTACTAATACTGGAGGTCGTATTAAACGTTTAGCTCCCTACATGGGCAATGAAACATTTATGCTGACTTGGGGAGATGGAGTTTCTGATATCAATTTGCAAGAACTCCTTGACTTCCATCGTTCCCATGGCAAATTAGCCACTTTAACGGCAGTACGCCCACCAGCTCGTTTTGGTCACTTAGACCTCAAGGAGAATCAAATTAGCGAATTCTCAGAAAAACCCCAGACTAGAGAAGGCTGGATCAACGGTGCCTTTTTCGTTCTTGAACCGGAAATATTTGATTACATCGAAGGGGATGATACTCAGTGGGAAAAAGCCCCCCTAGAGAATCTAGCCAAAGATGGTCAACTAATGGCTTATAAACATAACTCGTATTGGCAATGTATGGACACATTGCGAGATAAGCGACGGTTAGAAGATCTCTGGAACAGTGGTAATGCGCCTTGGAAAACTTGGGAGGAAAAAGATGCGAGTATTAGTGACGGGTCACAAGGGTTACATCGGGACGGTGCTAGTGCCTATGCTAGTAGCTCAAGGGCATGAAGTAGTAGGATTCGATAGCGATCTATTTACAAACAGTACTTTTGGTGAAGGAATCCAAGAGATTACAGAAGTAAAAAAGGATATCCGTGATGTTGAAGCATCTGATTTAGAAGGGTTTGAGGCGGTGCTTCATCTAGCAGGATTGTCTAACGATCCCTTAGGAAACCTCAATCCTAACCTAACCTATGAGATTAATCATCTAGCCTCAGTCCGTCTGGCTGAATTAGCTAAACAAGTAGGCGTCCCCCGGTTCGTCTTTTCCTCTTCCTGTAGCAACTATGGCGCTGGCGGCGAAGACTGGTTAACGGAAGAGTCTGCATTTAACCCGGTTACTCCCTACGGCATTTCCAAAGTACGTACGGAACAGGACGTTACTAAGTTAGCAGACGACAACTTTAGTCCCACCTTTCTACGCAATGCCACAGCCTTCGGTGTATCCCCTCGCCTACGTTTTGACTTAGTACTCAATAACTTGGTAGCTTGGGCTTTTACTACAGGAAGGGTGTATATCAAGAGTGATGGTAGCCCTTGGCGTCCCATTGTCCACATTGGAGATATCTCACGGGCGTTTATTGCGGTGATGAATGCTCCCCGTGAAGTAATACACAATCAAGCCTTCAATGTGGCACGCAACGAGGACAACTATCGCATTCGGGAATTAGCTGATATTGTCCAAGAGACAGTCCCAGGCTGCAAAATTGAATACGCTGAGGATGCTGGACCAGATAAGCGCTGCTATCGGGTAAACGCCAGTAAAATCCGCGAGGCGATTCCTGAATTCCAACCCCAATGGGATGCTCGCAAAGGAGCCCAAGAGCTCTACAAAGCTTATAAAGAGGTTGGGTTAACTCTAGAAGAGTTTGAGGGACCCAGATATCAGCGCATTGCCCACATCAAACAATTACTCAGTAATGGGAAATTGGATGATACCCTGCGCTGGAAAACTGAAGCTCCAGCTGTAGTGAAATAGGTGTTAGGTGTTAGGTATTAGGTGTTAGGTGGACTGGTAAGCTGATGTCCCTGTTATCAAGGAATTCTTCGGATTTCACACCATTTTGTAGAATAGGCAGCGCCTCCATCTTTCCCTAAAACCTAAAACCTAAAACCTAAAACCTAAAACTAAGAATCTTAAGTTGCTGACTAGATAATGGCTGACTCATTACCACCCTGCCGTGCTTGCGGCAATTCTGATCTGGAATTAATCATTTCTTTCGGTTACACTCCTCTGGCTGATGGACTGCTGAGATTAGATCAGCTAGAGCAACCCGAATATACCGCACTCCTTCACCTAGCTTTCTGTCCTCATTGCTCCTTGGTGCAAATCACCGTGAGTGTACCCCCAGAAATCCTCTTCTGTCAGGAGTATCCCTATTTTTCCTCAGTTTCTCCCTCCCTACTCAAACACTTTGGAGACAGTGCCAAAGCAATAATTGCCTCAAGGAACCTGGATAGCAACAGCCTAGTGATTGAAGCTGCTAGTAATGATGGGTACATGCTCAAAAACTTTAAAGAAAAGGGCATTCCTGTACAAGGTATTGATCCAGCTTCAGGTCCTGCTGAAGCAGCACAGAAAGCTGGTATTCCCACTAAGTGCACTTTCTTTACGAAAGACTTAGCAAAACAACTGCGAGAAGAAGGAAAACAAGCAGATGTGTTCCTTGCCAACAATGTCTTAGCTCATGTGCCAGACTTGAATGGTTTTGTCGCAGGTATTGGCACCCTTTTGAAAGAGACTGGTGTAGCAGTAATTGAAGCACCTTATGTGGTTGACTTAGTAGATCACTGCGAATTTGACACCATTTACCATCAGCACTTGTGCTATTTTTCAGTGACTGCTTTGGATAAGTTATTCAGAAGTCATGGTTTGTTTCTCAATGACATCCAGCGCACTGCGATCCATGGCGGCTCATTGCGTCTGTTTGTCGAGCCAGTTGAGGCAGTTAAAGAGTCAGTTAAATCTCTCTTACAATCAGAAATAGAAAGAGGAGTAGATCGCATCGATTACTACCGAGATTTTGCCAAGCGTGTCCAAGAAATTAAGGACTCGTTACTTGATATTCTTTGGGACTTGAAGAAGCAAGGCAAGAGGGTTGTAGGGTACGGTGCAGCAGCTAAAGCAACGACGATGCTGAGCTACGTAGGGGTTGATAAAACACTCCTTGATTATGTAGTTGATTTGAATAAATTCAAACATGGTCGCTACATGAGCATCAATCATCTGCCGATTTTTCCACCATCGAAACTGATAGAGGATAAGCCAGACTACGTTTTGATTTTGGCGTGGAATTTTGCCCAGGAAATTATGCAACAGCAGGAGGCTTATCAACAACAAGGAGGCAAGTTTATTGTTCCGATTCCCGAACCAACTATTATCTAGTGTTGTTTGTTATTTGTTATTTTTTTTGTTTTTTGTACCAATGACTAGTGACTAATGACTAGTGACTAATGACTAATGAATGTACGCAAGCTTCTTGATAGCAGCTCTAAAACCAATTTGCCTGAACTAATGGAGCAATGGGCTCCTGGAATAGTAGCTTGCGGCATTTTACTAGTATTAGTTACTACCCTCTTCCCGTTTAATTTTAGTTTCCAAGATGGTTTTGATATTCGAGAAATTGTCAGTAGTTTTCAAAATCAAAGTAATCTCAGCGACTGGTTAGGCAATGTTTTACTGTTCATTCCCTTTGGCTTTGGTTTAGCTTGTCTGTTCCCAAAAAGTAACCAAAGAGGGATAGCAGCGAGCATCGGGGTTTTGTTCGCTAGTTTTTGTTTATCATTAACGGTAGAAATCCTGCAAGTATTTCTACCAGTTAGGGAGCCTACTGCTAGTGATCTGCTACTCAATAGCGTGAGCGGGTTGCTGGGTTTTCTCTGTTGGCACCGATGGAAAGCCAAAGTCCTTAGTCAATTTTCAGTAGGCATTGAAGAAACCAGAAAGAACCTCTCGCTCCAGCAATTGACAGTTGGCTTATTTGGGTATTTAATCCTAGCTGTAGGAGTTTCCCTTGCCCTGCAAACTGCGACTAACTTTAGTAATTGGAACGATAGTTTTCCACTGTTGCTTGGTAATGAAAGGACAGGAGATAGACCTTGGCAAGGGTCTATTTCAAAAATAACTCTTGTTAAGAGAGCCATATCCAAGAATGAGGTAGCATCGTTCTTTTCTGAGCAATCTTCCTTAGCAACAATAGAGGATTCTCTTCTGGCTTCCTATCAGCTAATTGGTACAGGAAACTACCAAGATCAGACAAAGCAACTTCCAGATTTAGTTTGGCAAGGAGAAGATAAGGCTCCTCAGGAAGCAGAAGGGGTATTGTTTTCTCCCAATCATTGGTTAGCAACGAACGAACCTGCTACTTTGCTCACCCAACAGCTGCGAGAAACTCCTAATTTTACCTTAAGTGCTACCATCGCCACTGCTGATACTAAACAGATAGGAGTAGCTCGAATTCTTTCCCTCTCAGGAGATCCTGATCATCGCAACTTTACCCTTGGTCAAGAAGGAACTGACCTAATCTTACGACTCCGGACAGCTCTGACTGGAGAAAATGGAACCCAACCTCCCATGGTTATTCCTGATGTTTTTGTTGATACTGAATTCCATCATTTAATCATTACCTATGATGGCTCAGTACTTCAGTTCTATGTAGATCAACTAAGTCGTTTGTATTCTGCTGATCTTAAGTCAGCACTCTCTCTGTTTTATGTATTAAAATTTCCTCACTGGAACGATCGCCTCAAGGTTCCTGAGATAGATATTTACCGAATTGTTTACTATGGGATTATTTTTATCCCCTTGGGGGTAATTATAAGTATCATTTCCACTATGGTCAGCAAGGGGTTGGCTTCATATATCCTCTTGATAGTGGGAGGAATTTCATTACCGGCTTTGCTCCTAGAAGGTATTTTGGCAATTAGCAGCAATAGAGGAATGAATCAAGGAAATTTATTGATTAGTCTAGTAATTACGGTGGTAACTATGTTGATATTTAAGGTTTTTCCAGGGTGGATAGCATCGGATCTAACAGGCAATAGATTAAAATCTTCCTGAAAGATTTTGCCTAATTGAGATTTTTCTACCAACTATTCTACCTGAATTAGAATAGGACAATGGTGAACAAAGACAACCTCAACTACTGTCATTATCTGCTCCCAAACTAAAATGAACAAACAATCATTATTAAATCCCAATGAGCTAGGTTCAGGACTCAAATTAGTAGAGTATACCTGCCCTAATTGTGGTCATCAAGAATTGTTGATTTTCTACGAAGTCAGGAACGTTCCTGTCCATAGTTGCTTGATGATGCCAACTCAACAGGAAGCCCTAGATTTCCCTTGTGGTGATGTGGTTTTGGGCTACTGTGAAAATTGTGGTTTTGTGACTAACGTGGCTTTCGATTCTAAATGGTCAGCTTACGCCCCTAATTACGAAGATCAACAGAGCTTTTCTCCCACCTTTAATAAATTTGCTAGTGGTTTAGCCAATCGCTTAATTGAAAAATACGACCTCCACAACAAGGATGTTGTGGAAATTGGCTGTAGTAAAGGAGATTTCCTCATCTCTCTTTGCGAGTTGGGAAACAATCGTGGGGTAGGGATTGATCCTTCTGTTGTACCAGGGCGTGTAGAGAGTGAAGCAGCAGACCGAGTGAGTTTCATTCAAGATTATTATTCCAGGGATCACGCTCAATATGTCGGCGATTTTATCTGCTGTCGCCATACCTTAGAGCATATCTATCCTACCGGTGAATTTGTGCAGACAGTGCGGGATTCGATTGGCGATCGCACCGATACCGCCGTCTTCTTTGAAATCCCTGATATGACCCGTGTCTTGCAGGATATAGCTTTCGAGGATATTTATTACGAACACTGTTCCTATTTTACACCAGGGTCTTTAGCTCGTTTATTCCGCTCGTGCGGTTTTGAGGTTACCGATCTATATCGAGCTTACGATGAGCAATATCTGTTAATCGAAGCTATACCTGTTGCTACCCCATCAGACAAGATACATCCCCTAGAGGAAAGTCTGGAGGAAATGGCTCAGGATATCAAACATTTTGTGGTTGAGATTAATAACAAATTCCAGCAATGGAAACAACATCTTAAGCAGATGAACGAGCAGGGTAAGCGAGTCGTAGTTTGGGGTTCGGGCTCCAAATGTGTTGCCTTCCTGACTACTTTAGATACCAAAGATCAAGTCCAATACATTGTTGATATTAATCCTCACCGTCAGGGCAAGTTTATTCCTGGGGTGGGCCAAGAAATTATGTCGCCGGAGTTTCTCAAAGAATACCAACCCGATCAAGTAATTGTCATGAATCGGATTTACTGTGGCGAAATTCAGGAAATGTTGAATAAAATGGGGGTAACAACAGAAGTAATCCCTGTTTAAATGTAAGCATCAACTTCCTTGCTATTGTTGAGCTTTTAAAAGATTGTTTGTGCATGGGTGCAGCTAATATATCTGGGTGCAGCTGCAACACAAATATACTTTACCGGAAATAAGTAGAAAATGATGCGAAAATGATTGTTTGACAAAGCTCTCATTAGTTTTATTTTCTCAAACTGCTTATTTTCGATTAATTCTAATCTTGACTTCTTTGCTGTCTTATGAACACAATCGATGGTGATTTTGAAAGGATGCCTACGCTGAGTCCAAACCTGGAAACAGCCGTCAATTCTTCAGATCAACCTCACGAAAAAAACACCACTCCCCTAGTCAGCTTTGGGTTGCCAGTGTATAACGCTGAAGAGAAGTATCTGTGTAGACTTCTCGATTCTCTACTGGCACAGGATCTCCAAGACCTTGAGATAGTTATCAGCGACAATGCTTCTAAACTTCCTGGTACACAGAAAATCTGTGAGGAATATGCAAGCCGAGATCCAAGGGTTCGATACCATCGAAACCCAGAAAATATCGGTCAAATTGATAACTTCAACAAAGTTCTGGAATTATCTCGGGGTAAGTATTTTCGCTGGATTGGTTCGGACGACTGGCTAGAAACGGATTACGCCCGCCGATGCGTGGAAGTCCTTGAAGCTGGTAAAAATTTCATCAGCGTAACCACCTACCAAGATCACATTGAGGATGATGGTAAACGCCACTACGAAGAATACAAGGGAGAGCGTCTGGATTCACCACTACCTTACGTAAGATTTCGGCGCATGTTGTGGTTCATGACTGCTGACTTCGGTTTTATTGACCCGATCTATACTATGATGCGTCGGGAAATGTTGCTGGGCACCAATCGGATACAGCACCTACCGAGGATGGATCAGGTGCTAGCCGTTGAGCTCTGCCTTTTGGGTCCATTTTCCCATATACCTGCGTGCCTTGCCCACCGTCGTCGGGAAGATTTCAGCAAAGTTACGACTAAAGAACTCAGTGAGCGTTACAACGAACCTGGAAGTAAAAACAATCTGATAGATCCAACTTTTCCAATTGTTAAAGCTTTCTTATCGAGCGCTCTTGCAGCACCAATCAGTAATCGGGAAAAGATTCTTTGTCTATGGCCTGTGATACGCTTCGCTGCAATCCGCAAGTGGACTAAGAGCTACCGTAAGTTGCGTAAGATGGCAAGTTCTGTTAAGTCTCTTGTTCGCTCTAGTAAGAAAAATCAATGAGTTTCAGCAAGATAACGATACACAGGAAATTTGTCAGGAATACGCAAGTCGAGCTCCAAGGGTTCGATACCATTAACTTCTGAGAATTTAATAATTATTTTTATATACCTGCATATTGATATCATGAATGAGATTCAAACTCCAAAAATTAAAGTTAAGAAATATACCCGTCGTACTTTTCTTCAAACTAGCGCTTTAGCTTCGGCTGGTGTTATATTGCACGGATGCATGGGTGCTCAGGAAAAGGAGCCATTAATCGAAGTCTTGCATCTTCCAAAAAGTTTCTCTCGCCGTTCTGGTGAACTTTCTGCTAACGTCTGTGGAACTCTTTCATCCCAAGTTAAACAAGCGAAGTATCAACTCAACAATGGTGAGTGGTTAGATGTTGGTCAAGGAAAGCCGCGAGTACCTGAGCCCCTTTTTACTATTGAAATGAGGGCTGAAGATTTGCGTCCAGGCACTAATGATATCAAGATTGAAGTGAGTGCTGATCAAGGTGAGCCTGAGATTACTTCCTTGCAATTTGAATACGATCCTGACCCGATCAAGCTACCAGTTAAAGTTGAGTGGTCAAACGCAGATCTAGAAGTTCAAGATGGTTATTGGGAAACTTTTTCAGATAATGGCGAATGGCGTGTGCGCCCTAAACTTGGCTTTGAAACCTATGATCGAATAATCTCTGTCACAGGAGCCTTCCCTGGAGGCAGACGAGTAGAGACAGACCTCATTTTCCGCAGTAGTGATAGGGAAGATAGTGATCAAAAAGTCTATGGCTTTGGTATCCTGCCAATGTGGGGAGGACACAAAGATGAGGTAGGTGTTAGTCCCCGTCGCGGTTGGATTTACAGCATTGCTTGGTTTCATCCTTACAGAAACGGAGCGGGAGTAGAGTTTGGCTATAAGGATGGTGATGATCCCAGAATATGGGTTGATTCTTTTCGCCAATTTGAGCCTGAGGCTGATGTTCGGTATTTTATCACAGCAGAGAGTTGGCCAGAACTTGATGAAGCTGGAGAGCATCTATATCATAAACAACGCATGAAATGGTGGAAAGAGGGAGAGCCAGAATCTGATCAATGGATAGAGGTAACTGACAAGGAGGGATGTCCTATTCCCCCTGGAGAATACGGAGTTGCACTGGTTGCTCATTTTTGCCAGGTAGATTTTGGTCCTGTGACTGTAACCTCTATTACAGGACCAGAGGAAAATTCAGATACTTAATCACCTATTAGCTATCAGCTATTAGCCAAACAGCATCTCGCTAATTAGTGAGATGCTTGCGGTATATGTGCAAAAATGAGGTGCACTCTTCCAAATCCGGTTAGGATAGCACACTTATCTTATCGAGAATAACTTGATATATGTGAATTTTATTTTACTTATTGGTGGTCTAACTAAAACGGATTTAGTATTAGAAACCATAGTTTATTTCTCAAATAATATCCACAAAATAAAGTTATTGTAAGGAATTTGATTTATTATTGCAAAATTTAGGATCTACTTGATAAGATTGATATAACAATGTAAGTCATAGTGATTTGATTGTAAGCATCAACTTTCTGGTTGTTGTTTATCTCTTGAAAGACTCATATCTGACTACCTTCAAAAAATATAGGTGTATCTCCATCTGAGTGCGTCTCCAACAGAAATGTTTATTACTCAGATGCCTCATGCATAAAATTGAGATGAGTGCTGAGCAAGGTCAGCCTGAGATTATTTCCTTGCAATTTGAATACGACTCTAAATCTATCAGCGTACCAATTAAAGCTGAATGGTCAAGCGCATAGTAGGTATTTAGAGTGAATCTACCGAGTTCATTTATTTCAATTAAAGTCTCGTAAAGAAACACAAGGCAAGAAGAGGGAGTGTTTCTTTCTTAGATAACGGGTGTGGTTACGCCCGTGGGTTGCTCTTAAGCAATTTTTATACCAAATCTGTTTTAAAACACCCTTGATCATTCCAGGGTTTTTTTCCCTGCTGTTTGTTGGAAAAAGGGGGTAATTAACCCAAGTTTGGTATTACATGCATCTCCGATCACTAATCGTTACTCAACAAAAAGGAAAAAGTATTGAAGTATCATATTGCCCTAAGTCGTCCTTTTAACCTAGAGGATTTCAACCGCAATGCCAAAGCAGGAAAATGCCCCAGGCACACCATGTTGTCTTTAAGCCAGTACTTAGGGGCAACTGTTCACCAACCTGAGGGAAACCCCATTTCACTTTTAGACAAGATGCGCGCCAAAATTACCGGGAGTGAACCTGAACATTGGGCGCTAGCTCGCAAGTTGTCTTCCCAACTTAAGAGTGATGATATGATTTTTTCCATTGGCGAAGATGTGGGTTTCCCTATTGCCGCAGTCTGCGGTGCTAAGCAGAAGCGACCACAAATGTCTGTATTTGTTCATAATATAGACCGTCCTCGTGGTCGTTTATCATTGAAATTGTTTGACTTGGGGAACCGGATTGATCTGTTCATGACCAACACTAGTGTTAAAGCAGATTTCCTCCGTAAATCACTAAAACTACCTGAAGAGCGGGTATATTTGGTCACGGAGCAAACGGACACACAATTCTTCGTTCCTGGTTCTAGCTCACCAAACAAATCACGTCCAATTATTGGGAGCGGTGGGCTAGAACAACGAGACTACAAAACCCTTGCCGAAGCAACCAAAGATTTAGGTGTTGATGTCAAGATTTGCGCTATGTCTCCAAATGCTCGGCCAGATCCAGAGAAGTTCCCAAACGTTATACCAGACAATATGACGATTAAGAAACTAGACTGGCCTGATTTAGTACAACACTACCGCGACTCCGATGTAGTAGTAATCAGCCTCCAGCAACATAATTACCAAGCTGGACTTACTACTTTATTTGAGTCTATGGCTTGTCGGCGACCGGTAGTGATGACCCGGACTCCAGGTCTTGTAGAAGAATTGGCAGATTCAGGCATCGTGAGTGGAGTTAGCTCAGGGGATGCTACTGGTATGCAACAAGCAATTCTTGATCTGTTGAACAATCCAGAAAAAGCTCAATCACAGGCTCAGAGGGGTTATGAATTGGTTGTGAAAGAGTATAACAGTGAACAATATGTCAAGGGCATAGCGGAGTATCTTAAATCAATGTAGTAGTCCATCATTAGACATCTCCAATAATTATGCTATAACCCCCATGCTACCGTCCCCAAATCGGAGTTTCTGGAGATGTCTATTGTAAATAGCTGGATATTTTAGCAGGACTTTCTCATCACAACACTTATAAGGGAGCCAACTAGGTTAAAAAATTATATCCTGTTCTTGATGATTATGGGCTACTAGCCCATAATTAATTTTATTTTTAGGGTATTCTACTCTAATCGATCTATGAAAAATTTATCTAATCAAACTTGTCCTGTTTGTGAATCTCCCCATTTAGAGCTATTTTTTGAAATGCTGGAGATGCCAGTCTACTGCAATCTTCTATGGCCAGAGCAGCAAGCAGCCCGAAACTGTCCTAAAGGGGATATTAAACTGGCTTTCTGTTCTAGCTGTGGTTTTATTACCAATGTGGCATTTGACCCAGCCAAATTGGGCTATTCCCAAGACTATGAAAATTCCTTGCATTACTCTCCACGGTTTCAGGAATATGCTCAATCCCTTGCCACTGGATTGGTAGAGTGCCACAATCTCTATGATAAAGATATTATTGAGATTGGTTGCGGCAAAGGAGATTTTTTGATATCCCTGTGCGAACTGGGAAATAATCGAGGGGTAGGTTTTGATCCTAGCTATGTTCCGAGATCAGAACATAGCCCAATGGAAGACAGAGTTCAATTCGTTCAGGATTTTTATTCGGATCGCTATAAAGACTATCAAGCAGATTTGATTGCTTGTCGGCATACCCTGGAGCATATTCCCAATCCAGCCAACTTGCTCAATCCCCTACGACAGGCAATTGGCGATCGCGTTAGTACAGGAGTATTCTTTGAAGTTCCTAATGCACTAGATACGTTTCGTAATCTGGCAGTCTGGGACATTATTTATGAACACTGCTGTTATTTCGCCTCCACCTCTTTAACACAAGCTTTTACTAGTTGTGGGTTTGAGGTTAGCAATTTGAGGGAGGAGTTTGGAGGACAGTTTCTTTGCCTAGAAGCTTTACCAGTTAACGGAAAGGTTAATCTTACTGATGAGCGACGGGATGAAGTTGAGGCATTAAGCCGCGATATAGCTGCTTTTACCACTAAGTTCAACGCTAAGGTAGAAACCTGGAAGGAAAAATTAGCACAAATCAGTCAAGTAGGAAAAAAAGTAGTAGTTTGGGGTGCAGGCTCTAAGGGTGTTACCTTCTTAAATATCCTCAAGCTTCAAGATTTGATTGAGTATGCAGTGGATCTCAATCCCCGCAAGCAAGGCATGTACGTTGCTGGAACAGGACAAAAAATTGTACCGCCGGAATTTATGCGGGACTATCAACCAGATGTGGTAATTGTGGTGAATCCTCTCTATGAGCAGGAAATTCGACAGCTACTCGCAGGTTGGGATTTAAATCCTGAGTTCATCTGCGTTTAACTCTCGAGAAACACTTCCTTTGGAAATGAGGGTGTAGGGTATCAATTGTGGAACTGGCATCTTGCCAGTTACAAGAAACGTACTCCGGCGTTGGGTTACGAAGAAAGCTTCATCCAACACTCCTCGAATATTCCGTTGGGTTTCACTTCGTTCCACCCAACCTACAGTTTTAGGCGTGTCACGCCACTATGCTTAGTCAGTTTGGAGACTAGAAAATAGACTTTCCCAATCAGAGGGAGGTGAGTCATCGACACCCTCTTTCACTTCAAAGGTGACATTACAAGCCTGAGGTTGTTCTAGTAACTGCACACAAAGCTGAGCAATATCTTCTCGACTAACTTTCCCCCGGATATTATCCCCTTGCTCAAATACCAAGACTTTACCTCCAGGTTCTTCGGTCAGGGCACAGGGTCGGATAATAGTATAAGGCACACCACTTTCCCGTACTGCTTCCTCTCCTCTAAGTTTCCAGGTGAGGATTCCTCCTAATTGATCGTTCATTCTTACAGCTGGAGGCTCTTCCTGCAAATTAATTCCTGTACGCCCTGGACGAGTAACACCGGCTGAACTAATCATAATGAACTGTGGCTTCGTAGCAGCCCCATAAGCTTTTATGGTTTCTACTTCCAGAGCAAAACTCCCTGGCTCAAACTTAGGGTTCAGCGCGCCATCATACTCAAACTTACTCAGCATCAGTTGCAAGGCATACACTTGACTCGAATTAAAAGCTGGCGCATCTTTCAATGTTTTGGCGCGAAATACAGGAATCAAGTCAGCAAAAGGGATATGTACATCAATCCACCTATCCTGCTCCGTATCAAAAGAACAGCAGTAAGAAACTCCATCCCATTTGGATTCAGCGCGGAGAATCAATTTATAGCGCCCTCCATCTCCTTTCACCCGTAGTTCTATTCCCTCGTATTCAGATAAATTTAGGGTTGGTTCAAAGTTGCGGGTACGTACTGAAACAAAACCGCCGGAGTTGGCAGTAGAGACGTTACCAGTGAATAAGGCAGCATTAGCTATTAAACGGATAGAACTCTCGCTGACACCACCCATTACCACATCATCCACAGCTCCCCAGGTTGCCTTGAGGTTTTCTGACGGATTTTTGAAGTCAAAAAGCAGTTTTTTCCCTGAAGTTGGCAGACTTTTGGCAGCAGCTTTTACCAGATGCTTAATACCCTGGTAGTCGACAATTTCAGGACTATCTACTACTTCTGGCAGATAGAACTTAATACCCTGATAGTATTTTTCTCGATTAGGAGTATCTCCTTCCACCGGCTGTACCCGCACTCCTGTACAACAGACGGCAGCTGAGATATTGCTCATTAGTTCGGGAGTTAAAGTCTCTGGGATGGTTATATCTGCCTCAAACAGTTCTACCTTGTTACCCAGCATTTCCTTGGCTCTTTGAGCATCCCTGACTAAAGCACGTACTGGATAACCCTGCTCCAGTAGACGACGCACAACTCGCTTGCCAACACCGCCAGTTGCTCCAGCTACTAGTATCACTCCCATGCTTTTGCCGCCTTCCTCATTTGCTTTATTTTGATTAGTACGACCTGTGAATAGCCGATGTAGACAGCTAATGAAAGGTATAACTTCAAAGTAGGTCAAAGTTTGCATAAACCTACCAGCGTCCCATCGGGAGCGATTTTCTTCCGTCACAACCGCCTCCTCTGTGTTTTTTTTCACTGTAGCAAGTCTCATGGTGCGATCGCAGTTTGCCTGAACTCTCTTGCATTCGTTGCCTGTTAACTGTTCCCTAGTGCGTAGTGCTATACCGCTGCTTTTGGTGATTGCTCTGTTACGGATTACCTCAAATAAAAATAAATAACCACTTGACAAAGTGACATATTTCTGGAAAAAGGCGGATTCAAGCAATTTACCGTTGAAGTATTAATAGTAGAGCTAGAGAAATAATCGATATGTTACTTACACGCCAACAAATCAAAGCCAAAAAACGTCATGCCAAGAGGTTAGGACAATTACTCAAAGAAGTTAGAATAGAGCTACAGCACAACATTGGTATCTTAGAAGATACTTGCATCGAGCGTGGTTCTTGGGAAAGGAGAGATATTTCTGGCTCCCATGATACCTATTCAGTTATAGGAGACATTCTGGCAATAGCTAATGAGTGGGATAGACTCAACCATTTTGAAATTGAGGAGAAGTTATCTCAAGTTGAAGCAAAATTTTATCCAGACTAACAGCCCTCATAAAAAAGCGATCGCGTATAATGTATAAATTGCGATCGCGTCTAAACACCACGAATAAGCCGATTTTTAAAGTAATTTATCTGGAATATTATATTTAGCAATTAATGCCAGATAGCAAAATAGTTGTAAACTAGTGAATAGCGCTCACCTCCGTGTTGTTTAATGAGCACAGCCGCAGCCAAGAGAAAATCAAGCCAGTGACTGCCCCCAATCATTGACCTAATTCGTTTTACCCATCCCCCCGTTGGTATAACTAACAGTGTCATTCTAATAGGGATATTAGGGCAAAAAAAACGACACAGTAAATCTCTTAAGAGAGAAAAACTCGTTCCGTAACCATGATGTTTACAATACTTGTGCCCCACTTCATCTGCGAGTTTGGCTAATCCTAAACAAAACGGCTTAATATCCCTGGAGTCGAATCGAGGAGAGAGTTGTTTAAGAAACCTCCATACTCCACCATCATGTGCCGCTTTCTCTAAAATTTCAGACTCTATATAAGGTAAGTTCATTTCTCCTCCACCGACTTTTTTAACCCCATTACCTCTACGGCAGTGGAATTTGACTTCCTCATTTTCTCTTGTGTTTTTTCCCATAAGCATATTTATTCACTAAATACTTTGGCAGCAAATTATTGGCGCGATTGCTGGGCTACGATGATCTACAGTCTCAACGCCAACGCACTTACTCTTTCTGACTATAATTCAGCTATTAGGTAAATGGCGACTTACTTTTCCAAGTCTTTAAAGTAAAATTAAGATCAAAACCTTGTCGTAGTCCTACTTTTGAGTTCTTTGGAGAATACTAAATCTGTAGGTTGGGTTTGACTGATACTCCACCCAACGGGTGAGCGAAAAAAAGGGTGGGGAGATAGGGAGATGGGGAGATGGGGAGATGGGGAAACAAAGGAAAACTAATGATTTGAGAGGATACTTTGCTATAAATCCCACTTCATATTTCGTTCACCCCTACTGGAGCTTCTGTTACCTGACGCTGATTGAACGCACAAGCTCTGAGCTTTTCCTTATTTGCTTGCTCTTGTACTAGTATAAACCGCCAAGGCTGCAAATTAAAACCAGAAGGCGATCGCAAACCTAACCGCAATATTTCCGCTAAAATAGCTTGGGGAATAGGATCAGAACGGAAAGAACGAGCTGCACGGCGCTGTTCAATCGCATCTTTTAAGTTCATTGAAGGAGACAATTCCGTTGTCATTGTTTTTCCTAGTGACTCCAAACTTAATTATGTAGATAAAGATGGTTACTGTTTGATGAGTAGGATGGACAGTGCTCATCCTACTCTATGCTGAATTCACTACTCTTAAAAACATCAAGCCAAATCGAACAGCAAAATTTCCGCGTCTTTTGTCGCTTCAATCATCACCTCAGTTTCCTCGCTGAGTGCTGCACCATCACCTTCTTGTAGAGGCAAACCATTAAAGGTAATCTCACCCCGCGCTACCTGTATCCAAGCATGACGTTGAGGTTCTAAACTATGGGAAATGCGATCGCTTGCTTGTAAAACCGCTGCATACAAATCTACATCTTGATGCACCTTCAGCGCTCCATTTCTGCCATTTTTAGCAGCAACTAACTCTAAATGACCAGGGTTTTTAGCTAACCCAAAGTTTTGCTGTGCATAGCTTGGTGAGTTTCCTTTGATTTCTGGTAACAGCCAAATTTGCAAGAAGTGAACTGGCTCATTTTTAGAGTGATTGAATTCACTATGTTGGATACCAGTACCGGCACTCATCCGCTGAATATCACCAGGCTGAATCACTGAACCATTACCAATACTATCTTTGTGTTCTAGTGCTCCTTCTAGCACATAGGTAATGATTTCCATATCCCGATGTCCATGGGTACCAAAACCAGCGCCGGGGTTAACTCTATCCTCATTAATCACTCGCAGAGAGCGAAATCCCATATAGTTAGGATTGTGATAGTTGGCGAAGGAAAATGTATGGTAACTATCCAGCCAACCGTGATGAGCATGTCCTCGCTCTTGAGCTTTCCGAATGGTGAGCATTTTTTTCTCCTAATTTACTAGGATTTATTAGAGAGCTTTTGAAAAGTTGAAAAAGGTATAATTTGTCATTGTGAGGGTCGCAAAGCGGAACGAATAATATAGGGTTTGAACGATTACTTAGAGATGCTTTACTACGCTATCGCGGAGTTTACCCTCGAACGAAGTGAAGGGTTCAGCATGACACTATTTTTTGACATTGATATTACTTGCCCTTTCTACTAATGACAAATGACCAATAACCAATGACCAATCTGTATATTTCAACTTTATACTTAATACAATCAAAATGTGAAGTACGCACTTTTTAGTAAGCTAGTACCCAAAAAATACTATGGAAGCTAAAGCAGTTAAAATTGAACGAGCCAGTTGCCCAGTGGAAACAACTCTTAAGGTAATTGGTGGACGCTGGAAGGTTTTAATTCTAAGGGAGTTATTTCCAGGAGTGAGTCGTTTTGGGCAGTTGCACAGAGCTTTACAGGGGATTACTCAAAAGATGCTTACCCAACAACTGCGGGAAATGGAGTCAGATGGCATTGTCCATCGAGAAGTTTACCAGCAGGTCCCCCCCAAAGTAGAATATTCCCTAACTCCCTTAGGAGAAAGTCTGAAGCCAATTCTAGACTCAATGCACGAATGGGGTATTAAGGTTCTTGAGCAACAAACTCAAGACTGAGCCTCCTTTTTTGTATAAGCTTAGACGCATTCACCTTGCATGTTTCGGACAGGCAAGATGCCTGTTCCACAAGAAGCTGATGATTGAATTTGGTGCAAATTAGATGCGTTTTAGCTTAACTGGTCATTGTTAATTCCTCCCAATTCCCTTAAAACCTGTTATTGTTCCTGACGGGCAGTGTAAACACTGAATCTGTTAGTAAGTAACCCTTGCTTGATGGGATTATCCTCGGTGCTATTTTTCTAACCTTGGGGATTGCCTCACTTGTCCTAGCAAACTTCAGAAGTTTTAAATTATGGCTACAAACGAAGCTTTTCAGCCATTGCTGCCCAACACTAATGGTCAACAGTCACCCCAATGGACTGGAATCTACCCAACTGACTTTTCTGGGCTTGAAGAAGATAAATTCGATCTCAGCCAGATAGGAGCAGTTGCCCGTCGTCGAGCCTTCGTTATTGCTGGTATTGGTCTAGCTGTCACCTCCGGGATTGTTGCTAAGACCATTAATCAGGTTCCCGATTATGAAGGTAAGTTTGAGTTGTTAGTTGGACCGACGACAACTAGTGAAGACCAGTTGAGTGGACTAACCGAGTCTATCAGCAAAAGTGCTGGTCTTCAAGTCGAGGATATAGATTACGACACTCAGATTAAAGTCCTGTGGAGTCCTCAGGTGATGTCTTCAGTTTTGGAGAAAATCCAAACTAAGTATCCAGAAGTTAACTATGAGACCCTTAAAGAGGAGCTGAAGATTTCTCGGCTCAGTGAAACCAAAATTTTAGAAGTTAGGTACCAAGATTCAGACCCACAAAAAATTCAGTTTGTCTTGGAGCAAATTGCCCAAGGCTACATGAATTATTCTGATCAAGAAAAGTTTAACAGTGTTACCCAGGGACTTACATTTGTCAATGATCAGACAGAAAAACTGCGAGAGCGAGTTAACTCACTGCAACAAGAACTCCAGCAATTTCGACAGCAGAACCAGCTGATTGATCCAGAAACTCAAGGTCAACTTTTGACTAGTCGTGCTAGCGAGATTATCAAGCAGCGGCAACAAACGAAAGCCCAGTTGCAGGAAACTCAGCAATTGGAAATAGAGCTCAAAAATCAGCTGTCTCAGTTGGGATTATCGCCAGATCAGGCGATCGCTGCCTCAGCTCTCTCAGAGGCTACCCGCTATCAAGAATTACTCAATCAGCTCTCTGAGATAGAGACCAAAATTGCTAATGAGTCAGCACGATTCACAGACGAAAACCCTACCATTCAAACCCTCAAAGAACAACGAGATAATTTACTGCCTTTGCTGAATGAGGAAGCAAGTAAAGTAATTCCCGGTAGTGCCTCTAACATTTCTAGTGATCCAGAATCCTTAGCATCTCCGAGTTCTCTACGCCTAGAACTAACGAAAAAATTAGTAGAAACCAGCAACCAAAAGCAAGTTCTACAAGCGCGCACTCAAGTGATTGCTCAGGCAGAAAGTATCGTGAATCAACAACTCCAACAGCTACCAGTTGTTGATCGTAGGTATAAAGATTTGCAGCAGAGATTACAGGTTGCAACTGAAAGCTTAAACCGCTTTCTCACGGTTCGGGAAAATCTAGAAATTGAAAAAGCAAGAAAGACCAATTCTTGGCAATTGATTGCTGGGCCACAACAGCCTGAAGAACCGATCTCTCCTAACGTACCTCGTGGTATTCTCCTTGCTACTATGGCAGGGGTACTTGCAGGTGCTGGTGCTGGGTTATTAGCAGAAAAGCTAGACCGGGTGTTCCACTCTGCCGATGAGATCAAAGACACCACAAGTTTACCTATATTAGGAACAATTCCATTTAATAAAGAACTGAAGAAACGAGTCATTGGTAAAGGGAAACAGCAAAAAGCAACTCATATCTCCCCTAACTCTCAACCTTCTTGGCTTAACCGCTACAATGCTTCTCCTTTTTTAGAAGCGTTCCGTTCACTTTCAGCAAATCTTAATTTTGTCAATCCAGATCAACCAGTTCGCTCTCTAGTGGTTAGTTCAGCTGCGCCAGCAGATGGAAAATCCACCACTTCTACATTTTTAGCTCAGGCAGCTGCAGCTATGGGGCAACGGGTGTTACTGGTAGATGGGGATATGCGGCGTCCTCAAGTGCATGTGAGGACGGATTTGCCTAATGTCTGGGGACTCAGCAATGTCATTTCCAATGAAGTCAAAGTAGATGATGTGATTCAGCGTTCTTCTATTGAAGATAATCTCTTTGTGCTGACTGCCGGTCAAATTCCTCCCGATCCTACCCGGATCCTCAGCTCCAGAAAGATGCACAATTTAGTGGAGTACTTACAAGAAGATTTTGACTTGGTAATCTTTGATGCTCCTCCTATGTTGGGTTTAGCAGATGCTAGACTACTGGCTGCTCACACCGATGGTATGGTTTTAGTTGTGGGCATGGGTAGAACCTACCGGGCTGTGGTGACACAAGTTTTATCTGCTTTAAAAATGTCTCACGCCCGAGTCCTAGGTGTTGTGGCTAATGGCATCAAAAACTACACTACTCCCAACAGTAGCTACTATCCTCAATACTACACGGCGACTACTTAGGGCTTGCTGCACGAGTCTCAAAGCTATAGCATTTCATCAGATTACTAGGTTACCCCTGTCAGTGTGAAAATAGCGGAGACAGCAAAAATTTGAACTTTGGTCTTTGGTGGCGCACAATTAGGGATATACCACCCCGTCAACTAGCAGCACGGGTAGAGTTTGAAATCAAAAAGCGATCGCTTCCTCAATTACCTTTATCCCTACGCTACCCCTTAGCCTTAGGAAAACTGCTACCAACTCCTGCTCTACGCCAAGGCTATCTCAAGGCTCTAGAGTTAGCTAACAATCGATATTCCATTAAGCCACCAGCAGATACCTATACATTCACCTTTCTCAATCAAACTAGAGAATTAGACTTCCCCATTACCTGGAATAGCTCCAGCTATTCCCGCCTCTGGCAATTTCACCTGCATTACTTTGACTGGATTCGGGATATCCTGCTAACAGCCTATGGACAAGGGGAAATAGATAGTTATAGCTTGGGTAAGCTCCAACACTTAATCTCTGATTGGATAGCAGCCAATCCCCTCTATTCCTTCGATGGCTGGCATCCTTACACCACTTCTTTACGGATTGTTAACTGGACCTATGCCATCCGAGCTATTCCCAGTTTAGGAAATTCTGCGATCGCAACTTCACTTTGGCATCAGCTGAATTATCTCCATCGCCACAAGGAATATTTTGCTGGAGGAAATCATCTCCTCGAAAACCTCCGGGCTCTGATTATTGGCGGTTTAAACTTTAGCCATCCTCAGGCGGAGAAATTTGTCCAAATAGCAGTTAATCAGCTTTATCAAGAGTTATCTAAGCAAATCCTGACCGATGGCTGCCACTACGAGCGTAGTCCCATGTATCATCTCATAGTTATGAACTTGGTTGCCGAGTCAGTAGCCTGTTTATGGAGTGCTGGATGGACTGTTCCAGAGATCATACTTGATTATTTAGGGCAAATGCTGCAATTTGCTTTAGGTATTCGCTTAGCTCAGGGAACCTATCCCCTTTGGAATGATGCAGCATATAACGGAGTTCAACCCGTAGATGAAGTAACCAGTTGGGTTAGTCAGCTTTTAAGAAACAAGGCAGGAGGCAGAAGGCAGGAGGCAGAGGGCAGGAGGCAGAAGGCAGGAGGCAGAAGGCAGGAGGCAGAAGGCAGGAGGCAGAAGGCAGGAGGCAGAAGGCAGAGGGCAGAAGGGAAGAGGATTTTGCTTTTTACTGATGCACTACATCAAAGATTACTTAGTAGTGCTCAAACTTCTATCACTACTAATGAGCAAGCAAAACCTAACATTTCTCAATCTCCAGTTGGGAGTTTTCCTGATTCTGGCTACTACATTCTGCGCCATGGCAATGGCATAGAATTAGCTTTTGACTGTGCTTTACCTTGTCCCCAAGAACTCCCCGCCCATGCCCATGCTGATTGCCTGACTATAGATGTATACTTCCAGGGTCAACCCATTATCGTTGATACAGGAACTAGTGAATATACAGCAGGTGAAATTCGCGATCGCGAACGGAGTACCCTAGCTCATAATACTATCAGTATTGCCAATCAAAACCAATCAGAAATTTGGGGTAGTTTCCGCGTCGGTAATAAAGCCCAACCTTTTAATATCCAATCTGGAAATTCTCAAGACTGGCAATGGGTAAGTGCAGCTCATAACGGTTATAATCAACCTCCCCTTAATGCCCTACATCATCGCTGGATTGGTTTAGGAACTAGGGAGATAGTTATCCTTGATTACCTAGAAACATTCCTTGATACCAATTACATCTCAAGATTCCATTTTGCCCCTGGTTTAGTTCTTAATTATCATCCGGATACAGAAGTATACGAATGTCAGCTAGAGAAAACTTCTTTGTATCTTAAGGTTCTGGGTTTAGAAACCGATGACGAAGTGAAATGGCTTGATGCTAGTGTTTCCCAATCTTGGTATGCACCTGAATTTGGTCAGCGTTATCCCCGTGGTCTATTGCAAGTTCAAGGTTTACTATCAACTAAAAGTAAAGTTGTCTGTATCGTAATGAAATTCGACTCTCAACCCGAAGTTACCTGGAGGTACTCCGAGAGCCAAGGAGTCCTTGAGTTTGAGGACAAAAGGTGTTTAAAATGGTCTTTCCAAAATAGTATTCACTCAAGAATTGATTATAGGTCATGACCTCAAGCAAGAATTACCACCATCTAAGGTGCGATCGCATTTTCTCTTTTTTGGATATCGCCTTTGGACTATAACTTAGGTCGGGGCTCGAGGGTGTGGGGGAAGATATTCCCTGTCCCAATGGGTTGCTTGTGTTTCGGTGTTTTTTTTGCTATCATTATGGATAATGGAGAAGGTCTGCACCTATAGTCTATTGTACTCTTCCTATAGTCTAGAAGCATGAGGTATCATCTCTCCTCTTGTGGAACTGGCATCTTGCCAGTGCGACACTTTTTCCTTAGCTTGTCACCAATGGCTATTGGTTTTCCCCTTCAGGTTTACGAGTTGCCCAGAAGACGGTGGATAGAATGATGGCGAAGGTAGCCCTGCTTTATGAGCAAGGTCCGATTGATTGTCGCATTGGGGATTATGTGAACCATTGGCTGCGGTGGGTGAGAAGTGCGATCGCTCTTCGGATGAAATTATCATTAATTGCTAGAGTTCCTTAATCTCAGTGCGTACGCAGATCTTGTAGGTTGGGTGAAGCGAAGCGGAACCCAACGCAATGTATAGCAAACCGCTTTTTCAGAGTTGGGTTTCACATACATGCCTCGCAACCAGATCAACCGCGGGTGCCGTTAGCGATCGCACTAACTATTACCCAACTAAATGTTGAAATCAATTACAGGCTAGAAGCCTGTTCCACACAATCTCTGTGTTCCTCTGTGCCTGGTGTGGTTCATTCCCTCTATATGCGCACAACTATCCCATTATTAACTAATAATACCAAAAAATAGCTGAGTTGTCGTGCGTTACACTATCGTTAACGCACCCTACTGTTAGCTTTGTATTGGCCGCTATCGCATTTCTTGTAGGGTGGGCAAATTGAAGCACTTTTTAATACATTAGCGATCTGCTTGCAGCAGCGCTTGCGCTATCGCAGCTCGAATACTTCCCTTGTCACAGATACCGAAGCGAAGTGACCCAGAATCTCTGTGTTCCTCTGTGCCTCTGTGGTTTATTTACTCTATATGCCCACACCTATCCCATTATCAAATAATAATACCATAAGCAACCAACAAGAGCGCCCCGCACATAGGATGAAATTATCTGTAAGTGCTAGAGTTCCTCAATCTCAGTTCTACTCAATCCTGTTGCTTCGGCAATAGTCTCAATATCTATTCCTTTGAGTTTGAAGGTTCTGGCAATGTTAATATTTTGGAGCTGTTTGCCTTGCTGCATTCCCTCTTTGATACCTTGCTCTATGCCCTCTTTAATACCTTGCCCTGTTTGATACCTTTCTCCATGCCCTGTTTGATACCTTTCTCCATGCCCTGTTTGATACCTTTCTCCATGCCCTCTTCTAAACCATCTAATCTTCCCTCTGAGCGCGAACTTTCTATCATACTGATTTCATAGCGCCGATTCTCCATAAATCTCAAGTAGTTGGCTCTTTCTTCTTCACTCAAGCTATCTACTAGTAAATTTTCCTTCGCTTCGGCTAAACCTTGGGCTGTAAATTCCTCTTTTATTTGGCTCCTTTTCAGGAAATATATCCATTCATCTAAGGTATTCTTCGCCACGTCGTTAAAGTTGTTTACTTTTATCACATAATATTCGGGGAAAATCTCAGATACTTTTTTGATATTAAACAGCTTCTTCTGTTTTATTGATGGTTCTAAAGAGTCTTCTAGGTGAAGTCCACTAAAATCTAACTTTCCTTGGTAAATATAATCATCCCCTTGTCCCAGAGAAAAGTAGACCACATTTACTGAATAGACTTTTTTCACCTTACCGTAAGGCTCTCCTTTTTCCAAGAATTCCGTAATTAATTTCGCTGTGCCGTAGAGCATCCGATGAAAATAATCTTGCTCTGTATTATTTTGCACTTCAATGAGAATTAATTCACCTTGGTCATTTTCTGCCAGAATATCGACTCGATTCAGCTTGTCATCCTCGGCTTGCTGATTGCTTTCACTTTCGAGTATCGATTGTATCTTGATTTGTTTGCCCAATAACTCACTGAGGAAACCCGCCAAAACTACATGATTAGCTTTGTTTCTGAGTAATTTTTTAATCGCCCAATCAAATCGGATGTGTGTTTGGGGCATAACAGCATTGAGGGGAATGTCTACTTAATATATTGTGCTAGATTTAGCCCTAATGATTCAAGATATGAGGCTGGATTAGGACTTACGCACTATAACGAAATTAGGTCATCCTGAGCGGTACAAAGGATCTCCAAGACGGCTGAGATGCTTCACTATCGTTCAGCATGACACTTGAGTGCGTAAGTCTTGTTGGTTCAGGAACGTAGGGGTAGCCTTCTCGTAGAGTAACCCAACAACGGGAACTACAGGAGTGTTGGGTTTTCCTATGGATTATGATAGCTTTTATTTCCAATCCCCAATTCCCCATTCCCAATACACAGAATAATGCAGAAAATTCCCAAAAGAGTCTCCACTGCCCTGATGAATGCTCTAAGTGCAGGAGTTGTGCCTAGAATTGGACTCGAACATATTGCTGTTGGTAGGGAAAAGGAAATTGCCGCTCTCTCCCAAGACTTAGAAAATATAGCCGAAGGTGGTGCTGGCTTTCGCTTTATTATTGGGCGTTACGGCTCAGGAAAAAGCTTTATGCTGCAACTAATTCGTAACTTGGCAATGGAGCAAGGCTTTGTGGTTGCAGATGTTGATTTATCTCCGGAAAGACGACTAGCCGGTAGCAATAGTCAAGGGATGGCAACTTATCGAGAATTGATGAGTAATCTAGCTACCAGAACTAACCCAAGTGGTGGTGCGATCGCACTGATTCTGGAAAAATGGATTAGTGGGATTCTCTCTCAAGTTGCCCAAGCTACAGGAAAGCGCCCTGATGATGAGGGGTTTGATAACCAAGTTGAGTTAAAAATTCGGGAAGTAGTTGATGACTTGGAAGGTTTGGTGCATGGTTTTGACTTCGGTAGTGTGATTATTGCCTATTGGCGCGGTTACCGAGAAGATGATGAAGAGAAAAAAGATGCAGCATTGCGCTGGCTACGAGGGGAATTTGCCACGAAAACTGCAGCCAAGTCAGCCTTAGGGGTGCGAGTCATTATTAATGATGACACCTGGTATGACTACATTAAGCTCTTTGCTAAGTTTGCCTCGGATATCGGCTATAAAGGGCTGTTAGTGTTGCTAGATGAAGCTGTCCATTTGTATAAAATCACTCATGCAGGTTCCCGGCACAATAACTACGATAAGCTACTGGCGATGTTCAATGATTCTATGCAGGGTAAGGCAGAATACTTGAGCATTATTGTGGGAGGAACACCTCAGTTTTTGGAAGATAAACGCCGAGGACTTTATAGTGAAGAAGCTTGGCGCACTCGTTTGGTAAAAAGTCGCTTTGTTAAGGATGGACTTCAGGATACTTCTAGTCCTGTAATTCAACTAGAAGCTTTAACATCACAAGAACTTTCTCAACTGTTGCAACAGTTGGTGCAGGTTCATGCTACTCACTACAAGTATAAGCAAGTTCTCTCAGCTAAAGAATTAGAGGAATTTAAGCAAGAGGTTGTCAATCGCTTGGGAGCCGAT
>CBDCVG010000033.1:0-13336 GCA_965222765.1 Caldora sp.
GCGACGGAATTAACACCCAAAAGTAGAAATTCACTACTGTTGATTTACCCTAGTAGCTTGTTTCCCAGCTATTACCTGATTGAGTATTTCAAGTGCTTTAGCATATTGAGGGTCTTCTAATGTACCAATTTTCTTGCGATCCTGCTGTAGTGTCTTGCGCTGTTCTTCTGTCAGCTCGAACGGGATATCAGGGGTAATTCCTTGTTTGTTGATATCACGACCATTAGGAGTTAGATATTTAGCGATCGTCACCGCAAGACCTGAATCATCACCTCGCAGTTTCTTCACTGATTGTACTAAGCCTTTACCAAAAGTTTTAGTTCCTACTAAAGTCGCTCGTTTATTATCCTGTAATGCTCCCGAAAGAATTTCACTAGCACTGGCAGAACCACCATCCACTAGAACTACTAAAGGTTTATCCGTCAAGGAGCGATTATTTGCCTTTTGGATATCAGATTGTCCTTGTCTGTCTACCGTAGAAACAATTGTGCCTTCTGAGAGCCACATCTGGGCAATTTCAATACTTGAGTAGAGCAATCCTCCTGGATTAGACCGTAAATCTAAAATGTAGCCAGTTACCTGCTGCTTTTCTAAATCTTTAATAGCCTCCCGCATTTCCTTAGCAGCATTAGCACTGAATTGATTGAGGCGAATATAGCCAGTATCACCATTAGGACTTTCCTGATGACTATAGCGTACAGGATGAATCTCAATCCGTGCTCGTGTAATGGGATAATCGATTTCCTGCTCACCTCTTTGAATCGTGAGAGTTACCTCGGTTCCTGGTTTTCCTCGAATCAGTTGCACGGCATCGTTAACATCCATGCCTTCGGTACTTTGGCCATCAATTTTAGTAATCACATCCTTAGCTAGGATTCCAGCCTCAAAAGCTGGTGTATCCTCAATTGGTGCAATCACCATTAGCTTTTTCGTTTCCTCATCCTGAGCAATCTGAATACCGACACCAGTTAATTCCCCAGAAGTGTCAATCTGCATATTTTTGAACTCTTCTGGATCCATAAACCGTGTGTAAGGATCTTTTAGCACTTCCAGCATGTCCTGGATTGCCTTGTAAGCTTCTTCATTATTGGCATAAGAGACTTCATTTTGCTCATCACCAACATATTTAGTGCGAATTGCTTGCCAATCCACTTGATTGAAAGTAGCATCTACATATTCACGATCAATGATTTGCCAAACTTCATCAACTAGCTCCTTAGGACTATCCTGTAAGGAAGCAAGAATTTGAGGGGAATGAATACCAGCCCCTGTAACTGCAACAGTAGTCAATACTACTGCTGTCGCACCAAGAACTAGACCACGTTTTGAAATTACCATAATCCTTTCACAAGCTGGAGGAAAACTACTGCCTAAGGAGTTACGCTCACTTTAGCACAAGCAATATCAAGGAAGCTTCTGTTTACAATTAGTACAATTGAGGACGAGAGCTTTGCCCAATTAGCCCTCTGCTGAGGTTATATCATGTCAGCAAATTGCCCATAATAAAAACGTCTCCGCGTCTCCGCGTCATTCCTAACTATGGGTATTAAAGCAGACATGGTATTACTGATTTTATCTAGTGTACCGCTTTTTTATGGTCTCAATCGGCTTGCAAAGATCGCGATCGCGATCTCTAACTTTAGGATTGTTTTGTAGATAGTCCCGCAGCCAGTTACAGCTGTTGTTCAAGAGATTATCCAAATCGAAGTTCCACACAATTACGGTATTATCCAGACTAGCTGAGGCAAGGGTTTTACCATCATGGCTCCAACTTACACTAGAAACCCTGTCTTTGTGACCTACTAAAGTTTTGAGTAAGGTGTCGTCCAGCCGCCAGAGTTGTACTTGGTTATCCCAACTCGTAGTTGCCAAAATCTCACCAGCCGGACTCCAAATAACTTTAGCAACGCTATCGCTATGTCCTTTCAAAGTTGTCTGCAACTCTCCATCACGACTCCATAGTTTCACTGTATTGTCATAACTTGCTGAAGCTAGCTGTTGAGCATCGGGAGAGAAATTGACATCCAAAACCCAATTGCTATGACCTTTAATAGTTTTCAGCAGAACACCATCTGCTGTCCAGAGCTTTACTGTATGATCATCGCTAGCAGAGGCAAGCAACTCACCATCTGCGCTCAAGCTAACGGCATTAACACGAGCCGTATGACCTCTTAAGGTTTTAATCAAATTACCAGTGCGATGCCAAAGTTTTACCGTCCCATCCCGACTAGCAGAAGCCAGTTGTTGGGAATCAGGACTAAAGTTGACATCTAATACCCAGTCTTCATGTCCTTCTAAAGTTCTAATCAAATTACCAGTGGGACTCCAGAGTTTCACTGTTCCATCTCGACTGGCAGAAGCAATTAACTGACTATCAGCACTGAAAGTAACGCTATCAATGCGTTCACTATGTCCCCTCAGAGTGTTAAGCAGCTTGCCATTACGATGCCAAAGTTTCACAGTATGATCATTACCAACAGTCGCAATCAGCTGGCTATCTGGTGAAAAGTGAACATCTCTTACCTGTTTCTGATGTCCTCGCAAAATCAGGCGAGATTGGTTATCCAAACTCCAGATTTTGATGGTTTTGTCGTAACTAGCTGAGGCAAGACTAGGGATTGAGGACTTAGGAAGGGGAACTGGGTATTGAGAAGAGAGATGTTCATCAATTTTTGTGGGTGAGCCTTCATTAGTTTCTAAGCTCCAACTCTGAACACCAGAGCTACTGAAACTCACAGCGGTAACGCTATCGCTATGTCCTTTAAAAGTTTTTAGTAATTTACCCTCAACTGTCCAGAGCTTCACTGTATTATCATCACCTCCAGAAGCAATCAGCTGACCATCAGTACTGAAAGCAACTCCTAATACCCCTTGCTCATGCTTAGGGAAAGTTTTGAGCAGCTTGCCTTGATAGTCCCAGAGTCTCACAGTTTGATCATCGCTAGCAGAAGCAATCAACTTACTATTATTGGGACTAAATGCCACATCATTAACTTGATCTCCATGACCTTTGAGGGTTTGCAATAACTTACCGTCTAACGACCACAACCTGATAGTTTTATCCTCACTGGCAGAACCAATCATTTCACCATCAGGACTGAAACTTACCTGCTTTACTCCACCTTGATGACTATTCAAAGTCTCAACTAATTTGCCATCTACTGTCCAGAGTTTAATTGTGCCGTCATCCCCTCCAAAAGCAATGAGCTGCCCATTAGGACTAAAACTCACGGTGGATACTTGAGGGAGATGACTTTGAAAAGTTCTTACCAAGCTACCATTACTACGCCAGAGCTTGACTGTACCATCCCAGCTACCAGAAGCAATGAGCTGACTATCTGCACTAAAAGATACGCTGGTGACACTATCTTGATGACCTTTGAGGGTAGTGACTAAACTACCATTAGGACGCCACAATTTTACAGTTTTATCTCGGCTAGTAGAAGCAATCAGTTGACCATCCGGTGAAAAACTAACGTCCCAGATAACATCAGTATGTCCTTCTAACTGATTACGCTCTGAAACACCGTAAACAGCTTGGCTAAGGGTAATTGCTACCTGGAGGTGAGTATCTGGTTTCACTCCTAAAGATGGAGGAGAGCTCTTGTTCAAAGCCTTGAGGAGCTTTGCCGCTCTTAATGCTTCCAATAGAGCTTCAAATTTTTTGTTAGAAGCAAAGAGCCCTTCTGAGGAAGCACTAAGCGTACTCAATTGAGCATTTTCAGCAAGTGCTTCTGCTCGTCTTTTTTGTCCCTCTGCTCGCCATCCCAAGATACCAGAAGTAGTTGCCATAACTGCCATCGCTGTTCCGATAGCGATGGCTCGCAGTCCCTGTTGACGTACCCGTTTTAACTCAATTTCACTTTTTTCTAGCTTTGTAATAATGTTGAGTCGGGCACGGCGATTATATTTTTGACGAATTGGTTGGACTAAGTAATCATGCACCAGTTGATATTGATCTTGAGTTTCCCCTGGTACTCTGAATACCAAACCGGAACCTACCAAAATCTTCAGAATCAATTCTATATTCCCTATTTCCAACTCAGCTTGAGTTTTCAAAGGGCGAGTGCCTTGCTCGTTAGTTAAGGAAAATAGTAGTTGCCAGACACTATCTTCGTTTTCTTGTCCACAATCACAGATTATGTCTAAGAGGGAACGCTCTACCAGAGATGCCTTAGCATCATTTCCCAAAGCACGATATTGTGCGAGGGTGGTAATTTTTTCCGCTTGTAGCTGGGCACCCACTACTTGTAGTTCAATCAGACGCACAACTCCCGATTGTGAAGCTAAATCTTTTACAACTGCCTCAATGAGAGATTCTTCCAACTGGAACTGAGAGATAGTGGATAAAGCGCCAATAACATTCTTAGCCTCTTCTGGACAAAGATCCCTTAAAGAGTAGCGTAACTGTCGATCGAGAATATTGTAGTTGATCGCATTCGGGTGGCTATAATACTCGCACTCCAACAAATAATGGAGATAGTCTTCTCGCAACGACAAGATAACTTTTACATAGGGGAGATTTAAACACTGCCCCAAAAAATCATAAAATTGACGTCGCTCCGCTGGGTTGGTACAAGCGAAAAAAAATTCTTCAAACTGATCAAAAATGAGAACAGTCAATAAATTGCGCTCACAAGATAGCTGTAACTCTTTTATAAGTGAATTCTCACATTTATCCTGTTGTGCTCTAGATGCTTGCTCAGGGAATGCTATCCGATTTCCGAAAGGATAAGGTAAGTTAGAAGTTTTAGACTCTGGGTTTGAACAATTTTGCCTACCAACTTGCCAACTGGCTAATCTTTGTGCCAGAAGTTTTCCCAACTCCCCAACCCAATCCCTGTATACTTTTTGCACAATAGGTATGGCGGCTCTAGTTCCAATAATTCGGGATTCTAATGCTGGTACTAAACCAGCATTAATCAAGGAGCTTTTGCCAACGCCGGAAGCACCGTGAATTACTGTCAGTTTGTGATCATTGCGACTTAGGCGCTCAATCAGTCGATTGACGTCCCTTTGACGTCCAGCGGCAGCAATTTCTAGAGGCAATGGTCTTTCTTGAAAGGTTGGATGTCGAATGCCATATTCCCCTACTCTTCTCAATGGCTGTAAAGGAACAGCACCAAGGAAGGGACAAAACCCATTCTGTTGCTCAATCAAGCAGCGCTCTTGCTTGAAGGCAAAAGCTTCTAGGTATCGCTTTTGATCTAGATAGAGCGATCGCAATTCCTCTAAGATGCTAATGTAAAGCCTCGGTTTTTGCTCTAGAGCGTCAGTCAAGAAACCCGATTTCTCTTGGAGAAATGCTGATATTTCGTTGTCGTCCTCATGAGAAACCAGGTTTGAGGGAATACTTGACCGATTTCCTAGAGAGTTGGGCTGTAATATTTCTACTTCTATAGCTTTTTTGAGAGTAGTCACAGCAGCATCTGAGCAATTCAGCCGCCGCTGTGTTTTAGCCAGCAACAGCAGATAGGAGCCTTGCTGCTGGAACTGAGGGGAAGGAGATTTTTCAAGAATGTCTAGGGCAGTTTGAGCTAAGATTTCTGCATCTGACCAATTTGCTTGCCCATAAGCAACAGCTGCCAAAAAGCCATAAGCTTGGGCTAGTAGCTCAGGATAAATTTGGGTTTGAGGATCATCAAGAGCCTTTAGAGCCAGAGCCTGTAATTCTGTCCAATTTTGCAAGTTTTGTAGTATCTCCCCCAGCTGAAGTGTCAGCTGAGCAACCCAGTCTGAACGTCTTGCGGCAGTAAACACCTCAATTGCTTTGCTGAATAACTCTCTAGCTTGTTGCCACTTACTATTACTTTGGAGTGGTTGCAACTGTGCTTGACGCCAATAACACCAAGCGATGTGTAAAAACAGTACTCCGACCTTCTCCAGAGATAGTAGGTTAGAAATTGAAGGCTGGGAATTGGCTATTGGGATTTTTCCCTTTACTACCTGTTGCCAAAAACCTAAACTTTGCTGATATTGCTGTAAGGCGATATCAATTTGGTTATAACTAAAAGCATCTCGTCCTAGAATAAACTGCCAGGTAGCAAATAAAGCTGGTTTTATATCAAGTGGAGCGTAACTTAAGTCCTGCAAAGCTGACTCAAGTTCTTGGCGTCGGCGGCAACCAGGTGCTAAATCGAGCGCGTCGTTGGGAAGAAACTCTCCTACATCCTTAGCCAAAATAGTGGCAAAGAGTTCATCTGTCGTTTGATGCCACAATCTGAGCAATTCTTCGGTGGTGAGTTTAAATTGAATCGAGGTGGCAGCCCAACTTTTGCAATCAGGGGCAAAGCGCGTCAGTTTATGCAATACTTCATCAGTTACCCATAACACTAGAGGGAAGTTAAAGGCTTTACGAAACTCTTCCCTCATCTGGTTAGTTGAGACTAGCACTTGTTCAATCGCCGTCACTGAGTCTAAACCGAATACGCTCAGAGCGTAAGTTTGCTTACCTTCTATCGCAGTAAGGATTTTTCCGTATAGGTTTTGGCTAGACTCTTGTAATACTAGCTCCCTTACTGGTATCTCTTTGAGTGCTTGGAGTCGCTGCCACATTTGCTCTGAACAAACTTCATAATTACAGCGAGCCAAAATCAGAGCAAACTGCCCTTGAGATAAAGTAATTGCCCGAAATAGCCTACAGAGCGATCGCTCGTTGAACATCGCTATTTCTTGTGAGTGAGCTTGCTCACTCATCCAATCGATTTTTTGTCCGTTCATTAGTAGATGCACCATGACAAAGCTATTTAAAAGCTTTAAAAAACCTTAACATCCAGCTGTATTCACAAATTACTAAAAAATGATAAAGAAAAATTTGTATAGAGAATCATTAAGTGTAATACGAGTTTGTATTACAATTGATGAAAGTCACTGACTAAACTCAACAAATACTCATTATTCAGGCAATAAAACGTAACAAAAAGAGCATTAGTCATTGGTAATTGGTTATTAGTACAAAAAATAAAGAACTAATGACAAAGAACCAATGACTAAAAATTTTACGCAGTCTCTGAAAGATTAGAACCTCTCTTATGCTCTACTTTCCAAGACTGAAATTTTGCTGTTTCTTTGAGTGCCGGATTACTTCCAAACCACCGACCTAAATCATCCCTATATTCAAATACAAACATACTACGCAACAGGGATTGAAATTCTCTTTCACCTTTGACAACTTGGTGTTCTTCTACTTGAAATAGTAACTCCCATTCCTCCTCTTCTACTGCCAGAGCTAAGTCATCACGGTAGCCTTTAATCACATTCTCTAAACAACTACGGGACAGAGGAGGATCCTCCTGTTGCAGACAACCATAAAGTAACCCTAACAAGTTGCGGACATGACCACCACTAATGCGACAAAGTCGGTCTAGGGTTGCTGGTTCATCAAAAACCTCTGGGAGCAAATTTAACTGTTCTTGGGGCTCAACGGAGGGAAAGGCTCGCGCCAACACTAGCTGTCGCAATAGTGCCAGTCCTTGCAGGAAGTCACCATTATTTCTTTGCTGTACTGGTACCATGGGCAGAACTTTGGGAGCCACACCCCCTCCCAAACGATTTTTTAGGGTTCCATATTCGTTGGAGAACATTAAGTCTAAGGGCAGAGTATAAACCACATGGCATCTCAAGCCTCTTAACTGAGAGCCACGGTCTATAAACAGGTACTCAGACTGAGAACGACCGGTGGACATCGGTCTGGGATCAACCCGATCTAAGTTATCAATAATGACCACTAAACCTTTCTTACCAAGCCTTTTGAGCTCCTTAATCCCTCGTTCGAGGATTTCTTCGTTGATAGCATGTAAAATGCTTTTGGTGCGAGGCTCTAAGTGTTGTCTGAGTTGGTCCCGCAATTGAGGGCTATCTTTAGTCTTAGCAGTAATTTTGCCAATGCCGATGGAGAGTTCTGCTTCTGCTGACAACTCCACAGGGGTCTGCATAAAGTCTTTGATATCATTGAATACTTGGGTAAAGTACTGGGGTCGAAGGTGAATACCAATTCCTTCTAGGCTTTCACTGACTGACCTGGCGATGCTAAGTAAAATATCGCTAATATCGACATCATGCATATCCAAGTCACGACTTGATTCAAAATAAACTACATGAAATTGTTGCTCTTCCAGCAGAGCTTTCAGGCGCAACAATTCTGTAGACTTCCCACAACCAATATGTCCTGTGAATAGCTGGCAAGTGGGCTCATCTGGTGATAGACGGGTAATAGTTCTTTGTATCGCTTCAATGATCTTGCCGCCCCGTACAGAAGAAAAATCAATATAGTACTGACGATCCTCAGGATTCCCCACAACCAAAGTTTTTGCAGGGTTACAAGCTTTAAAAAATGTCGGTAGATGCAGTTTCATTCTCAAGGTAGATGCAATTCCATTCTCAAGACTCACTCACAGTCTCAAATAGAGAGTAAATCATTAATTGAAACCTTATACCTAGGGGTCACAACCCCTCAGTGAGGAATATCACTGCTATAAGCATCAGTCTGTTGGTGTAACTAAAGTGGTAGTTGACTAGGTCTAATGGTTAATATAGAACAGTCTAATCACTCCTAAGTGCATAAGTCCTGAGCTCGTTACGGGCAAGGCTGGCAGCCGTTATCGATAGAAGAAGCACACCCCACACCCTAACTCCAAAGGAGTGGTTAAATGGAAAAGTATCTTGGGTTAAGTTAGCTACCCACCAAAACCCTTTAACTAGGGTAGTGGAATAACTACTACAAATTCACATATATTGGCTCCCAGCGATAGTAGATGGCAAACATCGCATCAGTTTCTCAATCACAATTAACCAACCGACGTAAGCAGCTGCAAAGAGAACGGCAGATTCGATTGTTTCAGACGATTTGGCGCTCCCTTGTAGTTGGGGGTATGGCTGGGGGTTTGGTTTGGGCAATTACCCTACCAGATTGGGTGATTGGTCAACCAGAACAAATTGTTATTGAAGGCAATGAGCTGCTTTCCTCCCAAGCAATTCGCTCTCTGTTACCCTTGTCCTATCCTGAGTATTTACTGCAAGTAGAGCCCCAAGCGCTCGCTAAGTCCCTAAAGTCTCAAGCTCCCATTGCCGAAGCTAAGGTTATACGTCAATTGATGCCACCAGGATTGACTATTCAAATTAAGGAACTTAAACCTGTGGCGATAGCACAACCCAGTGAATCTCCTCAAAAGCTCAGAAATGAAAAACCTCCCTCGGAAAGGGGTTTCTTGGATGCAGAGGGAAATTGGATACCTGAAAGTAGTTTGCTCTCATTGAAGCCAAATTTCAAGTTGCCAACCCTCAAAGTGATTGGTTCAAAGGAGCAATATCATAACAACTGGCCAAAACTCTATCAGGAAGTGAGCACATCGATCGTTGAAGTTTTAGAGATTGATTGGCAAGATCCGCTCAACTTAATCCTGAAAACTGAGTTGGGCCATGTCCATTGTGGTTCTGACAGTTCCCGCTTCAGTGACCAATTAGCTGTTCTCGCTAGACTGCAAGAATTGTCAACTCAGATCAAGCCCAGCCAAATTGCTTATATTGATCTCAAAAATCCAGATTTACCGGTAATCCAGCTGAAAAAAATAAATGCAACTATTCAGCCGGAAAATAATTAAAATTAAGTAATGAAACATTTCAACATCCACTGTAATCAATGCTGCTGCCCTAGTAAGCCTGACACTTTTGACATTCCTCGTTTACTGCACTACCAACGCTATAGTGAAAAAACTCATTGGTTTTTCAATCGACTTACTCTATAGTTTACTCAGATTGCTACCCATAACTGATAAAGTTGATTATCAATCCTGACCTACTACAATGACGCTTAATAGTAAAATGGGGCTGGCCAGTCAAAGCTCTCATATCAATGGACACACAGATATTTCAGTCGGAGTAGATAATACTCATCCCTTTAGTAATTCTGGGTTACAGTTGAGCCAAACCCATGATGTCAAGGGTATACCCAGGGAAGAAACTAGGAGTGACGAGATAGTGCCAAGTAGCGCTGCCAAAATTAAAGTCATTGGTGTCGGTGGTGGTGGGGGGAATGCTGTCAACCGCATGATTGCTAGTCAGTTAGCTGGGGTTGAATTTTGGTCAATTAATACAGATGTTCAGGCTCTTACCCAAACTTCTGCTCCCAATCGCCTCCAACTGGGACAGAAGTTAACGCGAGGACTAGGAGCTGGAGGGAATCCTGCAATTGGTCAAAAAGCGGCTGAAGAATCCCGAGATGAAATTGCCCAAACTCTGGAAAACTCAGATCTAGTGTTTATTACCGCTGGTATGGGTGGTGGCACAGGCACAGGAGCTGCTCCCATTGTAGCGGAAGTAGCTAAGGAAATGGGTTCTTTGACGGTAGGTGTGGTTACTCGTCCCTTCACTTTTGAAGGGCGTCGTCGTACTAATCAAGCAGATGAAGGTATTTCCGCCCTGCAAGGTCGGGTAGATACTTTAATCGTTATTCCCAACAACCAACTTTTGTCAGTTATTCCTGAACAGATGCCTGTTCAGGAAGCCTTTACAGTTGCTGATGATATACTACGTCAAGGGGTGCAGGGGATTTCCGATATAATCACTATTCCTGGTTTAGTTAATGTTGATTTTGCTGACGTTCGAGCCGTTATGGCAGATGCTGGTTCAGCATTAATGGGTATTGGTGTGGGTTCTGGAAAATCCCGCGCCAGAGAAGCGGCAATGGCTGCCATTTCTTCTCCTTTACTGGAATCTTCCATTGAAGGAGCGAGAGGTGTTGTCTTGAACATTACTGGTGGTACTGATCTTTCACTGCACGAAGTTAATGCTGCTGCCGAAACCGTTTATGAGGTTGTTGATCCCAATGCCAATATCATTTTTGGGGCTGTGATTGATGAAAAGCTCCAGGGTGAAATTAGAATTACTGTTATTGCTACTGGATTTAGCGGAGAAGTTCAGTCTGTGCCTACAGTGAGGGAAGTCCAACAACATCCCAAACGAACAATTCCCCCACCACAAAATCCATCTGTTCCTCCTGCGGTGGAACCCAGGAACAAACCGGAGCTAGATATTCCAGAATTCCTTCAGAGGCGTCGTTTCCCTAAAAGTTAAATGGTTAGAGCTAGTAGCCAGAATTTCTTAACAGGGTGCACAATTATGATTTTCTCTTAGGAGTGTCGGTTAAATCGGTAGAATACTAAACTACTGTAGGACTCTGTTTTTACCAAAGCTATAGCATTTTTGAGTGGGATGTAAACTCAGACCGGACTGAAAACTTTGCTATGAGGTGATCTCTTTTTGATGAATCATTGAAAAACTCTATATCAAGCAGTTTTGCGATCGCTATGAACTCTAAATTCCAGAGCAGTACTCCCATGACTAACCCTCAAGACAGACCATTATGCACCACCAACCGCAGCAAACCCATACCGCGCCTCAGTGCCAATTTCCGTTTACCGAGAACTAGCAGCTGAGTTGCAAGCAACTCAAGCGATGATGGATTCCCTCAACGCTCAAAATCAACAATTAGTTCAACAAAATCAAAATCTGCGACAAGAGGTAGCAAAAGTTCTCCAGTCAACTGAGAATCTGCAGAAAGTTTTTATTTCCTTGGATTCAGCAAGTCAGGTTCGGGAAGTATCTTCACCTAAAGCAGTCAGACAACCGGAAGTACGTCCACCAGCACCAACAACACCACCAGTATCTCAGCCTCGGTCAACGGCAAATTTCCCATCGGATGAATTACCAACCCCTCCCCAGCCACCTGAGCCCCCTCGTTCACCTTATAGAGAAACTTTGGTAATTGAACAGGAAGAAACGCCGTCCCCGTCCCACACCTCAGTCAGAAGGTATATCAGAAGTCAGCGGTTGGTGGTTAATTGTTGCCATATTACTAATTGTTCTTACTGCCTTTGGTACTGGCTTTTTGATTGTACGACCCCTGTTAAATAACAACAGTAGTCGTTAAGCTTTATGGTTTGGCAAGCTAATCACTTAATAACTAGAGATTGGTAGAAATTGCCTGAACTGGACAAGTGGGGATACACTGCTCACAGACAATACAGCGCGATCTCGTGAAATTGAGCTTAAATGTCTGTGGTGCAAGAGTTAGCGCTTGGGTGGGACAGACGCCAGTGCACAAACCACAATCTACACAACTGTCTTCATCAATCAAAATCTCGCGCCCCAACCAGGGAAACATGGATATCGACTGAACGCATCCACTCAATCGCTGCATCTAATTCATCAATCTCCCCTGAAAGTTCCATCACCAATTTGCCAATTTGATTAGGAGCTACTTGAGCTCGGATGATATTCGCCGCTACATTGAAATCCTTAGCTAGCCGGTAAGTTATTGGCATTTGAACGGCACGTTGAGGAAAGGTCACTGTTACCCGTTTTTTCATGGTTTTGTTAAAGTATTGTTATTAAAGTTAACGAATTTATTAGTTAAATTTAATTAAGTATGGCTGTAAATTTACCTGACTCAGTACCAACATCCTCCCAGAAATCAGAGGCTACCAATGGTACTCGCATCCGAAACTTTTTAATTGCCCTAGTAGCGATCGCTCTTGGTGTAGCTCTGTTTCTGGGATTAAAAACTGAGACCGGCTTTGTTTCCTTAGAAGCCCAAGCAGCAGAATCAACTCCCCTAGAGGTAGCACTAAGCAACGGCAAACCAACATTTATGGAGTTCTATGCTAACTGGTGTACCAGCTGTCAGGCGATGGCAAAGGACTTAGGAGAACTGAAACAGCAGTATGCTACCAAAGCCAATTTTGTGATGCTGAATGTGGATAACAGCAAGTGGCTACCAGAAATTCTCGATTATCGGGTTGATGGTATACCACATTTTGTATTTTTAGGTACAGATGGGCAAGCGATCGCCTCAGACAATTGGGGAACAACCTCGTCCCGTACTAGAAGCTAATTTAGAAGCTTTAGTCGCTAATTTACCACTACCTTATACCCAAGGTAGTGGACAGATTTCTGCTTTTGAGAGTTCTGTCTCCTCAACAACAACTAGTCAAGATGACCCCTCGTAGTCATGGTGCTCAAGTTCAGCAATAAACTCAAATGACCAATGACTAATGACCAATGACCAAAAGGATAAAGTCCTTGCCTTTGGCATCTCGCCTCTTCTTCTCCCATCTTTTGGTGATGATTGTAGGGGTAAGTTCTCTAGTAATCATTGGCAAGCTATCTTCCCGTCCCTTGTTTGTCTTGCACTTGCAAAAACTTGAAGGTCGGGGCATTATTTTGCGCTATACCCGTACAGACTTGTTAGATGGGTTCCAAATTGCCTGGAATCGCAGTACTTTCTGGTCAGTAATTGCTGGTGCTACAGCTGCGGGAGGACTTAGTTACTGGGTCTCCC
>CBDCVG010000034.1:0-146000 GCA_965222765.1 Caldora sp.
TTAACCACAGATGAATAATGTAAAAAAATAAAGGAACTTGACCAAAAAGTTTCAAAGGTTGAAGAAGTTTATTTTTTTTGATTTCCAATAAATAAAGCAGTAACAATACTATACCAAGAGTTATTAATAAATAGGTTAATGAAGGCGGATCTTTTTGGCAGTTAATAAATGATAGGAGTGTTCTAGTCACATTAGATTGCCATGACCAAGGTTGGGGATCGCCGTAAATATTTATGCCTCGAATCACAATAAAGCTGAAAATTAAGCCACAACCCAAGTTCCTTAATAAAGGTAAACGCTGATCTTTCTCGAAAGTAAATACTTTTCCCAAGGCATAGCCAATTGCCATTACACCAACCCAAGGAATGAGAGAATAAACAACAAAAAAGCGAATTCCTGGAAATGGCATAAATATATTTCGTTCATGGAGAAATGACCAAAGCCAACTCAAATTTCCGATATTTTCAGCCTGAATACCATCAAATAAATTATGTCCAACGATGAGGATAATTCCAATTATGGCTATACTTCTGATAGGCAGATGAATCAGTGCTGCTAAAATAATCATAGACCAGCCAATGACCCATAAGACTCCCATAATAAAAAAACCTGGAGCAAATGTCCAGGCTAAACTAATTACTGTTAAGTCTAGGAAGATTAGCCAAACTCCACGAATTAAAAGTAATTTAGATAGTTCTTTTTTGCTGGTTCTACGTTTTAAAGAAAGATAAGCGGCGATACCTGCAATAACGATAAATGATGGTGCACATAAGTGAGTTACCCATCTGGTAAAAAATAAAGGGAGGTTTGTTTGGTTTATATCTAATGGATTAAAACTAGGGTTAGAAAAAAAGCCTCTTACATGGTCTAATGCCATCAAAAGCATAACTAACCCACGTAATAAATCTATAGATAATAAACGCTTCGTTATGGATTGCACTGTACTTTTAGTAGTAGAATCATTTGAGGTTTATTCACGAATGCTACTCGCGAATAAACCTGACTTTTCACAGCATCTTTTTAGTCGAGGTTAGGAGTATGGTGAGTCTCCGAGTCAAAAGAATAACATCGTTTGAGGATAATCCACACTCATTACTCATTACTCATTACTCATTACTTCAAAAAGCATTCGCATTTGACTTTTTTCGCAAGTCTTAGTTAGATTGATTGCGCCCAGCCATAACACCACCATCTACATCCCAGATAGCTCCAGTAACCCAACTCGCTTTATCAGAAAGTAGATAAATGACTGCTTCAGCAATATCTGTAGGAGTTCCGACTCTACCAAGAGGATGAAAACTATTGAATCCTTGTAGGGCAGAATGAACTTCTTCTTTGGAGATAAAACCTTCATAGATTGGAGTTTCTACTACTGCAGGAGATACTGCATTAACCCGAATATTATATTTTGCCAGTTCCATGGCTAAATGCTGTGTTAAAGAGTGTAAACCGGCTTTAGCCATAGAGTAAGCAGAAGAAGGGGTCGCTTCTATTGCTTGTTTTGCCCACATAGAACCAATATTCACTATAGCACCAGGTTGATGATTGTTAATCATATTTTTGGCTATAGCCTGGGTAATAAAGAAAGTTCCTTTATTAATTTCTAAATAGAGATCATAATCTTTTTCTTCATACTCAATGAAAGGTTTAGGGAGAAAGACTCCTGCTGCATTGACAAGCAAGGTAGCATCAGCGTGATTAGTATTTAAACGATTAATTAAGGCGTTTCTCTCATTAGCATCTGAGATATTAGCTAATTCCCCTACTACACTTCCAGATTGACTAAGTTCTTTGATTGCATCTTCAAGTTTAGACTGACGTGAGCCGATGACAACAGCAGAGGCACCCTGTTGAAGAACTAATTGAGCAATCGCTTTGCCCATGCCGCTGGTTCCACCAACGACAATAATTTTTTGTCCTGTAAACATTTGAGTCATGAGTTTTATTTCCTTGAATTATTCATATACCTACTAAAAGGTAGTTTAAGGAGGCAAAAAAAATTACTCTCGAGAAACTCAAGCATCATATATTTGGGGCTGAATCCATTGATATCAGGAGTTTCTGACTTCTTTTTAGTAGGGAAAACTCTTATTCCTCCAGCCTTCTGCCCCCTGCCTCCTGCCTTCTAACGCTGGTTACCTAACTTATCCTTCAGAAAATCCCCTGTAATCTGCTCAAAAGCAGTAGTACTATCTGCTGCTACACGAGCTAATAGTTGTGCCCCTTGTAATGTTGAAAGTAGAATTCTAGCTTCCACCTCAACAGATTGATTACATTGCCAAGCTTGAGTTTCACAACCACGGTGCAGGAGCCTAGCTAACCAAGACTCAGTTACCGAAAAGAACTTTTTGATCTCTGCTTGGATTTCTGAATTGAGAACTACAAAATCTGCTGTCAACATTCCACACAAGCAAATTTGATTATCTTGCAAGCCATCTTTATAGAGATTCACAAATTCTCTCAATTGCTCTTGGGGTGTAATCCCTTTTTGTTCAATGTGAAGACATTTGCTCTCCAAGATGTCTCGGTATCGTTTGACTAATTCTTTGACCAAATCATCCTTTGACGGAAAATGGTAATGAATGCTTGCCTTACGAATACCTACTTGTTGGGCAATATCTGCGTAACTAAAGGCACTATAGCCTCTGTTTCGCACCATTGATTGGGCTACATCTAAAATTTGTTGAGCAGTATTTTGTTTCATATTATTATTCTACCTTTTGATAGGTAGAATAGTCAAGTACTTCACATATGTACGAGCTTGATCCGGTCTTTATATGGTGATCTTGGTCACTTGAGAAGGTGATATGAGGGCAATGATAGAGTAAGACCTAATACAGTTTTTGGCTTGTCCATCAACAAGTTGAATGAAAAAGTCCACCAACCTGTTCTTTACCTTGGAGATCATTGTATAGTTTAGCTGCCAGTTCGGTTTGAAGAATGTAGACGGGAATGTTTCTGTTTTCGAGCATCTGCAAAGTCTCAGGACAAACTTGAAGCATTTCCAACATTCCCTTAGAAAGAATGACGGTGGTAGCACCATGTTCCAGCAGTTCTTCTACATCTGCTGGCTGAATACCAGGTACATGGCGTGTACCAGTCTCTCGCCAATCCCACTCCCGTGCGCCTCCAGGATAGAGCTTGGCATCTTTGAAGCGATTGTTCCCTTCAATTTCTAAGGATCCCCACTGGAGATGAGTAATACGTGGTGAATTAACAGATTGTTTCATCATCAATTAGGTTTTCTACGTTGAAATAGGGATATAAGCTTATCAGCTTCGCTATGATAATGCTGAGTATTATCTGGATCTCTCAAAGAGAAAAAATATCATAGGATAAGGAATTTAATGAGAAGATTATTTTTGGTTAGTGGTTTATTGTTATTTTCTTGCACAGCCTGTTTTTTGTCAGGCTCCTCTCATTCTACTTCAGAAAATACTACTCCTGAAGTAACTTTAACTAAGTTTAAATGTATACCAGGTACTTCACAAATGATATCTTCTGTGGTCTTAGAACATCAAGGAAAGGGCTTTTCTTCTAAACGAGGTTATCAGAGTGAGATACATAATTACTCATTTTTCGATAAAAGTAAGGAAACGGTTACATTTACCAAGCTATTACCAACCAACGACTCTTTGATTAAACAAATCATTCAATTAACCGAAGCAGCTGTCCTCGACGCTCAATCAAAGAATTCAGGTGTTGTTAAGCAAGCAGAATTTAGCTGTAAAGAGTCTCCGTTGATTAAATGGTTGTTGTATTTAGTGGTCAACCAAGATACGAATGGTGATGAGCAACTCGACTCTACAGATATTCCCCTTCTGGCAATGTCTGATGTGAGTGGTCAAAATTATACCGAATTGATTTCAGGGATTGAGAGAGTTCTCAATATAATTATGAAAGACTCACAACAACTGATGGTGATCTACAAAAAAGATAACCAATATCATTTTAGTATGATTGATCTCTTGCAGCGGGAGGTTACTTTAACTGAGAAAATTTCGATTTAACTGGTTGCGAAAACCGTTTCTTATAACTGGCAAGATGCCAGTTCCACAATTGATACCCTACATCCTCCCTCGCCTTCTGCCTTCTGCCTCCTGCCTTGTTTCTCGAGAGTAATGAGCGCCTAACGGCGATCGCTTCTATGCACTGAATCTACAACAAGCAAATCTTAAAAAAAAACTCGGCTGATTAGGAAAGCGAAGCTTTGTCTTTAGCCGAGGGGAGCTATCAGGGTGCATCAACTTTTTCTCTATCCAGCAGATTTCTTAGAGCATCAGGAAGAATTGACGAAAGCAGTGGGGCGATAGTGACTCAGCCCGGGTGAGGTGAAATTTTGGGTGGGACTTCAATTCTCCGCGTCTCCGCGTCTGCTCATCATTCCCCCCACTCTTTTTTCGCTCACCCACTCAGCCCTCATCATTATTCGACTCATCGCCATCAATAAACAAACACAACAATGTACCAAGAGCAGCAGCATTCTCCAGCGATATCCTTAAAGGAGTCGGGTATCTCCTATCACCTCACGCAGGGTTATCGAAATACAATCTCCCAATTTAACGGCAATCAATTCATACCATTTCTTTTGAGAATCGCTTGTCCAACAAAATTCCTGCTCTAGTGTTTCTCCCGTTTCCACTACATGCACAAACTTGTCAAATAATGGAGCAAGTCGATTCAGCAGTTTCTTTTGGCCTGACTTACTGGCGAAGTCTTCTCGTTTTTTTCCCAACAGTTTGGCAAAGATAGGATTAACCAGCAGATAGCGAAAGTCTTCAATTTCTCCAGTAACTGAATCTCTCACTGCTTCCATCGCAGCCATACCATCTCTGGAATTGTTCAACAAACTAGTTAAGAAAGCACGAGATTGCTGGAGAATTTCTGTGGTTCTTTGATGTTGTTCGATTTCCTGTCGAAGTTGGTATTTTTGCTGTTTGATGGATAGTTGAGCTTGAATTCTCGCGACGACTTCTTCCGGTTGACAGGGTTTAGTGATATAGTCAGCTGCCCCGACTTGAAAAGCTTGGATTTTATCAGATACTTGGCTTAAAGAACTTAAAAAAATAATCGGAATGTCCGAGGTTTTTTCTTCTGCTTTCCAGGTTGAGCAGAGTTGGTAGCCATTGATATCTGATATGTTAATTTCCAGTAAAATGACATCTGGTAGGTCATTACTGACTGTTTTCAATGCCAGGTTGCTGTCAGTGACACAGTGAACTTTGTAACCCTCCTTGGTCAAGGTATAGCTTAAGAAATCCAGATTATCAATGAGTTGATCAATGATCAGGATATTGCCTTTGGAGTCTTCCCTTTGATCGGTATGACTGTGTTCTATTTCTACAAGGGTGTGAGTCAGTGTAGTACTTCGCTCTAAAAACAAATAGCGAAAGTTACTCTTGGTTACTTTGGCTTCTAATAAATTTGAAAGACACTTCCATAACCGAGAGGCTAAATCTTTAATGTACCCTACACTGAGATATAAATTATCAGCAACGGTATTGTAAGTCTGGTTTTCCCAAGCGGCCCTGAGAATTTCTTTTTCTGACGGGGTGAGTTGTTTATTAATTTTGGATTGCAGAGTAGATTCTACCCATGTAAGTGCTTCTTCAAAGGTCATATTTGTATCAATGTCCTATTGCAAGGCTTTTGGTTTTTCCCCACATTCAGCACCCTGAAGTGTCATATTACGAATTTTCATTCTTTGTGCAATTGCCTAGGGCATTAGCTTCTGCCGCCCGTAAAACAGCTAATGGTGACAACTGTATAAGAAGATAAGAGATCCCGCATTTAAATTCTAATGTCAATTTTGACAAAAGCCTGTAATTAATAGGCTATAAGGATTGGGCGATACCAATTTAAATGCGTTTTAGCCAACTATCTCAATCGATCAATTAGGAACACCGAGTATGACAGTAATTGAAAAGAATGTGGGTTATCGCACTCCTTGTCTAGTATTTACTAAGACAAATTGGAAGCTTAAACTCACTGTAATGCTTAATGAGTCAAGTTTGGGGCTTTGAGATGATAACCAGACTTTTCCGACTTTAGATCCGACTTTTCCGACTGACAGGAGATAGTCAAGGGAGTGATGATAAGGGCATGAAAAGGACGCAATTTGGATTAAGCCTCAAGCTTCTGCATTAGGAAAGCATGGGTGCAATCAATCCAAAGCATAGGAAAAACGAGGAGAGATTTCCTTTCTCTTGTTTCTTGATTAAGTCATGTCAAAGAACTCCATTAGGAGAGGACTTTAGCAAGATTGATAGGGTTGATTACGAGGTTCAAGCATGACAGCTACACAGACAAAAGTCATTAACAATTCAGCATTAACTGGACTCGACTTGCTCTGGGCTCAAACCAAAGGCAACTCCCACATCTGTGTAGCCATTCTTGATGGTTCAGTAGACCAATCTCATCCCTGTTTTAATGGTGCCAACCTCACACGGTTGCCGACTCTGGTTTCAGATAGAGCTGGCACCGGACTGATGTCGAGCCACGGAACCCATATTAGCAGCGCCATTTTTGGTCAGCATAGCAGCTCTGTTCCTGGTATTGCTCCCGCTTGTCGGGGACTGATTGTACCTGTGTTTTCCGATAGTCGCCGAAGAGCGCTTTCACAAATAGACTTAGCTCGAGCTATCAACCAAGCGGTTGAAGCCGGTGCTCATGTGATCAACATCAGTGGTGGTGAGCTGAGTCAATCAGGTGAAGCAGATCCCATTCTGGCAAATGCAGTTCGCTCTTGTAACCAGAACAATGTTCTGATTGTGGCAGCTGTGGGCAATGATGGCTGTAAATGTCTCCATGTTCCAGCGGCACTGAATTCAGTTCTAGCTGTAGGTGCGATGAATGCTCAAGGATTGCCCTTCGATTTTAGTAATTGGGGGGAGACTTATCAAACTCAAGGCATTCTCGGTCCAGGTGAGAACATTTTGGGGGCTCAACCAGGGGGTGGGATTGCTACCAAAAGTGGTACTAGCTTTGCCACTCCAATAGTATCAGGCATTGTTGCCTTGCTGCTTAGCATCCAGTTGCAACGGGGAGAAAAACCAGACCCCCATGCGGTTCGTGATGCTCTGCTCAAGAGTGCTCTGCCTTGCCCACCTGAAACTATACCAGAAAGCGATCGCTGTTTAGTCGGTCGTCTTAATATTCCTGGAGCACATGCCCTAATTGCACAAGGAGGAAAAACTTTAGTGTCTGAAGAAAAATCAGCAATTCAACCTAGTGAGGCTAACTCCCTTAACGAATCCGGAGCAGAAACGCTCCTAGCTAGTGAGACAAATCCTACACCTGATTCACCTACTGTTGGCGTGCAGGCTGCAGCAGTTGCTACCACATCAGAGTCTTCACCACGAACTACTCTAAATTCAGAAAATATAATGACTGATATCTCAAGTAATGGGGTTGCACCATCTATTACCCCCAGCAGCATACAACCTGCTGGAGATTGTGGCTGTGCTGGCGGGCAAGTGACTCCATCTGCCGTACCTGGTTCTGCTACCCACTCCTTAATTTATGCGTTGGGGGTTCTCGGTTATGACTTTGGCACAGAAGCACGGCGGGATAGCTTTAAGCAGTTGATGCCTCTGGTGCGCTCTGATACCTATGAACTTCCTGGAACAGAAAGTCTTCCCGATGGAGTTTTTCTGGTTCATCCTAATCCCTATGATGCTCGACAGATGAAAAACTATCTTGAGAGCAATATTTCTGAGGCAAAATCACTGATTTGGACGTTAAATTTAGAGCTAACACCAATTTATGCGATCGAGCCTCAAGGTCCTTTTGCTTTACATATTTATGGGTACTTACGGGATTTCTTGGCAGGACAGATTCTTGCCAAAGAGGAACCTACATATATAGACAGGATCTCGATACCGGGATTTTCAACTGGCAGAACTGTAACTCTCTTTTCTGGGCAGGTGGTTCCCGTCATTGAGGTGACTAACACTCGGGGTATGTATGGTTGGACTATTAACCATTTGATCGAAGATTTGTTAAAGGAGACGCATGAGGAGGATCGGATCGAAAACATCCGATATTCTTTGAATAATTTTCTCCAGAGAATTTACTACGACTTACGCAATTTAGGTCAAACCTCTCAAGAGCGTGCCCTCAATTTTGCCGCAACTAACGTTTTCCAATATTCACAAGGATTAGTTGAAGTTCTCAGAAATCAAAGACAACCTGGAACTGGCACAAATACTGCACAATCCGAAACTATGCAGCTTGATTCGATTAATGTCGAAAAAAGTCCGTTTTGTCGGATGGATTCAGATTGCTGGGACGTTAAACTCAAGTTTTTTGACCCTGAAAACAAAGACAGAGCTAAAAAAGTCATGCGATTCACCATTGACGTCAGTGATAGTATGCCAGTCACATTAGGCGAACCCAGAATCTGGGATGTTGCTTACTAAAAGAGTAAGTCTTACGCTTGAGTTATTACCAAGATTTTGGCTTTTACAATACCTTCCAGGTTTACCATAATTTTCCAAACCACAAACACTCTCACCCAAGGAAAACATCATGAAACGTACAAAAAAAATGAATCTTCCTAAGCAAGTTGCACCTGTACAGCGTCCTTCTCTTTCTACTGCTGTTTTCAACCAAAATGGTGTTGAGGCTAGCGGCATGTTTGACCTTTTAAAAATGCAGAAATATCTGTAAGTAAACTCATTGTCCTGGGGTCTGTTCTTGAAGCAGACCCAGAACCAAATCTAGAGAAACTATCATGAAACTGCCAAAGCAAGTTCAACCTGTAACTAGACCCGATCTCATTCAGCCTCATACTGTACTCAATAGAAACAATACCGGTCAAAAACAGAGGTTGCGCCTAGCCCTTGAGCTACTCCATGGAGCCAACTATAACGATCCTATGAGATTCGCGACTCCGGTTGATTTCTGTGGATGTCATTTACTATTTGGAAACTCAGCAGCAATGTGCAGAGCAATCTGCCTTCGATAAACAAGTTCGTTCTCAACTGTAATTCTTGAAGATGCTTAAGTAGGAGACAAAAACATGACTCAGCTCCAAAAAATTATCAATTTCCACTCTAAGGAACATTTATCCATTGATGACGATTTACCTAAGGCTCCATTAGCTCAAGATAAGAAGTCACAGTCCAAGAAAACAGAAACTAAAAATCCCAGTAAATCAGCAAAAAAACAACTAATTGTTGGCAGGATATGGTGTTAATTAATAGTCAAAAAAACTATGGCTATTTCCATTAATCTTAGCAAGCTACTCTAACGCGCTTTAGTAAGCGTCAGAAAAGGTAAAGGTTTAAGCGCTCCCATAGATGTCAGCAACTCAGATACCCGATTTTTATAAAAAATCGGGTATTTCCTTTTATAAGTGATAATACGTTCCGAACTATTAGAAATAAAGGATTAAGATAATAATCCGACTTTTACAACTTTATATTACGACTTTGTTGACTGAAATAGTGGGTTAAAACGAGTAATATTAGAAGCATGAACAAACTAGGAAATTGGCCAACTTCACACAAGGAGAAAATTATTAGTAATGCAACAAGAAGTATTTGTTCTTTATTTTGCAGATGATGGACATACAAATCTCCCAGAGCTAAACTCTAAACTTTCTGGCGGATACCAAGTGGTTAGTGTTACTCCCATGAGTGGTACAGGAGAAACTGGTTCTCAAACACCAAACAGTGACTTCCCATATTCCAGGGCAGTATTAGTTTTAGGTAAATCCTCTTAATTAGATTAGCCTACGGAAGAAGGAAAAGGGTTGAATTTAAGCAACTTGATTTAATTATTGAATAATCTCTGCCTAATTGTGCTCAACAATAATATGCAGAGATTTTTTTGTTATTCCAGACTCTATTTTCAAGAAAATTATCCGACTTTTCCGACTTTCTATCCGACTTTTATGACTGACAGAGTGGGTCTAAATAAGGAATAATATAAACAAACAGATGATGCAGTGTGAATACCCGACTTTTGCCAGCAGTCGGGTATTTTTTTTCTTTGACATAAAAATCTGACTTTTTTGACTTTCTATCTGACTTTCCTGACTGATAAAGTGAAGAATAAAGAGTAATAATATAAACAAACCAATGATGCCGGTTAAATGCCCAACTTATTTGATAAGTTGGGCATTTTCTTATCAAACTGAAGCATAATCCGACTTTTCTGACTTTAATATCCGACTTTTCTGACTGACAAGCTGAAGTCAAATGAGAGATTATTTAAACATGAAAAGGATATGGTTCCACAGAGCAAAGCAATCTAATTAGCAATCAAACAAATACTAAAAAAGTAGTAGTTATTGAGTGTCTAAACAACCAATCAGCCCAAAAAGCTTATCGATCATGGATGGTTCACAATCTCTAGAAATTATTCCATCAGTGAGATACATCCAACTTTATTGCCTATTACCTATTCTCCATTTACCATTCCCAGCAGCTAATAATTTTGTACCTTATCCCAATGAGCACGACTATCTCAAAGAAATACAAAAAGTAGTAGATACATCCAATAAGCAGTTGCACAAAATTAATTACCCAAACATTCCGTAAACACAAGCTATAAATAATTTTCCTTTGTAGTCCGTCAGCTTAGTAATTCATTGGCAAGATATGAACGATCATTTGAGCATCAACCAAGCTGGTGTCGAGCTCATCAAACGCGACAGAGACTTGCACCAAAAAAACAGGAAAAAGGATAGTGAGCAGGTAATTTCTACCTATTTATCTCTCAATAATGTTCTCCTCATAGGATATAGGACTACCAATCCTCAGTTTAGGAATGGAAAGAAGATTACTGAGTCGGAGGCTGAACAGTTTTTCTGGGAAGAAATAGAATATTTTGAAATGGTAGTAAAGAAGCTAGTCGAGGTTGAGTTGAATGAGAATGAGTTCTCTGCTTTGGTAAGCTTTGCCTACAAATGTGGAGAAAATGGCTTCAAAAAATCAACTGTTTTGAAGCGACTTAACGAAGGTGATATAGATGGTTGCGCAGAAGCTCTCCAACGCTGGAACAAAAGTAGGTCAGGAGTAGTAACGAGACTGGTGAAAAGGCATCTAGACGAAGAATATTTGTTCCTGTCTGAGGTAATGTTCGAGGAGGATAATTACGAACTGGATTACCCTGAAATTGACCAGGATCTAGATGAAGTTCCTTCAACAATGACCATTAATTATCAGAAAATGGTCATCATTTGCGGAGATGACGATGAGACAAGAGTGCTAACGCTATCACCAATTTTGTAGTGGGATTGCCTCAGGCATGAGCTTGTACTATCACGAGCTTGTAGGGTGCTTTAACGCAGTGTAACGCACCAACAGTAGAGTAATTTTTAACAACAAGTCAAACATGATTGATGGGGTTATATCACGGCGTACCAATACTCAATCAGTAACAGATATTGTAGCCACTAAATTTAACTAAAAAAAAGGAGAACAAGACCATGCTAATTCCCATTCAGGCTGGACACGTACCGCGTTATTTGCGGCTTTGTGTTCAGGAAACAAGTACAACTCAAACACACTAACCAATTAATAAGGAAAAACTGTGATGAAAGGACAAAACATTCCTAAGCAATCTGCACCGGTAATTCGACACGTTAGCTCTGCCACTATCTCTGGTGAGCAAGGTGTTGAAGCCAGCGATTGGACAGACACCCTTCTGGATGTTGCCAAGACTGCGGCCCCAGTGCTCGCATCTCTGGTCTAATTGTGAACCATAGTCCCTAGCCTGGTGACTAAACTTCCTCATGAACTGACCTGAAAAAACTGCACAATGAATCCGACTTCTTTACCCGTTGAATCTATCTCTGATACTGCCTTTTTAACAGCTAGCTATCGCACCTTGGAAACCCAGCGTCCAGACGCTTTGTTCCAAGATACCTACGCCCAAATTTTAGCTGGAGAGCGGGGAGAAAAGCTAGTTGAGGCAATGCCGGGAGGAAAAGCGGGAGCATCAGGCTGTGCCGTGCGTACTTGCGTGATGGATGAGTTGATTCTGCGGACTGTTAAAGAAGAGGGGATTGATACAGTGCTTAACTTGGGAGCTGGTTTGGATACAAGACCATATCGACTGCCTTTGCCAGCTTCCCTGCGTTGGTGGGAGTGCGACTTGCCAGTTGTCTTAGCTTACAAAGCCGAAAAACTTGCTGGTATGCAGCCAGGGTGCATTCTGGAATCGATTTCTCTAGATATTAATGACACCATTGCTAGGCAGATGTTCTTCCAAGGTGTTGGTATGGCAGCAAGGGGAGTATTGGCGGTTACGGAAGGGCTACTCATTTATATGACTGCCGAGCAAGTTGCTGCACTGGCGACTGATCTGTACGCACAGCCGCAGTTTCAGTGGTGGTTAACGGATCTTGCCTCACCAAATGCATTGCGCTATTTCCAGCAAAGTCTGAATAACTCCGTTGGTTCGAGTCAAGCAACCTTCCAATTCGCCCCCGAAGAAGGAACTGATTTTTTTCGGCAATATGGTTGGAGCAGTATCGAATTTCGCTCCCTGTTGGAAGAAGGGCAACGCTTGCAGCGGGAAGTATTGCCCAAATCGCTGCTGGATCAATTATCTGCGCCGGAACATTGGGAAATTTGGCGGAAGATGTCTGGCTTCGTTTTGCTGACGCGCCACTAAGGGTAAATTCAGGGTTGATAGCAATCTTGTAGGGTGCGTTAACGCAGTGTAACGCACCAACAGTAGAGTAATTTTTAACAACAAGTCAAACATGATTGATGGCGTTATATCACGGCGTATCAATACTCAATCAGTAACAGATATTGTAGCCGCTACAGCTAACTAAAGAAAGGAGAACAAGACCATGCCAATTCCGATTCAGGCTGGACACGTACCGCGTTATTTGCGGCTTTGTGTTCAGGAAACAAGTACAACTCAAACACACTAACCAATTAATAAGGAGAAACAGTGATGAAAGGACAAAACTCTCCTAAGCAATCTGCACCTGTGATTCGACACGCTAGCTCCGCCACTATCTCAGGTGAGCAAGGTGTTGAAGCTAGTGGTTTTTTAGATAGCCTTTGGGAGAAGGCAAAATCCGCAGGAGCAGGTGCATTGCAAGGTGCTCTAGGCGCATTAAAGGGAAATTAATGGGGAACAATGCCGCTAATTTAGCTACCAGAATCTCATTGTTGTAGTGACAGAGTGGCACTAACCCTATCGGAGAATTCAGTTGCTAGGTAGTTGCTTGGTGCAACTACCTAGTGGAAGCAAACACAAATAGTCCATCAAGTTACCAATTATTGGCAAGACATGAACGAAAATTTGAAAATTAACCAAGCTGGAATAGATCTGATCAAAAGCTGTGAAGGCTTAGCAAAAAAATGCGGGGAAAAGAACGGTGAGCCGCTAGTCACTACCTATCGTTGTCCCGCTCATATTCTCACTATAGGCTATGGGACTACCGGTTCTAAGGTTAAGGAAGGAATGCAGATTACTGAGTCGGAGGCTGAACAGTTTCTCCGTGAGGACCTTGAGAAGTTTGAAAAGGCGGTGAAAAGGCTAGTTAAGGTTAAGTTGAATGAGAATGAGTTCTCGGCTTTAGTTAGCTTTACCTACAACTGTGGGGAAGGTAATCTAGAAAGTTCTACCGCTCTCAAGCGACTCAACGAAGGTAATAAAGCTGGTTGTGTAGAAGCTCTCCAGTGGTGGGACAAGGGTGGTGGCAAGGTGCTACCAGGACTAGTGAAACGGCGTAAAGCAGAAGGAGATTTATTCCTGTCGAAGGCGAGTAGTTAGATACCGGGTATTTTGGGATTAACCAACATCAACGGTATGACTATCCGGAAAATGATATCGTCATCTGGTTATTCTAGGCTACTTACCAAAATCCTCTTCACGGGGTGACAAGCTACATGAAAAGTACGCAGGGTGTGGGGTGTGGGGAAGAATTGAACCCCAAATTGGTTGTCAATAAACCTGTCAATAAGCGTTCATCTTTTGGGAGTTGAATCGGGGCTAAAGCTTGATAAATCAGGCTTTTAGCCTGCTTGTCACCCCTTCAGTAATTTTCTCAAAAGCCGCCCGTCGGGCGGCGCGCCACCTCCGATGAATGGAACTTGCCAAGCCAAGTTCTCCCAATTCCCATGCAAGCTGGACACATCCCGCGTCACTTGGGGCTTTGTCTTCAGTAAACAACTACAACTCAAACACACAACCAATTGACAAAGACATGAACGAAAATTTGAAAATTAACCAAGCTGGAATAGATCTGATCAAAAGCTGTGAAGGCTTACACAAAAAATGCGGGGAAAAGAACGGCGAGCCGCTAGTCACTACCTATTATTGTCCCGCTAATGTTCTCACTATTGGATATGGGACTACCGGCTCTAAAGTTAAGGCTGGAATGCAGATTACTGAGTCGGAGGCTGAAAAGTTTCTCCGTGAAGACGTGGAGAAGTTTGAAAAGGGGGTGAAGAAGCTAGTCAAGGTTAAGTTGAATGACAATGAGTTCTCCGCTTTAGTCAGCTTTGCCTACAACTGTGGGGAAGGTAATCTGGCAAGTTCTACCGCTCTCAAACGACTCAACCAAGGTGATAAAGTTGGTTGTGTAGAAGCTCTCCAGTGGTGGAACAAGGGTGGTGGCAAAGTGCTGCCAGGACTGGTGAAACGGCGTAAAGCAGAAGGAGACTTATTCCTGTCTAAGGAGATATCCAGGGAGGATAAAGACGAGCTGGATAAAGCTGAAATGGCTCAGAAGGTAGAGGAGACATCAATCAAGCTACAAGATATCTTTAAGGAAGGAGATCTTAAGGTGAAAAATGATGAACTCAATAATTATCATGAGCTAGCAGTCCAGGTTCAAATCCGATTGATAGCTCTAAATCTACTCAAAGGACCTGCGGATGGTAAGTTTGGACCTTTATCTATTCAGGCATTAAAGGATTTCCAACGCTTGACTCAATGCGGGGAAGAAGGTTTTATCGGCAAAATGACTGCCAAAAAATTGATTGAATGTAAGGAGTTGCCAAGCCAGAAATGAAACTGGATACTGACTTGGCAAGCCGTGGCGTTATTATACGCTTAATTCCACGAATCCCAAAGGCGTGGTGGATGACAATTTGACAGCGAAAAACGCGCCCCTTGGAAGCTCAGATGAAAAATAGGTGTGCAGGTTCACACCTAAGCAACAATAATCGTTTATTTGGAGCAGATACTTAGCTTGCAGCTTTGGAGCTGTCAGTTCAGGACTTACGCAGCTACATCACATATATAGTTAAAGGTGGGTTACGCTACTGGCGCGACACGATTAAAACTGTAGGTTGGGTGTAACGAAGTGAAACCCAACGCAGTATATTCCGGTGTTGGGTTACGAAGAAAGCTCCACCCAACCTACTTATTCGACTATTTTAGGTGTGTCGCGCCACTACAAATAGAGAGGCTTTGCGTAAGTCCTGAGTTATCAGCTTGGGAGCTGAATGCTTGGTGCTGTCAAAAACAAGGTGAAATCTAAAAATTTTCTTGCAACTAGCATTTTCTTGATCCCAGTCCTGATAATTCTTGTGCTCAATTATTTCTTACGGGGTGGGACTTCATATCACAAATACAATCGAAAATTTCCACTGACTAACCCTGAAGTTCAGTGTCTCAAAATAGTTGATAGTGAGAAATATATTTGTGAGAAACGGACAGAAAATACGTTGACTTACGAAGAATGTGAGTGTAAAGAAAGTTTCAGTGAGTCTCTTTCGCCCGAAGTAACTGAATAAGAATATCTTTCTTCTCTATTCTCTATGCCAAATTTCCCAACTAAATGAGAAATGTGATAACTAAATTTTCCCCCAAGATGTCAAACAAGCCAAAAACCGAACCAGATAAATTGTGGTTCGCTATCCAGTCCTTAGAACTAACCCCAGAACAAAAGCACTTTTTTGAAAACAGGTTTTGGGCTCAATATAATTGGTTTAGTAAGAAAGCCACCCAGAATCAGAAGCGCGGCAATACCCTAGGAATTGGCGTCCTAATTGCCAATATTTTTGTGACGAGTTTTGCTGCTTTGAATATTGGGATAACCGGGGCAATCAAATTTATTAATGTATCTCTGTTTACTTTGAGTATCTCCTCGACGATCGCAACTCAAGTATCGACAAGGTACAAGTTTGACCAAATAGGTGAAGAATATGGAGTTACATCTGAAACATTGAAATCTATGTTTTGGCAACTAGCAGCCAACCAAAACCACATCCCAGAGGATGATTATCTTAATTTTGTTACCAAAGTTGAACAAGTGATTCAGCCCAGATTTCGCAGGTTTGAGAAGAGAGGGATGGCATTTTTGAAGTAATAAGCATGAGAAGGCAGGAGGCAGGAGAAACAATTCTCTTCCCTGTTGTCTGACTCGGAGACTCAGTGTTTATTCAGAGATTAGCTATTAGCCATTAGCCATTAGCCATTAGCTTTGAGTGTGTTTCTCGAGAGCTCCTGAGGAGCGCTTCGCGCCCCCAATTGAATAGGAGAAACAATATCTCCTTCCTTCCTTCTACCTCCTACCTCCTCCCTCGTCTCCTGCCTCCTGCCTCCTGCCTTTTTCTCAAGAGTAATAAGTAATAAACTATGACATTAAAAATTCTCAGCTTAGATGGAGATGGCATCCGAGGGATTATATCCGCAACCATTCTCAAGGAGATAGAGAAAACCATCAAAGCAGATCAAGGGCAGGGATTACATCAATATTTCGACTTGATTGCTGGGACATCTACTGGTTCGATACTAGCTGCAGGAATAGCCTGTGAGCTGAGTGCCGAACAAATGATTGATTTATATAACCAGGATAGACACAATATCTTCCTCCAGGAGGTACGTCAGCGGCGGCAATGGCAGAAATTAACTCAACTTTTGGCAAATAAACTTCTATACCCTCATGAGCAAGGAGAGCAGGGATTGGCTAAGGTTTTGAAAAAAGCCTTGGATAATTCTCCTTTGAGCCAAAATATGGGTAAATCTCTCACGATTGCTGATATCAACCAACCACAACTCTTGCTCCTGGCTTATGATATTTTATCCCGTAACACCACCTGGTTTGCCACTGATGACTCCCAAGAATGGTATTACCAGAATCAGATTGAACTCTGGGAAATCTGTACTGCTGCAGCTTCAGCACCAACCTTTTTTCCTCCTTACAAGATACTCTACAATTTCGAGGAAAAGGAATATCTTCCCCACATTGATGGAGGGGTATCGGCTAATAATCCAACTTTGGCGGCGATTGCTCATGCTTTATCTATGCAAACCGAGGACGAAAACAATCCTATGCTCCAGGAAATTGCGGTTCTTTCTATTGGCACGGGTATGACAACTCATCCTTATGAATATGAGGAGGTAAAAAAATGGGGACTAATCAATTGGGAGATGAAGATACCGAATATTTTCTTAGATCCTTCGGCACAAAACTCCGAGTATATTTCTGTGCGCTTGTTGAAAAGTCTGGGAAGTGAAAATTATCTCCGCTTGAATTTAGATTTAAATGAGCAGTTTCAGGTAAAATCAACGCGGAATGGATTAAGGAAAAGGCTAGAAGAGCCCTATAACCAGTATATTTTACAACGGATTGGCGAGAAACGAGAAATCAGTGAAGATATTGACAATCCTGACAACTGTAAAGACTTGATAGCAGCGGCTGAATGCTATCTTGATTGTGGGAAGACCTCTTATCAGGAGAAAATGGTATCAGTAAGAGAAGCAATTCATGAGTTTATTATGGCTCATTGAGGATTAAGTTATGAGGAAAGAAAGGATAGACTAATCAGTAAAATAGTGGTTCAGAAACCCGACTTTTTGAAGAAGTCGGGTTTCTTATATTGAGTAGCATCTATCGGACTTTCCCTACTTGATGATCATACTTTTATGACGAGACGTCAATCATGAGTAGATCAATATAAAAAACGCTGGTAGTAAGTCACATAAAAATCTGAATAATCATACTTTTCAGACGATAATGAAGACTTTTCCGACCGACAATGAGGGATGAATAGGGTGAAAATAAAGGTTAGACGAGCGAAAAGACAAGATCAATCAAGTGTCGTAGACATGCCATTCTTCGATTTTAAGACAAGCAACCACACAAAATTAATTACACATTAAGAAAATCTCAAAGCCTTACAATATAAAGGTTGCAGAGTATAAAATAGGTAAATAATTCTGTGTAGTTGCTTAAGAGAGATGGCATAGAAGCTGAACATAACTATGATTCTCGCTCGGCACTTAGATGGTGTGAGTAAATAGGAAAAAAGCCCAAAAAGGGAAGAAAAGAAGATGACATTTCGAACGAGACACCGAATAGGATACGCGCGAGTACAGAACAATACTAATGACGTACTCCCTGTTGTTGTGGCAAGCCACAAATTCAGTAATGTCTATCCAAAAAATACAATGGTATGGCAAAATGTTTTGCCGAACCAGCAGCCAGAAAACGCCGAGGTAGATGTTAATGTTAATGAGCAGTTGTTAACAGTACAATATAACACTGGAGTTCTGACAGCGCATCAATGGTCATGGTGGCATGTAATGATAGTAGGACAAAACAATACTATCTATCTGCCTAAAGGTCGCACGCTGCACGAACTCACTGAGGTCATTGAGAAGCTGATAGTGAAAATCAGGGCACCGGGAGCGATGGGAACAACCCTATCTCTTGTAACAGGGAAGACCGTTGCCACAGGAGTAATGAGTATGCTCCCCTATGCCATGGGATTGGGAGCATTTTCATTCATCTTGTCGTGCCTACTATTGAACGACGAGTCAACTTACTGCTGGACAAACCATGAACTGAGAGCGCAGGACGATAGGAATTTAACTAACGTGGAGATCCAGCCAATAGAGGATGGATATCAAGTTCAATTCGTAACGGGGAACAGGACAAAGCTGATGGAAATGATAATGATACCTGTGCCAGAGAACATCCAAGAACAGTTAGGTGAGCAATGGGGGGAGTTAATTATGGCGGCGGACAATCTGTTGTTACCTCAACAGATCGTGCAACAGCCATAGTGCGATCGCTTTCTCTCGTAGGTTGGGTGGAGGCAACGAAACCCAACATCCGATAACATTGCATTGGGTTACGCTACCGCTAACCCAACCTACTATTAATTATCAAATGTAAGAGCTATCTGCTTACAACAGCAAACTTGCGCGATCGCGTAAGTTCGATTCTATCAATCAAACACAACCAAGAGATTAGATTAAGGTTTGAACACCAGGATAAGCCAAGATTTTGTTATCTGCCGTCAACAAAGAACAGTTACAGACTTGGGCAGTAGCAACAATTAACTGATCTGCTGGATCACGATGAAATCCCGTCAATTTGGTGGATGCTACAATGATCGGGAGGGTTAAGTTGAGTAATTGAACACCAGGGTAAGCCAGACCGACCTTTAACCATTCATCCACTGAACAAGATAAAATCAGCTTTTTATTTTCCACTAACTTAGCTACTTCCCAACAAGAGATAATGCTGACACCCAATCCACCTGCTTGATGGATATTAATCAATTCTCGTTGTCGTTGATTTAATCTAGGACTATTATCAACCCACCAAATCCAAATATGGGTATCTAAAATAATCATTGTAAGACTTCCCAATCCTGAATATCGCTAGCAGGTTCATAGGGCTGATCATACTGTATGACTTGCCCCATCAAAGGATAATCATTAACATCAGAAGCTGGTTGAGGGTGTTCCAGGATAATAACCTCAACAGACTCTCCTTTTTTAAAGGGCAAATTTTCGAGAAATAATTGCCCATTTTCTGTTAAAGTAACTTCTATCTTATGGGCGTTCATGCTACTTATCTCCTATGATTGGTGCTAATTCAAAACAACAATTTTGATAAATACATACATAATTATATCAATTAGCGATCGCAGATCTTGTAGGGTGCGTTAACGCAGTGTAACACACTACCAATTTGATACAGTGCGATCGCTTTCTCTTGTAGGTTTGGTGGAGGCAACAAAACCCAACAATCGATAACATTGCGTTGGGTTACGAATAAAGCTAACCCAACCTACGGTTAACAAACCAATTTAAGAGCGATCGCATAAGTTCGATTCTATCTGCCTAATCGCTGAATTCGATTTAACTATTAGGATCGATCCCGTGAGAACGTAGAAGTTCCTCAAGACGTTGCGATCGTAATCTTTCAGTTTCAGCCCGTTGCCGCTCCGCCGCCAGTTGTTCTTCGGCAATCTCCGAACGTTCAGTGGGAGTTAAAATCCACTCCCCTTGAGCATTGTACCAACGCAACCAATGGCGATTCTTCCTTTCGTACTCTCCTCTCCACAACCCTAAACCTAATTCCAATTGTGGTATCCAAATTCTCGGTTGAGTTAGCTTCAACTCCTGATAAACACCCCCCTTAAGTACAAACCCTCTTAAGTGATTGGTATAGCGATCAAACACCAGATAATAGGGCACTTGTAAAATTTGCTCATAGACTTCCCATTTAGTCGGAGGCTCATTGCTTTTCCGTGTACTTGTGCCCAAGTCTTCTTTTTCTGTCCCTGGTGACAATAGTTCCACCACCACTGTTGGAGCCACCCTTTCCTGCCACATCACATAACTTAAGCGTAAATCTTCATTCTCATAAAGCCTTGATACCCCCACTACACCAAACCAATCTGGTCGTTTATACCAAGAATGGTGATACACATCATAGTAAAGGTTCAAATCACTGCCAGAAAATATTTGTTCTGGTGGATAGTTAGCAGGGCGAAAAGTGAAGCGCAGTAGTTCCGGCTGTAGATCATGGAATTCGTCAGGCAAACCAGGTTCCTCAGGATTTTCACTAGGTAAATCGTACATGGTGGGGAGGTTTTCTCTAGGAGAATGAGGAGATTGAGTTTGCTGATGGTGGTATTTAATTTGCATCTACTTAGTACCATTACCTTTTACTATCTATGATAATTTGCTCTGGATCAAAGAAACCAAAGTGCGAGCTGTTTGCCTATGAGGTAGCATAAAGTGCGATCGCTTTCTCTTTTAGGTTGGGTTTCGTTCCTGATGTTGTTGGCGAATTATTTCTTCATATTCAAAAGCCTGATTCTGCTATAACCCAACCGAAGGGGAATTTTCGTGTTTGCGATCGCCCTGTAAGTATTAAAAGCCTAAAACTATTGTCATATAACTGCGAACCGAAATACAACCATCAGACTTCCCTGACTTTATCATCCGACTTTTCCGATTGATCGAGAAGGTTGACAGGAATAATTATAGAGACATGGAAAGGATGACACTCAAAGAGTAACTCAATCCAATCCACTGCTTAGGATAAATACTATCTGGCAAAGCTAGCACGGAACTTTCTAGGAACCATAGAACTAGGAAGCAATGATATGTTGTCAAAGGAGAATAACGTGGCTAAAAGTCTGCTTATTATTTTTGGTGGAACCACCCAATCGGAGGAGCAAAAGATATTTACACCTGAAGAGTTATCAAAAGCTTCAGTAGATGTACTACAAATCAATCTCCTTACCACGAACAGTAATATTATTTTTAAGACTTTTAGTACAAAAAATAACAATAATCAAGATTTAGAGCATCTAGATCAAACATGGCTAGAGGCAAATCCTAGTGGCATATTGCGTGACTTGGAAGCAACAATAAAATTAAAAAAAATAAATAAGTCTAAGGAGTTACTTTATAAATTGAAATGTATGGGAGATGCTATTGAAGAGAGCAATTGGAGTAGCAAGAATTATACTAAAAATTCAGATGCCAGAGGAATGACAGAAAAAACATTCAATGATTTTTCACAAGCTTCACAAGAACTAATTTTGAGTTTCTTGAATTATGTTAAACAAGTAAATACTTATGATAATATATTCATCTTAGCCCATAGTCGAGGCTGTAGCTTGGCAATCAATACCTTATCCAAATTCAACTTAGATCATGAGATCTTGATAGAGAAACTCAAACGTGTTGTCTTGCTTGACCCAGTTGCCAAAAATGTTAATTATGCCGACGAAACCATTATTCCTAAAAACGCAGAAATTATCAAAAAACTAAGTTTCCAAGAAAAGGAGATACACATTATTGTCAAATCAGAGCTAGCTAATTATAACTATGAGAGCTTTGCTGATCGTTTGGTTGGTACAAGAAGAGGTAGGCACATTAACTGTAAGAGCAGCAAGTTTCCTGATATGAGAAATGTCCATGTACATATTGCTCATATGGCACACGAAGGAATGTTGACAGACCAGTTTAGAGGAGATAATGAATCAGGTTTCAAGCATTACTATAAAATAATAGACCAAGGCAAATGGGAAAAAATTTATTCTCATGATAAAGAGGTTGATTTAATAAAGATGAAAAGCTCGCCAGCTTTACAAGCTTACATTAAAGGGAAAAAATCTGCGAGTGAAATAACCCCAGAGAAGGAAGATGTGTTTCACGAGTTCTTTACTCAATTTAAAATTGCCAAATTAACTGGTAGCCTGAAAGATCGCCGAAGAGCTTTTATTCATTGCATAGCTAAAAAGATCGAATTGGGAATCATTTGAATGCGATAAAGGACAAACAACAAACGACAAATAACAAACAACAATTTCTAACTTCCTTCACCAGCATGATAAGAACTGCGTACCAACGGACCGGAACGGACGTGAGCAAAACCTAGATTGCGTGCGATCGCACCTAGTTCATCAAATTCTTCTGGAGTCCAATACTTTTGTACTGGCAGGTGTTTAAGAGAAGGACGCATATATTGACCTAGGGTAATGCGATCGCAGCCAATATTACGCAAATCTACCATTGCCTCAATCAACTCCTCTTTGGTTTCACCATGTCCGAGCATCAATCCTGACTTGGTAGGAATAGTGGAGTCAAGGGCCTTAACAATCCGCAGAACGTCAAGGGATCTTTGATATTGAGCACCGCGCCGCACCCTTCCCTGTAGACGTTGCACTGTCTCAATATTGTGGTTATAGCAAGCAGGAGCTGCTTCAACCACTGTTGCTACCCGTTGGCGCTGTAAGTCTACTGGTGTTTGGTTATTGTTGCTTCTACCACCCCAGAAATCCGCTGTCAGCACCTCAATTTTGGCGTCTGGGTTCAGTGTACGGATAGCATCCATCGTTGCGACAAACCAACCTGCACCCTGATCCGGTAAATCATCTCGCGCTACAGAAGTCAGTACCACATAACGCAAGCCTAAAAGTCGCACTGCCTCGGCTACTTTTTGCGGTTCCTCAGGGTCGAGAGCCATAGGAGCATGACCTTTGTCTACTTGACAAAAGGCACAAGAACGAGTACAAGTTGCACCCATAAGCAAAAACGTAGCGGTTTTCTGAGCATAACACTCACCCCGATTAGGACAGCGTCCCTCTTCACAAATAGTGTGGATCTGCCGTTGTTTAATGATGCGCTGTACAGTTGAGATCTCACTGGCTCTGCCAATGGGGCGTCGCAACCAGGTAGGCAATGTCTCAATTTCTGAACGCCATTGGTCTTTAACTGATGAGCTGGTCACAGATTGGTCAAGTTCTGTAGGCAAATCCATAAGTTTTTTTACAGGTTACCAACAAGGAGGATCATCTTTTACATTAACCTTTACTCTACGCCTCCCGGCATATTTTTATCCCTTTAACTTTTTTCCCGTCCCGCAGCGACTTACCATCTTGAAAAATTGTTCCCTGTCTTCTGCTCTTGCTCACTACCATGCAAATTAGCAGCACAACAGCTTAACATACAGGAGTAATCGCATTTTTTATGTAGAGATGCTAGTTTATCTTAGTTAAGTAGTTTCACTGAGCAATCAATAGCTAGACACATTGGTGCCCAACCCTGCTAATCAACAGGCAAAGTTCAGAACACCTTATTAGTGAAGTCAGGGTTTAATCCTTCCTCCAGAAATTGTAGTTTTTCTGAAATCACCTATTTTAAGGAGTTAATCGTGGCAACTCATAAAATTTTAGTAATCGATGACAGTAAGGTTATCCGGATGCGTGTTAAGGACATGTTACCTGCTGGTAACTTCAAAGTTCTCGAAGCCAAAGATGGTATTGAAGGACTAAATTTAATTCGTCAGGAACACCCTAACCTGATCATGTTGGATTTTCTCCTCCCTAAAATGAGTGGTTGGGAGGTATTTCAGCAAATTCAAACCAGCACTGATCTACAGAAAATTCCTTTGGTACTGATGTCAGGTCGAAAGGAAGAAGTAACGGAGAAAATTACTGAACCTTTTGAGTATTTTGCTTTTGTTGAAAAGCCTTTCGAGAAGAAGGAGCTGATGGAGGCAATCAAGGAAGCAATGCAGAAAGTCAAGAAACGCCCTGCAGCGCCAACACCTGAACCTACAGTCATTACATCTACAAATGCACCAACAGCTGAAATTGAAGAGTTAAAAGCAACAATTACCAAAATGCAGGCTGAAATTGATGGTTTGAAGAAACAACTCAATCAAATTGTCTCTTTCATTAAACAAAAATTGAAATAGTCATCTGTTTGTTGTTTGTTGTTTGTTGTTTGTTGTTTGGGAATTGGGAATTGATAATTGATAATTGCTAATTGCTAATTGGAAATTTCTCTGTTGTCTCCCCCAGCTCCCCAATTCCTAATCCAGCTCGCGACGTCCTTCCAACGCTCGTGCTAAAGTAACTTCATCGGCATATTCTAAATCTCCTCCCATTGGTAAACCAAAAGCAATCCGTGTCACTTTTGTAAAAGGCTTGAGTAACTGACCAATGTAAAGTGTTGTCGTCTCTCCTTCCACACTGGGACTAATTGCCAGAATTACCTCTTGAATTCTGTGCTGACTGACTCGCTGTACTAACTGCTGGATATGCAACTGATCCGGACCAATCCCTTCCATGGGAGAGATGACACCTCCGAGCACATGATACTTGCCACGATACTCCCTGGTTTTTTCTAGGGCAATCACATCCCGGGAGTCAGCTACCACACAGATACTATTGTTGTCGCGATTGGTGTTGCGGCAAATTTCGCAGATGGGTTCAGCTGACAGGTGAAAGCAAACCTGACACAAACCTACTTGCTTTTTTGCCTCTACCAAAGCTTGTGCCAAGGCTTGTACCTCAGCTTCTGAACGCTTGATAATATGCAATGCCAGTCGCTGAGCAGTTTTGGGACCGACTCCCGGCAGGCGTTGCAGCTGCTCAATCAGACGAGCTAAGGGTCGTGTGTAAACCGTTGTCTTTTCTCCCGGTCTTTGTGTCTACATTATGACTATCTAATTCATTATAGAGTTGGTGTGTGCAAGCTTGTCTGTAGCATGGTGCTTAAGCCTACCAACTTAAGACGGGCAAAAAGGAAGGTAATATATCTATGTCTAGAATTCCAGTGATTGACCCTACTCGGTCTTACACTTTTGCTGACTATTTTAAATTAAATTCAGAGCCAGATGAGATTCTAGCCTATTTTGGCTATGGATATGAATCGCGATCGCTGAATTTACCCCAAACCCATCGCCCACTAGAACGGTTAGATAGCTTGAAACAGCGTTTGGAAGAAAGTCTACCTCACATCAGTTTAACTAGCGAAATGGCAAGGCGCGAGTTTTTGATTGCTCCGGTGTTGATGGAATTGATCCACTACACTAAAGTTCGGATTAAAGTAGGGTATTCCTTAACCGTTAGCGAACAGTTAAAAGGCGAATTAGATTATTTTCTACAAACCCAAAGTCAGCTTCTGGTGATTGAAGCCAAAAATACAGACCTACAAAAGGGATTCACGCAACTCGCAGTAGAATTAATTGCTGTAGAGCAAGCGGCATTCTCTGATAGTCCAATACTATATGGTGCTGTGTCAATGGGCAATATCTGGCAATTTGCTGTTTCGTACGTTCAACAAAAGCGAATTGTACAAGATACAAACTTGTATCGGGTTCCGGCAGACTTATCTGAGTTGTTACAGATTTTGGTGGGTATTTTAGAGGAAAAGTCGTACTCCTGAATATATCGACTGATCCTAACAGTCAATATATTATATACTCTAATATATAGCAATATTAATTAATCTTCAATAGTCAAATTTTCACGCTTTAAGCCCTACTGAGTACTCACCATTGACAACTAGATCAACAATTGTAAAATTGATGATTCCATGACAAAACTCTTAGAGGAATTCTTAATAAATTTCTCCACGCTATTTACAGAAGAATTATTTTCAATTAGGGGAGAAGAGATATCGATCAGAGATATAATTATACTAATTGTCTGGCATTTAATAGTTATTGTACTTACTCGGGCTCTCAAAAATTTTCTCAAGAAACGATTGTTAGTCAAGTTGAGAATTGATGAGGGTAACCGAGAACCGATCGCCACAATAATTAGTTATACTATTGGTACTTTAGGCATTTTGATTGTCTTGCAAGCTAATGGCTTAGATTTCTCTTCAGTAGCGGTAATAGTTGGTGCATTAGGGGTTGGGATTGGCTTCGGACTACAAGACATAACCAAAAATTTTGTTAGTGGCTTCACTTTATTGTTTGAGAGAAGCATCAAAGTTGGAGATTTTGTTGAATTCGATGGTTTATCAGGATATGTCACAACCATTTCTCTAAGAACTACCCTCATCCGTACTAGAGAAGGTGGATATGTAGTTGTTCCCAACAGTAATATCGTTGAAAGTAAGGTTCTTAACTGGAGCTATGATAGCTATATTGCTCGAATCCATATCCCAGTAGGAGTTGACTATGGAAGTGATCCAGTAATAGTCACGGAAACTCTGTTAAAGTCGGCTTATATGGAACCAGCAGTTCTATACGAGCCTGCTCCCTTAGTGATTTTTAGAGGTTTTGGAGATAGTTCTTTAGATTTTGAACTACGGGTTTGGGTTAACCGCATTGATAAAGAACCAGATATTAAAAGCTCTCTTAACTTTATTATTGAATACAATTTACGCCAACAAAGAATCACAATTCCTTTTCCCCAAAGAGATTTGTGGCTCCGGAATCCAGAAGTATTGAATCCAATCAGGCTAAAAAGGAAAAATAACCAAGTTATTAATGAATTACCAGAACAACAGTTCACAGAAGAACCTCCTAAACCATTAGCTGTAAGGGATTTGCTGCGTCGAGTAAGTTACTTTGAAAACTTTACAGATTTAGAAGTGCGACAATTGATTGAAGTTGGGTATCGCAAACGTCTAAGAGGATCCGATATTTTATTTCATGAAGGGGAACCAGGTAATGCTTTTTATATTATCTTAACTGGTTCTGTAGAAGTATTTGTGGAAAAAATTCACAAGTATCTCACGACTCTCGAAGCTGGTAAATTTTTTGGAGAACTAGCTTTACTATTGGGAATTCCCCGTACTGCAACAGTTCGAGCGATAGAAGATACAATGTTGTTTGTCATCAACAAAAATGGTTTTGAAAAATTACTACACGAACATCCAGAGTTATCCGAGGTTATTGTAGAAGAGTTAGGACAACATCAAGAAGAATTAGCCCAGCGACAACAAGAATTACGTAAATTAGGATTAGTCGATCAAGAAGAAGATGACAAAAATCCTGTAGTTTGGGTTCGTAAACGATTGAACAACCTATTTGGTCTTTGAAGCAGCATATAACTGAGAGCTTGCACTCCTATCCAAAATTTACCAGTGAAGGTAGGGAACAGAACCCACCCCCAACCCCTCCCAGGAGGGGAGCGAAGGGAACAGTGATAATATTTGACTGTTTCAGTAGTTAAATTCATTGTTCTCAGTAAAGATTTGTTGAATAATTGATCGAGATTGTGCAGTCGCTTGAGGACTTCTGGCTAGCAGTAGTTAGGTTACCATCGGAATAAAGTTAGTTCTATGTATAATAAACCGATTCACGTACTATTAGTTGAAGATAGTCCTAGCGATGCTAGATTACAGCATCATCGCTTTTCCCGCCTAGATCAAGAAAAATGGCAACTAGTACATGCTGAGAGTCTAACTCAAGCCATTAACCGTTGCCGTAAATTCACTTTTGATGTCGTCTTATTAGATCTTAACCTCCCCGATTCGGATGGATTAGAGACAGTAGTCGAATTCCGTGCTGTAGTACCAAATATCCCAGTCATTGTGCTGACAGGCTCAGATGATGACGAATTAGCACTTGGAGCCATCTCACAAGGAACGCAAGATTATTTGTGCAAAGATAAAATTACTATTCCCTTATTAGTACGTACTATCTACCATGCCATCGAGCGGGAACAAATACTCAAGCAACTGCGAGAGAGTGAGCGACGTTTTCGAGGAGTATTTAACCAAACGTTTCAATTTATGTCGCTGTTAACACCAGAAGGAACAGTTCTAGAAATGAACCAGACGGCTCTTGAGTTCAGTAAAGTTAAACAGGAGGATTATGTTGGTTTACCTTTGTGGGATAGTCATGCTTGGAATTACTCCCAAACCAGTCAGAATTGGTTGAAAGGGGCAATTAATAAGGCAAGTCATGGTAAGTTAGTCCGGGAGGAAGTTCAAATTCGCAGTACTGAAGAAGAAATAGTCTGGATTGATTTTTCTCTCAAACCTTTAACAGATGAAACAGGAAAAGTAGTACTCTTGATTGAAGAAGGTAGAGAGATTAATGCACGGAAAAATAGTGAGATTAACACACGCCAACAAGCTGAAGCAGAAATGATCAGAGTTTGGGAACAAGAACAAGAACTTAATCAAATTAAATTAAACTTTGTGTCAATGGTCTCCCATGAATTTCGTACCCCCCTAACTACAATTCAAACTTCTAATCATTTACTAGAACAGTACCACGAAATTTTACCTGAAGACAAAAAGCAAGCATATCATACTTCTATTAAAAAAGCAGTTTATCGAATAACCAATTTATTAGATGATGCGCTGATTATTGGCAAAAATGTCTCGAGAAAACTAGAGTTTCAACCAGCACCTTTAAATTTAGTAACGTTCTGTAAGAACCTTGTTGCAGAGCAACAAACAAATATCAGTAATAATTGTCAGATTGTCTTCAACCATCAAGGAAAATGTAATAATATTTACCTGGATCAGAACCTCCTACGGCAAATTATTAAAAATCTGATCTCTAATGGAATTAAGTTTTCTCTTGAAGGCAGTACTGTTAAGTTTGAACTCTCTTGCCAGGGTGAAGTGGCAACATTCTGCATCCAGGATGAGGGAATTGGGATTCCACCAGAAGAACTAGATCGAGTGTTTGAGCCCTTCTATCGTGCTGGTAATGTAGGTAATATTCAAGGAACAGGTCTAGGACTATCAATTGTTAAAAAGGCTATAGATTTACATGGCGGTCAAATTCTGTTAAATAGCAAAGTAGGTGTAGGTACAACTGTTAAACTCACTCTACCGCTCAATTCCCATCAGCTCAAGAAAAAATCTGGAAGCTAATTGAGTCTTCTATCTAGGGCTTAACTGCGATCGCTCTTTTGTTTGTTGTTAGTTACCCGTTCATCATCGGAGCTAAAGACCGGATCTGCAAGAATAGCGATCGCTTTAGGTGCAGTTTTCCTGGTAGCTTGTTCCTGTCGGATAATCCCTAAGGTAGTGGCAGAGTGTATCTTCAAACTCTGGGCTAATAGCTCAAGTCCACTCAAGTGGACTGAAACCCTTGTCGAGTCGTCTTTAGACGACTTTAGCTGTGAGCCAGGGGTTTTAACTCCTGGTGGATTGTCGGAATTGGTGCAAGATCTGAGTTCTAACTGAAATCCTGGGGTTTTGAGCAATTCATAGAACTGCTTGGCGGCGGTTTCGATTTCTGCTGCTGGGGGTAGTTCATAACTATTGATGCTGGTTTTACTAACTGCCCAGAGATAACTGCGTTCTGAACCTAGAGAATACTGTAATGACGGAATTTCGTGAGAATTGCGGAAAGTGACAGAAGAGGGATAGAGGTTTTGCGTAAGTTCTGTCCTAAGCTTAGAGGCATTCACCTTGCATGTTTCGGACAGGCAAGATGCCTGTTCCACAAGAAGCTGATCACCCTTTACGAGTGTAGCGATGCTTGACTCCAATTGGGAAATACTCTGGATCTCCGGTGGGAGCAAGTTCTACCTTAGGTAACTGGTACTCTGCTGGAACATAGTTTGCAAACTCACTGTTGAGCCGCAGGAGTTGGGAGAGAATAGAAGAAGCGATCGCATTTCGTTTGTGCTCATCACCTTCTACTGTTGAGGCTAACTCTACTACTACTGAGAGGAAACGGTTTTTATCTGTATCTTCCTTAACCTGAAGGACAAACTTACCCGTCACCCACTCCCTAATCTCTGACTGCTCTAAACCAACTGTGACGTTTTCTGGATAAATATTGGCACCAAAGTAGGAGACGGTAAAGTGGGAGCGTCCAAAAACATAAACAAAAGGTAGTGGATGAATACCTCTGGGTAAGGATGAATCATCTTCTTTAGAGTTAACACCCAAGCGTTGCAGCTCTGCTACAGGATCAAAATTCCACTCTGCCAGGAATTTAAGCATTTCCTCATAAGAGATTAACCCCCCATTATCCGAGATGTGGTAACGAACCAAAGGTATACCATTATCTCCAGAAAACAGGAGTGTACCATCGTCAACTTCAAAGAAGCGGCTGAGGGGGTCATACTGTACCAGAGTAGGTAGGCGGGATTCCCCAAATAAAGTGCGAGCTGCCTCCGGATGTTCTGCTAGAAACCGACGGATACAAATACTTACTGGTGTTTCATTGCCCAACACTCCAGCATCAGCTGTACCGTAAAGGGAAGCAGAATCGTGGCAGGGATGATGGGAACCCAATCTTTCTCCTACCAGATTTCGCCACTCTTCACTAAATACCTCTCCCGCCATCACCAATTTAATCTGATACTGCTGCCACTCCATACCACGAGCAATGCCAGTGTCAATCACATCCTTGAGAAACGGCGGATAGCCTAACAAAACTACTTGCTCAAAAGCATCACCTAGTCCCTGTACAACTCGCAAGATCTCCTGTTTGTTACTACCAGGAGTAATCACAGTAATCGGATAGCCTTTACTAGCAAGGTAGCGACAGCAATTGGCGGTGTAGATACCACCTACCCAAGTTCCCAAACTAAAGCAAACTACAGCGAGGGTGGATTTGGTATCAGCACCAAAGCTATCGTGAAATATTTGCTCAAAGCGTGCACTAATTTGGAGTTCGTCCGACAAAAAGCGGGGCCAAAAAGTGGGAGAGCCAGTAGAACCGGAGGAAACAGCAATCATGTCACACTCCTCCAACTGTCCGTTGCGGCACAAATCTGCTATCCGGTGACGGGAATGGTAATTCTGTTTGTTAATTAGGGGCAGTTTTTGGAAATCTGCAAAAGTTTGAATTGATGCAGGCTCAATACTGTATTCTTCCAGAAAAGCTTGGTAAGCTGGAACAGTATTGGCAACTGAGTGAAATAAGTCGAGAGTTGCTACTTCTGGAGAAATTTGCCGATGTCTTTGGAGTCTGATTTCTAGAGGAGTGCTGAGGAACTCTTGGAATGCTGCACTCACCCGTTGAGTTTGTTCTTTCCGGATCATCTCGTCGCCTCCAAGAGCAATTGACCTTAAAATACTAGAGCTTGGGTTGATGTATAATCCCTTCCTTGTTACCAATATTTCTTATATTAATCCGGAAATGTCAGTAATTTCGAGGGAAATGATATATCCATCCCCTGCAATTTATTCACCCTCATGATGCCTCTGCTGTGCACTCAACAACACGCGAATTCCCCTAGTAATCGCTTTTGTACCACATGTGGTGAAAATTTGGTGAGCAAGAAAATTCATTCTGGACTAATTTTAGGTGATCGCTATCGTATTATTCGTGAGCTAGGGCAGGGTGGCTTTGGGCGCACTTATTTAGCTGAAGATCTTAATCGCTACAACGAGCATTGTGTTCTCAAAGAATTTGCCCCTAATTTTCAAGGCACTTATGCTGCCCGCAAATCCCAACAGCTATTCGAGCGGGAAGCTAGTGTTCTTTATCAGCTGCAACACCCCCAAATTCCCAAGTTTAGAGAACTGTTTGAAGCCAAACAACAGGGCAAAAGCTCTCTATTTTTGGTACAAGACTTTGTTATCGGGCAAACTTACTGTACTTTACTCAGAGCCCTTAAAAGTCAGGGGCAGAGGTTTAGTGAAACTGAAGTTACTCAACTACTGCTCCAAATTCTGCCAGTTTTAGACTACATTCACTCCCGAGGAGTAATTCATCGGGATATTGCTCCCGATAATCTGATGCTGCGCAGTAGTGATGGACTACCAGTACTAATTGACTTTGGTGGAGTCAAGCAAGTAGCTGTGACAGTGGCGATGGAGTACCAAGGAACTATCTTTGATACGAAAAAGATACCCGCGACGCGAGTAGGTAAAGTAGGCTATGCTCCCCCAGAACAAATACAACAAGGCATGGCTTCTGCTAATAGCGATTTGTATGCCCTAGCCGCAACAGCTTTGGTACTGCTCTCAGGGAAAGAACCAACTCAATTGATTGAGCCTCAAAGCCTAAAGTGGAATTGGCGGCAAGAGGTTGACCTGACACCCCAGTTAGGAGATATTCTAGACCGTATGCTCGAGCGTAAGCCAAGCGATCGCTTTCCTAGTGCTGCTGAAGTACTAAAAGCTCTACAAGTTGATGTTGAGTCAAATCATCAAACTCCACCTCCTGATGATCCTCCACCTTCTCATAATCCATTGTTAGGTTGGTTATGGAAAATTCCACTATTGTTCCTTGTGATTGCTAGTGCTGGTAGCTTTGGCTGGTTTGCTGGCAACCTTTGGATTGAAACCCAAACTCCATCTCTAGGGGAAAATGAATTAATAGTTGAGGAGGATAATTCTACTGATACTGAGTATCCCCCACCATTGAAGTTTGCTCCTGAGGAGGAACAGCGTAGGGCAGAACTGAAGCAGCAGCTCACGAGTTTAGGTATTGACCGTGGTTTCTACGATAAGTTAGTTTATGAAGCCTTTTGGGCGAAATACCCTCAGCAAAAAGGACGCAAGCCCAGTAATTCCTCAAAAGATGCTAAGTTAAGAGCCCAAAAAGATGCGATCGCTATTGATTTACTCAATAAGATCATGGTGCTCAAATTGAGCGACAAGGCAATGCAGGGTTTAGGAAACTATAAAAAATCTGACCTCACCCGCTGGAAAAATCAAGCCAATCGGCTCCACCTTAGTAGCAGTGCCCTTTATGATTTAGCTGATGCTAAATTTTTCCAGCAGTTTCCTGAGCAACCTCGTGAGCAGTTGACTGACAAATCCATTGGACAAGTATGGGAAGCAATTGTTGAAGATACAATCAGCAAGTTGCAATCTCAAGCTGCTGTTGAGCAAATTGTCTTTGACCAAGGAACAGTAAGTCAACAAAAAAGTGGTACTCTCAACCCAGGAGAAGGCAAAGCTTTTATCGCTCAACTTTCGAGTGATCAGGTAATGAAGATAGAGCTGCAAGCCGATTCTTCAACTTTGTTCAGTATCTATGGTCCTCCCAACGTCAAGTCTCTTATGGAAGATTCCCAGAAGCGCAGTTGGTCAGGGGTTATTAAAAAATCCGGTTATTATGAGTTTATCGTAGTTTCGGAAGCTGCTGAGCCCATTGATTATCAACTCAATATCACAATTGATAATTGATAATTGGTAATTGGTAATTGGTAATTGGTAATTGGTAATTGATAATTGGTAATTGATAATTGATAATTGATAAAGAAATTACGTCATCCTGAGCGATAGCGAAGGATCTCTGAGGCTGCCCAGATGCTTCACTAGTGTTGACTGGGTAAGTCCTAATCAAGTCAAAATTGCCTAACAACTTGCTAACACGAAATCCCCCGTGCTTTAGCCGAGGGATGAGTTAACATCAGGATCGATTCCGGCTTTTCGGAGTAATTGTTCTAAATGTTTAGCTTTTTCTTCAGCAATTTCCTTAGCCTGACGTTCCTGCTGAAGTTGTCCTTCAAAATGCTGTTGTGTAGCTACGATTGTTTCCTCTGGAGTTAAATATCTTTTTCCTTGTTGATCATACCAATATAACCATTCTCTCGTAATTCCTTGATATGTTCCTTCTTCTCTACCAATACCTAAATTAATTTCTGGCAACCATACCGGTTCACCTGCTAATAATTGATATTCTCCCTCCTCAAGTTGATATACTTCTAAACGGGGTTTTCTTTTTCTTAGTGGGTTATAGATGACATAATATAATATTCCCAGTTTTGCATAATCTTCTTTCTTTTGTGTATATTCTCCTCGTCTAGTTTGGGAAATCACTTCTAATACCATAATTGGTACTTTCTTCTCTTCCCATAAAACATAAGATAAACGTAAATCTGAATCTATAATTCTGGGTACTCCAATACTGAGAAAACCATCGGGTACAATTGCTGGTTCATCAGGAATAAAATAAATTCCCATATCCACCCCAAAAAACCAATCCATTCTTTCCGACCAAATCAAGGCAAGAATTGCTTTGAGTAATCCAGGAATTAAATCTTGTAATTCGTTATCCACAGGTGTATCATCTGAATCAGGTAAATCTTCAGCAGAGGGTAAACATTGTCGAGGATTATATTTTAGTAGCATAGCTTTTTCATCTTTTTTAACTGGCGGGTTATTTTCGCCGCGCTGCACTAGCAATCCTTTCAATTGCATCATTGACTGCAACCTTATCCAAAGAGCCAGAAGTCATCAACTGAGCTAAATTTTTAATATTTTTGACAAGGGTAAGTTTACTTTCTCCAGTTGCTAAATCTCGATGAACAACAACTATAAAAAATACTGCTTCTGACTCAATTCTACCAACTAAAACTGGATTATGGGTAGTAACTAATAGATCAATTTTTCGTCTTGTCGCAATTTCTTGAATTATTCTCCAAATCAAGTGAAAATGAGAAGGATAAAGTCCATATTCCACATTTTCAATAATAATCTGACTTCCTGGCGGTCTCGTCAGCAGTGCTGTTAAAATTGCTAACCAGCGCAACGTTCCATCCGACAGACCGGTTGCATCTATCTGTATAAGCCGATCTGGTTGCCATAGTTCTTCACAGTAGAGCATGGCTTCTGTGGCAAATTTACCTACTTTTTCTGTCCAAAGTCTTTGAATATCTACCTCTAATAACTTCTTTATATAAACAGATATACTTGATTCTACCTGAATTTTCTGTTGCTCTGGTAAAGCGGCTAAGACTCCGGCAATATTGGAGGCATCACTTGCTAAGCTCTGAGCCAGCCTGGAACCATTCCGCATTCGGTCAGGAATTGGATTCAGGATAAAAATTTCTTCGAGGGTTTGACTAACTACCTTAATCCCCTCAACCAATTTTCTGGGTGAATAAACCCCCTTAATCTGACTCAATATTGAATAATCTCTTTTCCATAAAACTTGAATGTTAGTGTTTTCATCACTATAAATTTCAGCTGTAATTTGAGGAGAATTTGATAAATCCAAATGGGTTTCTAACAAGGAAGTCTGAATGGGATGTTGTTGACTGGGTTTATACTCTTGATAAACCAGATATTCGTAAAATAGCTGAATCTGGGGTTGAGTTTGTACAGTAATTACGTAGAGGTAATTGACTTCTCTCATTTTCTCCTTGAATTAGCACCTTGAGGGTAAAATAAGGAGTTGAGTTATGAACAGCTCCCTCGATTCCATTAAGAACAGTCGTATACCCAGATAAAGCTGCTTGAATTTCTTCACCTTTTACCGTTCTTTTGAGAAATTTCAGAGCGTCAATGGCATTGGATTTACCACTAGCATTTTTACCGAGGAGAACAGTAATTGGGTTAAGTGGAAGTTCCGCCTTACCAAAACTTCTCCAATTTTCCAAAATTAGTTGCTTAAGCATTACCCGCCTCAAAGCGCTTCCAACCAGTGTCTTGATAGCCAAAATTAAACATTTCCGGGTGCAGAATCTCTGCTAGGATCTCTAGAGAATCGACTAACCGTGGTCCTGGTCTATTGAAATAAGAATTGCCATCCGCTAAGTAAACCTTACCGTTGCGGACAGCTTGTAAACTAGACCATTCTAGCCGCTGTGTCAGTTGTTGTGTTTCCTGGTGGGTGCGATCTAAATCAAAGCCACAAGGCATGATAATAATTATTTGTGGATCTGCTGCTACTAATTGGTCCCATTCTAGATAAGGGGAGTGCTTACCCAAAGCTCCAAATAGAGGATTACCCCCAGCAATAGTTATTAGTTCCGGAATCCAGTTACCAGTTGCCATTAGGGGATCTGTCCACTCAATGCCAGCTACAGTGGGACGATGATTATCGGGGAGCACTTGGGTTTTTTGCCGACAGGCTTCGACGCGGGAGTTGAGTTGAGTTAGTAGTGGCTGGGAAGCTACTCCTAGTTTGGCAGCCACTTGTTCAATATCTGTCCAAACCTCTTTTAGTAAGTTGGGTTGTAAAGAAATGAGTTGGGGGTGGCTGGAAGTGAGTTCCCTTACTGCTTGTTCAACAACATCGAAGTTGACAGCACAAACATCACATTGATCTTGGGTGATAATGTGGGTAGGCTGCAATTGTTCTAGCACATCGGTTTTCAGCTCGTAGATACTGAGGGCTTTTTTGACTAAGTTGAGGATATTAGCATCAATTTCGGCACTAGGTTGTTCACTGTTAATGCGTGCTTCAGTACAAACGGGACGACTGAGGATTTCTGGGGGATAGTCACATTCGTGCGATCGCGCCACAATTTGATCAGTTAATCCCAATGCTGCGACAATTTCTGTCGCACTGGGGAGCAAACAGACTATTCTTAGGTCTGAAGGAGTCATAATCACTAGCTATAGCACTACTTGAATAGAGAATAAGGAAGAGGAAATAGTCAACAATACCTTAAGCTGCCTTATTACTGGGGTGGAAAGTATCTGCAAAAATTCAATTTTGGCACAGAGGTGAACTAGTTGCGAGGCGATCAAATTTACGTTATCCGAGAATTTCTCAATCTTCAGGGAGTATACGAACATCATGGTATTGATTATGGGGATGGTAGTGTCATTCACTACCGCAAGACTAATGAAACCATCTCCCGCACCGCAATGGCTACTTTTAGTCAGGGTAAGAAAGTCTATGTGAAGCAGTACCAAACTTGTTTTATTCCAGATGTGGTGATTCACCGCGCTGAGAGTCGGTTGGGGGAGAGGGAATACAATCTGCTATTTAACAATTGTGAACATTTTGCTACCTGGTGCAAGACAGGCATCAGCGAAAGCCAGCAAATCAAAGACGTTCTGCCAATTATTAGTAGAATAAATGTCGAGGAATTATACCAACCGATTAAACAGGCGCTTCAGGGAGCAAGCCAAGCAAACCAACAGGAGGCTCTGCCGTTGTTGAACCAGGCTTTAGCTGAAATTAAGGTGGTTTGGGATAGGCTCCAGCCACAGTACAATCAAGCAGTCGAGGAGATGAACACCTGGCATCAGGTAGCACAGCAAGCTCTCCAACAAGGTAGGGAAGATTTAGCTCGCGCAGCAATCCAGCGGAAGCTCAGCTATAAGCAAGAAGCCACTGAGTTGAAAGAAAAATTAGATCAGTTGGCAAAGATGACAGAAACTCTAATTCTTAACCGCACTTCGATCAACTAGCACTTTAGGAATAGGGAATGGGAAAGAAAGTGCGATCGCGGATCTTGTAGTGGCGTGACACGACTAAAACTGTAGGTTGGGTGTAACGAAGTGAAACCCAACATTCGTGTTACTGGCGTTGGGTTACGCTATCGCTTCACCCAACCTACCTATGCCATTATTTTAGGTGTGTCGCGCCAGTAGGTTGGTTGAGTTTGCTATTATTTTTTGCTATTACAGCGCTTACCGCTGCAATGAGGTACACCTGAATAAGTTGTCAAGATTTGATAGATTTTTTCCTCGTAGATTTTAGTGTACCTCGTAACAGCGCGAAGCGCTGTATTTTTTTATAATGGGAAAATGTGCGCCCATATATAATGTAAAGTAACAATATCCATAATTCTCTCTTCAATTCCTAACCTAAAACCTAAAACCTATTATTAATCTGCTTCTCCAATAAGTGTAAAAGCTGCCCAGTTTTTAGGATTAGGATGCTTCTGTTTCATTTTGAGCATTGCTTGGCGCAAGGCTTGGGCTTTATTACCACTTTGCTGCCACTGTTGATAAAATTCCTCCATCAAATCCCTCGTCGGTGCATCAGGAACTTTCCACAAGGAGACAATTACACTGGGAGTTCCAGCATTAACCAAGGAACGGGATAAGCCAATTACCCCATCACTGGTAATTTCTCCTCTACCTGTATCACAAGCACTCAATACTACTAGTTTTGCCTTCAGTTCCAAGTCCAGGATTTCTCCAGCGGTGAGCAAGCCGTCATCTTTGCTAGATGGTGCTAGAGCTAAGGCTCCGGGTAGATCTAATCTGACTTTTCCTTGGATCTGTCCGTAATCCAATAAGCCGTGGGTGGCGAGATGGATAATACTAGCGTTGGAAGATTGGGATTTGATGGTAGTTTCAGTTGCTTGATTACCGATGAGAGCTTCGGTATTGAATAATTGAGCAATGGCGATCGCTTCTTGTTGAGCGCCTGGTAAAACGGAAGGCAATCTCGCCAGTAGGAGGGATTACCCAGATGTAGAGTTGATCGTAAACAATCGAATATTCGACTAGGGTGGCGTTTTGTTGAGAGGCAATTTGTTGAATTTCCTTGAGGGTGGGTGGTTTGATAGTAATTTGTTCAGCAGCTTCGGGGGATAAGCGCTGTGCTAATAACTCTACAAAAGCTCTCGCTCTAACCCGCTCCGAAATTTCTAGGGCAGGATGAAACTTATTCTGGGCAACTAGAGTTCGTTGCAATCCTAGGTAGGTAGAAACCTGCTTTTCCAAGATGGAAATTTTATCAATATCCGCTAATCCAGATCGCAAAGACTCCCGAACCTCCATTGCAGCGGTAAGCGCTGTATCTGTGCTGTCGAGACACTACCTGTAATAGGCAACAGGTGAGAACCTAAAGACAACAACAGAGTGGCTAGGAAAAGACTCAGGAATTTTTTCAGACGATAGCTCATAGGTAGTCAGCTAATACAAAGATTATCTCAGGACTTATACAGCTACACTACATATAGAATCAAAGGTGCGTTACGCTACGCGACGCTGCTGGCGAAATATTTCGTAATGTCGTAAAGCGACTGGAAGCCCCCTAAATCCCCCAATTCTGGGGGACTTTGAGTCCAGGCTCCCCCAGAATTGGGGGCTGGGGGGCTTCAAAAACCTTCGTTCTGTTGCCAATATTTCGGAATGTTAATTTCGCCACCAGCATCCGCTACGCTAACACACCCTACAAATAGAGGTTTTGCGTAAGTCCTGATCTGTGGCAATCATTGCTCTAAGTAGCACTAGTAACCTATCTGTAGTAATTGAGCAAATTACGCAACAGTCTCAGCAATATTGGGTTACTCTGAGAATTAGGCAAAATCTTTAGTTGTTATGGAAAATCACCTACCTAACACCTAACACCTAATACCTAATACCTACTTAATTTAACTTGCCTCAAATCAATTTCTAAATCAATAGTCACTCCATAAGTAATATTAGGAATCAAAGGAGCGAGAATTTCTAGTATTGAAGGATCTTGAAAATGAGCAGGTTTGGTTTCTGGATGGGGATAATAAATCCAGCCAGCATAAGCTTGTTTTTGGTAAATCACACGACAAGGAGAAAATGAGAAATCTTCTGCCGGGGAATCAATATACCATTGAACCTGAGAGAAGGTATAGGTCGGCTGGACGAGTTCAACAGTATAGGGATGAATAGAAATGTTTAATGTTCCCAGAAAGCAAGAACTCAAATCAAGTCCCAAAGCTTGAAAATAAGGAAACTGCATTTTAATACTACCTTCAGGATAGGGGCTATCTGTCGCCCCTCCTGAAGCGATTTTATATCCTGGTCGAACCAGTCCGACTACAGTGTGCCATTCTGGATTCATTGCCTATTCTCTGACTTTTACAGTATATTTTATCTAGCGTAATCTAGGTAATAATACCATTCCACTTACCAACTACAACCTATGGCAACCCGAAAATTACGACTTATTCAGCAAGCCCTAATTATCATTACCTAACATCTATCAATGGCTTTTGACCACAGTTTTCGTTGCTACAATTTAACGAAATAGAATTGTATAAGAATTGGCATGAAACTCTTGTGGTCAAATAGTACTCCTCAGGAAAAAATTACCTCCCTTCCAGAGGCTTTAAAGTATGGTCAAAAGGGGTGGGAACTACTGCTGCAAACTTTAAACGATGAATCTTTGTCAGTACAGGTAGCTGCTTATGAACTTTTGCAGGAAAACGCTGAGCCAGATTTCAAACAACTGCTGCAGTTATACGACCCCTATTTAAGACTCAAGCATTACCGTACTATAACTGGACATTCAGAGGGTATTAGATGCCTCACTATCAGCCCCAATGGTCAGATTCTTGCTACTGGTAGTCACGATAAAACCATCAAACTGTGGGATTTGCCCAGTGGCCAACTCAGAGCAACCCTCACTGGACATTCACACTGGATAAAGTCCCTAGCCATCAGCCCCGATGGACAGATTCTTGCTAGTGGTAGTTACGATAAGACCATCAAACTGTGGGATTTGCCCAATGGCCAACTCAGAGCAACCCTCACTGGACATTCAGGCAATATTGAATGCCTCACCATCAGCCCCGATAGCCAGATTCTCGCTAGTGGCGCATCAGACAAGAGCATCAAACTGTGGGATTTGCCCAGTGGTCAACTTAGAGCCACTCTCGCTGTAGATTTATACCGTGTTGGGCGGCTCGCCATTAGCTCCGATAGTCAGATTCTCGCTAGTTGTGAGTTTTCTGATCAATCACCCAGAAATTGGACTATCAAGCTGTGGAGCTTTCCTGACAGGGAACTGAAAACTACCCTCTTAACTGGAAAAGCAACAAATCCAATTCGTTTCTTTGGCATCAGTCATGATGGACATACCCTCATCGTTTGTCTTCCGGAGGGTGGCATTAAGTTGTGGGATTTGCCTAGTGGTGAACTGAAAACTACCTTGACTGAAAAATGCAGCTGTTGTCTCCTCAGTGCGGATGGGCATACCCTTATTACTGGCTATACTGACATCAAGTTGTGGGATTTAGCCACTGGTCAACTCAAAGCCACTCTCACTGGACATTCAGGTCGTGTGGTTAGTTCGCTAGCTATCAGTCCCAATGGTCACACTTTTGCTAGTACAGGTCACGACGAGACTATCAAACTCTGGGACTTGCCTAGTGGTAAACTGAGAACCACTATCATGGCACATTCACAATTCCTTCCTAAGGTTTTGTTCAGGATCAACCCCAATGGACCGCAGATTTTTGCTATTGGAAATACTAACACAAATATTATTAGACTATGGGAAATAGAAAATCCCAGGCATCCCCGACTCGATCCGATAGAATTTTTTCACCATTACCTAACCTTAAAAGCAGCTCTCAATAATGATTCATCAGGTTTAAAGCAGGTAATTGAAGCTTTGAAAAGTAAATCATGGGAGATATACGAAATTGCCAAAGTGTTACTCCAAGAAAGGGAAGAATCTTTAGTTAAACAGGCATTAGAGGAATATAGCTGTGAACTAAGTTCTGCTATCAGTATAGACTATCGTCGGCTGCAATATTTACTGTCACACCAGAAATGGCAAGAGGCAGAACAAGAAACAGAAGACATCCTACTGAATATATCTGGTTGCGAAAAAGGGGCTGATATTCAGAGTATTTTAAAACCGCGTACTCACTACGTATTTGACGATGAGCCTTGTGGTGAAACATGCAGTATTTCCAATCAAGATCTAGATGTCATTTATGATTTGTGGAAAAGATACAGCAATATGTATGCCAGTTTTAAACACCAGCACTTGCCATTTTGGACGAATCTTAAGACCAAACTTGAACAAATTTGGGCTCGAAATGAAAAGCTTAAATCCTATGTCAAAAAAAATTGGTACAGTCTAGCTTATTCAGAAGATCAAAAATATCGCCTAGACTAAGTGGAAGCTTTGGTTAGCACTTTCATAACTGTATTAATTCTCTCGTCAAGATCTAAACTCGGTGTTGGGTTACGCTACCGCTAACCCAACCTACCTACCTATAGATTTTATCTAGCGGAATCTAGGTAATAATACTCCAATATTTGAATCAAAATCTGACAGACTACTAACGATTATAAGTGTTCTTGACAGCGCTTAAGATAAATCTGGGTTATTTTATCATCTGGAATAATCTTCAAGACATTTTTAAACATTTGTGCGGCTTCACTAAAACAATTCTGGCTATAGAGCAAACAAGCTTCTTCAAAATTTCTTTTGGTAACTAATTTTTTTTCTTTAATTTTTTCTTCATCAGTATCAAATATTTCAAAGAGACTAACCAATTCTGATTTACCTTTCATCTTTACCTGGTCGATGAAACGAAAGAAATAGTCGTTAGGATATTTCAGCGCACCAAAAGTTTGGTGAGAAATTAGCATTGAAATACCATACTTTTTGGTTAATCCTTCAATTCGGGAAGCTATATTAACATTATCACTAATTACGGTGCCATCCATCCGAGACTGTCCACCAACTGTGCCTAACATCAAATCTCCTGTATTGATGCCAATACCAACCTGAATCATTTCATAGCCAGATTTAAGGCGATGTTGATTGTATTCAGCTAGCTGATGCAACATAGCAATCCCAGCTTTTACCGCATCATCAGCTCCGCCGCTAAAGAGTGCCATAATCGCATCACCGATATATTTATCAATAAAGCCACGATTTTCGATGATGGCAGGCTCCATACGAGAAAGAAAGGAATTGATAAACTGGAAATTTTCCTGAGGTGTCATCCTTTCTGACAGAGTAGTAAAAGAGCGAATGTCAGAAAATAGCACTGACATTTCCTGTTGCACATGGTCCCCTAATTTAACATCGATAATGCTTTCTTTGTTCAATAATTGCAGAAATTGGTGAGGCACAAAGCGACCGTAAGCAGCATTGATGTGAGAGAGTTGTAGGTGAGTTTTAATTCTGGCTAATAGTTCTTTTTTAGAGACAGGTTTACTCAGATAATCATTAGCACCGGCACTCAATCCTTCTACCACATCGGAAACTCTATTTTTAGCAGTCAACATCAAAACCGGCAGTTCAGTAGCAGGGAATTTCTCTCGAACTTTTTGACATACTTCATAGCCGGTCATTTTCGGCATCATTACATCTAGTAAAAGCAAGTCAGGTTGAAAACCATTCTCAATCAATTCTAAGGCTTCTATACCATTTGCAGCTTGAGCGATCGCGTAATTTTCTAGAGATAGATGATTGACAAGTACCTGTAGGTTAACTGGTTCATCATCCACAATCAGGACTTTGAACTGATTGGTTGATAGTTCTTGGTCATTAGTAATTAGTTGTTCGCTACTGGTAATTACTTCTACATCAGTTGTTGCCTCTTCATTATTTATAGTTCTTGTTACTAAAGGCTCACCACGAACTAATGACAACTCTGATGACTGAGCCGTGATAACTGACGTTTGACGAATTGCGACCGGTAGAGTGAAGCTAAAGCAAGATCCTTTGCCTAGTGTTGATTCAACCCTAATTTTCCCTCCGTGAAGCTCCACTAACTTTTTAGTAACTGCCAAACCCAAACCAGTGCCACCATATTCACGAGCAGTAGAACCATCAGCTTGCTCAAAAGATTCAAAAATACGGTTTAAGTTATCCTTGGGAATGCCAATGCCAGTATCCTGAACAGAAATAGCTAATTGAGCATGGAGGTTGGGTATAGGACATTGAGGATTAGGAATTGAGAATTGAGAATTGAGAATTGGTAATTGAGAATTAGGAATATCTCCCTTGTCTCCCCATTCCTCTATTTCGCCATCTGGCTCTTCTAGTTCCGATTCTTGATGCTCGACAACTGCTGCTGAAATTTCTACGGTGCCGGACTTTGTAAACTTAATTGCATTACCGATGAGGTTGTAAAGAATCTGTTGTAAGCGATTCTCATCAGCATTAGCTGGAGGAAGGTTATCAGGAATCCCATTAATTAGTTGTAACTCTTTGTAGCCAATCAACGGTTGGCTGAGGTTAAGCACTACCTCAACGATTTCTCGCAATCCCACTGGCTTGAGTTGCAGCTCAATATTTTTGTGGAACATTTTGGAGAAGTCGAGGATATCATTCACTAAGTTGGACAGACGCCGTCCACTAGAAACAATCAGATTTAAATTAAAGCAAGTCTGGGGAGATAGAGAACCAGTAGCACCATCAATCAGAGATTCAGCAATACCGATAATGCCATTGAGGGGTGTGCGCAGTTCGTGGGAAGTATTAGCGAGAAATTCATCTTTGATCTGATCTAAACGTTGCAACTCGGCATTGGCTTCGGCAAGTTCTGCTGTACGTTGCTCAACTGTTTGCTCTAAAGTGCCATTGAATTCTTCTAGTTGATTGGCATAGGTTTCTAAGGAGTCCATCACTCGATTGTAATGGTGAGCAATCTTACCAACTTCTGTAAACGGCTCCTCTGGCACTCGCAAACTAAAGTCTTGGGTTTTTACCTGCTCATCCATCACTTGAAACAGTTGATAGACTTCTGTCTTGGCTCGATGTTCGGAAACATTGAGACCAATTTCTTCCTCCTCAAGGGAAACCCGCAAAGGGAAGAAGCGATTGATAATCGATAGCACCAAGTAAGTTAAACCAAAGGCCCAGACGAAAGCAACCAAAATCCCCAACAGCTGCACTAACAGCTGATTATGCCTACTCAAACCAGTTCCTAGCAGTTCTGGATCCCCAAACCAAGCGACTGCCAAGATACCCCAAACTCCCGCAACTCCGTGAATTGCGATCGCATCCACTCCATCATCAATGCGCCAACGCTCAATCCAATAATTAGCAAAGAGCATAACTGCTCCACCAATCCCACCAATAAGTAAGGCTTCTGGGGTATTTACTGCATGACAGGAGGCGGTGATTGATACCAAGCCAGCAATCGACCCATCGATCAGCAATTCCACCTCCGGTAGCTTACGCTCAAACCAACCAATTGCTACCGTAGTCAGCATCCCACTAGCGCCAGCAAGGATGGTATGAACAATAATCCCAGGAATCTGCTCATTTAGTGCGAGGGTGCTGCCACCATTAAAGCCCAACCAACCCAGCCACAACAGCATTACTCCTAGGACAGAAAAAGGCATATTAGAGCCATGAATTTTGCGAGCTCGGCCATTATCAGTAAATCTACCAGTACGAGGACCAATAACTAGCAGGGCTGCTAAAGCAACCCAGCCCCCAATGCTGTGAACAACTGCCGAACCAGCAAAATCAACAAAGCCAAGCTTTCCCAGCCAGCCAGTAAGGTTTCCTGTCTCAATACCATTCCAAGCCCAATGACCAAAGATGGGATAAATGATACCCGAAACTAACAGAGCAATGAGCAGATAAGCAGTAAATCGCAATCGTTCTGCCACTGCCCCTGAGATAATGGTAGTAGCAGTACCACAAAACATTGCCTCAAAAATAAAGAAAGCTGCTAGCTTCGGGTTGCTATCAAGTTCGAGAAAGGAGCCTTGGGTACCAATCCATCCAGCAAAAGAGGCTCCAAACATCAGAGCATAACCAAATGCCCAAAACAAGACTATCGAAATACCAACATCTGCCAAGTTTTTGACGGCAACATTAATATTATTTTTCGAGCGAGTTAGCCCTGACTCCAAGCACATAAAACCGGGCTGCATCAGGAAGACCAAACCAGCACAAGCAAGGAGCCAGACTACATCATACATTTCTACGTTTTGGTACAGGATACCTCATCTCCCCCTTACAGATTAAAATCGAGTTATTCAGGATAGTCATCAAGTATATTCACAAATGTCATTGGTTATTGCTAGGCTAGGTTGGATAAGTATAGGAATATAGGTAAGATCCGTAGTGATCGAGATCTAAGAAGCATCGAAAACATCCCAAAATTGCTTGCAGCAATGGGATACTGTTGGCAAATTGCCTGAGGGGTGTGACCCCTCCATATAAGGTTACCTTGTATACAGATTTCCAGAGGAGAGACAGATCTTAACCTGTTGTGATCTATAGTCATTTCACATAAGAATGAAACACTTCTTTCCGTCGAAAACCTTTTACAGCAAGATTTACACCAAAAAGTTTGTATCAGTCTAAACTGGAATGACTATAGTTTAGATATTGCCCAAAATAAAGCAAAAGGCAAAAGCGATTAAGTTTGGATCACAAATTACTATATGTTCCAATTTAAATGCGCATTAGCTTATATTCTCCTCTATTGAGAACCCCTGAGCTGGTATTCATATAGATTTGAGGCAAGTCTTGATTAGTTCTTCAATACCAGTGACAGGCAAAATCGGAGTTCCTAGTTGATGGGCTACTTCTTCAACAGTCATATCATCTAAAAACCTGGTATCCTCATGCTTCAGCATCACTGAAGGTAGCAGAATTCCATCCCCTAAGTCTCGCTGCTGTAAATTATCGAGTAAATCTTGACCTGTTAACAAGCCAGTAACGGTTATTTCCTGTCCCCAGTAATTACTACGTATAGCCGCCAGATTCACCACTAGTCCTTCTACTGCATTTAATTGTTGGATCAAAGGTTGAAAAGCGGTTTCTACGGCATTACCCACCACCCAAGTCAAGGTTCGGGGTATCGCCAAGCGGGTAGGCAATATTCGAGTTGCAGTCTCTTGAAACTGTTTGAGGAACAAGCGAATCGAACCAACACCATTGCCAATTTGGGGATAGTCTTCGTAATGGGATTCTGGGGGTAACTCTTGCCTAGCAATCAAAAACCACTCATCAGCTAACCACACACAAGTAGAATTCAACTGAGAGCGAAATTGTTCTTGAAGGGACTGAACTTGCTCAATTACTTCTATTGCTTTGTCGTGACTTACCGGTATCAACTCATCTTCTGTTGGTCGAAAGCGAGTTAACCCCACTGGTACTACTGCTATTGAGGCAACTGTTGGCACTTTACCAGAGTGGAATTGTGCTAAATCTAGAAGAGTACATTCCAAGTGAGCACCATCATTGATACCTGGACAAACGACAACTTGGGCATGAATTTGCAATCGTCGCTCCTGAAACCACTTTAGTTGCTCTATAATCTGCCCAGCACGCTGGTTTTTCAGCAGGCGTCGGCGAATATCCGGTTCAGTAGCATGAACAGAAACATAGAGAGGAGATAGGCGCATCTGCTCTATTCTGTTCCACTCTTTCTGGCTAAGATTGGTGAGGGTTAAGTAAGAACCATAGAGAAAACTGAGGCGGTAGTCGTCATCTTTGAGGTAGAGACTTTGTCGCTTACCTGGGGGTTGTTGGTCGATAAAGCAAAAAGGGCAACGGTTATTGCACTGAATCAAGCCATCAAATAAAGCTGTCTCGAATTCTAGCCCTAATTCATCATCATAGTCTTTCTCAATTTCCACTGAGTGAATCTTACCAGCTGCATCCAGAACCTCCAGCTCTAGCAATTCGTCAGCACATAAAAACTTATAGTCGATGAGATCCCGAGGATGGATGCCATTAATAGCAACAATTGTGTCTCCCGCTTCAAATCCCACCTCAGCAGCAATGGAATTTGGAAGAACCTTAGTAATTAGGGCAGGACGAATAGAAGTTTTACTCATCGTTGTTAGATATAGCAGTTTGTCGGTAGGTCTTTTGTCGCCTCCAGTAAAAAAAGCTTTTTAAGTGTTTGTTACACATTGTAAACATTAAATTGACAATTTGCTCACAGTCTTAACTTGTTACCAATGGTGCCGCTTGAGCGATCGCGGCACGGTAATGACTCATTTTCTAGCTTATTATTGACACAGCCGAAAACCCTGTCTCTTTAGAGCAGGGATGAAGGCAAGGTGGCACTTAAAAGTGCCTAGATATTTCCTGTTTTAACGAGTGCCCAACATGGTATAATACTAACATTGAGAGAAGGTCAAATCAATGCTGGTTCTAGAGTATAAACTTAAGGGGAGAGCAGTTCAATACCGAGCAATTGATGAAGCAATTAGAACGGTTCAGTTTGTTCGCAATAAATGCTTACGGTACTGGCTCGATGCCCCAAAAGAAGCAAAAATCAAACCTTTTGACCTCAACAAGTATTCTACAGAACTACGCAATGAATTCACATTCGTAAAAGACCTCAACTCAATGGCTTGTCAGGCTTCAGCTGAACGTACCTTCCTAGCTATCAATCGGTTCTATGCTAACTGCAAGTCCAAGAAACAAGGAAAGAAAGGTTTTCCTAGATTTCAGAAAGACAACCGTTCAGTTGAATATAAAACCTCAGGCTGGAAACTTCATCCCACTAAAAGACGTATCACTATTACTGATAAAAAGAGTATTGGTGAGCTGAAACTATTGGGCAAATGGGATATTCACACCTATCCTGTTCAATCCATCAAGCGAGTCAGATTAGTCCGCCGTGCTGACGGATATTACTGCCAATTCTGTGTTGATATTGAGTGCATTGATACTCAGTCTTATACTGGACAAGATATTGGATTGGATGTTGGTATAGAGTCGTTGTATACTGACTCTAATGGTCATCAAGAAACTAATCCTAGGTTTTTAAGGAAAGCTGAGTTTAAGATCAAGCAAGCCCAGCGTCGCATCTACAAGAAGAAGAAAGGTTCAACAGGACGCCGCAAGGCAAGAGCTAAATTCTCCAGAAAACATTTAAGGGTAAGTAGGCAACGGAATGAACATGCCAAAAGTTTGGCACGTAACGTATGCAAGTCTAACGACTTAGTAGCCTATGAAGACTTAAAGGTTAGCAATATGCTCAAAAATCACTGTCTTGCCAAATCAATTAATGATGCTAGTTGGTATCAGTTCAGACAGTGGATAGAATACTTCGCTAACAAGTTTGGAAAACTGGCTGTTGCAGTTCCACTTTCAGTCTTATAATCGCCAATTTCAATTAGAGCCAATTTCTACGCTAAAATAGGTAGAGTGCAGTCAGTGCAAACGGATAGTCAAAAAGTCCCTATCTACTCGTACTCATAGCTGTCAATGTGGCTGTGTCCCCTGCACCGTGATACCAATGCAGCAATCAATATTTTGGACAAGGCAAAATCTAGGGGAGGGCATCCACCCGAAGTATTTCACGTCACTTGAGTTTTTTTTTACTTGTTCAAGTAAGCTAGCCGGGAGTAGCAACCTCTACGCTAGTTGGGGCAACCCTGCTAGAGCAAGTGGCTACGATGAACTTAGAATCCCCTCGCCTTTAGGCAGGGGAGTGTCAATCTCCTGTAGATATAGTTTCTCCTCCTTATCTTAATCAAGCAACTAACTCCGATGGTTGAGACTTGACAGTTACTGGCGTTACCTCAACTGGAACTTTTTGGGGTTGGGGACTTGGTACTTGTTCTAAAACTTGAACTTCTATATTGATGGCTACTAGATAGGAACCAGCTTTATCTCCGACTGCTTGGGCAATCAAGCTGGCCAAATCTGGGCGCTCTGCGGTAATCGGATTGCGTAAGATGCACTGCTCCCAGTCGTACTGGGCATGAGGATTTATGCTGAGGATATAGTGCTTCTTCATGGGGTAAAAACCTTGAATTTTCTTGGGTTTCGGACGTCAGCCGACGTTCAAATCCCTACCCTTCCAGTATAGTACAAAAGTACTATGATTGGCGAGCAAAATCTCAAGGCAGTCCCAATGAAAACATTCACCGCCATGAATGAAAATTAATTTCTCCGCGTCTGGTGTGTCTAAGGATAATGATTAAGATGGGTTATAGTCTGAACAGTTAATAGCACTCTCAGAACTAGCAATAGAAGGATGCACCGTACATTTGAGGCGGTAATCACCAGTGAAAAACTGACAGTTGGTGCAGGGTATTTGATGCATACTTTTAGCGCTGGTAATAGAGTCTCTAATTGTTGACCAAACAGTCAACAAGACAAGCATGATTAAAACCCAACTTAAACAAAAGCAAAAGAATATCGAAAATGGTCGGATGAGATTAACCAGTGAATATAGAAGCGGAAACACAACTCTTTTTTCTCAGAAAAACAAACGAATATAACACTAAAAAGGGATATCATCCAAATCTGGTTGACTTTCTGGGTTAGTAGAAGTGGGAGTTGGAACTATAGAGGGTTCAAAACTCGACTCAGTACTATTTGAGGCAAAATCTCTTTCGAGCTTACTAGTATTAGATACTGGTGTCGATGAGGTATTGCTTTTTAAAGGTACAACCACGTTATTTGTGTTGGTTGAAGATGCTGAGATTGGACTATCAAAAGGGGTTTTAGATCCGGGGTTTGGTGAAGACCAATTGGTATCAACTCCCAGTTTATGAATTCGGTAAGCGGTTAATTCTGCTCGTTTTTCTTTGAAGCCTTCTGGTCGGTCTATAGTATTCATACCCAAGCGACCTTCAATTACTATGCGATCACCTGCAGCATAGTTTTCCTTAATTTCACTGGCAAAATTACCCCAGCCAATCACCTTTAAAGTTGTTGGTGTGTCTTCAGATCCCAAACCAGGAAACTGAACCAACATCTGGGTAAGGGGAGTTTGATTATCAGCAGTGTAACGAAGTTCTGGATCTTGAATGATTTGTGCCATTAAGATGCAGCTGTTCATATTCCTCCAAAAGGTATTAGGTATTAGGTATTAGGTGTTAGGTATTAGGTATTAGGTGTTCCTACCTTGTAGAGTGGAGTCCTCCTAGTGATCTTGGTGATTCAGCATCAATTATAGAACAAGTGTATCAAAATCTTCATCAAGGGAATTGGGAAGAAAAGCTGAAGTTTGATATCCTTCTCCGGTTATACCCTAAGGATACAACGAGGATCTCCAGAGAAGAAAAAGGCTGAAGGCTGAAGTTTAAAGAAGGAAAGTCAACTACTGGTTAAGTGCCAATAGTTTACCGTAAATGACTAGCTTAAGCCATTTGATACTTCAGACTTCATACCTTCAGACTTTATACTTTCCTCCTCTTTATAACAAGGCTTCAGCTTTAGGAACTTCTACACCCTGCTCTTGTTCCACAAACTCCTGAACGTAGTTGCGATACTTCTTGAGGTTTTCATCTGTCCAATCCCGATCATTACTATTGGCATAGATATGTACCAAAGGATCTCCAGCATCAGGCAAAATCAACACCCAACTATCACTTTGGCTATCGATAATCTTCACCCCATCAATTAACTCCAAGTTTTCAGTAGAGTGGGTTTCTACCAGATGACGCATCAGAGAACCCTTCACCGTCCAAGGACAACGCATAGTGTAGGACTTGTGGGAGACACGGGGAAGTTCAGTGCGAATGTGACCGAGGGTTCGTTCCTGTATTGTCAACATCTCAATCAACTTGGCGATACAGAACATCGCATCAAATCCTGGATGTAGCTGGGGAAAAATAAAGCCCATTTCTTCAGAACCACCCAACACCACATTGGGATTAGTCTGAGAAGCTTCCATCAAAGCTGTAGGGTTAGCCTTGGTGCGAATGACCTTGCCATCATGACGACGGGCAATTTGTTCCACTGAACTTGAAGCATGTACCGGTACTACTACTGTACTACGAGGATTAGCCGTTAGCATCAAGTTAACCATCAACGCGGTTAACATCTCACCCCGAACCGGCATTCCCGATTCATCCATCAAAATCAGTTGCTCCCCATTAGCTGAGACTTGGACGCCAAAATTGGCTTTTAATGCCTCTACTACCTGACCTAGCTGAGTAAGTAATCCTTCTCGTTCTGTTGCCGAGAGGGATACTTGGTTCAAACTAGCATTGAGTACAACTGCATCACAACCAAATTTCGTCAACAGTTGGGGTAGTACTGCCCCAGAAACAGCATAACCATAGTCTATTACGATCTTGGAGCCACTGTTGGCAATAGCTTGTAGGTTAAGATGTTCGGCAAACCCTTTACTATAGGTCTCTATTACTTGACTGGGGTAACTAACACTACCAATTTCCTGAATTTGCGCTCGTCGCAAGTCCTCCTTAAAATAAGCTCCCTCAATTTTTTTCTCTTTCCCTTTGGAGATATTGATTCCCTGAGAATCAAAAATTTCAATGAGAATATAATCCGGTCGATCCGGATGCACTCGCACATGGATACCACCAGCAATTGATAGGGTGGGTAATACCATACGAGCAACAGGAATTGCTGTGGCTTCCAAATTCTGGATATTGACGCCAACTGACATCAAACCAGCAATTAAAGACCGAGAAACCATCCGGGAGATACTCCGTTGATCACGGGATACCGCTACTTCATCCCCTGGTTTTAAGGTAGAACCGTAGGCCGCTCCTAACTTAACCGCAAATTCTGGAGTAATATCGATATTTGCCAAGCCTTGGACGCCACGTTGGACAAACAGATTGCGTTGAGCGCTGTTGCCCCAAATTAAATTGATATTTAACGTAGCACCAGATTCAATGCTCTTGCTCGGCCAGACTCGCACACCAGGACTAATTTGTGCTTCTTCTCCAACTTGGGAGAGAGCGCCAACAACAGCACCTTCTAAAACATGAGCGTGACGATCTACCCTAGTACCACGAGAAATTGTACAAGCACGGAGATGGGCTTCATCACCAATAATTGCCCCATTCCAGATAATCGGTCGCTTCAGATTAGCGTAAGCACCCACAGTTACATTGTCACCAATCACTGTACCAGCTTCAATTTTCACCCGTGGACCAATACGGCAGTTGTCACCAATTAGTACCGGGGGTTCAATTTTGACCGTGGAGTCAATAAAGGTATTTTGTCCTACCCACACTCCTGATTTTTGTTCTTTATAAGCAAAATCGACATTGACTTTGCCCTCTAGAGCATCATATTGAGCGTCGCGGTAGGCATCGAGATGACCAACATCACACCAGTAACCCTCAGCTACATAACCGTACATTGGGTCACCTTTTTCTAGTAGTAAGGGAAACAGGTCTTTAGAAAAGTCACATTCTTCATTAGCTGGGAGATATTCTAGGACAGAAGGCTCTAGAATGTATGTTCCTGTATTAACGGTATCGGAAAAAATTTCGCTAGTGGAAGGTTTTTCTAAAAATCGGCTAATGCGCATATCTTCATTGGTGATCACTACCCCAAACTCAACGGGATTGGGAACACGAGTGAGCACCAATGTTGCTTTTGATTGTTTGCTTTTATGAAATTCAATGGCAGCACTCAGATCAAAATCGGTGATACTGTCACCGCTAATTACTAAAAAAGTATCATTGAGTAATTCAGCAACATTTTTAACACAACCCGCTGTGCCTAGAGGTTGATCTTCTTCGACAGCATAGGTCATTTGTACTCCAAAGTCACTGCCGTCTTGGAAGTAGTCTCGCATAACGTCTGGAAGATAATGCAGTGTAGCAATTACCTCCCTGATATTATGCCTTTTGAGTAGATTGATAATGTGCTCAGCAATGGGTCGATTCAGAACGGGTACCATTGGCTTTGCTAGATCGCAGGTCAGCGGTCTTAGACGTGTTCCAGAACCGCCTGCCATCAGCACTGCTCTCATAAGTCCTCCTAATTGCACACTTCACGGCGTTATTTCGTAATAATTTACGTTCCGCGTGTTTTTTTATAGTCTCTTAATAATTGTAAAGCGTTGAGTGGCTTCTATAGGAGGTAAGTTGACATAAAAGACTTTATCTTACCATCAATCGTGGTGGATGTTACCAGTAAGACTATCTACAACTTAGGATATAAATCCCTTGGGCAGCGGGCATGGAAATAACCCACCAGGAAAGAGATCGATAGAATCCTTACTCTATAAGCATTCTTAATTCTTAATTCTTAATTCTTAATTCCGCGCAGCGGTACTAGGGTGAGTTACTGGGCTGCCAGTTGTTAAAATATAATGACGGGAGCTGTCACTAAGAACGATATATAAAGAAATTGCCTATTGCAGAGCTTGGATAATATAAATTTAGTCAGTGTTTGTAGGGGTTGTTTATATGAATCCGTTGATTTTATTGATTATATTTGGGATTTATGGCTACTGTGCCTGGAAGTTCTGGAAGGGGTTTGAGCGGACTAACTTTTCCCGTAGTTTACCCAACCGGATTACCTTATCTCTGTTGTGGCCAATATTGGTCATCGCTAATAAGTCCTATCGCCAAAACTTTACTAAAGCCTTAAAGGGCTCATCTTATCGTTGATATTTACTGGAGTGATTAGATATTGGTAAACGTCTCTGGTTGATTGGTGGTACGAGTGAGAGCGTAGCTTTGGCTAGTGCGATCGCATCTTTGGGCTTAGCTTGTACCGTGACTGTAACCACAAAAGCCGCTGAAGCACTGTATCCAAAAACTACAAAATTACGGGTAATCGTAGGATGTTTGGATGCTAAGCGACTAGAGCAGTTTTTTCAACAGCAGCAGATTGCTGCTGTTGTAGACGCTTCCCATCCTTATGCAGTGGAAATTTCTCAGATGGCTATTAGAGCCGCAGCAAATCAACAAATCCCCTACCTAAGATTTGAGCGTCTAGCTGCGAATGCTCAAGCTGGCAATTCACAGGTAATTTCCCTTGATAGCTTTGATACTCTTCTGGCAGGTAATTATTTATACCAGCAACGGGTACTATTAACGATCGGTTGCAAAGCCTTACCTTTATTCCATAGTTGGCAAGATAAATCAACCCTATTTAGCCGGATTTTGCCCACTATCGCATCTCTAAAAGTTGCTATAGCTGCTGGATTTAGTTCCGAGAGGATCATTGCCGTACGTCCTCCTGTACCTGCTCAGTTAGAAAAGGCTCTTTGGCGTCACTGGGATATATCCCTCGTCGTAACTAAGGCTTCTGGGGTGGCTGGAGGTGAAAAAGTGAAGCGAGAGGTAGCAACAGAGTTAGGGATTCCGTTAGTAGTAATAGCTCGTCCAAAGGTAGAGTATCCACAGGAAACTAGTGATTTGGCAGAAGCATTGGTATTTTGCCAGAGTCAGCTTGCTGATAAACTTTTGTAACAATACGTCATCTCTCTCCGTAATTTCCCTACTTAAGCTTGATAAATTCAATAGGCCATTTCCGTATAAATAAGGAAAGACGATGAAATACTTTGCTATCTTAACCAACTTTCTGCGCGATCGCTCCCAATTTTTAGAAGAGATTAGCAAAGATGTAAGGTTGGAAAAGAAGATAGTTGCACTTCTAATTTGTAGTTCAGTTTTTTTTGCCATCTATGGGGCAATTATGGGTTCCTTTGCTGGAGGTCTGCAAATACTTTCTTCAGCAATTAAGTTACCGGCTTTATACTTACTGACCTTGATTATTTGTCTGCCCACTTTATATTTCTTTGATATCATTTCTGGTTCTAAACGCACTTTTGCGCAGTACCTAGCTTTGCTATTAGCATCAATGTCAATCATTAGTGTTATGCTCTTTGGCTTTGCTCCAGTTACCCTGTTTTTCCGTATTTCTATTAACGATTATGTGTTTTTCACTCTCTTGAATGTAGCTATATTAGCAATTACGGGATTCATAGGAATCAATTTTTTTTACAAAGCTATGCGCTCTTTCGATGCTCAAGATTCTGAACAAGCAAAATATCGTGCCAGTGTAGTCAAAGGTTGGTTAGTACTGTATGCCTTTGTCGGTAGTCAGCTAGGATGGACTCTCAGACCTTTTTTTGGCAGTCCTTCGGAAACCTTTCAAATATTTCGTAATCTAGAAAGTAACTTTTACGTTGAGGTTTTAAAATTAATAGGCCGAGCGCTATTTCCTTATTAAAATCAGGTAATTTTAGATTGGGTGATTTTAGATTTTAGATTGACCCTTGCTGAAAAGTTAAGTAGATGACAGGAGCCAAGTAATGCAATCTGACTTAGAAGATTTGCAGATTACCACAGAAAATTTAGATGACTTGGTTGATTTAGATTTTAGCTCGACACTAGCAGTAGACTGTTGTAGAGCATTTTTATTCAAAAACTACCAGCAGGGATTATCGGTTTTAATGACAGAATTTTTTGTCTTGCTAGTAGTTTTAATTTTCCTCATGCCCGTAAGCTTGATTGTGCTACGTAGTTTAGGAGATTTACCAGAGGATAGTGCTGGAATTACTCAACTTTTGGCATCACTTTTTAGCATTGCTTTACTAAGTATCTCAGTATGGAATTTATATTTGTGTAAGCAGGCAAAACAAAGTAAGTCATTAGCTCAATTAATCGAGGAAGTCGATAAGTACAATGGCGTAGTTAAAACTTTAGGTCTCATCGATAAACTAGAATCATTAGGAAACTCTGATAAATTGTCTGGAACCAATAATAGAACCGAAGTCATCGAAGCCTTAAAAGTTACCAAGTCAAGCTTAATTAGTGCATTACAAGTAGAAAAAATTATTAGAAAACATCAGGGATTTATTGATCGTCGTTATCAATTATTGTCAGATCTAGAAAATAATCTAACCACTTTGATGACATTTGATAGAATTAATCAAACAAGTGAATATGGGCGGTTACTCAACGAGTCGCTACAAATTGGTATGACTGTCCACAAGGAAGTTAGAAAGTTACAGAATTAGAATTAGTTATTGGTTATTGTTCATTATTCATTGGTTATTGGTCATTAGTCATTGGTTATTACTGATTTAACTTGTCACCAATGCCTAACACCTAATACCTAATACCTAACACCTAACACCTAATCAATTTCCTGCAATGATTTACACCTCACCTAAGCTACTGACCTTTGAAACATTTATTGAGCAATATGGCGATAATCCTTGCTACGAACTCATCGATGGAGAATTAAGAGATATGGAACCAACTGGGCCTCATGAAATCGTTGCTGGAAGCCTAGCTGGTAGAATATATGCCGAAATTCTGCGATTGAATTTAGACTGGTTAATCCCTAAAAATTGTCTGATTAAACCTCCAGCAGCAGAAGCAACCGCTTTGCGTCCTGATGTAATTGTTTTAGATAAAGAAGAACTGACTCACGAACCACTATGGCAACAAGAGCCAATTATTTGTAATGGCAGTACCGTAAAACTAGTTGTTGAAGTTATTAGTACAAACTGGCAAGATGACTATGCCCGTAAAGTGGAAGAATATGCTATTCTCGGCATTCCAGAATACTGGATTGCCGATTTTAGGGGGTTAGGTGGTATTCAATTCATCGGTAGACCAAAGCAGCCAACATTTACTGTTTATCAGCTAGTTGGAGATAGCTACGAGCTACAACAATTTAGGTTAGGTGAAACCATAGCATCTCCGCTCCTTCCAGAATTACAGCTCAAGCTTGATGATGTCATGCCTTAACTTGGTGTGTGACTATTAATCAATACACCATCAGTGCGATCGCAAGATTTCAGTTAGGCAGAATTGACATCCACCAATAGACATCTCCAAAAACTCAATATTTACCTAGGTTCCATAAGGGTTTCAGCTTCTTTTCTGGAGATGTCTAATAACCAATGACCAATGACCAACTTAACTTGGTCTATGACTACTAATCAGTACACCATCAGGAGAATAGATTTCCAAACGGATTCGGGCATTATCGCTAACGGTTTCGAGGGCTTCTTGTAACTTGGATATATGGTCAACCAGATTAGCACGAGTTTTATAATCACCCTTAGCGTCAGCGTTCATAGCTGTTTGTTGTATCTTCTGTACATAGGAGACAGCTAGCCTGACTTTGATTACATTAGTGTTAATGCTATATTTGCAAACCTGACCTTTCCCAGAGCAAATCTGATTCAAATCTCTGCGAGCTTGTTGTACCTTCACAGCAGAGCGCAGTTTTCCTTGAGCTTGCTCAAGTCCACCTTTATAAGGGTCAACTAAGGATTGTGCCTTGTTGTAGTAAAATGTGTTACTGGGAACCTGACTCACGTGAGTTAAGGCATTACGCCAGTTAGTTACAGCTGCTGACCATTGATTATCTTGCTCAAAATTCTTGGCTACTTTAGCTAAACGGATTCCCTGGTTATAAGCATTAGCAGCAATTTTCTCCTGAGTTTTGCGATCGCGGGCTGCAGTTGTTTGGGGTTGATAGGATTCTAATAGCTTCTGTGCCTCGGTATATGCTGTTGTTCCTTGAGGAATTTTCTGAAGACTGTTCAATGCTGTCTGCCAGGTGGAATAAACTAGTTGCCAGTGAATTGGTTCTTGGGCAACCCCTTGACGAGCCTGGGCAATGAGTGCTGCATCCTTTGACGCTTGTAATGTTTGGAGAGCTTTGCGCTCTTGAACCAATCGCTGCTTAATTTGCTCTAAATTAAGTTTATAGCTCTTAATTTTTCCTTGGGCTAAAGGCTGGAGCTTGCTATTTTTAGGAAGTTGTTCTAACTGTGCGATCGCTTCTCGCCACAGGTTCTGAATTTCTATCCACTTGGATGCTGCATGAGGTGGATTTTGGCTTTTATAAGAAGCTCTTGCTGCCATTTTCAAAGCCTTTACCATTTGGTCAAGGTCTTGATTTTGGTTGCGATAAGTTTTTAGAATTTCTTGAGCTTTGGTATGTCCTTTTGACCAAGGGGGAATCGCTTCTAGCAAGTTAATTGCATCTGCTAACTGCTCTTGCGCATCTAGAACTTCTTTACCGGATTGAGGATTTTGCAGGGTTTTCGTTGACTGCTCCCTCAAATTCTGAGCCTCAACAATTGCTGTACACTTTCCCATTACACAGGGACGAGTCAGAACATAAAAGCAGCCAATGAAAACCACCAAACTTAAACCTACACCTGATACTACCAAAGGTATCAGAGCCTGTTTCGACTTAGTTGGCGCTGATTCTGGTGTCTCCTCTGTTGCTTCATCAGACTCACCTGTTTGCTGCTCTTGAAGGTGAGGTGCAGCTGCAAATTTTGTTGGCACATTGGTGCTGCTAGACTCGGACTCTACTTCGTTGCTTGCCTCTTCTAGGGAAGTACCAGGAAGCTGTTCAGCTTCTGGTATATCCTCTTCGGTGGTAACAGGTATGGTTGCTGAGACAGGCGGTTCTACAGTAAAGGAGTGGGAGCCATAAGCCTGTTTTTGTCCTGCTACCCTCACATACATTTTTACCGGGCGGCTAACTGGGCGATCCTCATGTAAGAGCAACTTTAGGAGTGTCTGCTCAGTGAGCATAGTTTGCTCTAAAAATTCAAAAATTTCTTGGGGATTTGGCAGTTCCTCCCCTCGATGTTGCACCAGAACCGCTAAGGTACATTCCTTTACCAGACACTTAACTCGAACAGGAATCGACTCAGACAGTTTTGCCTGTAAGTCTTCCTGTAACAGATTTCCCAAAATTTCTAGGTTGTCTGGGCGCGTCGCGGTTTTCATTTGACCAAACTATTTTTTTGGTTGCACATTATTGAATCATAGCGATCAACTCAGAGAGTTCCAAGAAATTTACCGTAATTGATAATTGATAATTGATAATTGCTAATTGCTAATTGCTAATTGCTAATTGCTAATTGGGAATTGTCTCCGCGTCTCCGCGTCTCCGCGTCTCCGTGTCTCCTTCATCTCCCCCATCTCCCCAAACTCATCGGCTCCCAGTGAGTACTCCCAGTAGCCATCCCACAATCGTGACACTGATGGTAACTACAACGCCCATAATCAAGAATAACCCCCCCAACAAAAAGGCAAGAAACCACCAATCTGTCTTGTATTGTGCCTCGGGAACATCCAAATGCTCCTCCAGCAACCGGATATTTTTGACATTGGCTTTCCAGGTAGCATCAACCAAATCCCCTAACACAGGCACAGAACCGCTCAAGGTATCAACCAGGATATTCAATACCATTTGCCCCAAAGAAGCTCGTGGGAGACCAATTTGGGCAGCTCTGAACACAATATATGCTGAGAATATGGTACTCAAAAGATCACCACCTCCCGGCAACAAGCCTAGTATTGGATCAAGACCAATACGATAACGGGTACCTGGGATGGGAATAGCATTATCAAGCAGGTGACTCAATCGACGCAGATGTCTTAGGGTAGAGCTTTTGGCTTCAAGGGACTTATTGGAAGTCTGGTGGGGAAGCTTTGACATATTTACACAAAGCAGTAGAGTGACATACTCCCACACTTCCCTATCGGGTAAGTGTGGGCTTCTCAGCGACTCCCGGTATCCCGTCGGACATTAACTGAGCTTTATTAACGAGACGGGATGCCCCACCGCCCCTTTTCAATACACACATACTAGTTCAATCTATGTACTGTTGAAATTTTACCCACCCACAGATAGTTCAGTAAAAGAACAGTTACTGGATGGAACCCGATATTTCAAGTTGTCTAGGTTCAGTTATTGGTAACCAGCATTTTAGGCTTTGTTACCTTTGCTTATCTTATATTGTAGCACGAATAGTTGTCCCAAGTGTCTAGAGCCTGGCCGGGATTCATCCCACGCCTCCCCTACGGGGTAGGACGTGGGGCTTCTCCCGGAAGACAGCTAAAAATTTTAGATTAAATCTTGCTGAAAAGACAAGCCCTTGTCTTGAAATGGAATAATTTATTTCCTAGAGATGTCTCATATAACCCAAAGTAAATTCACAGAAACAGACACTGAGGTATTTTACGATGCTGAAGATAGCCTCTACCGCAGTTTTTGGGACTCAGATGGTAGTCTTCACTCGATAGCCTTGAGGTTACCTTGACTATAAAGATATGTGTGGAATAGTTGGATTTTTTGGCTCAAATTTACCAGGCTTTGAAGACGCATTGTCAATCTTAGGTCATCGCGGACCGGATGGTAGTAGTAGCATTTGCCAGGAAAACTATGCTTTAGGACATAATCGTCTTGCCATTATTGATGTAGAAGGAGGACAGCAACCATTATACGATTCGCAGAGCAAATTATATGCTATTGCTAACGGAGAAATTTATAACCATCAACAATGGCGCGAACGCTTGCAGGGAAACTACAACTTCTCAACCAACAGCGATACGGAAATTCTGCTACCGCTCTACCAAAAGTTTGGCACTCAGATGCCTCAAAAACTCAGAGGTATGTTTAGCTTTATCTTGGCTAGCGAGCGGGAATTCTTTGTCGCTCGCGATCGCTTAGGCATTAAACCTTTATACTATGCCCAAACTGAAGAAGGTTTATTTTTTGCTTCGGAAATCAAAGCTTTAATAGAGCATGGCGAACAAATTAAAGAGTTTCCTCCAGGACATTATTACCATTCTAATGAGGGTTTACAACCCTACTACGATTTACCCGAAGTCGATGTGTTTTTAGAAGATGTAGAGGTGATTTTAGAAAAAATTCGCCAAGGACTTTCTCAAAGTGTCCGCAGGCGTTTAATGTCTGACGTTCCTGTAGGAGTATTTCTCAGTGGAGGACTTGATTCTAGCATCATTGCGGCCTTAATGAAGCGAGAGCTGTCAGAACTACATTCTTTTTCCACCGGATTTGCTAACTCTCCCGATCTGAAAGCAGCAAGATTAGTAGCAGAATATTTAGGAACAATTCATCACGAATATATTTACTCAGAAGCAGAAATGCTTTCTGTTCTACCCGAGGTAATTTACCACTTTGAATCCTATGATGCCGCTTGGTTAAGAAGTTGTGTACCTACCTACTTGCTATCTCATCTTGCTAGCCAATATGTCAAAGTGGTTCTCGGAGGAGACGCATCAGATGAGTTGTTTGCTGGCTATAGTTATCTAGCTGATTACAATGATGGCAAGAGGTTAAATCAAGAATTGGTATATCGGATTAAAGGATTACATAATCTCAATTTGCAAAAATTAGACAGACTGACAATGGCTCATGGTTTAGAAGCAAGAGTTCCTTTTCTAGATATAGACTTTGTGGAAATGGCACTGACTATAGATCCTACCCTCAAGCTTTACCAGAGCTTTGGCATTGAAAAATGGTTGCTCCGTAAAGCTTTTGAAGACTATTTACCCCCAGAAATAGTTTGGCGAGACAAGATGGAATTTGCTCATGGTTCTGCTTCCTCTAAAGTTTTAGCAGCTCACGCTGAGGCTACTATTTCTGACGAAGATTTCGAGCGGGAACGCTTTCAGGGAGACCCCATAAAAAGTAAGGAGGAATTACTCTACTACAGGATTTTTGAGCAGTATTTTCCTCAGCCTTATGCCGTCAATTTAGTTGGCAAGTGGGATCGAACTTTCCATTAACAGTTCAATTCTTAGTTAAATTCTTAGTTCAATTCTATTTATCGATAACTCTATTCTATTTATCGATAAAAGGAGTAATATGGTCGCATTAGTTCAGCAACTCAAATCGGCTTTTCGCATCCAATCGGTTACCACCGTCGATAACGGGGTGCAAATTACTTGGAAAGATGGTCACGAAAGCTTTTATCACAACCTCTGGCTGCGGGATACTTGCCACTGTCCCAAATGTTTCCAACCAGATACATTAAGCCTCAACAGTGGAGAAGGAGAAGGACACGACCCCCTGAAAATGCCACTAAATCCGATCGCTGAAACGGTCAAAATAGACCGCGAAGGAAATTTAGATATCATTTGGGGTGGTGAAGAACCGGGACATCATAGCGTCTACGATCCATCTTGGCTGAGAGTTCACTGTCAAAAAGAGCCCGCTCTAAAACAGCGACGAAAACCCCAACTGTGGGACTCATCGCTGTCCATCCCATACTTCGATTACCAGGAAGTGATGAGGGACGATGAAACGCTACTGCATTGGTTGGATAAAATGCTGGATGTGGGAATGGTAATTATTGACGGCTTTCCCAAAACGAGAGAAGCATTTCAGGCATTAGTAGAGCGCGTCGGACCGATACAGCAACGATATCATCCTACCAATATTTATACTTTAAATACAGCGAACCAACTGGCAGGGAAAATTCACCACTCCTATAAGTACTTGCATCGGCTGGACAATCATACCGATCACGTCTCCTACAACGTTCCTCCCAGACTTCAATTTCTCGGATGTATTGAATACGAAAATCCTGACAATGACAGACAAGGATATTCCACTCTGGTAGATGGTTTCAAAATTGCTGAAGTTCTGAGGACTGAGCAGCCAAAATATTTCGAGCTACTCACCCAAGAGTATATATCAACAGGTCGCAGACGGCTGGGTGTAGAGGAAAAAGTATCTGATAAGGAAAAAGGCACCAAAAAATACCAATGGGAAATCTATTATCGCCAGCACGTCATTAATTTGGATGAAAATGGCGAAGTTTACCAGATTCGTCACAATAAAAACGACCGGGTACCGCTTGATGTTTCCTCGGACAAAATTCAAGACTTGTATGCCGCCTACCAAGCATTTACTGCCCTAGCTGAATCTCCAGAGTATAACGCCGAATTTCTTATAGCTCCCGGACAGGTATTAGTTAACGATAACTGGCGACTGCTCCACGGACGGACGGGTATTCGGAATCCCGGATTACGACGAATTTTACTGGGAGCCTATATTAAACCAGAAACTTTCCGCAGTCGGAGGCGACTGTTGCTAGGGAAGAAAAGTGGGTTACCCAATATGTGGTTAATGGGATGCTCAGATCGTGCTCTAGAAATCCTGGGCGATCGATATTAGGGACTCTGAAAATACTTGCCAATTTGTGGGCGGTAGCAGTGATTGCTTTCGGTCATCCTAATACCAAAAATCAAAACTTGTGTCATACTTAGGGTTTGCTTCAAAACTGTGAAAGCCATACCAGATAAGACTTACAGGCACTTATGAGCAAAAAAAGTGCAAGCTTTTTGAGCCCATCGATGCAAAAACCTTGCACCGCCAGTGGAAAATCCCTAAAACCTAAAACCTTACCTACCACCTAACACCTAAAACCTACCACCTATCCCAACCGGCAATTATGACTTATTCAGCAAGCCCTAGTTAGGGTTTGCTGAAATAGTAGCGATACTGCTTACCAGATTTTATATCAAGATTATATAAAAAAATACGACATTAATTGATGAAATTTTGCTCATTAAAATGGATAAATCTATCAAATTCTGCCAACAATCGATCTCACTCATGGTTTTCTATAAATTTCCTCATTTATTTCTAATCTGAGCATTTTAAAGTCAACTTAAGTCGCCCAATAAGGAGATTTTTTATGATTCGTTCATTAATTAAGTCTACTCTTCTAATCGGTTCACTGACTCTCAGTTGTTTCGGTTTCTCCCTTGCCGCAAATGCCGAGAGTGAAATTGTTTTTAATGGCACTTTTGAAGGACGAACTGACCACATTGTTACAGGTGGCGTTACAGTACTAAAGACTGACTCTGGCACTATCGTTGTTTTAGAATCCGACTTTTCTCTAGATAATGCCCCAGATCCAAAGCTAGGTTTTGGAAAAGATGGATACGATCCATCCACCCAGTTTAGTCATCTTGAGTCAAATACGGGTGCTCAAATATATGTCATTTCTGAGGATATCAATCCAGATAAATATAACGAAATTTGGGTCTGGTGCGAAAAATTCAATGTACCTTTGGGCGTTGCCAAGATGAATTAATCAGTTTCCGGACTAAAGAGAATTTAATGCCCCTTGCTTTATGGATACAAGGGGTAGAACAATAGATACAAGGGTGAGAACAGGGAGACTCAGTGGTTTGGAATGTCCACAAGATGATAGCTATGACAATTTCATCCTCTTGAAACTTATCTATTAAGGAGCGATCGTTATGGATGGTATTGGTGTTGCAGTAGTTGAATGGTTGCTCAAAGTCGTCCAAGCCTACTTTTATGCGGGACTGGTGTTTTCTGTACTATTTCATCTGTTTGGCATTGGGCGGCTTGACCCCGATGCTAAGGGATGGAAAAATATCGGGTTTCGACTAATTATCATTCCTGGGCTTTGCGTGTTTTGGCCTATGTTTGCTGTTCGATGGCTCCGAGGAAAACGTACACCTGTGGAGCGCAATGCTCATCGGATTGCTGCCATCCAACCTCCTAACGTTTAGGAACTGCTTGCCATGATTCTATCTCGTCGAAAAGCCCATTTTTACACAGTTGTTATTTTATCTGGTGCGTTGCCCTTAGTCTTCTTCGCAGGGCTACTGTGGCGACCCTCGATCCCAACTGTGGATGAAACCACTGATGAACTGTTTGCAGCTGCTAATTTCCCATCTCAGGAAGATGCCGCTGATGTTATTACCTCGGAAACGCTCTTGGTAAATAGCATTAAGGTGCTAGCTGAAACCTCAAAGTCTGCTGGTGGAGCAATATTTCTAGAACTTGAACCCGCTGAAGCCTTACAGTTCTCCAACATTCTGGTGTATTGGAGAGCAGGGAATTCTACTCCCAACACTGTGGATGAAAAAGCGCTGTTGTTAGGACAGCTTTCAGGTAGCAGTAGCCGACGTTTCCCAATTCCCTCAGGGATGCAAAAGCAACCTGGACATCTGCTATTTTTTAGTCGTGGTCAGAATACAGTAATCGGTTCTACTCCCTTACCTCCCAACTTATTTCCCTAGTCCTGAATTGAGAATTTAGTTGGGGTGGGTTTTGTATGAAGATTATCATCTAAGGGATTAACGGTGACCCTAAACTCGCCCCTACAGATGTACGGAATTTTCAATTCTACATTCTTAATTCTACATTCTTAATTCTCCATGAGCGTTGGTTACAAAGCGATTCAGTGGAATCGACAAAAGATTATTTACGACATTATCTTACTGGTGACGGTTGGCCTATATATCTATGGCTTTATCACCATCAGCAAAACCATCAGCAGTGATTTAGATATTCGCGGGGTAAGAATTCGTGCCTATGGATCAGCAGCTTTTTTATTGCTCCATGTAATTCTCTCCATTGGTCCGTTGAGTCGATTAAACCCCAAATTTTATCCGCTGCTGTTTAATCGACGGCATATGGGCGTCACCATGTTTTTCCTTGCCCTGGTTCATGTAGTGGGGTTTGAGCCCAAGATCGCCAATTGGTCTCTGCCCTTCTGGAACTTTGTGGGAGCCCTAACTTGGTATCACGACTACGGCAACCTTGACCCCCTAGTCAGCCTGTTTGTGAGCAATAGCCACTACAGTAACCTTACTCTGTTTCCCTTTGAAATTTTGGGCGCGATCGCTTTAGTCATACTCTTTTTAATGGCAGCCACTAGTCACGATTTTTGGTTAGCGAATCTCACTGCCCCAGTTTGGAAAGCCCTTCACATGGGGGTTTATCTTGCCTATGGATTGCTCGTGGGCCATGTAGTCTTAGGAGCATTACAAACCAATAAGCATCCGTTTTTAACCATTGCTGTTTTATTTGGCATGGTTTGGCTTTTGATCCTGCACTTAATCACAGGCTACCGCGAGTTCCAGCAAGATAAGCAAAGCCTCAACCCTGCTGCTGACGGCTTTGTAGAAGTAGGAACTGTACAAGAGATTCCCGAATACCACGCCAAGGTAGTTACTATTAGCGGAGAAAGGGTAGCAATATTTAAGTACGACGGCAAAATTTCAGCAGTTTCCAATGTCTGTCAGCACCAGAATGGACCTTTAGGTGAAGGCAAAATCATTGATGGTTGTATCACCTGTCCTTGGCATGGCTATCAGTATTTCCCTGACTCTGGCGCATCTCCACCTCCTTTCCATGAACGGGTGCCAACGTTTGATGTGAAAGTAGTGAGCGATCGCATTTTTATCCGAGCAATTCCCCATCCCGCCGGTACACCGGTTGAACCTGCTCTTATTTCCTAGACGCAATTCCCAATTCCTAACCATGTCATCTGATCAAAGTCCAACAAATGATGAGTTTTACATTAACTATGCTCCTATGCCATCGGGCTATCGGCGCTTTTTAATGCAGTTTATTCCACTACTCGTGTTGGGGGTTATTGTCTTTGCTCTGGTTTTACCGAAGGTGCATGAGCAGTTCAACAGTGGGAAAATTCACGGAACCGTTGATCTAGAGGGCTTACTGGTTGGTGAACCCGTACCGCACCTAATTGTGCTCCGTCCTGGCAACATAAGCTCTAGTGTTCCTTTTTCCCGGTACGTATTGTCCGGAAGGGGTAAAACTTCTCCAGATGCATCTGTGTTAGAACAGATCGGTAACTGGGTCAAACTCAACGGCACGGTGGTATCCCGCAATCATCTTTCCGTAATGGCAGTTCGTTCAGCAGAACCAATCTCTCCACCGGATAACATCAATCTTACCCCCAATGCTGGAACTTCTTTAGGAGAATACTCCCTAACCGGTGAGATCCTTGACAGCAAATGCTACCCCGGTGTCATGAAACCGGGACAGAGTAAAACCCATCGAGCCTGTGCCATCCGGTGCATTAGTGGAGGGGTGCCCGCAGTCTTTCGAGTACAGAATAACCGCAACGATGTGATGTATTTTCTTTTGGCAGATAAACAGGGGCAAGCCGTAAACGATCGCATCCTCAATCTAGTTGCCGATCCAATTCAGATTACAGGGAAAGTGATCCAATACGACGATATGTTCGTCATCCAAGCAGACCCTTCTAGCTACAAGCGTGTTTAAAGACTAGTCCCATGAACGCAAATTCTCTTGGATCGGGAATTAATCCCAAATTGATGCTTGTCGTGTCACGGGCGTTGGTAGCTCTACGTCCTTCACTGATTGCTTTTTTAATTGCTAATGCTCAAGCTCTCAGCGGTGGCATGGAAACTCCAATTTCCTTTTGCAATGTCCTCTTTGTGGGCAATCTCTGTGCTGCTTTAGTGGTGTTGTTCTGGTTTGGGGTATCGTCGATTATGCAAGACTTGCGCCAGACTCCCCCCAAAATTCTAATCGGGTTATTTATCAATGGTTGTCTAGCGTCGCTGCTGTCAGCCTTGATTTTCATTGGCCTGAATTACACGATGGTTACCAATGCTGTGCTACTGGCACGCCTCGGTCCGATCCTCTACGCTTTGGCTGGGGCAGTAATCTTTGGTAAGAGGATTCTGAAGTCAGAGTGGCTAGGCTTCTCTGTGATCGGTGTAGGAATTTTAGGAATTCTGTTAATTAGCACTAACTTTCAACTTAATCGTGGTGACTTGTTCATTTTGGGATCTAGTTTTGTGTATGCCATTACATCGATTATCGGCAAATTTATGCTGACCCAAGATACACCCTTGCGAACAGTGGTCTTTACACGCAATTTTGTGTCTTCGATCGTTTTCTTTGCGATCGCCAACATCGTATTTGGTCCAGAGCATTTTGCCGAAACCTTTGCCGGACAGTTATGGATCGTTATGTCCATTTATGCCCTAATCCTGATTGTACTGGGTCAGTTTCTCTGGTATGCGGCATTGGGTCGATTAGATTCGAGGGTGGTAGGTAAATGGACTTCTGCTACTCCTATCTTCGGTGTTATTTTCGCCTTTGTCCTCAATGGAGAACGCCCTTCTCCAATTCAGATTGTAGCGTTTGTCGTGATTATGATTGGCATTTTCATTACCACCTTGGGTAAACAGATGCCTCCGAAACCTGAAGAAAAAGACATGATTATCCAAGAAATGGCGGTTCAAGGAGAAAGTACCGCAACAGCATAAGAATTAAAAATTAAGAATTAAGAATTAAGAATTAAGAATGAGTAAGTGATTCTAAATTCTTAATTCTGCATTCTACATTCTACATTCTGCATTCTACATTCATTATTTACTCTTTCCATGAAACTTCTAAGTATTTGCGAGCCTACTCGATATAAGAATGTGCCTTGGGGTGTGCCGATCTTCTACCAAAGGCTTTCACTCGACCCCAGAGTAGAGTTTTACCACATGCCAACTTCCCAGGTGTTTGCCGAACAGTTGCCCAAAGTCCAGGTTGCTTCAGCGGCAGGGGAGTTAACCTACGAGGAATTTATAGCTTTGAGTGATGCTGCGGAAAACTGGCTCGATTTGGCAAACATTGATCTGGTGTTTTGCCGGACGCTAAAACCCTTTCCTCCTAGTTATCTAGATCGGTTGACTGCCTGGGAAAAGTTTACCCGCTTTGTCAACCGTCCTTCTAGTAAAAAAGAACAAATCAAACCTCATTTTTTATTAGAGGTAGCCAAGGGTTATATCCCAGAGGGAATCGTCACCGCTGAATGGACACAAGCTTTGGAATTCTTTGAGCAGTTTCAAATTATTGTCGCAAAACAGGCAAATAGCTGTGGTGGACGTGGGGTGTTCAAGATTTGGTATCAAAACGGTGTTTTTCAGGTGGATAACTTTTTGAGGGGAACGCAGACATTTACACAGTTTTCTCAGGTGATGAGCTATCTCCAAGAAGGACAAGTTGAACCAATACAATTCTTTCGTTATCTCCATCGCACTAATGCAGGGGATAAACGCATCCTTGTAGTAGACGGCGAAATTTATGGTAGCTATCTGCGGTGCTCAAAAAGTGGCCATTGGATCAATAATTTCAGCTGTGATGGAGAATGTACCCTCGCAGATGTTACTGATGAGGAACTTGAGGCTATCGAGCATACCGTAGGTCATTATCAGGCAATGGGACTACATACTCTAGGCTACGACTTTTTATTAGATGACGATGGCACCAGGATTATTAGTGAAATTAATGCGGGCAATATTAATGGATTTATCCATTTAGAAAGTTTGACAGAAAAACCTATTATGGATCGCTTCATTAGCTGGTTGATCGATTATGCCCAGCGTCCTTCCGTGAAACCAATCGCACAAATTGTTTAGGGAGAGGAGTCGTCTGAACTATGCTTGCTGTTAATCCTGAAATATCTTTCCTCACAATTCGTCCGGCAGAACCAAAAGATTATGGTGCGATCGCCTCGATTTATAATGAAGCGATCGCCTACGGTGGCATCACCATGGACACCCAGTTCTACACAGCAGAAGATATTCAAGCGATCGTCCAAAAAATGAATCACCGAGAAGCATTATTTGTAGCAGAGATTCCCGACAAGAAGCTCGGCTGGGCAATCATTAAGCGATATAGCGATCGGCTTGGTTATCAGGTTTGCTGCGAAACTTCAATTTATCTCACATTTTCCGAAATTGGCAAAGGCTACGGCAGAGCTTTGCAGCAGGTACTGATTAAAAAAGTTGCCAACTATGGATACCATCATATTGTGGCGAAGATTTTAGCCGCCAATCAGGGCAGTATTCGATTTCATCAGCAATTTGGCTTTGAAATCGTTGGCATTCAAAAAGAAATTGGATTTATGAATGGAACTTGGCATGATGTTGTTATCATGCAATATATCTTACCAAGGAGTTCAGGAGTTCAGAAGTTCAGGAGTACTCATCAAGGAGAATGCTTCGTGAGCAGGAGTTAACAAAACCGTTAACTCATCCCCCGGTTCTTTAGAACCGGGGGATTTTCTGTTATTTGTTGTTAGTTGTTAGTTGTTTGTCAAGAGCAAAAAGACTACTTCATGAAGATTTAGATATCAAAGAATCTTGGATCGTTGATGTCCAGAGTTGAAAAATTATGGCTTTTACGATGCAAAATCATGGTACTTTTAGAATTAAAAAATCCCAAGTTTTACCTGAGTTAAAAATTGCTTTATTAGAAGAAGCACTCAGGCGCACTCGCCAAAACAATCATAGTCAAGTTAGGGCTTGGTTGTTAGAGCAATTTCAACAGTAGTTAGGGTTGCAGTGGAAACATCACACAAAGTGACGGGGAAGCCAACTTCTTCGCTGAGATTGGAGGAAAGGAGTTAGCACAGTGAAACTAGCTGATTGGATTGGCTTCCTCTGTTTGATTATCGCCTTAGTCATAATGTGGCAGTTCCGACAGATACTGCTACTGATTTTTACTGCGGTTGTGCTGGCAATCGCCCTTAATGGCTTGGTACGGTGGATAGTACTGAAGTTACGTATCCAAAGAATTTGGGCTGTCCTTGTAGTCCTCAGCTTGCTGCTAGTGTTCGGTATTTTGTTTTTTGGCCTGGTGATGCCACCTTTTATCGGACAGTTTCAGAAATTAATTGCCAGAGGTCAATTCGAGCTTCAAGAACTCGTCCGTTGGATCGATATCCAGATCAAAGATCCTCCTGACTGGTTTTTAGAACAAGACTTAGATCTACCTAGTCTTTCTGAGTTAACTCAGCAAGTAGGACCTTTCGCTCAAAATCTCCTAGGGAACTTTTTCGCGTTCTTTTCCAATTCTCTGACAACTCTACTGCAACTTGGGCTGGTGATTGTCTTAACCATCATGTTGTTGGTAAATCCCCTCGCTTACCGAGGATTAGTAGTGCGGTTGTTCCCTTCCTTCTATCGACGCAGAGCCCAGACAATTCTCTCGGAGTGTGAAGTTGCCCTACTCAACTGGATGGGAGGTATTCTCCTTAACTCTGTATTTATTGCCACCTTAAGTGGCATGGGTTTGTTTTTTTTGGTGCGCATCCCCTTTGTACTTGCTCATGCACTCTTAGCAGGGGTATTCAACTTAGTTCCTAATATTGGTCCGGTTTTGAGTGTTGTGTTTCCCTTGCTAGTTGCAGACTCTCCCTGGAAGGCTCTTGGCATTATCATTCTCTATCTCTTCATCCAAAATCTAGAAAGTTATTGGTTTAGTCCGATGGTGATGCAAAAGCAGGTTTCCCTACTACCTGCGATGACTCTGACGGCGCAGCTCTTTTTTGCTAGCTTCTTGGGCTTCTTAGGGTTGGTACTAGCGTTACCTCTGACAGTAGTTGTCAAAACTTGGATTGAGGAAGCCTTTATTAAAGATGTTTTAGATCAATGGCAAGGTCATTCTGTTCAAGAGCTTCCAGCTCAGTTAGCAGTGCTTGAACCCGCAACGGAGTCAATGATACCTGTAGAAACATCAGCATCTGAAGATGAATCTGACTGTCTTGAAAATTGAACAAAATGTTGAGCACAGTCCCCAGCTAGAATTTTCAATTTAGCTGGGGTGCGTTCAAAATTGGTTATGAAGCTGTAGTACTCAAACTCAAAGGGAGACGCACCAGATGCGGGGACGCGGGGACGCGAAGATGGGGAAGAGGAAGCACAATTTTTTGACTCCTTGGTTATTCCCATATATAGGGTTTTGAAGAGTGCTCAAACTCTATATATAGTACTTGACAAAATGCACGACCCTTCAAATTGTCACCATTGCCTAACACCTTATCCATAAGTTATGTCGAATAATTTTTTACCACCTGAAATTGCTGAATTAACTGAATCTACTTCGATTGCTCTTGCTGAGAGTATTGAGCAAACTCAGATTCCAACTTCCTTAAGTAAGCAACCAATTGCCACAACTTATGTACATCAAGGTAGTACTGGGACGCCTATTTTGTTACTTCACGGTTTTGATAGTTCTGTGTTAGAATTTCGTCGCTTACTACCATTGCTTGCGGCTAAAAATGAGACATGGACAGTTGATGTATTAGGTTTTGGCTTTACGGAAAGGTTAGCAGAAATTGCTTTTAATCCAGCAGCAATTAAGACCCATCTATACTATTTTTGGAAAACTCTGATTAATCAACCAGTGATTTTGGTAGGCGCTTCGATGGGAGGAGCAGTAGCAATTGACTTTGTTCTAGATTATCCTCAATGTGTGGAGCAGCTCGTATTAATAGATAGTGCTGGCTATACTGCTGGACCAACCATTGGTAAATTTTTGTTTTGGCCTTTCGATACATTGGCTGTAGAGTTTTTACGCATTCCTAAAGTGCGTGAGCAAATTAGTCAAGCTGCTTATTTTAACAAAAATTTAGTCACTCCTGATGCTACATTGTGTGCAGCATTGCATCTGAAGCTACCTAGTTGGAATCAAGCTTTGAAAGCTTTTACCAAAAGTGGAGGATATGGTTCTTTTCAGGAAAAACTATCCCAAATTAACCAGCGAACACTAATTTTGTGGGGGAAAGATGACCGAATTTTGGGTACTGATGATGGCTACAAATTTAAACATGCGATCGCATCTTCTCAATTAATTTGGCTGGATGATTGTGGTCATGTTCCTCACCTTGAGCAGCCTCAGGTAACAGCTAAGCATATCTTAGAATTTTTAAGCTCATCCCAGGACTAAAGAATGCAGTGTCGTGACGTACCTACACCTCTCTTCGAGTAGGTGTAGGCTTCTCAGGGACTCGTCTTTGACGACATATGCTGAGCTTTGAGACCGTGCGCCCCACGGTTCTTGATGTTTATCGCCGCGTTCAAGTCCCTGCATAAATTGGTATGACATACCGGACAATTATGCATTCTTTGAGATAGCAGCTTTTTCACTTTATGACCACAACTAGAACATTCTTGACTTGTACCGTTAGGATTCACTGCAACTACTTTCAAACCAGCATTCTCGGCTTTGTTTGTCAGAATTGAAATGAATTGTCCCCAACCAGCATCGTTTACCGACTTAGCCAATCTTGTTTTCGCAAGTCCTTTTATATTCAGCTTTTCTACTACTACTACATCGTATTTATCTAGCAGTTTTTTAACTGTTTTGAAATGGAAATCTTTTCGGGTATCAGCAACCTTTTTATGTTGTATACCTAGCTTACTAATTGCTTTTTTACGTCTTTTTGAACCCTTCTTTCTACGAGAAACTTTTCGTTGCGCTGACTTTAATTTTACTTCAGCTTGGCGTAGATATTTTGGTGCAGCAATCCGGTTATTATCTGAATCCACATAGAAGTCAATTAAGCCCACATCAATTCCAACAATATTATCCGGGTTGAAATCTGGCTTTGTTGTCGGTACTGTTTTCGCATCCAAGCTCAAAGTTACATAATATCCCTTAGCTTTCTTTGTGACAGATACCGTTTTGATTGCCCAACCATCAGGGAGCTGACGATGAACGATTACTTTCACCTCACCTATTTTAGACAATCTTATTTTATTGCCAACAAAATCATGTTGCTTGAATTGCGGATAAGTGAAAGTTTTATATTGTCCTACTCCTTTGAATCTTGGACGACCAGATTTCTTGACCTTAGAATCACCAGCCAACCATTTAACAAAAGCTATTTCTACTCGCTTCGGTACTTCTTGCAGTACTTGCGAGTGAATGTTTTTGTACCAAGGGCGGTCTACTTTAAGCTGTTTGAGGCTAGCTTGTTGGCTAAACCGAGTCGGCTTTTCTTTTAATTCTGGAACATGACAAACAAGAGGACATCTATCAATAGAACACCGATTCTGTTCGTACCATTCAAATCTTTGCGCTAGTTCATAATTGTACTGGCAACGCAACATATCCAACGTGTTATCAATAATTTCGCGTTGTTGCTTGGTCGGTTTAATTCGATATTGATATGCAATCTTCAGTTGTTTATCACCTCCTTGTTTATTCAGTGTTACTATATGAGTATATACCTTAGCTGTTTCTACGTTGCAGAAATATATCAATGGGCAGTCACGGACCCGGTTCGTGATTCATCCTAACACCTCCACTTCGTGGTAGCTGTAGGACTTCTCACGATTGAAAGTTAAATAAGCCCCCACTGGCACTATCACCAATGGGGGTTACTGTAGTCTTTGGGTTTTTGTCTCTCTATCTACTTATCCGTAGAAGGGATAAGTTTTACGCAGTTGTTGCTCTAAGGGACTTCCAAAAAATAAAACATCCCAAAAAGAGAATGATAATCATTGTCAATGATAGAGCAAGGGTTGATTGAGCTGTTTGAGTTACCTTTGCCAATAGACCCTTTGATCATCTCAATGGTCTGGAGTAAACTATCGGATCGAGCCCCAGCCTGTCGTTGGTTAAGGCAAATCATTCAGGAGATTTGCGGGGCAATATGACATTATTTTACGCTGAATCTGGAATATTAAAGTGATCGCTGATCTTGTAGGTTTAGTTGACGCAACAAAACCCAACACTTTTTTTTCAGACAATTGCTAGATTATAGTTCACATAGTATTTGAGATCTACCACAAGTTATCTATGAGCAGCCCATCTTCACTACCCAAAGCTTCAGCACAGACTCTCGGCGAAACGACAACTCCCCAGACATCAGCCTCAACTGAGTCCAAACCCAGTTACGTAAAACTAGCAATGCGCAATATGGTGCGTAAGGGAGGTAAATCCCTTACGCACTTTTTTCTGACTACTTTTGGTTTGTTGGCTGTGTTAGTTGGTCTTGCTTTTCTAACCCGTTAGACTGAATGGCGTAAAACCTTGAGGAGAAGCTCATGGTCCCGATTGAAGTAATTGTGCAGGATTGTTTTGTTGCCACTACTCCCTCAGCAATTACTAGTTCTGACAAGTTTCCCTACCCAATTTCAACTTCAACCTGGGAAAGTTGGTTCTACCAATGGCTAGAAGCGCTGGAAGAAGATCTACCGCCTGCCAATGCTTACGAATTAACCCTTCGCCTCACCGGCGATCCTGAGATTCAGTCTCTCAATACCCAGTATCGTGCTCAAAATCGACCAACAGATGTACTCGCATTTGCGGCATTGGAAGTAAATGCTCCTGAGTTACCCATTCAAATGCAGCAGTCTGTGCCTTTGTATCTTGGGGATGTGGTGATTTCAGTTGACACTGCCTATCGGCAAGCTCAACAACAACAACATTCTTTACTGACGGAACTTGCCTGGTTGGCCTCCCATGGTTTACTTCATCTTCTCGGATGGGATCATCCTGATGAAGAAAGTCTCACAAAAATGCTGGATCAGCAAAAAAATTTGCTTAGGATTGTAGAGCTTGCTGTATAACAATAGTGAGTTCCGGATTTTGGTGTTGTACTTTATGAAATGGAATGAAATAGCAATGGTATTTCCCCACTCTAGGTCTTCTACTACCCAGTTTGTTACTGCAACTTCTTTATCTACCACTCAAGACCTATCAATGCCTAAACCGAACCAATCTGATCCGGTTGTCAAAAAAAATCGGGACTTAGCTTGGAAAATTGCCCCTAATTTACTAGTTAGTTTTCAGTATGCTTGGGCGGGAGTCCGGTATGCGTTTATCACCCAAAGAAATTTTCGTATCCACACCATAATTGGCACTCTGGCAATTAGTTTAGGTGTCTGGTTACAAATACAACTGGTAGAACTTGCTGTGATTAGCTTGACAATTGGTTTAGTTTTGACCCTGGAGTTATTAAATACAGCTCTAGAGTCGGTAGTTGATTTAACCGTTAAGCATACCTACCACGAACTCGCCAAAATTGCTAAAGACTGTGCGGCGGGTGCGGTTCTCATCTCAGCACTCACCGCTCTGTTTGTCGCGAGTTCACTATTATTACCACCTCTACTCACTAAACTACAGCTACTGAGTTAAGGGACTTCCAAATCAAAAAATATCCCATTCCTCTGTCAATAACCCATCGCTAAAAGCGAGGGTCTCTTGCTGCGAAGACAGATGAAGGCAACGGAGCTGAGAGAAAGATAATAGTGCTGATCCGAGTGGTATTGGAACGAGTGCAAAAAGTGGAATAATTGATTTCTTGGAGTTCCCTAAGGCAACAGCAATTTGCCTAGTGAACAGCTAGAGGAGCAAAGACTTTGATCATTGTTATTGATAACTACGATAGTTTTACCTATAACCTGGTGCAGTACCTAGGAGAACTAGGTAAAGAATTCCCTGTAGCCTCAGACATTCGGGTCTACCGTAATGATAAAATTACCGTTGACCAAATACGTCAGCTTCAACCTGATGGGATAGTGATTTCTCCAGGACCAGGGCGTCCTGAAGATGGTGGCGTATCAAAAAGCGTGTACAGTGAACTAGGTTCAACTGTGCCAATCTTAGGAGTTTGCCTTGGTCATCAATGCCTTGGTCAAATATTCGGCGGTAAAGTTGTCTCAGCACCAGTTTTGATGCACGGCAAAACTTCTGAGATTTATCATACTGGTGTTGGAGTTTTCCAAGGATTAGCCAATCCTTTTACTGCTACCCGTTATCACAGTTTGGTAATTGATCGCCAAAGTTGTCCAGAGGTACTGGAAATAACTGCTTGGGTTGAAGACGGCACAATTATGGGTGTCAGACACCGGAACTATCCCCACCTGGAGGGCGTCCAATTTCATCCAGAGAGTATTTTGACCTCTTATGGTAAGGACTTATTGCGCAACTTCCTCCAAATCCCTTCCCCTATCACCCAATAAGGGACTTCCGAAGTTGGGGGAGATAAGGGAGAAATTCCCGATTCCCAATTAGCAATTAGCAATTAACAATTAGCAATTTCCAATGACTTCATATCATAATCTTCAAAGGCAAATTAATTTAATTAAACAAAGATGAAACGGCGACAGTTAATCCGCTATACAAGTGCTGGCTTGCTCACAACGCTGGCAACTGGTGTAGCTTCTGGATTTAAGTCTTCTCAGGCACAGACATCCAGTGGCGGAGTTACGGTGAAATGGCTTGGACATACCTGCTTTTTGTTCACTGGGAGTGGTTCGCGAATTTTGGTGAATCCCTTTCGGACAGTTGGCTGTACGGCTGGATATCGCCCACCTCGGGTGCAAGCAGATTTAGTGCTGATTAGTAGCCAATTGTTAGATGAAGGGGAAGTTGAGGGACTACCAGGAAATCCCAAAATTCTCTATCAACCAAGTGCCTATCAGATAGGTGACATCAAAATTGAAGGATTTGGGAGTCCTCATGATCGCGTCGGAGGCAAGCGATTTGGTACTAATGTAGCTTGGCAATGGACTCAAGGTGGGGTCAAGATTCTACATTTGGGAGGAGCAACTGCACCGATTGAGATTGAGCAGAAAATTCTCATGGGGACTCCTGATGTAGTTTTTATACCAGTGGGAGGCGGAGTCAAAGCCTATAATCCTCAAGAAGCCAAAACTGCGATTGATAAGCTCAATCCCAAACTGGTAGTTCCTACTCATTTCCGTACCCAAGCAGCTGATGAAGCTACCTGCAAAGGAGAGTATTCGATTCTGCCAGTAGATGAGTTTTTGAGTGTAATGACTGGAACAACAGTACGCCGCGTCAAAAACGATACCTTCACTATTAAGCCACAGAATGTACCCCAACAAGGCCCAATCATTCAGTTGATGAGCTACAACTTTTGATAATTTGTTGTTTGTTATTTGTTTTTTGTTGTTGGTGATTACTACAACTGTTGATGTTATTCTAAATCGTGCCTTAGCTGGGGAAGACCTATCTTCAGATGAAGGAATTGTACTTCTGTTGCAAACTGAACCCGCAGCAATTAACGCGATTCAGGAAACAGCTAACCAGCTGCGCCACCGACAGGCTAGCGATTTAGTTACTTATGTAATTAATCGCAATATCAACTTCACCAATATCTGCGAACAGCATTGTAGTTTTTGCGCCTTCCGCAGGGATGCTGGAGCAGATGGAGCCTATTGGTTGGAGTGGGGACAAATTCTGGAAAAGGTAGCAGATGCAGTGCACAGAGGGGCTACGGAAATTTGTATGCAAGGGGGACTCAACCCCCAAGCAAAGATTAATGGTGCTTCCTTGCCTTATTACTTGCAGTTGGTAGAGACTATTAAAAAGGATTTTCCTGAATTACATCTACATGCCTTCTCTCCCCAAGAAGTACAGTTTATTGCCCAGCAAGATGGACTGAGCTATGCTCAAGTAATTGGGGCATTGCAAGCTGCTGGAGTAGGTTCTATGCCAGGAACAGCAGCGGAAATTTTAGATGATGGAGTGCGGCGTATCCTCTGTCCCGAAAAGACCAATACCGCTGCTTGGCTAGAGATTGTCGGAACAGCACATCAACTAGGAATGCCCACTACTAGTACCATGCTCTCTGGTCATATTGAAACCCCCCAACAGCAGATAGGACACTTAGAAAAGTTGCGATCGCTCCAAAAAACTGCTTGCGATCTCGGCTATTCAAGCTCCATCACTGAATTTATTTTACTGCCTTTTGTTGGTCAACAAGCCCCCAAACCATTACGCTCTCGTGTAGGAAGAGACCAACCGATTCTCTCAGATGCCCTCGTCCTCACAGCAGTAGCTCGCATTTTCCTGGGCAATTGGATCCCCAATCATCAACCCAGCTGGGTGAAACTTGGTCTTGAGTGTGCCACAGAAGCCCTAAGATGGGGCTGTAACGATCTTGGTGGTACTTTGATGGAAGAACATATCACGACAATGGCCGGAGCTATTGGTGGTACTTGTATGGAAGTAGAAACTTTGCAAAACGCTATCAGTTCTTTAGGAAGACCTTACCAGCAAAGAGATACCCTCTACCATTTGCTCTAAAACTCAAGGAAGCTAAATGCGATCTACGATTATCAATTATCAATTGAGTTTCGCACTAGGAACTAAACTCCAGCAAAACGATGGTGGTTAACTCGGATTTGGTATGAAGAGGCTATAACCGATGCTTGGTTTGAGGTAAATGGCTGGCTTCTTGCAATTCTTGCTTAATCCTTGGCAAACTCCAGCCGAGTTCTGTACCCATAGTTTGAGCACAGATATTGAGGACTTCATCCCCTGGATGTCCGGCACTCCCCAATTCTGTTCGACGAAAAACCACATCAGTTAATTTCTGAGCCATTTCCTCACGTACTCCGTGAATAACCTCAGCCTTGAGTACTTCCAAATCATCTATATGTCTGTGGTGTTCCTGGGAATTCTGGTTGAGGTATTTCAACACATTGGGATAAGTAGAACCATAGTTATAAACCAGACGGTGCATTGTCTGCTCAGTTAATCCGTAGGGTGCTTTAGCGATCGCTCCTGCCAAAAAAGTGTCAAACTGTTCGATGTTGCCACCATAAACTGGTGTAGATGCTGAAACTGACTTGGGCGGTTTTTGACCCCATAACTTAAATACTCGGTTAACTACCTTTTGAGCCACATCCCTAGCAGTCGTATATTTGACCCCCGCCACGGAAATTAGTCCTGGCAATCGGGCCTGAGAATGGTCATGCAGCTGATAGTCTTTTGCTAGAATTGGCTCTCCAGTCTTGTGGTTAATACCAGTTCTGGGAAGTAAACCGGCATGAACTAAATCTATATCTTCTCTGTGTAAAGCAGCTGAAGGACAGGCTTGGTTAATTTCAGCGATAAATTCTTGGATTTCTGCTTCTGTAACCAGTAAATCATCTGGTTGTTGCTCGTAAACTGCATAAGCGGTGCCAATCATTGATTTACCGCGCCAGGGAGCGACAAAGAGAAAACGGGAGTTTTTCTTGCTGGAGACACCAACAGCATAAGTCTCGAAGAGTTGACGACGAATCACCAAATTTATCGCCTTGGCAAGAGGTACTTGGGGATGTTGCTGCGTACCTTTAAGTAAACCTACAATGCGATTAATCCAAGGGCCACTGGTATTAACAACTGTCTTGGCACAGATATCTAAATTATCTCCTGTAAGTAAATCTTTAACTTGGACACCAGTTACGCTATTCCCTGATTGGAGAAAACCCGTAACTTCAACATAGTTAGCTACAGCAGCACCAACTTCCTCAGCTGAGTGTAGTAGTGAAATAGTAAGTCGCTCTGAATTATAGACTTGAGCATCATGGAAGAGAGCACCTCCAGTCACTCCCTGGTGAGGAATACCGGGAAGTACCTTTTGATACTCCTGTGGAGAAATTATACGACCATTAGGAATATGTTTTTGCTGATTTTGGAGTTGATTGCGATCGCAACTGATTAGATCATTAACAGCTAAAGCGATCGAAAACACTTCTTTTCCCTTCATCCCGTGTCCGTAAGTGGGGAGTAGTACTGGCAGCGGATGAACTAGGTGAGGCGCAATATCCATTAAGGTTCTCCGCTCATGGATTGATTCGCGCATCCGCTTAAAGTCAGCCTGTTGTAGATATCGTAATCCACCATGGATGATCTTCAAGCTGTTGGCAGAGGTAGCACCACCGAAATCTGCCTTTTCCACCAAGGCTACTGATAGACCTCGCAGGCTTGCTTCCCAGGCTACCCAAGCACCATAGATACCGCCACCAATAACGACAATGTCATAAGTGTTTCTGGTTAGCTCTACTAGGTTTCTCTTCATTAGAATTCCCTTGTTTTTTTAGGAGCCGCCCCACGGGCGGCGACGCCACCCTCTACGAAGGAAAGAAACAAGCCAAATCCTCTTCCCTCATGTTCCCCTCCTCGGAGGGGTGAGGGGTGGGTTCTGCCTCCTGCCTTGTTTCTTCAGAGCATAACTGGCAATATGCCAGTTCCACTGAACTCCTAAACTCCTGAACTCCTTAGTTTCCCGAAAGAGTACTAATTTTTGGCAAACGGGTAACAGAATTAGTACTGATATCACAAGAAGCATTAGTTGGTAGTGATTCTAGCTGTTTAACAAAATCGGCTACTTGTTCTGGTCCCGTTTCTTGCAACGCTTGCAATAACTGCACACTTTGGATGAGTAGTTTAGCGACATCAATCCCTTCATAAACCGGTTGATAGTCCCTAAGGCGTCCTATTCCCTCACCTAGCAAGATTACTGCACCTTGCCAGTTAAGATTGCCCAGATGATAGCAGCCAACAGCAATTTGAAGGATACCCTGGTAAAATCGCTTTTGTGGCTCTAGCGCTTCCATCCATAAAGCTTCCAGAGTATCGTGACAAGCATAAAACTCCTGTTGATTGAATTGCTCGACACCCTGGAAAAATTCTCCTGATGGTACGGCATATGTCATACTAAGCTCTTTCTTGTTGTTTCTAGATCTTCCATGGAAATCTCCCGTTTGTTGCCAGCAAACTCATTATCTGGAGTCAGGAACAACATACAGTGGCACACTCTGCGCTCCTGCATCGGAACGCAAGGACAATTCCAATAAGTTGCTTTTACCTCTGCTTCTTTGTCTTCGTAATGGCGGCAGGGACACAAGGGGGCGCCAAGCTGATCTTTGTGTTTAGCAAGTCCTTCAATCACCACAGCAGTTACAGAAGGGTCAACACAGAAGAAAGTCCCAGTATTCTTCGCATATTGCTCGGCAAATTTTTTCATTGCCTTCAGGTTTTTATCGCTGGAAAGCTTAGTGGTTTCTGTCGTGGTCATGGAATATTTTACCTAGTAAAGGATACAGCGATTTCTGGAAACTATTTTACAAATTGCTTTTTTGCTTAACTTGTCACCAATGCTTGATACCTAACATAATATCAGACCACAAAATTTTCTGTAATGCTCAGATCATCTAACGCCACCTGAATACTAAACTGTTCTCCAGAGTCACATTTAAAGCGTGGCAGTTGAATAAAATTATCAAAACTCCGAGATGGTACTTCTTGGAGAGTTTCACCGGATTGAGACAGCAAAGCTAACCGGAAATTAGGGGGAAGATAAGTATCGGTACCAACCGGATGCACCTGCACACAAATTCCTACTTTCTCCTCCTCTTCAGATGTTAGCGCCATCAACAGAGCCACTGGTTGATTCCCTAATTGTACCCCCAAGTCAATCAACTTTGCTCCCTTAACTGTAGGTTGCCAAGTACCCCGAAAAGCTAAGGCTAAATTCCCTGGTTTTGGACTCACAAATTCTTCTAATGTCTGCCAACCTGCTTCAAAGGTATCTTCCAACCATTTACTCAGATTTATCTGCTTAGTTTGCCGGAACTGATTTAAATATTCAGGTAAATTTTCCAGCGATTGCAAGCGTTCCAATGGTAATTCTTCCGTCTCCACCTTTTCGGCAAATCCTAACAGAGTTGCCTCTCTCAAAGACTCGTCCAATTCTACAGCAATATAACCAATCCGTTCGTACCATGCCTCTGCTGGGAGGTAAACAGATTCTGCACCTGGTAAAACAGGTCTACATTCTAGCTTGCCATAATTTTTTACTTCCAAATCAGCCACATCCATTAAGGTTTGCATGATCGGCTCCCAACTATCACTCTGCTCCAAATCTGTCTCAAATCCCAGGCACTGTAGATAAAAATTTACTGCATATACTGCCAAAGTATTGAGGTAAACTTGTTTGGCTTTTCGAGGACGAGATTGGTGTCGTTGAAACTGCTGTGCTCTTCCATGAGCTTCTAAAGCAAGGGAAACTTTGAAGTTTAAAGGTTCTAGTTGGATATTCATGATTGGTTGCCGCTCTAGTTGTTGAACAAAAAAATCTTGATAATTTGCAAAAAATACAGTTAATATTTCATTATTTTTATTTTCTCTTACATTGACAAATAATATGAATTGCTTTATTAAATCTTTGATTATTTAGTTAAATGCTTTATCAATACTTCATTAATACGCAACTACTCTATTTTTAAGTAAAAAGATTCAAATATAATCAATTTTGTAAATATTTATTGGAATCAGCTTTAAATTTACGACAACAACGCTGAAACAAACTACTTACTGTTGGTACAACGATGCCAGAGTTTGCTGAAATTTATTCCCAGTTTTTGCCAGAAACTCTAGCTAAGGCTATGGCTCTAAAATTAGCATCAGGTCGATTCCTAATATAAATTTGCTCAAATAGCTTATCTATATCTTCTTCCAAACTTTGAGATAAGTCAGGAGTTTCTTCGGGCTGTGGGAACATCTCCAAATTCTGGATCGTATTGATCGATCTTTTGGCAGACATAAACTAAAGTTTCCAATTCAGCATCTTCATATTGCAAAAGTTGAGATCCTACTTGCTAGTAGATCTCCAAGCTAACACCAGATAGAGGCTGACCTCTAGGGGACTCTATTTTTTACTCCGTCCAAAGAACCGGTAGTTATGGTTTTTGTTACATAACTTAATATCAAAGACGCTCAAGATTGTTGAACAGGATGTGATCTACATCAATTAATAAAAGTAACTGTGGTCACGCTTGGTTAAGGATGATTATCACCCAACTAAAGAAAAATCATCACAGTTATCGTAATACGAGAATCACGACTCTCCCAAAGACAATCTGGAATGATAATAACATCAAGTCCAAAAGGACAAGTTGTGGGAGGAAAAGGATATGAATAAGCAAATTTTCGGAGCAGCAGCATTCCTCATCTTGTGTGTTACAGCAGCACCAGCACAAGCAGAAAATCCTGCCCACCTCCTGCAGTTGCTGGAGACGAATAGCTGTCCTGGATGTGACTTGAGCGGTAGTAATTTAAGCCAAACCCAGTTGATTGGTGCAAATTTGCAGAATGCCAACTTAGAGGGGGCTAACTTAAAGGGAGCCAATTTATCTGAAGCTAATTTAGAGGGAGCACTGCTCAAGGATGCTGTCTTAGATAATGCCGACTTAGTACAAGCTAACCTAACAGCAGCTAACCTCACCAATGCTAGTTTAGATTTTGCCTACCTCGATGGTGCGGAACTAAGTAATGTGGTGTTGTCAGAGGAGAATTTGTTAGGAACTGATTTTATTAATTTACCGGAAGCCCCACTCTATTCTGATACGATATCTTCTGAGGAAGCTAGTTCACTGCCCCGCTAGGGACTTCCAAATAAAAAAATAAAGTGTTTTCTTCTTACTTGAAATAACTATAGATGTGGAGACGCGATATATCGCGTCTCCACATCTTGTTCAAACCCTATGCAAAGATTTAAACCTTCGCTTCTTCCTTCACTAGCTTCTCCCAACCCAAATCTTTGAGATTATTATTCCGACGCAAGGGACGAGTTGCCAACTCCAGAATGTCACGAGCATTGGTAAAGCCGTGAATCAGAGCAAAAGTGAATTCAACAGACCACTTGGTATTGATACCTCGTGCTTCCAATGGATTAGCGTGAGCCATCCCAGTAATTACCAAATCAGGCTTCAACTCGTAAATCCGCTGAATTTGGTTGTAGTTGTCTGGCTTTTCGATAATCTTTGGTGTGGGAACACCCATTTCCTGACAAGTCTTTTCCAGCAGCTCTAGCTCAGCTTTCTGATAGCGCTTATCCATGTAGGGAATGCCGATTTCTGGACAACTCATACCGCAACGAATCAGGAAGCGTGCCAGAGAAATTTCTAGGAGGTTATCACCCATGAAGAATACTGACTTGCCACGCACTAGCTTGACATAGTCTTCCAAGCCTTCCCAAATTTTTGCTTCCCTTTCTGCCAATCCTTTGGGTTCAATACCAAATACCGAACAAATCTTTTCGAGCCAGGCGCGGGTGCCATCAGGACCAATCGGGAATGGTGCACCAATGAGTTTACATTTGCGGCGACGCATCAAAGTGGTAGCAGTGCGTGAGAGGAAGGGATTAACACCAGCTACATAATACCCTTCTTCAATTACTGGCAGTTCGGTATAACGTTTAGAAGGTAGCCAACCAGAAACTTTTATCCCCTGCTTCTTGAGTTCTAGGGTTAGGTTAGTAACTACAGGGTCAGGTAGGGAACCAAATAGCACCAATGGTGGATGATCTGCGTATTCTGACTCCTCAGCTGCAATGTCTTCCTTCTTACGTCCAAAGTTGAGAAGCTTAGAAATAGCATTACGCTCTTCTTTCTCTTCTGCCACTACAGGAGCTTCCTTAGGACATTTGTGAGCCATAGCAGCTAGCACAGTATCTTCACCCTGAGTGAAGGCATAGTCTAAACCATTAGCACGAGCTGTAACAATGGGGATACCAATCTCCGCTTCTAGTCTTGGAGCTAAGCCTTCCAAGTCCATCTTGATGATTTCGGTAGTGCAGGTTCCAATCCAGACGATAACACTGGGGTTGCGATCGCGTTTAATTTGCAAGCACAAGCGCTTCAGTTCTTCGTAATCATTGAGTTTAGCTGAGATATCACCTTCTTCCAGCTCAGCCATTGCATAGCGTGGTTCAGCAAAAATCATCACCCCCATTGCATTCTGGAGGAAATAGCCACAAGTCTTAGTGCCAATGACCAAAAAGAAACTATCTTCAATCTTTTGGTAAAGCCAAGCTACGCAGCTAATCGGGCAAAAAGTATGGTAATTGCCAGTTTCACATTCAAATTCTAGGGCCTGAGGTGCTTGAGCAACAGTCATATCTTTTTGTTGTTTGTTGTTTGTTGTTTGTTGTTTGTTGTTTGTACTAATGACCAATGACTAATATTTAGACCATCATCAGGTCTAGTTCTTCTTCCTCAGTATTTGCTTGTGGTTTAGTAGGATTGAGGTAGAAGTCAGACAACAAGGCGAACAACTCTCGGTCTTGAGCATCATTGGGTACTACACCCTCTGGCTGACCTAAAATCTGGTCAGCAATATTTAGGTAGTAGTCGCAGACTGTTTGAAGAGATGGGTCAGTTTCTGCCATTTCAAATAAAGTTTTGCCTTTAACTCGAGAGACGCGAATGTCTTCAATTAGGGGCAGAATCTCCAGTACTGGCATCGGTACTGCTTCAATATATTTGTCGATCAAGTCACGCTTGGATGTGCGGTTACCAATTAAACCAGCTAGACGCAGAGGGTGGGTGCGAGCTTTCTCACGTACAGAAGCGGCAATGCGATTGGCAGCAAACAAAGCATCAAAGCCGTTATCTGTGACGATCATGCAGTAGTTGGAATAGTTCAGAGGAGCAGCAAAGCCACCACATACGACGTCACCTAGTACATCAAAAAGAATTACATCGTACTCATCAAAGGCGTTAAGTTCTTTGAGCAGTTTGACTGTCTCACCAACGACATAGCCACCACAACCAGCACCAGCTGGCGGACCACCTGCTTCGACACAATCAACACCAGCATAGCCTTTATAGATGACATCTTCAGGCCAGACATCTTCATAGTGGAAATCCTTGTCCTGAAGCGTATCGATAATAGTCGGAATCAGGAAACCCGTCAGAGTAAAGGTACTATCGTGCTTGGGGTCACAACCAATTTGCAGAACCTTTTTGCCACGCTTAGCTAGAGCAACTGAGATATTGCAGCTAGTTGTAGATTTACCGATGCCGCCTTTTCCATAAACTGAAAGTTTCACGCTTCCTTATCTCCTACTTATTGTGCTTAAAACCTGAATCTTGAATCTTTTCTCTTAGTGCTGATTGAATTATTCACTAACTACCAAGGAAAAGAAAGAGTCTTTATCAAGATTAAAGGGTTTAAAAGCAAAATATTATGTTTATTAATTTAATTACAAATGATAAATCTCGATAATTACCTTTAAAACTAAAAAAATATTTAAATTTAAATATTTGTTATTTACTTCAAAATAAAGTAAAACAAAAGACAAAAATAATCATAGATTTGAGAAAATCAGCAATTATATATAGATGCTTACTAGAACTATGCAGCTCTTCATAGAACTGCAAATTCCTCTTCTAGATAAGTCTTCAAGTCTTATTAACTAGCTTGAAACCGCGTTGCTACCTGGCAACTTTGGGTGAGCGATCTAGTTTTTGGCGAGTGGTGTAGAAGGTTTTGCTAAACAAGCAATGATGTTTGTAAAAAAAAATTAATTTTTTTTGTGATTAGTTCCTAACTGCTCTACAACTTAGCTTTCTGCTGTCGTGCTTCCTGGAGTTTAGCGATTGACCCTAGCAATGCCTCATAATCTGTGATGGGTTTGGCAAAGAAATCATCTGCTTGGGAGACTTCCAAAAGATGTTGCTGCTCACTTAACATGGCGTAAGCGGTAATTAAAATAACTGGGATATCTGCTGTCTGCGGATCACTTTTAAGGAGATAGGCAATGTCTGCTCCACTGACATCTTTGGCTTCCCACTGTGCAGCAGGTAAGTTGACGTCCATCAATACCATGTCTACTTCTCCAGCCCGACAGCGCTGGAAAATTTCTCCTGGCTCATCTGTGATCGCAACCTGATGACCACCAAGGCGTTGAATCAGTTTAGCAGTTCCTCTCGCTAACAAATGATCGTCATCTACAAGTAAAATTTTCACAGCTAATTTTAGCCTTAACTATCAAAACAACCTAGAATTCACTGGTACTAATACCTTTATATAAGGTAAAGGAGCAAAAGCGACAAAGTGATTTTTGCTCCCTTAGTGTTTTTTAACCATGAGTAAATCAGAGACATTTGCAAATCTTTACGAAGTAAATGTGATATAATTAAAAAATTAAAAAATTTTGTATCAATCAAATCACTTTCCGATAAAGTTGCCAGAAAGACTGCCTGAACTAGCTCTGGTGAGGGTATCCTCTATTAAAAAAATGCCTTGGCATATTGAGCTCATAAGTCACTTGTTTCAATTAACTTTACATAACTTCATACAAAAATTATTTTAATTAGTGACCATATAACATAGCTGTGATGAAAAATACTTCAATAAGTTTAATGAAACTAGCAAAAGAATTAGATATCCTGAAGCTGGCTGAAGAATTAGGAGTCTTGAGCAAACAGAGAGCAACGGGCAAACTCGTTGTCAGAAATCAAGCAGGAGAAGTTATCCTCCACCTTTTCTATGGTAGGTTGCTCTATGCTACAGGTGGATTCCATTCAGTCAGACGCTGGCACAGAGCATTAAAGCAACATTGTCCTGATTGGGCTATTGAACCAGCACCCTTGTGGTGCAATAAGCCTTGGGAATATCAACTCCTCCATCAAGGAATTTGTGAAAATCAACTAACAGTTCCGCAAGCCAAGGCAATAATTCGTAGTGTTGCTCTAGAAGTTTTGTTGAGTCTAGGTAACTACAAAGGCTTACAAAGAGAATGGGAGCCTAGTCCAGAAACAGATTTAGATATTTCATTAAGCTTAGCCTTATCCTACCTGGAAGTAGAACCAGTGCTAACGAAAGCAGTACAGATGCATCAACAATGGCAAGCTGCTGGTTTAGGTAACCTCAACCCGAACCTCGCACCAGTCTTAACCAGGCAAGTAGATTCTAAATCCCTTTCCGGTTGGGGAAAGTATCTCAATGGCCAGTTACCTTTGTGGGATATTGCTTGGCAACTAAAAAAATCGGTCATAGCTGTAACTCGTACTCTGCTACCCTTAGTCAACAAAGGACTGCTGCGATTCCAAGAAATTCCCGACCTACCAGTACCCATTAGCAAACAGCCTACTACTAATCGTAGTGGAGTAGAACTTAAGCCAAAGGTATCTTCTGAAAAACAGCCTTTGATTGCCTGTATTGACGACAGTCCCGTGGTAGCTCAAACTTTAAAAAGGTTTTTGGTACCAGCAGGCTATCAAATCCTAAGTATTCAGGATTCGATGCGAGGGATTGCCCAACTTGCTCAACACAAGCCAGATTTAATCTTCCTAGACCTAATCATGCCAAATGCTAATGGCTATACTGTCTGTAAATTTTTGCGCAGTACCCCCTTATTTCAAAAGACACCAATTATTATATTGACTGGTCGGAATACCATCATTGATCGTACCCGTGCCAAGCTAGTCGGTGCTTCTGGTTTTTTAGGCAAGCCTCCAGAACAGGAAAAAACTCTCCAACTGATTGAGAAACATCTATGTGATCTTCAGGAGGAGCCTGTGGCAAAAGACTTGGTATCAACAGAAGTGCCTAGTTTTGCGTCTTAACTAACGGCAAAAATTAGGGAAGGGCAATTAATTGGGTGAAATTCTTGTATCCTTAATCCTTGGCATCCCAACTTGATAGAGGTGATACATGGCGACATTATTGGTTGTGGAAGACAGTGCCACTGAGGCCAAGATATTGACGGACTGTTTACACCAATCAGGCTTCAATGTCATCAGTGTCACAACAGCTGAGGCAGCAAAGGCAATCCTTGAGCAAAAACCCATTGATGCAGTTTTGCTAGATGTTGTCTTGCCCGGTCAAAGTGGCTTTGGTCTTTGTAGAGAATTGAAAAATCAACAAAAAACTGCTCATATTCCCATTATTATTTGCTCTAGCAAGTCAGAAAGAATCGATAAAAATTGGGGTATGCGGCAAGGAGCTGCTGCTTATATTACCAAACCTATTGATCCTGAAGAAATCGTGCAAACGGTTAGACAGTTTATCAATAGCTAATTGATAATTGATAATTGATAATTGATAATTGAAAGTTGTTCATAGCTAATGGACAATTAACAATGGACAATTTAACAATTTAACAATTTAACAATGAACAATGAACAATTAGCAATTAGCAATAACCAATTTCTAAGTTTTTCTCTCACTCCTGAGATTTGGGCAATTCTACCCAGTCAGCAGTTAGCGACTATCATCAGTTTAGATCCCACTACCATTGTACCAATTCCCGATATGCCAGCACCTGTTGTTGGTGTTTTTCCTTGGCAAAGTGAGGTTTTATGGTTAGTTGATCTTGGCTACCTACTAGGTTTTGAACCGTTATTAACCCCAGAGTATCATCAGTCCAAACGCAGCGTCTTGAGAGTGACCAGCCTAGGCAAAACCGTAGGCTTGCTAGTTAACCAGGTTGGTCGGCTGATTCGGTGTAAAGCTGAGCAAGTTCAGCTTGCCCCTACTAAAATGATTACTTCTACCCCAGCCCAGTATATTAAAGGAACTGTCCGCAATTATCAAGGGGAAACTCTGCTAATTGTTGATGTAGAAGCAATTTTACAAGGTTTTAGCAAGCCCTAGATACAAGGGGCGAGTTCGCTAACCATCAATAAGCTAATAAACTCGCACCCGCCCCTTACCTCCTAACTATTGCCTTTTAATGCTTACTGATATGCCTCCATCCCTACACAAGAACAAACGAAATTTCGATCGCCAAAAGCATTGTCAATCCGTCCTACGGCTGGCCAAAACTTATGCTCGCGGCTCCAAGATGCAGGGTAAGCAGCAGCTTCGCGGGAATAGGGATGATTCCATTCCGTTGCCATTAAAGCTTCTGCAGTATGGGGAGCATTCTTGAGGAGGTTATTGTGCGAGTCTACTTCTCCTTGCTCAATCGCCTTAATCTCTTGACGAATAGCAATCATCGCTTCACAAAAACGATCTAGTTCCTCCTTAGATTCACTTTCAGTAGGTTCCACCATCACTGTTCCGGCTACGGGCCAAGAGACAGTGGGAGCATGGAAGCCATAATCCATCAAGCGTTTGGCAATATCATCCACTTCAATACCAGCAGATTTTTTGAGCGATCGCAAATCTAAAATACATTCATGAGCTACTAAACCATTCTTCCCTTTATACAAAATTGGGTAGTAAGGTTCTAATCGCTTAGCGATGTAGTTGGCATTGAGAATTGCTACCTTGGTTGCTTCAGTTAAACCAGCTTCCCCCATCATGGCTATATACATCCAGGAAATGGTTAGGATACTAGCACTTCCCCAAGGTGCTGCAGAAACAACCCCAATTGATTGGTTATCGGTTTTGTTACTTACTAATGAGACATCTGGGAGGAAGGGAACTAGATGCTTGGTTACCCCAATTGGTCCGACACCAGGACCACCACCACCGTGGGGAATACAGAAGGTTTTGTGCAGGTTCAGGTGACAGACATCTGCTCCATAATCACCAGGACGGCATAATCCCACTTGAGCATTCATATTCGCCCCATCCAAGTAAACTTGTCCACCGTGCGCATGAACTACCTCGCAAATTTCTTTAATCTGCTCTTCAAATACCCCGTGGGTTGAAGGATAGGTAACCATTAAAGCTGCCAGGTTCTTGCTGTGCTTTTCGGCTTTTGCCTTCAAGTCATCTAAGTCAACATTACCTTGCTCATCACACTTAACAGCTACTACTTTCAAACCGCACATCACAGCACTAGCAGGATTGGTTCCATGAGCTGATTGGGGAATCAGGCAAATGTTACGATGTGCTTCACCCCGCTGTTGGTGATACTGACGAATTGTTAGTAGTCCAGTGTATTCCCCTTGGGAACCAGCATTGGGTTGAAGAGAAATTCCTGCAAAACCAGTAATTTCTGCTAACCATGCTTCTAGTTGCTCGAACATCAACTGATAGCCTTTGGCTTGGGAAATGGGAGCAAAGGGATGCATTCTGCCAAATTCAGGCCAAGTTACTGGCATCATCTCAGCAGTTCCATTGAGCTTCATAGTACAGGAACCCAAGGGAATCATTGATGTGGTTAGGGACAAGTCTTTAGCCTGTAGCCGATGCAAATAGCGCAGTAACTCAGTTTCTGAGTGATAGCGACTAAAAATAGGGTCGTTTAAGTAGCTACTGGTACGGGCAAAGGGAGCTTCAAATTCACATCTTGCTCCCTTAATCAAGTTTTCGACAACAAAAGGGGGGGAAGAGAAACCTTTAACTCCTACATTGGCGAAAACTTTTAACAGCTCTTCTATATCTTGCACTGTAGTCGCTTCGTCTAAGGTAACCCCAACAGCCTGCTTATCCAAAAGACGGAGGTTAATGCCACGAGCCTCAGCTGCTTGCATAATCTCTTGGGGGCTGTATTTGTTCGTTTCTACTCGCAAAGTGTCAAAAAACGGTCCTGAGCCAATTTTGTAGCCCAGTCGCTCCAATCCAGCTCCTAAAATCACCGTTAACTGGTGTATTCTCTGAGCAATGCGTTTGAGTCCCTCTGGTCCGTGGTAAACCGCATACATACTAGCCATCACTGCCAGCAACACTTGAGCAGTGCAGATATTACTAGTAGCTTTTTCCCGACGAATATGCTGTTCACGAGTTTGTAGAGCTAAGCGCAATGCTGGCTTCCCCTGAGCATCTTTGGAAACACCGACAATGCGTCCTGGAACCTGCCGTTTATAGGCTTCTTTTGTGGCAAAGTAGGCGGCATGAGGTCCCCCATATCCTAGGGGAACACCGAAGCGTTGAGTGCTTCCTACAGCGATATCTGCGCCTAATTCTCCTGGAGGGGTGAGTAGGGTAAGACTTAAGGGGTCTGCTGCTACTGTAACTAAAGCGCCAACTTCATGAACTTTGGCAATAAACTCTCGATAGTCACAAATTTTACCATCAGTTGCTGGGTACTGTAGTAGTGCGCCAAAAATTTTTGCTTCCAACCCAAAGGTCTGATGATCGCCTACAATCACCTCAATACCTAGAGGTTTAGCACGGGTTTGTACTACGGCAATCGTTTGAGGATGGCAGGTATTAGAGACAAAAAAGGCATTTGCTTTAGTCTTACACAAGCCATAACTTAAGCTCATCGCTTCTGCTGCTGCTGTACCTTCATCCAGTAAAGAAGCGTTGGCAATTTCCAAACCTGTCAAGTCGATAATCATCGTCTGGAAATTAAGCAGCGCTTCTAGTCTTCCTTGAGCAATTTCTGCTTGATAGGGAGTGTAAGCGGTGTACCAACCAGGGTTTTCCAGGATATTGCGTTGAATCACTGGTGGCGTAATGCAGTTATGATAACCCATGCCGATGAACGACCGGAATACCTGATTTTTCGAGGCAATTGCTTTGAGGGTGGCAACTGCTGCATACTCACTTTGGGCTACTGGCAATTTTAGGGGTTCAGGTTGCCGGATTGCTTGGGGAACAATTTGTTCTATCAGAGCATTTAGGTTGGGCATACCCAATATTTTGAGCATTTGCTCAATTTCCTTGGGATCAGGACCAATATGCCGATTAACAAAAGCATCTGTAGAGTCTAGGAAATCTGAGTCTGAGCAAATTTGCTCAGACTCAAGCATAATTTGATTGTTTTTCCCATCTTGATTTACTGTGGTATCCAAATTGAGCATATGCAGCCGGTTGGTTAAGGTCTTTTAGTGCGCCACCAGGTTCTGGTGGAAGTGCTATCGCTTATTATGTCTTAACCCAAACTAGTTTGCAGGATAAATACCTATAGGGGTATTGCGATCGTGGAACAGGCTTTGGTGCCTGTCTAAGCCTCTGCACTGGCAAGATGCCAGTTCCACAAAATTAATACTTACAGTCTCAATAACCGTTGTTTTGGAGTTCCCTAACGACTCATCTTTGAGCTCTTGGTGTCTTTGTGGTTAACTATTCTACAGAATTGACATCCTCCCTCCGCTAACCTCTAACGAGGTATAGCGGGGGATTCCCAAGAGTTCTTGGTTCGCAGTTCATCGAGCCGACTTAGAACCAGAGCGTCTCCGTTCTTGAGCCAGAGGTCAGTTTCTCCCTGCGCTTTCGAGCTTTTGGCTCCGGATTCTGTATGCCCTACAGTACCGTTTAAATATTCAGCTAATAACAATAATCCTTTTTTCAAGATGTTTTTGGCTGCGTTATGGTCGCGGTCTAATACCGTTTTACAACTACTGCATTTATGTGTTCTGGTGCTAAGTGTTTTCTTCACCTTCGCCTTACAACATGAGCAATCAACAGTTGTATTGTGAGGCACTACAGCAATAACTATCACACCATACACTTTGGCAAAGTATTGAAGCCATTTGGTGAATCGATACCAAGATGCATCGCTGATGGATTTAGCTAGCTGGTGATTTTTTACCATGTTTTGTATCTTCAAGTCCTCGTAGACAATTAAATCTTTCGACTTAACTAGCGCCAAAGCATCTTTACGAGCTTTGTCTTCACGCTGTCTACTTACCTTCAGATGTTGCTTCGCTAAAGCCTTGCTTGCCTTGTGGTATCTGTTAGACTGTTTCTTCTTTTCAACATGTTTCTGGGAAACCCGACGTTGAAGCATCTTTAATCTTCGTTCGGATTTCCTCAAATATCGAGGGTTGTCAACAGTATTTCCATCGGAATCGGTATAGAACTCTTTTAGTCCTAAATCAATTCCCGTCATTTTCCCTTGAAATTCATGCTCCTCTCGTCTATCCCAATCTACTAAGAACTGAGCATAGTAGCCGTCAGCACGTCTGATGACTCGAACTCTTCGGATTTGTTTTTCCCTGGTCCAAACTAAATCCCTAGAACTCCACAAATCCATCATTCCGACTTGAAAACCATCAGTGAAAGTTATAGTCCTTCTATCCGCAGACAATTTCCAGCCTGAATTTTTGTACTCGAGGGAACGACTGAATTTTTTGTAGCGAGGATAGCCTTTTTTACCGTGTTTTCCTAATCTACAGTTTTCATAAAAACGCTGAATGGCAGACCATGCCCTATCAGCGTGAGCCTGCCTTGCTTGGGAGTTGAGTTTTTTCGCCCAAGGGGCAAGTTTGTCCTTAGCTAGTAGGGCGCAAAGCTTTTGGAGGTCGTTACGAGTGACCCGTCTGTTATCTTCCCAATAGCGCAAACAGGTGTTGCGGATGAACTGCCCTGTTCGGATTGCTTCATCCAACTTGGTGTACTGAACTTTGGTTCCTTTGAGCTTGGCTTCAATTACTAGCATGAGACCAAGCATAACATATTTTACCGACTACGAATACAGGTATAATTAGGGCTTGCTGCAAAAGTGTGTAAACTATACCATACTTTGCTTTCAATCATTTTATGCCTAGCAGGCGTGCAAGGAAATTGTATCTTTTGGCTCAATTTCCTTGCACCGTAAGTCAAAAATCCCTAACACCTACCACCTCTTTCCCTTACCTACCACCTGCCACCTACCACCTACCACCTATTCAAACCCGAAAGTTACGACTTATTCAGCAAGCCCTAATTATTTGGATTCCCTGCCGCTCAATTGTTAGCTGGTCGGCATTCATCTCACCGCTAAACCATTGGCGGTACTCGGCTACGCCTCGATAAATCCGCCTCGGTTATAGCGGGAGCCTTCTGCCGACATTAAGGTAAACAACAAAGGCACAAAGAACACGAAGGGTGAGCAAGAAGAATGTGCCTTATAAAGTCCAGTAGAAAGCCTATTCCACAACTCTCAGTTGCTAAGCCTCATCACCTTCAAGTTGAGCACGATACTCATCAGCAGACATAACATCACCTAAATCTTCATCTGGGTCATTAACGCGCACTTTCAACAACCACCCTTCACCGTAGGGATCTTCTGCAATTTTTTCAGGAGCATCGATCATTTCTTCATTTCGATCAACCACTGTTCCTGAAACAGGGGGATACAAATCCTCAACTGCCTTCACTGATTCAATGGAACCAAAACTAGCCTCTACTTCTAAGGCATCACCAATTTCTGGCAGTTCCAAAAATACAATATCCCCCAACTGGTCAACAGCAAAAGCGCTGATCCCAATGGTGGCAATTTCACCATCGAGCCTTACATATTCGTGGCTATCAAGATATTTTAAGTCATCAGGATATTCTAAATCCATCTCACATCCTCAATCTGCTGAAAGCTTAGTTTAACTAATTGTGACTTTATCAGTATCAGGGGTGATAATAGCTAATAGCTAATAGCTAATTGTTTTGAAACCTGGAGGCAATTTCTGGGAAAGAATGTACCTACCGTAGGGTGTGTTAGCGAAGCGTAACGCACCGTTAATTGGTATTTTCGTTTCCACAAATCACCTTAGTCAGTTTCTTCCTCCCCTTCATTGGTAGTCTCAGTAATTTATCATGCCAAAATCAAAAGCAGGATGTTGTCCCCCAATGGAGCGGTGGACAATCTCCTTACAGATTTTCAAACCGTTTTGACCATTGGTCAAGAGTACAATACCAGTTTTTAGGTTTCTTGAAGCTATGGTGAAACTTTTAAATCTGGTATTATCTCCCCAGTGCCAAAAGAAATCCCCATCAGGAGTGGCTTCCAATCCCCAGCCTAAACCCCAACTCAGGGAGCGACTTAGTTTTACTTGTGGTTGGAGCATTTGCGCTACACTTACTGCTGTTAGTTGTGGACGATCCTTTGTACCAGACTGCATCATAGCAATCAGGAATTTGGCAAAATCAGTAGCAGTAGTACGCAAGCTACCTGCGGATAAAGCCTCTCTTGGCTTCCTAAAAGCTTGTGGGTTACCCTGACGGTTATGACCATTTGCTGCTAACCAGTCATAGGACTCTTTCCAGACATAGCTACTGCTGTTCATACCCAGGGGAGCTAAGCAATAACGGCTCATATACTCTCCTAAAGGTTGTCCGGTAATTCGTTCTACAACCCTTTGTAGATAGAGATAGCCTTCACCAGAATAACCAAATCTGGTACCAGGAGTATGATTAATCCAGACGGGAGCATTGCCACTCCAATTAGGAAATCCCGTGGTATGGGAGAGTACCATCCGTGCGGTAATTAATCTAATCCTGGAATCGGAGATGTAGGGTTTAGCTGTATATGCACTTAACGGTTGATCTAAGTCTAGTTCCCCCCGCTCAGCCATTTTGAGCACCGCGTAGGCGAAGAGGGGTTTACTCAAGGAAGCGGACATAAAGATGGTGTTGGTGTCTACAGGTTGGGAGTTCCTGGTATTTTTGACCCCGAAACCTTGACTCCAGGCAATCTCACCGTTTTTGATCAGAGCAAAGGATACACCAGGAACAGCTCTTTTGCGCATCAATGCCGGTATTTGATTTTCTAAGTCGGCAATGATGGTTGCTGGTGGCACATTGAGCTTCAACTGCCCTGAGGCGCGACGAGTATATCCTAAACTAACTAGACTAAAGGTGGAAAAACCTAAGGCAGCGGCACTACCGTGCTTAATAAACTGTCTGCGGTCAAGGCGTTTTGGCATATCGTTTACTAGTATTAAGTAGGGAATTACAGATCTACGTGGAACAGGCTTCTAGCCTGTATCAGCACCTGTATGAGCACGAAAACTCCATCTATACAAGAGTACAGAAGAAGACGAAGCGATCGCATCCTATGTGCCTGATAATTTTTTGGTTCAGGTAACGTAGGTGCAAGCCTTCATCTTAATTAGGTTTAGAATTCTCAATTCTCAATTTCAATCCCTTGGCTATAATTAGATAATTGCTTGAAGCAAAATTCAATGTGGAACAGGCTTCTAGCCTGTATCAGCTTGTAGCGTTGTCTAGTTTAGATATTGCACCAATCTCGATAACCCGCCAGGGGTTTAAACCCCTTGCTCTACTTACTATAAATGGAAAGTGACAGAAGAGGGATAGTAGAGCTAATCAACTTTCCATACAGTTGCCGATAATGTCCATTACTGCTTCTCCCTCAACAGGTTCAATTTTAGCAATTTCAGCTTCAAACAGCTGCTTCTCTTCAGAATTTAGAGACAAATAGGCGTCAATAAACTCAAAAAGAAACTGCTTCTTTGTTGGAGCAAGTGGTAACTGAGCCAGCATATACAAACATCGAAATTTTACTCTAGGGCGTTCTTCTGGAGCCATATTCATTCTTGCCATCAGTGCACTAGCCACTGGATTTTGTTGACGCAAAAAGTTACGCCAACTGAGGTGATTGAGTTGAATTAGTGCATAGTTAAACTCTAAAACAACTTGATCATGAAATTTCACTTGATGAAAATTCGGTTGTAAACTGTTAGGCTCATCATTAACTAAGATAGCAATAGGATATACCGGTAAGCCATATTGCTTATACAAATTAGAAAAATAATGAAATACCTGCTGACTAAAATTTTTGATACTTGTTCCTGGTTATCCCAATAAATCAGAAAGAATGACTCTTGATCTCTAAATTTTGCCTGCACTACTAATTGAGATGCATCTTGTTCTAGAGTGCTCATTTCACTCAAAAGTGCTGGATCCAAAAAACAGATAGAATCTTTTTCCAAATAGGTAACTACCTCTGGGAAGAATAGCTCCAAAAACTCAACACAAAAGTTAGAAAGTAGTTTTTTTAACAAGTGATTATGGTTAATCATCTCAAAATTATCCTCTTAATTACCAATTACCAATTACCAATTACCAATTACCAATTACCAATTACCAATTATCAATTATCCAATTACCAATTACCAATTATCAATTATACTAATGTCTTTTGTAAAAGTCCGCTAACCATTGCTTGAGGAGATACGTTGCACGGCAATCATCTTCGTTATAGCGTTCAATAATCTCTAAAAAAGATCGATTACCGGTTTCCAACCACCGGCTGTACAAACAGACACATTGGGAACCAGTAATATTCTCATCCCGCCACTCAAAACCCAACCATCGGGCAAGATTTTTGAGAGAATAACTCTCAACTGGCAATGCAACATTATTTACCACCTGCTGATGGATATCTACAAATCGAGGCAGTAGAGGTTTAATCAGCTGTGATGAAGTATGATAGAGTTTAGCTAAACGTTTTATCGTTTCTACTTCATAGTTAGCATAATGGAAGATTGGAGCATTCGGGTAGAGCCAAACCAAATCTAAAAATTGCTGCCAAATAGACTCTTCTTTTGCTGGTTTTTCCGCTAGTAGAGGATAAAATGTTTCTGTACGAGTACGTCGATCTACGACTAAAACACCTAGTAGATAGTCGAGTTTCAAGCTAGGCTCAGCTTCAATATCAAAGTAAAGCTCAACAGATGCTGTAGGTAAAGGATTAATGTAAGGCTGAGAGGTTTTGGGAGGAAGATGCTCCTCAGAAGAAGTTGTTTCCCTTACTTCCCAAGAACTGTTTGCTCCCTGAAAGTTTTTCAGGGTAGGGTAGTAATTATGACGCAGAATTGCCCGATTCTGTGCCGTTGATTGAGCTTGCTCTACCAAAGCAGCTGCAATTTTTTGATTCAGAACTGACTCCAAGGTGGTAACTTGGGTATTTGCTATAGATTCTACTGTCGTTAATCCCAAAGACTGCAACTCTTGGTAGCGGCGGGGGGTTACTCCAGGCAAAAGAGACAAGTGCTTTTGAGATTTAGCGATCGCGTGACAACTATTATGCCATTGGCAAAGACCACATTTTTGACGAGAGATAAATACTTCTGGCTCTTGTTGCTGTTGTAGTGTCTCAATACATTCGGCTACCAGCTTTTGCATCGCCGGTATCCAGATATCTAAGTTCACCGCGTGAGGATGTTGGCGACGCAAAATTAACCAAGCTGTAGTTGGCCATACCCCTTGTACCACTGCCAGGAGTTGGGTGCAAAAAGCAGCAACAATTTTATATTCTGGCTTGGGGCGCTTGCCTAGTTTAATGGTAGTGGAAACATAGAACCAATCACCAAAAATTGACTTTCCAGGCTGTTTAACTAACAAATCAGGAGAGCTTACCAGTGTCAATCCCTCTACTGTCTTCGTCAGTAGCACCCCTTGGGAAATGCGCTCTGTGCCCTGTTGCATCAATTTCCAAGTCGCCTTGGCTCCAGCTTCCCAGTTTCCAAAAGGGTAGTTAGCTTGTTGATGAGGAGTAATTTCCAGAACTGCTTGCTTGTGAGCCAAGCTCTCCTGTTGCAGTTTCAACAGAAAATCTTGCGGTTGTTCTTGCTCACAGGGATCTCCGTAAATTTCTAGGAATGCTCTACGCCGACAACGTTTGTAATCTAGCAGTAATTCATCTGTCAACAGCATGAACTCGGCTTGCTCAGGAAACAGTACCAGTTGACGTGGCGGATAGTAATCTCTAGATGACGGAGCTTTTTCATTCACAGTAATTTTTGATGAACAATGGGGGTTGGCTGAGGAGGGCTATATTATTTAAATAACCCTCTAAAAGATAAGTTAACAGCCTTCGGTTGCAAAGAGCTTCAAGTCAGCGACTCATTACTGAAGTTTAGACGGGTGAGTGCATTGGTAACAAGTTAACAGAGTCATTTAACTGGATGTAGCGTTTTCGACTAAAGTTAGATTTTGGGATAACACAGAGACTAAAAAACTTGCTCTGAGGAAGGTTGACGATTACAAGTTAGCTATTCATACTTGAAATTTAGGTTGCTTCTACTAAGTAGGTGGGCATAAGTAAAAACATATGGGTAGGGTAGATTTTGAAACCATGAAACAGCGAACAATAGCAAGTATCCTTAGCTAAACCTACCCCTAGAAATTTACTTTCGCTTTTTTTAGCTTACCTACTTAGAAAATAGATGCACCGGACGTAGGGATGCACCAGACGCACCAGAGATTGATTTTCATTCATAGTAGTGAAAATTTTTTCATCAGGACTGTCTCCTGCCTTCTGCCTTCAAGCAAAAAACTCTGTACTTCACTTAGATGAAAACCGCTGTAACTCTATTCAACCACAGAACACCAGTTCATTATGCCACCTCAAGACTTACCCATTTCTTTAGTAGCTTTAGAAGCTGCTATTGATCTTTATCCCCTGACGGTTATGCCGGAAACTCCTTTGGTAGAAGTCGTCAATTTGATGAACCAGGTGCAGCACATTTACCCGCAGCCGAAAGAAATTACGCCGGAGAGTCTCGACGATAACCAATCACCAGATATTAGCTTTAGGAATAAGGCACAAGCTAGTTGCGTCTTAGTCGTGGAAGAGGGAAAGCTGCTTGGTTTATTAACTGAGTGGGATGTGATCAAATTTGTGGCTAATGGAATGAATTTAGAGGAGGTTCAAGCAGGTTCAGTAGCAACACGGGATATAATTATCCTCAGAGCATCAGATTTTCAGGATATTTTTACTATAGTAAAGTTGTTTTATCAGCATCGCCTTCGCTACCTCCCAATAGTGGATGATAGGAGTCAACTACTGGGAATAGTGACGTTAGATCATCTAATGCAGGTATTAGGGCAAGAATTCCAGGAACGGAGGCAGTTAATTTCTTCTCCACAAAGCCAGAAAGTAGAACTCTTAGATAAGAGTACAGTTGAAGTAAAAGAAGAACGAGTGATTCGGGCTACCCAAATCCAAGAGCCAGCAGCTAAAGAGCTTCTGCTAGGAACAATTGCCCAGCTTATTCATCACTCAGAGAACTTAGAAGAAATTGCCGATACTACAGTAGAACAGGTGCGGCAATATCTCAAGAGCGATCGCGTCATTATTTATTCCTTGGAGCCAGAGGGAAATGGTGTAATTGTCGCTGAGTCTGTAGATACTGGTTGGGAGCCAATTAGAGAAAAACTCAGATCTGACTTGAGCTTAGAGAGAACTTGGGTTAAACCATATACCACTGGTTGCATTGAGGTGATAGACGATATTTACACCGCAGACATCAGTTCCTCTCAGGTGGAGCTATTGGCACAGTTGAAGGTTAGAGCTAATTTAGCAGTTCCTATTGTACAAGGAGAACAATTGTGGGGATTACTGATAGTCCAGCAATGTTCAATTCCTCGACAGTGGTACTCGTCGGAAATTGATTTGTTAGAAAAATTGGCAAGCCAAATAGCAATTGCCGCCAAACAATTCAACCTTTTTGAGCAGTGCAAAATTGAAATTGCTGCGCGTAAATGGGCAGAATCAGAACTACAAAGAGCTCATGATCTCCTCCAAGTTAGATTTGAGGAGTGGGCAGCTGAATTAAAACAAATCAACCAGCAATTAAAGCCGGAGATTGCTAAGCGCCAAAAAACAGAGAAAGAACTGGCACAAGCTAGAGATCAATTACAAGCTGTTTTGGACGCTGTTCCTGGATATGTTTCTTGGATTAACTCAAATTTTCAATACTTAGGAGTTAATCGGCAGTTAGCAAACCTATTCAAAGTCTCTCCAGAGGATTTTGTTGGCAAAAATATTGGCTTTCTCCATAGTAGTTATGAATTTGCCGAGTATGGGCGTCAGTTTTTTGCTATTCCCCAGAGCAACACTTCCATAGAATTTGAGATGGAAGTTGATGGCTATAAGCATACTTATCTAGTAGCTGCCCAAAAATACAATCATAACCAAGCTGCTGTATTTATCGGCATTGATATTACCCAGCGCAAGTGGATGGAAGAAGCTGTTCGTATCAGTGCTGCTACCAATCGAGCTTTACTGAACGCGATACCAGATGTAATGTATCGTATTAGTCGAGATGGTACTTTTGTAAATTACAAAGCAGCAAAAGATAACGAGTTATTTAGCTCACCTAGTGAATTTCTCGGTAAAAAAGTAGATCAGGTTCTACCAGCAGAAGTGGCGCAGCCAATCCTCCACTCTGTAGAAGAAGCTTTACAAACTGGCAACATCCAAATCTTTGAATATCAGTTTCCTCGCAATGGTGTAATGCGTAACTGGGAAGCCCGAATTGTCGTCAGTGAAGTTAACGAAGTTATGGCAATTGTACGAGATATCACCGAACGCAAGCAGGCGGAAAAAGAACTACGCAAAACTCTAGAAAAAGCCAAAGAACTTAATGAGCTCAAATCTCGCTTTGTTTCCATGACTTCTCACGAGTTCCGCACTCCTTTAACTACCATTCTTAGTTCTAGTGAATTGCTACAACATTACAAAGACAAATGGAGTGATCAAAAGAAAATTGTTTATTTTGAGCGCATTCAATCTTCAGTTAAACATATGACTCAGTTATTAGATGATGTGCTACTAATCGGCAAAGTAGAAGCAGGCAAATTAGAATTTAATCCAGTAAAAATGAATTTGATTCAATTCTGTCTGACTTTAGTCGATGATGTCCAACTTGGTAATGATCATAGTCACCAAATTATTTTTCATGAAACTGGTATCAATAATTCTAAAAAATGTCAATTGACTGAAGTTTACATGGACGAAAAATTGCTCAAACATATCTTTAGTAATCTCATCTCTAATGCGATTAAGTACTCGCCCAAGAGCAGTCCAATTATTTTTGAACTAACCTGCGAAGATCGAGAGGGTATTTTCCAGATTAAAGATCAAGGAATTGGCATTCCTCCAGAAGCCAAAGCCCATCTATTTGAGTCTTTCTATCGGGCTCATAATGTTGGTAATATTTCAGGTAATGGCCTAGGGCTAGCTATTGTCAAAAACTCCCTTGAATTACACGGTGGGAAGATCACAGTAGATAGTGAAGTTGGTGTAGGTACAACATTCACAGTCACAATTCCCTTGAATATTAGGTTTTAGGTTTTAGGTTTTAGGTTTTAGGTGTTAGGTTTTAGCATTGGCCAAGACTTGAGCTAAACCCCCGCCTATAGATATACCAAAGTTTATTCCCAATTCCCAATTCCCAATTCCCAATTCTAAATTCTAAATTCTAAATTCTAAATTCCCATTCATGGCTTAACTTGACTGATTTTTATGATATAAGGGTAATATTGGTTTTGTGCATAAGAACCTACCCAGACTTGGTAAATTCCAGGTAGCCACTGACCTGCAACAATAGGGTTTTTGTCCTGAGAGTCATCACTACACCAAGTGCCGCCAGGACCGGTAATGGCTAGGGTCGTGTCTCCAGAACTTTGTACTTTTAGGCTCAAATAGTCGAAAAAAGTCGTCAACTCTACTATGTGGTCAGGTTGTTTATCAAAAAAACCTACACAGGGACCGGTTTGGGTTTCTGCAACTCCAGTAATGTTATCCTCAGTCGGTATACAACCGTTGCTGAGGTTCTGATCCCTTTGAGCCTCAATTGGTCCAGCCGGTATACAACCGCCGCTGATACCCTTCACTTGCATGGGATCTGGAGAAAACCCTGGTTCAATTTTGAGGTTCTCGAAAATTGCCTGGGAGCGAACTGGCTGAGTTTGAGCCAAAATGGCAATTAATAGTCCACTAGCCATCATTAAACTCCCCTTAGTGAAGTATGTACCAAGGCTAAGCATAGTCACTAAGCTAAACTTCTTGAAGAATTTTTTGCTGAGCTGCTGATTCACCGGCTTGTCTATGCTAACTACTATGAATGGCTCCAATATTAGCAGTGACGAGGGTATTGTCGATAGGGTTCCTCAAAACCAGTATCCTCTTCGGAGTAGGTTTTTATATTTCACATTGAGTAAGCTGGGGTAGCTAGGGGAGCTAGGGGAGGGATGAGGGAAATTAGGTAAGGAATTTTGAGCAAAGTATCCTCTCAAATCATTAGTTCTCCTTTATTTCCCTATCTCCCCACCTTTTTTTCGCTCACCCCTAGGGGAGTGTCAAAACCCAAAAAGTAGGAAAATTAGCAATTTGCCTCTAGTTATCCTTCCACTATAAAATTAATCAAAAATTAGATAGGTCTTTATAAGGCTAGAATATTGTCAACCAATACATCTATCTTACTTAAGGGTTGAATAAAAGTTAAAGTAGAAAAATATTCATGAGTCTTGAACACAATCAGAATTATCAACAATGTTTAGAGAAGCTGCTGTGGGCTACAGAGCAGCTAGAGGTTGAAGTTAGTCTAGCCGAACTCGCTAAAATCACCCAGCTCATTGTGCAAACTATGACTGGCCCTCGACGCTGCTTCCATTCAGCCGAACATATGTTTGAAGTTGGTGGGTCTACAGATGCCATAGAAATACTAGCAGGTTTATTTCACGATATTGTCTATGTCCAGGTAGATGGGAGTATAAACTTTAACTTCACCTATTACCTTGCTCCTTTGCTGACGGAAGAAGAGGGACAGTTGTTTATTCGAGCAAAAACTGAGTTACCTGATGATTCGACTTTCGAGATGGTGGCGGCGGTATTTGGTTTTGTCCCAGAGCAGGCACTTTCTCCTTTGGCCGGGCAAAATGAGTTCTTGAGTGCGGTTGTTGCAGCCAAGGCTCTGGAGTCTTTTTTTAGTCCTAGCCTCATAGTACAGCTTACAGCTTGTATTGAAGCTACGATTCCCTTTAGACCAATCTCAGAATCAGGTTTAAATCCTAGTCAATTATTATACCAGCGTTTGAAGTCAACTAATGAGCAGTTTAATCTAAAGTTGACAGATGAAGAAATTAGACAAACTGTTAAGCAGTCCGTGAGAGTAACCAACAGAGATGTGGGTAGTTTTGCCCATCCGAGTTCAGCAGTTTTTTTAGCCAACACTTGGAATCTTTTACCAGAAACCAACCATAATCTGCAAAAATCGGGCGCTTACACAGTTCGTGATTATAGAATAGCCATTCAAAAAATGACAGGCTTCATGAATTTTCTCAATCCAGAAACTATTTTTCAACATTTTCAAGGAGAACCGAACGATGAAACTTACCACAATCTAGTTGATCAAGCCAAGAAAAATATCAAAATAGGACGGCTATATTTAGAAAGTAAATTGATAGCAAATGCTATTCTTGAAGCACTGTCTTTGCGTCTAAGCCAGGATATTTCTTTGGCAATCATGATGGGAGAATTGCCAGATTCTGGATATTTTCTAGGTAGATTGGGAGATACTTTTCCTAATTTAATCAAACCATATCAACCGACAAATTCTATTGAAAAAGAAGTATGTAATTTGCTAATATTAGGGCGAGGCAATGGGGGAAATTATGATATAAAAACTTCTCCTTTAACTGCTTTTGTAATCAAATTTATCGGTTTTGATGGTATTCTCGCACTTCGAGAGCAATCCCGTAAATTTTTTCAAGAAACTATTTCTTCTGAAGATTTCCTAGCTAGCTGCGATCCTGAGCTAGTTAGAATAATTGCCAACGAAGTCATAAAACTCTTAGAAAATCGCAAGCAGGCATTGCGTATTCCTCGTCAAAAATTCCCTTCTGATTTGGCACGCAGCTAAAATCATGATATAGATTAGATGCTTTGTTATTGGTCAGGTTTACCTTGACAGAATAACAAATAACTCAATCATATAATTAAATTATTTCTAATATATATAAAATTAATCTTAGGTAAAACCTAAATTACCACTCTAGTGCAGCGTAGCAGTACTAGGCTTTGTGGAGATTTGTCTGGAGCGAGCAGGTAAGTTGCTGTAAGTCAACGTAATACCCTCAAAATCATCAATTATGACCCTGACTTTAGCTTTTGATGGGGTTAGAATCGAAGTGACTATTCTGATCAACACGAATATCTGTCATTAAGTAAGTGAAGTGTTCGTGTTGAGTCTTAAGTCAGGGACACGCATCAATTCAGAAAAGCTCTCCTAATCCCCCAATCCCACCAATGTCTATTCTTCAACTCTCCTAGGGAAGCGAGGAATAGCACTCTTGAGCGCAACCCGTTGAATACACCCTAGCCACCCAAAGTTCATTGTGCTTGTACAAAAACTAGATAAGCTTACTCTTGATTCAAGTCTGGCAGACCTCCCTAGTCATGACTTTCAAGTTAGCTTGACAACTTTGGGCAAGGTTGTAGCCAAAAAGTTTCAGCAGCAGCTAGAGCTACCGGGAGTCATAATTACTACTAATAGTCAACTAGTAGGCATGATCTCCAGAAATCAATTTTTTGAGTGGCTAAGTCGTCCCTATGAGTCAGGTCCCCACGGGTTAGAGATTTACTTGAGAGATCCAATTCAGTCGATGTGGAGCGCAATTGCTGATTTTGAGGGGATTATAGACCGGAAAACTTTTTTGCAAAAGTATCTAGTACTGAGTGTAACTTGCTCTATCGATAAGGCAGTGGAACTAGCTCTCCAGCGTTCAGACTCTATGGCTTATGAACCAATTATTCTCAAAGGATTAAATGGACAGTGGCGATTACTAGATATGCGGGTTCTAGTTCTTGCTCAATCCCAGTTATTTGCCTTAGCTAAAACCGCTGCTGATGCTGCCAATAGAGCCAAAAGTCAATTTCTGGCAAACATGAGTCATGAGTTGCGCACTCCCCTCAATGCCATCTTAGGTTTTACCCAAGTGATGGTTCGCGATTCCTCTCTGTCTACTGAGCAACAGCAATACCTGAGCATCATCAATCTCTCTGGTCAACATCTCCTGGAATTGATCAACGATATTCTGCAAATGTCCAAAATCGAGGCAGGTAGAAGCACTTTGAAGAATAATAGCTTTGACTTGTACTGCTTCCTAGACAACCTCAAACAGATGCTACAACTCAAAGCTGTAACCAAAGGGTTAGAACTTATTTTCGAGTGTTCGTCAGATGTTCCCCAATACGTGCAAGCAGACGAGGGTAAACTGCGTGAAATCTTGATTAATCTTCTAGGCAATGCCATCAAATTTACTGAAGAAGGCAGTGTTATGCTGCGGGTGAGACTGGGGAGTTAGGAGAGATCGGCGAGATAGGGAGACGCGGGGACGCGGGGACGCGGAGACACCGAGATGGAGAAACGCAGGAGATATTAACGATTTCCAATTCCCAAACAACAAACAACCAACGACAAACAACAAACAACAAACAACAATCCATTTTGAAGTTGAAGATACTGGCCCTGGTGTTGCTCCAGAAGAAATGGACAAATTGTTTACTGCTTTTGGACAAACGGCAACAGGTTGTAAATCCCAGCAAGGAACTGGATTGGGTTTAGCCATTAGTCAGACAATTGTACAAACTGATGGGAGGAAAAATCAATGTCAGCAGTATTCCCAAGAGGGGGACAACTTTTACCTTTGAGATCCAAGTTACCCTTGCTAAAGCTACTGAGATTAAAGCATCCCAGGAAAAACCTAAGGTAATTGGTTTAGCACCAAATCAACCGGAATATCGGATTTTAGTGGTTGATGATTGTTCCAAGAGCCGTTTATTTTTGCTCAAGTTGCTGAAATCTATCGGTTTCTCAGTTCATGAAGCTGAAAATGGTCAAGAAGCGATTGAAATTTGGTCAACTTACTCACCACATCTAATCTTGATGGATATGCGGATGCCAGTGATGAATGGGTATCAAGCAACAAAGGAAATTAAAGCAAAAGAGAGGGAGATGAAGAGACGCGGGGACGCGGAGACGCGGGGACGTGGGGATAGGGGGGACAAGGGAGATGGGGAGACGTGGGAACATAGGGACGCGGAGACAATTCTCACTTCCCAATTCTCACTTCCCAAACAACAAATAACCAACAACCAACAACCAACAACAAATACCATCATTATTGCCTTAACTGCTAGTGTCTTTGAAGAAGAGCGAACTGCTGTTTTGTCGGCAGGTTGTGATGATTTCATGAGTAAGCCTTTCCGAGAGGAATTGCTCTGGGAAAAAATAGCTCAATATTTAGGAGTGCCTTATCTCTACGAAGATTTGGCGGTTAATAAAAACGATGAAGAAATTCAAGGTCACTTAATAACCTCTGTTGACCAATCCCTCGATTTTTACTTATCTAATATGCCAAAGGAGTGGCGGGAAAACTTAAATCAAGCAGCGCTCAAATGCCTGGATCATGAAATTATTCAGCTTGTTGAGCAAATCCCTGAAGTTCATTCTCCTCTAGCAAATAGCTTAAGAGATTGGGCAGATAATTTTCTTTTTGATCAAGTTATAGAGTTAATTCAACGGGCTCAGGTTACAGCGTAAACACACCTCACCGAGAAACGGATGGGGCTTTTTTTTCTAGTGGAAGGCGTTATACCCTGCCCCGCCTTCCTCTCTAGTCATCAGGGTATGGGGTTTCTAGACGGGAGAATTTTTATGAATTGCCATCCAACTAAGTCCCCAAGGGCAAATATTCTCGTCGTTGATGATACACCCAATAACTTGCGTCTGTTATCAACACTTCTAACTGAGCAGGGGTATGAAGTCGGTAAAGCGCTCAATGGTCAAATAGCACTAAGATCTGCTCAAGCAGCACCACCAGATCTAATTTTACTCGATATCAAAATGCCCCAGATGGATGGCTATGAAGTCTGTCAGCAGTTGAAAGCTCATGACCAAACTAAAGAGATTCCGGTAATTTTTATCAGTGCTATTGATGAGGTTTGGGACAAGGTTAAAGCCTTTAAAGTAGGTGGTGTAGACTATATCACCAAACCATTTCACAGGGAAGAAGTGCTAGTTCGTGTAGAGAATCACCTGAACCTCCGGGCGCTGAATAATGCACTGCGAGAAGAGCAGAAAAAGTCAGAACGCCTATTATTGAATACCTTGCCTCAGACAATTGTTGAGGAATTGAAGCAAAACTACAGGGCTATGCCTAAACAATATGATGAGGCCTCGTTTTTGTTTAGTGATATAGTTGAGTTTGCTGCCAATTCTGGCTGTATGCCTCCCACAGAAGTAGTTAACTTATTAAATCAAGTTTTTTCTACCTTCGACCAGTTGGCACAGTGGCACGGTGTCGAAAAAATTAGAACTATTGGGGATGCCTATTTTGTAGCTGGGGGAGTGCCTGTAGTGCGCCCAGATCATGCACTAGCGATCGCGGAAATGGCTTTGGATATGCAACAAGCGATCGCAAAATTTACATGGCCTAATGGGCAACCTCTCGCCTTGAGGATAGGCATTAATACTGGGGGACCAGTAGTAGCAGCAGTTCTCGGTATCAAAAAATTCGCCTATGATGTCTGGGGGGATACGGTGAATATAGCTTCTCGGATGGAGACTCAAGGAGTACCAGGGAGGATTCAGGTGACTGCTGCTACTTACGAGCAGTTGCAGAACAAGTATCAATTAGAACAGCGAGGTAAAATCGCTGTGAAAAGCAAAGGAGAAATGACCACTTATTGGCTCATCGGCAGAAAGAACTACAGGTAACTATCCCTGTCTCTAACGGTTTGAGAAAGCTGGGGGAGCTCTCACAAGGGTAGGTTTTTAATAATTCAGTGAAGATCAGACAAGGGAGGAAAGTAGACAAGGAAGATTTTCGATTATAGAAGAAGCCTCCTGGCAGTTGAGGTAATCTAGGATCTAGAAGTCCTACCTGAGACAGGGTGCATTAACTAATTCTGTGACCCCATGAGCCTTCGACAAAAAACACTGCTGCTAATTAGCATCCTCCTAGTAGGTCTAATTGCCGTCCTCTATACTAGCCTATCTACTATTATCCTAGGTAGTTTTGTCCGACTTGAGCAACAGAACACCCGTCGGAATGTCCAGAGACTACAAGAAGCTCTAGAAGAAGAACTCCAAAAATTGAGCCTCACAGTGGAAGATTGGGCAGCTTGGGATGATACTTATGCTTTTATTGAAGATAAGAACAAGGAGTTTGTCCAAGCTAACCTGGTTGATAGCTCTTTTGCTTTTCTCAAGATTAACTTTTTATTGTTGTTCAATAACCAGGACGAGCAAGTTTTTGGCAAAGGATTTCAGCTAGAACCGCTACAGGAAATGCCCCTGCCGGACAGCTTACGGCAAAAACTGGTCACGGATCAGAGTATCCTACTTAAGCACCCAAATACTAGAAGCAAAATCCAAGGTATCCTGTTTCTAAAAGAAGAGCCGTTAATTGTTGCCTCCCAACCAATTGTCACTAGTGAAGGTACTGGACCGATGCGAGGTACTCTCATTATGGGGCGCTATCTGAATGACAAGAAAATCCAAGAGCTAGAGCAACGTACCCAATTATCTCTGGAGGTTTACCGAGTAGACAATCCCCAACTTCCTAGCGATATGCAAGCTGTGCGCTCTGAGCTAGAAAACACACAAGTAGAATCTTTGGGTAATTTGGCTCGAGGCTCCGATCAAAATTAAACCTCTCAATGCTGATATTATTGCTGGATATAGTTTGCTACCGGATATTTATGGCAAACCAGCCCTACTCTTGCGAGTAGACATTCCCAGAGATATCTATAAACAAGGTCTAATTAGTCTGCGCTACCTACTTTTATCTCTACTAGGTGTAGGAATAGTTTTTGGTGCTAGTACAGTATTACTGCTAGAAAGAATGGTACTGTTGCGGTTGACTAAACTCAGCACTGATGTTAGGGCTATCGGTACTACTAATGACCTATCTATACGGGTAGAAGTCAAAGGTGAAGATGAATTAACTAGCCTTGCTCATACCATTAACTGGATGTTACAAAAAATCTCTATCGAGCAAGAGAAAGCCGAGAACTTACTACTGAACATTTTACCTGAACCGATCGCGGCACAGCTCAAACAGGATCAAAAAGCGATCGCAGAAAATTTTGATGAAGTTACGATCTTATTTGCTGATATTGTCGGTTTTACCTCTTTATCATCTCGCTTAGACCCCATTGAACTAGTCAACTGGCTCAATCAAATTTTTTCTACCTTTGATCAATTTGCTGAACAACTAGGTTTAGAAAAGATCAAAACTATCGGCGATGCCTATATGGTAGCTGCTGGATTACCTGTACCAAGATCAGATCACGCTGAGGTGATTGCGGAAATGGCACTGCTGATGCAAGAAGCAGTTGAGCGTTTCCAAATTCAGCAAGGGGAAAGTTTCCAAATTAGAATTGGAATTAATACAGGGGTAGTGGTTGCTGGGGTAATTGGTACGAGGAAGTTTATCTATGATCTCTGGGGAGATGCTGTCAATATTGCTTCTCGCATGGAATCTTCTGGTGAACCAGGACGAGTGCAAGTAACAGAAGTTACTTATGAAAAGTTAAAGCATAAGTATAAGTTAGAGAAACGAGGTGCAATTTCGGTGAAGGGTAAAGGAGAAATGACTACTTATTGGCTCATAGGCAAAAGAAGCTCTGTGTTATCAATTGATAATTGATAAATTTGGTCTAATTGCATGGCAGTTGCAGTGGTATCGTACCGCTAAAATCCAGTATATTGCTCTTTTAGAAACTGTTTCTGCTGTAATTTTTGTAGCGATCGCTGCTCTTAGTGTTTTTCCTGTTCATGGCTAAATTCGGCACACATAACCCTTTCTAACTTGCTACCCTAGATTTACTTGTGTAAGCTAAAACGCATCTAATTTGCACCAAATTCAATCATCAGCTTCTTGTGGAACAGGCATCTTGCCTGTCCGAAACATGCAAGGTGAATGCGTCTAAGCTTATTCCTATTTGTCATTCTGAACCCTTTACTTCATTCGAGGGTAAACTCCGCGATAGTGCAGTGAAGAATCTCACCAGATACTACCCCTTGCTTTGCAAACAGGATGACAGGAGCGATCGCAAATTCAATTTAATTATCCTACATATATTGATCTGGTAAGGGGACAAACATTGAGGGCGCAAGCATTGCGCCCCTACTTTTCATATGGAGAAGGGGAAATATTTAGGGCTTGCTGAATAAGTCGTAATTTTCGGGTTTGAATAGGTGGTAGGTGGTAGGTGGCAGGTGGTAGGTAAGGTTTTAGGTATTAGGTGTTAGGGAATTTTCCACGAAAGTGCAAGGTTTTTGAACTAAAAGATACCATTTCCTTGCACTTGGGCTGGAAACGCAAAATGATTGAAAGCCTTGTATGGCATAGCTTCCACATTTATACAGCAAGCCCTATTTACCAAATATTTCCCCCCCAACCTAAATTTACTCGTGTGTTCCCATTTGTCATCCTGAGCGATAGCGAAGGATCTCCAGACGGCTGAGATGCTTCACTATCACCTCAGCATGACAATTGAGTACGTAAGTCCTACTGCACTACCAAATCCCACAGCGCATCAATCCCGCTGCCTACATACTCCGAATCCTGGTGCTGCTCATACCAAAAATCTAAAGTAATGTCATACTTAAATCAAGACTAGAAAAACTTATTTATCATGACTGGAGTTAGCAAACTAAATGTCGTTGAATCTCCTAAAAAATTATTAGAGCTGATGAATCAGCAAAAAACTGTCTTAGGATTTGCCAAGATTCAAAGCTTATATCTCTGGAAAATTAGTGCAGTAGAAACCATCAGACATTTAGCTGTTCTAGTTGGCAGAACAGAAAGAACTATTTATCGTTGGTTAGAAATCTATCGTGGAGAGGGAATTGAAGAGCTACTCAAAGAAAGACGGAAAACGGGAAGACCCCAAAAATTAACTATAGAACAAGTATCTAAATTACAACAAGAATTAAGAGACCCTGTCGGCTTTAAAAGCTATAAAGAAGTGCAAGTGTGGATATTTATTTTTTGTGAAATTTGGCTGAGTTATAGTACAGTACATCGATTAGTACATCAAGAGTTGAAAGCTAAGTTAAAAGTAGTTAGACCGAAAAATAAGAAACAACTACCAGGGGAAGTTGAGGAGTTTAAAAATACATTTAAAGATAAGCTGCAAGCCTTGCTGAATAAAGGTTTTAACTTGATCAAGAACTACAAAAAAGTGAGTTTATGGTGCAGTGATGAAACTCGGTTAGGTTTACATACTATCAAAGGTAAAAAAATAACACTTAAAGGGGTAAAGCCAGTAGATATGCATCAATTCAATTTTCAATGCTTTTGGTTATATGGAGCAGTAGAACCAAAAGAAGGGCGTAGTTTTTTCTATAAATTCTCTCACTTAGATGCGGCTTGTTTTAGTAAATATTTATCATTATTTTCTCAAGAATTTTCCGAGGAATTATTAATAATACTTCTTGATAATGCTCCGGCTCATATTAGTGAAGAAGTAGAAGTTCCTGATAATATTATTTTATTTTTTCAGCCTCCATATTGTCCAGAAGTTAATGGAATTGAAAGATTTTGGGAATATCTCAAACAAGATTTAACTTGGGAACTCTGCGAATCTTTAGACTCTTTAAGAGCCAAAGTAGATAAAATATTAAACTCTTTGTCACAAGAAGTTATCGGTAGTTTAACTGGTTGGCATTGGATTTTGTAATCATTATGTCTGTCAGGACTTTAAATTTTTGGTATCAGAAATAATTTGACTTGCCGTAGCTTCTTCTATCACTTCCGGCATAACAAAAATTTGTTCGAGCCTCTCCGATTTCTCCCCTTCTTGTCCCTCAACAGCAATCCCAGCAAATTTAACATCATCAAAGTAGGTAGCTAGTTGCCGAAAATAATCTGCTTTGGTAACTTGAAACTTCAGATAAGTACTCGTTTTTTCCAGATAAGCTTGAGTAAATACTTCCAGCCAAGATTCCAAGCTAGCTGCCGTATATTCTCCCTTGAAATGTGCCTCAGCTACTTGCTGGAAAACTTTTACCAAATATTCCACCTTGGGAGTGCCAGCATCCGTCAGCGGTTTTTGCAATTCCTGCTCAACTATCGTTTCCTGAAAGAACCGCTCCAGAAATCCAGGCACAGCATCCGGGGAACAACGGTAAAATAAATGCTGATTCTGCGGCAGTTTCTTCTCATACTCCTGAGTCGCCAGCAATCCCCCCTGCAAAGCCTGCTCCAAATCCGAGGGATTCAACTTGGTGGTGATTTGCCCTACCAGTACCTTCGATATCTGTGCCGTAACTGGCTTCAGCGCACTCCCACCAATCCCCGCCAATAGCTCCCAAACCATGCCGATTTTTTGAGTTCCTTATGACAGCTATTATGGCTTGCTCTTAAGAGGAATGGCGAGGGGATGGGGAGCTGGGGAGATTGGGAGATTGGGGGATGGGGAGCTGGGGGAGCTGGGGGAGCTGAGGGAGGTGGGGGAGCTGGGAATAGATAAGGGAAATATTGACATTCACCAATTCCCAATTCCCAATTCCCAATTCCCAATTCCCAATTCCCAATTCCCAATTCCCAATTCCCAATTCCCAATTCTTAATTCTTAATTCTTAATTCCTCTACCTGACACTCAACCTTAGTTCCACCTAAACCACAGTAGCCACCAGGATTTTTAGCAAGGTATTGCTGATGGTAGTCTTCTGCGTAGTAGAATTCGGGAGCCTCAATAATCTCAGTGGTAATGTTTCCATAACCAGCTGAATTCAAAGCTTCCTGATAAACATCTCGTGAGGCTTCAGCTAATTTCTTTTGTGCTTCTGAATAAACATAAACCCCGGAGCGGTACTGAGTGCCAGCATCATTACCCTGACGCATACCTTGGGTAGGATTGTGGCTTTCCCAGAAGAGTTTCAGGATATCCTCATAACTAACCACTTTGGGGTCAAAAACCACCAAAACTACTTCATTATGACCCGTCATCCCAGTGCAAACTTCTCTATAAGTGGGATTAGGTGTTGTTCCAGCAGCATAACCTACTGCTGTTGTAAACACTCCCTCTTGCTGCCAAAACTTGCGTTCCGCCCCCCAGAAACAACCCATACCAAACATCGCCGTCTCTAATCCATCAGGGAAAGGAGGCTTGAGAGGGTTACCATTAACATAGTGCTTAGCAGGAACTGGCATAGATTCTGCCCTTCCCGGTAATGCCTCCTCAACAGTAGGCAGAGTTAGCTTCTTACCAAATCCAAAGAGTCCCATAATTTCTAAATCCGCTGTTTCTAAAGTTTTTACATTACTTAATATTTTAATCCTCAAAAGCAGTTAATGCAGGAGAGGGGATGAGGCGGAGACGCAGAGATGGGGAGATAGGGAGAGAAAGGAGATACAGCACATTTCATCTTGGTGAGGTACACTCATGTAGGACAATATGCTTACCTCATAAGAGTGTTACTGTACCTCATATACCTGCAATCTGCTGTATCTACCAATTCCCAATTCCCAAACAACAAACAACAAACAACAAACAACCAATAACAAATTCTAAATCATTTCCTCCAAAGCCCCTTGCAAGTCTTGTGTTAGTTGAAAAACTGATTGTCTAGCGGCTTGACGGTTTTTCTGATACGCTGGCCAGCGATCGCTAACTGAGATTGGTTCTCCTACAGTTATCTGTACCGATCGCTTACCTAAACGAGGACGAGGGGGTATTCTCTGACCTTTGATCCGTGCGATCGTATCAAATAAGATTAAAGCAGTTTCGGCAAACCTTTCAAAAGTAGGTTTCTCCCGAATATAGCTTCCAGTTACCGCCACAAAACTTTCTACTAAACGCATATGTCGCATTCGTATACTGGCTTCTTCAGCAATCCAATCTGCTAAACCTCGTTTTACAGGAGATAAGGAGTTCAAATCTGGTATATCTTCCCGGTAGATGTATTGCCAGCCAGCCTCCTCTAATCTCCGACAACGCTCAATCACATTTCCCTCGGTTGGCAAACCAAAATATTCTTCCCCTACCTCTAAAGCCACATTGAGTAAATTTTGGAGTCGAATAGCAAGTACTTGGTTAGCATCCGCTGCTTGCTCCGTAGCGATTGAAGCTGGTTCTGGGAAATTTTTATGGTAGAACTGCTGGTAAAATTGCTCCATTTCTGAGAGGAGATGTTCCCCTAACTGAAATAGACGCTGATATAGTATATCCTTGCGATCGCTACTAGCAGAATTTCCTATCCGCTGCACTGGTAAACCAGTATCAGCTTCCAATTTACTCAATAACCAATCTAACTTTGCCCAAGCTGGCTCGATATAGCTATACCGAAGACTAACTGGTAAAATTAAAACTTCCTCAGAACGGTTAGCTTTGAGCAAGTCTTCTACACACCAGAACCCCAACTGAGCCACACCTGGTTGTAAGGGGCTGACAATTTCACTATGGCCATTAGTCGCTCCTTCTGGAGCTACAGATATAGGCAACTTACCATTAACAAACAGCTTTCGTGCTGTGCGCATAGCAAACCAATCCATGCGCCTACCTCGATGAATGGGAATACCTCCTCCCCCAGAAAATATCCAACCGAGCCAATCACCAGCCCACAAAAGCATCCCTCGCTCATACATAAAATAACTATGAGTAGGGTATTGCAGGGAAATACTTTGTTGACGAGCCACCCTTGGCAAAATGTTGGAAAGTAGTTGTAACATACACAGTGGATCATCAACTTCAGAGTGACGAAATGCGATTAAAAAACGAATTTTGCCTTCCTGAAATTGGCGATAGAGATCGACTAAAACCTCCATATTTTTTGCTTCAAAACTACTTAGTCCTGCTGGTAGCCAAGAGCGAATCCGAAACCGCAGCAAAAATGGCAATGACCACTGAGCAATTTTGAGAACAAGGGGATTAAAAGCTGGTGGAATAAACTCCAGCTTTGTTTGAGCGTGGTGTTTAGAGTAGAACAAAATTTAGAATTTAGAATTGAGAATTATTAATTATTAATTATTAATTATTAATTATTGTCGATGCCGTTCGAGCCAATCTTCTAAATCTGCCAACATTTCTTGATAATTGAAGTCATTGTGAATTTCATGATAGACCCCAGGATACACTTTTATTTCCTTATCAAGGAAGGTCACCTGGTCAAAGAAAGCAGAAGTTGCTTCGAGGGGAGCCACCTCATCTGCATCACCGTGGAGAATGAGGAGTGGTAGCTGCAAATCAGCTGCATGATCTTGTATCCAAGCAGCCGCCGCAAAAAACTCTGTAACTAGACGTGCAGTCCCTCTAGTATGCCGTAGGGTATCTTGGGCATAGGCTGTTATTACTGCTGGATCTCGCGAGCCAGCAGTATGATCTATTCCAGTATCAAGACTGAAGCGGGGCCACACCTGTGAGAGGATACGACCTAGAGTCAGTTTGAGGGGTGAAACTCCCACCTCCCCTAGGGCTAGTGCCAGAGCAATCACGCCCTGTAATTCTCCTGAGGAGCGCAGAACATATTCTAAGGCAATCAAGCCTCCCACGCTGTGGCCTAGCAAAAAACGCGGACAGCCTGGCTCCTGCTTCTCAACGAGCCTCAATAAAGCGCCCAAATCTTCTCTAAATTCTGCCCAGGAGCTAATATATCCTTGTTGACCTGGTGAGCGCCCATGACCGCGCAGGTCGAATCCATAGACGGCATAGCCACAAGATATCAGATGCTGTACTACATTACCAAATAGACCAATGTGAGCACCAAGTCCATGCACAATCACCAAAACTCCATCAGGCTGCTCCGATGGATGCCAACTTTGATAGTACAGCTTCAATCCTCCAGCACCATTGAAAGTTCCTTCACTGTGTTGCATCATTAGTTATTTTTGAATTTCTTTAACGTAGCGGGACATAGCCTATTGGCGTAACACACCTAAAATGAGGGAATAGGTAGGGCTTGCTGAATAAGTGTGTAAGCCATGCCAGACAATGGTTTCAACTACCCTGCAATCGAAATAAGTGCAAGGTTTTTGAGCCTATCGATGCAATTTCCTTGCACCGCAAGTGGACAATCCCTAACACCTACTACCTCCAACCTCACCTACAACCTACAACCTACCACCTAACACCTATTCAAATCCGAAAGTTACGACTTATTCAGCAAACCCTAGTTAGGTTGGGTGAAGCGATAGCGTAACCCAACGCCAGTAACACGAATGTTGGGTTTCACTTCGTTCCACCCAATCTACAGTTTTAGTCGTGTCACGCCAGTAGGGTGTTGGTTACTGTTCAAGCTGGAATTAAAGCATTGACATAAATTTATAGTTGTGGATTCATGCCATCTTATCAGAAACGGTAGTGCTTTCATGGGTTGTAACGGAAGGCGGTATCCTAATAGTAGGGACAACGAGAGTGAAAAAGCTTCTCAAAGATTCGTATCTGTGGATAATCCTAGTGATTAAGCTCATCCCACGACTTGCATTCTGTGGTATTGCACTTCGTAACCCTACTAATGAAGCGTCCTACTCTAGGAGAAGCCGCTAGCGTGACTAGATAAATTTTTCAACAATTTATCTAGTCACAGTGGTGGAGTTTGAGGAGTTGCTTTCAGCCCCGATGGTCAAATCATTGCTTCTTCAATAACTCAATAATAAGACCAAAATCAAGAAATATCTCTAAAATTAAGGACTTGTTACTGAGTTAATCGAATGGCAAAACAAGAGGGTTATAGTTTGAATAACTTTCACGAGCTCTTTTGGTATTAAGTTCACTGTGCGGAATATGGGTCTATTTGCTCCTTACCAAGAGGGTTTGGGTATATTGGCGCTTAAACTTCGTTTAAGTCCACTAATGACCAATGACATGGGACAAATGACCAATAACTAAATCATGATTTTGAAAGAATGGCGTTGGCTAACCATACTAACAGCATTGCTTCTGTTTTTGATCGGGTGTCCCCATAAAATTACTCCTCCGGGTACTATCCAAGTTTGGGCTCACTCGGGCCCAGAAGCAGAGCGTCAAACTATTGAGCAACAGGTGGAAAGTTTCAATGCTTCCCAAAAGGAAATTACCGTTGAAGTCAAATTCCTCCCAGAAGGTTCCTATAACGCCCAAATCCAAGCAGCAGCAATTTCTGGAGATCTGCCGGATGTGTTGGAATTTGATGGCCCTTTTGTCTACAACTATGTCTGGCAAAAAAACCTCATTCCCATAGACGAGCTACTGACACCGGAAGTCCGCCAGGATCTGCTACCTTCGATCATTAACCAGGGTACTTATCAAGACGAACTCTATTCAGTGGGTACTTTTGACTCTGGACTTGGTATTTATGGAAACCGCAGGCAGTTGCTTGCAGCCGGAGTTCGCATTCCCAAGAGTAATGAGGATGCCTGGACAACTGCTGAATTTGAGCAAGTCCTTGCTGCTCTCAACAAAAAAGACTCCGATGGTCAAGTCATTGACTTAAAACTTAACTATCGAGGGGAATGGTTTACCTATGGCTTCTCTCCCCTGATTCAGTCAGCGGGAGGTGATTTGATTAATCGCCAAGACTACCAATCAGCTAGCAGCGTGCTCAATAGCGAGCCAGCTATAGCGGTAATGGAGCAACTACAGTCTTGGATACAACAAGGGTATGTAGACCCCAATATTGATGATGCTGCTTTTACTAAGGGAAGAGTAGCTCTTTCCTTGGTAGGTCACTGGGTATATCAAGATTATCTCGAAGCTTTAGGAGATGATTTAGTATTATTGCCCCTACCCAATTTTGGGCAAGGGTCGAAAACTGGTCAAGGTTCCTGGAACTGGGGGATTACCAGCAAATGTCAAGACCCCAAAGCAGCCATGCGCTTCCTGGAATTTCTCTTGCAAACCGATCAAGTACTGGCAATGACTAATGCCAATGGAGCCGTACCTGCCACCAAAACAGCGATCGCTAAATCTCCACTTTATGCGGAAGGTGGTCCATTACGCCTATTTTCATCCCAGCTATTGAACGGAAAAAGCATCCCTCGTCCCCAAACCCCAGCCTACCCAGTCATTACCTCAATCTTCCAGCAAGCCTTTGCCGACATTCGCCACGGCACAGATGTGGCAACAGCCTTAAACAAAGCCGTAATTACGATTAACCAAGATATTGAGGATAACGAAGGATATCCATCCTTTTAACGAAGAGCTGGGAGAGCTTAAGAAACAAACAACAAACAACCAACAACAAATGACTAATGACCAATCCAAAGATGATAGATTAACAGCATTGGCGATGGCAGGACCAGCTTTTGCAGGACTGTTCTTGTTTATTGCTTTACCTTTTGCCTTGGCAGTGGTACTTTCTTTTACCAACCTCCGACTCGGTTCACCTTTGCCGCTGAAGTGGATAGGTTTTGAGCAGTACCGAAGAATTTTTAGTGACCCTACCTTTTTCCGTGCCTTATTCAATAATGCTGTGTTTGCCATGGTGATAGTACCAGTACAAACAGCATTAGCTTTGGGACTGGCTTTACTGCTGAACCGTCCCCTCAAAGCAATGGCATTGTTTCGCACCCTATTCTTCATGCCAGTAGTGTTTCCCATGTCTCTAGTAGCAGTAGTCTGGACTCTCATCTATGCTCCTAGTACTAATGGTTTGATGAATGCTTTGTTAAAGTCTGTTACCTTGGGTTTTTGGACGCCGAAAGATTTTCTCCACGAACCAATGCTGGCTTTACCTGCAATTATGCTCTTGTCTCTCTGGCAAGGGATGGGGTTCCAAATGGTAATTATTCTGGCAGGGTTACAGTCAATTCCCTCAGTCTTATATGAAGCCGCAGCTATTGACGGTAGCAATAAGTGGAATCAATTTCTCCACGTCACCTTACCCCAATTGCGCAACACTCTCATCTTTGTGATGTTGGTGACTTCTATCTTAGCTTTCCGCTTATTTGACCAAGTAGAAATCATGACCCAAGGTGGTCCTAATGACGGTACAACTACAGTCATGTATGAGGCGGTAAAAATAGCTTTTGAACAGCAAAAAATGGCAAAAGGTGCAGCGATGACCGTAGTATTTTTCTTAATTGTGCTGACAATTACTATTGTACAAAGGTTACTACTCAAAGAAGAAAGAGCTTACGATTAATTTGAAATATGGAAACAATGAAATTGCGATCGCATATTGGGACAGATGGTATATTGCAAATCGAAACACCCACTAACTTGAAAGATATTTCTGTTGAGGTGGTGGTGGTGGTCCAACCGTTATCAGATGCTGAAGTTGCATCATCTGAATCTGAACCACAATATAACGCTTGGGGAAAGCGCATCACTAAAAAATCAATAACTAATGCAATTGCCAGAATGCAACAGCTACGGCAAGAAGTGGCATTGGATAAAACGTCAATCATGGAAATGATTGAAGAGGGGCGAAGATTTTAATGCAGTTCGTCTTAGATTGTTCTATCGCAATTAGTTGGTGCTTAGTAGATGAAAATAACGACTATGCTAATGCAATACTGGCAATGATGCCGGATGTGGAAGCATTTGTACCGAATATTTGGTCGCTAGAGATTGCGAATGTGCTGCTTGTGGCTGAACGGCGTAACCGCATAACAACTAAGCAATCTGAGCAAGCTATAGGTTTGTTAGAGTCATTTTTAATTCAAGTTGATACAGCTACAAATGCAAATGCATTAGGTACAACTTTAGTGTTAGGAAGGACTGTTGGTTTAACAGCTTATGATGCAGCTTATTTGGAGTTAGCACTACGATTAGGATTGCCAATGGCAACAATTGATACTCAGTTAGCAGCAGCAGCAACTCGGTGTGGTGTAGATTTAATTATTGTTAATTGATATGCAAACTTACCCAAAGCTCAAAAGTCCCAATTCCCAATTCCCAATTCCTAATTCCCAATTGTCAATGAAGACGATGTCTCAAAAAAGTAAGAACAAAAAATTACTCAATGCTTTTGGCAGCTACCTCTTACTGACTATCCTGGCATTAGTGTTTATCGCACCCATTGTATTTATGATTGTCGGCAGTTTTAAACCCGACGATTTAGTGCTGGTAGAAGCAGGCAGTATTAAAGCTTTTATCCCCAGTGAGGCTAGTTGGGAAAACTATCGTGATGTATTTCAACGGGTCAACTTTGGTCGCTTTTTCTTTAACTCCTCGTTCATTACTGCTCTAGTTGTCCTAGGCGGCTTAGTAGTCAATTCCTTAGCAGGTTATGCCTTGGCTCGTTTACGTTGGCCTGGTAGAAATTGGCTGTTACTGATGGTGCTCGCCTTAATGATTGTTCCTTTTGAAGCGATCGCTGTTCCCTTATTCTTCCAAATGGCAATGTTGGGTTGGCGGAATACCTACATTGTGCAAATTCTTCCTTTCATTGCCAACACTTTCTCAATCTACCTATTTTATACTTTCTTTATTGACCTACCCAGAGAATTGGAAGAAGCTGCTCGGGTAGACGGCGCGAGCACTATACGCATCTTTTGGGAAATTATCGTCCCTGTATCCAAACCTGTATTTGCTAGTGTTGCCATTCTGAACTTTTTGAGTCAGTGGGGTTCTTTTCTCTGGCCACTGATGGTTACTATTGACGAAACAGTTCGTCCTTTACCAATCGCGATCACCTACTTTCAGACCTTGCCACCTCTACAATGGGGAGATATTATGGCCTTTGGTGTTATGATGGTTGCGCCTGTTTTGGTTATTTTCTTTCTGTTTCAAAAGTGGTTTGTTCAGAGTGTTGCAGCTACAGGAACTAAAGGTTAAAGGAATAGAGAAAGGTCATTTTATTACTTATTACTCTCGAGAAACACGCTCAAAGCTAATGGCTAATAGCTATTAGGTAATGGCTAATAGTTAATCTCTGAATAAACACCGACCCCCCACAAGTGTTTCTTCCATTCGTAGCGGGTGCGACTGCGCCAGTGGGATTGCTTTTCAGAAACTAGAAACACTTATTGAAGGCTAATCCCTTGATATGACTAGTTTTTGACTTCTTTTTCGGCGATTCCATCAATGAATTCTTCATTCTTCATTCTTCATTCTTCATTCTTCATTCGCCGTTAGGCGCTTATTACTTAGGAATATGTCAGCTGTAGAATTTGATCACGTCTTCAAAGTTTACCCTAATGGCTATACTGCCATAAAAGACCTATGCTTAGAAATCCAAGATCAGGAGTTTCTAGTGTTTGTTGGTCCCTCTGGTTGCGGTAAGTCCACTGCCATGAGAATGCTAGCAGGTTTGGAAGAAATTAGCGCCGGCAAGTTGATTATCGGTGGTGAGGTGGTAAATAACAAAACTCCTCAACAGCGTAATATTGCCATGGTGTTCCAGAATTATGCCCTTTACCCCCACATGACAGTAAAGCAGAATTTGGAATTTCCTCTGCGAATGATGAATATACCTGTGAGTAAGAGGCAAGAGCTTATCAATGATGCTGCTCAACAACTAGGATTGCAAGACTTACTGGAACGCAAGCCAAAGGCTTTGTCTGGGGGACAGCGACAACGGGTAGCTATGGGACGAGCAATAGTAAGGAATCCGTCAGTGTTTCTGATGGATGAACCATTATCTAATTTGGATGCCAAGATGCGGGTGCAAATCCGCACGGAAATTGCCCAATTGCAGCGTCAGAAGAGCACAACTATGGTATATGTGACTCATGACCAAGTAGAAGCAATGACTATGGGTGATCGTGTGGCGGTGATGCGAGCTGGAGAGCTACAGCAAATTGCCCCTCCCCAAGAACTTTACGACAATCCTGCCAATATATTTGTCGCCGGTTTCATTGGTTCTCCAGCGATGAATATCTTTCACAGCCAACTGCAAAAGACGGAAAGTGGCAAGTTCACTATTGATATGGGTGATAAGCATCTACCAGTAGAGCCGGGTTTGGTAGACAAGTACTCTCAATTCGAGCAATATGTTAAGCGACCAATTATTGCCGGTTTGCGTCCAGAAGCTTTTTACCTCCCTGATGCCAATATCTCTCTAGATAGCTGCCTTCAGGTGAAAGTCAAGGCAGTGGAAGCTCTTGGTCATGAGATGATTGTCTATTTTGACGCCCCTGTTTCTAGAATTGAGGTGGAAGAAAGTAATGATGGAACTGATGCTAGTTTCAAGGAAGGGGAAAGTAATTCTATTTTGATTGCTCGCGTACCTTCTTCCCGGGATGTCTACACGGGTGCTCAGCTAAATTTAGCTGTGGATACCAGCAAATTATATCTGTTCCATAAGGACGGAGAAGTGATCGGAAATTAGGAGTGGGTTTAAGTGACATACTCCCACACTTCCCTATCGGGTAAGTGTGGGCTTCTCAGCGACTCCCGGTATCCCGTCGGACATTAACTGAGCTTTATTAACGAGACGGGATGCCCCACCGCCCCTTTTCAATACATACATACTAGTTCAATCTATGTACTGTTGAAATTTTACCCACCCACAGATAGTTCAGTAAAAGAACAGTTACTGGATGGAACCCCATATTTCAAGTTGTCTAGGTTCAGTTATTGGTAACCAGCATTTTAGGCTTTGTTACCTTTGTTTATCCTATATTGTAGCACGAATAGTTGTCCCAAGTGTCTAGAGCCTGGCCGGGATTCATCCCACGCCTCCCCTACGGGGTAGGACGTGGGGCTTCTCCCGGAAGACAGCTAAAATGAGGGAATAAGTAGGTTGGGTGGAGCGATAGCGTAACCCAACGCAGTATATTCTGGTGTTGGGTTTCACTTCGTTCCACCCAACCTACAGTTTTAGTGGTGTCGCGCCACTACAAGACTTTGAAGCCTTGGATGAGTTAGATTTATAGTCTCAGATATCAAGTTGCTAAGTTCTATGAAACCTGCTAGTAGAGTTTTAATTTCAGTTATTTCCCTATTATTTATGGGCTTTGCCAGTAATCATGCCTCGGCAAATACCGATGTTGAGTCCTCATCATCACTCGCTCCACCATCAGAAGCTACTGAGGATTGTACTGATCTTACCTTGATTGCTGGACTAGCAAGGATAGCAGAGGCTAGCCCAAATCTGATTAATATAGTTGAAGATCAACAACTAGTGGATTGCCAAGTCTCTGAAGAACAAACAAAGTCTTTAGTACGCTGGTCTAATGGAGAATCTGCTAAAATCGGTCGAGTTTGGTACTACCCCAATGGGTTAACTGCCAAATATTGGTCAGGTTCAGTTTGGCACTACCCCAATGGAAAAACTGCCATATCCAAGTCCGATTGGTATTACCCTAATGGACAAACCGCCAAATATGGTTCAGGTTGGCACTATCCAGATGGAAATTGTAGCTCAGAGGATGATTTACTTTCCTGGGCTTGCAGCATCCTGGGAGAGGAGCATTGTGAAGCTGTTTTGTCACAAGTGGAAGATGCCGATGATTTGTGGCAGGAAATGGCAGTTATGGAATTGAGTTGGCACGCTTATGTCAAGAGCAACTCCCTCAGGAGACAATAAGCTTAGGTATTAGGTGTTAGGTGGAAAAATTGCCAAGTAAAGCCGAATTGCGTAAGGTTATTCTACAACAACGGCGATCGCTTTCTGAGTCAGAATGGAGACAAAAAAGCGATCGCATTTGTAGTCATCTTCAATCCTTACCCCTATTTACCCAAGCTCAAACCGTTCTTGCTTATTTCAGTTTTCGCCAAGAACCAGATTTAAGTCCCCTATTTACCAATAGTAAATACAATTGGGGATTTCCTAGATGTGTTGGGAAATCTCTGTTCTGGCATCGTTGGCAACCCGATGAGCCTCTGCAAAAGGGAGCTTATGGCATTTTTGAACCTAGTGGTGATTCCCAACCCTTAACGCCCGATGAGGTGGATTTAATCCTTGTGCCTACCGTTGCTTGTGATGCCCGAGGATATCGCTTGGGATACGGCGGTGGCTTTTATGACCGGTTGCTGAGTTCGACCGAGTGGGGGACAATACCTACGATCGGAATTGTATTTGAATTTGCTTACTTACCCGAACTCCCAATAGATAATTGGGACAAACCGCTACAAGCTATTTGTACAGAAAAAAGCATTAGAGCTTTCACAGGACAAAGATAATTTTAATTTTTATTATAAAAACATAGATCTGGGTTGAGGAATAGCAGCATAGCAGAACATTGAACACCTTTAAGAGCGCCTCACGGCGAGGGGTGTAGGGTGTGGGGTGTGGGGTCGAATGCTGCGCCGCTATGAATGGAAGAAACAAGCCAAATCCTCTTCCCTCCTGCCTCCTGCCCCCTGCCTCCTGCCTTGTTTCTTCAGAGTACGCACCGCCACAGAATTATGTCATCCTGAGCGATAGCGAAGGATCTCCAGACAGCTCAGATGCTTCACTATCAACTCAGCATGACAGTTGAGTACCTAAGTCCTAATCGAATCAAAGTTATGAGGTAAAGTACATGACACCAAAAAGTTTTCCGCATTCTGGCTTAATCCCTCAACCCAATGATGAAGAAGATTTGTTGAGTTATCATTTCGATAAACCAGGTACTGCACCAGGAACCCTCAAGATTGAAGCAAATGCATCACCTCCTGACATTGTCTTGATTGACTACAACGAAGCCAATGCAAACCGTCTTTCTATTGAGATACCGGAAGCTTGCAGTCCCTATTTGAACAGTGAGTCAGTTTCTTGGGTTGATGTAGTCGGTTTAGGGAATGAGGAGATTTTACAGCGCCTAGGTCAGGTTTTTCACTTACATCCGCTGATTTTAGAAGATGTTGTTAATGTACCCCAAAGACCGAAAGTAGAGTATTACGATGATCAATTGGTGATTATAGCTTTGATGGTTATGCCTAAACCCGATGAAGATGGGTTCTGGAGTGAACAAGTCAGTTTTGTATTAGGAAAAAATTATCTACTTACTGTACAAGAAGAACTACTACGAGATTGCTTTGAGCCAGTACGTGCTCGCATTCGTACCAATACAGGCAGGGTTCGTAACACTGGAGCCGATTATCTTGCCTATGCTCTGTTAGATGCAGTAATTGATGGTTTTTTTCCTGTTTTGGAAGACTACGGTGAAAGAATAGAAGACTTAGAGGATGAGGTGATCCTCAACCCAACACCCCATACTTTAGAAAAAATTTACCAAGTCAGGCGGGAACTACTAGCTTTGCGCCGAGCCATTTGGCCTCAGCGCAGTGCAATCAATAGCCTGATTCGGGATGGCAGTTCTTTAATTAGTCCTGATGTCCAAATTTACTTGAGAGATTGTTACGACCATACAATTCAAGTACTGGATATGGTAGAAACTTATCGGGAACTAGCTTCTAGCCTGATGGATGTTTATCTGTCTTCAGTAGGTCACAAAATGAATGAGATAATGAAAGTCTTGACTATCATCTCAACTATTTTCATTCCTTTAACGTTTATTGCTGGGGTGTATGGTATGAACTTTAAGTACATGCCAGAACTCGATTGGACTTGGAGCTACTTTGTTTGTTGGGTGGTGATGATAGTAATCTCGGTAGTCCTATTTTTCTTTTTCTGGCGTCGAGGCTGGTTCAAAGATTTTTCTTCTATGCGGAATGATTAAAATATTAAGTTTTAATTCAATTACTAAATTTATCGCCATCAGGAATAAAAAGAAATGAATTTACTAGTTTTGACTGTTTATTTAATTATTGTTGCTTTAACTTTTTCCAAAGCTGTAGAGTCATTGGAAAGTCAAGTAGTTATTGAAGGCAATTCTAATTTTTTAGATGAACAACTAGAAGAACAAGAATTGAAAGAATTGCTAGAAATTAAATTCAAATTACCCCCAAGTTATCAAATTAGTGACTTCAAACACCTAGCATTTAATCTTAAAAACAAATCAGAAAATTCTTCTATTGACATAGACTGGGACCGCAGTTCTATCAGGGATTTTGAGGGTGGTGGACGACGAGCAATTCGTGTATTGGATGATGATCAAGAAGTACCTCAAAAACAAGTAGCGACAATTCTTGTACCTGGTGAAAGTCGTGATATTAAAGTGAGTGATGAAAAATTTAATGACCCTTTATTTGATAGTAAAAAGCTGAACAAAATGATTGATAAATCTGAAGGATTTCGCCTCGTATTATCCATTAAAGTATTTAAACCAGATGGCAAGGCTACTACCGACTCATTGTCTCTTCAATTCACTCCTAAAAAACTACTCTGGACAAAGGCTCTTTACCTTGACCTACAGCCGAAATAGTTGAATAACGACCAACGAAGATTAGACTAGAAAAAGGAGAGAGTAAGCGAAGGCAGTTGCGGAGGAGATGCAATCTTCCTCTGAGGAAAGTCCGGGCTCCCGAAAGACCAAACTTGCTGGGTAACGCCCAGTGCGGGTGACCGTGAGGATAGTGCCACAGAAAGATACCGCCAATTAGTTATTTGTCCATAAAGGATAATAAGACAAAATTGGTAAGGGTGCAAAGGTGCGGTAAGAGCGCACCAGCAGCATCGAGAGGTGCTGGCTCGGTAAACCCCGGTTGGGAGCAAGGTCGAAGGAACTACGGTTGGTCTTTTACCAGTTCCGTTGAAAAGAACCGCCAGAGGCGTCTGGTAACAGTCGTCCCAGATAGATAACTGCCCTCTTAGCTAGCAACAGCTAGGAGAACAGAACCCGGCTTATGTCTGACTCTCTCCTTTCTTTTCATCGGACTCATACCAAATCCGCCGATACTCTCCACGGGTGAGCGAAAAAAAAGGGTGGGGAGATAGGGAGATAGGGAGATGGGGAGATGAGGAAATAAAGGAAAACTAATGATTTGAAAGGATACTTCGCTAGAAATTCCTTCCCTAATTTCGCTAACCTACTCCCCACACACCCCCATCTGTTTCTAATACCTCAAATATTGATAATTTAAATGCACAACAGATTATGGCAACTTAAAACCCTAAAATGGCGTCTACTTTTTTAGTTCATCCGGATACAAATAACTAACTCGTTAAAATCCTCTTCTCTCCTTAACTCTAGAGAAGTAAATGGTTCTATCTACCAAACTGTACTGAACTGATCGAATACAGGTATTATAATCGTATCAGCTATGTCGAATCCTTTTTCCTCACTTTCTCATCGTTATCGTCGTCTTTTCGTATATCCCTTACTGTCTGTGTTCATGGCAGTCAGTTTTGTGGTAGCAACACCTCAGATTAGCCAAGGCATTCCTTTATTTGAGTTATTTCTACGTGGAATTCAGATTATCCAGTTGTCGAGTATTTCTGATAACCAAGAAGTTCAGCTGGGTAAACAGATTAATCAGCAATTAGTTAGGCGAGAGATCCGACTCAATCGCAATCAACAAATTAATCGCTATGTCGAGCAAATTGGTGAACAACTAGCAAAAGTTAGTGAAAGAACTGAGATTCCCTATACATTTCAGGTGGTGGATAATGACAGTGTTAATGCTTTTGCCACGATGGGAGGCTTTGTTTACGTTAATACTGGCTTAATTAAAGAAGCAGATAATGAAGCTGAACTAGCCAGTGTTATGGCTCATGAGATTGCTCACATTGTCGGACGTCATGCTCTCAATCAAATGAAGCAAATGGCGATCGCTAATGGTGTCGCAGCAGTTGCCGGTTTAGATAGGAATGTGGCAATTCAGCTGGGGGTAGAACTCGCTCTCCGACGCCCCAACAGTCGTAAAGATGAATTGGAGGCAGATCGAATAGGATTGGAAAACTTAACACAAGCAGGCTATGCTCCCTATGGGATGGTGAGCTTTATGGAAAAACTCCTCAAAAGTGGAGGCTCTGTACCAGCTTTTTTAAGTACTCATCCAGGAACATCTCAACGTATTAGTGCTTTAGAGCAAGCCATCAACCCAAACACTGCCTATGTAGGAGATGGCTTAGATGAGATTGCTTACAAAAACAACATCCGTCCTCTTTTACGAAAATAGCATCGAACGCCGACGGGAGATCTTGGAAGGCTCTATTTTGACTACTGCTTCTTCAAGGGGTAATTGGCGTACAAGAGACTCATAAGTGTTGACTTGATAAACAAGAGAATTGGTAAGATCTAAGCCAGTCATCCAGCCACTCTTAGGATGGTAAGCACCGGTATCAATATCTAGCCAACCACGTCCCTGAGCAATTTTCCCAGGATTTACTCCCGGTAGGGTAAAGGTAATAGTATGACCTGTGATGATCAACTTATCGGGAAAGTAAGGTTTCTCAATACTATGAAACTCATTGCGAATCCAACAAAATTGCTCAGAGGTTTGCTTCTCCAATGCAATCTGAGGATGAACACCAGCGTGTACTAAGAAGGTATCCCCCAAATCCATGTAGATTGGTAGTGTCCGCATCCACTCAAGATGCTCTTGGCGTACACCATCCTCACCATAACTGTTGATAGTAGTATGACCACCACTAGAGAGCCAAGCTTGCAGCGCTGGACCATAGATCTCTCCATGACCTAGGATATCTAATACCATTTGCTCATGGTTCCCCAACAGGCAAGGGTAAGGGCTTTGCATAACAAAGTCTACTACCTGAGCGCTTTGAGGTCCTCGATCAATTAAATCCCCAAGAAAATAAACCAGATCTTCACTGGTAGGGGCGATCGCTTCTAATAAGGTCATGAGGGTGTCGTAGTGGCCATGTACGTCACCAATAACAATACGACGGTGGGTCATGTTTAGTTCTTATCCAAATCCAGTTGCTCCAAATATCTGATAACACCCTTGGAATCTAGCTAGCTCAAGTGGCTTTTGTATATATATAAGCCACACCTACTGTTTCTAGTATGCCTCTATTCCTTGGCAAGTTTCTCTGATATAGAAAATGTCTATTAATAATTAATACAACTACCAAAACCTAATTTCAGAGATTTTTGAGATAATTATTAAGTTTCCCTCGTTTGCAGTCATTAATTGCTGCAATCATGGAAAAGTAGGAGTATCTCTAACGGTCTCAAGATTTTTTCGATGTTCTGGAGTCGAGTTGATTGCACCCAAAATAGTGTCTTATTCTACCTTATCTGTCATTAAGATCCTACAGACTCCCACTAGCTGGGCTTGGGTCGAGCAAGCACTTTCTCATCTTGATATTATTCTGCTTGACCATTCCCATTGTGAACGAAAAGCAGCTGGGGTGGCAATGAATTTAATGTTTCGCTACCCATCCAACACCCAATTAGTGCGTCAGCTGACAGCCATCGCTCGGGAAGAACTAGAACATTTTGAGTTGGTTAACCAGTGGCTAGAACATCGTGGTATTTCCCTAGCTCCTCTCTCCTCACCTCCCTATGGAGGCTGCTTGAAAGCTCAGATTCGCCGCAATGAACCTGAGCGGCTGTTAGATTCTTTACTAGTTTGTGGTTTGATTGAGGCTCGTTCTCACGAACGGTTGGGATTACTAGCAACTCACTGTCCCGAGCCAGAGTTAGCCAAATTTTATGATAGCTTGATGGCGTCCGAAGCTCGTCACTATGGAGTTTATTGGGTACTGGCTGATACTTATTTTGACCGGAATGTGGTTAATGAGCGATTGGAAGAGTTGGCAATTAGAGAAAGTGAGATCCTCAGCACCCTTTATCCAGAACCAAGAATTCACAGCTAATTTAGTTCTACCCGAATTCTCTCAACACTGCTTGAATCTCTGAAGTAAAACTGTGAATTTTGACAAATTCAATTACTGATTCCCCACCAATGTAAGTGCTGGCATATCCTTGGGTATGCTTACCTACATTGATCATGACTCGAATATTACAATTGCCTTCAGCTTCCGTATAAAATTCTCCTGCCAAGGCTTGCATCTGAAAACCTAAACCTTCGGTTAAGAAAACCGGTGATTCATTATTGGGGTCTGCCTTTAAAGCAATAATATGTTGCTCAAAGTAACTTAACAATCTTTGCAAGTTTTGGAGTGCGATTCTAGAAGGGACAGAGCGTACTGACATTTCTCCTAGTTGAGGATCTAACCGCAACTCAATGACTAAATTAACAAGTTTTTGACTATTCTTAATGCTGCTGAGTTCAAATATAATTTGATATCCATCAGTCTCCAGGACACATTTGTTGACCATGAGATTTCTCTGAGAGTTAACTTACTTTCATCTGATTACAGCATAAAAACCTCTCTCTAGCTACGAGAAAACTCCGAAAACTACCTCTGATACTAAATCCGGTTTCCATACCCCCCTAACACTCTATGGAGCATTTAACCGTGGGTTTTCATAGCCGGATTTAGTATCACTACATTTTTTTTTGTTAAAAAAAGTATAAATTTGAATAATAATCTTGATATTGACTTGAGCAAAAGAAAAGTATTGCAAACATAGTCAAATAAATATTGCAAAATAACTCAAGTTCCTCTTGAATACTCATAATTTAATTACACAGGCATAATTTGTTTTGTCTGAAAATATTGAGATTATTCCTCAACGCATCAGGAGAGTAGTGTTATGGGTATTTACAACCTGCTTAACAGCATCACAGAATATATTTCTGAAGCAGTAGTCAGAATCTTCGGTCCTAACGATGATGCTTATCCCGCTACTGGCGTACAGCCCTTTAGCGATGATCCCTATAAACCCAGAAGGGCCGATTGGTAAAAATTGACACCTAATCATTTTGACAAAATTTCTGAGGTTGACTGTTTAGAGGTTGGTGAGGAAAGTGAATTTTTCTTCATCAACTTTTTGTTGACTTTCGTAATTTATGCTAAAAATTGACTTAAGAAGAAAGCTAGTGCTGCACTACCCAGAGGCACTGTAAGATTATCAATTCCTAATTTGGAGAAAGTTTCTACAATAGTCGCAAATAAAGCGATCGCAATTGGAACTAACCAAGTTTGCCACAGATTGCCCTGAATATTCAACAGAATCAGACTGCTGACAATATAGCTAGCCAAAAACATTGCTAGGGATCCTTCCCAGCTTTTTTGGATACCCCAGATTTGATATTGATGCTTACCCCATTTTTGACCGATCAGTCCAGCAAGTCCATCTCCCCAGGCCATGATTAAGATCCCAATTGCTGCATATTGGTATTGTTGGATGGGCCAAAACCAAGCAATAAGGACACCGATACTGATTGCATAGAAGAAAGTGCCTAGGCTTCGGCGTCCGACGCTATTGATACCGGGTAAAATAGGAATCTGATAGGATACTAGTGCGATCACACTAGTGATTATGGAAGCTGCGACGCCTACTATTTCGGGTATTTGAAGCCACCAAGCAATTAAAATGACATTGCCGCTACCAATGTGAACTATCTTACGGCTAAGTTCTGATTTGTCGTCAGTGTAGCGATGTAGAGTTTCCGCAAAGAAGACAATGGTCACCAAACCCAGCGCAACGATAACAATTTTGAGCCACAGGGGTGAGATTGATTCTAACCAGGGTAGAGAATGAAGCAAAGACCTAATGATATAAGTAAAGCCTTACTATCACTCTATTACTCCTACTCACTCCAACACAAGTGCCATTAAGTAGTCCAACAACATATCATCAAAAATGTACATTTATTTTGAATGTACATTTATTTTGGCGAACAATAGATAATTAATCAAGGCAAGGGTTTGTATGAAAACTTTACTCATTTGGTTGATTCGAGGTTACAGAGCCTTTATTTCTCCTTTATTTCCCCCAACCTGCCGTTTTCAACCCACTTGCTCGCAGTATGCCCTAGAATCAGTAAATCGCTTTGGTTGGTGGCGTGGTAGTTGGCTAGCGATACGGCGCATATTGCGCTGTCATCCTTTTCATCCTGGGGGTTATGATCCGGTGCCACCAGTGGTTATTTGTAGGACAAGGGGGCAGAGGGAGTAAGAGAGGCAAATTTAGTCCAAAAAATGGATAATTTATTTTTTGAAGTGTCCTCAAAGTAATCCTGTTACCGAAAACGTAACCAGCGCTTTGTTACTAATCAGTTGCTTCTACAATTGAATTTCAGTCAAGATTCCTCATGCTGAAAGCCGTGGGACTCCTATAGTACCACGGTTTTTTTCTTTAATACCAAATCTGCTCTGAAGAAACAAGGCAGTCGAAATGAAAAATTTTTTCACCACCAGGTGATGAAAGTAGACTCTTCCCTACTCCCCACTTTCAAGTCAGGAGGGAAGACGATTTGGCTTGTTTCTTCCATTCATAACGGATGCCGCTGCGCCCGTCGGGCGCTTTTAAGTGAATCAAAATTCAATCAGTTGTTTGAGCATTAGTCTCTAACAAGGGAGCCTGGGAAAATTAATTCCCAGGCTCATTACTAGGAAGCTCCTAGAATTAAGTGCTCCAGAACAATGTCATTAAATCAGCTTTAAAGATCTGAAAGTGGACTTTGAATCTTTGAAGTTTTATTTTGGAGAACTTCCGTAGAATTACTTAAACTTGACTAATATACTGTTAAGTTCAACCCCTCTACACTAACTCTGCCATTTCTGAGCAACTAGTTCAGCCAAATCTACAACACGCTGAGAGTACCCCCATTCGTTGTCATACCAGGCAACAACTTTGACCATGTCACCACCCATAACCATTGTCAGACTAGAATCAACAATGGAAGAAGCATCGCAACCTTTATAGTCTGATGAAACTAGCGGCTCATCACTGTATGCCAAAATGCCTTTGAGTGAACCTTCTGCAGCTTCTTTGAGCACTTCATTTACTTGCTCAGCAATGGTGCTTTTCTCTACTTGCACTACCAAATCAACTACAGACACATTCGGTGTCGGTACCCGCAGAGCAATACCATTGAGTTTGCCTTGGAGTTCTGGGATGACTAGAGCCACAGCTTTGGCTGCGCCTGTAGATGTCGGTACAATGTTCATCGCAGCAGCTCTTGCCCTGCGGACATCCCGGTGACTAGCATCCAACAAGCGTTGGTCACCAGTATAACTGTGAGTAGTAGTCATTGTTCCCTTAACAATACCAAAGCTATCATTTAGCACTTTAGCGAAGGGAGCTAGACAGTTAGTGGTACAACTAGCATTGCTAACAACATCATACTTGCCGTGTTCATAATCTTGATCATTGACACCCATCACATAAGTGCCAATATCACCCCCCTTACCTGGAGCCGTAATCAGCACTTTCTTGGCTCCAGCTGCTATATGTTTGGAGGCCCCATCTTTGGTAACAAAAACCCCAGTCGATTCAATGATTAAGTCAATGCCCCAATCAGCCCAAGGTAAGTTCAGTGGATTGCGATCAGACACACATTTAACAGTTTTGCCGTTAATAATCAGAGAATTATCATCAGCGCTGACCTCAGCATCCAACCGACCCAACATGGTGTCGTATTTTAGGAGATGGGCATTAGTTCTTGGGTCAGAAGTATCATTGATGCCCACTAACTCTAAGTTACTATTTTCTCTGGTTAACCAGCATCTGGCAAAGTTGCGTCCGATGCGTCCAAACCCGTTGATCGCTACTCTAATCACTACGTCTTGCCCTCTTTGTTATTCTGTTCAAGCTCAGTTAGTATCTTCTAGCTGACCCCGATCATATCGCAAAGGATGAAAATTTCTAACCCTATATTGTCAACTATATAGTTATGAACGGATTTTTTATCAACTGACCAACAACCTTAACCGATTAACAGAGCAAATTCGTCAGCTAACTTTGCTGTTTACGTACATAGTTGATCTTTGTCATCGTTATTCCTGGCTAAATTGTCCGGAGTCAGAAGAATTTTGGGTGTCTAATAATCTAAAGCGTCTGTTTTACCATCTGTGGGTAAAAAGATCCAATCATGGAACAAGACATTGTAAAGATCCAGTTAAGCTATAGCACAATGACGGTCATCAGAGTATGCAAAGCAAGAAAAATTTGATAAATTTTTACTTTGCTATATCTTGAAAAATCAATTCTTGATATGATAGCGCGTGATATTGGCAAAGTAGGCTTGTGTGGTATGGTGTGTAAGGAGTTAAGATGACGAATATTGTAGATTTTAGTGGAAAGCCATTTCATTTCATCGGCATTGGTGGAATTGGAATGTCAGCCCTTGCCTATGTTTTAGCAAAGCGTCAAATACCTGTATCTGGTTCAGACCTCCGTTCAACGCATATTACTCAACGTTTGCAATCAGTAGGTGCTCACCTTCTTGAAGGTCATAACCCAACTAACTTAGAATTTTTCCTAACGAAGACAGAGCCAATTTATAAAGAATTATCTACCACAGCCGTTGGCATTAAGCCATTTCAGGAAGATTCTTCTGGATTCTCCCAAACTAGCCAGCCAGAAGTTGCCTCTAAAATTTCATCAAGCTTACCTCAAGTTATTTGTTCGAGTGCGATTAATTCAATTAATTCGGAGTACCGGGCAGCAAAGGAGAAAGGCTACCCAATTTTTCATCGCTCGGACTTACTTGCCGCTCTGATTGAAGATTACCATAGTATTGCTATTGCAGGGACTCATGGTAAAACCACAACAAGTAGTTTGATTGGGTATATGCTGTTGCATTCAGGTCTAGATCCAACCATTGTTGTAGGAGGAGAGGTGGATGCTTGGGAAGGAAATGCACGCTTGGGTGATGGTCCCTATTTAGTTGCTGAAGCTGATGAATCTGATGGTTCTTTAGCTAAGCTCTCTGCCAAGATTGGTGTTGTCACAAATATCGAGCTAGATCATCCAGACCACTACGAGAATTTAGAAGCAGTAAATTGAAATATTCCAAACTTTTGTTCAAAGCTGTCAAACTCTTGTAGGGTGTATTGATTGTGAGACTTTGCGATCGCGTTTTAAACCGAACATCAGCTATAGCCTGCATCGAGACACAGGTGCTGACTACAGCGTGGATGAGGTATCTTATAACGCGAACAGTACCACTGCTCGAGTTTGGGAAGGTAATGAAGTTTTGGGTGAGCTGCATCTGAAGTTACTAGGTCAACACAATCTTAGCAATGCTCTAGCAGCAGTAGCTGTAGGAAGACATCTAGGTTTGGAGTTTGATGTAATTGCTTCAGGAATTGCTACTTTTGAAGGAGCCAAACGCCGATTTGAAGCTCGGGGTCAGTGCAATAACATCTGTTTTGTTGATGATTATGCCCATCACCCCAGCGAAATTCAAGCAACCCTTACTGCAGCACGTTTACAAGTCCAAGACTCAAAACGAATTGTTGCGATTTTCCAGCCCCACCGTTACAGCAGAACCTTGACATTCTTGTCAGAATTTGCAGAATCTTTTAACAAAGCAGATCTAGTTGTTATCACCGATATTTACAGTGCTGGTGAACCCAACTTAAAAGAAATTAATGGTGATCATTTGCGAAAGGCGATCGCAACTCATCACGAGAGGGTGTATTACCAACCAACTCTAGAGTCAGTTTCAAGATTTCTTACCGAAATCCTACAACCCGGAGATCTTGCCCTATTTCTAGGAGCTGGTAATCTTAATCAGATTATTCCGCAGCTGATGGAGTTTTATCAAAAGGCTGACAAATACTAGTTAGGTCAGTATTAAGCCAGAAATTCTGAGTTCGGTTAGCTCCCTAGCAGAAAAACTGCTTGGATACCAACTCAATCGCCTCACGACCAATTGGCATTCTTTTCACTTGTATTCATTATGACTTTGTCCTATAATACTCCGCAAACCAGCGCCCTCAAGCGTAACCAGATTGCTTTCAAACCACAGCTTTATCTACCAGGAACCTACTGTCCCCTTCAATCCCAAGTCCCTCTAGCAAGCCTCACTTCATTTCGAGTTGGAGGTCCTGCAGAATGGTATGTCGCCCCCCGAAGTTTAGAAGATCTACAGGCAAGTTTCGAGTGGGTGTACCACCAAAAATTACCTATGACTCTGTTGGGAGCAGGATCAAATCTACTAGTAAGTGATCAAGGTTTGCCCGGTTTAGTAATTTGTACTCGCTATCTACGTCACATCGAGTTTGACAATGATACAGGATTAGTAACGGTCGGAGCAGGTGAACCAATTGCTCGTCTGGCATGGCAAGCAGCCAAACGTGGCTGGCAAGGCATGGAGTGGGCAGTGGGTATCCCAGGCACAGTTGGCGGTGCAGTGGTAATGAATGCTGGTGCTCACAACAGCTGTACAGCAGACTTACTTGTTAATGTGGAAACAATTTCAAGATCTGGGATGATTGAGAAACTAACTCCTCAAGAGTTGGGCTTTAGCTATCGTACTTCAAATCTACAAGGTGGTCATCGTCTAGTAACTCAGGCCACGTTTCAACTCAAACCAGGTGTCGAAGCTAAAGTGGTTCAAGCAACAACATCCCAACATTTAGAAAAACGGCGCACTTCCCAGCCTTACCATTTACCTAGCTGTGGCAGCGTTTTTCGCAACCCTGATTCCCATGCAGCGGCTTGGTTGATTGAACAAATTGGTCTTAAGGGCTACCAAATCGGTGGTGCTCAGGTTGCCCAACGCCATGCAAACTTTATTCTTAACTGTGGTGGTGCTAAAGCCAGCGACATTTTCCAAATCATCCACCATATTCAGCAGCAAGTAGAACACCACTGGTCTGTTTGCTTAGAACCAGAAGTTAGAATATTAGGTGAGTTTCAACTAGGGTAAAGAACTGTAATAAAATACCTACTCACCTCTTGTCATTTCTTCCAGAATAAGCGGGGGGATCACTGAAGCGGTTAAGGAGTACTAAGATTAATAATTAACTGTCGTTAAACTCCCAGTGAAGCAGAAAATTCTAGTCGTGAGACTAGGAAACCAGAATTAGAAGCACTAGTGCTTTTAATGTCTGGAAGAGTTCACCAATGACATACCTATCCAACTCAGATTAAGTCAACCAGTTATGACGCAAGGAAAAGGATTCGGCTTCGGTTTAGGCAAGATGAAAGAACTTACCGAAGCGTTTAAAAAAGCTAAAGAGGTTCAAGAAGGGGCCAAAGAACTCCAGGATCAATTGGAGAAAATGGAAATAGAGGGCTCATCAAGTGATGGCAGTGTCAAGGTAGTACTTAGTGGCAACCAGGAGCCCCGTCGTGTAGAAATTACCCCAGATGCTGTCAGCCAGGGAGCAGAAGCACTTTCTCAACTCGTGACAACAGCGATGAAGGATGCCTATGACAAATCAACAGCCACCATGCGAGAACGTATGGAAGAACTCACAAGTGGCTTAAATCTTCCAGGAATGTAATTTTCTAGAAAGTGCCCGACGGGTGTCACTGCTCCCGCTATCAAGGGAAAAAACACTCCCTGCTCCCTCACTTCCAAAAGAAGTGTTTCTTTACAGAGAGGGAATAGAGGAACGCCAGGAAAAAATTTTTTCCTAGTTCCCTGCTCAAAACGGGGGTAGTTCCCTATTCCCCATCTCAAATCCCGATTACGGTTTTTTGGGGGGAGTCACCTGTAGCTTGGGTAGAGCAGTCAAAGTCTGGTAATAGCGGTCTGAAAGCACTTGATTACCCTCCTCCGTTAGGTGAACAGCGTCAGTGAAGAAGGCTTTGTTAGGAAACTCCTTGAAGAGATTGTAAAAATTTAAAACTTTCACATTTTTGGGAAAGGCTTTCTCTAATTCCTGGCTGGTTTCTAGCAATGCGGTATAACCGGTCTGCAACCGTTTTTGGTAGAGAGACCCTAATTTCTGTACAAGTTCCTGTTCTTTTGGTGACATCTGCGTCTGATCACGACCAGTAATTTCCGGTTGAATGGCAACCACTAAAGGAATACCTGCTCCTGTCGTGAGGCGAATCATTTGTCGGTAATGATTGCGATACCGTGTTATTCGGCGCTTGAGTTCAGCTTCATCAGCAGCAAGATGTTCTTCCAGTGGCAAAGTACCGTCGCTCACTACCAAACTCCGCTGGCTTATTGATGGCTCTGGTTTTAAGAGCCATTTTTGTGTAGCTTTAACCAGATGAGCTTGTACGATCGCATTCTTCAATTGTTGAGTTATGTGAGTCCAAAAATGCCCAGGCGCATTGTTGAGGAAAGCTTCCGTCTTAGGAATATCTGTTTCCTGTTGATTACTAGGCAGCATCAAGTCTGTATATCCATCTAAAACAATAATGGCATCTGGGCTATAGGGCAAAATTTGCAGAGCTAGTTGAGCCAGTTCGTTACCAGAGGTATAACCTGGTACAGCAGCATTAATTACCCGATATTGACCATCTTTAATCTTCGGTGGTAAAGCTAGCGCTTTTACTAGCTCTGGTCTATAAACAGGCAAAAAAGTTGGTCGATATTTTTCTGGAGAACGCCTCTGTTGTGCTATCCGTTCGTTGAGACGAGTTTCCAGCTTGCTGGCTAGTGTCGCCTGGTTGTTTGCATTTCCTTGGCCGAAGGCGGTAGAACCACCTAAGAGGAAAATCCGAATTTCATCTTTGGGTTTTGCCAAGGGAATCGGAGCATCATCGCGAAAGCCTTGTTCATTAATACGCCAGAAATCGCTTTGTTGATTTCCTAATAAACTATAACCTCCCGGTAAATTTCTATATGCGGCGAGGCTTCCTTTATTTAATATACCGTCGTAAGGCTGTTTATCTTGACTCAGAAACTTGAGGCGGTAAGCGTTATCCTCTGCCGGTTCACCCTTATAAGCCACTAAAGCAGCGCCGTTGCCTGTAAAGTTAATGATCAGCCATGCCAACAACTCCAGGATAATTAAAACTAGTGGTATCGCAGCAATGATCACTAGAAGGGGTAATTGTCTACGGTTGCGCTTTCGATAATAAAGGCTACGACGGGACTTGAACATCAAAATACTTTCCTCAAATCATCAATAATAGTGGGTGTGAAACCCCGGCATTTACGGCGTAATAAATTTACCATTTAGACGCACAATCTTCAGATAACAAAGGCTTTAGCCGTTGTACAATGAAATTGTGAAAGCGAAAAACAAGTTGTTGTCTAACTAGCACTAGTTTGGCTTTTCTTTGAGCGGGGAAGGGCTAAGATTACTTCTAATGCCCTTTGATGCTGGCAATGAAGGTCAGAAAAATGAGTAATTTGAGTATTACTACTCACTCATTACGTGTTACAGGAGAGCGCACACAAAGATAAATATTATACCTATGCCCTGCAAGTTACTATTTGTTTGTCTTGGGAATATCTGTCGTTCTCCATCAGCTGAGAACATTATGAATCACTTGGTTGAACAAGCCGGTCTTAGTGACAGCGTTGTTTGTGACTCGGCTGGTACCAGCAGTTATCATATTGGTTCTCCGCCTGATCGACGTATGGCAGCAGCAGCTAAAAGTAGGGGAATAATACTCAAAGGTCAAGCACGGCAATTTCAGCGGTCTGACTTTGAAAACTTTGACCTAATTTTGGCAATGGATCGGGATAATTATCGGGATATTCTTTTTCTTGACCCTCAGGGGAAGTACCAAGACAAAGTAAAACTCATTTGTGATTTTGCTTCCAATCATCGGGAGCGAGAAGTCCCTGATCCTTACTACGGTGGTACAGAGGGATTTAATAAGGTTATCGATTTACTACTAGATGCCTGCGAAGGTTTACTAGAAAATGTTGTTAGCACTTAAGCGCTAACTGGTAGAGAATCGCTCAAATTCTAGTTCTCCTAGATTAGACATCTCCAGAAACCCTGATTTTGGCACGGTAGTATGGGGGTTCTAGCATAATTATTGGAGATGTCTAATTAATTTTGTGTAGGTGCTTATCTGGTTCATGAGTGCAGAGGCTGATTTTGAATATATTCGTCAACTAGTGCGTAAACACACAGAGGTGGCGCTCTCAAAAGATAAAGCATATCTGGTTGAGTCTCGTTTGGCCCCCTTGGCAAGGGAGGCAAGGGTTGATTCAATCAGTGAATTGGTAAGGCTGTTGCGCAGAGATCCTTTCAACTATCTTCACCAATTAGTCGTTGAAGCGATGGTGACTACGGAGACATCGTTTTTTCGAGATGAGCATCCCTTTGATGCGCTCAAAAACTTCGTGCTGCCGGAACTATTAAAGCAGCGGCAAGTTGAACGTACTTTGAATATCTGGTGCGCCGCCTGTTCCAGTGGACAAGAACCCTACAGTATTGCCATGCTAATACGGGAGTATTTTCCCCTGCTGACCACCTGGACTGTAAATTTGATTGCTAGTGATATCTCTGACTCAATGCTAGCTCGTGCCCGCCTAGGATATTACAGGCAGCATGAAGTTAACCGTGGACTTCCATTGACACTTTTAGAAAAATACTTTCAGCAATCTGGTAAGGATTGGCAAATTAAGGAAGATATACGCCAGATGGCCGATTTTCGCCAGTTAAATCTTGCCGAATCTTGGTCTCGAATGCCTCCTATGGATATTATTTTTCTGCGCAATGTCTTAATCTATTTCGAGATCGAGACGAAGCAAAGCATCTTGGCTAAAGTGAGGGAGGTATTGCGTCCTGACGGCTACCTGTTCTTGGGGGGAGGGGAAACAACTATCAATCTTGATGCAGGCTTCCAACCAGTGCAATTGGGTAAGGCTGTATGTTACCAATTTTGTTCCAGCTAATACCATTTCTTGCTCAAAATGGTCAGTTTAATTGGACGCAAGGCTGTTTTCGCTAATGTAAGTTTTTCTGTATCTACTACTGTCATGTCTAAACTATTGAACCTTACTGATGATGGCACTGGCAAGCTGGTTCAACGGTAAAATCTGATCTGCTAAGCCAGCATGAGCAACCATTCCAGGCATTCCCCATACCACGCTGGTAGCTTCGTCCTGAATCAAAATCTGACCTTCAGCTTCCCTGATACATTGACAACCATTTAAACCATCTTGCCCCATGCCAGTAAGCACTACACCGAGAGTTCCAGCACCATAAGTCTTAACCACAGAGCGGAAAAGAACGTCAACCGCCGGTCGGCAGGAGTTTTCTGGTGGATCTTGGTGGGTGTGAATCAAGACATGAGTACCCTCTCTCTCTACTACCATGTGAAAATCTCCTGGTGCTAGCCAAGCTTTACCTGCTTCGAGAATATCCCCATTTGTACCTTCAGCAACTCGAATTTGGCACTTTTGGTTCAGTCGCTCAGCTAAGCGTTTGGTAAATACTGGAGGCATATGCTGCACAATCACTACTGGCACTGGGAAATTAGCTGGGAACTGGGGTAACAAAGTAGCCAAAGCTTCTGGTCCCCCAGTAGAAAGTCCAATTGCTACGATTTTTACTAGGGAGCGATCGCTTCTTGGTATTGTAGGTAACTGAGGTATTTGAGCAACTGGCGGACGAATCGCTATCCTCTGTTTACCAACAATACCAGCACAAAATGCCTTAATTTTAGGAATTAGTTGCTGACGGATATCCTCTAGTGCCGCTTCCTTACTACTCATGTTGGTGGGTTTAGTTACGTAATCCGTGGCACCGAGAGCAAGAGCATCTAGGGTGGTTATGGCACCACGCTCGGTGAGCGCACTAAACATAATCACTGGTAGGTGTTGATAAATCTTCCTGATAGCTGCTAATGTTTCCAAGCCATCCATTTCCGGCATCTCAATATCCAGGATAATTACATCCGGATTAACCTGGGGAATTTTAGCTAGAGCAATGTTGCCATTCGCAGCAGTCCCGACTACATCTAATGCCGAGTCCTCCGAAAGCATATTGCTCATCATCCGCCGAACTAGGACGGAGTCATCTACAACTAGGATGCGGATTTTGGGCATGATAACTATATTAAGTAATAAGTAATAAGTAATGAGTTAAAAATACTTTTTTCTATACTAACTAAAGAGAAGGTCTAAAATTAAACGGGCTTTGAAAAAGAGAAAAAAATCACCTTCAACTGCAAGCTTATCAATCTTGAAGTGGGAATTGGACATAATAATTGTGGAATTAGAGTCCAAGTGCATTGAGTCAAATATTTGATAGATATAACCTTCAGTATAGGTGGGATTAATATAATGAACACGATATTTAAAAGCGTTGCTGAGAGTACCGACTACAGCATTGATCACAATATTACTAATTTCAGACAAGATATCAGCTTTGATTTCAGCGACTTCATTTTCATTGAAGAATTCTTCACTGAGACTCAAAGCGATAGTTTCAGCAGCAACTTGGGACAATAAAATTTGAGCAGTTCCCGACAAATTACCAGTAAAAGAAATCTGGGATATACAAATCAACTGATTGCCCAACATTTCTTCTAATTTTTTTTGCACTAGCAATCTTGGTAGTGCCTCAATTATCGGATTTTCAAAGGTAATTTGACTTGCTACCAACTCAGATAAACGAGTAATTGCTTCCTCTACAGCAGAGTTAATAATCACTTCCAAGTTAGTTGTTTGATTATTGTTTGAGGTTTTGAAGGTTAATTCACAGGCATATTTTCTTTTGTCAAATTTCTTGTTGCAATCTTCTGAATAGAGCGCAGTTTCAAGACTGCGATGTAATTCCAATTCGTCGAGCGGTTTTTTAATTAGTGATATTTTTGTTTGCTCAACAAAATACGTAATTAAGTTATCTGTAGGATTCTCGACGAGGAGAATAATCGGGATATTTAAAAACTGTAGAAATTTAAAAATTTGCAAATAATTGTTCTTAATCAGTGAAAAATCTAGTATCACACATTGAGGATGATGAGACTCAGTAATATCCAGACACTGGTAAATACTAGTTGCTTCGACAAACACATATTCTTTTCTCCTGGCAGCTGTCCGAAGCCTTTGACGTTCGAGGGAAGAACTGCTAGCGAGCATAATTAGAGCAATTGGTTTTAAAAAAGTTGACACAAAAATTTTAAGTTAAAGTTAAATATTGCATTGGTAATGGATAACAATTAATTTTTACCCATTACCCGCTATTAATTGCACCAAATATTGATTAATTAATATTTGAACCGACTTACGAGTTCCTGGAGTTCAGTGGCTGTTTGAGATAGCTCACTGGCGGATTTTTGAGTTTTGTTGGCACTATTGGTAGTACTCTCAGCTGCTTCGGCAACACTGGTGATGTTGCGGGCAATCTCAGATGAACCCTGTGCCGCCTGGTTGACATTACGGGCAATTTCGTTGGTGGTGGCAGTCTGCTCTTCTACCGCAGAGGCAATAGTAGTTTGAATATCGTTGATTTGGTTAATGATACCGGTGATTTGACCGATAGCCTCTACAGAGCCTTTGGTATCTTCCTGAATTGCTTCGATCTTCTGGCTGATATCCTCAGTAGCACTAGCAGTTTGTTTTGCCAATTCTTTGACTTCGTTTGCCACCACCGCAAAGCCTTTACCAGCTTCCCCAGCTCTTGCTGCTTCAATGGTAGCGTTGAGGGCTAGCAAATTCGTCTGTTGAGCGATGGAAGTAATCACCTTGATAACATTGCCAATTTCGGCACTACTGACTCCTAGTTTGGCGATGGTTTCGTTGGTGGCTTCCCCTGTTCTCACTGCTGAAGTAGCAACACGGGCTGCATCGGTGGCATTCTTGGCGATTTCCTTAATGCTTGCTGTCATCTCCTCAATACCAGTGGCAACAGATTGGGCATTGGCGCTGACTTGCTCGGCGGAGGAGGAGACAGTACCAGCTTGGGTGGAGGTTTGAGCGGCTGCTGTTCCCATATTCTGGCTCTCAGCCATCAAATCTTCCGAGGATTGGTTAACTGCGATCGCTACTTGAGCAATTTGCTTCACCTGTTCTGTCAGATTTGCTGCCATCAGGTTGACATTATCAGTCAAATCCTTCCAAGTACCAGCTATGCCTTTAACGATTGCCTGACCCCCAAGCTGTCCAGCTACGACTTCGCTAGCTACCCTTGTAACTTCATCGGCAAAGCTGTTCAGTTGCTCAACCATGGTGTTAAGAGTGTTTTTCAGCTCCAGAATCTCTCCTTGAGCTTCTACAGTAATTTTCCTCGACAAATCCCCATTGGCTACAGCAGTAGCGACATCGGCGATATTCCTGACTTGGTCTGTCAAGTTCGCTGCCATGAAATTGACATTTTGTGTCAGACTTAACCAAGTACCAGAGACCCCTTCAACTTTCGCCTGACCCCCTAGTTTACCCTCGGTTCCAACTTCCTGTGCCACACGAGTGACTTCCCCAGCAAAGGCATTGAGCTGGTCTACCATTTGGTTGATGGTATCCTTCAACTCCAGAATTTCTCCCTTGGCTTCGACGGAAATTTTCTTGGATAAATCACCCTCAGCTACAGCAGTAGTTACCTCCGCGATATTCCTGACTTGGTCTGTCAAGTTCGCTGCCATAAAATTGACATTTTGGGTCAGACTTAACCAAGTACCAGAGACCCCTTCAACTTTTGCTTGACCCCCTAATTTACCCTCGGTGCCTACTTCCTGTGCCACACGAGTTACTTCTCCTGCAAAGGCATTGAGTTGCTCAACCATGGTGTTGAGGGTATTTTTCAGCTCCAGAATTTCTCCTTGAGCTTCCACAGTAATTTTCCTAGACAAATCCCCATTGGCTACAGCAGTGGCG
>CBDCVG010000035.1:0-179045 GCA_965222765.1 Caldora sp.
TGGCTGAGGATATTTATGTCTGTGAGCAACAACAACGGTCATTTAAGTCGCCCTATTTTGCCATTGGTGCGACGGCTAAAGATTTAGAACAATCAGTCTACCAATATCAAAGAAATGTACAAAGTTATGTTGAGCAAAGGATGAGCTAAAAATTATTCGGGAAATTAGTTGTGTTATTCATTATTTTTTGGTATTATTATTTGATAATTGGTAAAGTGTGCGCCTATATATAAAGTATTTATTCTCATATCAAGTGGGCAGAGGGCGCACGTCGGTGCGCCCCTACGTTATACAACAATTGAAATCAATGCAAATTTCTCAGAAAAGCATAAAAGTTACATCGATTGCTGAAATCCGGGAGTGCCAGAAAAATGGAATAAAATCTCTACACGCTACTGTCGAGTTTAGGCAGGGACAAATCATTAGTAAATTTGGTGCCAAAGAACTCCTTGATCGCCCCAACTATTTAACTCTCCAAATTGGCGATCGCCAACATATTATGCTCGACCCTGAGTTTTTGCAATATATCAATCATAGTTGCAGTCCTAATGTTTTCTTCGACACTAAAAAGATGGCGGTGATGAGCTTGCAAGATATAGAAATTGGAGAAGAATTAACCTTCTTTTATCCATCAACAGAATGGTCTATGGATCGAGGGTTTGACTGTATTTGTGAAAGCGAAAATTGCCTAAAAATTATTCAAGGTGCTGCTTGTTTACCTCCAAGTGTTTTGACAAAATATAAACTGTCGCAGTATATACAGCAAAAGCTAGGAATTTAGACTGATCTCCAAGTCGCCTAAATTTAGTATTTGAGCTTGTCTTGTATAAATGACTGTTTGTTATTACGAAATAATAAAATCTCACGTAGAATGTGGTGATTTAAGGATTATTAGCATTATTTCTCCGGCTAGAGTCGGTTCAACTTTTTTGATGAATGTCCTAGCTCAATCACCTTCGGTGCATGGCTTTATTAATCAACCTTTTCATTTAACTTATTCTTACCCATACGTGCCTCCCGGTAATCGTGAAGAGATTGCCTATCAAAGGATCTGGGAAAGTTACCAGCAAGCGAAAAAACTACACGCTCAAAAAAAAATTACCCTTGTGCTCAAATGTATGGCACGTAATTTAGGCATTGGAGAACAAGTTAGGCGATTGCTGCAATTAATAGATAAGACCATTATATTAATTCGCAATCCTTTCTTGAGTATTGATTCCTTATTAAGGATGCAAGTGATTTCAATTGAGGACATGCCTGAAGCGAGTCAACATGATTTCAATCATTATGCTCTTCAAAAAGGTGTTATGGATCAAACAGGGCATGGACATCATTGGCGAGTTTTACGAAATCTCATATTAGAAACAAAAAATTATCGGCTGATTACAGATTTGCTTATTGAAACTTTAGCTTTTATTGAGTTAAACCAATATGAAATGGATATGCTCAATGATTATCAATATCGTTTTAATCATGAGGATAGCAGTTTTAACCATGTTTTCTCCTTAAATTGGACAGGGTGGGATAATATGAAAGTGATTTATGAACAGCATATTTCTGACGTTGGAAACTATATTGTAGCTGATTCGACTATTTTACGATGCATACCCAAGAATGTTTGTCTTGAAGTCAGTCGTGCTCTTAACATAACTTATTCACCACACATGATTAATAAGTGGAAAGTAGTTAAAGAAAAAATAATGGATAATAAAATCATCAAGACTGCATGGATGAAAAGTTGTTACAATGCAGTCACAAATAGTTCGGGAGTTAAGCCTCCCAAAGAGTCCCCAATCTCAATCAACCTCTTTCCGTATATTTATCAACAGCACATTTTAAATACAGCTTACCCAAGTTATTTGGCTTTATTGAAAAATAATCATACTATTCGTCCACTTAGTCATGAATCAATCCAAGAATTGCTTAATACAACTGTTACCGCAGATGGCAAAGTATTGAAACAGGTTGACCCCATTTTTGCAGAGACATTGCTGTGCTTATCCTAGTGAAAATGATCGGGTTTACCCCTATAGTTTTTTTTGTTTGCCCTCAAAAACATTTTGTGGTGATGTTGCATTCATAGTAGGGGCGCACCGACGTGCGCCCTCATACGTGCGCCCTCTATCATAGAAAGATATATTTTCCTTGAGGAATAGCAGCATGGTAGAACCTTGGACAGCTTTAGTAATTTCTCTCCTGAAGGATTTGGTGTTTAAGGATATCCTGCTGGAATTAGGCAAAGGAGCCTTAGAAGATTATGTCAAAAAGAGGAAAGCTCATTGATATTTGTAGTAATTAGGGTTTGCTGACTAAAAGCCTATTCTTTAACATAGCAAGCAGAATCGGAGCCAGGTGAAGGGCATGATCAAACTCCTGTTGTAGAATATAATTCACTAAATCTTCCTGGCTACAAACGACTAATTCAATACCTGCTTCTAATTCTGGATTCGGACTAGAGAGACGAACATCAGTGGCAAAATAGCACCACAGGCGATTTGACAACCTACCGGAATCAGGTATCAAGCATCCCAGCAACTCCACAGTGCTAGCTTGATAACCAGTTTCTTCCAAAAGTTCTCGCTTAGCTGTATCTTCAGGAGACTCCCCAGCCTCAAGATGACCACTAGGTAACTCTATGGTGTATCTTTCTACTGTGGGACGATACTGGTGTACCAGCAAAACCTCTTGATGTTCAGTTACAGCCACAACCGAGACATAGTCAGACATCTCTAGGCTGTAGTAAGGAGCATTCGGATTTCCCTCACTCAGAGTTTTGGCAACTACATCAAACCAGGGTGTCGAAAATACTTTATTCCGCTCGATTATATCCACAGTATCAATTTAAGGTTTTAGCTAGCAGATTATAAGAGGTAAAATTTAACTCTATCTTGGAAGAGTATAAAAGAGAGTTCTGGTTAGAAAAACTAACTGACTTAACCTTACCAGTTAACTGTCTGTTAGCAGAGTCTAGAGCTTGAAAAAAGGACAGAGCTTCATTCGCATCTTTAGGAAGATGGCTAAGGACAATACCATTATCAGCATTTTCCGGAATAATTCGGTATCCAAGTTCAAAACCATCCTCATAAGTCACATTCAGATATACAGGTGGACTCCGGAATAAAGTTTTATATATTTTGCCAAAAAGAGAATATTTGATTTTGATTGCTGCACGAGCCAGAGAACCATCCCTAGTTGTTAACTCTTGAGAAGCTTTCCAGGGAATAGTGATTTTTTCCTCACCCAAGCCAGTGGGACAAATATTCGACTGGCGTTGTTCTAAAATCATCAATTGAGCAATAGCAGGCGGCGTATTCTTTATAAACCCAGGAATAGCAGGAGATAATTGATAATTACACATGATCTGGAAAAACGTCGCTGGTTCATCGAAGAAAGGATGTCTACCATCAATGGTAATAAATTGGTAAATGAGGTAATCTCTTGGCTGAGACACTAAACTTTTTAGGTTAGCATTATCCAGAGAAGTTTTATAGGCTACATAGGACTGAAATACTGGTCTAGGTTTCCAGTTGAGATTATTGGCAGCTACTAGGGATATCTCTATCGGCACAATATCTATCTGTTGATCTTTTAAGAGAGTTGTTACCTTATCAGGTAACTTAACAGCAGCAAGATTATTTAAACTAGCAGCACTTGTTTGCTCCTTAAGTTTATTCAAGTTGAGCAATGATGAAGCCTTACTAATAAAAGCAGTGGGGTTGGGGTTGAGAACCTTAAAAATATGATTGAGAGTCAATGCTTGTCCAAAGGGTTTCGGGACAAAACAGTAAACCATCACCATTACTAAGGTATAAGCATGTACTATATAGGCAAATTTTACCAGCCGCAGATTTCGAGCTTTAGCAATGATTAAAGCAACAATCAGAGGCAGTGAGAAGATAAAAATAATAACATGACCACTATCCTGGCGAATAAATCCATGTTTAAATGTTATCCAGAGCACAAACGCTAGACTCAAAGAAAATCCTAGAGAGTTTTCTTGGGCCAAGATCCTCAAAAGTGCTAGTACAATCACAACTCCTAAAGCAGCACATCCCACTTCCCAAGGAGAAGCAACTATACTCATAGCACTAGAGTAGCCTGATGATACTTCCAGAGAAGTTTTAATAAAAGCCAAGAGGGAAGGTTTTGCAGATAAAACTGTAATTAATAGAGATAAGCTGTATACCCAATAAAATCCCTGCCAGCCAATAAGCTGCCGCATCCAGTTCTTGAATTTTGTAGTAGGAGCTTCTGCTGTAACTTGGGAAAGTTCCTTGCGACTCTGTAAGCGCTGTAAAAACCAAGTAGTAGCTCCAAAAGCACCAGCAATAGCAGCACAAATTAATAATTTATGAAAACTGAACAGAGGATCCGGGTTTAAAAATAAGAAAGCTGTAGATGTAGCTGCAATAATTGCATCAACTAAAGCCAGAATACTTGTTTCTACAGCTGATTTGGAACGAAGGGAATTATATAGGTTACCCAATAATAGTAAAACAAGTGCTCCTACAGTCGAGACTCCTACTGTAAATTTGGTGAGTAAGCAAAAGCCTGCAACTGCACCCAGTCCTAAAGACCACCATCTGATTAACTTTCTGTTAAAAACGTTATTCCAAGAAAGGAAGAGTAGGAAGGTAAAGATAATGCGGTAGTCTGTAGTAAAGTTTATCAAGTAAGTAAACAATACGCTAATCGCTAAAGCTAGCTTTTGGAAATTAGTCTTTAACTGCAATAGCTTGGCAACTGTCACTCCCAAGAAGGCTAAGTGTACTCCGATCTGGAAAAATGCGATAGCAAAAAAGTTTTGCTCTAATGCAGCTCCTTTAATTAAATAGCCAAAGGGACCATAGGTGAAGATAATATCTTGTCCAAATATCAGTTTATCTACTGCCGCACGACTGATTCCATAAGTCCAAGATGCATCTAAGCCTATTCCAATCCCCGGAGGTAGTGGCAGAAATATGATAAAAAGGTATACTACTAAAACTGTGATGGTTATGAAGTATAGACCTGACTTCAATAATTGGATATTCTTGTTCATTTACAGCTAGAGATTTAACTATGGTTAAATAAGCAATTAGACTGGCAAATAAGTAAATAAAAAATTTTCGCGCTGCACTAGATTTGGTGATATTAGCATATATGGTGTTGGCTGCAACACCAAGAATTTATAGGGAACTATGAGAGCTGAGGAAGATAGGGAGACATTCCCAATTAGCAATTAGCTAGCAATTAACAATTCCCAAGCCTTGTAAGATATGCTGGCATAGTCGAGCAGTTGTAGTAATGAACTTGGATCAACCCTTAGGTTCAGTAATTCAAGGCTCTCTTTCCGCCGGATTGGAGGTGCGCTTGCACCCGGATGTCTCAGTGGAAGATATGCGAGTAGGTAAGTTTTTGGTAGTACAGGGGATGCGATCGCGCTTTTTCTGTATGCTTACTGATGTCTCCCTGGGAACCTCTAGTCAAAGGATTCTTGCCAATCCTCCCAATCCCAATGATGATTTCTTGCGGGAAGTCCTGGCGGGTAGTGGTACTTTCGGAACAGTCAATCTGACACCGATGCTGATGTTTACGCCACAGGAGGGACAAAAGGAAATAGGAGATTCCCCCAAAAACGATAGTGGTTTAGCTTCGTTTCAAGCTCAAAGTAGTGAAGAAATGGAATTGCTGCCAGTCAAGACAATTCCCAGCCACTTCTCCCAAGTATATGATGCCAGTGAGCGGGACTTCCGGGCTGTCTTTGGCTGGGAAGATGACCCCCATAGGCGTAATTTTGCTATCGGCAAGCCCCTTGACATGGATGTACCAATATGCATTGACCTTGATCGCTTTGTGGAACGGAGCAATGGTGTCTTTGGCAAATCTGGTACTGGCAAATCCTTCCTCACCCGGTTGCTACTATCAGGAATTATCCGCAAACAAGCAGCGGTGAATTTGATTTTTGATATGCACTCGGAATATGGCTGGGAAGCGGTTTCCGAAGGCAAGCAATTCAGTACCGTTAAAGGCTTACGGCAGCTCTTTCCCAATCAGGTGCAAGTTTACACCCTAGACCCCGCATCTACCAAACGTCGGGGTATTAAGGATGCTCAGGAATTGTACCTGAGCTACGACCAAATTGAAGTTGAAGATATCATGCTAGTACGGGGAGAGTTAAATCTTTCCGAGGCAAGTTTAGAGAATGCGATTATTCTGCGCAATGAGTTTGGTAAGTCTTGGATTACCCGACTACTGTCGATGACGAATGACGAAATCCAGGAATTTTGTGATGAGAAGCGAGGGAACAAGTCTTCAATTATGGCATTGCAGCGGAAACTGTTGCGGCTCGATGATTTGAAATACATGCGTAGTGCTTGTCCTCATAATTATGTAGATCAGATTTTGCAATCGTTGGAGGCAGGTAAGCATGTGGTTGTGGAATTCGGTTCCCAATCCAATATGCTTTCCTATATGCTGGCAACCAATGTGATGACACGCCGCATCCATAGCTCCTACGTGCGCAAGGCGGAAAAGTTTTTGCAATCCAAAGATGTTAGCGATCGCCCCCGTCCATTAGTCATTACTATTGAAGAAGCTCACCGCTTTCTTGATCCTGCTACCGTTCGACAAACTATCTTTGGGATCATTGCTCGGGAGATGCGCAAGTATTTTGTTACTTTACTAGTGGTAGATCAGCGTCCTTCGGGGATTGATAATGAAGTAATGTCCCAGATTGGTACACGGATTACCGCACTACTCAATGATGATAAGGACATTGAAGCAATTTTTACCGGGGTATCTGGAGGACAAAGTTTGCGATCGGTTTTAGCCAAGTTAGATTCTAAACAACAAGCTTTGATTTTAGGTCATGCTGTACCCATGCCAGTAGTAGTGCAGACTCGTCCCTATGATGAAAACTTCTATCGAGAAGTTGGGGATACTTCGTGGGAAGAAATGTCAGATGAAGAGGTATTTGTAGAAGCCGAAAAAGCTAAAGCAGATTTGGGCTTTTAAGAGCGATCGAGAATAGGCAAATAATTCTGTTATTTAGAAAGAGGCATTCAAAGGATCCTGAAAAAGCTGGAAGAACTGGAAAAACAAGAAAACGAAGAAAACCAGGAGGGAGAATAATGAGCTATTACTACAGCATGGTGATTCAATGGTCACAAGAGGATAAACTTTTCTTGGTTCACTTGCCTGAGTTTCCCTGGCAACAGTTTCATACCCACGGTAGAACTTATGAGGAAGCTGCCAAAAATGGTCAAGAAGTAATCGAGGCTTTTGTTGAAATGCTTACTGAAGAGAATAAGCCACTGCCAGAACCCAGAATACTTCCTACAAAGCCGTTGCAAGTTGCCTAAAACGCTAAGGCAGATTTGGGCTTTTAAAAAGAGGTTTTTCTAGAGTCATGAGGAAAGTAGAAGTTGTCCCACATGATCCAAAGTGGCAAGATGCATTTAGGATGGAATCGAAGCATATTGCTGATGCACTAGGGGAAAATTTTGTCAAGATACATCATATTGGCAGCACAGCCATTCCAGGCATTTACGCAAAGCCCATCATCGATATCTTAGTTGAGGTCAAAGATATTACTAAAGTAGATGAGCAGAGTTCAGCAATGGAGTCACTTGGTTACGAAGTAATGGGTGAGTATGGAATTCCTAATCGTCGATTCTTCCGTAAAGACAACCAAGCTGGTGTCAGAACGCATCATATTCATATATTCGAGGTTGGTTCAGCCCAGGTAGAACGCCACTTAGCATTTCGAGATTATATGATTACTCATCCTGAAGCTGCACAAAGATACAGTGAGTTAAAGCGCGAATTAGCAAGAGAACATCCACAAAATATAGATGGATATATGGATGGAAAGGATGGTTTTATCAAGGAAATGGATAGGAAAGCAGCACAATGGTAAACAATCCATAACGTGCGCCCTAAATCCGACGTCGCAATAACCGCACTGGCAAGATGCCAGTCCCACAATCAAGATTTAGACAGGGTTTTCGGCTGTGTCAATAATTAAGATCCTAATAAGCAATAACTAATGATCAACAACCAACAAAGCATAACAAAAGCAATTCAAGCTGCTCGTGAGGGAGTTGCTCTAGCTGACTTATCCCATTGGGGACTGCTGAAAATCTCCGGCGAGGATCGGCTGCGCTATCTACACAATCAAAGCACCAATGATTTCCAAAAACTTCAGTCAGGTCAAGGTTGTGATACGGTGTTTGTCACTTCTACTGCTCGCACTATCGACTTAGCAACTGCTTACGCAACTGAGGATGCGGTTTTCGTGCTGGTGTCTCCCAATCGACAGCAACAAATGATGGAGTGGCTCGATCGCTTTATTTTTCCGATGGACAAAGTAGAATTAACGGATATATCTAGTGAAAATGCGATCTTTAGTTTAATTGGACCAGAAAGTGAGGACCTTTTGGCAAACTTGGGTGTTGAGAGTAGCAGTAGTACAGCTTATGCTAGTCACCAAGAGCTAATGCTGGGTGAGCTAAAAGTGCGCGTTGCTATAGGTAGTGGCTTGGCACTGCCGGGATATACTCTGATTATTCCCATTGCTGAGGCTCTCAAACTTGAGGATACTTTAACTAAAGCCGGAGCTATTCCGATTGAGAATCAGACTTGGGAACAGTTGCGCATTGAGCAGGGACGTCCAGTTCCTGATTTTGAACTAACAGAGGATTATAATCCCCTAGAAGCAGGTTTGTGGCAAACTATATCTTTTGAGAAAGGTTGCTATATTGGTCAAGAAACTATTGCCCGGTTAAATACTTATCAAGGTGTCAAACAAAGACTTTGGGGAGTTCGGCTTGATGCTCCTGCTGAACTGGGAACGGTGGTAACATTGAATGGTGATAAAGTAGGTAAACTCACCAGTTTTACCAACACAGATCAAGGAGCGTTTGGTTTAGCCTATATCCGCACTAAAGCTGGTGGTGTCGGTCTTAAGGTACAGGTGGGAGAAGTTGAGGGAGAAATTGTTGATCTTCCCTTCTTAACTCATGAATAAATCAAAATCTACCTACCACCTACCACCTAACACCTACCACCTAACACCTACCACCTAACACCTACCACCTAACAAGACAAGTTTGTTAATAAGCAAGTTAAAGTCTGAAACTACACCATCGGAATTCTCAAGTGTTAGCAGTGGAACGTGGACAAAGATACAATTGATCTTAAAATTCCGCCCTTGCAAATGCTTTAAAATTTGGTAGTAAAGTCCCTCGCAGACAAATTTACCTGCATCATCGCTAATCTCTGTTATTGCTAACCCAGCCACTAATTGATTTAAATCCACCGATGTTCTGAGTAGAGCATCTCCACAAGTGGCACAAGATTCTACTGTTAATTGGGTGCGCTTTTCGGCCATCCCACATAACAAAATACTATCAGGTCGTAAGTTTTCAATCTTGGCAATGACACGGCTGCTAGCCTGGAGAATATCAACCGGCAACTGTCTCAAGTAGCTCAAAGAGTGAGCAAAACTCTTATGCTGGGGAATTTTCTCTAGTAAATCATCGGATGAATTAGATGTCTGATGAGGTAACCAGGTTTGAAAAGAGGTTAGAAGAAGTTTTCTTGGCATAGAGAGCATTAGAATGGAAACAGCTTGAATGTAGGGGAGAATTGGTTCATGCCAGTAATTGCTGTTGTAGACTACGACATGGGAAATTTGCACTCTGCTTGCAAAGGCTTAGAGAAAGCTGGAGCGACAACAAAAATTACCGATTCTCCGGCAGATATTGAGGCAGCAGATGCAGTGATTTTACCTGGAGTGGGAGCCTTTGATCCAGCAGTACAACATTTGCGATCGCGCAATTTAGCCGAACCAATTAAAAACGCCATCTTCAGTGGTAAACCTTTCTTAGGGATCTGCCTAGGTTTACAAATTTTGTTTGAGGGTTCTGAAGAAGGCAAGGAACCAGGACTAGGAATTGTTCCTGGCACTGTGCGCCGCTTCCACCCAGAACCAGGGATAACTATTCCCCATATGGGTTGGAACCAATTGGAGTTTACACAACCAAATTGTCCTCTGTGGCAACAGTTACCAAGTAAACCCCATGTTTATTTTGTCCACTCCTATTATGTTGACCCTGCTGATCCTACTATCACCTCAGCCACCGTTACCCACGGTAGTCAGACAGTAACTGCTGCGATCGCTTGGGATAATGTGATGGCAGTACAATTTCACCCAGAAAAATCTTCCCATGGGGGATTGCAAATTTTATCTAACTTTGTAGCGCAAGTTAAGACAACAGTGCTCGTCTGAAAATGGCTTTTAGCCTAGCATTAAAAGTACTGTTGTCTGTTGTCACCACCCAACTTATTCAGCAAACCCTATGTAGGGCTTGCTGAATAAGTCGTAACTTTCGGGTTTGAATAGGTGGTAGGTGGTAGGTGGCAGGTGGTAGGTGGCAGGTGGTAGGTAAGGGAAAGAGGTGGTAGGTGTTAGGGATTTTTGACTTACGGTGCAAGGTTTTTGAGCCAAAAGATACAAAAACCTTGCACGCCTGCTAGGCATAAAATGATTGAAAGCTTTGTCTGGTATAGTTTCCACACTTTTGCAGCAAGCCCTATGTAGGGTTTTTTGTATTAGCTATAAGCGTTGGGCAATTACAGCATAGAAAGGATCACCACCACCAATACCGAGCATTTGGAGAATAGTTGGTACATCTGATTTCTGAGTAATCACTTCTGGGGTGCTCAACCCAGGTACAGACTCCAAGTAGCTTTTGGCTAACTTAACCCGACTGGCTTCTGTACCATCCCGCCAAGCTGCGATCGCTTTTTGGAAAAACATGCGGTTAGAAAAGCTGATAATTACAATACCACCAGGTTTGAGGATGCGGTGAATCTCCGAAAATACTGCTTCTGGGTATTGCAGATACTGAACAGAAACACAGTTAAGGACTGCATCAAAATCCTGATCCGGTAGAGGAAGCTGGGGATTTTCGTTGAGGTTTTGTACAAAGTAATGATGAAATCGGGGATTACGGGCTAGTTCCTCTTCATTCATACCATGACCTTCGATGTGAGCAAATTCTATCTCCTTTGGAAGGTGGGATACATGACTGCTCATCAGATCCAGGATACGACTATTAGCCTCAAGGCGATCGCGATACAATTGGGTTAACTGATCAATAAAACCTTCATCAACATGGGTGACGAACCTTGGTATTGAATAAAACTCCCCATCGTTAGTATCATCAAGTTTAGTACGTTGTTTTGGGCGTAGCAGCATAATCATCAACGGAGAATAGCTTTGCCTCTGAGTTTATAAAAATTAAGCAATATTAAGCAATATTAAGTAAGATATAGTGTAAATTACAGGAGTCGCCTCATCTTTCTCATTGGTATCTAAAAGATCACAACTTAGTCTTAATTTTTGCCAGGGTATGAACAAAGCAGATATTGAATTCTTCAAATCTTCACCCAACAGAAAATATCAGAAGTTAATGCTTTTTACTCAGCTAGAGCAGCAAGGAGAGGAGCTACGAGTAGAAATGCCCACAGTTAATGATGCAGAGGTTTTGGTTAAGGATTATCGGGTAACACTAATGCAAAAAATGTTAGGCCTTGGCTGGGCAAGATTAATCCATATTTGTTGTCCAGATAAAACTATTTACCGCATTCCCATTCACTCTCTACTGACATTAATTATCGAAGATTGCCAATAGACACAGGACTTACGCAAAGCCTCTATTGGTCGATTATGTTAGCGTAGAGGATACTGTTGGCGAAATTAATATTTGGAAATATTGGCAATAAAACGAAGGTTTTTGAAGCCCCCCAGCCCCCAATTCTGGGGGAGCCCGGACTCAAAGTCCCCCAGTATCACAGAAAACACTGAGAAGTCCAACTTCCGTGCAAACCATAGGGAATATGATGCTTCAAGTGTAATCTAGCTACGGGCGGTTTATCAAAATTTCTGCCATCTAAAATGACGATATCAGAACGAAGCTGGCTCGAATCGTAGACTAAGACTAAAATCCAACCATCATCCTCTTCATCACTTCCTAGACGAGGCACAAAAATTGGTTCGCCTACATAACCTTCTGGAGCAAAGGAGTGTAACCAACGCTTTCCACTCTGCAAGTCGAGTTTTAAAATCCTTTGTAAAGGTGCATTTCCGCTTTCTTGAGCCGTTGCACCAACAAATAGGTAACGGTAAGAGCGTCCTACATAATGGGGATGGGTGATGGGAAATTCACAACAACGGGATTCAATCAGCTCTGATTCTACAGTTTCTTCTGGTAAGTTCAAGGTAAATCGCCACAGTTGTCCAGGATCAATATCTTCAAAATCCTAACAAGGTGGATATACTTTGACTTCTTAATCTATAACTTTCTGCATTAGCAACCTTATATTTTACCGATAAGCACTGGATCTCGAAATGCCAACTAACCGTAAACAAGAAGATAATTCACCTTGTACAGATGATGCTGTTTTAGGTGGTGAAGCACTACCACAACCATTAAGTGGTGTAGTCTTGGGAGGAATCGAAGGAGTCAAGAGGCGTTTAGCTGCTGCTGCCGTTAAGCAACGCCTTGCTGCTCTCTATGATGCCCTCAATTATGGAGAAGCTGGCTTAGAGTTGGTGCTGGAAGCATTGCAAGATGAATCACCCCATGTGCAGTCTGCTGCCTACTTTTTGCTCAAAGATAGTGATTTTCCCAAGGCAAATAATTGCTTAAGCAATTATTTGCCTTGGTTTGAATTTGATGTGGTTACGAATGCCTTTGGACTCTACGATATGCACGGGAATGTGTTTGAGTGGTGTAGAGACTCTTGGCACGATAACTATGAAGGCGCGCCAACTGATGGTAGTGCCTGGGAGAATGATAATGATAATCGTTTACGGCTGTTGCGGGGCGGTTCTTGGTTCTGCTATCCCGTGACCTGCCGTTCTGCGTTTCGCAATTACTCTCTTCCGAGCGACTTGCACGGTCTCACTTTCAGTTTTCGTGTTGCGTGTGGGGCAGCGTGAGAGTGGACGAGATAGAGGACTGACGACGAGATAGAGGACTGACGGAGTTTTGCAAGTCTCTAACATCCATCTTGCAACAAGACTAGCAAATATAGTCATTCCAGTTTAGATTGAGACAAAAATTTTTGCTGTCAATCTTGCTGTAAAAGGTTTTTGACAGAAAAAAGTGTTTACTTCTTATTTGAAATGACTATAACTGTTATAACCAGCATCAACCCAGATTAACTCCAGTTCCGACTATTCTCTCTTATCAACCAGGCATAGACGATTGTTAGAAATGACAAACTCTTTCGGTATTGGTAGTCCATGCAGACTCCGTGCCACACTGCTAGTGTAGGCACCCAATGCATTCAGGATTATGCGATCACCAACCTCTATTCTTGCCATCTTTTCCTTAAGACAAAAATAATCTGTCTCATAACAGGTACAACCTGCCAGATCATGCAACAACATCGGTCCTTCTTGGAAAGGGATCTGAGCAACTCTTGGACGTGGTGCCCAGAACATCAAGTTCCAAGCAGAGGTATCCAAAACAACCATGCGATGCCCAGAGGGATGATCGTCTGCTGCTTTGACCTCCGCAACCAGGTAGCCTGCCATCATAGTCAATAGCATTCCTGGCTCAATCACAAGCCGCACTGGTTGTTGGCGCTCGTTGTTGATACGAGTAATGGTTTTATTTACTAGATCCCAAACCCGTTGTGCTTCAGGTGTTTTAAGATGGAACAGGTAAGCCCAACCGCCGCCGAGATTGAGCACTTCAACCTTAGGAAAGATTTCCAAGCAAGATACTAGCAAATCCAGTGTCTGATGTAGATCTGCTTCTGAAAAAGTTTCACCTTCATGAACATGAAGATGGACTACCTCAAGCTCATGGGTTTGTATTAGGCTCTGTAGACTGGAATCTGTTAGATCAACTCCAAATCTACTCCATCTGGTTGCTGGATTCTGAGCCTTGGCATCTTCGTGAAAAGGAAGGCGAAGTCGAAGTCCAACTCTTTTTTCTGGGTTAACGCTTTCACACCAGAGACGCAACTGAGACAGACTGCACAAATCTGGAATCACACCCTCAGTTACCAAGCGCTTAAAGTCGGCAACTGAGTAGCCTGGTGCTGTAGAGTAGATTGGGTATAGCCCTGCTGCTATGGCAACATCTAGCTCTTGCATGGTGGTAATGTCTGCTCCTAGCCCAAGTTTAGCTATATGACGCAACACAGATTGGCAGCGGTTTGCTTTAACAGCCAGACAAAGATCAATATTCGGAATTTGTCTGAGGTCATTTCGTAAAGCCGTTACAGTGTCAGTGATCGCATCTAAGTCGTACACAAGTGCTGGGGTGGGGATATCACTGGCAATCTTGAACAATTTCTCCGGAATAGTTGGAAGAATTTTCATCCAATTTCTAAATTCAGTTACATCATCTCGCCACCCATCTTTTATTTCTTGGTTGTTATTGTCTTTTGAGAGCATGCTACTGCCAAATCTTAATTGTTATGAATAAGTTGTTCTGGTTGCGTCGCACTCAAACTTGCTTTTACATTACTTTTTGGTAAACCATATATAAATCGTCGGCAGTCACTTCTTTAAACTTAAAACCTGCCGCCTTCATCGTATCTTCTAGAAGTTGACCGTACATCATTAAGAACTTATGGCGATCGCTAGCAACTATTTCACCTTCTTTTTGGAAACGATAGTCTGTTTCCCAAAAGTACATTTCTTGATTGTTTAGGAAAGAAAGATGCTTTTGCTGAGCGTAAACAATGCCGTTGCCAATCTCTTGCTCGCCATCTGCATCAATTTCTTCTGCTTGAATGTTAAGTATAAACAAGCCTCCGTCAACTAAATTGCTGGCTATATTGTTTAACATTTGCACGGTGTTCTCAAAATTGGGCAGAAAACTGTATAAATGGTAATCGTTACCAACCCGACATACACCTGCTGGCCCCCCATGGGAATAGATCCCATCGAAAGATTCTTGCAGATCCATTGATAGGACATTACCTTCTACTATCTTTGCCCGATTACCCAAACGAACTTTAGCACGCTCTAACATAGCAGGAGTAAAATCTATTCCAACTATCTCATAGCTCGGATCTAATTCAAGCAGTTTTTCTACAAGCAATCCGGTTCCTACCCCTATTTCAAGAAGTTTTTTCCAACTTCTGAGGATAGAGTGCAGGGACTGAGCTTCTTTGGAGTAGTTGTAATACCCACTCTTCATGGTGAGGTCATAATACTCGGCAATGTCATCGTATTTATTTATATTCATAGTCTAGTTGACTGACAAAAGAGGAAGTAGAAAGAATAGAAAACTTATTGATATAGTTGACTTTAAGACGAATCAAGACCCCTCTCCTGCTATTTCATCCCGAAAGCAGCATAGATAAAATTTGCGTAAACATTGAGCATAATATTTAATGATGGCACTGTCAAACTTTGGAACTTATACCAATTACAGAAAGTGGCTAGAGAGAAATTTTAGATGGGGTTCTCTATCAACTCAAAAATGGTTGTAATTGGTGTGATTTGCCAAAAGATTTACCTCCCTATTCGACTGTATTTTGGCATTACAAACAGTGGCGAGAACAAGGAATAATTGAGAAAATACGAGATATTCTGCACTTTGAAAGAACTCTTGATTAAGCATTCTTAATTCTTAATTCTTAATTCTTAATTCCGCGCAGCGGTACTAGCCTAGCTGTTTTAGTTCATCGGTTAGAGTATCCAACTCTTCCTGGACTAGTTCTACCAGTGGTTCCTGCTCCGGCTTCTCTGCTTCTTGTGTTAAAGCCTCCAATGACTCTAACTCTTGAGTAGGATTTTCCTCGGCAGCAACCAAGGATTCCTCTTCTAACTCATCACTAATAACTGTCTCGGCAGCAACCAAGGATTCGTCCTCTAACTCATCACTAATTAACTGTGATTCAGCAGTAACGAAGGATTTGTCCTCTAACTCATCCCCCTCCTGCTGTATCTCCAATGACTCTAACTCATCAGTAGAAGTATCCTCAGCAACATCCAATGCTTCTTCGTCTTCTTCCTCTCCCTCCTCAGCTATCTCTGATTGCTCCGCCTGCTCCGCTTGAGCGTCACTCCAAGGAGAATCATAATGATTCCAAGGTAGGATTGGCTTGTTGGGCAGATTGTCCGTCAACACCGTGATATTCTCCGGGTCTGGTTCCGGTAACTTCAGGCCCTCTTCGGGGGAGTTAGTTTGAACTTGTTTAGAACTCATAATCCGAACTTAGCCAAAACTACTTAAGTCAATCACTGGGAGGAAAAAAGCTACCAGTATATGCAAGGTAACTATCAAGGCAACGCTCCAAGTGACGTAGGCAGAATACTTCAATGAGGAAGAGACATCCTCTAGTCGTTGTTTATTTGCATTGTATGTTTCTACTAGATTAACAAGCATTCGCAGTTGATACTCTTGTTGTGATAACACGAGGTAGCGTTCCAGAAACTTTTTATCCCCTAAATTGGGAGACACTACTAACTGACGGGGCAAAAAAGCGTTAAGCAGTAGGGTGAAATTTACCAGAAATCCTAAGAGTTCCGCAAGGCTGAAGGGACTAGGGAAAAACAATAGCCGCGAGATGGTTAAGCTTGTGAACAAAGCACCGTTGGTGACAAACAAAATATTAAGTTTTGTTGTCAAGCTTTGACTTTGCTCTCTTTGTTGAGCTATTACCATGCGAACATCCTGGGCTGCTAGCTCTAGAGTTAAGGGAGAGGGACCTTCAGAAGTTTTGGTTTTCTCTGAAGTTTTAGCTTTCTCCGAGGCTTTAGCTTTCTCCGAGGTTGGCTTTGCTTCCGGTGCTGGAGGTTTTTTTAAAGTTTGGGTTGCCTCAGAAGTTTTGGTTTTCTCTGAAGCTTTGGCTTTCTCAGAGGTTTGAGTTTTTTCTAAGGTTTGGGTTGTTTCTGATGTCTCTGGTATATTCTTTGTCTTTTCTACAAAGTCATTTACTGCGGCAGTCATTGCTGGGGAATGAGTCACATTTTCGCTTTTGTTGGCATATCTTTAACTACCAGCTTAATCCCTATAATTCCGGATTTTCAACTAGATTTTACGTCCTTTGTCATTAATCATTTTTCCTCTGTACTAATGACTAATAACAAAGGACAAGTGACAAAGCAGCGGGTGGCTGTTTCTCCCATCCTTGAAAAAGATAGACATCCCGCTGCTTTCAGTAAGTCTGGAAATAACTTACAATAGTTTTAGCGATCGCTTCAGTTCCATCCTTTTTCAACCTTTGGGATTCCTTCGGAGGTTGAGGCTCCTGGTGTAAAAATTCCCAGTCACTTTGGAAAAATTCTGCCGGTGTCAAAATTTGATGGTAGGAGTAATCTTTTATACCCTGTAATAGGATGTTAGCCTCTGCAAAACCATCGCGGGTAAGAGAAACAAGTGGGATATCTAGTCTTAGAGTCTCAGCAAAGGTGCTGTATCCTGGCTTGGAAACTACTCGCCCACACAAAGGCATAAAATCTACAGGTCGGTAGTCAAAACCAGAAACTTTTAGTAAATTGGGTAAATCAGGAGCCTGACGGTCAAAGGTGATAAACTGCCAGTCAGGGAAGTTAGATAGCACCTGGTAGGGAATCTGCTGGAGACTTAGTCCTCCAAAGGTTAGTAAGATAGTTTTTTCCTGAGGTGACTTTAAATCAAGCTTTTGCCTTAATTCGTCTGAACTGTAACGTGGTGTGCCACCAGTTAAACCCACATCTGTAATTTGAGGAAAAGCGCTCATGGGTTCGTGTAAGGGAAGGCGAAATAAGCGATTGCACTTACCGTAACTCTCACTAATCCAATCTGCTATTTCTCCAAATTCTCCTCCCCAATCTCGATAGATAAAATCCCAGCCAAAGTTACTCATCATCCAGCAGGGAATTCCTGCTGCTTTAGCAATATCTGCGGCTAAGGGGGGAATATCTGCCAAGATTAATCCTACTCGGTTAGTGCGGATAAAGTTAACTTCCCCAGCGATAATTGAGTTGGCACTAGAACGAATTTGCTGTAGCTTTTCTAATGTTGCCTCTTTATCCATGTTCAAGCTGTCGGATTGAATAACACCAATATCAAAAGACCTTGGGCGATAAATAAAGTCTCCAGGAATATAAGATTCCAACAACCAGCGCGGTGCAGTAGTTACCAGAACTAACAAGATATCGGGACACAGTTGTTGAATAGCAGCTGCTACAGAAGAAGCACGTACAGCATGACCAAATGCGTGGTTAGTGATGGCAATATATAAAACTGGTCGAGACATGGGGAAGTGTCGGTAAATTACTAGTCTTGTCTAGGCCAATCTGAAAATTTATACCAAATTTGGTCTAGTTATATATTGTTTTCGCAAGTAGTATTCAATTTGTCAAAGTGTTCTTTCCTACTGCAGGTATTCCCATCGAAGTCGCCAAGCAACTCTATAAAATTTGCGACTCAATGTCTTAGCATCTGGCGAGATTCTTCACTCCGCTATCGCTCCGTTCAGAATGACACATTAGAATGCAAATATGCCAATGAGCAACAAAGCGGACTTCATATGAGAAATGATAACTTTATATATCGGGGTATAGTTTTAGCATTGTGAAAAAATAATAGCAAAAAATAATGGCGATCGCAACAAATCAATACAAGAGTATTTGTTTGCTCTCATTGACATTTTGTAGAACATTACCCATTGTAGGGGCGCACCGACGTGCGCCCTAAACTACGTGCTACGTGCGCCCTAAACTACGTGCTACGTGCGCCCTAAACTACGTGCTACGTGCGCCCTAAACTACGTGCGCCCTAAATCTGTGATCGCACTTGTCGTTGTAAAATCAAATGATTCCGTTCAGTTAACTTAGCTTTCCAGTTAGGTTCAACCACAATCGTGCTAATTTTTTCAACGATGATCGCAGGGCCAGTAATCTTATCTTCTGGCTGTAAATCTTCCCGTTGATAAACAGGCGTATCCTGCCATTGTTCTGCGGTAAACATCTGTACTGTCTCCACCGGTGTGGGAACTTGATTGAGAGGATGAGTACGAATCATTAACGGCTCTTCCGGGGTATCCATCTGTTGAATAACTTCCACAGAAATAGATTCTACGATTAAGGCTTTCTCCCTCTGAATAAAACCGTAGCGAGATTTATGTTCTATCTCAAATTCTTGTTGTATCTGGGCAACATCTGAGTCAAAATCAACAGTTAAGGTAGAGTTAGTTCCTTCATACTTTAAATTTACTTTGCGGACTATTTGCTCTCCTTCTACCTTACTTTGTTCACTTCTAGCTTGGGTTTCTAAGCCACTCATTAATTCCTCAATTAGTGGAATTAATTCTGGAGTCAGAGACTTTTCTACTCCCCCTTCCCTAATTGCTCGAATATCGGCTAATCCCATACCATAAGCGGAGAGCACACCAGCATAGGGGTGAAGAAAGATGGTTTTCATGCCCAAAGTATCAGCAATTAAACAAGCAACTTGTGCGCCTGCTCCCCCAAAACAGCAAAGAACATATTGAGTGACATCATACCCTCGTTGTAAACTAATTTTTTTAATCGCATTGGCCATATTCTCCACTGCGATCGCAATAAATCCAGCTGCTACTTGTTCAGGAGTACGATTATCTCCTGTAGCGGCAGTAATCTCTTGAGCTAATTGGGTAAACTTCTGAATAACAATATCTTTATCTAAGGGTAAATTTCCATTAATGCCAAAGACAGCAGGAAAATATTGTGGATGAATTTTGCCTAACATCACATTGGCATCAGTAACCGCCAAAGGACCACCACGTCGGTAACTAGCAGGACCAGGATTGGAGCCAGCAGATTGAGGTCCTACTCGATAACTAGAGCCATCAAAAAAGAGAATTGAACCGCCACCCGCAGCAATCGTATTAATTGCTAACACAGGAACTCGCATCCGCGTTCCCGCAATTTCTGAATCCAGTTGTCGTTCGTACTCTCCTTTAAAATGGGCAACATCTGTACTTGTACCCCCCATATCAAAGGTTATTACTAACTCAAAACCAGCCCTTTTACTAGTTTGTACTGCACCCACAATACCGCCAGCAGGACCACTTAAAATGCTATCTTTGCCTTGAAATTGTGCTGCTGCCACTAACCCGCCATCAGATTTCATGAACATGATGCTGACTCCGGGTAACTGACTAGCTACTTGGTTAACATAACGGCGTAGAATCGGAGTTAAATAAGCATCAACGACTGTTGTATCCCCTCGGCTCACCAATTTCATTAAAGGACTGACTTGATGGGATACAGAAATTTGGGTAAATCCGATTGATTGGGCAATTTTAGCTGCTTGTTGCTCATGATTAGGATAGCGATAGCTGTGCATAAAAACAATGGCACAACTGCGAATTCCTTGGTTATAAGCAGCTTGTAATTCGTTTTTTACTTGTTCAGTATTGATAGGGACTAATACATTACCCTGAGCATCATAGCGTTCTTCTGCTTCAATTACCTGTTCGTACAGCAGAGTTGGTAAAATGATTTGACGAGCAAAGATATCCGGACGATTTTGGTAGCCAATTCTCAGAGCATCTTTAAAGCCTTTGGTAATTAACAGAACAACGCGATCGCCTTTTCTTTCTAATAGAGCGTTTGTTGCTACAGTTGTCCCCATTTTTACAACGTCTATGTTTTCCGTAGGTATAGATTCATTGTCTGAGAGAACTAGGATATCTCGAATCCCTTGAATCGCTGCATCTTGATACTGTTCGGGATTTTCGGAAAGTAATTTATAAACGATAACCCATTGCTGGTTAGGCAAGGGAATGATTAAAAAACGTTTGGGATGTTGGCATAGTCTGTCTACGATTGCCTGATTGTTAGTAACAGCAACAATATCGGTAAATGTACCACCCCTGTCAGCAAAAACTTTCAACATAGCTCTTTAGATTTGATGCCCTATAATTTGAGTAATGAGCGCCTGACAGCGAATTAAGAATTAAGAATTAAGAATTAAGAATTCCTGAATTTTGGCGCTACAACGGGACTGTGTTGCTAATCTACAAACTTGAATCAGGGCAGTATACAGGATATGCCATTGCCTAGTTCATTTTTCAATTCTCATCCAATTGTCCAGATCTGCAAGAGCGCGATCGCGATATACTCCATATCGTTCTCGCTTATTTTTGATCCGCACAGGTAACTGGGGTAAGATGCCAAAATTTGGTGGCATCGGTTGGAAATGCTTGGGTGAGGCAGAACTGATAAACTCAAACAGTGACCCCATCATGGTACTGGTTGGTAGAATTACTGGTTCTAATCCCAATACCAGCCGTGCGGCATTGGTTCCTGCCAGCCATCCTCCAGCGGCAGCTGCTGTATAGCCTTCAGTACCTACCAATTGACCGGCTGCTAGCAAAGTAGGACGTTGGTTAAATTGCAGAGTTGCTTGTAATAGCTGGGGAGCATTGAGGAAAGTATTGCGGTGCATCACCCCCATCCGCACAAATTCCGCTTCTTCCAGTCCCGGAATCAATCGAAATACCCGTTTCTGCTCACCCCAGCGCAAATTAGTTTGGAATCCTACCATATTCCACAACTGACCTGCTTTATCTTCCTGCCGCAACTGCACTACAGCATAGGGACGCTTGCCTTTATTTTCTGGGGCACGGTAGTCTCCCTGACGAGCATCAAATAATCCCACCGGCTTCAAAGGTCCGTAGCGCATGGTATCTTCCCCTCGCCGTGCCATTTCTTCAATCGGCAGACAACCTTCAAAGAATTTGGCGGTTTCTTGCTCAAAATCCTTCAGTTCAGTTTGTTCCGCTGCACAGAGTTCCTGCCAGAAGTGTAGATACTGTTCCCGATTCATCGGACAGTTGAGATAAGCTGCTTCTCCTTTGTCGTAGCGAGAAGCCAGAAAAGCAATTTCACGATTAATTGATTCCCCCACCACAATCGGACTAGCGGCATCAAAAAGCTGAAGTATTCCATACTAGTAAAGCGCTGTAAGTCTTCAGTTAAAGCCGGACTAGTTAGAGGACCTGTAGTGAGAACAACCACACCTTCAGGGGGAATTTGGGTGACTTCATCCCGACGCAATTCAATTAGAGGATGACTAGCAAGAGTTTCCGTTAGCTCTTGACTAAATACGGCTCTATCTACCGCTAAGGCTCCTCCAGCGGGAACCGCATGTTCATCCGCCTTACCGATAATGATCGAACCCAGACGTCGCAGTTCTGCGTGCAACAAACCCGCCGCGCGATCGCTTGACTGGGCACCAAAGGAGTTACTACACACCAGTTCTGCCAATTCTCCACTATGATGAGCGGGAGAAAGGCGAATCGGTCGCATCTCATGCAGTATTACTGATACCCCTGCCTGGGCAATCTGCCATGCTGCTTCTGTACCAGCGAGTCCACCACCAATAACTTGAATCGTCTGTTGCTCCATCATATTTTTGGACGGGCAAGATACCCGTTCCACAAGAAACTGATAATCTAGAATTTAGAATTTAGAATTTAGAATGAATTATGGGTTAAAAATTATGGCACAACAAAGATTGTATAATTGATTTTCGGCAACAAATTTAACATACTTAATCCTAGATTGCCATTTTTTTCTTAATTCTTAATTCTTAATTCTTAATTCTTAATTCTCCCTTCCCCTCCTATTCTTATAAATCAATCATGCCAGGGTCAATTAGGGTAATATCATCCAATGGATCTAATGACCTACTTTGGTCATCTGTTCGTCTATCTTGTCGATCTAGCTGGTGATAGGTTGCACTCACCCCAGCCCCGAAAACAATCTTATCTTGATGTTTAAGATTTTGGGCTGCAAGTTTATTTTTGAGATTAGGGGCTGGAAGTTTGCGGCCATTAATTAAGATGCCATTAGCACTGAGCTTACCTCTAAGATCTCCATCCACAATCTGGTAATCACAACTTCCGTCCTTTCGCTGTTGTCGTACTAAAGTTGCGTGTCGGCGAGAAACAAACATTGAAAATAGACGAATATCAGAGCTTGACTCTCTGCCAATAGAATATACTTTTCCTCCCAAAGGATATCTTGTTTCTCCTTTGTCGTCTTCAACAATTAACCAATGAGCCACATCAAATTCTGAAGTTTCCCAAGATTCTTTACTAGTATTGGTATTTGGCAAATTGGGTGAGTGCTGATGGAATTGAGAGGCTTTAGCTTTAGACATATTAACAATCCTTGGCTCTAGGAGGTTGGGGAGGGCAAAGGGGTGAGTGAAAAAAAGGGTGGGGAGATAGGGAGATGGGGAGATGGGGAGATGAGGAAACAAACGAGAACTAATGATTTGAAAGGATACTTCGCTAGAAATTCCTTCCCTAATTTTGCTCACCCAGGGCAAAGGAAGGAGCAAAGAATTAAGAATTAAGAATTAAGAATTAAGAATTAAGAATTATTTTTCTTGCATTCTTGATTCTTCATTTCTTTTTCTACCTATGTTCCTTGAAAGTTTTACATACAAGAGGCTGCGCGATTTAGGCACAATTCCTTGCAAAACCCCATACTTCCAGTTAACTAGATCCAGTACGTAGGCAGCGTTTAGCTCTTGATTTTATGAACCTACTTCCCCATTATACCGGCGATTCATGCTGTCTCCAACCTTACTGTTACAGAGGGGGGCAAATCAGAGGAACAGGTTTCTACAACGGCTTCAGTGGGGTTAAATATTTAACAATTGGGTAATTGTACCTGGTGGTGGTAAAAGAATACTCACTAAAATCACCAGAGCCAGAAACCCCAAAGCATCGCGCCAGTTGTTAAGTTCCGAGACATCGTTCAATGCAGGTTCGTCTGCTATGGGCATAAATAATAAGATAACTGCCCAAATCAGCAAATCTCTCTCCAGCAAGACTAGTAACAGCATCAAAAATCGGGTAATCTGCCCAATTAACACAGCAGTTCTTTGTCCCAACATGGCATGGACAATATGACCGCCATCAAGTTGACCTACAGGCATTAAATTGAAGGCTGTCACAACCAAACCAATATAAGCAGCTACGGCTACAGGATGAAGATTGATTGCCATTTCGGGCGTTAATTGGGTACCTAATGCCCACTTACTAAGTAAGGTTAGCAAAAAGGAAAATCTGGGATTAAGGGATTCAAACGTCCAGAGCCTGGATTCTTCAGTGAGAGTAACAACGTCGGAGTGAGCTAGTCCCCACATCAACAGTGGTATAGTTACAATCAAACCTGCTAGAGGGCCAGCAATGCCAATATCAAATAAGGCTTTACGATGAGGGACAGGCGATCGCATTTGAATAAATGCTCCCAATGTACCAGGTAAAAATGGTATAGGAATACAGTAGGGCAGCGTTGTGCGGATCTTATAGTATGTCGCTGCCCAATAGTGACCTAATTCATGGATACCGAGAATTGCTATCAGGGAAATAGCATAGGGTAATCCTTGTCTTAACATTGTGGGAGTAGATTGTAAAGATTCTCCCTCTATCCCAGCTAGCTTTGCTCCAACTACGGTAGTGGTAAATAGGGTAATCAATAGCAACCCCAAGGCTAAACCTGGTCGTGCTACTGATTGAGACTCAACTTCTGTTGTCGGCTGTGCCTGGGGATTCGGAACCAGAGCAAAGAACGGTTTACCATTGAGACTTTCTTGAAAGATTAGAAAAAAGCGATCGCCAAATTCTGCCTCAATATTTTTCCGCACCGTCTGGTATGCTGTTTCAGGATTGGTGCGTAGCTTGCCGCGACACAAGATTGCTTGGGGTCTATACTCAACATTCTGGAGATAATAGACTCCCCAAGGGAAACAATTTCTTAGGTCAGTTTCTTCTTGTTGATTAATGGGACGGAGTTTTGATTCGTCAACTACAACTTTATCTTTGGGTTGAGTATCTGGAAGTGAACTTTGAATTGGGTTTTCTTTTGCCCCTAAATCTTTACGCTCTCGACGGCCCCACTGAATCAGCAACCAGTATAACAAGGGACAGACTACAATTGTACCGAGCATCACATCTATTGGCGGGAGCTCGCTGTAGAGCAAAGTCCAGCCACTCAAAACTAGTGGTGGCGTCATCATTACCAGCCACAAGAGCCAGACTGGTGTCCGAGTAATGCTAGCAACACTGTTTTTGACAGTGAAGTAGGTGATCAGACCCAGTAGCAAACCCAGTAAAATTAGGAGCAACGAGAGTTCCATAACTATAGAGCAAAATTAATTCGTGTAAAGGAGCGATTTGGACGAAATTCAGTCTTATCTGCTATAAACTACTAACCTACCAGCATTGTGCAATTCGATTCCTCGAAAGAGAATAACTTTGTTCCCTCTCAAAACTCACCCTTAAACCAGGGAGCTGCTGCAATTAAAACACCACGATCTATCCTCAATACTATTTTTGCATTCCCACCAAATCGCGATACTTTGGGTGGCACAGCTTATTTTATTGTAGAAAATGCACTTAACTTCTTGATCGATTGTCCAGCATGGAATAAAACCAACGAACAATTTTTACGGGAGCAAGGAGGGGTATCGTTACTTTTCCTTACCCATAGAGGAGGCATTGGCAGAGCACGGGAAATTCAGGATACTTTTGGCTGCCCAATCTTTATTCAAGAACAAGAAGCTTACCTGTTGCCTGGTTTGGATGTAACGCCCTTTCAACACGAGTTTACCTTCTCTGATAGCTGTTGTGCTATTTGGACTCCGGGTCACTCTCCTGGTTCTTCTTGTCTTTACTACACCAGTTTAGGTGGCATTCTCTTTTCTGGACGTCATGTGTTGCCTAATCAACAAGGGGAACCAATGCCATTAAGAACATCTAATACTTTTCACTGGCCTAGGCAAATTCGGAATGTTGAGTCTTTGATAGAGCGCTTCACACCGGAAAATTTGAGTTACATCTGTCCTGGTGCTAATACTGGTTTTCTTAGAGGTAAAGGTGTGATTGATCAAGCTTACCAAAGATTATCGAAAGCGGCGGGAAGCCCATTCCTTTAGGGATGGGAGGGATAGCTGCCCGCCGCTTTGTTGTTGGTTGTTGGTTTTTTTTGTGGTGCGGAATGTAGGTTAAACCTGTATTCCTTGCGGAATACAAGCCTGTAACTTTTGAGCAAGGACAGTGACACCAGGTTGGTAAACCATATATTCGTGATAACCAGGAATAGTTTGTACATCAAGTTTACCGATTGCTTGCTCTGCCCAACCTAGAGTTGGTTCGATCGCAGCAATCATTTCTTGGGAGAGTCCTAAAGAGCCTTTTTCAGACTTAAATAAAGTGATAGAACCTGGATAAGAAGGTGGTGAGTAGCGAAGCATTGCTTCGTAATTTAGCTTAAAAACTTGCAGCAGACGCTCAATATCAGCCACTTTAAAATCAGGAGGTACGACGTTAGCCTGTTGAGCTTCCTCCAAAATTACAACTGCTTGCTCGTCAGGAGTAAGATTCTTGAGTTTTGCGGTAGGTAGTGAAATAGTTCCCCCAAAAAGTTGTAAAACTATTTCTTCTCCTTGTAGTAAGTTTTGTTCATCAGGTAGGTGAGAAGGAGCGTGGGTATCAAGTAATCCGAGAAAAGCAATCTGCTGACTCTGACTTATCAGCTCAGAAGCCATCTGTAACGCCACTACTCCACCAAATGACCAACCAAGTAAGATGTATGGGCCATTGGGCTGAACCTCGCGAATAGCTGAGAGGTAAAGAGTAGCCATATCTTCCACTCGCGTGAGTGGTGTTTGTCCCTTTTCTAAACCCAATGCTTGTAAGCCATAAAATGGTTGTTCTGCTCCCAATTGTTGAGCTAATTCAAAATAGCAAAAAGCAGTTCCACCACTAGGATGTATGCAGAATATTGGTACTTTGGAGCCCTGGGAGTTAATGGGAAACAGAGGAGAAAAGGAAGTAACGCTATCTTGATGGAGGATAGTAGCCAGTTGTTCAACTGTAGGAGATTGGAACAGGCTTGACAAAGGTAAAGATTTGCCAAATTCCTGTTCGATTTTGTTGATTAAGCGAGCTACTAACAGCGAGTGCCCCCCTAAATCAAAGAAATTATCAGAGATACCTACCTGCGGCACCTCTAGCACCTCCTGCCAAATTTGAGCGATTTTACGCTCCACTTCATTCCTTGGCTTAATCCGTTGTTTAGTTTTTTGACCTAAATGACTCTGTGATAATAGGTCCAGATCAATTTCCCCAGTCTCAGTTAAGGGCATTTCTGGCAGTTGCACCAGAGTACAACTACTAGGTTTACCAATAGCATCCCGTACCTGAGGCTCCAGTAAACCTACATCTGGTTTACCTTCATTCGAGGTAAAGTAAGCGGTTAACTGTTGTAAACTCTGACAATCCCAGCTCCACTGTTGTATTTGGGGCTTACTATGATCTAAACCCAGTAGCAGATTATGGTGTTCATGAGACAGAGCTGCTAACAAGGAATACATTCCTTGTGATGGTGTGATTGCATAGTAACCTTTGGCGCGGCTGAGTTCCTGCATGGGGAAACCCTTACTCATACCCGTCTCATCCCAGATACTCCAAGCTAAGGAATAGGTTTGCTGGTTACCTTGAGCTTGTTGGTAGTCGCAGAAAGCTGTTTGAAAACTATTGGCTGCGGAATAGGCAGCTAAAGCTGTAGCACCAAAGAAACCATATATCGATGAGAACTGGATAAACAAAGCATCAGCATTGTCTTTGAGCAGTTGATGCAACACCCAAGTTCCGATAACTTTGGGACGTAGGAGTGCCGCCATACTCTGTTGAGTTTCCGATGACAAGAATTGTTCGTGGTAAATACCTGCTAGATGAATAATTCCATCTAGTTGAGTTCCACCCCATTGAGCTACAGTTTGAGTTACTACCTGTTGTACCTGTTCTAAATTGCAGATATCTACTGCTCGATATACAACTTCCCCTGGTAGTTGCTGCAACTTCTGGTACGCCAGCATTTTCTCCGAGAGCGTATCTCCCTCTTCCTGTGAAATTTCAATTCTCCGCGTCTCCTTCAGTTGCTCTAAATCTGTTCGACCTACTAAGATCAGCCTCGCTTGGTAATGCTCTAAAATATACTTAGCAATTTCTACTCCAATTCCTCCGAGGGCACCGGTGATGAGGTAAATTCCTCCCTGTTTCCAAGGTAGTTCTCGTTGCTCTTCTGATGCCAAGTCCACTGCCTCTAGAGCTGAAACTAAGCGTTTGCCATCTCTGTAAACTATTTCTGTGTCTAGTTTATTGAACACACTACAGAGTTCTTGCCAGATGTAGCTCCCATTTACCTCTAGTTCTGCCACGGGTAAATCTAGATGAGTACAGCTTAACCAAGGCATTTCCTGGGGAATAGTTTTGAGTAAGCCTAATACCGTTGCTTTTTCATAAGCTACATTGTCTGTCGGTTGCACTAACTGAATGTAACTGCTGATGAACAGTAACTGTACCTGATATTGTGTACCTTGAATTTGCTCTAAGGCTTGAACTAAGTGTAGTAAACTATAAAGTCCTTGGTTCTGTGCTTGCTCCAGGCTTGCGATGTCTGTTTCGATATAATCCTGGTAAGTACCTAAATGTATAATGCGGCTGATTGGTGTCTTGGTTGCTGCTATGGACTCCAATAACTCTCGATAATGCTGTTGGCTTCCCGGAGCGATAGTATAGTTGCGATCGCTAATTTGAGAAAAGTCATTACCAAAAGTAACTTGGATACAGTCTTGACTTGCTGCTTCTAGTTTTTCTAACAAAAAGCATCCTAATCCTAAGTTATCAACCAAGATTAACGTTGAACCTGCCTGAGGAAGGTAAGGGAAAACACTAGCTTCTTTACGTCGCCAAGATTTTTGGTAGAACCAGTTGGGGATTGTCCAGTTATTGGCTAATTGAATATCAATCGCTTTGATTACTTCTTGACATTCCCCAGCTTGCAACATCCGCTTCAATCGTCCCCGCTGAATCTTACCGCTGGTTGTCTTGGGAAACTCGGCACGGGATATGGGTATGACATAAGTGGGAGTAATGCCTATTTGAGATGATACTTCTCGCCGAATAGTTTTGATTAACTCAAGGTTCAACTCCGTTTGTTGCTGTTTCGGTGTGAAGAAAATTGCTAATCCTTCTGTTCCCGTTTCTGGCTCAGAGAAACTCACGGCTCCGGAGAAAGTCGGTTCTACTCCTTCAAGGTTATTAACCGTATCTTCAATTTCGTAGCAGTAATAGTTAACTCCATTAATAATAATTAACTCTTTTTCTCGACCGGTTAATGTCAGTCTCCCATCCCAGATGAAACCCAAATCACCACTGTTAAACCAGCCATCTCCGACAAAGGCTTCTGAGTTAGCTTGAGGATTATTCAAGTAACCAGGGGTTACTACTTTGCCTTTGATTTGGAACCTGCCAATCACACCTTCTGGTAATAGCTGATTCTGCTCATCGGTAATGCGAATTTGTACTCCTGGTACGGGAGCGCCTAAATCGGTAAATTCTATAACATCTGTATCCGTTGCCTCCCCTTTCACTAACTGTCCTCCGAGGGAAGATTTTTGGATGCGATGAATACCTGATTGAGAATCAAACTGGTTTTGATAAGTCATGCAGGTACAGACTTCTGCCATGCCAAAAGCTGGTTGCATCGCTTGGGAAGCTACTCCAAAAGGAGCTACTAACGTGAGAAATTCTCGTACTACTTTGGGAGTTACTTGTTCTCCAGCATTCATGAAGAATTTGACTGAAGATAAATCCCAACTTAAATGAGGAACTTTGAAAAGGGCATCACTGACTAACTTAAAGCCAAAATTGGGTGTCCAGGTTTGGGAGACTCGATATTTTTCCATTAAATCTAACCAGACAGTGGGGTTAGCTAACACCACATCTGTTGCTACTTCAATCTGCTGACAACCTAAGTAAGTATCTTTGAAGTGACAGGTGAGAATCGGAACTACATGATCTACTGGTAACCAATTGAGGGAAATATCTTCTGTTTGATAGCCATTAAATTGCTGAGCTGCATGGATATGGGTGACAATACCTTGGTGAGTTTCTTGAATACATTTGGGTACTCCGGTGCTACCTGATGTTAGTTGTAAGAAAGCAACATCATCTGGTTGAGTTTGGTGAATTTCCTCGGTAGCTGGATAACTATTCATCCTTTGTACCGACAAAACTTGCAATCCTGAGAGGGGGAGTAACTGTTGGAGATTTTGCAGTGGCTCTAGCAGGGATTCACTGGCTAATATTGGTGGATGCTCTAGTAGTTCCCAGGTATTGTAGAGTTTTTTGACTACAGCATTTGGCTGTTGATAAGTCTTGGCTACGGCTACGGTTACTGGTTGAATTCCTCCCAAAATACATCCCCAGAGTGCGGGAAAATAATCTCGCAGGCATTCGATTTGCAGTATGATTTTGTCTCCTGCTTGTAAACCTTGATCACGCAAACCATTCAAGATACATTTAGCTTCCCCTAGTAAACTGCTATAGGTTTGGGATACTTGTTGGTTAGGGGAAAGAATATAGATGATTTCTTTTTGTTGATATCGAGTTGCTGTTTGGATTAGTGCTTCTGTTAAGGTTAAAGGTGCATCTTCTGGTACGGTTAATAAACCACCATCACTCAGTGCAGGTACAGCTGCTGCCCAATTTTCTGATTGAGATACAACTTGTTCAACTGATGGAGCTTCTGTTGTTGTTGTAGAGAATATACTAGTGAGGGATGTTTCTGGAACTACGTCTAATATATGAACTGGTAGACTGGCTTTAGTTTGATGGGGTTGGACAACTACTGCTACTTGTTCTATTTGTGAATTTTCTCGGAGTTTTTCTTGCCAAAGGGCAATCAACTCTGAGTCAAGAACTTCTATGGTGGCTAAAGCTGCTTCATCGATTTGCCCTAATTCCGTCCGAGGTAAGGCAGATATGGGCACATAAGCAGAAGGTAGAAACTCAGGAGATAAATGAGATTTTAGATATGAATCTATTTTTTCTACAGAAAATTTACCGGAAACTACCAGATAAGCCACCAGTTGATCATCTCTGGTCAAAGTAGCACATTCCTGGACTTCAGGAAGAGATCTTAAAGCAGCTTCTACCAGAGCTTGCTTTCTTTCCTCACTGTGGAGAGCTACTTGATGCACCTTCAGATTTTCTAACAGCTCCAACTCATTAATTTTAGCCTCTGGAGAGTTAATGCATTGTTCTAAAATCAACAAGTAGGAATCTATTAAAGCTGTAATCGTATCTTCTTCAAATAAATTGGCATTATAAGTTAATATGCCTCTGAACTCTTGATCAGCTTTTAACAGAGCAAAGAATAAATCTACGTCTGTAGGGGATTTACCCTCGATTGTAGTTAAAGTAAAATTAGTATAAGTTTGAGTGTTTTTACCAACATCAATATAGTCAAATAAAATTTGAAACAAATTTTTGTATTGTTGAGATGTTTGATGCGCAACAAGTTCTGCTACATAATTTAGAGGAATATGTTGGTTGGCATAAGCTTCTAAAGTAATTTCTTTGACTTTGTAGAGTAATTCTTTGAATGTTAAATTATCAGTCAGCTGCGCACGCAATAAGATAATATCAGCAAAGAAGCCAATGGCAAATTGAAGTTTGTGATGTACCCTACCTGAGACTGGGAAGCTAACAACAATATCCTGTTTTAAGGAGTATTGAGATATCAAGACGTAGAATACTGACAGAAAGAAAACTACAGGAGTAATATTGTATTGATTACTTAACTGTTGAACTTCGGGTAATATATTAGTCGGTATAGAGAAAACTTTTTGTGTACCTCGAAAACCTGGAGAGCCTTGAAAATGATCAACTGGTACTGGATATAAACTAGAGACACCAGCTAGTTGCTTTTGCCAATAATTTAACCCTTTTTCTAATACCTCTCCCTGTAACCACTGTCGCTGCCAAGCAGCATAATCTCTGTACTGAATCTCTAACTCTGCTAAAGGAGACTGTCTATTCTCCAAAGAGGCATCATATAAAGCTAAAAGTTCCTGAATTAATACATTAATTGATAAAATATCATTGATAATATGGTGAGATGTTAGTATTAATACTCCCTCTGTATCACTCAATTTGATCAACTTCAAGCTGAATAATGGAGCTTGAGACAAATCAAAAGATTTTAATGATTCTTGTTCAAAGCTCTTTTCAAGAACAGCTGTTGTCTCTGTTGCGCTTAAACTAGAATAGTCTTCAACCAAAATACTTGCATCTAAATGAGGAATAGATACCTGCACTAAGGCTCCTTCAAGGAAGGTAAAGCTCGTTCTCAGAATTTCATAGCGATTAACAATCTTATGCCAACTTTGTTGCAGAACTTCAATATTTATTGAACCTTGAATTCGCGCTGCTTGAGATAGATTTAGTGCTGTACTATCTGGCATTATTTGAGCCACATACCAAAGACGCTCCTGTTGATAAGAGAGAGGAATACTTTGGTTGTTAGGAACAGGAACTAAAGGTATAGAACTAGCACTAAAGCTATTGCTTTTCTCCTGAAGCAATTGCAATAATTCAGTTTTATTTTGAGAGAGAAGATCACGAATTTCTGCTGTCAATGCTCCCTTGGGAGCGTTAATTTTTAACTTACCCTCTTCCGCTGACAGTTTAATACCCTGGCGAGAGATTTGATACAAAACTTGCTTCAGATCCATGGTTAATTGCTAATTGCTAATTGCTAATTGCTAATTGCTAATTGTTAATTGCTAATTGTTAATTGCTAATTGTTAATTGCTAATTGCTAATTGCTAATGGTTAATGGCTAATGGCTAATGGCTAATGGCTAATGGCTAATGGCTAATTGTTAATGGCTAATTGGGTTGGTACATGGAAAATTTACTAAAACCTCACCTAACACCCATTGGTGACAAGTTAAGGTAAAAGTGTCGTTGTCAAGGGAGCTGGGGGAGCTGAGGAAGAGGAATACAATTTTTCTGACACCTTGGGTATTTCCATATATAGTCTTTTTTGCGCCCTCAAGCGCCATATATGGTACTTGACAAAATGCACGACCTTTTAACTTGTCACCATTGCCTAACACCTAACACCTCACCTATTTTATAGGGTAATTTCCTCCCTCTCTTCAACCAGCTCTTCTGTTGGCGAGCTATTTGAATCACTAATTTGTTTGAGCAAAAGTTCTTCAATCAATAAACCTGCTATTTGGACAATACTAATACCCTCAATCATTCTTTCCATAGGGAGGTCAAATTCCATTTCCCTTTGCACTAAATTTCGTAATTCAACGCCCATCAAAGAGTCAAGCCCCATACTAGTCAGAGGTTGATTGATTTCTATTTTGGCAGCAGTCATACCCAAAATAGCAGAAATTTTATTTTTGAGGTAGTTTATTAGGATTTTTTCTCCTTCCTCTGGAGGGGCTGCTTTTAGCTGTTCTAAAAGCTGTTCGTTTTTAGTTTCTGTGACTGATGACATCCAAGAGGATAAAAAGGGTATCTTTTGCCCGCCAGGGAATTGCTGGATAAACCTTGACCAATTAACCGGGAAAACGCCGACTTGGCTGGAAGACTCAGATAACAATGAACCTAATACCTGCATTCCCTGTTGTGGTTCAATGGCACTCATCCCACTCATCTCTATCCGTTTTTGATGCCCACTATCCAAACGAGCCGCCATACCTGATACTGCCCAAGCTCCCCAGTTGATACTCAACCCTGGCAATCTCATACCCCGACGATAGTGAGCTAATGCATCCATAAACCCATTCGCTGCGGCATAATTTCCTTGGCCCGGTGAACCCAACATCGAAGCCATCGACGAGAAGCAGACAAAGAAATCTAAGGGTAAATCTTTGGTGAGTTGATGCAAATGCCAAGTCCCTTGCACCTTGGGTGCCATGACTTTGCTAAACTGTTGCCAACTCATCTTTTGTAGTACTCCATCATCAAGTACGCCTGCTGCATGAATCACTCCTTTGAGGGGAGGTAATGATGCGGCAATCTGCTGGAAGATGTTTTCGACATCCTCTTGATGGGAAATATCTCCTAACAAAACACTGACTGAGGCTCCTGCCGTTTCTAAGTCAGTTATGAGTTTTTGTGCAGTTTCCTTGGGAGCACTGCGCCCAGTTAAGACAATATTTTTGGCTCCCTGAGTTACCATCCATTGGGCTACTTCCAAGCCTAAGGCTCCTAAACCTCCGGTAATCAAATAACTGGCTTCTGGTTGGATGGATTGTTGCTCAGCTTTGAGTTGTGGCATCTCCACCACTACCTTCCCTATCTGTTTGGATTGTTGCATGTAGCGGAAGGCATCCGTGATTTGTGTAGAGGAGAATACTTTGTGAGGTAATGCTTGTAGTTTTCTTTGGTTCCATTGCTGGGTTAATGACTCTTTTAGTTGAGCCATAACAGCTGGTTGTTGTTGTACTACTTCTCCTAAATCAAAGGGGAAATAGCTCACATCTGCTCGTTTTTCCTCTACTTCCTCTTGGCTCCAAATACCAATTTTACCGATTTCGACAAATCTGCCTCCTTCGGCTAGGATGTCCAAGTTCTTGGGAATATATTCTCCATTGAGGCTGTTAAGTATTACATCCACTCCTGCTCCTGCCGTATACTCCTTAATTTCCTCAGCAAAATCTAGAGTGCGAGAGTTCATGATGTGCTTGATACCCAGGGACTTGAGAAATTCCCATTTCCCGGGACTGGCAGTGGCAAAGATTTCGGCTCCTGCCTGTTGTGCTATTTGTACTGCAGCTTGCCCTACTCCTCCTGCTGCAGCATGGATTAATACCCGCTCTCCTGGTTGAATCTTGGCTAAGTGCTGTAATCCGTAGTAGGCGGTGAGGAATGTCAAGGGTAGGGTAGCCGCTTCATTGAAGCTCATCTGTTTGGGTTTAGCCATGACGTAATCAGCAGAAACAGTGAGGAAACTGCTGAAGGCATCTTGAAGCATCGTGGCGATGACTTCATCTCCTACTTGCCAATCTGAAACATCTGCTCCTACTGCTACTACTGTGCCTGCACATTCAAAACCAAAGGTGAGTTGCTCTGCACTAGTGATGCCTAGATGCTCGGCATAGTACTCTTGGAGTAATCCTAGGGCATTGAGTACGTCTCGGAAGTTTAGTCCTACTGCGGCTACTTCGATTTCTACTTCGTCAGAAGAGGGAGTTTGCCGCTGCATTGGTTGCCAGCTGAGGTTGTCGATTACTCCATACTCTGAGAGCTTTAATTGTACTGGTTGGTCTGGTGAGTTAATTTGGTTTTGCTTAAGTTTTTGTACCAGTCTGGCTACATAACGGCTTCCCTGACGTATGGCTATTTGGTCTTCTATATCTAGTGATAAGAGTTCGGCTACTAGGGAGTCTAAGGAATGAGTTGTATCTAAGTCGATGCTTTTACATTGTAATTCTGGGTGTTCTTGGGCGATTACTCGTCCTAATCCCCATAAGCTGCCATACTCTGGGTTGATTACTTCGGAGTTGGAGTTAACACTTTGAGTTCCTTGGGTTACTAACCACAGTTGGGGTATTTTTTGTGGTTTGCTGTTAATGATTGCTTGTAGTAACTGCAGTGTTGCGGCACAGCTTTTTTCAGTAATTGTTTCTAATTCCAGGTTGTCTTTGCTTGCAACTTCCGGCACACTCCAGAAATGCACAATCTGTGTAATCCCTGGGTTTTCGTCTACCAGTTGTTGGAATTGTTCCCTACTAGTGGGATTGATTTGATACTGTTGTGGACTTAGTTGTTGATAGCTGTCTCCTGTTGATACGAGAACGCACTCTTGACCTTTGTCTGTTAGTGCTTCTACTAGTAAACTATCTTCTGCCAAGACTAACCATTTGTTGGTTGCTGTTGGTGAGGGAGTTGTAGATGGTAGAGCTTGAGCTATCCAGTTGATTTGATAGTACCAATGTGCCAAATCTGGTTGGATACTTCTCCACAGAGCTGAGGCTGTGGTTGCCCTTAGCCTTAATTCCTCAAGCTGGGCTAGTATTGTTCCCTGATTATCTACCAGTAATATGTTTGCGGTTAAGTTGTTGGGTTCTACTTCTGCTATCGCCCATACCTGACTTAATTGATGGTGATACAGTTTCCATTTTCCGACCCCTACTGGTAAATAAGTTGTCTCGCTGTCTGTTTTTTCTATAGCATGGGCAACTATTTGTAGGGCTACATCTAGTAGGGCTGGATGCAGTTGATAGTCTGTTAATTGGGCTGTTAATTCCTCCGGCAATACTATTTCCCCTAGGGCTTTTCCTTGACCTTGCCACAACTGTTTTATGCCTTGGAAGCTACTGCCGTAGTTAAGCCCTATTGCTTGATATTGTTGATAATGTTCTTTAATATCTATTGCCTGACTACACTCGGCTTGGTATTCTTCTAGGCTGACTTTGTTTTTGGTGTTAGTCGTTGACTCAGTAGAGATTTTACCTTGTGTGTGCAGCAACCATGGCTGTTGTTGTTGGTTTTCCCCTTCTGAGGTGCTAAATATCTCGAACTTATAGCTGTTATTTTCTAAGGTGCTGACTACTGTTTGTACTGCTTTTAGTTCTGTTTCTGGCAGTACTAGCCCTCGCATAATAATGACGTCGGAAATTACTATTTGCTCTGAGGTTATCAACAGATTTCTGGCGGCTGCTGTTGCCATTTCTAGATAGCCCGTCGCTGGAAATATTACCTTATCAAATACTTGGTGGTGCTTCAGATAATCTGGGGCTTGGGTACTTAGGTATGAGTGAAAACGATCTTGATTGTCTATGCCCGCTAAATTCAGTTTTTCTCCCAGTAACGGATGGTTTTTTTTGGCTGTTGACAAATACCGTTGTTGGTAACCTTTTCTCGTTTCTACCCAGTACTTTTCTCGTTGGAAAGGGTAGGTTGGCAAGGCAACCTTCTGACGAGCATAATCTCGCTCAAATCTTACCCAATCTACCTTGACTCCTTGTAAATACAATTGTCCTAAACTGGAGAGCATCTGTTGCCATGCTTCTAATCCTGGACGCAATGATGGTAACCATACTCCTACATCCTCTGGAATACACTGCCGTCCCATCCCTAATAAAATTGGCTTAGGTCCGATTTCTAGAAAGATTTCATAGTTCTGTTGGTATAAATCTGCCATACTTTGGGCAAATTTTACTGGTTGCCGCACATGATTGACCCAATATTGGGCTGTAGCTATACTTTTGTCTGCTGTTGTTCCTGTAAGGTTAGATAGGATGGTAATCTTGGGTTGATTGTAGGTGATTTGCTGGGCTACTGCTGCAAATTCTGAGAGCATTGGTTCCATTAATGGGGAATGGAAGGCATGGGATACTTGTAGTTGTTTGGTTTTTATTCCCTTGGCTTCTAACTTGCTGCCAATAGTTGCTATGGCTTCGCTCTCACCAGAAATCACGACACTTTGAGGTCCATTAATTGCCGCGATCGCGACCTGTGAACTATAATCGGCGATCGCTTCTTTTACCTGAGACTCTGATCCCATGAGGGAAAGCATTTCTCCGCCAGCAGGTAATTGCTGCATCAATCTTCCCCTGGCGGCAATTAGCTTCAAGCCATCTTCTAAACTGAAAACTCCTGCAATACAAGCGGCTACATATTCTCCTACACTGTGACCCATTACCACTTTGGGTTTTATGCCCCAAGATTCCCAGAGTTTGAATAGGGCATATTCTATGGCAAATAGACAGGGTTGAGTATAAGCTGTTTGATCTATCGATTCATTGGTATCTACTGGATAGAGAATGTCTCTTAATGAGGTTTCCTGAAATGTTTCTACACTACTGAGAATTTGCTCACATTGGTTAATCGCTTCACGAAAAGTTGGTGCTTGCTCATACAACTGCCTTCCCATGTTGACATATTGGGAACCTTGACCTGTGAATAACAGGGCAATTTTAGGTGCTGTAGTGTTGTTGGGCAGTTCTCCTGAGTAAATTCCTGCTACTTCTTCTCCCTGTTGATACTGTTGAAGTTTTTCTGCTAAGTCTTGTTTATCAGAGACGACAACTGTTAGTCTTTGCTTGAAGTGACTTCTTCCTGTATTAGCTGTATAGCAAATATCAGCTACCCCGAATTCAGGATGAGTTTTGAGATAATTTTGATAACTACTAACTAACTCACCAAGAGCTACTTTGGTTTTGGCTGATAAAGTTAATAGATGAACTGAACGTTCTAAGTGATTTTCTTGTAGGGGCGAATGACCATTCACCCCTACTTTTGGGGGGGTTTGCCTGTTGTCTTTTGTTGGTGCTTCTTCCAAGATTACATGAGCATTAGTTCCACTAAAACCAAAGGAACTCACTCCAGCAATGCGACTTTTACCATTAGTTTGCCAAGGGGTGAGCTTAGTGGAGACTTGTACTGGTAATTGAGACCAATTAATATGAGGACTAGGTTGATTAAAATGCAGTGATGGTGCTATCTTTTGATACTGCAGTTGCAGTACTACCTTCATCAGACCGGCAATACCTGCAGATCCCTCTAAGTGACCAATGTTAGTCTTAGCTGAACCAATAATTAAAGGTTCATTCTGAGAGTGAGTTTTGCTAAATACTGTTCCTAGAGCTCCCACTTCAATGGGGTCTCCCAAAGAAGTTCCTGTACCATGAGCTTCAATATAACTAATACTTGCTGGGTCTACTGCCCCATTGTCCAAAGCTTTACGAATAACTGCTACTTGAGAAGGACCATTAGGTACTGTCAAGCCAGCACTTGCTCCATCTTGATTGACAGCTGTGCCACGAATTACTGCCAAAATATTATCTCTATTGGCTACAGCATCACAGAGGCGTTTCAAGACAATGACACCACATCCTTCACCACGCACATAACCATTGGCAGAGGCATCAAATGTCTTGCACCTACCATCAGGAGATAACATCTTAGCCTGAGAGAAAATAATACTAGTCTCAGGAGCAAGAATTAGATTCACACCTCCAGCTAAAGCCAGATTAGATTCTCGTTGTCGTAAACTCTGACAAGCCAGATGCACAGAAACCAAGGAGGAAGAGCAGGCGGTATCTACTGCCAGACTAGGACCTGTCAATCCTAATACATAAGATAAACGTCCTGCTGCCACATTTAGAGTATTACCCGTACCCCAATAAGCCTCTGGAGTTTCATTCGCCACCAACTTATTTGAGTACTCGTTACCGCAAATACCAATGAATACTCCAGTCAGACTATTAAACAAATGATCTGGAACTAAGTGTGCTCTTTCTAGGGCTTCCCAACTTACTTCTAGCAAGAGGCGTTGTTGAGGGTCTAGACTATGAGCTTCCCTGGGTGAAATCCCAAAAAATGGAGCATCGAAGCTATCTATCTGTGAAAGAAAACCACCGTTGCGGGTAGCAATTTTACCGGGAGCATCTGGATCTGAATCATAGTAGTGATTAATGTCCCATCGGTTGGAGGGGACTTCAGAAATTACATCAACTCCATCACTGAATAGTTGCCAGAAGGCTTCAGGAGAGTCTACCCCACCAGGGAAGCGACAACTCATGCCGATAATAGCGATTGGTTCCTTACTTTGAGCTTCGTATTTTTCTAGTTTGGAGCGTGCATCTTTAAGAGCTAGAAGCGCTCTTTGTAAAGGTGAGAGTGGTTGTTCTTGTTCTTTTTTTAGGTTCATTTTAAATTAACTTTTCTAATGCCTCAATTTCTTCAAGAACTGATGCTTCTAATTCAGTTTCTGAGAGTTCAGTAATATCTGATAATTGGGATAATTCCTCACCAACAACATCTTCCTCTTCTACTTGCTTGTCTGTTTGCTCTAGGTCAGAAGAGAAATCTATTGGGATGATATCATTATTGACTAAATACTCTACCAAGGCTTCTAGGGTAGGATAATCAAATAACAGTGTGGAACTGAAGGTTGTTTCTAAGCTTGACTCCAAGCGATTTTTTAATTCCACTGCCATCAGAGAATCTAAGCCTAAATCAAACAAAGGTTGGCGCATACCAATCTTTTGTATATCTGTCCAACCTAAGGTTTTGGCAATCTCTGAGCGCATGTGAGTGGTTAATAACTCCTGACGTTCTGAAACTACTGCGGCTTCGAGTTGTGCTCTAAATGCTGACTTTTGGGTTAATGAGCGCTCAGTGGCAATCAAAGCCTCTAAAAATGGCATCTTGTGCCCGCCAGGGAACTGCTGAACAAACCTAGACCAATTAACCGGGAAAACGCCGACTTGACTGGAAGACTCAGATAACAATGAACCCAATACCTGCATTCCCTGTTGGGTTTCTATAGGACTAATACCAATAGCCTCCAACCGATTCTGATGTCCACTATCCAAATTAGCCGCCATACCTGCTGCTGCCCAGGCTCCCCAATTGATACTCAACCCTGCCAATCCCAGACCCCGACGATAATGAGCTAATGTATCCATAAAAGCATTAGCTGCAGCATAATTTCCTTGCCCAAGGTTACCCAACATCGAAGACATTGACGAGAAGCAGACAAAGAAATCTAAGGGTAAATCTTTGGTGAGTTGATGCAAATACCAAGTCCCTTGCACCTTGGGGGTCATGACTTTGGTAAACTGTGACCAACTCATCTTTTGCAAGAACCCATCATCGAGTACCCCTGCTGCATGAATCACTCCTTTGAGGGGAGGTAATGATGCGGCAATCTGTTGGAAGATATTGGCGACATCCTCTTGATGGGAAATATCTCCTAACAAAACACTGACTGAGGCTCCGGCTGTTTCTAACTCAGTTATCACTTTTTGTGCCGCTTCCTTAGGAGGGCGACGCCCCATTAAGACAATATTTTTAGCTCCTTGAGTTACCATCCATTGGGCTACTTCCAAGCCTAAGGCTCCCAATCCTCCGGTAATCAAATAACTCCCTTCTGCTTGAATCGACTTTTGCTCACCTTGAAGTTGTGGCATCTCCACCACTACCTTCCCTATCTGTTTGGCTTGTTGTAGATAGCGGAAGGCATCCGTGATTTGTGTAGAAGAGAATACCTTGTGGGGTAATGCTACAAGTTCTCCTTGGTTCCACTGTTGGGTTAATACCTCTGAGAGTTGAGGGATGATACCAGGTTGTTGTTGGGCTACTTCTCCTAAATCAAAGGGAAAATAGCTCACATCTGCTCGTGTTTCCCCTACTTCCTCTTGGCTCCAAATCCCGATTTTACCAATTTCGACAAATCTGCCTCCTTTTGCTAAGACTTCCAAATTCTTGGGAATATATTCTCCATTGAGGCTATTGAGAACGACATCCACTCCTTCTCCTGCAGTACGCTCCATGATTTCCTCCGCAAAATCTAGAGTGCGGGAGTTCATGATGTGCTTGATACCAAGGGACTTGAGAAATTTCCATTTTCCGGGACTAGCGGTGGCAAAGATTTCTGCCCCCGCCTGTTGGGCTATTTGCACTGCGGCTTGCCCAACTCCTCCTGCTGCGGCATGAATTAATACCCTCTCGGATGGTTTAATTTTGGCTAAGTGCTGCAACCCATAGTAGGCGGTAAGGAATGTCATGGGTAGGGTAGCCGCTTCAGTGAAGCTCATCTGTTTTGGTTTAGGCATGAGATACTCAACAGGGACACTGATGAAACTGCTGAAGCAGTCGTGTACCATCGTTGCCATTACTTCGTCTCCGACTTGCCAATCTGAGACATCCTCTCCTACTGCTACCACTGTGCCTGCACATTCAACACCAAAGGTAAGTTGCTCTGGACTAGTTATGCCTAGATGTTCGGCGTAGTACTCTTGGAGTAATCCTAGGGCGTTGAGTACGTCTCGGAAGTTTAATCCTACTGCGGCTACTTCGATTTCTACTTCGTGAGGTTTGGGAGTTTTCCGCTCCATTGCCTGCCACCCGAGGTTGTCGATTACTCCGTATTCTGAGAGTTTTAATTGTATTGGTTGACCTGCTGAGCTGATTTGATTGTTCTTTGGTTTTTGTACTAGTCTCGCTACATGACGGTTTCCCTGACGTAGGGCTATTTGGTCTTCAATATCTTCTGATAGTAGTTCGGCTACTAGGAAGTCTAAGGAATGAGTTGTATCTAAGTCGATGCGTTTACATTGTAATTCTGGATGTTCTTGGGCAATTACTCTGCCTAGTCCCCATAAGCTTCCATACTCTGGATTGATTACTTCGGAGTTGGAGTTAACACTTTGAGTTCCTTGGGTTGCCAACCATAATTGCGGTATTTTCTTAGGTTTGCTATTGATGATTGCTTGTACTAAGTGCAGCGTTGCTCCACAACTGTGTGCCTGGATGGTTTCTAATTCCAGGTTGTTTTTGCTTTCAACTGCTGGCACACTCCATAAATGTACAATCTGTGTAATTCCTGGGTTTTCTGCTAGCAGTTGTTGAAATTGCTCCCTACTGGTGGGATTGATTTGATAGTGTTGTGGACTTAGTTGCTCATAACTGTGTCCTGCTGATACGAGAATGCACTCTTGCCCTTGATTTTCTAGTATTTTTACTAGTAAATTATCTGGCGCTAATACTAACCATTTATTGGCTGCTGTTGGTGATGGGTTTGTTGATGGTAAGGCTTGAGCTTGCCAGTTGATTTGATAATACCAGTGGCTAATATCTGGTTGGATACTTCTAAAGAGGGCTGATGCTGTGGTTGCCGTTAGCTTTAATCCCTCTATCTCCCCTACTACTATGCCCTGATGATCTACTAGTAAAATGTTTACTGTTAAGCTGTTTGGTTCTATTTCAGCGATCGCCCATACTTGGCTTAATTGATAGCGATACAGTTTCCACTTGCCGATCCCTATTGGTAGATAAGTTGTTCCACTTTCTGCTTTTTCTATGGCATGAGCTACTATTTGTACTGCCGCATCTAATAGGGCTGGATGTAGCTGATAGTCGCTTAATTGTGCGGTTAATTCTTCCGGTAATACTATTTCCCCTAGGGCTTTTCCTTGACCTTTCCACAACTGTTTGATGCCTTGGAAACTGCTACCGTAGTTAATCCCGATTGCTTGATATTGTTGATAATGCTCTTTAACCTCTATTGCTTGGCTACACTCAGCTTGATATTTTGCTAAATCTACTTTAGTTTCGGTCTGGGCAGTAGGCTCAGAATAGAGCTTTCCTTGGGTGTGCAATACCCACTCCGATGTCTGTTGATTTTCTCCTGCTGATGTACTGAAGATCTCGAACTTATAGCTGTTGTTTGCTGTCGAGCTAACTACCGTTTGTACTGTCTTTATTTCTGTTGCTGGCAGCACTAGCCCTCGCATTATTACCACATCGGCAACTACTATTTGCTCTTGGGTTGTCAAGATATTTTTACCGGCTTTAGTTGCTATTTCTAGGTAGCCTGTTGCTGGAAAGAGCACCTGCTCAAATACTTGATGATCACTCAGGTAATCTGGAGATTGAGATCTTAGGTATGATTGAAAACGATATTGATTCTCTATTCCGGCTAGGTTGAGTTGTTCTCCTAGTAACGGCTGTTGGTTTTTTGCTGTTGATAAATAGGGTGCTTGTTGGTAGTCATTGGCAATTTCTAGCCAGTACCTTTCCCGTTGGAAGGGATAGGTCGGTAATACTACTTTCTGAAGAGCATAATCTTGGTTAAATCTTCCCCAATCTATTTTGGCTCCCTGGAGATATAACTCTCCTAAACTTGAAAGTATCTGTTGCCCTTCTTCTACTCCGGGACGTAATGATGGTAAGCAAATACCCACCTCTTGTGGTAGACATTGCCGAGCCATACCTAATAGTACTGGTTTGGGTCCGATTTCCAGGAATAACTCATATCCTTGCTGATGGATCGTTTTCAAGCTATCGACAAACCTTACCGGTTGGCACACATGATTTACCCAATATTCAGCAGTGGTGATCTCCGAACTTACCTGTTTGCCAGTAACATTCGAGATCAGTGGTATTCGAGGCTGACTATAGCTTACTTGTTTAGCTACTGCGGCAAATTCTGCCAGCATTGGTTCCATTAAGGGAGAATGGAAGGCATGGGATACTTGCAGTTGTTTGGTTTTGACCCCTGTAGCTTCTAACTTACTAACAATCCGTGCAATGCCTTCCCCCTCACCAGAAATTACTACGCTTTGATGTCCATTAATTGCTGCGATCGCGACCTGTGAACTATAATCAGCGATCGCCTCTTTTACCTGAGATTCTGATGTCAACAAAGACACCATCTCTCCACCTTCAGGTAACTGCTGCATTAACTTGCCCCGCAGGGCAATTAACTTCAAGCCATCTTCTAAACTGAAAACTCCTGCAATAGTTGCTGCTACATATTCTCCTACACTGTGACCCATCACCACTTTGGGCTTGATTCCCCAAGATTCCCATAACTTGGCAAGGGCATATTCTATGGCAAATAGGGCGGGTTGAGTATAAGCAGTTTGGTCTAGCAAAGAAGAACTTGACTTTTGTGCATCCTGAGGGTAAAGAACTTCTAAGAGCGGATGTTCCAAATACGGACGTAGGAGTTGGTCACATTGATCTAAGGCTTGACGGAAAGTAGACTGAGTTTCATACAGTTCCCTGCCCATATTTAGATACTGGGAACCTTGTCCGGTAAACAGAAATACTACTTTGGGGCGCTTGCGACCAATTTTTTGACCCTTGAGAACTCCTGGAGTTTCCTCTCCTGTCAGGGTAGCCTTTAATTGTTGCTCTAACTGCTCTGTCGATTGGGTGACAACAGCGAAGCGATAGGGAAAATGCGATCGCCCGACATTGGTCGTGTAACAGACATCTCCTATTGCTAATTCTGGATGTTGTTTGAGGTGGTTCTCATAACTAGTCACTAACTCATCTAGAGCTGCTTCTGTTTTTGCCGAGAGAGTTAGCAGATGAGTTTGACGTTGTAACCCTTCTTCCTTCTTCCCCTCCTCGGGAGGGGTTGGGGGTGGGTTGGGAAGGGTTAGGCGTGGGTTAGGAGGGGTTGGGAGTTGTTCCCCTACTTCTGCCAAGACAACATGGGCATTAGTGCCCCCAAAACCAAAGGAACTCACTCCAGCAATCGCCGGAGTTGATTTTTCTGGCCAGGGAGTAAGCTTGTTCTGAACTCGTAGGGGCAGTTGATCAAACTGAATACGAGGATTAGGTTCCCTGAAATGCAAACTTGGTGGAATCTGGCGATAGTAGAGTGAGAGGGCTACTTTGATCAATCCTGCAATGCCTGCGGCTGGTTCTAAATGTCCGATATTGGTTTTAGCTGAACCTACGGCACAATAGTCCCCCGGAGCACGCTCTTGAGATAGCACTGCTCCTAAAGCTTTCATTTCCATCGGATCTCCAAGTTGGGTACCAGTTCCGTGCGCTTCTATATATTGCACTTGAGCAGGGGCAACTCCAGCATTTTGGTAGGCTGCCCGTAATACAGCTTCCTGAGCTAAAGGATTGGGAGCAGTCAGCCCGTTGCTAAATCCATCTTGGTTCGTGGCGCTTCCTTTAACTAAAGCATAGATCCGGTCTCCATTTGCCAAAGCCTGAGATAGAGGTTTGAGGAGTACTAATCCTGCACCCTCACCACGTACATAACCGTCGGCTTTGGCATCAAAGGTTTTGCACCGGCCATCCGGGGCCATAAATCCACCTTGGGAAGTGGCTACTGATCCCCAGGGTGATATCAAAATATTGATTCCTCCCGTCAAAGCTAGAGTAGATTCTCCCCTCCATAAGCTTTGGCAAGCTAAGTGGATGGCTACCAAGGATGAGGAACAAGCAGTATCTATGGCTAGGCTCGGTCCTTGAAAATCGAAAAAGTAAGAGAGGCGATTGGCATTAATACAATGTCTCGTACCTGTACCTACATAAGTCGTACAGTTATTCATATTTTGGGCAATGAGCTCGTAGTAGTCTGAGTTACATACTCCGATAAATACACCTACCGGCTGACCTACTAATTCTTCTGGAGGTTGCCCTGCATCTTCTAAGGCTTCCCAAGCGAGTTCTAGCAATAGCCGTTGTTGAGGATCCATCGTTTGGGTTTCTCTAGGAGAAATGCCAAAAAACTCGGGGTCAAATTGGTCTATCTGCTCTAAAAAGCCTCCCCACTTGGTATTCATCTTTCCTGGCTGGGAGAGGTCTGGATCGTAAAATAATTGCTTATCCCACCGAGAAGTGGGTACTTCAGTTATCGCATCTATACCATTGCAGAGTAGTTTCCAGAAGGCTTCAGGATTTTTTGCCCCTGGAAAACGACATCCGATACCGATAATTGCAATGGGTTCTGTATGCATAATTACAAAATAATATAAATAAATGTTTTTTTCTAAAGTAAGCTACAAAGCATTTAGAATTTGATTGAGCAAGGCAAAATTACACAAATAAAAACCAATAGGAGACTGGGATTTATTTTCTTAACTTAACTTGACTCAATATGGAGTTGAAATGCACAGTATCTGGAACCAAGACACATCTAAATTAGTTTATCTTAATTGCGCAGTCTTCGAGTATCGAATGAGTCAGGGCTTCAGAGTTCCATGCCTCTTAAAGTCATAAACAATTCCCAGTTTAAATGCATAAAATTTTATCACTTTATAGTCTTGCATCTTTAGATTAATTGATTCCTAGTCTAAGTCACATAAGAGCTTATCGTTTCTGAACTATTTTTAACTTCGGTCGTTCATATTTTTTAATATTTTTTGTCGAACTTTATGGAGCACAACTATTGACATTTTTAAATGTTGTCCATAAGATAATCACAACGCCATCATCAATTAGAGGTAAATAATAGTGAAAATCAATAGACCACCAGAAGAATCTATTGGGGCAGAAATTCTGGATTTTGATGTCAAATTAACAACTCCAGAAGAAGCAATCGCTATCAAAGAACTTGTCTACCAACATAAATTGGTGATATTTAGGAATCAAAGTCTTAACGAGGAAAAATATACACAATTTGCACGCAAAATTGGCAAGCCTCAAGTTTATCTTCAAGAAAACTATCATCACCCAGACCATCCCGAAATCTTTGTATCTTCTAACATTAAAAGAGATGGGAAGAAGTTTGGAGTACCTGGAACAGGTCGTTACTGGCATACTGACTGTGCCTTTTTGGATGAGCCTCTACCTTTTACGATGCTTTATCCACAAATTATACCTAAATCAAATCGAGAAACTTATTATCTTGACATGGAGCAGATGTATCAAAAATTACCTGCCCATTTAAGAAGATATGTTGAAGGGAAAAAGATTCGACATGAAGCCAAGTGGCGCTACAAAGTGCAGGAATGGGATATTGATCGAGCAATGATAGATATCCTGCAAGATCTTGAAAGACAATGTCCTGCTGTTGAACACCCAGCAATCATTACCCATCCTGTTAATCAGAAAAAAATCTTGTACATGAGTTCAGGTTTTACCACTGGCATTGTTGGTTTAGATTATGAAACCAACCAACAGGCATTGGAAGAACTATTTTCCTTTATTGAGCGTGAGGAACATATTTATAAACATGAATGGGAAGATGGTGATATTCTCTTATGGGAGAACAGAAGTCTAAATCATAGAGCCTCTATACGAGTATTAAGCGAAAGCAGTCTCAACTATCGTATTGGTATTTATGATGGCTTACCATTTTATGTATCACCACCTGCTTCTGTTAACTCTACAGCTGTAGAGAAAGTTTTAGTGAATTCAGCCTCACAATAGCAAGTGTATAGTGCCTAGAGTCAGCACATAGGAAGAATTTTTAACTATTTTTCCTAGTGCAGAACTGCTCTTGTTGCACTAGCTTATACCTCTTCAAATCTATCGCTCCAATACTTAACCAAACTACTGGTTAATTAAAGTTTATCCTGCTCAGCAACATTCCTCCCACTCTCATAGTCTACGGCTATGAGGATAAATTTCTGTAAAAAAAAGTTGATCAAGGAGTAGAAAATGGCTATCAATATTCACCAAAAATTTGCCGATATAGATGAGATGAATCCAGATTTTGTGAAGAGGTTTATTGAGCCATATAAAGAACACTGTAAATATCTCAAGCAGGCTAGATTTCAATACCTGGAACCGACAAACCCCTCAAAAACATCGGAAAGTAAAAATCAGGCTATATGGTATATGCAAGGGGATTTTTCAATTCCGGAATCTTGTTATATTGCCGACACTGGCCACTTTAATGCAGTAGAATTTAACATTTGCTATAACCAACTGGGTTATGTCATGCTCGCTTACTTAGTACAAAATAAGTTGCTTCAAGCACTAGCAGACTGGGATATAGAAAGTTATAAAGATTATCAGCTCAGTAATGTACTGATCACCAAATTTTCTAGTGCATTCAAAAAACCAATTAACTCTGATCATTTTCAAGGCACTATATCCCTTGATAAATACTTCACTCGTGGAAGTCTGATTATGTTTAAGACTTCTTGCGTTTATTATGACCACAATAGCGGTTGGGCTGAAGGTACTGCAAGCATCGCCTTTTTAGGTAGAAAATCCGAAAAAACTCTCAATGATGTTAAAGAAGCTGTACTTGTTTAAATCAATCAATTGGGAGCATTCCAAAGTTGCATAAATGATTCTTTTATGGGAGCATCTTACTGGAGGGGAATTACCCAAAGCGAGATGCTTCCAATACAAATTGGCAAAAATAGGATGCTCCCCGGAAATTTCACTATAGCACTACGCACTTAGGTTAGGACATTAATAAAGCCTGAAACCTAGTAATGGTCTATTTTTTAATTTTGAATGCAAGAATTTTGAATTGCGCGTAGCGCTATATTAAAGATGTAAATATCAGTAAAAAAGGAAAATTAATGATATACGATAAGGATATTTTAACCCTAGCTGATTTGTCATTCATTCAAGGCAAAAAAAATCCAAACAATAGAGCTTTAATTTTCAAAGATAAATACCTCACTTATTTACAGCTTGATCTACAAAGTAATCGTGTCGCCAACGCACTCTTAGAACAAGGAATCAAACCTCAATCTCGAATAGCATTGTTAGCAAATGATCCAATAAAGAATTACGAAATATTATTTGCTTGTGGAAAAGTAAATGCGATCTTAGTACCGATAAACTTGCGTTTAGCTCCTACAGAAATCAGCTATATTCTGAGAGATGCTGATGTAGAAGCTATATTTATCGGACCTCAATTTTATCCTTTAGTCACAGCTATTCAACCAGGACTTGATCATATTAAAACTTTCATTGCCTTAGGAAAAAACGAACATAATTGGATTGATTATAGTAGTTTTTATCAGCAGTATAGCGACGTCAAGCCAGATATCACTATCAAACCAAATGACGTGGCTGTGCAAATGTATACCAGTGGCACAACAGGAAAACCTAAAGGTGTTACACTGGCCCATTACAGTTTTTTTGCTATTGCTAAAGAATTTGCTCAACGAGGTGAAAATTGGATCAATTGGAGCCCAAAAGATAAGAATTTATTGCTTGCATCTTTATTTCATATTGGAAGTTTATGGTGGGCCATCCGTTGTTTAGTATCCGGAGGAGAAAATTTTATTCTGGAAACTTTTAATCCCTTTGAAGTTCTCCAAATAATTGAGAACGATCGGATTACAAAAATGGCTATGGTGCCTGCAATGATGCAAATTATATTAGCTCAACCTGAATGTCAACAAACAGATTTTTCATCATTAGAACACATTATTTATGGAGGTTCGCCAATTCCAGAGTCTTTATTAAAGAAAGCAATAGCAGTATTTGACTGTGATTTTGTTCAAATTTATGGTATGACTGAAACCGGAAATTGTGCTGTATGTCTACCTCCAGATGCTCATACCTCTACTGATCCAAACCGATTGAAAGCTGCTGGTAAACCTTTTCCTGGTGTATCAGTAGCAGTTTTAGATAGTGAAGGTAAAAATTTACCTCCCTTGGAAATTGGTGAAGTTTGTATAAAATCCCCTGCCAACATGATTGGTTACTGGAAATTACCAGAAGCTACAGCCAAAACCGTAGTGGATGGTTGGGTTTATACTGGTGATGCAGGCTATTTTGACGAAGAAGGCTACATTTATGTTTGCGATCGCATTAAAGATATGATCTGCTATGGAGGAGAGAATGTCTATCCAGCAGAAGTAGAAAACGTTTTATATCAACATCCTGCAATTGCTGACGTTGCTGTAATTGGTATTCCCCATCAGTTTTTAGGAGAAAGTATCAAAGCAATTGTGGTTTTAAAACCACAACAACAGGCAACACCATTAGATATTATCAATTTTTGCAGGGATAAACTTGCTGATTTTAAGTTACCTACAACTGTAGATTTTGTGGAATCTTTGCCAAGAACACCCAGTGGTAAAGTACAAAAAGGCAAGCTTCGTGAACAATATCAATAAGGCTCTTCAAATTTGCTGAGGAATATTGCAAATACTCCTCAGCACTGACAAGTTAAATCCTATGATTCCTCTTCACCAAGGTGCTTAGCTATAGCTTCAATAGTCGGATAACTATAGACAATTGTGGGATCAATTTCCCTTCCTAGCCAGTTACTAAAATCCCGCATTAAAGCAATTGATTGTGAGGAATCTAAACCGTAACGAGAAAAAGAAGTGTTGGTCGAGATTTCTTCAGGTTCGAGATCCACTAGTTGTGATAAATAGGTAATTAACCAATCCTGAACTTCATCTACTGTAGGTGGATTATTGCTGTCTTGACTACCATTACTTACTGATTCAGTTAGATTCTGGTTTTCTACTGTTAAGTCTTCCATCATTTATCGCTGACCGACGTTTATTGAGATTACAATACCATTTTAATCTTGAGGAATTACTTCTTACTTCTGCTACCTTTAGCTATCTCAGTTGCTGGAGGAGTAGCAATTGTTTCTGATTCATCAAATCCGTAGTCTTCTTTTGTTTCCCCCTTGGGTAGTGCAGGAGCCAGAATTTCCCAAGCTTCCTCTGCTGTCGGCAAAAATTGATCACGAGCAGCTTTAGCTTCAGCGAATTTCATTAAAGTCTTAGCAAAACTCTTATCAGTAGCCTTCTGTATTTGTTCTGGTGTCAGAGGTTCTGGAGAAAACAAAGCCTCAATCACCGGACGTAAATCTATTGCCTGCTTGTAGCTGTCTTCTAGAATAACTCTTAAACTTGCTAAATTAGCGATCGCTTTTACTGCGGTGATAATTTCTGGTTCCTCTCCCTTCGATTTATCCTCCGGTGGTTCAACTACAATCAAATCATCTATACTCAACCCATCAGCAAAGCTATTTTCATTGAGACTAGTATCTTCGGGATCATCCATCCGGCGTTGAATTTCTTCCAAAGCCTTGTTGCGCGTCCTTTCATTATCTGTTCGTCCACTCACTTCGACAAACAGACCGAGTTCTTTTAAATCCTTGGTTGTATACTTGACGATGGCTCTTGGCATAATTTAGTACTGCTAAGGGGGAAGGTGTTAGGTAGGGGTTGCTGAAAAAGTCGATTGATTTGGGTTGTGAAGTAATGAATAATGAATAATGAATAATGAATAATGAATAATGAATAATGAGCGCCTAACGGCGAATTCAAAATTCTTGCATTCAAAATTCATGCATTAATGAATTGCCGAAAAAGAAGTCAGAAACTAGTCACATCAAGGGATTCAGCCATCCCTTTTCATTTTTAGTTTCTCGAGAGTAATGAGTGAATTACCCCTCGATTAGCTCCCAGATTTTTTCCATTATGCAAGGAAATTGAGCCTATCGATACAATTTCCTTGCACTCCTAACGAATAAAAATGATTGAAAGTATTGTCTGGCATGGTTTCCACACTTATGCAGCAAACCCTAGGTATTAGGTGTAGGACTGAGAAATCGTACATAAGTACTATAGCAAATTTGGTTATTTTAACCATTTGGAGTTCGGTAGACTTAAGTTAAAAATTCCATATCACCTTATAGAACAAGCACTGCAAGCATCTTCCGCTACAACCTAACACCTAACACCTAACACCTAATACCTAATACCTATAAAATTAAGCCTGTCCCGTATGCTTTGTACTTCCATGTCTGGCTCCCCCTCTACTCCCTTATCTCCAAGAGAAATAGCTACTGTTAACAAAATTTGCAGTAAGCTGGGTTTGAAACCCGAAGAGTACGAAGAAATTGTGGAACGATTGGGACGTCATCCCAGCAAGGCAGAATTAGGGATGTTTGGGGTGATGTGGTCGGAACACTGCTGTTATAAGAACTCCCGTCCCCTACTAAAGCAGTTTCCCACAACAGGCGATCGCATTTTGGTTGGTCCGGGAGAAAATGCTGGGGTTGTAGACTTAGGAGATGGACTGCAACTAGCATTTAAAATTGAATCCCACAACCATCCTTCAGCTATTGAACCCTTCCAAGGTGCAGCAACTGGAGTTGGAGGTATCCTGCGAGATATCTTTACGATGGGTGCTCGTCCCATTGCCCTATTGAACTCCCTACGTTTCGGTTCCCTGGTAGATTTTCGTACCAGGCGGTTATTCACTCGTGTAGTAGAGGGAATCGCTCACTATGGTAACTGTGTTGGCGTACCCACAGTCGGTGGTGAAGTGTACTTTGACAATGCCTATACTGGCAATCCTTTAGTGAATGTCATGGCTCTGGGATTGATGGAAACCCCAGAAATTGTTAAATCTGGAGCAGCTGGTATTGGTAATCCTGTACTCTATGTTGGTTCCACTACTGGCAGAGACGGTATGGGAGGAGCCAGTTTTGCTAGTAGCGAACTCACTAATAAATCAATGGATGATCGTCCTGCAGTGCAAGTAGGCGATCCCTTCTTAGAAAAATCCCTGATTGAAGCTTGCCTGGAGGCATTTAAAACTGATGCGGTAGTTGCGGCTCAGGATATGGGAGCAGCAGGCATTACCTGTTCCACTTCCGAGATGGCAGCGAAAGGAGGTGTGGGGATTGAGCTAGATTTGGACTTGATTCCAGCGCGAGAATATGGCATGACTCCCTATGAATACCTACTCTCAGAATCCCAGGAGCGGATGCTGTTTGTTGCTCATCAGGGACGAGAGCAGGAATTAATCGATATTTTCCAGCGTTGGGGACTCCATGCAGTGGTAGCAGGGACGGTAATAGAAGAGCCAATTGTCAGGATTTTATACGAAAATCAGGTAGCAGCAGAAATTCCAGCAACCGCCCTAGCAGATAATACCCCAATTTATCACCGAGAACTCCTAGCCCAACCGCCTGAATATGCAGCTCAAGCTTGGGAGTGGACTACTCAATTCCTACCTCCTTGCACAAACGCAGGTATTGAAATTGCAGGAACTCCCCACAACTGGAATGATATCCTACTGCAACTACTAGATACCCCCACCATTGGTTCTAAACGCTGGGTTTATCGCCAATACGACCATCAAGTACAAAACAATACAGTAATTTTACCCGGTGCTGCTGATGCCACAGTGATTCGGTTACGCCCGGTGGAAGAGGTGACACTGACAGATGGAGAAGATAGTTCAACAAACGACAAACAACAAACAACCAATAACCAACAACTAAAAGGTATTGCTGCAACTGTAGATTGCAATTCCCGATACGTCTATCTTGATCCTTACGAGGGAGCGAAGACTGTAGTCGCAGAAGCAGCACGTAATCTGAGTTGTGTTGGTGCTGAACCTCTGGCTGTTACCGATAATCTCAATTTTGGTTCTCCAGAAAAGCCAGTAGGATATTGGCAGCTAGCGTCAGCTTGTGAGGGAATAGCAGATGCTTGTCGGGAGATGGGAACACCAGTAACTGGGGGTAACGTTTCTCTCTACAATGAAACCGTTGATGCCGCTGGCAATCCTCAGCCAATCTATCCCACCCCAGTTATCGGTATGGTAGGGTTAGTTCCTGATTTTACCAAAACCTGCACTCAAGGTTGGCAAGCAGCAGGGGATCTAATTTATCTATTGGGATTACCCATTACTACTTCTACTCCTCAAGTTTCTTTAGGTGGTTCAGAATACTTAGCAACGATTCATAGTTTAGTTACTGGGAAACCACCAATAGTAGATTTTGAGTTGGAGCGTCGTGTGCAAGCAGTAACGCGGGAGAGTATCCGTCAAGGTTGGGTAAACTCGGCTCATGACTGTGCGGAAGGGGGATTAGCAATTGCTTTAGCTGAATCCTGTATTGCTGGTAAACTCGGTGCTCAAATTAACTTAGGAGTAACTAGTGAATCCCTGGAACTTCGTTGGGATGAGTTACTGTTTGGGGAGAGTGCCAGCCGTATTTTAGTTTCGGTTAACCCTGAGCAACAAGCTAGTTGGGAATCTTACTTAAATGAGCAGTTAGAAGGATACTGGCAACAACTTGGTGTTGTGACTGGGGAAAAGAGTGATTTACAAGTGCTTACAGGGGATAATCTACCGATAATAGAGGTAAAGATGAGCCAAATGTGGGAGTCTTGGCAAAAGGCGATCGCAAGACGTTTGAGAGTTTAGCTATCAGCTATCCGACTTAACCCGCCAATGTTTCTAATGCCGTGACACAGCTAAAATGAGAGAATAAGTAGGTTGGGTGGAGCGATAGCGTAACTCAACACCGGCGTATATTCTGTTGGGTTTCACTTCGTTCAATCCAACCTACAGTTTTAGGCGTGTCACTACTTTTTATTACCCAATTCTAAATCCTAAATTCTAAATTCCCAAACCATGTCCTATAGTCAATTCACCATTGATAAGGTGAAGCAAGACTTTCACCTGACAACAGTTGAGGGAGACCAATTTTTCCCTAGCTCAGTTGAGCCAATCACTCCTAGCCCTAAGTTATTAGCCATATTGGAAGATATACCTTGGGCAATTGCTGTGAATACAGAAAAAGCTCGCTCTGAAGTAATTATTAACCCTGTCTTACTGGAAGTGCGGCGTCTTCTAAATCGTCAAATCAGTGTGTTTTCTGGTGAGGAATTTAATGTTGATGTCAGTGTTGGCTTAAACGGAGTTTGTGATTTTCTTATCAGTCGTTCTCCTGAGCAATTGACAGTGGAAGCTCCTGCTATTGTTGTGGTTGAGGCGAAAAAATCTGACCTGAAATCTGGGTTAGGGCAATGTATAGCTGAAATGGTAGCTATAGAGCGATTTAATGAGACAAAGCAACAACCCCTTAAGGCTGTATACGGCAGTGTAACTAGTGGAACACAATGGCGTTTTTTGAAGTTAGAAGGACAAACAATAACAGTTGATTTGACAGACTATCCACTTCCGCCTGTGGAGAAGATTCTTAGTTTACTAGTATGGATGGTGAAAGAGGGTTAAGACACATTTTAAGCTTTATTGATAGTTTTCCTTAGAGCGATCGCCTCTGAGCTATTCGGTGATTACTCAATTACCAAATAGTTGCCAAAATTGTTCGTCGGTTAGATTGATTTTGAGTTCTAGTCTTGGGGGTAAAGAAATTGTTGGTGTTGCCATTATCTTTCCCTACACCCCAAACCCTGCATACTTTTCAAGTGGCTGGTGTCAATAATGCTTCTAAGCGATCGCAATTACGAACAACCCTCAATCCAACATTTGAGCATCAATTCCCAAAGCCTGAAGCTGCTCAGGAGTTAGGGACTTAAGCCGCTCTGCCAATTGCTGACGTTTTTGCCGCTCCTGTTCCTTCTCAAGTTGCTCCTGCTCTAACTGTTGCAATGCTTGATTTTTTTGATGCCGCTCCTGTTGAGCTTGTTCATGTCCCGTTAACAACAGATTCCCATCTAAGTCCCACCAACGGAGCCAGAGTTGTTCTGGATTATTCAAGAATGGCCCCTGCCATAATCCCAACTCTACCCCCATTGTGTCAATGGGATAATGTCCTCGCTCGTTAGGAGTTATCTTCTCATAGAGGGTTTTAACTAACTGGTAAACTTCCAGAGTACCGTTGCTAACTTGATAAATACCATAATAGGGAATGCGCATCACTCGCTCATAAACCCAAAACTTACCGGGTTTGGTAACTTTTCCAGTTTCTGAGCGAGATAAAGGAGTTTTGTCTCGCTCTTCACTACCGTCACCAGAGGCAAACTCTAGAGCGATAACGGGTGTGATATATTCTCGCCACAATACATAGGAACGACGAATGTCACCATCTAATTTAGGTGGGACATCTGGCACATAGAACCAGTCTGGTGCTTCTGCCCCCTTCTCTGGCGGCTCAGTTTCTCGCCAATAGATACCACAATCTTGTCCGATACAATATTGCCCGTCTGGATGTAACCGTTGTAAAGTTGAATCGATGGAATCTGTCAGAATTAAGCTTTGAGGATGCTCCTGAAAATTTTTCACAAATGTACCGTCGGATTCTGGTAATTGAGTATGATCAGGGAATGGAGGTGGTAAAGCAATCTCACTAAGGGTTTGAGTCATCTTTTTATTATCGCAGTAACTGACACTCTACATTGTGCCCAATCTACCAAGTTTTTACCCAATTCTAAATTCTAAATTCTAAATTCTAAATTCTAAATTCCCAAACGATGATGTTAATTTCCCTTTCCAATAGCGTGCAATTTTGATCACACCTAGGTCAGCTAATATGTAACATGCGAAAGCCCCAACTGGTGGATTCGTCGCATGGAGCCAGGATTGTCCAAAAGGATGGGATGTCCAGGACCAGCATCCCCAATAGGTTCCAACGCACTCAACATAAAGAACTAACAATCCCATGATGAAATATAAGGTTTGGTAGCCTTTGCGGCGAAGTACCCATAAAAAAACTAAGCCAAAAATAATGCTTAGTGAATCGTGTAATAATAAAATTACGCCTCCAAAGAGGAGCGAGAAAATTGAAATTAAAACGGGTTTTAGCTGTTCTTCATGCTTGCAAATAACAGAAAGTTCAGCAACTAGAAGACCCATGCTAAACAAAACCCCATGACCAAACGGCACGTACAAAGGTACCATCTCTAAGCGATAGATGTATAGACCGAATAAGAGGCTAAAGATGCATTCTCCAATAGCGGCAAAGGGGACAAAAATGAGAGTCATTAACCGCTGTTCTGGGGAGAGACCAAACAGTAATAGCAGAAAGTAGCTAATAATAAAAACATTGGCTAAGGGCTGCCCGTTGACACCTTGGGAAGCTACTAACTGCCGAGAGTCAATAGCCAGTACCATAGCTGTCAGCGGTAGAAAGCTAATTAAAATAAAACGTCTGATCCAATTTAATGGCTCAAACATCAAGAATTTATGGAGGAGATTCATAAGTTTAGGAGTTAAAGGCAGAGGGTAGAAGGCAAAAAGCAGAAGGGAAGGAAGAAGGTCATTCGTGTCAACTTAAGTTGAAATCCTTGCCCCACAAGGAACTTACCCCTCTTCTGTCACTTTCCGAAATTCTGACGATATTCCGTCATTACAGCCAACGATACCTAACGAGAGAATCAGGGTTTGACCCCTATTTTTCGGAGAGTGACAGAAGAGGGGTATCAGCTCAGAGCTAATCAAGCGATTTTTCCAAAAACCAACAAACGCAATGAATATTCTCGTTTTCAACATTTGGGAAAAGCTGGTAGTGAAGCACACATAGATGGAGTTTTAGCCGTGGTTAGACGAGTTCAATTTGATGAATTAACTCAGGCTATTGATGGACTAAAAGAAAGTTGGTTAGATTTGTATTCCGATGAAGAAAAAGTAGGTCATCGGGTGGATGGCTGAATCCCTTGATATGACTAGTTTGTGACTTATTTATGGCGCGCAAGTCCCTCTAATGCTCATTATTCATTATTTTCATAAGCAGCAATAATTCTCTGAACGAGAGGATTCCGAACCACATCATTCTGAGTGAGATGACAACAGGCAATCCCTTCCACAGACTGCAAAATTTTCAGGGTAACTTCTAAACCGGAGCGTTGATGAGCAGGCAAATCAGTTTGAGTAATGTCCCCTGTGACTACCATACGAGAGTGGAAGCCAAGGCGCGTCAGCACCATTTTCATTTGAGCTGGAGTAGTATTTTGAGCCTCATCAACAATTACAAAGGCATTTCTGAGGGTTCGTCCCCGCATATATGCTAGAGGCGCAACTTCAATAACGCCTCGTTCCATCAAACTAGCAATCTTTTCCGGATCAATCAGCTCATACAAAGCATCATAAAGCGGACGCAGAAAGGGATTAACCTTCTGCTGCAAGTCCCCCGGCAGAAAACCCAACTTTTCCCCAGCTTCTACCGCAGGGCCTAGTAAGAATCAACCGTTCGTACTCATTAGCTAAGAGTGCCTGTGCTGCCAGAACTACTGCAAGAAAAGTTTTACCAGTACCTGCAGGTCCAATGCAAAAGGTAAGATCATGGGAGAGAATCGCTTTAATGTATTGCCGCTGTCGGAAGGTTTTTGCCCGAATCTCTTCCCCCCGTCTAGTGCGAGCTAGAATATCTTGCTGTAAGTCCTTGAGCTCATCTGGTCTGTGAGTATCTAAGGCATGGCAAGCAGTGAGGATATCCACTCCCGTAACCATTTTACCTTCTTGCCAGAAGGGTTTTAGGGTCAACACTAATGCCTGAACTCGTTCCACCTGTTTTTGAGTTCCAGAAATCAGTAGTTCTTGACCTCGTATTACCAAAGTAGCACCAGTTTGCCGCGATAGAGTTTTAATATTTTCTTCCCGACTACCAGCTAGTGCGATCGCACTCTCGTTACTAAGCAGTTGAATTGTCTTGGATGCTTCACTCATTATGTTCGTTGTCAATTGTCAGTGGTTAGAGGCTATTAGTGACCTAAAAAGACGACCTACTTCTAACCACTGACATGCAGCAAAGCTCTACTCAGAGCGTAATTTAGGAGCTGATTTGCGAACCAATGGTCGGTGACTTATTTTCCTTTTTACATCAACTCTACCACCAGAGTTTTTCTCTCTACTATTTTCTCTAGGGTAGGTACCGCCAGAATCATCGTAGATATCCAGATGGACAGATTGACCGGCTGCTTGAGCAGCCGCTTTGATTATCGTGCGGATCGCTTGAATATTGCGACCACCCCGACCAAATACTCGCCCTTTATCCTCTCCTTCAAAGGCTAATCTAATCCAAACCCTTGCCTTGCTGGACATCTCACAATCTATGCTTAAGGATTCTGCCGACTCCAGAAACGGTTCTACCAAAAATCTGACAAGACCGACATAATCAGGATTAGCCCCATCAGCAGAAGTAGATTGGGTGTTAGACATTGATTTGTTCAAAAACATTGGCTTTTTGCAGAATACTGCGTACTGTGTCAGTAGGCTGAGCACCATTTTTGAGCCATTTGACAATCGCTGGGACGTCCAGCCTCGTTTCATTACTTCTAGGATTATAGAAGCCCACTTCTTCTAGGGGGCGACCATCGCGGCGAGTACTACTGTTCATCGCTACAATCCGATAGCTAACTTCACGCTTTTTGCCGTATCGCTTTAATCTCAGTTTGATCATGTCCAACAAATAATTCACCTGTATGATCTTAAGCGATCGTTGGAAATTGGGGAGACTCGGTGACCATTAAAAGGTAAAAGCCATTTGTTTGGCTCGACGTTTGCTGCCCAGATGTGGGATAAATTCGATATCGGTAACGTGCTTTCATACAATGATTATAGCATTTGGTCTACAAAATGAACAGTAAGCTAAGGAAAGGAAGAAACAGTGTTACCGCTCTTTACACTCATTTAGTCTTCGTAACAAATTACAGGGCAAAACTATTTGAGCAAGAAGGACTAGAAACTTTAGGACTAGCCTTTAAAAGTGTTGCTAGAAAAATGGATTTTAAGATAGTCGAATTTAACGGGGAATCCGATCACGTACACCTATTGGTTGAATATCCACCAAAATTATCTGTATCGACCTTAGTGAATCACCTGAAAGGTGTTTCTAGTCGAATGTATAGAAAAAAGTTTCCTTCCAACAACAAACACTTGTGGAGTCCTAGCTACTTTGCTTCATCCTGTGGTGGTGTCCCTACAGAAACGCTAAAGCAATATATCCAGAATCAAAAGTCGCCTTAGAAAGGTGAGGCTTGAGACCCTATTTTTTGGTCAAGAATCCCGGTAAAACTTAGTCTTAGGTTAAAGTAGAGTTACAAGTTAAGACAATTAACCATGAGTCAACCTGCTCCTCGTCCCAAGAAAAAAAAACCTGGACAGTCTAACTCAGCTAAAAGTCGGACAAAAAATAAGACTCAGCGGGTGGTAACAATCATCTACCTGAGTGTGCTTTTACCCATTGGTATTATCATCATACTTTTTTCTAGTGGTATCTTGACAATTGGTGGTATTCCAGCTTCCATCGCGATCGAAGTTTGGCAAGACAAAGCTGCTCGCAGTGCTTACTTGGAGGGAAATGGCAAGAAACTCCATGATCGCTTGGATGAAATGGGCATTGAAGAGAGGATAAAGGCTTTCTATCGACCTCGCATCTCTGATGAGACTAAACTAGATCAACATATTCACCAAATCCTCTATGATCGGGTAGGGTATGTGGGTCAAGCTTATCGAGTCAATTCAGAAGGTGTTTTAGTATTGAAAGAATCCCAGCAGCTAGATCAGGAACCTTCGCCCGAACAAAAGTAAATCAGGAAGAGCGATCGCTTTTTTAATAGACCTCTCCAGAAAAGAACCTGAAACCCTTATGGCACCTAGGTCAATATTGAGTTTTTGGAGATGTCTAATCCTAATCGCCAATTATTTTCTAGGTAAAGATGTATCACGATGAGCTAACTTAATCACTGCTCCTGAGGCATCTGTGCGATAAATCCATTGCTTTTGATCATTGGCAACGGTGACTTGCCAACCAGAAACTCGCATCCGAGTACACACCACTCCAGAATCACTCAGTTCTAAACAATTATCTGACCAAGTTTGCTTTTGGACATTGATAATGCTCAGAGTAGAGGTTGGCAACTTTAGCTCCTGCGAAGCCTGTTGCAAGACAGAATTAACTACAGGTGCCGATAAGGTACTCTGAGTCTGAGAAGTAGGGTAAGTTCCTCGTGGTTGGTTTGATGGTGTTTGACCAACACTGAAGTACAAGATAGCTGTAAATGCTAGTGCCTGAATAATCAGAGGGAACTGGATTGCTTTTTTCTCATTCATCCCGTTAGCAGGACTAGTATTGTTGATGTCTTCCATCACAAATGGGTGCTTAAATTTGAGAGCATACTAATTGATTAATAACAACACCCCAATATTCAATGGCTCGGAAGCCTTGTAAGTTCTTCCCAAAAACCAAAATTTTAATCTACTTGGTTTGGTATTTTGACCTGGAGGTGAAACTAGTGCAGCACGGCGAAAATAACCCGCTAGTTAAAAAAAGTTAGAAGGCTTACTGCATAAGCTTTCTTACCTCCTGCCTCCTGTTCCCCTCGGAGTTCCCCTCCTCGGAGGTGTTAGGGGTGGGTTGGGTTGGATTAAGGGTAGATTCTGCCTTCTTGTACTAGTTTCACAAATGAGAAATGACCTTACAACAATTGGTAAGGGTTCCGGCAAAGGTTTTCTTTCTAGAAGAATACCAATGGCACAACCATTAGGTTAGGTCAATTGACTAGACAAATGTCTGACTGCTGTCTTAATTAAACTAGCGCTTGTGGCAAACGCATCATTGTTAATAGAAGGCTAGGAACCTGTACTTTAGTGGCTGATTATGCAGTCAATCTGTATTTTTGAGAGGGTGAGGCCTTCTAGACTATTGATTTTTATTTAACTAAAACAACCGCCTATTTCAACAGTAAAACTGCTTATTAATTATAATATACTAACAAAGTGCTGTCTTCCTGTTTTTTTGCACCGAGTGAACGAAATTTTGTGTGGGATTTCAATTCTCCACGTCTCTGCGTCCCCGCGTCTTCGTGTCTGGTGTGTCTGGTTATTTTTCTCCCAGGCTTTTTTTTCGCTCACCCATTTGTGCCTACCGACTTAGTCGATCACCTCTGTCCTTAATAAACTTTTTGTCAGAACTTAACTCACTCAACTGGGTTAAGATGTTATGATTTCTCTACAAAAGCAAAATCTGTAGCTAAGTTTACAGACTTTTGAGCAAATTTTTAGTTTTGGGAGTGAAGAATTTGAAAAAGGTAGAAGCAATCATCCGACCATTGAAGCTAGATGCAGTCAAAAGTGCCTTAGTCAATGCTAGTATCCTTGGGATGACGGTTTCTGAAGTCCGAGGATTTGGCAGGCAGAAAGGTAAGACTGAACGCTATCGGGGTGCGGAATACACGGTTGAGTTTATACAAAAGCTCAAAGTGGAAATCATCGTTAAAGACGAGCAGGTTGATATGGTCGTAGAAACAGTAATTGCTGCTGCTCACACTGGTAAAATTGGGGATGGGAAAATTTTTATCACTCCTGTCGAGCAAATAATCAGAATTAGAACAGGGGAAAGAGATCTCGATGCCATCTGATGTCGAAGTTTTTCGACTGCAAGGTCTTTTCGTCTCCAGTGTTGCCTGTTGCCTTGCTTCTTCAGAGCCGCCCACTGGCGGCGCGCCGCCCGCTACGAATGGAACAAACAAGGATCTAATCCTCTTCCCTCCTGCCTTGTTTATATTGACGCGATTATTTGGGACTTTATTGAAATTGAAACGTTCTTATTGACAAAATGCGTTGGCCCTACCCGAATTCAAAGATACTGTTAGTGAATCGATGAAGGGTGTGATACCAAATCTGGTTAATATGGAGCACCTATTTGATGATGAGGCGATGGCTTACTTGGTTTGCAGCAACCATCTTGGTTATTTGGTTACTGATGCCAGTTACTCAATCAACTGTTGGACAAACTCCTCCTAACTTTCCACAGTCAGAGCAGTTGGTTGAAGCTGAGCAACTAAATCAACAGGCAATAGAGTTTTACAATCAAGGTGAGTGGGAGGAAGCTTTAGCAACATTTAAAGAAGCCTTAGCTATTGTCAGAGAAATTCCTCTGCCCCCTGATAATGTTCGTATTGCTGCGATACGCCAAAAGGAAGGGGATATCCTTTATAAGATGGGGGAGAGCTACAACCAATTGAGTCAATATCAACAGGCAGCAGAATTCCATGAGCAAGCTTTGGTAATTAACCGGGAATTGGGCGACTGCCAAAAGCAAGGGAATAGCCTCAATTGGCTGGGCTTGCTGTACGAGCAGCTTGGTGAGTATCAACGCTCGTTGGAATCTTATGAGCAAGCCTTGGTGATTAACCGAGAACTAGGCAATCACTATGAGGAAATGCTAATCCTCCTACAGTATTGCTGGTATTTACCTTAATCAGGGGAAGTATCAGCAGGCACTGGAGTTTTTAGAGCAATCCTTGGTAACCAAGCTACCGAAACTGCTGTCAAGCAACAGATGAATTCCGCCCGAATAATTCACCTAGCAACTCATGGGCTACTGGATGATTTTGGGCATGGCATACCAGGAGCCATAGCCCTTACTCCTACCGTTGAAGATGACGGTTTGCTTGCTGCTGGGGAAATTTTTGAGATGAAACTCTCTGCTGAGTTAGTAGTATTGAGTGCTTGTGACACAGGACAGGGTGAGATTACGGGGGATGGTGTAATTGGACTATCTCGATCCCTGATGGCAGCAGGTACCACCAATATAATAGTCTCCCTCTGGTCAGTTCCCGATGCTCCGACAGCTGAATTAATGAAAGAATTTTACCTCAATTGGCAGCTGAGTGCTGATAAAGCCCAAGCTCTGCGACAAGCCATGCTGACAACTAGGCAGCAATACCCTAATCCCAAGGATTGGGGGGCATTTACGTTAATCTGAGATCTTGCACCAACCCCAAAAAATCGAAAAAACCGGATTTTGAGAAGCTGAAACCCTATTGAATTCGTTGTAATTTTGCTCAAAATCCGGTTTTCAACATCAGGTGCAAGATCTGAGTTAATCGACTAGGGAAGTAGGCTTGTGTCGATTATTGACTAAGTGAACTAACTATGGTTATGACTAGATCCAGCAATCCATTAGTGCCAACCCAAATCCAGGCTCCTGAGATTTTCACATTGAGAGATGGTCGTCAGTTAACCTATCAGCATATCGGCGATCCGCAAGGGCAACCCGTGTTCTTTTGCCACGGCTCTCCCGGTTCTCGTTTAGGGAGCCTATCGGCTCAGGCAGCGGCAATAGAACACCACTGGCACATTATTGCTCCCGATCGCCCCGGCATGGGGCAGTCTGACTTCAAACCCGGATATACCCTGTTGGATTACACTGATGACATTTGGGAACTAGCTGATGGCTTGGAGTTGGACACCTTTGGGATCATGGGTCATTCTGGTGGGGGAGTGACAGTGCTCAGTTGTGCCTACACCCTACCAGAGCGGCTTAACTTTGCTTTAGATTTGGGAGGATGGGCTCCGGTAATGGTGCCCGAACTCAAAACTCAAATGACAGCCCTAGATCGCTTTTTTGCGGAACGGTGTGTGCCCCAACAATCATCCAATCAGCAAAACACCACACCGCTCATCTTTCAGTTTCCCTTCACCCTATTGGGGCTAGCGGCGAAAATTCTGCCTCCAGTAACCTTTATCCATTTGCTGCATCAGTCCCAGTACTTCTGTGATGCCGATTATACGATTTTATCAGCTCCAGAGTCAGCAAATGCCCTGGTGCAAACCGTCCGTGAATCATTTCACCAGGGTAGTGAAGGTCCCGCCTATGACGCTCTACTGCGTTATCAAGATTGGGGCTTTGACTTGGCAGAGATTGAGTTTCCGATTCAAATTTTTCACGGCACTGATGACATTTCTGCCCCCTACTCCTTTGCCACATACAAACACCGCCATCTGCCTAACAGTAAGCTCCATGCCTATCCCCAAGAGGGTCACTTCTTTCTTTGGTCTCACTGGGACGACATTATGGCGATCGCATCTAGCTTTTAAGAAACAATCCAAGGCGAGTGAGGATGTGGGGTATCGATTGTGGAACTGGCATCTTGCCAGTTATGCTCGCCGGATAGGTTCTGAAAAATTCAAAGGCATACTAGCAATAATTTCATGTTCTTCCATATACCACTGACTTTCGTGAACGTACTTGATTTTCCTAACCGAAAGTTCCCCATATAACTTATGCCATGAATCCTGTACTAAACGTTTGAGCGCACTAAAAGCTTCACTACCAACCGAGTCAAGAATTCGTCCTAGAGATACATGACCAAGATTTGATTGCTGAAGTGAGGCAAAGGGAATTTGCTGACGCAGCTGAGCACGTAGTTGCTCGAAATTACCGTAGCCCTTTACTATAATTGTCCCATCTGCGGTAATTAAAAATCCTCGATAGAAAATGGTAAAAGGTGGCTGGTTAGCTAGCAATTCTTCTAAGATGCTTGGAATTTTTTGTAGATGCTTAGCCTTAACTGTTTCCTCTGGTCTTTGGATAATAAACTATTCTACTCTCGATAAACAAGGGAGCAGGCAACAAGAAAGTGTTGACTATGAATGTTCAAAAACTAGCTGATGCTTTTCACATGAACGATGCAGTATGGGCTGGGCAGATCGATCAATGCCTCTTTGGTTCAGGCAAGGGATTTATGGATGAGATGGTCTTTTTCCATCGTGCTTCAAGCACCGTAAAGCAGCTTAGTTGACTTTCTTATCCGGATCAGATAAACAAAAACTGGAAAGATGTGATAAGTAAGGGATTTAATTATGTAACTTGAGGTTTGGAGCCATGTCTTGGGTAGCAGGGCAGCAATTAGAGGGCAGCAAATATACTATACAGAGAAAATTAGGGACTGGTGGTTTTGGAGTTACCTACCTGGCAACGACGGAAAACCAGGAACAGGTAGTCATCAAAACTTTGAATGAAACGATTATAGAGCACCCTGATTTTGCCAAATTCCAGCAAGATTTCCAGAATGAAGCCCTAAGAATGGGTAAATGCTCTCACCCTCACATTGTCAAGATTTACGAGTTTTTCCAAGAAGGACCACTGCCTTGTCTCGTCCTCGAATACATTGATGGTGAAGATTTAGCTAGTTGGGTTACTAATCGAGATATTTTCCCAGAAGCCGAAGCTTTGCACTACATCCAGCAAATTGGTGAAGCACTAGTAGAAGTCCATCGTAGCGGCTTTTTGCATCGGGATTTGAAGCCACAAAATATTATGCTCCGAAACGGCAACTTGGAAGCAGTATTAATTGATTTTGGCATTGCCCGTGAGTTTACTCCCAATTTGACACAGACTCATACCCAATTTGTCTCCGATAATTACTCACCTATTGAACAGTATGACCGACGAGCCAAACGAGATGTTTATACTGATATCTATTCTTTAGCCGCAACCCTGTATGCGATTTTAACCGGAGAACTGCCCATGGCGGCTCCAGTTAGAGCGGCAGGTACAGAGTTAGAACCACCCAAACAATTCAATCCTCATCTTAGTGATAGGGTTAATCATGCCATTCTCAAAGGAATGGCTCTCCTACCAGAGGAGCGCCCCCAATCAGTTCAGGAATGGTTACAACTTCTAGGAGTTGCAAGTGATTCCCTGCCAAAACCAACCACCAGAGTCGCTTCTACTTTTCGCTTGCCTACCTCTCCTGCTCGCCCAAAACCTCTAGGTGTTTTGGCAGTAGGTGTCGTTGCTGCTTTGGCAAGTCTCGGGGTAAGTTCTGCCTATTATTTCCAGGGGCAATCTACTCGAGAAGAGCTAGTTTTAGAGGAAATTCAGCAATTGAGTAGAAGTGGACAATATGAAGCTTGTGTCAACACTGCAAACAATCTGCGCAAGGCTTCACCTGAGTACGAATCTGCTCAAGGTTGGTTGAATACCTGTGCTGAAGAGCTCCTAGAAACAGCTCAGGAACTTGCCAAAGATCAGGATTTTCAAGAGGCAATTGTTAAGGCTGACAAGCTTCTCCCAGTTGGCTTGTTTGAAGTAGAGGCTAAAAGTTTAATTAGTCAATGGTCTAACAATCTCGTTCAACAGGCAACTAAACTGTATCAAGAAGAAGGAAAACTTGATGAGGCAATTGCTTTAATTGAAACTATCCCCAATACCGTTGCTACTAGTAAAAAAGCTCAAGAGGTGATTGCACAATGGCAAAAAGAGTGGGCAGCCAATGATACTCTCTTGAAAGAAGCGCAGCAAGCATTTGATTCAGGTAATTGGCAAGAGGTGATAGCAAAAGCTAGTAAAGTTACTACTACTTATTGGCAAAAACAAATAAGAATAATTATCCAGACGGCAGAGGCTCGAATGTCACCACCAGAGATTGAAGCTCGTAACAGCTTTCAGAATAATGCCCACAGGAGCTGCGGCAATAATCTTGAATGCATCATGTATATGTGTCAGGTTGAATACGGGGGAACTTGGTTTTGGGAAGTTAATGGCTCCTATTGTCAACTCCCTGTAAATCTTCCGGTTACTCAGAAGCACGGTAGCAATATTTAGGGCTTGCTGCATGGGGGATCTGGAGGAGGAAGCCAACCTTTCTATCGTCAATACTTCAACCCGGAAAAATGGCGAATTGTAATGTTCGATCCTCAAGGGGTGACAACGAGGCTATAAAGCACTCTGGATAATGGATAGAGCAATATTAACAATTGTAGAGTTAAATATTGGCAGCTATTCAGATGAGTCTCGAAGACTTTTTGGTAGGATTGAGCAAACATTAAGGTTTTAGAGTTGTCCACTAGACAACTCTATTCTTTTTTGGAGTCGTTGGCTCAACTTCCATCTGTGCGCTTCAGTCTCCTTGTCACCCCCTGAGGATTGAAAGTCTTGTCTAGTATGGCTTCCATACTTATGCAGCAAACCATAAAATAGGTGCCCCAGATTAACCAGATTTGATATCACACTCTTTATCGATTCGCTAAGAGTATCCTTGAATTCAGGGTGAGTTTTGGGGGTTGTTAAGAATAATACAAGATGTAAAATGAAACTAAATACTTTGTTGATCGTAGTATTGACTTCAGTACTGTCCGTCAGCTGCACTCCCAACACCAACAATGATAATCCACCGGGTGTCCAATCAGCACAGCAAGAAATCAAGATTACTGGTGCAGCTACTCCCTATCCAGCCATGAAAATATTGGCTGCTGCCTACGAGGGTAATACCAAAATTAGTTTTCTGCCGTCGAGTCAATCTGCCAGTGGGATTGGTGGTGTCAAAAACGAATTAGCTGAAATTGGAACCGTTACCAGGAAATTGAAACCAGAGGAGAATGATGGCTCTCTTGTTTACCGGGAATTTGCCAGAGATGCCTTGGTAGTCGCAACTCACTCTAGCGTTGAAGGGGTAACCAATTTAGCCACAGAAGACCTCAAGGTGATCTATAGTGGTGCAGTAACCAATTGGCAGGATGTAGGTGGACCAGATGCGACAATTGTGGTACTAGATCGACCAGAAGATGAGTCAGCTAAACGACTTTTACGCCAACACTACCTGGGGAAAGAGCTGAAGAATTCTCCAGATGCGGTGATTCTTCGTCATGAAAAGGAATTAATTGCTACAATTCGGGATACTCCCTACAGCATAGGTGCTTTCTCCCTAGCTTCTGCTCTTGCTAATCAATTACCAGTCAATCACCTCCGTCTTAATGGAGTAGAACCTACCTCGGAAAACGTACAGTCAGGCAAGTATCCCATGGTACGTACCCTCGCTCTTGTCTGGAGCCCTACTCCATCAGACAGTACCCAAAAGTTCCTTGACTTTGCTTTTAGCGAAGCAGGAGCCAAGCATCTCCTCAACTCTGGTTTTGTACCATTTAGGGAGGAACAGGATTAGAGCGTCATGCTCCGAGATATTTACTCAAAACTTTCCCTGAGAGCCAAGATACTCTTACCTTTGCTCTCAACTTTCTTGGGAATCTGGATAGTAGAAACTCTTAGCTTTGGCTATCTCGTCACTAAGGGTGTAGAGGAATATCTCCAAGAAGACATAGAAGAATTCTCCTCAGGGGTATTGCAAGCTTTAAGACATGAACAAGAAATACTGTCATTGAAGGCAAAGTCGGTGGTAGAGAGCAAGGAGGTTAGCAGGTTAGTTGCTAAAGGGAACAAAGCGCAACTCCTGCGGACTTTACTACCTATCAAGGCATCTTTTGAGCTGGACTTGATTAAAGTTGTAGACAAGAATGGCTCAGTTTTAGCAGATTTACGGCACACAGAGATTAAACAAACTCAGCTAGACGACAAGGCAACCAGCCAAGCAGCAAGCATTGGCATGGATTTGTTCGATGTCATTGCCACAGACGAAGATGTGTCGTCACTCCTAGTAGCGCTAACATCTGTGAAATCTAGGGAAGAGATTTTGGGTGGTGTAATTGTTGGCATCCGAGTGGATAACGAGTTGCTTACTCAAATCCGTGCTCAGGCAAACCAGCACTTAGTTGTTTTCTATAACTCCGAGATAACTGCTTGTACCTTACCAGATGCTCAAAATGCTCCTTGGCAACCACCCCCAATCGAATCACCACCAATGCCAGTCACAATTGCCGAAGAGGGCTATATTGCGAAAACTGTAGAGTTAATTGAGAGCAATAATCAAGGGGCTAAACTGGTGCTACTCAACCCAGTAGTACCTATCGAACAGGCACAGCTACAGTTGTGGGCTAGTATTAGCGTTTTTTGCTTGCTTGGGGCGGTAAGCTCGATTACCATTGTTACCTTGGTCACACGCTTGATTGTTCGTCCCCTTCAAGAAGTCACAACGGTAGCCAAGCAAGTTACCGAAGAGTCTAATTTTGCTTTACAAGTCCCTGTAAAGACTCAAGACGAGGTAGGAATATTAGCTACTGCTTTTAATCAACTCATTCAACAGGTAAAGCAGCTGTTAGAAATGCAAAAGGCAGAAGTAATACGCCAACAACTCCAGAGTCAAGAATTAGCAGTAGCTAAAAAAGCTGCTGAAACTGCCAACCGTGCCAAAAGTGAATTTCTCACCAACATGAGCCATGAACTCCGTACTCCCCTTAACGGCATTCTTGGCTACACTCAAATTCTCCAACGTTCCCCAGATATTACCCCCCAACAACAAAAAGGTATTGAAATCATTCACTCCTGTGGCACTCATCTTCTCACTCTGATTAACGATATTTTAGATATCTCTAAAATTGAAGCTCAGAAAATGGAACTCTACCCCGAAGACTTTCACTTTCTGCACTTCTTATGGGGAGTTACCCAAATGTGTCAGATTCGTGCCCAAAAAAAGAGTATTACTTTTACTTACCAACCTAGTAGTCAACTCCCTACTGCTGTTCATGCTGATGAAAAACGACTACGGCAAGTGTTGATTAATTTGCTCGGTAATGCTATCAAATTTACTGATACTGGCAGCGTAACCTTTAAAGTCAGTGTTCTTAGTCAACAGCCAAAGACAAATGACATAGGACAAATGACTAATAACCAAATTAGATTTGAGATTGAAGATACTGGCGTTGGCATTGCTACAGAGAAACTAGATAAGATTTTTGAACCCTTTGAGCAAGTAGGACAGGATACCCATAAAATAGAGGGCACTGGGCTGGGATTAACCATCACGCAAAAAATTTTGCAACTGATGGGAAGTCAACTCCAAGTCAAAAGCACTTTAGGAGTTGGCAGTAGTTTTTGGTTCGAGGTAGATTTACCTTCAGCCTCCAAGCTGATTGATTTACACCCAGTAAAATCCTTACAGGAAATCATTGGTTACCAAGGGAACAAGAAGAAAATTCTAGTTGTAGATGACTGCGCTGAAAATCGGGCAGTGTTATTCAGTTTACTCGAACCTCTCGGTTTTGAAATGAGGGAAGCAGCCAATGGAGAGGAAGGTTTAGAGGAAGCTAGACAATTTTTACCAGATTTACTCATCCTTGACTTAGTGATGCCAGTGATGGATGGTTTTGAATTAGCGCATCGCCTGCGCCAGTTACCAGAATTGCAACAGAGGATTTTCCTAGCATCTTCTGCAAGTGTCTCTGAATCCTATCAGTTTCAGAGTCGAGAAGCAGGTTGTAATGATTTTCTACCTAAGCCGATAGAAGCAGATGATTTACTCGAAACAATCGGATATTACTTAGGGTTGTCATGGATCTATCAAAAGACTGATGAGGTTTCAACTCAGTCGGCAGAAGCAAAAGTTAACTCATCAAAAAAAATTGATAAAGCGTTAATTGTACCTCCTCCAGTCGAAGAACTCAACCTGTTGTACGATGTTGCCAGAAAAGGATTGATAGACAATTTGAGCGAGGAAGTCGAGAGATTGAAGGCAATAGATGAGCAATATTTGCCTTTTGCTCAAAAAATTCAGAACTTGGCTCAAGGATTTGAAATCAAAAAAATCAGGAGGTTTCTCAAAAATTATCTATAACTGAAATGTTGCACTCTTTTTGAAGTTTATAACTTAGCCAGGGAAACACCAACTCTTGCTTGGATTTACTTAATGACTTTTGAGCAAGTCAAGCATCTCCAAGGAGTTCCCATCGTCTCTGGCTGGTGGAGTCAATTTGGACAACTTAGGTGATTAACTTATCACGCCAGTAGGGTGAACGCACCGTCCAGCAGGTACTAGTGTAGCGCGGCGGAAATAACCCACCAGTAAAAAAGGTGAAAAAGCTTACTATACAAGCCTTATTTCCTCCTGCCTTCTGCCTTCTTGCACTAGTATTCAATTAAGGTCATTCTGGTTTGCCTTATTTTCCGAAGGTGCTACCGGTGCTTTAGGAATCTCAATTACCGGTTGGTTGGCACTAATCATTAGTGGCTCCGAGGCTACCTCTGGTTCCGGAGATTGTGCTACTTGTGGTACAAATGACCGATTACCAGCGAAAACTCCCGACAAAGCACTGACAAACAAAGCAGCCAGAGCAGCTCCTCCCCAAATAAATGCCTTACGAGAGCGGCGGCGGTCAATTCTTGAGAATACCTTCTGTGCTGTCTCAGGAGCAGTAGTTTCACAAGTGGGTACTGGCAGCTGCCGTAGTCCCTGACGCAACTTCATGAGTCGGGTATATAGGCGCTGCATATCTGGATCTTTTGATAGCAACTCTTGCACTTGATAGCGCTCTGCTGCTGTCACTTCACCATCTATATATGCACTGAGCAATTCAAAGCGATCGCGCTGTAGACTATCCATTTCGTTGGCAGTTTCCTACCTCAAACGTGTACTAGCTTTTCAAGTGGCGGCTATCTTAGCATTACTACAGAGTTATGCCAAGCGCCTTAATGAAGGATATCTTACTACACCCCATTTTACTAAGGAAAAATTACAAAAATGCACCATTTCTTAGCAGAAGACTAAATGCTTAAGATTCTAAATAGGTTTGTAGCTGAGATTGTAGTCTAGATCTAGCCCTGGCAATTCTTGACTTGACAGTTCCTAGAGAGACTCCAGTGATTTCGGCAATTTCTTCATAAGCCATGCCTTCGATTTCTCTGAGGACAATGGTTGTGCGGAACGCCTCTGGTAAACCAGAGATTGCCTCTTGTAGTTGTTCATAAAACTCCCGCGTTGTCATGTCTTCTTGAGGAGAAGCCTCATCGGAGGCAATTTCCCACTCCATCTCCCCATCGTCAAAGCGACGGGGAGCATCTAGGGACAGAGGACGAGCTACTCGCTTGCGTTTGCGTAGTTCATCATAGAAGAGATTAGTGGCAATACGGCTCAACCAACCTCGGAACTTTACTGGTTCCTGTAATCGCTTGATATTCCGGTAAACCCTAATCCAGACTTCTTGAGCTAAATCGGCTCTATCTTGCCAGTCCGGAGCTAAATGATACAAAATCTTATCGACATGAGACTGATACCGATGCAAAAGTTCAGCAAAGGCGACACGATCAGGGCGAATACCGTCCTGACAGCGCAAGATCAAGTCATAATTCGAGAGTTTGTCTGGTTGCACTACTTCTGGTACTCGAGGAACTATTGCCTCAACTTTTGACCAGGAGGATACAGAAATTGGTTGACTCATGGATGGAATAGGGAAATACAACATCCTTTCTCCTTCCAGACGACCAATTTCATGTAGAGTTCCCACTGTGACAGCAAATAAACATTTATGCCGTTACAACTAATATTTAAACACTAATCTACAAGTATGTGACTTTTCCTCTTGAGAAAATTCAAATCATCCTTCCCAAGAGGTAGTTGCTCAAAAAGAACTTAAGCATCCTTCCCCTGGGGTTTTCGATGATTGCCAAACTGATCAAAGTACTCAGTAATCGAGTTATTCACTATAGCAAGATGAATAACTCACTCAAAACTAGCTTAATGCTGCTTTGCTTCGGAGCAGCGGGATTACTCTTGCCGCAAGCTTTACAAGCAGCTAAGCAGATACCACTAACACGTAACATTACTATTGCTTCCTTGAGCACCCCTGTGCTGAATAAAGCGATCGCAGCCATGAGTTCTGAGGTAGTTGTTGATTTGAGTGATACCCAAGTTTACCTTTACTGGGGAAATCGATTACTCTCAAGTTACCCAGTTGCCGTCGGTAAATCTGGTTGGGAAACGCCTACCGGTAGTTTCAAGGTTCTACACAAACAACACAATCCTGTTTGGCAGCAACCAATTACTGGGGATTTGATTCCTACAGGACCAGATAATCCTCTAGGAAGCCGGTGGATCAGTTTTTGGTCTGATGGCAACCATCAAATCGGGTTTCATGGCACGAATAAGGAACAACTAGTAGGACAGAAAGTTTCCCATGGCTGCTTGCGGATGCGAAATGCTGATATTGAGGAGTTATATGAGCAAATAAGGGTGGGAACCCCCATCATTGTTCAGGATTGAGGGCAGGAAGCAAATCTCAACCGAAGCTGAGGGAGCTGGGGAAGATGGGTAGATAGGGAGATGAGGGAGACATTTCCAATTAGCAATTAGCAGGGATTAGCAATTAGCAATTATCAATTATCATTCTTTCTCAAAGTTGGGGGCGTAAACTTGGAGTAAACTGCTAACCTGGTTAAAGATATTGTTTTCATTGTTTTGGACTAGTGCTTGGCGCTCATAGCCAAAATCAGGTCGATCCAAGCTGCGGGCAATTGCCCCAGTAACTTGCTGAGTAATCAATTCATGTAGCTCTTTTTGAGCTCGCTGACGTTGATATGTAGCACCTTCTTCTGTTGTGGCATACAGAGGAGGAAGTCTATTCAAGGCATAAGCCGTAATATCTCCGACATCTAGAAGGGGCTCATTATACTTTTCAATTTCAGCAATCCGAGCGATCGCTTCAGCAAGCACTAACTCCTCCATAACATTGATAAACCTCTTACGAGGAACAGCAACCACTTCTCCAGTTAACAGCGCCCCCATCAGTCGATCCAATGCCATATATTCTTCCATAGAAAGCTCTGATGTTGAATTACAGATTCGCCCCATCTCGGTTTCCATGAGTGGGGTTAAGTAACCTTCTTGCAGAGCTTGTTGTACGATTTCTTCAATACTCATGACCTTGGAGTCTGCTTCCCAGTAGCAACTAGCAAGGGGCAAGATTGCCTCAAACTTTTTCTAGCAAACATGAAATCTGGTTAAATTTGGGAGACTACGGCAAAACTTCAATAATGTTTACAAAAATAGTTAAATTAGATCATACTTCCTTAATCAATTCCTTGGAATCTCCAAGGTACAGGATCAATAGCTTGACCATGAACATACAAACCCCAGTGTAAATGAGGACCAGTGGATGCTCCAGTAGAACCAACAGTTCCAATCCTTTGGCCAGCTTGTACGAAATCTCCTTCCTGAACATCAATCCGGTGCAGGTGCAGCATGATACTGAGGACTCCTTGACCGTGGTCAATTCCTACTGTGTTACCGTGAACTCGGAAGCCTTTTGCCTCCCTTCCTACTAGTGCCACTCGCCCTGCTGCTGGTGCTAAAATCGGTGAGCCAGTTCCGGCAGCATAGTCAACACCGCGATGGTAGTAGTTTTCTGCCCAAACACCATTGTAGTAGCGGCGGACACCGAAAATTGTTGAAACGGAACCACTGTTAGGTCTTAAAAAATTCCCGTTCCAGAATTTCTGTGGTGTGACTAACTTCTTGAATGCTGCTACTCGACTCAGTTCTGTTTCTGTGGCATTAGAACCTCCACCTTTGAGCCAGATCCGTTGGGTAGGAAAAGAGCGATTGCGTAGGGAAAGGGTGATATTTTTGGTTTCACCATCACCTCTCACTTCGATTGGTAAGTTCCCTGGTGAATCTAAAGGTGTTGTTGGTAGTAAGGCTCGATAATAATTTGAACCCATGGCAAAGACAGGGTAAGTTTGTTGCCGTAGGGAAACTGTTGGTTCTGAGCTAGCTGTATCAGTCTGAATGACTACTGAGATGGTATCCCCTAACTGAGGGTTTTCTGGTGTTACTAGTACCTGCAAGGCAAGTACTGGCTGACAAAGTAGTCCAATACCACTAGTCATACCAATTGTTAGGGTTGTAAGTACTCCCTTGACTAGAGATAAGGGAGAGAACAAGTGAGGCATCATTGGAACTACTATCATCAGGATCTGCCTTTGATGGAACTTTTTGGTTATTAGGTCTAGACTATCACCCTAGCAAAACTGTTTCTTGGTTTTTTCTCTAGCATTTTAAGGCGACTACAGTAGCGGAGCATCCTTGTTAATTACTTCAAGAGTTGTTTCAAACCCATTATGGGGCGTCCACTGAATCGCACCATCACGACCAGTAAAATAGAAAATAGTCTCCGATTCTAGCAGTAGTTGTGCCGTATTTGGGTCTACTGTATTTGATGAAGCAATGACAACTTTTGGCTGCAAGGCTTGTAACAATTCTAGTGTTAAGCTTTTTCCAGACCACCAAAGTACTTCAGTTGGAGGAAGATTGTTAGTTTTTACTAATTGTTTTTGAGCATCCGGAGCCAATTTTCCTAAGAGCAACCAAGTTTGGTCATTGATTTGCAGTTGTAATACTGGTGGCTCAGTGTTGATTAATTTTACAATCGTGGAACCAACAGGTATTTCTTGACCAAGGGAAACTCGTTGGTAATTTCCCTGTCTCGATTGAACTGCACTGGCAAGCTGGGAAAGAAAGGTTCTAGCCTCCGATGAGGTTACATTACCAGAAGAAACTGGTTGTTCTTGAAAAGTATCGTAAAAATTCTTAATCGATAAAGTTTTCAACATCTCTAACCAGCCATTTCTAAGACGGGATTCAGAATCAAAAGCAACTGCCCAATCAATTTGATTAACTCCCTGTTGTTGCAGAAAAGGTAGCACTGTAAAAGTCACTGTCTCCCCTTCTCCACTATTGACTAATGTGACTTTTCCTTGGTCTTGAATTGCCAAAACTTGTTCTTGACCTGTAGCTAAAACTGTTACTTGAAATTGTTCTAGTTTCGTTTGCCAAACAGGAATGATTACTAAGGTCACTCCAACTAAAACCAGTAACCACCAGTGACGTCGCCACTTATGGCGGATAAAGCTTAGACAAAGGAGTCCATATAGTAAAAGTAATTGAATAAGAGAAATCTTTCCTACTGTTACTTTACTTCCCGGCAACTCATTGAAGAATCCTACTAACCAAACCAGTAACTGAACTGGATATTCTAGAAACCAAGCGATCGTACTTCCTACCAATGGCAAAATTAATGCTGTCACCGCACTGAGTACACCACCGATGCTAATCAGGGCAATTAATGGAGTACAAATAATATTGACGGCTAAACTGTAAGGCGCAAAGGTATAAAAAACATATAGTTGCAGAGGTAATGTCCATAAAGATGCTGCTAGGGGAACTGCAATCAAGGAAGCTAATGTAGGAGGTAACCAGTCTAATTGCTTGATCAGTGGTTGTGCTGTCACTAACAATCCCAAGGTTGCTAGAAAGCTTAACTCAAATCCTAAATCCCAAATCCAAAGAGGATTCCACAGTAGCAAGATAGTTGCTGCAATTAATAGAGAACCTAAAGGTTTGGTCTTGCGTTGTGTCAATAAGGCAATTAACGCCCCCAATCCCATAATTGCAGCTCGCATCACCGAAGGTTGGAGACCAGTTAAACCAACATAAATCAAAAGCGTACTTAATCCAATGATGAATTGCGATCGCCCTGACATACGCCTGGTGAACCCTAACACCAAACCCAAAATCAAAGAGATATGAAACCCAGAAGCTGCTAATACATGAGCTAAACCAGCAGCAATAAACTCATCACGGATTTCGTAAGGTAAATCAACTGCACGTCTCCCCAAAACCATGGTACTTACCAACTGTCCCGTAGGACTTCCCAGCCAGCGAACTTGGGCACGAAGGATGCGCACTCGCAGTTTCCACCATCCCCACAACTTTGTTGGCATTGGGTCATAATTCGTTATTTGAAGTCCACTCAGACCAGCAAAAGCTCCTTGACGAGCTAGATAAGCTTGAAAATCAAATGCTCCTGGATTTTTAGGAGGTAATGGTGCATATAATAGACCTGTGATGGCAATCCTCTGACCAGGAGATAAACCTGTTGCTTGTAGTAAAGGGACAGTGACATATAAATGACCTCTAACTCCCTGACTTACAGCTGCATTATCATCTCTACCTTGAATTTCATTGAGCTGCTGTGCCTGCAACCAAAATTGAGACCGCTGATTGCGGGTTTGACGAGGTATACTCTCAACTTTGCCTTGAACTGTCACCACCTGTCCTTGTACTGCACCATTAGCTAAGTCAACAAACTTGCTAATTTCATTGGAGGCAGGTTCTGGTATCCGCATTTGAAAAGATACTACTGCCAAAGCTGCAACTATACCAGCTGCCAGCCAAAGTCTTGGTCTTGGACCTGTTCGCCAAAACCGGGGTAGAGTAATAGCTGCTACTACCCCTAAGACACCCAATCCTATAACTAATAGGATATATTTTTCCCAGGAAACAGCACGAATCGGAAATCCCAGAATAGCTGTAGACAATAGACCCAGGATATAAGCCAAACTTAGCAGAGCACCACTGGCAGGATTCATAAGATTGCTAGACCCAGCTTCAAACTCAGCACAGCATTAGGGTGCAACGGTAAGATTACCTTATTTGCAAAAAAAGTATTGTTGCTCCTAAAGCCAATGAGTAAAATAACATTACTAGCAATTAATTGCATTACAGAAAAATATTAATTAGGGCTTGCTGAATAAGTCGTAATTTTCGGGTTTGAATAGGTGGTAGGTGAGGGAAAGAGGTGGTAGGTGTTAGGGATTTTCGACTTACGGTGCAAGGTTTTTGAGCCAAAAGATACAAAAACCTTGCACTTGGCAAAGTATAAAATGATTGAAAGCTTTGCCTGGTATAGTTTTCACCCTTCTTCAGCAAGCCCTAGGGCTTGCTGTTTTTCCTTGGCTAAAAATAAGCCCTTTGGCACCAATCTTTAGCTCAACCGCACCCGTTTGAGAGCTGATCGAACTGCTTCCTCAATTCGTACTCCACGACGCTTGAAACCCACATTCGGCAGGTTGGTTGTGAAATGGGATATTTTGAGAAAGTGTTTCGCCTGTGTCCCCATCTCCCAATGAATCACACTAAGGCACATTTTACGCTTTCTCGGTTCAGCCTGTGAAAAATATTATTTCCTTTGCTGAGGGGCCAGTAGATTTGAGCCAAAACTTTTGTTCGACTACTTACAACTGGGAAAGATTGGGCGGCGTGGTGGAGATTTGGCTACAACACTATTTTCAGAGATCGACGAGATGATTCTGAAGATACATCCAATCCTTCTGGGCTCAGGTATTCCACATGGAAGCCCCAATGGTAATATTGTTTTGGCAGCTGGAATCTACAAAACAATGCAGCAGTTCAAAAAAATTTTGCTTCTATTTAGAAACTCTTGTAGAGACAAGAGTTTTTTAAGTGGGATAGACCAAGTCGAGGGATTTGTCTCCAAAGTCCTGTCCGTGGTAATGGTAGTGATCATCCTTGTTGCACTTTATGACCTAATTTTAGTACTGTCTCAACAATTATTTGTTGAACCATCAGGTTTTTTTACCAAACGTCTATTGAATATTTTTGGTCTATTTTTAAATATTCTGATTGCCCTGGAAATCTTAGAAAATATTACTGCCTATCTACGCAAGCATGTTATTCAAGTTGAGTTGGTCATCGGCACGTCTTTAATTGCAGTAGCGCGTAAAATTATTATTCTTGACCTGTCAAAAACTACAGGATTACAGGTCATGGGCTTGGCATTAACTATTATCGCTCTGTCATTTAGTTACTGGATAATCCGTAGAAGCAATTCTAGAAGAATACTGTAAATTATCGAATATTTAACATCAAGGTTAACAAATAATCAATAACCGATAATAACGATGACTGATTTCTTCCAATTTGAAGCAGACTTTGTTAATTCCTTACGCTGTATACCGATGCAAGTGCGGATGAAATTAGACACTTGTGGTGTCAAGCTCAAACTAACCCACTGGAATAAGTTTACTCAGCAAGAGCGTCAAACACTTGTAGAAATGCCCTGTAACACCGCTGAGGAAATTCCTGCTTATGAACAATATTTACAACACCTAGTTGTAGAACATACAGGCACACCTGCCTCTAAACTTTCTATTGACCCTCATCCCCCTTGGATGGATACTACAACTATTCCCTCCAGCATTCACAGCAAAGCTCAGGAGTTTGGAGTATCAATTACTTCGTCTCAATGGAAATCATTGACTTGTGCACAGCGTTTTGCCTTAATTAAACTGAGCCGACCTAGTCATGAAAATAAGAATTTTTTACCGGCACTCAACGAATTTAATCTGGCTTGACAACAAGTTATAGTCATTTCAGTTTAGATTGGGACAAAAATTTTTGCTTTAAATTTTGCTGTAAAAGGTTTTTGACATAAAAAAGTGTTTCATTCTTATTTGAAATGACTATAGGTCGGGTTTTGCTTCTAAATAGGGCTTGCTGAATAAGTGTGGAAGCTATGCCATACAAGGCTTTCAATCATTTTCTGCCTAGCAAGCGTGCAAGGAAATTGTATTGATGGGCTCAAAAACCTTGCACTTTCGTGGAAAATTCCCTAACACCTAATACCTAATACCTTACCTACCACCTGCCACCTACCACCTACCACCTACCACCTACCACCTATTCAAACCCGAAAATTACGACTTATTCAGCAAGCCCTAAATATTTCTGGTGATTAACTGCTTTTTGAATAAATATTGGAGTTATGAACGAATGAGTGCAATCTTCTGTTTCAACAATCGGTTACTAGAATATTTATCTGCTTTCGGAGGTGAATACGGTCCGTTCCTCACCATCTTGAGCGTCTCGGCAATTGTCGCTTTCTTACTGTACATCATCCTGTTCTACCTCCTGCGCTCGTGGTTTCGTCAGTGGGAAACAGATCTACCTCTGCTTATCCTGAATGTTTCACGGAGTCCCATTCTTGCGATTGCTATCCTTTTGGGTTTAAAAATCTCCTTGGAAGAGTTGAGTGCAACAAGAATTATCGATTGGACTCAGCGAGGTTTTACAGCAACACTTGTCGTTTTTGCTACTTACTTAATTGCTCAGCTATTTACGCAAGTAGCCATCTACTACTTGAGAAGCTATGTCAAGAAAACGGAGGCAGTTTGGGATGATGTTTTAGTACCAATTTTGGAAAGGCTGATTCCAGCCTTAACTTACCTCTTTGGTACGTTCTTTTTCTTGCAAACCTTGGGAATTGATTTAACCGGAATCTGGGTAGCATTTGGTGGATTGACGTTTGTCTTGGGTTTTGCCCTAAGAGATATTTTGGGAAACTTTTTCAGTGGTTTAGTTTTATTAATTGATACACCTTTTGAATTCGGAGATTTGCTCTCTATGCCCAATGGAGAAATTGCCGTGATCAAAAATATTGGTCTGCGGGTTACTGAATTGTATATGATCGATAGCGATTGCGAGGTCTATATGCCAAATGCTTCTTTGGGCAGTATAAATATAGTTAATCTTACTCGTCCTACTCCTCACTTCGCTACTTCTATTAATGTGTCAGTTACAGCGGATGCAGATCAAACGAGTACTACCACTCTCCTGAAAGAAGCAGTTCTTGGTCATCCAGATACCTTAGGTGATATTGATGAAAAACTGCAAAGCTTAGAAAGTTTTCAGGATTTAGAAGAGGTTGAAGAAGACCAACTATCGAAGAAAGAAGCTGGGAATCTCCGTTTATTAGCAGAAAAAAAAGTCAACAACCAACTGCAAAAAATTGAACAGGAGTTTAAATACTTAATTCAAGCAATCAAGGTTCTAGAAAGGGGTGGTTTAACTCCCTCTCAAATTGAGATTGTGCAAAGGTATTACCAACAAATTTTGCAATTGGTTGGCTTGCAGATCGTAGAAGAGGATAAAAAATGGGGGAAATCGGAACTAGCAGAAGTGGCAAGTTCAGATGAGCAAGATACATTAATTAACTTAATCAGGTTCTGGTATCAAGCCTGGTTAAAAGATCCTAACTTAAAGGCTGAAGATCAACAGATTTTACGAGATGAATGGGAGTCTAAGCTTGATATTTTGACGCTAAAAATGAATAAATTATTGGAAAAAGTTGCTAAACCTGGGGGAGATGAAACCAGGCTGGATGACTATAGTAAAAGTGTTCTCAGATGGCTGCGAGAAAACTTTAAAGAGTCCCAATCGCTGTGGAAAGAACCCAAAATCAGACTAGAGGATGTCAAAGGTTCTGCTATGAAGTTTGCGATTAAGTTCTACGTTGACCATATTAAATTAGAACGTTGGGATCGGGGTTACCGTGTTTCTAATGAAGTCCGTCGAGAGGTAGTCCGGCGCTTGAAGGAAGCAGACATTTATAGTTCGTAATATCACCGAAAGCGGCACCGAAGCCCATTCCTTAAGGGATGGGAGGGATAACCGCCTTTTGGGCGAACAACTCAAAGAGATCGCAAGGCTTATCTCTTTGAGCAACAGTGTCTTTTGAATAATTATCGATTTGCCCCTACAGGCATCCCTAAAATATCCTCAATCTTGGGCATTTCCTCTAACGGAATTACCCTTCCTTCATCCTCAAACCCAACAATTTGATCGAAATTCAAATACTGATACAAATCTCCAGCAAACGGATTAATTTTCTCAGCTACAATTGACTGGTATTCTTCAACCGTAGGAATCCTTCCTAGTAGTGCACAAACTGCGGCTAATTCTGCTGAACCGAGATACACTTGTGCACCTTTCCCCATGCGATTGTTGAAGTTACGGGTAGAAGTAGAAAATACTGTTGCACCATCTTCAACTCGTGCTTGATTCCCCATACAGAGGGAACATCCCGGCATTTCCGTTCGTGCACCAGCAGCGGCAAATGTACCGTAAATACCTTCTTCCCGTAATTGCTTCTCATCCATCCGGGTAGGGGGACAAATCCACAGACGTACTTTTACCGTTCCTGCACCTTCTAATACTTTGGCAGCAGCCCGATAATGTCCGATATTAGTCATGCAAGAACCGATGAACACTTCATCAATTTTGTCCCCTGCACATTCGGACATTAACTTAACATTATCCGGGTCATTCGGTGCAGCCACAATTGGTTCAGTGATTGTGTTCAAATCTACTTCAATAATATCTGCATATTCAGCATCTGCATCAGCGGACATTAACTGAGGATTTGCTAGCCACTCCTCCAGCTTGGCTACACGACGCATCATAGTACGTGCATCTTGATAACCCCGCGCTACCATATTTTTCAACAAGGCTACATTGGAGCGGAAATACTCCGAAACTGTCTCTACACTTAATTTAATTGTGGAACCAGCACAAGACCTTTCAGCTGTAGCATCGGTGAGTTCAAAGGCTTGTTCTACCTTCAAATCTGGCAAGCCTTCCATCTCCATAATTCGTCCGGAGAAGAGATTTTTCTTATTCTCTTTGGCAACAGTTAGCTTGCCTTGTTGAATTGCCACATAGGGAATAGCATTAACGATATCTCGTAAGGTTACCCCCGGTTGCAACTCTCCCTTGAAGCGCACTAACACTGATTCTGGCATATCCAGTGGCATTACCCCCAGCGCTGCGGCGAATGCCACCAACCCAGAACCTGCAGGGAAAGATATTCCTAGAGGAAAGCGGGTATGGGAGTCACCACCAGTACCTACGGTATCGGGGAGTAACATCCGGTTTAACCAAGAATGGATAATACCATCCCCGGGACGCAAGGCAACACCACCACGAGTTGCGAAGAAATCGGGTAAATTTTGATGGGTATTGATATCAACTGGTTTGGGGTACGCTGCTGTGTGACAGAAACTCTGCATCACCAAGTCTGCACTAAAACCAAGACAGGCGAGTTCCTTGAGTTCGTCACGGGTCATCGGACCAGTGGTATCCTGAGAACCAACAGTAGTCATAATCGGTTCGCAGGAAGTACCAGGACGTACACCCGGTAAGCCGCAGGCTTTACCCACCATTTTTTGTGCTACAGTGAAACCTTTGCCCGTATCTTCTGGTATTTGGGGACGGATGAACAGTTTACTCGGTTCTAAACCCAAAGCTTCCCGGGTTTTATCAGTCAGGGAACGTCCAATTAATAAAGGAATACGTCCACCTGAACGAACTTCATCCAAAATTGTATTGGGTTTGAGGGTAAAAGTAGAAATGATTTCTCCCCCTTCGTTAGTGATTTCACCTTTATAGGGATGGATGGTAATCAGCATACCAGTCTCCATCTTAGTAACATCACATTCGATGGGCAAAGCACCAGAGTCTTCAGCAGTGTTGAAAAAGATCGGCGCGATCGCACTTCCTAGAATATATCCCCCTGCCCGCTTATTGGGAACGAAGGGGATATCTTCACCAATATGCCAAAGTAAGGAATTGATTGCTGATTTGCGGGATGAACCAGTACCGACAACATCACCAACATAAGCCACGGGGTACCCTTTTTCTTTGAGCTCGGCAATGGTTTCTAACGCTTCTGGCATCCGAGATTCCAGCATTACTGTAGCGTGTAAGGGAATATCTGGGCGAGTGGTAGCCTGAGGTGCAGGGGATAAATCATCGGTATTTGTCTCTCCCGGAACCTTGAACACGGTTACAGTGATTGCTTCTGGTAACCTGGGACGACTGATGAACCAAGCAGCATTAGCCCAAGCATCGATTACCTGCTTGGCATAAGAATTGATATCTGATAAGGCAAGAACATCGTTAAAAGCATCAAATACTAGGAGGGTTTTACTCAGAGCATTTGCAGCTGCTGCAGCTAAAGGTTGCTCCTGAGATTTAAGCAGTTCAACCAGAGATTGGACATTATACCCTCCAATCATAGTTCCTAATAAATCTATAGCACCTTGAGGAACCAGCAAGGGACTAGTAACTTCTCCTTTGGCGATCGCAGTTAAAAACCCAGCTTTAATATAAGCTGCTTCATCTACCCCAGGGGGTATGCGATCGCGTAATAGTTCGATTAAAGTTTCTTCTTCGCCTGCAGTCGGATTTTTCAGCAATTCGCACAATTCGGAAGTCTGCTGGGCATTTAATGGCAGGGGAGGAATTCCCAAAGCTGCCCTCTCAGCAACCTGTTGACGATAGGATTCAAGCATCACGAATTTCTCCGATGTTAGGATCTGCAAGATTATTGTTACATTTTGTTGCACTATTAAGTGTCAAGGAACTATGAAAAAAGAGCGATTACAATAGAATCGCCCTGGATTTGATTGGGAACAGTTTATTCAGTTACTAAAGCAAGAAGGCATAAGACACCAACCCACCCCTAACCCCTTCTCGGAGGGGAACAGGAGGCAGGAGGTAAAAGCGCTTTTATAGTAAGCCTTTTCACTTTTTTTAACTGGTGGGTTATTTCTGCCGAGCTGCACTAGTTAACAGTCGAACCTTTGTTTAATTGTTAATTGACAGTTTTCAATTTAACAATTCTCAATTTTCAATTTGACAATTAATAATTCAGATAGTCATCATTTGCTCCGATTCTTCTTCGAGCAATCTCACCAGCTTTTCATCACCCTTCGCTTTAGCTACTTGCATCCGATGTTCTAAACTGCGACGGATACTAGACAAGTGAGCTTTCATTGCTGTATCCAAGACTTCTTGACGATCCTTACGGAATAGCCAACTTTGACTGAGGGTACCGCTAACAGGTTGAGGGGTTGTGCTCGGTTGGGCTATTTGGAGTTTACCAGTACTGTAGGATATTCCACGCCATCTCAGATTCTCTATTGGTAAAGGTTCAGGAATATGTCTGAGATGGTGGAATCTCCAAGGTACACCTCGATAAGTACCACCAATTTTACCTTCTCTTATTTCTAATGTTGCTGGTTCTGTCTCGTACTTGATACCGCGATAAGTTAGTTTCATGATGTTATCTCTCCAATTAGGATGTGTGAAAGTGTTCTTAGGTTAAGTTGTAGCGATTTCTTAATCAGTCATTAGTGGAATAATTGTTAAATTGACCATTTTCAATTTAACAATTCTCAATTTTCAACTAAATTCTGTAGGTAATACCGCGATAGATCAGTTCTTTGGCAGCTGAACGCCTCAAGCTCTGCTTTGGACGGTGAATTTTCCAAATTTGACCCCGGTATCTGCCACCAATCTCGCCTTCACTTACTTCTAGCGTTGATGGTTGCTCTTCGTAGCTAACACCCCGATACAAGAGTTTCATCTTTATTGCCTCTCCAATGTACTTTCCGACAAAAGTTGGTTTTTCAGTTAAGAGAGACAAAAAAAAGTTTCAGCATGACTAGCTCTAGGCATGTATACTTAACTTTCTTTGTCTCAGGTGATCTGACTCTGAATAGATATCCGATTACATTTGTAAGCTTCGCATATCTTTCTGTATCCAATTTTACAATTTTTCTTCAAAAAAAGCCAAATGTTAAGAAACCAAAACAATACTTTCCTGGAAGAGTACGCTAACATACCCTACAAATACAGGCTTTGCGTGAGTCCTGAGGTGCATTTTTGCTTACTTCTCCAGCAATAGTGTCACAGGTCCATCATTTTCAATAGAAACTTGCATCATTGCGCCAAACTTACCCGTTTCCACCCGCAAGCCACTCTGCTGCAGCTTCTCAACAAATTTTTCATACAACTTTCGTGCCGATTCTGGAGCAGCAGAACGGGAGAAAGAGGGACGGCGTCCTTTGCGACAATCACCGTAAAGGGTAAACTGACTAACTACTAGCAGTTCTCCTCCAACCTCTTGTACGGACTTCTCCCAGCGATCGCTACCACCATTATTGTCCGGAAATAGCCGTAAATCTAGACATTTTCGTACCATCCAGTCAAGTTCTGCTTCCGTATCAGTATCAGCAATACCTACCAACAGATTTAACCCTTGACCAATTTTGCCTACTACAACACCATCAACTTTGACTTGAGAGGATTGGACTCGCTGGACAACTACACGCATAAGTTAGGTGTTAGGTGTTAGGTGTTAGGTGTTAGGTTTTACAGACAAGAACTAACTTGCTTAGTCTTCCAAAATAATTTCTTGGTTATTTTTGCAAAAGGTCTCATGACAAATAACCAATAACAAAGCGACGGAGCGATATTTTCTCCAACCAATACAAGCAATTAGCTTCCCCGTCGCTTTTTTTAATTTAAGCTGTAACTAGTTCTCGTTCAGGACGCTTACTGTTACGAATACCACTAATAGCTTCTGCATAATCTGCCGCCTTGAATACAGCAGAACCAGCAACAATAGCATTGGCTCCCGCTTCCAAAACCTGCCAGGTGTTGTTCCCTTTCAAGCCGCCATCCACTTCAATCCAAGGATCAAGACCCCCGCTCATCACACATCTGACGCAACTTGCGGATTTTGGATACCACAGCTGGGATAAAACTTTGGCCACCAAAGCCTGGATTGACGCTCATAATCAGCACCAAATCACAGACTTCTAAGACATACTCAATCAAATCTAGAGGCGTCGAAGGGTTAAGCACTACTCCCGCTTGCTTACCCAACTCTCTAATCTGACAGAGGGTACGGTGCAGGTGGGGGGAAGCATTATGTTCAGCATGAACAGAAATAATATCCGCTCCGGCTTTAGCAAAGCCTTCTACATATTTCTCTGGTTCCACAATCATCAGGTGAACATCCAGAGGCTTTTTGGTAACAGGACGAATTGCTTCAACAATCAGAGGACCAATAGTAATGTTAGGGACAAATCGACCATCCATCACATCAACATGAATCCAATCAGCACCAGCGGCATCCACTGCCTCAATTTCTGCTCCTAGTCGGCTAAAGTCTGCCGATAGGATAGAAGGTGCGATAACTATCGGTTTTTGAGATTGCGTTTTGATCATAACTGCTGAGGTTCTCCTCCATGTTTTTTAATTATATTCATCTATCTTAACAAAAATCTTAATAATTCTCCAAGAAAATAGTTACCTTATTCATAGCAGAGGTATCTTGCTTGCCGGGAGATGGCAACGGCAAGCTTCTACTTTCCCACCTATTAGTGCAGCGCGGCGGCAATAACCCACTAGGAGAGAGAGCGATAGAATCCTTACTCTATAAGCATTCTTAATTGGGTGCAGCGGTATGACCCTTTTTTAGTAGGCTCTGGCAAAGATGACTTTATTACTGGTTTCCCTACCAGTATAAAAACATTTACCTATCTCACTTTCTTCTGTTAAAGGAATGCAACGACCTGTTGCCTTAGTTTCTTCTTGAATTATCTCTTCATCTTCAGGAGTCCCATCAAAATAAGCTAGGTAAAATCCTAAATTTTTCTCAATACTTACCTTAAATTCTTCATAGCTTGACACAAAGTAAGTATTCTGAGCCTGAAACTCTTGAGCTTTTTGGAAAAGGCTACTCTGAATATCATTTAATAGAGTTGGAATTTTAGATGCCAAATCACTTTGCTCAACAATAACTTTTTCCCCAGTATCACGACGGACTAATACAGCTTTTCCTTGTTTTAAATCTCTTGGTCCAATTTCAAGCCGTAAAGGAATTCCTTTTAATTCCCAATCATTAAACTTAAAGCCTGGATTTAAGTTTTCTCGAGTATCAACTTTAAATGAAAATGTATTTAAAGCTTTAAAATGTTCCTGTAATTCCTGAAATCGTGCCAACACTTGCTCTTTTTCTGCATCTTTACGGTAAATTGGCACACCAATGACTTGTAAAGGAGCAATACGAGGAGGACAGACAAAGCCTTGGTTATCTGAATGAACCATAACTAAGGTTCCAATTAATCTCGTTGTGATTCCCCAACTAGTAGCAAAAGGATATTCTTGAGTTCCTTCAGCAGATAAATAGGTAACATCAAAAGCTTTAGAGAAAGTTGTTCCCAAGTTATGACTGGTAGCAACTTGTATTGCTCGCTTGTCTTGGGTCATAGTTTCAATGGTATAAGTATGCTCAGCACCAGGAAACTTCTCATTTTCAGTTTTACGACCTGCAAGCACAGGTATGGCTAAGTACTCTTCAACAAAAGTTTTGTAAACTTCCAGCATTTGTCGAGATTCAGCTTCAGCTTCATCAGCAGTAGCATGAGCCGTATGTCCTTCTTGCCAGAGAAACTCAGTGGTTCGTAAAAAAGGTCTGGTTCTGAGTTCCCAACGACAAACGTTGACCCATTGGTTTAAAAGGATAGGTAAATCACGATAGCTTTGAATCCACTTGCGGTAAGCTGACCAAATAATCGTCTCACTGGTTGGTCTAACAACAAGAGGCTCTCCTAATTCGGCATCAGGATCTACCGTAATCTCACCTGATTTTTTGGTTGTTAAACGATGATGAGTAACAACAGCACATTCTTTAGCAAAGCCAGAAACATGCTTGGCTTCCTTCGAGAAGTAACTTACAGGGATAAATAGAGGAAAATAAGCATTGGCATGTCCAGTATCTTTGAACATCTGATCTAAGATTTGCTGCATCTTTTCCCAAATTGCAAATCCTTCTGGTCTGATAATCATGCAACCACGAACACCAGATTCTTCTGCTAATTTAGCTCTTTCAACAATATCTAGATACCAGCGAGAATAATCTTCATCTTGTTTGGTTATTTTTTTTAAATCAGCTTTTTCTTTAGCCATTAAGGTTAATCCTATTGATAAACTTTTGAAGAAAAATTAATTAGTTCTTCTGTCTTAGTAGTAGATGGTAACATTGAGCGATTTTTATTGTAACTGTTCAGGGTCAAAAGATATTAGTTAGCATAGAATAAGAATTTTGATGAAGCTGACTGGGAAAAGCTTGACGCTCATTAGAGTCTATACTATTTCTACGCTCCTATAGTGCGCTAGCACTAAAACCACTCTTGAAGAGTAGAGTATACCGTAAGGCTGAGCTGTCAATCCCCAGTAGCAATCATAGGTTTGACAATGGTGGGGAGAAAAGTCATTGACTCAGCGGCAGATAGGACAAAAAATCTCATGGCTAGTTTGGGGTTTGAGCGCCTCATGGTTGATTGCACCGGCTCAAGCATTAGATGATTCGCTAGGAGAAGCAGGGATTAACGCCAACCAGTTACACCAAACCCCCTATGATTTGATTGGTCGTAAAATTGCTATCGGTCAGGTGGAAATTGGGAGGCCTTCATTCTTTGGTATTGACAAGGCAATTTCCTGGAATCAAAAGCTGGCTCCAGCGCAGGTGTTCTATCGAGATACCCCTGCTAAAACAGATACCGATGTTGATCCCCACGCGGCAATGGTTGCGGGGGTAATGGTGAGTGCAGACAAAACCTTGAGGGGGGTTGCACCAGGAGCAAGGCTCTATGCTTCAGCAGTGGGTTCCCCTTTAAAGAGTGGACAACCAGAAGAATGTCTCTCTGCTCAACATGTGGCTCAGCAAAATGGAGGAGATGTTAGAGCCATTAACTTTAGTTTTGGGGAATCCCTGCAGCGGGATTCTAGGAGTGAGTCACTTTTGGATGGCAATGCTCTGTTGACTCAATGTATTGATTGGTCAGCCAGAGTTCACAATGTTATTTATGTGATTGCTGGTAACCAAGGTAGCGGTGGTATTCCGATCCCCACAGATCACTTTAATGGCATCACCGCTGCCTATTCAACTCAAAGAGAAGGAATCTTTACTAAGGTAGATTTTGCTAACTTGAGTGCAGCACCCTTAGGGATTGGCAGACGCCTTATTAACCAGGAAATCAATGTAGGTCCTCGCCGCGCCATTAGTCTAGTGGCTCCTGGCAGCAATATCTCTGTCTATGATCTCGAAGGTAAGGTAGTTGAGGTGAGTGGTACCAGTTTTGCGGCTCCTCACATTACCGCTTCGGTAGCGCTGCTTCAAGAATATGGCGATCGCACTTTGCAGGATACTCTGTTAGATAATCCCCAACTTCTACCTTCTCAGGTTAACTGGAGTTTAGACTCCCGACGACACGAAGTCATGAAAGCTGTGTTACTCAACTCTGCTGATAAAATCCAAGATCAGGGTGATGGTTTGTACTTAGACATGAGCCGCACCATAGAAGCTAAGGATAGCCGCAACTGGCTAGACTCCGATGCCTACAAAGACGATGGCATTCCCCTAGATATGCAGATGGGTACAGGACATCTCAATACCTTTCGAGCTTACCAGCAATTTAGCCCCGGTCAATGGAGTCCAACGGCAGTAGTACCCCCAGTGGGTTGGGATTATCGAACTGTAGAGGAATCATCCTCCCAAGACTATGTCTTAGCACAACCCTTACTTCAAGATAGTTTTGTTGCTCTTACCCTAGCTTGGGATCGTATGGTGGAGCTGGAAGATACCAATAACAATAATGTCTATGATATTGGAGAAGATTTTCGCGATCGCGGTTTGAATAATCTGGATTTGTTTCTGATGCCAGCAGAAGAAAACGATACTAGCGAAAGTATCTGTACTTCCGTCAGCCGTGTTGATAGTGTAGAACATATTTTCTGCCGAGTCCCTAAATCTGGTCGCTATAAAATTAGAGTCCAGTATCACCGCAAGGTAAATGAGCCATCCCAACCCTATGGACTAGCTTGGTGGACTTTACCAGCGCAGTAGAAAGGTGTTAGGTGTTAGGTTTTAGGTAGGGCTTGCTGAAAAAGTCTGGAAGCTATGCCAGACTTTGCTTTCAATCATTTTCTGCCTAGCAAGCGTGCAAGGAATTTGTATCGATGGGCTCAAAAACCTTGCACTTTCGTGGAAAATTCCCTAACACCTAATACCTACCACCTGCCACCTACCACCTACCACCTATTCAAACCCGAAAATTACGACTTATTCAGCAAGCCCTAGGTACTGGAATCTTTAAGCTATTTTCAGCGTAGTTCAAAGAGAAGCAATATCCCGTTTACCCACAGATAAATCAAACAATACTTGTGCTGCAATTTGCAGGGGATCAACCCAAGGAACTGGTAGCTCCATGGTGGCAAAAGCTACTGAGAGTTCCGTGCAACCGGCAACAACAACTTGAGTATCAAGCTCCTTAACAGCTGCGTACAGAATTTCTTTAGCAGATTTGCTGACTTTATTGCCTGTATACTTTATGCCAAAATCGGGATGATAGATAGCGTTCATGATATCGCGCTGGAGAGTTGATTCAAAATTAGGCTCTATTGCCAAAAGTCCCTTGGATTCCAATGCACGATGATATAGTTGGGCACGAATAGTACCTTCAGTCGCCAAAATGCCAATTTTGTTTGCACTAAAAGTATTGGTGATGTATCTTCCCGTTTCCTTCTGCAAATGTATCCAGGGGATAGGAACTTTGCTGTAGACTTCTTCGTAGAAGTAGTGGGCAGTATTGCAAGTCACTACAACAGCAGAAACTCCTGTAACCTTCGCCTTCTCAAAAACTTTTATTAGATAGGGAGTAGAACTAGGCCCTTCGTTCTTAATCGCGAGAGTTCTATCAGGCACTTGGCTCGCATTGAAGTAAATCCATTGTGGATAATTTTGATCCCCAGTTACTCCTCTCTCATTACAGACTTTAAAGAGTATTTGCTCAAACAGGAGACCCGCAGCAGTCCCCATACCACCAATAATCCCAAACCAATTTTTATTATTACTCAAATTTATAATTCCCCAATCTATACTCTATAAGCATTCTTAATTCTTAATTCTTAATTCCCCGCAGCGGTACTAGTCTAAGCTCCAGTTAAGAGTTTTAGCTGCTCTTGGGATAATCCCAACAATTGAGCAACCCCTTCAATTTCCATGCCCGTTTCCAGTAGATTTTGGGCAGCTTGTATTAATTGAGCTTCAGCTTGTTCCTTAGCAGCTCGCTCCTGCTCCTTAGCAGCTCGCTCCTGCTCCTTAGCAGCTCGCTCCTGCTCCTTAGCAGCTCGCTCCTGCTCCTTAGCAGCTCGCTCCTGCTCCTTAGCAGCTCGCTCCTGCTCCTTAGCAGCTCGCTCCTGCTCCTTAGCAGCTCGCTCCTGCTCCTTGGCAGCTCGCTCTTGTTCCTTGGCAGCTCGCTCTTGTTCCTTGGCAGCTCGCTCCTGTAGTACCTGTTGCTCCGATTGCTCTGTATCAGTTAACAGCCAGTTACCAGCACTATCGCACCAGCGTAACCAATAACCAGGAACATCTTCAAATACTCCCTCCCAAATTCCCAAACCAATCTCTAAATCAGCTAACCAAGCAATTGGGTTTTCTTGGTTAAGGGATTGTTCCTGATATTGTCCGACCTCTAGCTTAAAATAGCGCAACTTTTGAGTGTAGCGGCTATAGACAAAGTAGTGAGGAATCTGCAAATATCTCTCGTACACTTCTAGCTTGGCAGGGGGTTTGGTTGCAGTTTGTTTTGCTGATGCTGTATTTGCTACCTGAGAAGTTTCATCATGGAAACGTCCCAAATCTTCGACTTCCGTACCTGGGGACAAAAATTCGAGCGCCACATAGGGACTTTTGCCTTCCTGCCAAACAACATAACTCCGCCGCAAGTCTTTGCCATCATACAACCGAGGCACATCCACTGCTAAAAACCAGTCGGGACGCTTATACCAAAGAAGATGGTTAACATCATAGTAGAGATTGAGGTCAGAGGCAGTCAAATAATTGTCACGAGAGTAATTGCTCAACTGGAGGGTGCGACTGAGCAATTGTGGTTGCAAGCTATGAAATTCATCAGGCAAACCTGGCTCCTCTGGGTTCTCACTGGGCAAATCGTACATCGTGGGCAATGTTTGGCGAGGCGATTCTCCAGCACAGACACCTTCTAAATCCTGAGGCTCGAACTGTTCGAGTATTGGTTTGTAATTGCTCGAAACCATAGCCAACCTCAACCCTTGCCTAATCAATAGTTTTATTCTATCTATTGAAATGCGGGAATATACAGGCTATGCCGTTGTTTAATTTAAAATGCTATGCTGTTACACAAACGCTCAACCCCTGGAGGTTGAGCGTTTTAAGAGTTTTAGCTGTTCTTGCGATAATCCCAACAATTGAGCAACCTGTTCAATTTCCATGCCTGTTTCCAGTAGATTTTGGGCAGCTTGCATTAATTGAGCCTCGGCTTGTTCCTTGGCAGCTCGCTCTTGTTCTTTGGCAGCTCGCTCCTGTAGTACCTGTTGCTCCGATTGCTCTGTATCAGTTAACAGCCAGTTACCAGCACTATCGCACCAGCGTAACCAATAACCAGGAACATCTTCAAATACTCCCTCCCAAATTCCCAAACCAATCTCTAAATCAGCTAACCAAGCAATTGGGTTTTCTTGGTTAAGGGATTGTTCCTGATATTGTCCGACCTCTAGCTTAAAATAGCGCAACTTTTGAGTGTAGCGGCTATAGACAAAGTAGTGAGGAATCTGCAAATATCTCTCGTACACTTCTAGCTTGGCAGGGGGTTTGGTTGCAGTTTGTTTTGCTGATGCTGTATTTGCTACCTGAGAAGTTTCATCATGGAAACGTCCCAAATCTTCGACTTCCGTACCTGGGGACAAAAATTCGAGCGCCACATAGGGACTTTTGCCTTCCTGCCAAACAACATAACTCCGCCGCAAGTCTTTGCCATCATACAACCGAGGCACATCCACTGCTAAAAACCAGTCGGGACGTTTATACCAAAGAAGATGGTTAACATCATAATAAAGGTTGAGGTCAAAGGCACTGAAACAATTGTCACGAGAGTAATTGCTCAACTCGAGGGTGCGACTGAGCAATTGTGGTTGCAGGCTATGAAATTCATCAGGCAAACCTGGTTCCTCTGGGTTCTCACTGGGCAAATCATACATCGTGGGCAATGTTTGGCGAGGCGATTCTCCAGCACAGACCCCTTCTGAATCCGGAGGCTCGAACTTTTCTAGTATTGGTTTGTAGTTGATGGAAACCATAGCCAACCTCAACCCTTGCCTAATCACTAGTTTTATTTTATGTTATGTCCCTCGAGAGTTATCCAAAAACCTAAAACCTTCTTCAATGATGGATGGCATTGAAACTTGCCAGCAGATTAAGTCTAACCAACGTTGGTCTCATATTCCCATTATCATGGTTACCACCTTTGTCCCTTCAAAATGCTTTCCCAATAGATTTTTCAGCAAATCCTATTTAATTGGGGTTGAGTCGCTTGGATATATAGCTAATCAACCCACTCAATAGTGCGCCTGCCATAAGAATACCAATTGCTGGAGTGAATACAGGCTCCCAGAGGCTATACCAAAGATCAAATCCTAGGGAAATACCAACTGAGCGACCGAAAAGTGCGATCGCAAACCAAACAAAGCTCAACAAAACAAAAAAAACATCTACTATTAATAGCTGGTTGAGCCAACTGATTAGTCGTTCTTTCATACAATTATGGGAGAGATTTACGTAGTTATATCATTGTATAATTAAGAAAAAGCCTATCAAATGTAAGGTAACTTGTGAATGGGAACAATGTAGCAGGAATTCTTAGAGGCTGTTTGAAAAGTTGGAACAGGTATAATTTGTCATTCTGAGGGTCGCAAAGCGGAACGAAGAATCTACGCTTTGAGCGATTACTTAGAGATGCTTCACCGAAAGCGGCGGGAAGCGCATTCCTTCTAGGGATGGGAGGGATAGCCGCCCGCCGCTTGGTTGGCAAGTTATTTGTTAGAAAGTTTTTCTTGACAAACAACTAACAACCAACAACAAATAACGCTTGCATCCCACGTACTTTAGTCGTGGGATGAGCTTAATAGTACAGCTTGGTGGAAATCACCCACCAGTTTGCGATCGATAAAATCCTTAGAACCAGATATCGCTATTGTTCAACCACAAACGCTTGCAATACGTGCAATTTAATTCTAAATTCTAAATTCTAAATTTCCCACAGCATTCCGTGCAGAAGGCATAAGTCCCTAGATTTTAAATTCCTACCACAGTAAGATGCCAAGCCCCTCTGTTGGCATCCAATCTCAAAGTCTAGGATGTAGCGTTCAATAGTTTTTCGAGAGCAACCAGTGAGCTGATGTATGATCCGTTGACTAAACCACTCTACTATCTGTTCATCTTTGAAGAAACAATCCTTCGGAGTAAGGGAGCAGGGAGCAGGCATTGGTGTCAACTTAAGCTAGAGATAGTTGATAGTGAAGCATCTAGGCCGTTTGGAGATCCTTCGCTATCGCTCAGGATGACATAATTCCCCTATTTCCCCATCTCCCTATCAGTCTGGAGATCCTTCGCTATCGCTCAGGATGACATAATTCCGTGATGGTGCGTAAGTCCTAGGTTTGTCGAGTTAATACTCCACACCTCGATAGTAGTGCTTCTTTACTGATGGGGTGGAGTTGAATTGGTGTGAATTTTTGGGAGGTACTGCATATGAAGCACCTCGATATTTAATTGTGCGACCCTTTGGAGTCATAGACTGAGGCACATCTTTGAGTACTCCTCTTGAGACAGTTACTTGCTCATTCTTTAACAAATTTTTTAAACTCTCCCAAGTTTCTTCGGGATGCTGGTTCAACCAGGCTTCTGATAGTACATTGGCTTTGGAAGGCTGAATATTAAAACGCATTAATAATAGGGCAAAAACTTTTTCTTTGTTTGCTTGCATTGAATGTTCCATCTGTAGTTGACCGATTTTTATGATGCCAAATATTTGTCTATTATCGTCGTTAATTTTGACAGCAATATATTAGCTTTATCTAATCAACATATTAGCTTTGTCTAACCAATATATTACTTAATAAGATAACAACGAATGTTTAATCTACTCTTATAGTTTTGGTAATTGGTGTGATTGATATTACCAAACTGATTGATCAGTATCACTGCTAATTGTGTTCTACGAAGTCAAATCTATTTAATCTGTGAAATTACTTAATGCAGTTTTGTGCATTTCAATATAGTATCAGGTTAATCTGTGAAATTACTTAATACAGTTTTCTTAAATTAAATATAGTATCAGGAAAAACTCAAATCAGTTAAACAAGAAATTGAACAAGCTAAAAAACATTTAAATTGGGTTATCCTAATCTCCTTGTACCCATTTTTCTGAGTCCCTGCATCAGTACTAACTCAAGATTTAAATGCATAATAGCTGACCCCTCACTGGTGGTTTTTGCCCTTGCAACCTGCAAGGACGCCTCCAGTGGTCACTAAGGTCAAAACTGATGGCACTAAAGGTAATAAGCAACCAGTTGTTAACAAACAAATCCAACAAAATGCACTATTACCAATGATGCTGACTCCAGCGGCTATTCCCAAGGATAAAGGTGACTGGAAACGGTAGCCAATGATCCCTCCGACTAGAGAAAAAAAACAGAGCCAAAGAGTATCACTCCAAAAGGGCAAAAACCACAACAGGGGACGCTGATCTTCAACTGCACTAAGTAGCTGACTTACCATTTGAGCATGAAGTTCCAAGCCGCGTATTTCTTGGTTGTAAGGAGTGGTAAAATCGTCTTTTATCATTGAGTCAGTCATACCAATGAGGATAATTTTATCTTTGATAAAATCAGCTTTGACCCGATTCGTTAAAATATCATTCAGGCTCACTTGTTCAGCAACCTGTTGGGGATACTTGTTGGTGCGATAGTTAAGCATAATTTGGAAGCCAGGAACTCTCAGTTGTCGGTGGTAATACCATCTGTGAGCTGGCGATTGTTTTAAGTCAACCGAGCCAAGTTGCCAGTGATCTTCTGAGATAAATTGCAGTGATACACCCTCTGGCTCTAGATAATGGTGTGCTAACTGCAAACTGAAGGAGTAGTAGGTAGCACAGTCAGATGCAGCTGGTGCTTCCATTGCCAACAGATGACGACGGGTAGTACCATCTGGATCAATTAAAACCTCAGCAAAGCCCGGTTGTTGAGCTGGAAGTCCTTGAGGAGGTGCAATGCCGTCATCATGTTCATCAAAAGGATAGACACATACGGGAACTACATGCTCGTTTTCTTTGAGGTAGTTAACTAAATCTTGATAACCCTTCCCCTCTGGATGATCTCGATAAATGTCCAAGCCAATGGCTCGTGGCTGATGCTGCTGAAGTTTTTGCAATAGTTGCAGCAGGGTTTTATCCTGTAATGGGTATTCATGCCCCAAGTTTTGAATATCCTCTTTGGTTACTCCCACTAGCAACAAACGCTCATCAACTCCTTCTTCGGGCTGCAATTGCATTAACTGATCAAAAGTTTTCAGTTCAGCTAACTGCAATAAGCCAAGCGATCGCGCTCCTATTACTAAGCTAGTAACAGCTATACTGGTCAGCAGTAATTTTTTTAACCTTATTGTCTGTAAGCTTTTCCACCAGGGTAATAACTCTTCTGGCCACCTGAAAGGCTCTTGTGCTAGATTCTGATAAATCACTGGCAACCAACTAGCACAGGGAAACTTATGCTCCCATCCCTGCAACCGCTCCCTCGCTTCCCTTGCTGCTAGATAGCAAGATGTACCACTAGCAAAAGCAGTGAGAAAATACTTGAGAAATTCATGAGCTATTTTGTCTGGTATCAACTCCCGCATAACAATCATTTGGGGAATTGCTAAATCACCCAGTTGTTTTGCTAACCCCAAACCATCACAAGAGTTAAAAATTGCTAACTGTAAACCCTTCTGAACCGCTTTCTTGAAAGCAAATGCCAGCTCATCTAGGGTTAAACTATCGGTTTGATTGAGATAAATTCTACCTTTTTCGCCCTCTGTCTCACTATGTCCAGCAAAAAAGATAATATCCCAGGATTTTTCCCACAACTGCTCATTAATTTGGTGCTGTTGCGGTTCTACTAAAAAGACGATCTCTGCATGGGGCAATTTTTCTAATAACTGTCGATCTTGAGCAATATTAATGCCTTGGCTATGACCAAGAATAGCTAGTATTCTGACTTTTGTTCTAGAATTTGCCTTAGTTTTTGATTGACAGATAAATCTGGTACTACTCAGAGCAAATTCTGCTTGAGGATAAAGCTCAAACAACTCCCACAGATGCCAGGGTAATTTTTGTAGTTGTTGATCTTTAGTGCGAATCAGCACCCGAATTTTTTCATCTCGGTTTAGTTCTGCTAGTAAACGCCTGTAAAGGGGACGAAAGTATTCAGAATCGAGCCATGTTCTCAAATGCTCTTCTAACTCCCTCGCTGATTCTTTACATTCATTAATCGAACCAACAATAGTAATTTTTCTTGGTTCCAGTCGGTAAGGCGCTCCTAAACTGCGATAGGTGTCGTGCCAATGATGTTGTAAGTGAGTAGCTAATTCAGGAGCAGGGGGTAAATAGCCAGTCATTTCCACTTCTGGGAGTTTTCCTTCAGAGCCAATCTCCACACTTACCCAGAACCCTTGCTGCCAAAAATCACCATCCAGCTTCAGAATGACTAATTTTCCCATTCCCTACTTGCAAATTAGCAAACAACAAACAACCATTTTTAAATTAAAAATGGTTCAGTAATGCTAACATCACCCAAAGCTACTTTAACGCTAAAATGTTCTCCTACCTCACCACTAAACTCCAATTGAATACTCTTCGTGCTTCTAGCTTGAGCTTGCATCACGGCTTCCCCTTCTTGATCTAGTAGCATCAGCTGGAGCTCTCGTGGTAAATAAGTTTGACCTCCAGTGGGATAAATTTCCACAGAAATATCCATGGTAGTTGCTGTTTGTGGCACTAATCCTACCAAGAGAGCTAACTGTTCTCCAGACTTTTCTAAATGTAGTAGCTTTCCTCTTTTAACTCCCACAATTGGCAAACTTTGTGATAAATTAGTAGTAGGAGGAGTGCGATTTCTGAAATGAAGAGCTTGACTACCACTTCTAAAATCAAAAGCTAGCTCTTCTTGAGGCAGAGATAACAATGTTTCAATCGCTTCCCAACCTGAACCAAAAGCATTTTGTAACCACCGATTTAGTGGTAACAGCTCTTGGGGATTGAGTTTTTCTAGCAGATCTTCTAGCGATCGCAATTTACTGATTGAGATTACTTCAGCAGTTACAGTAGGTATAAAGCCCAGCAGTGTAGCTTCCGTCAATTGTTGATTAAGCTCAACTGCTACATAGCCAATGCGGTTAGAACAAACTTCTGGTGGTAACCGGCAAATTTCTTCTCCAGGCAATACAGAACGGCATTCTAACTTACCAATATCTTTGATCACTAAATCTGCTGTATTTGCCAGAATCTGCATTATGGGATTCCAGCTGTCACTGGCTTCCAAATCAGTCTCAATGCCCAAACATCTTAAGTAAAAATTCACTGCATATACTGCTAAAGTATTGAGATAAATTTGTTTAGCTTGCTCTAAGTTAGATTGCTGGGAATGAAACCGTTGTGCTCTGTGATGTGCTTCTAGGGTTAGAGGTACGCTGAAAGCTAAGCAGTCTTTTGTGGTGATGTTTGTCATTTTTCAATTTCTCAATGAGGTTGAATCATTCAGACAAGTATTCCTTCAACTTAGAGGCAAACTTAGTTAAACAACGCTGGTAAAAACTGCTTAGGGTTGGTATTTTGATGCCTAACTCAGCGGAAATTTCTTTCCAAGAGTATCCCGACAGGATTTGGAGGGCTAAAAATTGGAAGTTAGCGGCAGGATTTTTGGAGGTATATGTCCCCTTAAAAATTCCCTCAGTATCTGCTTCTATACATTCAATAACTTGTTGAGAAAGGGAAAGATTGACTTCCGTAGGATTATTTCTCTCCAAGTCATCTATTGTCAACCTTTTAATTGCTTGATGTTTGACACATCGAGGAGCTGTGGGCATGATATCGCGACTTGCCTCAATAAAAAATCGCCTCCTTAGAAGAAAATTTGCCCATTGCAGCACTTCCCTGCTGGGGTCATAAGTATCAATTTTTTCGCAAATATGGCAAAATAGCCTTTGCTTGGCTTCATCATAAATATCTGCGTGAAAGCCTTTGAATTGACCTGGATAGGGAACACAAAGTTGACCCGATTTTTGAATGGCACTCACTAACCTTGCTAAAGCCCGTTGCCGCTTAAGGCTTTTTGGGGGGTGGTGCTGTGCTTCTACAGCTAGCTTTTTTAAGTGTGCGTCTACTTCATGCATGATGGTTGGGGTTTATACACCTTGAACCTCAAGTACTTTCTGGGTTCATTGCTCACCTCTAAATATCTCTCTGGGATAAAGTAGGGATTTTATGCACATTAAGATGATTGTTACAAAAATTAATAAAAGTTGGAACCACAATTAATAACAATTAGAACCACAGAGGCACAGAGAGCTCAGAGGATTAGCCGTTTGATGCCGTTTTTGAGGAGGGGGACGTTAAAGTTGATTAATAGACCTAGGTGCAGGTTACGGAGTTTGAGATAGGTTAAAAGTTGGGCTTCATGAATCGGTAGGATGCCTTCAACAGCTTTTAACTCCACAATCACTTGATTTTCAACCAATAAATCCAGACGATAGCCACACTCCAACTCTAATCCCTTGTAAGAAACAGGCTGAGCTACCTGATGCTCAACTCGTAGTCCCCGCTGATGCAATTCATACCTCAAACAAGTTTCATAGGCTGACTCCAACAACCCTGGCCCTAGCTCTCGATGCACCTCGATTGCACCCCCAATCACCTTCCCCGATATCTCATTTAACTCCATCTCCGTGTCCTCTGTGCCTCTGTGGTTCTCATTCCTCAATATAACCACAGAGACACAGAGAACTCAGAGGATTACTGCTTGCTCACTAACCCAACCCCGATAACGAATAGCACTCACCAGCACAAAAATTAGGTCTAAACCAACAAGACTACCAACAATCAGCTCAGAACCTCCTGTACTAAAACCGTAACTGTGGAGTCCCGTCCCCAACACAAAATTCACCCCATACCAAGCCATTAACACGGCATTAAAACTGACAACACTGGTAACAGCTAAACCAAAATCTCCTAGCCAACCAACTAAACGACCATGGAGGGGAATAACATAGCACATTAGGGCAATTAATGCCCAGGTTTCTTTCGGGTCCCAACCCCAAAAGCGTCCCCAGGAGAAGTGGGCCCAAATTCCTCCGAGAATCACTCCGGCACTCAGTAATAAAACGCCTACTTGTAAGATGCCATAGTTCCATTTTGCTAAACTACGAATTCGTTCTTTTGCCTGGGGTGTAAATAAATAATGACTTAAGATAATATGACCCAAACCCATAGCTAGAGCAAAACTGGCGTAACTGAGGGTAATAGTAGGAACATGGATACTTAACCAAAAATTATCTCGCAACACGGGTACAAGGGGTTTAATACTAGGATCGAGAACTGCGGGGAGACTATCTGCTAGGAGTAGACAAGTTACGGATAAAGGTGCAGCAGCAAGGAGGTAATATTTAGCACGGTAAATACCTTCAAATAGTAGCGCGATCGCGGCAACGCCAAAACCTACCCAGATTACTGATTCATACATATTAGTTACTGGGGGGCGTCCAGCAATTTGCATCCTTTCGACAAAGCCGTATCCTTGGATTAGTAAACCGCTGGTAAAGATACCGATTGCTCCCCAGTAGAAGTCAAAGCTGGGAAAGAGGAGGACAATAAGCATGACACAAAAAGCGATCGCATATAAGAGCCAAGCTTTACCAAAAGGACGTAATTTGTAGAAACTAACTTCCCGTTGCAGAGTCTGGAAACTGGGATAAATTTCGGGACTGAGGTGGCGTAATTCCGTTTGTAGCTGTTGACCTACTTCTCCTAAAATAGAGGTGTTATCGAATTGTTGTTTTAGAGTTTTGTAGTCACTCAAGAGGGTTTGCTCTACTTCCGGTTCGTAGTATTGCCCAGTTTGAGAGAGACTCACCCAAGTGCCTTTTAGCTCACTAGGGTGGGGAACTAGGGGTAGGCTATTCTGTCCTACTGTATCGAGCATTCGTCCCAAACGTGCTTCCATTGTTAAGGCTTCTCGCTCATCCCGACTCAAATCCAGTTCATTGGCTTGTTTCTCTTTGGCACTGAGGACAACCGAACCTAAATCTGAGGTTATCAGTTCAGCAAAGGTAAAATATTTGCGATCGCTTTCTAAGCCAATTCCTTCTTTCAGGGGACGGTAACTGAACAGGATAAAGGGTTCTTCGTTCCAGTCCCGGTTATTAAACCAGAGAGAAAGGTAGGTTGACAAGTAGTCTAGTTTGTTCCCATCATTAGCTTGGTAGTGGAGGCGACCATGAATTTGCGCTACAGTTTCTCTGGCTACCGTATCTAAGGGTTTTTTGCGTCCATCCAGTTGTACTGCTAGGGTTTGTAGGGATTCCACGGGAGAGGGTTGAAATTGAGTGAAGGGAATCGCCAGGATGAGAATGCCTAGGCACAGTCCAATTAAAAATTTGAGTGGTTTCATAGTTTGTCATTTGTCATTTGTCATTTGTTATTTGGGAATGAGTGATTGGGAATAGTAACCCACCCAGAACTTAATTTATGCATCCTATTTAACTAAATCTGAACCACTCCAAGGATGTCTAGTGCAGCGCGGCAGAAGTAACTGATGGTAAATTATCAGGCGATACTTCAACAAAACCTTTACTTTCAAAGGAGGTACGATGTAAAAATCCCTCACTAGGAAGACATAACTGGTATGGCGATGCTCAATCCGCGAGGTTGAAATTTGAGGCTTTAAGTCCAGTCTACTCTAACCAATATTCAACTCGGAAGAGTCAATTGCTTCATTGGGGCTAACGGGGTTGGAAAAAGCATCTTATCTTTTTAGTTCGAAGTTCAAGTTTGCAATTCGTTGATATCATTGGCTAAGATACCCAAAATTTTATTTACATTGTTAAGCAAATATTCTCCTAAATCGATTTCAACTGTTTGCTCTTCTAACTTTAAAAATTTCCATCTATCTCCAGTGGTGACAGCCCCATAAATTTTGTTAATTTGGTTTCCTTCCCGTTCGTTAAATAATCTTGCCGCTAACATTTCTGCTACACATTGACCTAAGCCTCCATTAATATCTTCTTTTTTTGCCTCGACAATTGTAATAACCGGGGCATTGATAAATAGCTGTTCTGGAGAACGGCTGATGAGAAAGTCACAGGTTCCGTTTAATCCCTGGGTACTATCAACGGTAAAATCTACCCCTGAGAATAAACTAATTGGTTGTGATAAACGTTTTTTTAGCTCAATGAGAATAGGGGCAATAATCATTTCAGAACGGGACTTTTCTGTATTAATTGCCAGGGATAAAGGCAGGTTATATCGCAGTATCTCTTGCAGAAATTCGCCGCCATTGAATTCTGGAACATCAGTAAAGACATCAACTTTTTCAGAAAGAGTTAAGTCAAAAGTTTTTACTGCTTTTACTAAAGTAAAGTCACTGTATGCCATATCCTGACATCCTGTTTTTGCAGAGCTAGATATTATTTATAGCATTTCTCGCCAAGCGTGAGGTAGATCCAATTTTCACAGCCTATTGCCTATTCCCCATTTCGAAAAACCAATAACGAAAGTACCATCACCCAATGAGAAACGCTATCACAGCATTATTTGTCTAATTTGTTTCAGGATGCGCATGATATCATAAAGTTGATTACGGTGAGGGAGTAGTAGGGAGAAAATATTAGATAAATCGTATTGTGGGTTATCTTGGATTAAGAGTTTAATAAATTGGAATTCATCCCCATTAGTAATTAATCCGTAGACAGAGCGTTCCGGGTTGGGGTTTGCCATCATGTAGGTGAGGGCTTGAGGTAGGGCAACGGAGAAGGCAATGGTTGATTTTGATTCAACGACTAATACCCAGAGTTGCTGTTGAATAATTAGGGTATCGATACGTCCTCTGAGTAATTGCTCTCTGTCTTCTAGGAGTAGTTCGACTTCTGGTTCTGTAGTGACAAAGAAGGGTTCGTCGTATAAAGCAGCCAGGGTTAATAAGGGAGAGATAACTAAGTGATTGATGGTTCCTTCTGCTAAGGAACCACGTTTTCGATGGCGCAAAAATCTGTTTCTAATTTGGTCTAATGTTGCTTTTTCAAAGTCGGTTAGTTCAGGTAAGTCTTGATACCACTCTGGGAAAAATTGCTCGTTTTCTGTAGGATGGAGGTTAAATCTTTCCTCTAGGTCATCTAGATTGGTGATTGTTTTTGATATAGGTTTAGTCTGTACCATAGTTGTTTTTTTTAGTTTACACTGTATCCAATGAGGTGTTTGCCTGTTCGGTATCTTGACGATCAGTTCTTAAAAATCGTTGTCTTAGCCGTTCTGATTCTCCATTAAGAAACCTCACGCAAACATTCGTATCCAGTAAATACCTCAAATCCCATTTTGGCAAAGAAAGTAGTGCGAGCATCCTGCTCGCTTTCGGTAATTATAGGGAGCAAGATGCTCCCACTACTATCATTTGTGCAACTTTAGGATGCTCCCCCGGAAACTTTACCTTAATGTCGGCAGAAGGCTCCCGCTATAACCGAGGCGGATTGATCGAGGCGTAGCCGAGTACCGCCAATGGTTTAGCGGTGAGATGAATGCCGAACAGCTAACAATTGAGCGGCAGGGAATCCAAATAATTAGGGCTTGCTGAATAAGTCGTAACTTTCGGGTTTGAATAGGTGGTAGGTGGTAGGTGGCAGGTGGTAGGTAAGGGAAAGAGGTGGTAGGTGTTAGGGATTTTTGACTTACGGTGCAAGGAAATTGAGCCAAAAGATACAATTTCCTTGCACGCCTGCTAGGCATAAAATGATTGAAAGCAAAGTATGGTATAGTTTACACACTTTTGCAGCAAGCCCTAATTATACCTGTATTCGCAGTGGGTAACAGATGTTATGCTTGGTCTCATGCTAGTCATTGAAGCCAAGCTCAAAGGAACCAAAGTTCAGTACAGCAAGTTGGATGAAGCAATCCGAACAGGGCAGTTCATCCGCAACACCTGTTTGCGCTATTGGGAAGATAACAGACGGGTCACTCGTAACGACCTCCAAAAGCTTTGCGCCCTACTAGCTAAGGACAAACTTGCCCCTTGGGCGAAAAAACTCAACTCCCAAGCAAGGCAGGCTCACGCTGATAGGGCATGGTCTGCCATTCAGCGTTTTTATGAAAACTGTAGATTAGGAAAACCCGGTAAAAAAGGCTATCCTCGCTACAAAAAATTCAGTCGTTCCGTCGAGTACAAAAATTCAGGGTGGAAATTGTCTGCTGAGAGAAGGACTATAACTTTCACTGATGGTTTTCAAGTCGGAATGATGGATTTGTGGAGTTCTAGGGATTTAGTTTGGACCAGGGAAAAACAAATCCGAAGAGTTCGAGTCATAAGACGTGCTGACGGCTACTATGCTCAGTTCTTAGTGGATTGGGATAGACGAGAGGAGCATGAATTTCAAGGGAAAATGACGGGAATTGATTTAGGACTAAAAGAGTTCTATACCGATTCCGATGGAAATACTGTTGACAACCCTCGATATTTGAGGAAATCCGAACGAAGATTAAAGATGCTTCAACGTCGGGTTTCCAAGAAACATGTTGAAAAGAAGAAACAGTCTAACAGATACCACAAGGCACGCAAGGCTTTAGCGAAGCAACATCTGAAGGTAAGTAGACAGCGTGAAGACAAAGCTCGTAAAGATGCTTTGGCGCTAGTTAAGTCGAAAGATTTAATTGTCTACGAGGACTTGAAGATACAAAACATGGTAAAAAATCACCAGCTAGCTAAATCCATCAGCGATGCATCTTGGTATCGATTCACCAAATGGCTTCAATACTTTGCCAAAGTGTATGGTGTGATAGTTATTGCTGTAGTGCCTCACAATACAACTGTTGATTGCTCATGTTGTAAGGCGAAGGTGAAGAAAACACTTAGCAGCAGAACACATAAATGCAGTAGTTGTAAAACGGTATTAGACCGGGACTATAACGCAGCCAAAAACATCTTGAAAAAAGGATTATTGTTATTAGCTGAATATTTAAACGGTACTGTAGGGCATACAGAATCCGGAGCCAAAAGCTCGAAAGCGCAGGGAGAAACTGACCTCTGGCTCAAGAACGGAGACGCTCTGGTTCTAAGTCGGCTCGATGAACTGCGAACCAAGAACTCTTGGGAATCCCCCGCTATACCTCTAACGAGGTATAGCGGAGGCAGGATGTCAATGTCTCTCTAACAACATCATTACATTTTGCGATCGCATCTCAAAAAAAAATAAAGTTCTGTAAAAGAGTTACGGCCGAATCAAGCTTTTGGATATGAAGAAATAATTCGCCAACAGCATCAGGAACAAAACCCAATGATGTCGGGATTTGTTGGGTGTCGCTAGCGCTCTACCCAACCTACAGATTTAGTACTGAGTTAAAACTTCTTTGGTTGTCGTCTCAACTGGAGGATTTTCAGATTTGGGTTGGGGAACTGGTAATTTTTTCACCAGTAAAGGACCATAAAACATGACGGCAATTCCCAACACTACTAAGGCGGAACCACTCCAGGTTAATGCCGTTACCCAAGCTGGTTCTCGTTTAACTTGCAATGTCGATTGTTGTAAATCTCCAGGATTCCAGGAAGCTTGAGCAATTTTCCAGCCTTTGTACCAGGTGGGATGGTTCATCCAGACTCGGCGCTGCTCGCTGAAACTGTCGTGAGGATCACTAATGCGAATTTGACTAGTCCACATGGCTACAGATTCAGAGCCTTCATTGCGTTCAACAATAAAGTCTTCTAACTTAATGGCAAAGGGTAATTGTAACAATTTGGGACTAAAAGCTGCTAACCATTCTTCATTAGTATCTTTAATTACAGTAGGCTCTCCCCAGGGTAACCAAGTTTCAGTACCATTCGGCATTTTTACTAACAGTGCAGGAGTTTCCCCAAAATTAGAATCGGCAATGGGAATCACTTCTCGTTGTAGTTGTGCTTGGGGGATGAATTGTTCTAGGGTAATTTGAAAATCTGCCCAGCCAGGATTGACTGATTGTCCTACTTTGAGGCTGCCTGATTGGAATCCTTGAGAAGAATTTGCCGTATAGTAAAGTTCGTCTGCTGCTGTAACAATGACGTGGAAGTAATCTTCAGTTTGCTGTGGAGAGATTTGATATTGGATATCGAGATCCTGGATTTGTTCCCCGGCAACTACAGCTCGCACAGGGGGTAACTCTTGACGTCCGAAAACGAACCATTGTTCAATACTATCGGTTAAGAAACCGGGTTTCTGTTCCGTAAATGCGGATATTTCCTTGTCGTCTTCACGAGAAACTGGGTTTCTGAGAACTTGGAGTTTAACAGCAGGATTTTTTAGGCTATTAGAGGCAGAAATAGGTTGATTGTTGCTATCGAGGCGAAAATCTGGCCAAAAATTGAGTACCTTCAGGGTTAAGTTACCTAGTTCAACTGATTCAGACTGGCTAGGATTAATCTCGATCGCTTTTTGTTGTCCTTGAAAACTAACTTGTAATCTTCCCCAAGGATTATCATCTGCTTTACTGGGAGGCGATAGTAAAGATTGCAGTTCGGATTCACTCTCAGCCGCAATAATCTCCAATTCCGCAGGACCTAGGGAAATTTTACTATAGGAATTAGGTGCGATCGCTAACCAACGGTCTAATTTTTGCCCCATACTGGAGCTAGTTAGGCTGAGGTTAACCGCAAGATTCTGAACAGCTCCTCCTGGATGAAAGCTGACAGTTTTGAGCGCTTTGTCAGTATAGCTAATGAGGGAGACTCTACCAACTTGATTAGGACTAAGAGAGCCATCAGCTTTTACCCAAACATTCCCCTGTGCCACTTCCCCATCAGGGGACATAACTTCTAATAAATCCCCTTCTACCCGAATTTGGCTACTAGCCATTCCATCGGTTCGCAAAGGTAGCATTCCTTCTGAACCTAAGTGAATAACCGCTGCTGAGCCAGCAATAATTACAATTAGTCCCGTATGAGTTAAAGCAAAACCAATTTTCCTCGCTCCTCGCCAAGGATAGCGCGACAACGCCGAAATTCCCAAATTTAGAGCAAGAAGAAACATTAAAGCACCAAACCAGGGACTTTTATAGATTTGTTGTTGAACAGTAGTTGAACCAACTTGGGATTCGTAAAAAGTTGCGCCAATGAGGATAATAACAATAGCAGTTAGTAAAGGTACTGCTAGTTTAATTGAACCCAGGAAACGAAAAATAGGATTACCCATTCTAAATTCTAAATTCTAAATTCTAAATTCCCAAATCAACTCACCATATCCACCAATATCTCATCAATCACAAATTCCGGCACCTTACCAATCACCGTCTCTACCACTTCTTGATTGGCTCTCAGAAATGTCAAATGAGGTACACCAGTAACTTGATAGGTTTGTATTTGCTGATACCACTGGGGGTCATCAATATTGAGCATAGTAAAATTTACAGATTCTCCATACTTATGCTGGAGTTTTTCTAAAGTAGCCGCCAGAGATTGGCAACTTTGACACCAATCAGCATAAAATTCGATCAAACTGGGCTTACCATTGGTCATCGCAACTTCATAAGGCACGGAATCTCGTGCCATAGTTTTGAGGGTAGCCAAATTTGCGATCGATGAATGAAAGGTAGGAGCAAAGTCCCTATGGGTAATTATGATATTTCCGATGAGAAATAGTAGGAAACCGACAAAAGCTAGTAACCAAGTTTTTTTTATTATCATCATTCATTGACAAAATTTACTGATAATAGTAGGCAATGATAATATGAATGATCAACATTACCACAAATGCAGCAACCAGGAAGATATGAGTATTCAACCAAATGAGACGCAGGTTACGAATTAGTACTCCCTTAGGAATAAAATTTTTCTGATTTAAACCATTAGCTTTGATTCCTGCCAAGCTAAAACTTCTCTGGGGAGATTCTAGTATACCTACTTCCGCAACAGAGCCCATTAAAGCCGATAAAACAACCCCAAAAAACACCCAGAGGAAGATAGCATTAAAATTTAAACCCTGACTACCTGCTGTATGAATAAGCGTTGTCCCCAACAAGGCAATGCCCACAAAAATATGTAAACTGCGCCAAAATAACAGGGAGCCGGGTAATTTTACCTTAATCTTCCAACTTTGACCCCGCTTTCTCGCCACCAGAATCATTTCCACAATAATAAAAAACAAGGAAACGTATCCAGTGATCTGCTTATATAGTTCTCCTTGAAGTACTAAGTGTAAGTCAAAATTGCTCTCCCTAATCATTGGCAAATACCAAGGACTCAAAACAAAAGGAATTAACAGAGCAACAGTGATAAAAGTTAATGAAATCAAGGTTGAGAATTTGATTTTCATGGCCCTACTTGAATGAAGAATGAAGAATGAAGAATTGAGAAAAAACTGCTTTCCTGGGTTAAGTGTGGTAAATTTACCAAAAATAAATTCTCAACTTGCAATTAATTACCCATTCTCCATTCTTTATCAAATGACCAATGACCAATGACCAATGACCAATGACAAACAACAAACCAATTAAGTCTTCTCAATCGGCAAATTAATCATGACTCCTCCCATCACATCATCCATCTTAAATACCTTGTCAGGATAGCGCTCTAAATGAATAGGATGAGTGTTATGACAAGTTACACAAGCTTCAGCAACAGCCTTGTCAGGATAGAGAGCAGAAAAATAAGTTTTATCCCCTACTTGCTGATAATCTTTGTAAGGTTCACCTGTTTCAATCACAGCTTCCATCGCTTTCTTTTCAAACTCATTTTTCGGTGCCTGGCTATCATTAATGTTCCAGGGAGAGATCAAGTTGTAAGAAAAAGTTAGTCCTGCTTCAGTAGCATAGTCAGTGGCAATTTCTGAACCTAAGCGGAACATTTGCGCTGGTAGGGGAATACCATCAGTATTTTCCCAACCTTCGGTGGCTTCAATTTCCAGAACTCCTTTGTCTTTCTCTTTTCCTTCTAGTTTTTTAGCTCGGTTAACTACGTGTTGAGTGTAGGCTGTACGATCTGCCGCTAGAGTAGTATGCACATAATCAGCAACCATTTCTGGCGGAATTCCGGCAGCTTGCTCAGATGAACCACCACCACAAGCAATTGCTGTAACACATATAATTGCTGCTAAAGACATTAAAGCAATTGTTTTAGCTTTGATTTGACGCAATAAATAGGACATGGCTAGTATTGTGAACTCCTCAGTGATTGCTAGAAATGAGTTTTCAAGTCACTCTAGCTTTTGAATGCATCCCGTATTTTCCAGAGTGTAGTGGGAGCATCTTGCTCCCTTCGATGTATTTCTAGGGAGCAAGATGCTCCCACTACTATGGTTTGTCTAACTTTGGGTTGTTCATCTTCAATTGGGCTTAATCTTGAGTTTATTGCTTTTCTCTTCTCTTATCGAATTCCCGCACCAGTTCTATAGTTTCTAGATGCAGTGTCGGCAGGCGATCAAAGTTAGCTTCGACTAACTCATCATCAAATATACTGTTATAGGAATATTCCATTCCGTGACAATTCATACAAACTTCTTTTACCATGCGATCGCGAGGCAGAAGAGTATATGTATTGTTGTGATTAACAAACACTTTGTCATCTCTTTCTTGACGAGGTAAATGACAAGTGGCACAGGTAACTGACTCTACAGAAGGTCTAGGTAATTTGCCTTCAGCTAAAAACAGTTTGCTATGTTGCGATTTCTCATAGTTGAGAGAATGAGGATCGTTGTGACAACTCAAACAAGAATCAACAGCAGCCACCACCGTATTAACAGCATGAACGTCATGGCAAGTATTACAATTCATCTGCTTTTCTAAGGCAGATTCCTTCATCGGAATATTCGCCATTGCTGGTGTTAAAGGAGATAGATTTTCGTGCAGGCGAATTCCATGTTTACCAAACAGGAATGTTTCTACTTGAGCTTCATGGCAAGTACGACAACTTTCTTGAGTTGGCGTGACAATTAAAGCTTTAGTTTCCTTATTTTGGTGACAGCTGGAACAATTGACATCAGCCAAAGCGTGGGTACTTCCTTGCCAAAGTTGATGAATTTCCTCTAATTGCTCCTGAGAAATCGGATCAGCTATGGCAGCAGTAGTAAAAGGAAACACTGCATAAAATACCAACAGCAAAATTAACAGACGAGTTATGGTAGAGAGTGCTGACTTCACGACTTACCTCCCAAGAATTCATCTCCTAAATCCGGTTTGGGAGGTTCTTTTAACTCAGTTGTCACTGTTAGTGCAGGTAACTCCGGCTTGGGTAACATGGAGGGTTGATCCATATTCTGTCGCAAGAACCCGGTAGAAATAGCACTATGATCATGGAAATTGTGGCATCCGGCTGTCCAACACCCATCTGGTGCAAAACCGTTATGACTAGCTAAATCCCCACTAATAATTCCCTCGTGGCAATTCATGCAAAGATCTGGTTGAAGATGCACACCTCGTCCAAACATATGAACATGTTCCTCATGGCAGGCAGTGCAGGTAAGTACATCAATTTTTTGCAGAAGATCCGCCCAACGAGGATCACTAAATTTCTTGGCTCCATGAGCATCCTGTGCCATTTCTGGTTGGTGACAGCGCAGACAAGTATCATTACTGACAGGTTTAAAGCCTTCATGACAGGAACTACAGGAAGCTTCAAAGAGCCGATGTTCCTGGGAGGTAGTTCCGGGTAGGAAAACTAAACGCTGATCTAAGGTAAAGGCAGCCACAAACCAAACTACCAACAGTACGATAATCGCAATTACTGCTGTTTTTAGTTGCCAGAAGGGATTAGGCTTTTTAGCTCTTTTCGCAGGACTAACCATCTTTGAACCGCTAGAGTTAAAATCCGCAAGCCAACCAACGTCAGAATGCTGAACGCTCTAACTCCCAAGACAACCTCCTGATTTTGGAGGTTTAGGCGATTTCTGGAAAAGAATGTACCCGCCTTAGGGTGTGTTAGCGAAGCTTAACGCACCGTTCACTAGTATTTTCATTTCCACAAATCACCTTAAAACTTAGTGTCATTGCTTCAAATTCAGCAGCCAAGGAAGCAATGCTGGCTAGCAACAAAATGGCATTTTATAAGGCAACCTCTTCTGGGGTATACTCAGCACCCTCGAGCATCAAAGTGGTAATTGCTCCATAGGCCTCTACCCAAGCTTGCTGAATTTCTTCTGTCCAATTAGCTTCTAAATACTGCCCGAAAGTTTTGATTAAGGAGTTTCCAACTAATGGATAGTGCTCCGGCAAAGTTCCATACTTAACGTGGTTGGCTCCTAATCCTTTGAGCTTTTCAGTGAGCACATCTGGTTTACGCAGATTTTCTACTACCATTACCAAGGCACCAAGCAACATTTTCTTTTGCTTCGCCATATTGGTATTGGCAAATAGAGGTTGAGCCTCTGGATAGTCGGCAAATAAGTTGTCGTAGAAACTACTGATGAATTCATTTGCTTGAGGTTTGACTTGCTCGAAGCTCTGTTCTAGAAGTTCAACTTTTAAAGACATAATTTGCGTTTTTAGGCAAGTGAGTGTTCTCCTACTAATGCAAGAACGCAGGAGCTTTTTTCACTGCTGGGTTATTCCTGCTGTCCTGCACTATTAGGAAAGTCGCATCTGATTAAGTTTGTGTAGCTAGGTTATATTTAGTTGACTCGAATAATTTGTATAAGTTTTTACAAAAAAAACTTTTAAATGCAAAAAATCTTCAATCACAATGCAATAATTACATGAATTTGGGATTTTTGTCATCATTTATTGATATTGAATTTCCCGGATAATCTATAATTGTAGAAAAAAATGTATTCTTTAATACAAAATTTTGCTAATATGTATATTCTTCCATAATTCTAAACTAGTCAACAATAACTTATGACCTTATTGAGCCGCGAACAATTACTGAATCAATTAAAACAAGGAAAGTCTTTCTACCAAGCGGAATTAAGTCGGATCGATTTGCAAAATACTAATTTAGATAAAGGCAAGTTTGTTGAAGCTTATTTGAAAGGAGCAAATCTCTCTCAAGCTTCTTGCAAGGGTGCAGATTTTACCAAGGCAAACTTGATATTTGCTATCCTTTCAGGAACCAACTTAACTCAAGCCAAACTTTGTCAAACAGAATTAAACGGTGTTAGTATTGAAGGGGTAAATCTTCAAGAAGTAGATGCAAGTAAAGCTATTTTTTATGATGCCCTAATTAAGGACTTAAATGCCTCTTTAATTAAATTAGAATTTGCAGATCTAAGTGAATCTCAAACTAAAAATTCTAATTTTAGTGGTGCCAATCTAAATAATGTAAAATTAAATAAAGTCAACTACGATCAAGTTAATTTTAGTGGAGCACAACTGTATGAAGCGGTTGCCTTTGCTGCTAAATTCACTAAAATCATTTTACGAGAAGCCAACTTGGGAAAAGCGAAATTTATCCAATCAACCTTAATTGAGTCAGATTTAACCCAAGCAAGTCTCATTGCTGCGAATTTCAGTCAATCCCAGCTCAATAAAGTAAACTTACAACAAGCAGATTTGCTAGAAGCAATCCTCAAATCAGCTCAACTACAAGAGGTTGATTTAACAGAAGCATCTTTATTTTCAGTGGATTTAGAAGGAGCAACTCTATGTCAGGTCAATTTATCTGATGCTAATCTGCAAGAAGCCAATCTAGAAAACACAATTTGGGATAATGTGAATTTTTCTGGATGCAACGTAACGGGAGCCATTTTTACTAATGCTCAGGGATTGAGTGAAGAACAAAAACAATGGCTGCAAGATAATGGAGCATTAAATGTTAGCTAGGGTTTGCTGAGTAAGTAATGAGCGCCTGACGGCGTTTCTTGTAACTGGCAAGATGCCCGTTCCACAATTAATACCCTACACCCTCACTTCCTCCGCTCCTACCTTGGAGCACTCTTTCCTCCTACCTCTTCCCTCGCCTCCTGCCTCCTGCCCTCTGCCTCCTGCCTTGTTTCTTCAGAGATTAGCTATTAGCTATTAGCCATTAGCTAATGGGACTTAAACAAAGTTTAAGCCCCATTAGCTCGTGCTGCCAAAATATAGCCGTTGAGTAACAATACAGAAATTGGGAAAATTCCCCAAAAATTAGGCTACGGCGTCGTCGCCATAGTTCAATTAAAATTCGCTGTGCTACAGCAATGGTTTCGCGCCAATATTTCATCGTGTGAGGATTTTCTGTCAGTCTAATGAGTCAATCATCCAATTTTCCGGGATTGCCACCTATTTCTCGCCGCACTGCTCTGAAACTCCTGGGTGTTGGTGCTGTTGGTGCAGGGTTGGGATACTCCCGTTTGTGTAAGCCTAAACCGACAATTTTTCAGCAAGATAGTCTAGATTTACCACAGCAACTCCAAGTACCGAAAAAGGTTGTGGTAGTAGGAGCAGGATTAGCTGGCTTAGCCTGTGCCTACGAACTCAGCCGACGGGGTTTTACCGTAACACTATTGGAGCGATCGCCTCAACTAGGAGGAAAGATTGCTAGTTGGTCGATTCAAGTGGGTCAGGAAACCTTTATGATGGAGCATGGTTTTCATGGCTTTTTCCCCCAGTATTACAACCTCAAAAGTCTAGTAGAAGAACTCAACATCAAGGATAATTTTCGCTCTTTAGAGTTTTACTCTGTGGTTTTCCGTAATGGCAAGTACAAACCAGAGGTATTTCGACCGAACCATTCAGCCTTTCCCTGGAATATTGTAGACTTAACACTCGCTTCTCCCAATTGCTTACGTTGGGGGATCAATTTAACTAAAACAGCTCATTGGCGAGTCTTCCGGGAAATCGGTGGTTTCCAAATTCCTGAAAGTTTCCAGCGGCTGGATAACTTATCGGTAGCTGATTGGGTAGAGTCAGATTTTCCTCAAGGACTTTATGACTTGTACTTTTTACCCTTTGCTAAATCTAGCCTGAATGCTCCAGATGAGCTAAGTGTGGGAGAACTAATGCAGTTTTTCCATTTTTACTTCTTTGGTAACCCAGAGGGACTAGCGTTCAACGGTACTCGCCAAGATATGGGTACTAGTTTAGTACTACCCATAGCTAAGGCGATCGAGCGTCGAGGTGGCAAGATTGTCACCGAAGCAACAGTCAGCAAGATTAACTGGCAACAGGAACAAATTGAATCCCTCAGTTACCAGCAAGGAACTGCTCAGAGCGATGTTCCCTTTTGGGTGAAACGCAATTCTTTGATGATCGACCCTCAGATCGAATATTATGGAGCAGGCGATCGCGTTTTTGCTGCAGTATCAGGAGCAACTGCCGCTATCTCCCTTACCTGTACTCACCAAGGTTGTACAGTACAGCGGCAAACCGATGGTAAATATCTTTGCCCTTGCCACGGTGCAATTTACGATAATCAGGGAAGAGTAATTGCAGGGCCAGCCAAACGGGATTTACCCCGCTTCCAAATTATTCAGCGTGCAGAAGATGAGGTGCAGCTGGTGGGTGTATTAGCAGAAGCACCCAAAGTTCAACAGACAATCCAGGCAGATTATTACGTCTTTGCCACCGATGTACCTGGAGTACAACAGCTATTTAACCTCGGTCAGGGAGAGGTAAATCAGCAGGTGTACAATCAAGTAAAGACATTAGCGATCGCTGATCCATTTGCTGTTGCCCGCTTCTGGTTTGATCAAGATTTTGAGTGGCAACACAGTGACTTCACCTCTTTATCTGGGTATCAACTCACCGACAGTATTACTCTCTACCACCGCATTCAAGATCAATTCATCAGTTGGCATCAAAAAACTGGAGGTAGTGTAGTGGAACTACATGCCTACTGTTACAAAGAAAAAGAATTTCCTAATCAGCAAGCACTACTGACAACCTTTGAACAGGAACTCTATGAAATTGTACCAGAACTCAAGGAAGCAAATATGTTGCATCGGGAACTAGTAAACCAGAAAAACTTCTCTGGCTATCCCCCCGGTAGCTATGCCGAGCGCCCAGAAACTTGTACCTGTGCATCGAATCTTATTTTTGCTGGTGACTGGGTAAAAATGCCTTTTCCCTGCGGCTTAATGGAACGAGCAATTAGCAGTGGCTTACTAGCAGCAAATGAGATACTCCACCGAGAAGGATTACAAAGACGTCAATTACTCTCAGTTAACCCAGAAGGAATCCTAAAGATTTAGATTTGTCATTTGTCATTTGTCATTTGTCATTTGTCAATTCCCAATTCTTAATTCTTAATTCTTAATTCTTAATTCTTCTATGTCCACACTCACCCAACAACTTGATATTCGTCAGCTAGGTATCAATCCGAATCATTGGTATGTAGTTGCTCGCAGTAGTGAGGTACAATCCTCACCTCTAGGGGTTACCCTTTGGAATCACCCCATTGTCCTGTATCGAGATAATTCTGGGGTAGTACATGCCCTGGAAGACCGCTGTCCCCATCGACAGGTTAAACTCAGTCATGGTCGCATCAACGTTGATTATGTAGAATGTGCTTACCACGGCTGGCAATTTGCCCCCACTGGTGAATGTGTTGGGGTGCCTTATTTAGCTGATAATCAAAAACTACCCAGCTGTCAAATTCGCCAGTATGCAGTCAAGGAGCGGGATGGTTTTATCTGGCTATTTCCTGGAGATACTGCCAAGGCGGAATTAGTATCTCCTTTAGAGGTTCCGGAGTGGGAACATCTTAACTACATTGCCACTGTTTCAACTATTGAGTGTCAAGCTCATTATTCTTTTCTCATTGAAAATTTAATGGATATGCATCATGGGCATTTACATGAAAAATATCAAGCATGGGCATCAGCAGAGCTGAAAGATTTACACGAAGAGACTAATCAGGTAGATGCTCATTATCAAGCTCAAAGCTATTACAAAATAGACAAGATTTGGTCAATTTCTCAACTATTTTTTCCTAGCTTACGACGCCTCCACCCAGAACCATTAGATGTGAGTTATATTTACCCTCACTGGGTTTCAACTTTAGGAGAAGACTTCAAGATTTACTGTCTATTTTGTCCAGTCAGTGAGACGGTAACTCGTGCCTATTTGATTCATTTCACCTCTCTCAATGCCTTTTGGCGCTTGCATAAATTACCAGTGTGGTTCCGTAGGTTCGTGAAAAACAGTTTGTTTGGTGCGGCACAAAAGTTATTAGATGGTTTGGTGCGTCAGGATGTGAAGATGATGGAAGAAGAACAACAAGCTTATTTCCATGCTCCTCAACAGCGAGGTTATGAGCTGAATCGAGCGTTGGTGAGTGTGCAGCGGTTGATGAAAAGTCAGGCATTAAGAATTAAGAATGAAGAATTAAGAATGAAGAATTAAGAAAAAAATGGCAATTGAACAATTTCGGGTGTTGGGACTACCGGTTCATTTATTAGATGACTACACTCCCTGGTTAGTATCTCGTCTACAACAAGGAAATGGAACTCAAGTAGTGACTCTGAATGCAGAAATGGCGATGCAGGCAGAAGAAAATCAAGCTCTAGCCAAGGTTTTCCAGGAAGCAGAACTAGTAATTCCCGATGGTGCTGGTATTGTGTTCTACTTGGGGCTCCAGGGTAAACGACAGCAGCGTTGTCCGGGAATTGAGCTGGCTGCTTCCTTATTGCAACAGGCTGGAGAATGGGGAGAATCTTGTGGAGTGTTTTTCTATGGAGGTGCTCCTGATGTGGTACAAAAAGCTGCTAAGGTATGGCAAGAAAAACTTCCCAAATTAGCGATCGCAGGTATTTGGGATGGCTATCTTTCACCAGAAGCTGAAGTCCAATTAAAAGCAACTCTTAAAGAGCAACAACCAAAACTAATTTTGGTGGGTTTAGGTGTCCCTCGTCAAGAGTTATGGATTGCTCAAAACCGCCACCTGTGCCCTCAAGCAACTTGGATTGGTGTGGGTGGCAGTTTTGATATTTGGGCAGGGGTAAAAACTCGTGCGCCAGTCTGGATGCAAAAGATGCATCTAGAATGGCTTTACCGACTATATCAAGAACCCTGGCGTTGGCGAAGGATGATAGCTTTACCTCAGTTTGCCCTCAAAGCTTTAGGTGATTCGAGAAAATAAAAGTACCTAACTCACGCACCATTATGGAATTATGTCATCCTGAGCGTTAGCGAAGGATCTGCCAGACACTCCAGATGCTTCACCGAAAGCGGCGGGAAGCCCATTCCTTAAGAGATGGGAGAGATAGCTGCCCGCCGCTTGGTTGTTTGTTTTGTGTTTTTTGTTTTTTTACAAACAACTAACAACCAACAACGCGAAATCCCACGTACTTTAGTCGTGGGATGAGCTTAAGATGCGTTAAGCTTTGCTAAGACATCCTACAATTGGTACATTTATCATTCTAAAGATTAAGTTTTAGAGGTGTACCGAAATATATGGTGACTTATTGGCTAGCCACAGCAATTTGGGGAGTAGGTTCTATTCTGTGGGTAGAACTGGTGCGAGATTTATACCACGTTTTGTCCCATCATTGGTCACCCCTGTATCGATTACATGCATGGCATCATCGGGTATTCCGTCCCGATTTAACCCCCGTCAGTGAGCAAATTTATCGACAGGCTCATTGGCGCAATGATGTTCCTGAAGCTGTAGTTATGTTCCTCTTAGGCTTGTTTATCTGGTGGTTTGCTTATCTTTGGGCACCAGAACAGCAACTACCAGCTTTAGCAGGTTCTCTCTATACTTTAATCTTCTTAGTCGGTGCGATCGCTCGTGGTAGTGGTATCAAAGGGGCTGATGAATTAACGGATTTAACCCACCTTCCCGGCTCCTTTCTCACCCCACCTTCTCGATGGATGGTAAATCGCCCCTACCACTGGCGGCATCACTTTGATAACCAAAAGGCTTACTATTGTGGGACTTTCACTTTTGTGGACAAACTCATGGGTACCGCTGTTTCCCTGAAAGGTAAAACTATCGCAGTCACTGGAGCATCGGGAACTTTAGGTAAAGCACTCCTACAACATCTTCACCAGCGGGGAGCGAAAGTAGTTGCTTTGACTTCTAAGGAGCAAACAATTAGTTTGACTGTCAAAGGAGAAAGTGTGCCAGTAAAAACGATTACCTGGGAAGTGGGGAAAGAGTCTGACTTGGCAGCACAGTTGGAGAAAATAGATATACTGGTTCTCAACCATGGAATTAATGTGCATGGAGAGAGGAGTCAAGAAGCGATCGCTAAATCCTATGAAGTTAATACTTTTTCTAGTTGGCGGTTATTGGAATTATTTTTAACTACTGTTCGGACTAATAAAGATATTGCTTGTAAGGAAGTTTGGGTAAATACTTCGGAAGCAGAAGTTAGTCCAGCATTTAGTCCCCTGTATGAGTTAACGAAACGAGCATTAGGAGACTTAGTAACTCTGCGGCGTTTGGATGCTCCTTGTGTAGTGCGGAAACTGATTTTGGGACCATTTAAGAGTAATCTTAATCCCATTGGAGTGATGTCTGCTGATTGGGTTGCCAAGCAAATTGTGAATTTGGCAGTTAGGGATGTGCGCAATATTATTGTAGCGATTAATCCTTTAACTTTTGTCGCTTTTCCAATCAAGGAATTTTGGGTGGGAATGTATTTTAAGTTGTTTAGTCACAAAGCAGTAGGGGAACAGGGAGTTTCGGAGCGAAGATCAAAATGATTGATAGCCACTCTTTTTTCAATTGAATCAACTTTCATTCACAGAAAATGCATAACTACCATCTGGAAACCGAATAACAGGAATCCAAAAAGGAACTCCATGCCACCCACCTTTATGATCAATATCTCCTTTTGCTCGCGTCATTAGTAATGCAGGATAATTCCGATTAATACCATAAGGTATATTTCCAGCATTACCAGGGAGGACACTACCAAGTTGGGTATAGTTTCTACTTGCACTTTTCTTTAAATTGGAATTTCTGTTAACAATAACTAATGTACCACTATTGTGATATATAGGTTGATCTTGTAGGGCACAAACGGCTTGTCTAATTCGATCATCGTGCCAAGCTCCACTAGTTTCAGTCATTCCATCGTTGAAATCCAGAATCTGCAACAGTTCGTCAATGGTTACTCTATAAGGTTGTTGGAGATCGGGATACTTACCTATATCCAGTAAACTATCAAGTTGTTTACTTTGAGCACCTAACAAATTAGGATCGGAGATAGGAAGTGATGGAAAGTACTGTCTTCCTCCCTGATAGGTTACTAGGTTAACTGTATTTTCATTCAAAACATTTCGCCGTGTTGGACGTATGCCTCTTGAAACTAGAGGAATTACTTGAATTGGTAAATGTGTTGCTCGACACTGCTCTCTTACTGCATTATCACTAAGATGAATATTATGAAATCTAAGAGCTAAATGGTTGGGCAAATAAATCCGAATGGCAGGTAATTCACTCTGACGATATCCATACATCCTCGCGTGCTGTAAAACTGTATCCATCTGAGGTTGTTGTGCATCTCTGCCATAATAAGTAACCAAAAGATTCTTAACAGTGACACCACGACCTATTTTAGTTCCACCTATATAAAGAGTATGTTTTCTCGCTGGATTGGGAGTGACTCCTTCTCCAGTGTTTGAATTAATTTCAATAACTTCTGTTGAGGTAATGCGTCTAGCTACCTCACTAACAACGTCAGCAAATGGTCGAATATTGTGAAAAGTCTGTTGTAAATCAGTATAAGCCTCTTCTAATTGTGTTCTCAATGATGTAGATACCGCATTTAGGGGATTATCTCGATTTTGCCTAAGTTGATTTGTCAAGTCAATTTTAAACTCTTCTACTAATTCTGCCGCTAAATGATGATCGTCTTGTCTAAAGCTAGTATGAAGCAAATATGTGTATTTTTTAGAATGAGACTGCTGAGGATGCATTCTTAAAATTGCTGCCCCGAGAAAAAATACAAGCATTGATTGTTTGACGGTATCAGGAATACTATTGTTATTCCTTAGTCTGTCAAGTTCAATTGGATGAACTGTACGAGCATGGTTGGAGTTATTAAAATTATTGTGAGCAAAAAAGTAATCACCACCGACATAACCTGTACCTGGTTCAGTTACAACAACAAAATCAGGTCTAAATGCACTTTTGTTATCTTGTAATAAAAGTGATTGGGGAGTCGCTGTAGTTTGTAAGTAGGTGTAAGAATTGAGATACTCTCTTAAATCAAGAATTGCTCGATTGACAGCACTTGTGGGTTTATTTAAATCATTAATATTAGTATCCAAACTTGCTTGATCTGCTTCATCATCAATAATGATGACAGCTTGTTTTTGCCAATTTGACTGCCGAACAATATTTAAAACATCTTGCAACTTTCCTTTATGTTTAGAAGACACTAACGCTAATGGTAGCCCAGGAGTAGCTATTGGATTCTGCCGAAATTCTTTTTTCCCAAAAACTTGAAAACTATCTAATGCTCCTTTTATTCGGTTCAATGTCTGTTCATAAATATCATTAATATTAGATGTCATAACAATAAAATTGTTATATTCATTGTCTGCTGCTAAAGCCATAGTTGTTAAAATGACAGATGTTTTACCGCTTTGAATATAACCATAAATTAGTCCTTGTATAGCACCATTTTTGCTAATATCTAAGCATTGTTCTAAGATTTCATTTGCTGTTTGAAGAATTTTATTGAAATCATCGTAGGAAATATTTTCTTCGTCCTTTAAATATTCTTTGAGATTACGAATATTATCACCTTGTAAAGTACTAATTTTTGCCATTTTATTACCTTAAAATTATGATTATAGAAAGAAAAAGTGACTGTTTTTTTATTGTTGCCTAATCAACTCTGTCATAAACAAGTTTATTAAGTTTTCTTGTGTTACAACCGTAATGTAATTGACTACTACAGTTTAAGAATATGTTTTGCGATCGCTAATGTTAAGAGATAACTAACAGTATTGGCTAATTGTTGTTGCTTGTGCATTAACCCCCCAGTTTTAGAAGTGTCAGTAGTACCACAGAAAGTAAACCAATCAGGAAGCGACTGTAAACGAGTAGCTTCTCGTAGTGATAATCCTCTATTTTGCTCTGGATGAATTATCATGCTTTTACGGTAATTTCCAATTGTGATTGAAGGTTGATCCCACTTTAGTCGCTTGTAAATATTACTGTGAGTTTTTTCAATATTTGTATAGTTAGTCATCATATGTTGAATATTCTTCCAATTCCCACCAGGCGGAATATTCTTATACCTTTCAATCACATAATCAGCCTGTTTTGAAACAACGTGACCTTCAATGGTATCTAAATTTGCCATTTCGCGCATTTGCTGTAAAAACTGGTTTGATGTTATTTGAGCTTGTGTTGGTTCATCATAGTCTTGAGTAACTCTGTTTTCACCATTTTCTACGACAGGTAGATCGTAAATTGCATCTTTTACTGTCACATAGCTATATTTACCCTTGGTTCCATGAGTAGGTAAGGGAAATGCACCCCATTCACCAAAGTGATCAGCTGTATAATCTAAGTCTTTATGTAAAGCTAACAAAAAAAATCTATTTCTGTGTTGTGGAACTCCATACCAAGCAGCATCTAAGACTGCTGGAAAAAGTACATAACCAGCATCTGTAAATTGATTTGCGATATAATCAACTACTGTAGCTTTTCCTCGTCTTTTCTCGTTCTTAGAACGAGGTGTCCATAAAATTCCTTGGACATTTTCTAAAAGAATTGCTTTAGGTCTAAGTTCTAAAGCACACTGGATAAAATATTCAATGAGTCGATTATAGCAATTTTTGGAATTCCAATTACTTCGATTTGATGGTGAGAAGCCTTGACATGGTGTTCCTCCAATAACTAGATCGACACCATTTGCTTTTTTTGTTGCTTCCTGTACAGCTTGAAAATCAGAATTTTTAGTTAAATCGACTGGGGTAAATTCACAAGGAATACAATCATCAAGTTGATTAGCTGAGTTATTAGAGAAGTATTTATAATTTGTTTCGAGGCTTTTGACATAAATTGGGTGAATTTCAGCAGAATGAACAATTCTAAATCCTTTATTTTGGTTGCCAGCCATTAGAAAGCCAACTCCCATACCACCTGCGCCTGCAAAAAGCTCTACAACACGCACATCTTTTCTTGATTGTGTAAGTGCACCGTGTAAAGGAGCCATATCAGAGCTAGGAAATAAAGAAGCGTTAAGTTCTTGATCCTGCTCTTGAGATAACTTGATATTAGCTCTGTAACGAACTCTTGAACCTGGACTACAAGCTGGCTTACGCATAAAACCTGGAAACCATGACAACTGTACTGTATGTTACTCTTCTTTCTTTGGGTTGAGGAACGGATGCTAACTCGTATCATTAGCTTGGAAGGCTAAGGTTTTACCACTAAACTACGCCCGCAGCTGTCGCTGAAATATCACTTTTACTAGGATGGCACAAATTTCCCCTTGATTGAGTGCGATCGCGAATATCGTAGGGTGAGCAAATTGAATATCTTCTATTCCTCTGTGTCCTCTGTGCCTCTGTGGTTCATTAAAATAGCACAGAGAAAACGCTCAACCATTTCCAACTCTCCTGGAACCCGATAGAGGGAAAGATCTTGAGTAAGGTATAAGATTTATTGGTATCAAGAATAGTCATATATTGTCGCTTCTTCCCAAGAACTAGCATTCATTACGAACGTCATGAAGCAAAAAAGAGGCGGCTTCCAATTAATAAGCGGGCGACGAGAATCGAACTCGTATCATTAGCTTGGAAGGCTAAGGTTTTACCACTAAACTACGCCCGCAGCTGTCGCTGAAATATCACTTTTGCTAGGATAGCACAAATTTCCCTGTGATTGAGCAAAAAAATCAACCCTTATTTAGGGCAACTCTGGACTGATAATCAGTTTGAGGTAGTATACCTGGGCAACTGGCTTACACTCTGAGTAGGTGGGTTCAAATTGCAATTTTTGGATAATTGCCCCTGCTAGTTGAGTATAGTCAACCCTACTAGTGCCTTGGAGTACTTTCGGAGGATAGTCAGGTAGCATTTCTGGTTTGCCAGTACCATCAATGATTGTTAGTAGTTCCAAGACTACAGGTTGATTAAAATAGGAGCCAAACTGCCACCCGTAGTCAGCAGAATCGAGAAGTTCATACCCAGGTTTGAGTTGAGCTAGTTGGGTAGATAACTCAGGAGGCTCAGAATTGCACTGGATAGGTCGATCATACCTAGTACTAGCAAGGCGAGGTTGAGATACAACTACCGAAAAATGCCTTACTGGCAATGGGTTGCTTAGAGGAGGTAGCTCAAATCTGTCTGGTGGGACTGAGGTTGGTGTCTTAGCCTGCGGTAACTTGGGATTGGGTTCGTGATAGACAGATACAGTTTTGGCATTAGTTATTGTCTTTCCAGCAGTGTTCAAAATCAACCCCGATAGGATGATAATGCTCATTATGATTCGCGTGAGACCCCACATTCTTTTATCTCCCTGGAATAATAATTAAAGTTTGACGTCGCAATTGTTTGATTTATTCGTAGGGGCGCACCGACGTGCGCCCATGATGTATAGCACTACTCATTTTGGTTAGAACATTTAGGAAACTCACCACTCCAGGCACAGAGGAACACAGAGAAAAAATATCGTCCTAATGTATGTGCGTAACGCTATACCGACTGTTCCCTTCTGCCCTGGAGCCTCGGAGCCTTGTTTTTTCAGAGCTGCCCAAATCCCTTCTTCTTCTTAGCCTTTTTCTTTTTCTTGCTAGGGCCGCCGCGCCAACCGGTTTGGGGACGGTTTCCGCCCATACCACCGCCGAACATACCACCCATTCCTGGCATTCCCATTCCCGGCATTCCCATTCCCCCTTGACCCATTTGTTGCATGAGCGATCGCATTTTGGTAAATTCACTCACTAGATTGCTGACATCTCTTTCCAGATAGCCAGAACCACTAGCAACCCGACGGCGACGACTGGGAGAACTTGCTAGTAAATCCGGGTTACGGCGCTCCTCTGCTGTCATGGAGTTAATCATCGCTTCCGATTGCTTGAGCTTCGTTTCTCCTTGTTGTAATTGATCACTAGAAAGCTTACCCATCCCTGGAATCATTTTCATTAAACCACCCAGGGAACCCATATTTTTCAACAGCCGCATCTGCTTCATGAAATCACTGAAGTCAAATTTGGCTGCTAACATTTTCTCTTGCAGCTTCTCAGCGTCGCCGAGATCAATCTCCTCTTGGGCTTTTTCTACTAGAGTGAGGACATCCCCCATACCAAGAATCCGGGATGCCATCCTATCAGGATAGAAAGGTTGTAGAGCTTCTACTTTTTCTCCAACACCAACAAATTTAATCGGTTGCCCAGAAATTCGCCTAACGGAGAGAGCTGCTCCACCACGACTATCTCCATCTAATTTAGTAAGAATTGCTCCAGTAATGCCAATTTGTTCCTGGAAGGTGAGAGTAAGATTTGCTGCCTCTTGACCTGTCATTGCATCCACCACCAGCAGCACTTCGTGGGGTTGGACAGTTTCTTTGATGTTGGCAAGTTCTGCCATCATATCCTGGTCAATTTGCAGCCGTCCTGCTGTATCAATAATTACAGTATCGACACCAGTTTCTCTTGCCTGTGCCACCCCTTGACGAGCAATTTCCACAGGATCAGCATCTGTACCTAGTTCAAACACCGGTACGTCAATTTGTTCACCGAGGGTCACCAATTGATCAATAGCTGCCGGTCGATAGACGTCTGTAGCAACCAGGAGGGAGCTTCTCTGTTGCTTGCGCAGATGTAGAGCTAGCTTAGCTGTAGCAGTAGTTTTACCAGTTCCCTGTAATCCTGCCATCAAGACAATCGTCGGTTGGGTATCGGCTTTAGTTAGAGGGACATTAGTTTTCCCCATAACTCTAACTAACTCATCATGAACAATTTTGATAAACTGCTGGTCAGGACTAACTCCAGAGATAACCTCTGCTCCCTGAGCTTTGGTTTCTACCTCAGCAACAAAATTTTTGACGACTTGGAGATTCACATCCGCAGACAACAGAGCACGACGTACCTCTCGTAGAGCCTCTTGAATATTACTCTGAGAGATTTTATTCTGACCCCGTAGTTTCTTCCAAGCGTTTTCTAAGTTTTCGGCTAGAGCATCAAACATCTGTCAAGTTTTTCTAATTAAATTCCTGACTAGATTTTAGAACTTATAGTGAAAAGTCAGAATTGGAAATTGAGGTTGAGTTAGAATTGCAGAACAGACTTAGCCAAACAGGTTAACGATTATCCCTAGTGCAGCGGGCATGGAAATAACCCACCAGGAAAGAGATCGATAGAATCCTTACTCTATAAGCATTCTTAATTCTTAATTCTTAATTCTTAATTCCGCGCAGCGGTACTAGTAGGCTGGTGCATCTTCAAGTTGAATTGTGAAATTCCTCGAATCTTGGATTTTCCTGGGTTTTATCATTTTGAATTGCAGAGTGCCTCTCCTATGCCTATTCCTAAATCAAGTTCTAGTTTGCAGAAAAATCAGGGTGGAATTCGCGAAGGTTATAGTAAGCGCGATGAAGAAAGCCACAATGGTAACCACATTACCTCTCAAGAAACAAGGCAGGAGGCAGGAGGCAGAAGGCAGAAGGCGAGGGAGGAAGTAGCTCAGGAGTCAGACTGGCTGCGGAATTTCCACTTCTATAGTCAACTATTGATGACAGTCGTAGAGCCGAATACCTTCAAATTGCAATATGCCAATGATTATTTTTGTCAGCTGACTGGCATCAATAAAACAGACTCTAATTTAGTTGAGCGAGATATCCTGTTACCAGATTTGTTACCCGACTGGCAAAATCAGGCAGTTGACTCCTTATACCAGCAGCACTTACTAGTTCTCATCCTCCGAGATATCTATCAAATTGAGGCTCAAAGCAAGCGACTGCTGGAGCAACCGGTAATTATTTCAGTAAACAGTCCTCTCTATCCAGAACCACGGTTGATTGAGTTTACCTTCCACTCCCAGCAATTGCAAGTTGCCCGTCGGTATTCTCAAGGGGATGAGGCAGATTGGGATATGGAACAGTTGCTGGTAGAAGAAGGTTCAGCAAAATTGATTGATCTTTCCTTATTACCAGTTTGGAAGCAGCAGCTGCGTTTAGAGGACTACCAGCTCTCAGGAAATCTATTATTGGAAGGTTCAGATGTTACCGAAAGGGAGACAATTCGACAGATTATTGAGCTACTGATTGAGCAAAAATCAATTCTCCAGGCTGATAAATTTTTCCAGATTAATCAATATTTGCGATCGCTATTTCGTGCTACTCATAGTCTGATTCTCAGAGTAGAGAAGGAGCAGATGCGGCTATTTATCGGCTCTGAATCTCAGGATACTTCCCCTCAGGAGCTAAAATCAACTGTTTATTCTCTGGAGTGTCTCAGAGGCTCTCACTTTTTGCAAGCAGCAGATAGCAATCAAGTTAAGAATATTCCTGACTTAAGCCAGGATTGCCAAACTGATTGTGAGCGCTCCTTAAATGTTAAGGGTGTTCTTTCTCTGTTGTTGATTCCCCTAGTTGTCAAAACCATGAACTCTAGCTATGAAACTGGACAACTTGCTGGAGTTGTAGGGATAATGAGCGATCGTCCCCATCACTTTGATGAGCTTGACTGCCAACATGCTAGGGAATTGATGCCTGCTTTTACTATTGCTCTCCAGCAAACGATTCAGCGACAGTTCAGCCATATTCACCCAGCAGTAGAATGGCGCTTCTTGCAAGAAGCGGAGCGCCGCAGTTGGGGACTACCTTCAGAACCAATTGTTTTTAGTAATGTCTATCCTCTGTACGGAAATTCTGATATTCGTGGCTCCTCAGATGAGCGCAACCTTGCCATCCAAACAGATTTACTAGAACAATTTAACCTTGCTCTCATGATCGTTGAAGCGGTGGCAAAATATCAAGAGAGTGCTTTTTGTCAACAGCTACAGCTGGATTTGCTCGATTACATCGAAAAGCTTAAAGCCAAAATAACCGTAGAAGCAGAAGTTACGGCGCTGAAAATATTAAGAGAACAGCTCGAAATTTACTTAGACTACTTTGCTACTTGTGGTGCTGATGCTCAAACGGCAGTCGAAGTTTACCGCCAAAGCTGTAACAATAGTCATGGTTCAGTTTACATTGCTCGCGATCGCTATGACCAAAAAATTGGTCAGATTAACTCCCTGTTGAAAGAAACTTGGGAGCGGTGGCAAGTTGGTATGCAACAAATCATCCCCCACTACTGTGATATAGAGTGTACTGACGGTATCAATCACATGATTTATGTAGGGGAGTCCATTGACTCAAACTTTTCCCTCTACCATCTACGCAGTCTCCGCTATGAGCAACTAAGAGCTATTTGTGATTGTGCCAGGACAATTTTCAACTTCCAAACCGCAGAATCTAAAGAAGTTGCAGTCACTCATCTGGTTTTGGTGCAAGATTTCACCATAGAAATTAGCCATGACGAAAGCACAGAAAAACTCTTCGATGTTCGAGGAGCAAAGGACATCCGCTACGAAATTGTCAAAAAGCGCATTGATAAAGCTCTTGACAAGCAAACTCGCACTCGTATTACTCAACCAGGAATGTTGACTATTGTCTATTCCACAGAAGATGAGTGGACAGAATATAAGCATTACCTCCACTATCTAGCTCGGGAAGGTTGGGTAGATACAAAAATTACCTCTGGTACTATCGAGCCACTACAAGGTATTACTGGATTGAAATTCGCTCGTGTTGAGGTTTTGAGGTCATCTTAGAGTAATTTAGAATTTAGAATTTAGAATTTAGAATTATTTTTCTTGCATTCTGCATTCTGCATTCTATCTTTTATATATATAGTTAATGAATACCCCAACATCCGAACCACACTTGGAAGGTAGAAACAAAGAAACTGGTAACATCTTTATTATTCAATACAGAGTACAGTGGTTACTAGGGGGAATTTGGCTACTGGGAGCTTTGTGCGATCGCTTTTGGTTAGCCCTTGATCATTCAATTCCTGCTTGGGATCCCACGAACCACCTCACCGGCTCCCTCAACTACCTGGATGCACTACAACATGCTCGGTGGTTTTCTGGGGAATGGTGGCAGAGTTTGTGGATGCTCTCTTCCAAGAATCCGCCCCTAACTTATATCGCCACAGCTCCTTTTCAACAAGTCTTTGGTACTGGTCCAGACCAAGCTCTATTGGTTAACTTACTCTTCAGTGCCATCTTACTCTGCTCTATCTACAGTTTAGGCAAACACCTATTTAATCAGCAAGTAGGTTTATGGGCAGCGGGTTTGTGTGTACTGCTACCCCGACTGTACGAGGTTCGGATTCACTACGTACTAGATTATCCCCTCACCGCACTAGTTGTAGCTAGCTTCTGGTGTCTGACAGTATGGCGGGATACCAAAACCCAGGGGCAAGGATGGTTTTGGAGTTTGGGGTTTGGCGTCTGCTTTGGTTTAGCAATGATGGTTAAGCAGAGTGCCCTGTTTTTTCTGCTAGTGCCTCTATTGTGGGTAGGATTAAAGGCATTATGGCACAAGGCTTGGAAACGCCTTGCTCAGTTAAGCATTGGTTTACTGGTATCTGTATTTATCTTCGCTCCCTGGTACAGCACCAACTGGATCTTTTTCTTCAGTGCCCACCAAAGTGGTATTGTCAGTGCAGCTGCGACAGAAGGAGACCCACCTCTCAATACTCTTGCAGCTTGGACTGTTTACTGGCAGGATCTTCCTGCTGCTGTCTCTTGGCCTTTATTAGTAGTTCCTTTAGTCGGTTTACTGCTACATTGGCTGCGTTGTTTGCTACGCTTGGGTCAAGTTCAACTCACAAATCGGCAGCATCAAGATCAAGCAGAATATTCTGGAACCTCAAATACAGCTGATCAACCTTCCTTTTCTCAGCAGAAGGGGAAACATCCTCTGCTTAATTCCTTACCCTGGTTAACCATCTTTTTAGTCGCTTCTTATTTTATCTGCTCAGCGATCGTTAATAAAGATCGGCGCTATATCATGCCTTATCTGCCGATTCTGTCGGTAATTCTAGCCTATGGTATGACCTTGTGGCCCAAACGCTGGCGAGCGGTGCGTTGGTACACGGTTGGTTTAGCAGTATTGCTGATGCTCCTCAATCTCTTCCCCATTGCAGGTAGATTGGGAATTTATCTGATGCAAACCTTGAGTCCCGAAAATCAATCTTACCCTTACCGGGGAGCAATGTGGCCCCATCCCCAGGTGATTGAAGAAATTATTCGCACTCAACCCCAACTACAAGGAACGGTGGGTGTGATGCCGAGTTTACCGCAAATTAACCACAATAATGTTAACTACTACGGTGCTCTGGAAAAATTTCAGGTCTATGGACGTAAGGTAGGACAGCGAGAACAGCAAGTACAACAAGATTGGCGATCGCTTTGTTGGTTTCTGACTAAAACTAATAGTGAAGCCGCTTACAAACCATCTGAGGCTCTCTTAGTAAAGACGATCGAGGAAACCCAAAATTTCCAGTTGCAAAAGAATTGGTTTTTACCAGATGATACCTTCCTTCAACTCTACCATTGCACCCAACCACCAATCCAGGTTAAGCCGCTAGAGCCAACCCTAGTTAAAGTCAGTTTAGACCGGTTAACAGTACCAGAACAAGTCCCTCCTGGGTTGCCGGTTCCTGTAACTTACCAATGGTCTGGTCCTTGGGAACAGCTACAATCGGGTATAGTCCTGCTGACTTGGAAGGTAAAAGAAACTGAACAGGGTAACTCTAACTTTGCCCCAAAATCCTTTGATTGGGAACTGAATAATGAGACAAACTCTACCCAACTTCCCTTCTCCCATACTTCCTCCCCAATTCAGTACCAATGGTTGCATGACCACGGTATTGCTATGGGACAATTGGATTCAGGACGCTTAAGTGAGGAGCAGTTATTGGATAGTTTTCAGGTGACGGAACAGACGGCAATGCTACCTCCTAAAAATCTAGCACCTGGAACCTATACCCTGGAAGCTACCTACCTTAACCGGAACACTGGTCAGCATTATCCCATACCAGTACCAACTATAACCCTCAACATTAATGCTGGTGCCCCTGTAACCCCTGCACCAGAATTAGATTTAGTCACTCAGCTACGAACTTTAGCCAGTACCTTACCCCAAGGACGAGTTGCTTTGGAACCCATTTTTGACGAAATTGGGCGCATTAATCAATACGATCCGGTTCAAGATTATACAGAACAAGCTGAACTTGCTCTAGCATTTCGCCTTCAGTCAGAACAGAATCGAGATTGGGCTTACGGCCTTGCTCTTGCTAGGGCATTGCAGGAAGATGTAGAAGGTGCGATCGCGGCTTTACAACAAGTGGTGCTGTTGGATTCCCAAAATCCCTATGCTCATGCATATCTTGCTTTTGTTTATCTCTATGACTGGCGTGTTCAAGAGGCTCAAGATACCATCCGAGCTGCCCTTTACTTAAATCCGAATATTCCAGAAATTCAGGCGCTCTCTGGGATAACAGCTCTTTTAAAAGGGAATATTGTCAAAGCTTGGTTGATATTGCATCGATTGGAACTAAAGTAAACGTATCGTTTGATTATCCTATCAGTGTCATAAGTTAATATAGTTTATAAGGGATCATTGATAGTTTGGTATTTTCCATAAAATCCCTTCAGCACTAAGTTTTAAAAATTTTCATCCTGTACTGAGATGTCTGTTAATAAATTAGGATCTCAAGTCGAAAATCATTATGACGCTGTCATTATTGGTTCTGGTTTTGGTGGTTCGGTAATGGCGTACCGATTAGCAGAAGCTGGGTTAAATGTGTGTGTACTGGAGAGAGGAAAAAAATATCCTCCTGGTTCGTTCCCTCACAGCCCCGATAAGATAAAGAAAAATTTCTGGGACCCCGACAATCAATTGTATGGCATGTTCGATATCTGGTCATTCAGAGATATAGCAGCCGTAGTCTCTAGTGGTTTAGGTGGTGGTTCCCTAATTTATGCCAATGTTCTCATTCGTAAGCCTGAAAAATGGTTTGTTAAGGAAGATCTCAATCAAGGCGGATATGAGTATTGGCCTGTCAATCGTCAGGAACTCGACCCTCATTATGAGCGTGCCGAGAAGATGCTGAATGCTCAGCAGTATCCTTTTAATCATCCTCCTTATCAGGATACTCCTAAAACCCAAGCTTTACAATTTGCTGCCCAAGAGTTAAAGCTTGATTGGTATTTACCCAAATTAGCAGTCACCTTCGCTAACAATGGTCAAAATCCAGTTATAGGGGAACCAATAGAAGAAAATTATCCTAATTTACATAATCGTACTCGCTATACTTGTCGCCTTTGTGGTGAATGTGACATCGGTTGTAATTATGGTAGTAAAAATACTCTTGACTATAATTATCTAACTGAAGCCCAACGACATGGTGCAGAACTAAAAACTTTGTGTAAAGTTCGTTCCTTTGAACCTAGGGATGGTGGAGGCTATAAAATTCACTACGTTCATTATGACCTCGAAGAGGGAGGAAAGGAGACCGAACACCTAATTACAGCTAAGCAACTGATTCTCTGTGCTGGTTCTCTCAGCTCTACTTACCTGCTGTTAAAAAATCAAAAACAGGGTTTATTTCCTCATATTAGTCAAAAATTAGGCACTCGTTTCTCGGGAAATGGAGATTTAATTAACTTTGCTCTCAAAGCCAAAAGAACAATTGATGGTAGTTATGGTCCGGTAATTACTAGTACAATTCGGATGCCAGATGCATTAGATAATGGTGAAGGAAGAGGTTTTTATCTCCAGGATGCTGGCTATCCAGATTTTGTTAACTGGATGTTACAAATGACTGAAGCACCAGGAAATATTAAGCAACAACTGTTATTTGTTCTGCGCTGGTTACGGACAGCTATTAGCAAAACTGGATTAATCGATAGCAATCTCAGTGAAGAGATTTCTGAGTTGCTTTTTGGTAAAACTGAAATTTCTTCTACCTTACTACCTTTGTTAGGCATGGGGCGAGATCTACCAGTGGGCATAATGAGATTGCGTCAAGATAAAAAGGGTAAAGAAAGGCTTGATGTAATTCAGAACTTTAAACAATCCCAGCCTTATTTCCAACGGTTGAGAAACACCATGAAAGATGTTGCAGAGCAACTAGGGGCAAAGTATATCGATAATCCTCTCTGGTTTCTCCAACAAACGATCGCTGCTCATCCTCTAGGTGGTTGTCCTATGGGACGTAATAAGGATGAAGGAGTAGTTGATTCCTATGGTGAAGTGTTTGATTATCCCGGTTTCTTTATTGCGGATGGTTCGGTAATGCCAGGGCCAGTAGGACCTAATCCTAGTTTAACAATTGCTGCCCTTGCTGATCGCTTTGCCCAAAAAGTTATCGACAACCATCAGCAAAAGAACAATTGACTTTGATGACGGCGTTACTGATAGGGAGACGAAGGAATGTTAGAGACCAAAACTCAGAATAATTTGCAGGAAACTATTTTCCCGTTTACCACTCAAGATGGCTTGGAATGTAATTTGATTCGGGTTCAAGGAGAAAAAGCCCCTGATAAAAGTCCAGTGCTTCTAGTACATGGTGCGGGTGTTCGTGCCAATATTTTTCGTGCTCCGGTAGAAACTAATGTCGTGGATTACTTAGTTGCTTGTGGCTATGATGTTTGGCTAGAAAACTGGCGTGCCAGTATCGATGTCAAGCCGAACTATTGGACATTAGATCAAGCAGCAGTATATGATCATCCTCAAGCAGTTAAAACCATTGTCAAAGCAACAGGATGGGACAAAATCAAGGCAATTATTCATTGTCAAGGTTCTACTAGTTTCATGATGTCTGCGGTAGCTGGTTTAGTCCCGGAAGTGGAAACTATTATTAGTAATGCAGTTTCACTACATCCCATTGTACCCTTAGGATCTGCTATCAAAATCAAGACGGCTTTACCTTTAGTAAAACCTTTCACGGATCATCTCAATCCTCAATGGGGACTAGAGGCAAAAACCTTCGCTGCTAAGTTAATATCTGCTTTTGTTGCCCTCACTCACCATGAGTGTAATAATTCTGTCTGCAAACAAGTTAGTTTCACCTATGGCTTTGGTTTTCCAGCTTTATGGCGTCACGAAAATCTGAATGAAGCAACCCATGAATGGGTTAAACAGGAATTTGCTTATGTACCTTTGAGTTTCTTTGAACAAATTTCTACTTGTATTAGTAAAGGACATTTGATTTCTGTAGAAGGAAAAGCTGAGTTACCTGATAATTTTGTGGCTCAACCACCCCAAACTGAGGCTCGCATTGCCTTCTTTGGTGGTGCACTCAATCTTTGCTTTTTACCTGAAAGTCAAAGAAAAACCTTTGATTTTTTTAATTCTTATCGCCCTGACTACCACTCATTACATATTTTGCCCACTTATAGTCATTTAGATGTGTTTATGGGACAAAATTCTGCTGTTGATATCTTTCCTCTAATAGTATCAGAATTAGAAAAACAGATTTAGAAGTACTGGTAGATCATCGACTCGCTCGTTTGTAACTCTCGGTTCAGTCACCATAACACCGAATATCTACTTTTTCACTCCTACTTGAGAATATGTCCTTCGCTATACATCCGACATTGCGCTTTCAGGAGCTGCCGTCATGAATTCTATTTCAACAACCATTACTCTGCAAATTCCTGACTTCCTCTATCAGCGCTTGGTTAACACTGCCCAAGCAACTGAACGCTCTCTTGAAGCTGTCATGCTCCATGCTTTACAAATTGGTAGTCCCCCCAATTGGTCTGATGTACCTGAAGAATTTCAAGCAGATCTAGCTGCCTTAGATAGGTTGGAAGATCAAGCTTTGTGGCCGATTGCCCAGAGTAAAAAAACACCGGAAGAAATGGAGCGTCACTACTGGTTGTTAGCTCAAAATCAAGAGCGTTCTTTAACAGATGCAGAACAGATTGAACTTGAGCAGCTTAAGATTTCAGCAGATCGTTTTATGCTACGCAAAGCTCATGCAGCGGCTCTCCTGAAATGGCGCGGTTACCCAGTTCCTCAAAGTATTATGTAACTTCATGGCCTATATTCCAATATCTTTGAAGAATGAGATAGATCGCCAAGATCGCCGTTATTGTTGTTATTGCCAAACTAGTCAAGTAAATAGGGTTTGCTGAATAAGTCGTAATTTTCGGGTTTGAATAGGTGGTAGGTGGTAGGTGGCAGGTGGTAGGTAAGGGAAAGAGGTGGTAGGTGTTAGGGATTTTCGACTGACGGTGCAAGGTATAAAATGATTGAAAGCAAAGTATGGTATAGTTTCCACACTTATGCAGCAAGCCCTAACTAAGTGCTTTCGGATCGTCTTTGCCAATGGGTTCCTCTAACCCAATGGGTTCTTTTAGATCAATCGGTCCTTTATCTCTCACGATAATTTTCTTAGTGAAAGTATTATTTCCACGATTGATATCTGGATGTTGATTATTGGGATATACAGTAAATCTGACGTTATATTCACCAGGACTTAATCTGGTTTCATAACGGATGCTGTTGTCACTAGATAGTTGGTTAGGTTCTAAAGAACCATGTTGCCTGACTATAGGTATAGGTCTGATGTGAGGAGCAAATATTAGCCACTGTACTTGAAAAGGTTCAGAAGCTACGTTACCAAGATTAATTAAATCTGCTCTAAGAGATACTTTACTAGCTTTGAGAGATAAAGGACGAATACCACGCACAGCTAGATCAATCTTTGGTTTTGGTTGCTCAACACTTTCCCAATTAAGCAGGTTGGTAGTTTGACCATCGATAATAGCAAATAACAGCCCGGAGCCGACAACATCAGGCATTTTGACCCTCAATTGTGAATTTGTCCAGCTGAGAATTTCTGCTGGTTTTCCTTGGAATAAAACTACATCATTGGGCTCTTGTTCCCCTAAATTAGCTCCCTCAATAACAACTTCGTCTCCAGGCTCTCCTTTAGCTGGTTTGACTTGACTCAGAAAAGGTAACTCTCGCCACTGACGAAGTTTAATTTCCTTAATACTTGTTTTAGTGCTAACTTCTGCTAACATAGCTGCTGCTTGAGTGTAGCGCTCTAGGTCGTCAACAGAATAGATAGCAATGCGATTTAATCGTTTAATCTCATCGACTGTAATATTTGGTAAAGTCGTTAAAGGTTGAGTACTTGTAGATTTAGTTAAATCCTTACGTACACTTTGTAGCTGACTTTCCAGTATCTGAGCGAAATCTAACTTAAGGACAGTGGCACTACTTTTACCTGGTTCTACGGTACGAAACTTAATTTCTCCTTCTGGAGTGTGGCGTACATTTACTTCTAAATCTAGTTGAAGCTGTTTGATGCCGATAGACTTACCACGGGCGTAAGATTTGAGGGAAAGGGTATCTTCGGCACGATCTATTTCTGCTGCGATCGCATCTACTATATCTGCTAGCTGCCATTCGGCATTTTCCTGTTGGTTTGTCATTAGTCTTTATCTGAATTTTGTTCCAAGGCGATAGTCATGCGAATACGACCGAGTTTACCCACAGTGGGGTTTTCTAGGGTTGAAGGTAAACTCACCATCAGTCGTAAGTTATCCTCCTGTTGAGTTTGAGTTGAGGATTGTCTTTGGTTTTGCAAATATAGATGAGCAGGAATGTCAAAAGATACATCACTCACCTGTAACTTAATTTGGTCACTATTTTGGACTTTTACTTCCTCTAGAGTGCCGTACACTTCCTTGGTAATTAGGGTGATTAAATCCCCTAGGGTAGAATCGCTCATACTGAGATCTTGCCTGAGTTTAAAATAGATCGTTTCCGGGTGAGGAAGGTGGTAGATTGGATGTAGCGACTCAATCCAACCTACCGGAATTGTCCTATTGCATGGTTTGATTAGCGATCGCGCTTGGTGGGGTAGCTTGAGCAAAACTGCCCCACTATAATTTTTGCGATGATCAGTTACTTTCCACTGGTGCAAAAGTTTCAGTACGGAAGCGAAGCCTCACTTGACCGATTATTTCCGTACTCATGGTCAAAGCATCAAAGGAACTTTCATTAACTGCTTTAACATCGAGCTTACTGTAGTTTCCACCAATTGAGGCACGTCCCCAACCCCAGCTAGCACGGGCTCTGATGTAAGCGCTTCCTTGCTCCCGTTCATAGCGAGATTTGGCCTTCCTGTCTGCTTCTGTAGAAGTGACTTTAAAGGTAAGTTTAGAGAGAATTTCCCCATCAGAGACAACAATCCTTGCCATCCCCTCACGAGCCATTTCTCGGAGATGATCAATCATGCTTTGGGCTAAGGACTCGGCGATTTTCTGACGAATTGTCTTAACGACGTTACCCTTGAATTTCTTTCCCTTCTCATCGTCCCCCTCGGTGGAAGAATCGTTAAGACTTAGGGGTTCTTCAAGGTTACTAGTGTTAGCAATTAAAGCGTCCATCACCTCCTTTATCTGTTCGCTAGCAGTTTTTCCAGGAGTACCTTCGTCAGAGTTTTCAGGAATTCCCTTAAATGTATAATCTTGGCGTACAACCGTTTTAGAATTATCCTCTGGTTGTGGATAACGCTCGATTAGATGTGCAGTAACCTGAGCTTGAGAAACGTTTTCCGCTTCAAATTGCTTCAGGGTTTTAGCCAAGTTAGCAACCAAATCAGCATAAGCTTGCATCTGCTTAATAGTGGAGCCAATGATGGCATCAAAAGTACCATTAATTAACCCAGTAGTAAACTCCACAAAACCTAGGTTTTGAACCTCTTTCGCTACATCAATACCAGCTTGAGCAGCATTACCTATGCTCTCTATCTCTGTACTCTGTGTAGTAAAAGTGCTCCTTGCATTCTGTGTAGAAAAAGAGGGTTGTGGTTTTGGTCGTTCAACCTGAGAATCAACTAATTCATGGAGAGAATCCCGCAGAATACCTGCAATATCACTTTGAACTAATTGGCGCTCTTGTTCATCGCTAACTTTAGTCATCGCCAAATCAACTATTGCATCTACAGTACGATTAATGCCTTCGTTGATGGCCACATCATTAGATTTGCTTGCTTGATTGGTTACTGCCGCTTCAGATTGTGGCTGTGACAAATTGTCGTTAATTTGATTTGCTTCCGTCATGACACTCTCTACTGTTAATGTTTTTTGTGTGGGATTTGTATTCCCTGAGTAGTATGCCTCTAGAGTAGAAAGTCAATACAGCAATTCTATTTAAGTTGTGGCAGTTTTATAAGTGACCAAAAATAAATCCCTAATTCCCCGCAAAGTCAATATAGAAATCCTATTTAAGTTGTGGCAGTTTCATAAGTGGCCACAACTAAACCCCCAAATCCAAGCAAAGCTGTTCCCAAACCCACTCTTGTCACAAGTCTCCCAGCTTTACAACTTTTTGTAAATAATTCTTGTATTTTTCTTGATGATTTGATAATAATCCGATAAGTACAGAATTACGTCGCCAATCCAAAGGCGGCAAGTAGTTGAATTTCTCTAAAAACTTCTGTTCTGCCGACTCTGTCGGCTGTTCTTTTTGATAAGCAGCTTTAAGCAACCTCTGATATACGGCCTACTATACTTTTTCTTCGTTACTTACCCAGTACCGGATCATCCTCCCAGTCGGTAAGCTCTTTTAAAGGTTTATCAATCTCAAATTTCTGCTTACAGCAAGGAAAGACTCTGTAGCAAGCCAAGATCTCAGCAAAACAGTAATAAATACACAATTTCAAGGTTTTCACCTTCCCTAATGCAATTTGAGCCCAAAACCATGGCTAATACTGACATCAAGTTCTTCTGCTAAAGAATCTTTTTTTCTATTTTTATAAGTTCTTAATTTGCTTCTTTTTCTGATTTCGTTAATATACTCAAGTTAAAATAATTTGATTTTCTTTTGATATTTTATTATTCCTAACTCCCCCTGGTTCTGTTTTTACCTTAGAAATTGTATTATTATAGCTTATTTGTCGATTTTGATTATATTATGGAGATGTCTAATCAGTTGAGATGAATCAAATGAAAGACAATCAGTTAGGTATTACTTTCCGAGAAACGATGCAAGGTGGCTTCGCTCTAGGTAATACGGATCCTCGCTCTGGAGAGCAACAAGGAAATGCCCAGAAAACTCATCTTGCGATGCACGCTACTATCAAGATCCAGGATTTAGAGCGATTTATTGCCGATCCTAATCATCTTGGTAGCATTACAGGTAATATTGACTTTACTCCCTTTGGTAACAATATTCCCGCCACAAGGGGAGTCTTTAATCTCTTTTTTCCTACAGCTCAACCTCAACTAAAGTTAATGGTTTATGAACTTGCCTTTGAACATAAAGGTCAAGATTATTATTTAGCTGGGAAGAAAGAAGTAAGAAATGATCCACAATTTGACCTCTGGGCAGATACTACTACTTTATATACCCAACTACATCAAGGAACAGATAAATCAGCTCCTGTTGTAGGAGCAGGGGTTTTGAGTTTGAATGTAGCAGCATTGGCCAAGCTAGTGTCTACAATACGGGTTACTAACGCTAACTCATTAGCAGATCACCCTAAGGCACTATTTGATTTTGGTAAATTTTTCTTAGGTGAACTTTGGGATAGTTATCAACCTAAGAGTAATCAGTAGGTTGGGTAGAGCGATAGCGAAACCCAACACAAATCTTCTGCGATTGACTAATAACACTTCTACTGGAAAGCATTCCCCATCAGAAGCAATTAACTCTATTTCAAAAAATAACTCCCCATTTTCACCAAACCTGCCTGAGATCATAATCTACCGCAGGTTCCTGTTTCATTTAAGCGAAAGGTTGTTAGCATAGCGTCTGTATCATCGTAGCGTTCACGAATTTTTTCTAGAATATCCAAAAATTTGGGGTCTATTAAATATTCTCCGGTATCTGGCTCGATCGCAATAAACCAATTATAGTATTTTTCGATGAGTTGGGGTCGAATTTGTTCAAATATTTCCCGGCAGCGCAAGCCTAGTTTCGTTCTTTGGGCCTTGCGTCTTGCTATTTCCTCTAGCGATACCGTTCGTTCTGGGCAGATTCTACCTCGTTGCGGTTTCTGCTTTTCAGATAGATTGGTCATACCGTTTACAAGTTGAAGACAAAGGTACATTTAATTTAACTCATCATTAGGGACATGCGATCGCAATCTCTCAAAAAACTATCTTTACCTCAAGCAGAACATCCGGAAAGGTATACAAACTCTACTTTTGGCAGCAAAATGGAAAGACATTTGAACAAGTAGTTGATGAATCGGTAAAATTGAGCAATGACTATACGCTGGATTACTTGAGCCATGCAACAGCAGTCACTATCAGACTTTCCCATCCAACAACCTAAATATTCGGTAAGCGAAGGTTCGATCTTCAAAAGAATCTTAGACCTTCTTTTCCAACCCCTAGGAAAAGCAAATTGCCGCAAAAAAATCAAACTGGGTACATTATCCAGTTCTGTACCAAGCCAAAGTTTTCAACTAGGGACATTTACCATTGACTGGCAAAACTCTAGTCAAGAGCAACTGAGTCTTCGCATTACCCACAACAATAAAATTGTTTGGGAAACCCCGGCAGGTAAAAATTTTGTTGGTGGTGCCAATGTAGAATTGAAAATTAGTGAGGATCGAGGCTCAATCCAGATTGATGAGCGCTATCTCAAGCAATTTTCTGCTCAAACAGTCACTCAGATCGAACATCAAGCTGAGACACTAATAATCCATGGTAAGCTGCGAGAGCAACCATCTGCCACCGATGACATCCAGTATGTGCTTTGTTTAAAACCTTCAGGAACCAATAAGCTGGATTTCGATTTACAACTTACGGGAGGCACAGTAAATCAGGCACAGCTAGATTATGTCACTTCAGCAGAAGAACATTTCTACGGCTTTGGTGAACAATTTTCTTACATCGATTGCAAAGGACATCTCATTCCCATCGTTTGTGAGGAAGGAGGTATTGGTAGAGGAGATCCTGGACCAAAAACTTTACAAATTATTGGGGTAAGTGGCGATCGCTTTTCTAGTTATGCTCCAGCACCTCATTTTTTAACGAACAAAGGACGCTCTCTATTTTTAACCAATACTGAACCATCAGTTTTTGACTTACGAGACCCCAATTTAGTCAATATTAGGATTGAATCGAGTCGTATGCAAGGACAATTGCTCTGTGGAGAAACTCCCCTAGAGCTGATTGAACTTTATACTGAATATACTGGACGGATGCTTCCCCTTCCTGACTGGCTCAATTCTGGAGCTTTAATTGGGATGCAAGGAGGTACGGAAAAAGTACATCAAATTTGGTCACAATTACGGAATTTAGATACTCCCATTGCTGGATTTTGGCTTCAGGATTGGGTCGGTCAACGCAGGACTATTGCAGGAAAACAGTTATGGTGGAATTGGCAACTTAACCCCGATACCTATCCAGGTTGGGATTCACTGGTTCAGGAACTAGAACAAGAAGGTATTGCTGTTGGTGTCTACATTAATCCTTTTTTAGTCAATCTTCCTGAAGAAGAACTTGGGGGACGACGAAATCTCTATCAGGAAGCCCAAGAGCAAGGTTTTTTAGTCAAACACGAAACTGGAGAACCCTATTTAGTCAAGAATACCGATTTTGATGCTGGCTTAGTTGATTGGACTAATCCTCAAGCTGGAGAATGGTTTAAAGAAATTATCAAAACCGAGGTACTGGGAATTGGAGCCAAGTTTTGGATGGCTGACTTTGCCGAAGCAGCTCAATTCGATGGTAATTTTTTACTCTCAGCAATCTGGACTAACTTATCACAATCAATACCCAGTTGAACTGGGCAAATATCAATCGCACAGCCATCCAAGAAGCCAATCGAGAACTCGATGCCTGGTTTTTTACCCGTGCTGGTTATACCAAAACCCCAGGTGCTACTACTGGTATGTGGTTAGGAGATCAAAACGTTACTTGGAATCGTCATGATGGCTTACCAAGTGCGCTTTTGGGTTTACTGAGTGGTGGATTTTCTGGTTTTAGCCTCAATCATAGCGATATCGGGGGATATACCAGTATTTCTTATCGTATCTTACGCTTGATCGGTCGTGGCTTCGTGCGATCGCGGGAACTCCTTTACCGTTGGCTGGAGATGAATGCTTTTTCTCCTATCTTCCGCACTCACGAAGGCAATGAACCAGATAAAAATGTTCAGTTTTACGACGATGCAGAAACTTTTGCTACCTTTAGTTATTGGGCGAAAGTTTATGCAGCTTTTGCCGACTACCGTATGGAATTAATGGAGGAAGCAACTAGTAAAGGTTATCCCTTAATTCGTCACCTAATCTTACATTATCCTGATGATCCAAACGTCTACCAATTAGAAGATCAGTTTCTCTACGGCAGCGAGTTTTTAGTTAAACCAGTTCTGCAAAAGGGTAAAACTACTGTGGATGTCTATTTACCGGCAGGAGAATGGGTTCACTTATGGAGTAATCAAATCTATAGTAGTTCTCGTTCTCAAGGTAAGATTAAGGTATCAGCACCGATAGGAAAACCCGCTGTCTTCTATCGGCAAAATTCTACAGCAGCACAATCAGTACGAGAAATACTCAAACAACAAGACTTAATTAGGGTTTGTTGAATAAGTCGTAATTCTCGGTTTTGAATAGGTGGTAGGTGTTAGGTGGCAGGTGGTAGGTAAGGTATTAGGTGTTAGGTGTTAGGGAATTTCCCACAACAGTGCAGAGGTCTTAAACCAAATTTATCAATTATCAATTATCAATTATCAATTATCAATTATCAAAAGGTATGGAACAACGGTTAACTCAATCGCAATTGACACAGATTGTGGCAGAAGTTGAGCGTTTGTCTCAACGTCAGCAAGAAGAACTCGATACAGAAGAAATTCGGGAGATCCTGCAAGAATTGAATTTGCAGCCAGAGTTACTCGAAGACGCCATAGTACTATCCATTAGGCAAAAGTAGCCGAAACAGTTATAGAGACTACGATGTAGAAACAAGTTGTGAACCTTCAAGCAAATGGTAGAAGGTCGAAAGCCCTCGCCAGAGGGTTTTCAAGCCAGGTTCGCCATCTCCACTACGAGCCAAAAATCCACCCAAGCGTGCAATCCAAATCAAAGCTTGATGAAGAGTAGGAGATTTTTTCGAGCGGTTTTTGGGTTGAAATTTACGTCGCAAGAGTTTCCATTCTTGCGGAGAGAAAACAACTTGGCAAGAAGCATCTGGATTAAGTCGAGCTTGATAAGTCAACCACATTAGTCGCCAAGCAATAATATTATAAGTAGCCCTAATCAATAATTCACTATTGCCACAGCGCTTTTGGGCAAATACAGCACATTTCATCTTGGTGAGGTACACTCATGTAGGACAATATGCTTACCTCATAAGAGTTTTACTGTACCTCATATACCTGCAATCTGCTGTAACTCAAAGATATCAGCCTCACGATCTGCAACATGTATAAGCTTGACTTTTTCGGCTAGTCCTTCTTCAGCTCCTTTAACAGTCTTTAACCATCGATAGCTTTCTTTTTCTTGAATCGGTTTTTTCTTGCGTTCTTTTTTCTTTCCACTCCTGTCCTTTCTTGTCCAACTCTGCTGATGTAGCAGTCCCAATGGTTCTCCAGTGCTATTTACTGCGATACAACTATGAACTTTGATTCCTTGTTAAGTTGATACTACAACTGGGAAAGATTGGGCGGCGCAGCGGAGGTTGAAGCGCTCCCCTACGGTGTCTCACCACCTTGTAGAGTACTCTTGCTGGGGAGTGCTTCAACCCGCCCAATCTAGCGCAGCGCTTCCCAGTGGCGATCGCTCTGAGCTGAATTTAGCGATTGCCTACGGCACCAGCGTAGCTGATCGCACTCTTGGGAGACCCCTGTTAATCTAATAATGGCTCTCACCACTCCCTTCCCAATCCTTAACTGAATCATCGTCTCTATCACTGTTTCGACTACTTTTGCCTAATGGATAGCACTTGTTATAAGCACTTACCAAGGAGCGTGAGCCTTTCCCAGGTCAGTATAATGGGCATATTCGGTCAGCCAAACGCCTCCTTGGAGGATACCTATGACCCAGAGCCAAGAAACAATTATTTTACCTCCTCCTTTCCCAGACCATACCCAACTTCCCGAGGAGGATGGCACATTTGTGAAAAATTTCCAGGAGCATCCCCAAAGCATTATTCTCACCGATTCCATCGGTCCTGTTTTAGAACAAGTGCATCCCGACGGACAATATGCTATTGGTCAAGACTGCGGCATCTATTGGCGAGAAACTGATCCACCGGAAGAGGGGGCAGAGGCTCCCGATTGGTTCTACGTTCCCAACGTCCCACCAAATTTAGATGGCAAGATTCGACGTTCTTATGTAGTGTGGCGGGAATTTATGGCTCCATTAATTGCCCTGGAGTTTGCTAGTGGTAGTGGTAAAGAAGAACGAGATCAAACACCTTTATCACGAACCAACCTCGAAGTTGGAAAAAAGCCAGGGAAATTTTGGGTCTACGAGCAAATTGTGCGGATTCCTTACTATGGTATTTATGTAATCGGGACTGGCAAGCTGGAAGTTTACAACCTAGTCAATGGTTTTTATCGAGAGATGGCTGCCAACGAGCGAGGGCACTATCCCATTGAACGCTTGGGCATTGAGTTAGGATTGTGGCAAGGAAGCTATCAAAATCAAACCCAACTCTGGTTGAGGTGGTGGGATAAGGAAGGAAATCTGTTGCTAACAGGGTGGGAAAGAACTGAACTGGAGTGTGCCCGTGCCGAACGAGAGCAGCAACGTGCTGAACAAGCTGAGTTCCGCGCTGAGAATGCAGAGCGATCGCGATGGGATGCGATTCCTCGGTTATTAGCAATGGGATTGAACACTGAGCAAGTTGCAGAAGCCCTTGGCTTGACGGTAGAAGAAGTGAGAAAAAATGCTTTAGATTGAGTATTTTGCAAGTAAGTTCCTAAAAAAAACTATAACCAGCCACCTGAAGCTATCCAAACAAGTTTTTTCACAGGAATTCTGCTATGAATACTTACTCTTGGTATGCGGTAATTATTTTTAGACCACCAACCTAATTTTAGAGGTAAATTATTATATAAATATCCTGATAAATAGTATTTAGCTACATACTTTTCAACCTGATCATTTACTTCTCCAAAAGGATAAGCTATATGAGAAGCCACAGTTTTATTGGAGTCTAAATCCTGAGTACATTCTTTGAGAATTTGCTGAGAATTTAATAATTCTTTCTCTAAATCCTTAACCTTTAGAGTTGTTAAATCTTTGTGATTGGCTCCATGAGATTGCAGGTCATAAAAACCCTTTTCTAAGCCTGCTCTTAAATCTTCACAACTAGCATGATCCAGTTCTACCCCATTAATTCCGAGAAAAGAGGGATTGAGAAACCAAACAATCTTTATTTTTTTGCCATACTTTTCTTCAATGCTTTCTGCCAAAGACATTAAATTGACATGAGCAGATTTATATCCATCATCAACAGTTAGCATAACTTTTTTTTGACCCTGATGTTCATCAGGAATCTTTTTGTTATTGACACTTAAAAAATAATCATAAAGTTCTTGAGATGAAAGAAACCAATAATTGTCAAGTACTAAAGAGTCTATGAATTTTTCTAAATCCTGTTTAGTGTAGTCTCCATCAGATTCAGTACGCTTGGGAGGAAGTTCATTAGGATTATCTAGATTAATAATATCGTGGAAGCCAAAAATAGCAATTTCATCTGTTATTGTCTCAAACATCACTCTAGTTAGAACTAACCCCAGGATTAAAGCAAGTAAAAAGCTAGTGAGGCGTTTTTTTCGCATAATCATCGCACACTCAAAGTACTCCAGCCATTTCTCAATTCACAAATTTACCATTGAAACTTGACCAATGACAAAACCGCAGGTAGCTATCCCTCTCATCCCGATAAGGAATAGGCTTCCCACCGCTTTTGCTGATTATCGGGACTTAAACTAAGTTTAAAACCCACTTTTTCTTACTTGGAGTAAGACTTCTATTGTTCAATTAGTCTTGAGCCGAGAGACTTTCAACAAACTGCAAACGTTGGGTAATCATTGTAATTCCATCTCCCCGAATCAAGATTGCTGAAATCCAACGTTGATTTTCTTCAGGAGTTGCTTTGCCTATCTTAAAAATTCCACCAGCTGGTAGTAACTCCAGCTCAAAATCAGCAGGATTAGTATAGCGTTCTATGTTAACTGGCTCTTCCATTGCGGCTCCGAGTAGTAGTTGATTCCCCAATGGTTCTTGAACGATAGCATCAAAGTTATATGGCTGACCAATACGCACCTGTTCTGGTAAATTTACATCCACAGTAGGAGGATTTGCTCCAGAAGTTAACTTAGTCCGTTCTGCCAAAATTTCCTGCTCTACAATTTTTTGGTTTTCAAAGTGCTGGCGCGATCGCAAAATGGACTCAAGTTGCATCTCTCCAGCATCAGTTTGATTTCCAGTAATGTAGGTAACAGTTTCAGCGACAATGCCATCATCGTCCCTTTCCCAATTCTGAAGTTCTGTGCGGTAATTTAACTGAGGGTAGCGTTCCCAAAATTTAGTCAGAGCTTCCTCCATGGATGTATGAGTTAAGCCATCAGAGTTACGGAAATCAGCATCGTAGAACTCCATGACTTCCTCGATATTGCGGCTGTTAGCTGCTGCGTCGATTTGTGTTAAAGCATCTTTGAGTTCAGCCGGAGCAGTGTCGGGACTTTCGGCTTGAGCTTTCAGACTCCATCCTGCTGTTAAACCTACAGCTAAGAATAAAAATATTGACCAATTCAGGGAACTAGACTTAACTTTGGCTCCAAGAGTCTCTGAGAACCTTTGTAGTGAACTTACCGGATTGCGCATTGCTCCTCAGGAAGAGTTGATAATAGTTTTATTTCTTGAACTTTAAATGGTATGCTCAGAAATTTACAACTGATTTTGATCATAGCTGAGTAAAGCCGCTTGTAGGAGAAAAACCAACCTTGCCTGATGCACCAATTCGATTGCTGATTGCCGCTAGTGGTACTGGGGGACATCTCTTCCCTGCGATCGCTGTTGCCCAACAGTTACCAGATTACAAAATTGAGTGGCTAGGTGTCCCTGACCGTCTAGAACAAGAGTTAGTGCCAACTCAGTATCTGCTCCACACTATTGCTATAGAAGGCTTTCAACAACGCTTTGGTCTTGGTACATTGCGTATAATCGGACGCCTAGCTAATTCCCTTCATGAGGTGCGGCAATTGCTCAAAAACGGCAAATTTGATGGTGTCTTCACTACTGGCGGTTATATCGCAGGACCAGCAATCATAGCAGCTCGCTTGCTGGGTTTACCAGTAATACTTCATGAATCCAATGCTCTCCCAGGGAAAGTGACTCGCTGGTTTGGACCTTGGTGTAGTAATCCAGAGGACAGAAAGTTGCCTTGGGATTTGAATCGGCATCCCAGTATATACCTAGGGGACAAAAAGTTTGTGTAGGAACACCAGTTCGCTCTAGTTTCTTAGAAAGTAAGCCTCTGGAACTACCAATTCCTGAAGATGTTCCTTTAATTGTAGTTGTTGGGGGTTCCCAAGGCGCGATCGCAGTTAATCAATTAGTGCGCCAATGTGCTCCTGTCTGGTTTGATACAGGTGCTTGGATAGTACATTTGACTGGAGACAAAGACCCTGATAGCGAAAGTCTCCAGCACCCTCAATATATCCAAATGCCTTTTTATCACAACATGGCAGCACTACTTCAGCGAGCAAACCTAGCAATCAGCCGTGCTGGTGCGGGTACTTTGACTGAACTTGCTACCACCCAGACTCCTGCTATTTTAATTCCTTATCCCTACGCTGCTGAAGATCACCAAGCCTTCAATGCTGCAAGTTTTGCTGAGGCTGGTGCTGCTCTGGTATTTCGTCAATCAGAACTGACGCCTGAACTGTTGACAAGTAAGGTAGTGCACTTACTTAAATCACCTCAAATCCTGGAACAAATGAGCCAAAAAGCAGCTTCTCTAGCAGTGACAGATAGTGCAGAACGTTTAGCTACCCTAGTGCGTCAGCTGATTGACAATCACTAGTTATAATAAATCTTGCTGGCTTCCTCTCAACGAAAATCGGCTGGAATTCCCATCCCTTTTATATATATACAGGATTAACAGCCTATCTTCATGAAATCGAGCAACGATTGGCTCCAATTATTTAGGGCTTGCTGCATAAGTAATGATGGCGGAAAACTCAATACAGCGGTTTTCATCTAGTCTAAACTAGAGAACTATGGCAAAGGTTTCAATGGCTTCCGATTTTCCCTTGAGCTGTAAAGAACCCACTGCTTGACACTGAATCTGCTGTTGAACTGCCCTGAAAGTTGTCGAACCAATCAAAATTTGACCTGGTTTAGCCTGACTTTCTAAACGAGCCGCCACATTTACTACATCACCTAACACTGTATAATCCATACGGCGATCGCTACCAATACAACCCGCCATAACTTCACCAGTATTAATACCAATTCCCACCTGAATCGGATCAGTAGAATTACTAAGCTGATTCATCTGAGCCACTTTGTGCTGAATATCAATAGCACATTGAACTGCTCGTAGCTCTTGATCAGTTTGATTGATGGGCGCACCAAAGACTACCATAATTGCATCCCCAATAAATTTATCAATGGTGCCTTCTTGTTGAAAAATCAAATCGATAATTTCGCGAAAATACTCATTAACTTCCAGAAATAAATCCTTGGGAGAAAAGCGTTCCGAGCGAGTTGTGAAGTTGCGAATATCACAGAATAAACAGGTGACGTACCGCTTTTCTCCTTCGACAATCTTCTCAAAATCTTCACGGGAGACAATTCGTTCTACCACCTGTTGTGTAACAAAGCGACTAAACATACCCTGAATTTGAGCAGAGCGGAAACTTTCCTGCTCCCAAAGATGTTGTAATCGGAGCAAGGGGTTTTGAAATACCTTCCGCTTGAATGTTCCAATACCAACTAATCCGGATTCCACTAAGTTACGGACACAGTCGTTCATTGAAAAGTATTTAGCAGCAGGGGGTCGATGTAAAGTTGTATGTTCCAAATACTCTGTTAAAAGGGGGCGAACTTGATCATCAATCCATAACACCTCGTAGGCTGCACATCGTCCTTTAGTACCGCTATCGTCACACCGTTGACAGCCAACTTCTCGATGTAGTTTCTTTGGCTGTTGAGCATCTGGATAAATTAGACGAGTTTCTTCCAGATTAGCAGTAAAAGTCTGTGCACAATTGCTACATAGGCAAGGTAGTAAGAGCTGCGATACTATACCCTTGAGGTTGCTTAAGATATCTTGGTTAGTCCATCCTGTTCCTTGGAGGTTGTAGGTAATATCAATCCCTACTAAGGGTGTATCAATGCAGGTGAAAACCCAGTAACCTCGTTTTAAAGCAGCCAGCACTGCTGAATCATTGTCACCAGTCAATAGATCAACAATAATTGCTGAGGATAAGGGTACTTGATTGAGCTTTTCACTCCAGGCTTCCTCCAAAGATTGATGATTGTCAGAAACATCAACTACTTGAAAGTTCCAATCATCGGGTAGTTCAATTTTGCTGGAAAATTTCTTATCATCTGTGACAAAGACTATTGGTCGTCCTAACTCTGCTGCTTCTTTTGCGATCGCTATCAATGTTGTCGTCTTCCCTGTACCCGGTTGTCCGGTTACAGCAAACAGTCCAGGAGAATCCTTAAGGATATTCTGAATAAGTGTTAGAGCGAAGGAAAAGCCTGTTAACTGTTTAAGCCGACCAGGTCGATGAGGACTCATGTTATTTTTTTAAAATTAATACCAGTTTCTTAATTGCTTGCTTCACATAAAGCATCCAAAATGAGTAATAACATTTATTAATACCAGTTTTTTTAAGCAAGCTTCTATAATCAACGATTTCTAAAGATGTTATTTAATTGTATTTCTTAGTAATACTTAAATCAGGGCAAGTAAAAGGAAAAAAATTGCAAACTTCAAAAGATTATCCTTGCTTGCAGAAAAATCCTTTGGCATGTCAATGGTCTCAACAAACCATTGAGGAAGAGCCAGAAGCTAAATATTACTTCAAGTTTCTTAATAAAAGTTATCCTTTGGCATATCCTCTTGCCATAGTCTATCCCAGAGACAAATGACCAATGACTAATAACCCGAACAGTAATAAAACTTAAAACTTGGATTGAGCAGATAGACCTAATCCAGTAGTACGCTGTAAAACTAGAGCGCAAGGGAAAAACTCTTATGGTTCAACGTGGTTCAAAAGTTCGGATTCTTAGAAAAGAATCTTACTGGTATCAGGATGTCGGCACAGTCGCATCTATCGACAAGAGCGGCATCAAATACCCAGTGATTGTTCGCTTCGATCGCAACAATTACACTGGTTATAGTGGTGGTGCTGGTGCCTATGGCGTTAACACCAATAACTTTAGTACGGATGAAGTCGTGGAGGTTGAACCTCCCAAGAAGAAAAAGTAAGTAAACCAGTACCAAAAGTTAAGGAATAACGTTTTCGTGCCAGAATTGCCTGAAGTTGAAACAGTTCGCCTGGGTCTAAATCAGGTAACTTTGGCGCAGCCGATTAGGGGTGGGGATGTGTTGCTCTCTCGCAGCATCGCTCACCCCTGTAACGTGGATGAGTTTTTGGAGGGGATCAAGAAAGTTACCATTACCGATTGGCAGCGGCGCGGCAAATACTTACTGGCTAAGCTTGCCAAGTCAGAGGATGGTGATGCTGGTTGGTTAGGTGTACACCTGCGAATGACCGGTCAGCTACTGTGGGTAAATCAAGAGGAACCATTACAAAAGCATACGCGAGTGCGATTGTTCTTCCCTGATAACAGAGAATTACGCTTTGTTGACATCAGGACTTTTGGTAAGATGTGGTGGGTAACGCCATCACAAACACCAGAAAGTATCATTACTGGTCTTCAGAAGCTTGGACCAGAACCCTTCTCTAATGAATTTTCGGTTGAATATCTGGTTAGAAAGCTGCATCGTCGCCAGCGGTTAATTAAAGCAACATTGCTGGATCAATCCCTAGTGGCAGGGTTGGGTAATATCTATGCAGATGAAGTCTTATTTTTGAGTGGTATTCGTCCAGAAACTCTTTGTAAGGCTTTGAATAGAGAACAGATTGAAGAACTACACAGAGCAATCATCAAAGTTTTACAAACGGCTATTGAGTCTGGTGGCACGACTTTTAGTAATTTTCTCAATGTGCTGGGGGTAAATGGCAATTATAAAGGCATTGCCTGGGTATATGGTCGCACAGGAGAGCCTTGCCGTGTCTGTAGTACTCCCATTAAGCGCCTCAAGTTGGGGGGACGTTCCTCTCATTTTTGCCCCAATTGTCAGCAGTAAAGGTAAGCTCTTCATGATCAACTAAGACTGAAATCACTCAAAAATAGTGCTAAACTCACTAGCTTTCTTGATTGTTATCAATGTGCATTTCTGAAAAATCCCTGAAACTATAAATAGTTAAATACACCCCTGATAGACGCCCTCCGCCCCAAGCTGAGGGTTTTTGCTTGAAAATTAGCACGAATGCACCCTGCCTGCTTTTTAAGTCTCTTGTCACCCCGTCAGCATTTCCCTATTTCAGAAAATTGAAGCCCATAGAGATAGGCATACCTTCCTCCTTGAGCAATTAATTCTGCATGAGTTCCTGTTTCCACAATTTCACCTTTTTCAATAACCACAATTGAATCAACATGATAGATAGTGGAGAGTCGATGAGCAATAACCAAGCTAGTGCGTCCCTGAAAAAGCTGTTTCACCGATTCTTGAATAAGTTGTTCTGATTCAGAATCTAATGCCGAAGTTGCTTCATCTAAGATGACAATTTGGGGATTTTTGAGCAAAACTCTGGCGATTGCGATACGCTGCTTCTGCCCTCCTGATAGTTTCACGCCTTGTTCGCCAATAATGGATTGATAACCATCAGAAAAGTCCATGATAAAGTCATGGGCATTAGCTGCTTTTGCCGCCGCTTCAATTTCCTCATCTGTAGCATCTAGCTTACCGTAAGCGATGTTATCTCTTACTGTGCCGTAGAGCAGTAATGTTTCTTGGGGAACAATGCCAATATGCGATCGCAAAGAATTTAAGCTCACATCTCGCAAATCCTGTCCATCAATCAAAACTCGTCCCTTGTCAGGATCATAAAAACGTGCTGCGATTTTAGCAACAGTACTTTTTCCTGCTCCAGAAGAACCCACTAATGCTACCGACATTCCTGTTTTAATGTCTAAGTTGAAGTTAGATATAACTGACTCGTTGTTCTGATAAGCAAAACTTACTTCTTCAAATCTGAGATTGCCTTGTACTGATTTGAGCTCAATAGGGTTTTCTCTCTCGCTAACTTCGAGTTCAGTATCTAAGACCACAAATATTCTTTGTGCTGCAACCATTGCCCTTTGGATTAAATCCACTAACCCATTAAACCTATTAATCGGTCGATTCAAAAGATTAACATAGGTTAAAAGGGCTGCTAATTCACCAATTGTAAGCTTCCCAACCATCACCCCCCAAGCACCAAAGACTAATGTAATTAAATTCCCCAGTTCATTGAGGGTATTGATGATGGGTACAAATATAGACCACAACTTAGTTGCCTTAATATTGGTCTCCATATAGTCACGACTAAATTCAGCAAACCGATTGATTTCATACTGCTCGTTACCAAAAGATTTGATGATTTTAATGTTGGCTATAGTGTCTTGTAAGTGATTACTGATTAGATCTGATTTCTGAATTGCATCACTGAAAATTGTTGCTAGTTTTTTATTGGAAAATTGTAAAATATAAATAATTAAAGGCCAAGTAAGGGCAATCATGAAGGCTAGAGGCCAATTACTGAAAAATATATAAATAAAAACGGCAATAAAAGCAAAACTATCTAGTAAAATAGCAATTAAATTAGCAGAAACTAAGTTACCAACTAGATCTACATCTCCTGCTAATCGTGATATTAATTCTCCTGTGCGTTGGTTCTCAAAAAAACTAATTGATAGATGTTGGATATGTTCGTATAAATCTGTACGAAGGCTATTAATGGTTTTTTGTCCAAATAATTTTATTGCATATAATTGAAAAAAAAGTATAACTCCCGCCACTACAGTCATTGATAGAATCAAAAACCCTACCCAAGGTAACATGTTAAATTGTTTTGCGGGAATAATTACATCAATAACATAGCGATTAACTTGAGGAATAAAGAAGTTAATAAATGAAGCACAAATAGTTAATAATATTGCCAATAAAAATGGTGTTTTATGCTGCAAACCATATCTAAATAAGCGCTTGTACAAATTGTCTCTTTTGGTTTTTTTTCTGTCATGCCTCTGAATCATTATCGGTAATTTCGCCGATTACATCAGCTTTCATTTTTAATAGTTAATGGTTAATTAAGGCGATGGTAGTAATATGTCAGCAATGGCTTGAGAAATTGGGAAATTTGGTGAAAACAGCTCCAACCAGAAAAACTCCCCGACTGGGTTAACTTCAAGGAATACATGCCGACCATCAGGTGTGAGGATAATATCAATTGCTCCATAGTTTAAGCCAAAATAAGCCATCAGTTTGAGCAGCTTTTTTTCGACATCTTCGGGCAAATCGTAGTGTTGCCAAGACTTTACTAACGCTCTGCCCTCCTTGCGCCAATCGTAAGTAGACCCCTCCAAACTCTGGGAGTCGATTGCAGCTGTAAATACACGATTTCCCACAATAATTGTTCGTAACTCTAGGGCTTTAGGCACTTTTTCCTGAAAGGTCATCGGACATAAATTCAGTCCTTCCAGATGCTCCAGATCTTCATCTTTGACTGGATTGGTGAAAACAACGAATTCTTTTCCCTGATCGTCATAAATAGCAAAGGAAGAAAGCATTTTTGTGATTATGCCCTGTTCCTGACATTCTGAGGCAAATTGTTTGACTGCTTCTGGATTGTTGGTGGTTAGGGTGCGAGGGGTTAATAGCCCAACCTCTCGTGCAACTTGAAGCTGTAGTTGCTTATTTTTAGCCAGATCGACATTAACCATTTTGTCGAAGTGAAATCCCTTGATGCTGGCAATCATCCCCCTAACAGTGGCGCGACATTCTTGGATTGAAGTATCTCTGTATTGCTTATCCATGGTTTTGGGCATTTTCTTGCCGTAGCGCATCCGTCGATACCAAACGGAGGAGACTTCACTCAAATCCAGCTTCTGTTCGCCATCGGTAATAATTACCCGTTCGGGATTGCCTTGGTAAATATCTAGCTTTACTTCCGTGGGAAATCTATCTGTATCAAAACGAAATGCTTTTCCTCCTTTGCCTTCAATTGCTTTGATGACTAGGGGAATGCTCTCGTTGTCTTGGCTGAAAGTGATTATTAATGCTGTCATAAGTGGTTAGTCGTTAATAGTTAGTTGTTAACAGGTTACTGGGAAATAAGAGCTTCTGCGATCGCCTTAGCAATGGGGAGTTCTAAGTCTCGCTCTAACATTCCCCATTCTCCTACGGGGTTAACTTCCAAAAACACATATTCTCCTGATGGTGTGAGGATGAAATCTAATGCTCCAAAAAGCAGCCCCAACTTAGCCATTAGTGCTTTAATCCGAGCAACTATTTCCTCCGGAATCTCATGGTGTTGCCACGCACCAACTTCAATACCAGGTTTACGCCAATCAACTTTGGATTCTCTATAAACAGATGCATCTAGAGCCCCTACAAATAAATTTCCCTCAACAAACACAACTCGTAGTTCTAACTGCTTAGGAATTTCCTCCTGAAAAACCATCGGACAATAGCGTAGTGAGCCAGCATCAGCTAAGTCTTCCTCTTTAACCACACTGGTATACAAGAAAAAAGAAGTATATTCCATGCTATGAGAAAGAGCAGTTAATAGTTTGGTCACCATTTTCCCTTTCACTTGCCGGAAAAACTCTCGTGCTTCTTCTGGATTATTGGTAATTAGAGTCTGGGGAATAATCAGACCTACTTCAGAGGCTACCCGTAGTTGACGTTGCTTATTTCCTGCAGCTTTTATCCTTTCTAAATCATCTACCCAACGAGCACCTCTGAGGCTATCCCAGAAACCAGACAAAGTTGCTTGTGATTCTCTAATGCAAGCTTCTTGGAATTGGGGATCTAGTTCTTGACCGAGATCTGGTTCCCAAATACGCCGCATCCACACAGCTTGCACTTCTTCTGTGCTAATCGAATAGGAGCCATATTCAAGTCTATGACTGCTCTTAAATTTATCAAACTGCGCCTTTAGTTGCACTTCTAGGGGAAATTTATCTGTGTCGAAGCGAAATGGTCGCGCCCCTTTTTTTGATATGGCTTCTGCCACCTTATCTATAGTGAAAAAATCATCACTGTGGGTAATCAATAAAATAATGTCACTGGACTGGGCCATAAAAGTTTTTCTTGTGCGAATTTGAGGAAAAGCGCGATCTTTGCCATCTCGATGGATACCATTAAGACTAATTGATCGCGCTCTCTAGAGCAAGTTGAACTTATTTAAACTACTGCATGATTGTGCTCGATAATTGCACTTGATAATTGCTGAGTAAGTTATTCTTGCATTTAAAACTTACTAATTATCTTCTTCATCAGAAGGATACTTGTAGGTGGTAGGCTCGTCGGCATCAGAAGGATACTTGTGGGTCATACGACGACTTTCTAATTCTTCAGATCCTTGTGATTCTAAGAAGCGAGCGAAGAATGGTACTGCTTGAGCTTCCGACTGCTGATTTATGTCATTAGACACGTTATTAACTCCCAGTTTCAAAGTAATTGTTTTAGTGACTGCGTATTGGCTTAACTAAAACCTTCATACTTGGTTAATATATCAGCTGTTTCTTGAGGACATAATCGATTTTATTTATTTCTTAATCTTTATTTTAAGCAAGTTAAAGAGTCGCTTTAATTATGTATTGTAAGTATAAAAAAATACTCTTATTAATACTGAAAATTACTCAAATAACAATTGTGTCAGTTAGGGTGTGCAGTGTCCCCCCCACTCAATACAGCTCGGTTAAGGGGAGATAGGGAGATGGGGAGATGAGCTTATCCGAGTAGTATTGCCCCCCCACTTATGTGCAAGGAAATTGAGCCTATCGGTACAATTTCTTTGCACTTATTCGGTCAAAAATTGATTAAAAGTCCTGTCTGGTATGGCTTCCAAACTTATTCAGCAAATCCTACATATATTTACTTAGGGTTTGCTGAATAAGTCGTAATTTTCGGGTTGAGACAAGACAAGCTGGACAAGGTAGACAAGGTGACAAGGGAGGAAAACCGTACAAAATGCTGTTCGGTTGTCAAAAATCCCAGATGCTCAAAAGCCCAGTTTTTCGTGAAAAATCTTCCTTGTCTACTTTCCTACTTTCCTCCCTTGTCTGATCTTCACTGAAATATTAAAAACCTACCCTTGTGAGGCTGTGACCCCCCCATTCGCCATTGGTATCCTTAAAGGGGTTGGAGGAAATTTCGCCCTGCCGCGAAAGTCATTAGTCAAGTTTCATTTCAGTGTTTCTGGAAAGTTTTTAGTTATTGGTTATTTGTCGAGGAATATAAAAACTAGCAATAATTCCCACCATCAACCACCAAAGGGTCATAAGTTGAGGGCGATACCAAACAGTATCTACTAAACCATGAGCAAGCATCCCAGAGATGCCCGCAATCGATGCTATTAGCCAAAATCCCTGAGAATTACCCACTTCCCGCAGACGCTTTAATTGCTCGATTCCTTGGTTAAAAATAACTACCATTAACCACAGAAAACACAACAAGCCAATAAAGCCAGTTTCTACTGCAATTTCTAGGAAGATGGAATAGGCGCTCAAGGCAGTGAAACGGGGGCGTTGGTAGAGGGGGTAGATTTTGTTAAAAGCATCGTTTCCTGGTCCGATACCACGAATAGGTCGATCGCGAATCATATCCAGTACTGCTGACCAAACATTAATCCGGAAGTTATTACTACTATCTTCTCGTCCGACAAAGATACTAGCAACGCGATCGCGTATCGGTTCCACAAACAGTATTGCTAATGTCAACACTGCCGCTGAACTACCCAACAGCGCTGGCATTGCCCAAGGACGCCACTTAGGAGGTAACTGAACACTATACCAGTACACCAGTAGTACTAGGAAGACAAAAATACAGGCCAAAAAACCAATCCAGCCGCCGCGACTATAGGTAAGTATTAAAGCGGCTGAATTGACAAGAAATATAGTTAGTGCTAAGGCTTTAGGCAGCCACCTTTTCCAATTGAAAATAGCGGCAAAACTTAAGCTAACTGCCGGAATGAGATATCCAGCTAGTAAATTCGGGTTACCGAGATAGCTATAAATCCTAGTCAAGTTCGCAGAATCGGAGGTAGGATCAACCCAAGTTGCCAGAGCCTCGACCCCAAAGATATACTGCCGTAGTCCGTAAACACTGACAATTAGTGAAATATGGAGAAACAGGGTAATAATCCAGGAACGAAGGCGAGGGGAGCGCAGTACCCTTGCCAGCAAAGCAAACAGCAATAAGTAAAGGGTTAGCTTCACTAAGCCTTCACGGGCCGCCAGCTTCACTGGTGAGAGGGCTGTTGCTACTACATTAATTGCCCAATACAGCAACACCAATAGATGAATTGGTGTCACTTGAGGAGACCATCCTTTGGCATACCCTGTATTATCCGATAGGGTCAGCAAAACCCAAAAAGCCCCACAACCAATTAACAAAAACCCAATCAGGGCATTGGCAACGAAGGGGGCTAGGGCAAAAATTGTAGCTAGTAACAATGCTCCTATTGGTTCAGCCCACTGCAACAACCAGCTACCTTGACGCCAAACTTGCAGTAGTCCTACTAGCTTATATAAATAGCTAGCACCCCGCCATTGATACAGGCGTAAATTTGATAGGGTAAATTGTTGCCACACTGAATTCTTTTTTGTTGTTTGTTGTTTGTTGTTTGTTGTTTGGGAATTGGGAATTGGGAATTGGGAATTGGGAATTGGGAATTGGGAATTGTTAATTGCTAATTGGAAATGTCTCCCTGTCTATCCGTCTCCCCAGCTCCCTCAGCTCCCTCAGCTCCCTCAGCTCCCCCAGCTTCAATTGGAGGCTTCCCAGGCAGGGTGAGATAGCAAAGAGGCAATTACTCGGACACCTCGTAGTTGATTGGAAAGGGGCAGATGACCTAGGGGTGCACTGAGATCCCAAGTAAACTCTTGGGGATAGCGAGTCCAGTTGTTTCCTTTCTTCCAGCCTATTTTAGGCCACAGCTTGTCCCAGTTTTTGCCCAAAGAGAGCCAAAGCTCTCGCTGCACGGAAAAGCCAAATTTACCTTGAGAGTGAATTAACCAAAGACTATTGATAGTCTGTAAATCAGCAATTGGGAAGCTATCTACTTCAGAAAAGTACAACCATTTTCTCTGTATAGCTGTTGTTCCTGCTAATTCACAGAGTTTTTCTATAGTAATACGATCAGCTGTCAGAAAGTCTTGTTGCAGGAGCATCTGTTGCAACTTCGTGTAGTCGATGGCAGCCTCAGAACGTAAAGGTACTATGCCTGTGGGAAAATGGGTTTGTAGAAATTCTTTAGTGTTTGGGGTATCAGCCTCATAGAGAATTTGGTAAGCAAGACCAGCAGCGAGGTTAGTAGAATTTGCCCGTTGCTCCTGTAAAAATGCCATTAAAACTTCTAGCCCAGGAATACCTGTGTTGCCAAGTTCCCGAATCAACTGGAGTTGTTTTTTTTCTGAACTCGACTGGAGCTGTTGTTGCAGCTCGGCAATTTTGGTAGAGGCTTCTGGTACTGAGGCAGTCGTTTGATCTATCATGAAGCGACTTATTTTAGGTTGGAGATAGGGAATAGGAAATGGGCACTAAAAACAACGAGCGGCTGTGATTTGGTGAAAAAATCACAGGAAGCGGCGGGAAACCCATTCTTTTGAGAGATGGGAGAGATAGCCGCCCGCCGCGAAAGTCATTTGTCATTGGTTATTGGTCATTAGTACAAAGAACTTTCCGACATTTGACATAGACGCGCTAGGGACTTCTCAAAGAATAGGACACTTGTATCTCACGTATTTTAGTTGTGGGATGAGCTTAAAACCCGATCACTATTTAATCTTACAACGGGGGTTCTACCCAATAGATCGCTCTAAGCTTCAAAATATACCTCGTTGACTCCAATAGTTTGGATTACCATAGTTGGGGTGTTAAAACCAAGTTGCATCTGCTGAAAGATAGTTGACTTTTCACCGAAAGCGGCGGGAAGCCCATCCCTAAAGGAATGGGAGGGATAGCCGCCCGCCGCTTTGTTGTTAGTTGTTTGTTTTTTGTTTTTTGACAAACAACTAACAACTAACAACAAATAACAAGAAATCCCCCGTGCTATCTTCCGGGGGATGAGTTAAAAATCAACTAAAAGTCAGCTCAAAAACTTCCGTCCTCACATTCATGACCAAAAGTGAAAATAGTTTTAGAGAATATCCATAAGTCTTATGGGAAGAAGACAATTGTTAATCGTGTCAACATTTCCGTCGCCCAAGGGGAAGTAGTAGGATTGCTTGGTCCCAATGGTGCCGGTAAAACTACCACCTTTTACATTGCCACTGGCTTGGAAAAACCGAACCAGGGCAAAGTCTGGCTTGACAATCTCGATATTACAGCTCTACCAATCAACCGACGAGCTCATCTGGGTATTGGCTATCTTCCTCAAGAACCCAGTATTTTCCGTCACCTGAGTGTGCAGGATAATATTCTACTTGTGCTCGAACAAACTGGTGTGCCTAGAGTTGAGTGGCGCCTAAGGTTAGGGCAATTGCTCAAAGAATTTCGTTTAGAAAAAGTCGCATATACTATAGGAAATCAAGTTTCTGGAGGCGAGCGACGTCGCACAGAACTGGCAAGATCCTTAGCTGCTGGTATTGATGGACCAAAGTTTTTGCTTCTGGATGAACCATTTGCTGGTGTTGACCCAATTGCCGTCTCTGAGATTCAATTAATTGTTGAGGGGTTGCGCGATCGCCAGATGGGGATTTTAATTACTGATCACAATGTCCGAGAAACTTTGGCAATCACCGATCGAGCCTATATTATGCGAGATGGACAAATCCTTGCTTCTGGTAATGCTGAAGAACTTTACAATAATCCCTTAGTACGGCAGCACTACTTAGGTGAGCAGTTTCAGCAATAAGAGGATTGAAATCCAGGAAAATCTTTTTTTATTTCTTATTTTACGAAGAGGTCTTAGACCAAATTAATCAATTATCAATTATCAATTGTCCATTGATAAACTTGACACAGCCTTAAAAGTAATAATGATATTCGGTAAATCCAAGTCCCTCATTTCCCTGATCCCTGGTTTATCGGTGATGGATCGATACATTATCACTGAGTTAATTCCACCTTTTTTGTTTGGCATAGGCATCTTTTCTTCCATTGGGGTAACGGTCGGTAAAGTATTTTACATAATGCGAGAAGCCATAGATGAAGGCTTACCAATTGCACTGGTTTTGAAAATCCTGTTGTTAAGTCTGCCTCAGTTTATCGCCTATGCCTTTCCCACAGCAGTACTTCTTGCTACTTTATTGACTTATAGTCGTCTCTCTAGTGATAGTGAAGTTGTTGCCCTGCGTAGTTGTGGTGTGAGTAGTTATCGCCTAGTGCTACCAGCTTTGGTCATGAGTTTACTGATTACCGGTATCACTTTTATCTTTAATGAACAGGTAGTACCTGCGGCTAACTACCAAGGAACTATCCTCCTCAAGAAAGCTCTGCACGAAGACCAGCCATCTTTTCAGGAAAACAATATTCTATATACTGAATACGGGGAAGTTACGCGACCCGATGGTCAAACAGTCAGATCTCTAAAGCGCTTATTCTATGCAGATCAATTTGATGGTGAGCGTATGAAAGGCTTGACTGTTCTAGATTGGTCTCAACAGGGTCTCAACCAAATTGTTACCTCCGAATCAGCAGAGTGGAATCCTGTTGAAAGTACCTGGAAATTTTTCCAAGGCACTATCTATCTGATCTCTCCTGATGCCTCTTACCGTGATATTCTACGATTTGAGAATCAACAGCTTCAGCTTCCCAGAACACCTCTGGATTTAGCTCGTCGAGGTCGTGATTACGATGAGATGAATATCGCTCAGACTAGAGAACGTATAAAACTAGAGCGATTGAGCAATAATGAACCGAAAATTCGTAAACTCAATATTCGCCTGCAACAAAAATTTGCCCTACCTTTTGCTTGTCTTATTTTCGGTTTGGTAGGGGGAGCTTTAGGCAACAGTCCACGTCGTACCAATAAAGCGACTGGTTTTGGTATTTGTGTGGTAGTAGTTTTTGCTTATTATATGTTGCTTGCTGTTGGCGATGCTCTGGGATTGAGCAATTATGTACCACCTATCGTAGCTGCTTGGTTACCCAATTCATTCGGTTTATTGATAGGGGGATGGTTATTATTCAAAGTAGCGAGATAGTATAGAGTAAAAATTAAGAATTAAGAATTAAGAATTAAGAATTCAGTCTGCTAACAAATCTACCCCTGTGAGCTATGTCACGTGCTAGAAAGCCTCCTGCCTACCTCCGCTATCTTAAAGCTCGACTTAAGCCTCTTGGAAGACCTGGATTTTGGGCATCAACTGTTGTACTGTTGTTGGTGCTGATTGGTACTGGGTATTATTGGCAACACCCGGAGTTGTTAAAGACGCTGATTAATAATCAAGCTACTGACTCTGATGAACTAACAGATGATCCAAATCAATTAATAGATCATCCAAACCTTTATTCTGAAGAACTAGCTGCCGTTATGGCTGATATTGAGAGTTCTTCGGTGTTGTTGGAAGAATTTGATAGTATCAGAGCCTTAACTACGATTAATCAACCAAATCGGAAATCTGAGAAAAAGAAGCAAGAAGGTTTGTTCTCTCAAATCATCAGTCAGCAGGGAAAGACAAACTCCAAACAAAAGTTAGCCTCTCCAATTTTAGGGAGCAAGACTCCTAAGCAAGAAAATAGCGCTAATCCCTTTGTCCAATCTACCCAAGAATTGGTAAATCCAGGTCTTGTATCCGCCGGGAATAATTTGCTGAACAATTCTTTTGGCAATGGCTTAGTTAAAAATAGCCAAAACCCTAGTCAAGATTCTGCCTCATTTACAGGGGAAACAATCACCAAGCCGATTTTTGGATTAAACTCGCCTAATGCTATCAAGAGCAACCAAAGCGAAACACAAGTAAGTCCTTTGCCAATTACAGCTACAAACTCTTCTACAGCTACTAACGAAGCTGAATCTTCTGATAATCAAGAGGCTCAGGTATCACCGCAGAATTCTACTTATCCTTTTAGTGATCCAGGACAAACTACCTCTTCTCCTATCTCTGTACCAAGTACACCTAAATTCCCACGTTCTCGACCGAGACCGATAACTTCTACTTATTCTAATCCCTACACCAATTCTTTGCCGTCTCAGTCGTATTCCTAGTGTACCGACGGCTTTACCTGTCAAACCAGTAACACCAATAGTACCGGGTAACAATGGGCAGTATTCTACTCAACCCTCTGCTCAACCCAATATAGTCCCTGATACCGAATCTGAGTCCCAATTTGGAGATTCAGGGTTAAAGCCGAGTCAACTGGATGAGTCTGTTTTTGATACTTCTCCTTAACAGCTATAGAATTGAGAATATGAACAGGACTTACGCAGCTACACCACATATAGAGTTAAAGGTGAGAATTACGCTACGCGACGCTGGTGGAGAAATTGGAACATTTGGAAATATTTGCAACAAAACGAAGGTTTGTAAAGCTCCCTATCTCCCTATTCTGGGGGAGCCCGGACTCAAAGTCCCCCAGAATCTCCGCGATCTAGGGGGCCGTGGTGCAGTCCGCGATATATTCCGAAATATCTCGCCAGCTATCATCCCCTGCGCTAACACGCCATCTACAATTTGGCAGTCTCTTGATTCACCCATGCAATTAGTTGCTTTAGTTCATCTTTTGCCATGTGTCGGACATTATCTTCTGAGGGGAATACTTGTTGTTCAACTTCCTTTCTATATTTTTCAATAGTATCAAGAGTAAGAGTCTGATAGTCCTGATATTTTTTTGCTAGTCTGAGCTTGTAAGGAGTAATACCTAAAATATCGTTGACGATCAGAACTTGTCCATCTGTAAACCTACCTGAACCAATGCCGATTGTTGGCACTTTAGAGTTTTGAGTAATAATTTGGCCTAACTCTTCAGGAATTAACTCCAGCACCAGCATAAATATACCTAGTTGCTCTAAAGTTGCTGCACCTGCAATTAATTCCTTAGCCTGCTCAAATTTTTTCCCTTGTACGATTTTCTTTTGTTGGGTTTGCGGGAGTAAGCCAAGATGACCACAAACTTCTACATTATGTTTGATTAGATACTTAACTACTTCCTCTCGCACTCCTTCTAACTTAACGCCATCAGCACCATGGGATATGAGTATTTTGGCATTATCTAGAGCTTGCTGGGGAGTTTCATAGGAACCATAGGGCAAATCAGCTAGAATGTAACTCTGGTTTACTCCCCGTCGGACAGCTTTGAGGTGATGAGCTATATCATCCATCGTTACTTCCGTTTCATCTTGGTAACCGAGAATGTTAGTCCCTACGCTGTCTCCTACAAACATCATATCGACTCCAGCTTGCTCTTCCAGGAGGGCAGTGGGGTAATCATAACAAGTTAGTGCTACAATTTTCTGTTGAGTTTGCTTTTTGTTTAAGAGATACTCGGAATTTTTCTTCATCTAAAACCCCAGATTAGCGTGGAAACCACCATCTTTTTGGAAATGCTGTATTAACTATTATTTTACAAACAGCTTGTCTCAAATACCGGTTTGAGCTTAATCAATCTGCCAGTTGAAAGGCAAGCGTGCATAGACACCTCTAGGATCATTGATGGTTGTAAGCATCTCCAGCTCCTTTTGTAGTTTCAGAAATTCTGCAGTTAGTGGAGCTGGAAGCTTGAGTTTTTGTACATCTGCCTCACTAGTGAGCTTTTTCAAAATCTTCTCTTCTAGACTGGGAACTTCTTGGTACTCTTGGAGTTGCCAATCATCTCCTAGCTTTGCCTGCTTCGCTGCATAATCAATTGCCTGATCAATGCCGCCAATTTCATCTACCAAACCCAGCTTTTTGGCATCTACACCAGACCAAACTCTTCCCTGAGCAATCTCTTCTACCTTTTGTCTGGGTATTTTCCGAGACTCAGCTACTTTATTGAGGAACTGATTATAAATTTGGTCAACAAATTTTTGATAAATTGCCAGTTCTTGCTCCGTTTTCGGGCGAGTAATTGTTTGGCTATCAGCAAAACGACTAGTTTTCACCACATCCCAGGTAATGCCGTTTTGATTAGCTATTTCCTGGATATTGAGCAGTAACCCAAAGACACCAATGGAACCTGTGATGGTAGTCGGTTCTGCAAAAATGCGATCGCCGTAGGTAGCAATCCAATAGCCGCCAGATGCGGCAACATCTCCCATAGACACAATAATTGGCTTCTGTTCACTGGTGAGTACCACTTCCCGCTGGATAATCTCTGATGCCGTAGCACTCCCACCAGGACTATTTATTCGTAATACTACTGCCTTGACATCTTTATCTAGTCGCAGTTTGCGTAGCTCTTTCGAGAGGCTTTCACTACCTATCTGTTGGGAGCTGCCTTGACCACCAACTATACTACCTTCGGCATATACTAGGGCAATTTTATTTTCTGAATAGGATTTTTTGGTATTTGGGCTATCAACTTCAGCATAGGTAGTAAGCTTTATTTGCTCGAATGATTTATCCTCTTTGCTATTGCCAGTAAGTTCTTTGAGCTCGTCAACCACTTCATCAAAGTAGGCAACTTGATCCACCAAACCACGCTCAAGAGCTTCTGTAGCTAATAGAACCCCTTGAGAATCGGCAATACCTTGTAACTGTTTTGGTGTGAGTTCGCGGCTTTTGCCAACGGTTGAGAGAAATTCACCCCACAGAGCCCATAACAAGGCTCTAGTCTGTTCCTTACTCTCTGGACTAAGCTGCTCTAGTAGGAATGGTTCCACTGCTGATTTATACTTCCCCACCCGCAGTACTTGAACACCAATGCCAAATTTCTCCAGTGCCCCCTTTAAGAATTGTTGCTGTGAGCTAAAACCATCGATTTCTATAGTTCCTATTGGGTTAAGAAAAACCTTATCTGCTATGGAACTGAGGTAATATTCCTTTTCTCCCAAATCAACATCGTAGGTAATGATTTGTTTACCAGCAGCTTGGAAACGTTCCAAAGCTTTCCTTACCTCCTTGAGGGTAGCAAAACCAGTGCTGCTAGCGCTGTCATCCTTAGAACCATTTAAATAAAGAGCAACAATTCGTTTATCCTTAGCTGCTTTGTCGAGAGTATCGAGAACCGTGCGTAGGGTAATACTAGTATCTTCTTCATTAGATAGAGCCCTCCCAATCGCCTCATTGGTTCCTAAGGTTGGTTCTGTATCTGTGATGTTTAAAGATAAATCGAAAACTAGTACTGATTTATCCTTAACTTGTGGTCCAGTATCTCTCGAAGCCACAGCAATTAGTAAAAAGATCAGTCCACCAGCACCTAAACTAAAAAATAAAATCAGACTGGTAAGGCTGCCAACCAGGCTGGCAAAGGTTTGCTTGAGAAATTCACGCATTGGGGAATGGGGAATGGAGAATGGGGAATGGGGAATGACTGGTATTCCCCACAGTTCTATCCTGACATAAGTACTTAAACAAAATTAATTGTATAGTTTTCGCCAACTTTATTAAGAATATTTTCAATGGCTTCTACTAGGTTAGTCCAACTATCGTAAGCACTGGCATCCAACCACTCATATTTAATTTTTTGCCACAAAATCTCAATTAAATTAAGTTGAGGAGAATAGGTAGGCAACAAGAAAATTGTCAAGCCTTTTTCTTTCCATTCTTCTTCTTTATTTTTGAACAAATTAGTTAAATGAATTGAGGCTTGATCCATTACTAATACTGTCTTTTTTTTGAGGCGAGAGCAAAAATCATCGACACACGCTACAACAATTTCACCATCAATACTACATTCAAAAATATAACTATCTAATTCATTGTTTATATTCAGCAAACCCAAAACGTTAAGTCGTTTGCTTTTTTGACTTTTTATCGTCTCAGTTTTTCCTTCTTCTTGCCAAGCATAAGGAACATATGGAATCAAACAAAACCCTGATTCATCTACATACCTTATGTCTATTTTACCCAGCTTTTCTTGTTTTTTTAATTCTTCTATTTCTCGTTTTTTTTGCTGATATAATTCCGGCTCTGGTTCACCTCCTACTCTTCTTCTCAGACGATGCCACGTCATTTTCAATGATTTTATTACTCTTTTTCTTGTTTCTTTGCTTACTTCTTTACCCCACTCTTTTTTGATTCTTTCTTGAACTCTTTTTAGGTTTTTGGGACTTAATTTTACCCACTGCTTTATTTGGTCTTTCTCTTGAGGATTAAATAAGGGTTGTCTACCCCTTCCTTTTTGATTATATAGTCCAGCTAAAGCCAATTTATCCCAATTGTTAAACCAATTGTAAATTGTGTTGCGACTCACTCCAAAAATTTTCATTAATTCATCAATTTTCTTCCCTTCATAGCTTAATTTAATACAATGTGCTCTTTGCCTGACTTGATAAAATTTACTTTCTCTGTAAATTCTCTCTAAAATTTTTAAATTTTCTGGAGTTAAGCCTTTAATATATCTCATTTTTACTTTTGATGAAAGTTACAATTATTTATTTTCACTTGACAAATTATTATTTCAATTGAGTCTTGGTTATGTTTAGCGCCGCACTCAGCACAAGCTCCTGCTGCAGACAATCGCCAGCCAAATATTAATCAATTATTACCTTCATCAAAGAATACCACAAAATATACAATTAATTTTGTGTGACCACTTATGTGGAAACTGATGATTTTGGGGTTCAGGTGCTGCTCAATTTTCGGAGTGGTCAAGAACGGTTTCGCACTCTATCACTTAACGATATCAAAACCGAGAATTTTAATCCCAGTTGGATTCGCGATCGCATTAGATTAACAGGGGTCTCCCAAGAGTGCGATCAGCTACGCTGGTGCCGTAGGCAATCGCTAAATTCAGCTCAGAGCGATCGCCACTGGGAAGCGCTGCGCTAGATTGGGCGGGTTGAAGCACTCCCCAGCAAGAGTACTCTACAAGGTGGTCAGACACCGTAGGGGAGCGCTTCAACCTCCGCTGCGCCGCCCAATCTTTCCCAGTTGTAGTATCAACTTAACAAGAGCTCCCCTCAATCAACCGGAAAAATGGTGTTCGCACTTCGTGGACAGCTTGGCGTATGTTGTGAGAGTATCAGAAGAAAAAGTCAATCAGGGGATGAAGAAGAACAAATGAAAGATTGGATAAGCCAGGAAATAAACCCAAAATTTTTCAGGACATACGCCATGCCAAAAGATTGAGAAAGACACTGTTGCTCTTAAGCGAACATCCAGGAGAAACAGTACCGAAAGCAAGTGGTAATGCGAACAAAAGCCAAAGTATCTATAGATTTTGGTCAAATGAGAAAGTGAAAAAAACACAAATATTGGCTTCACACAGGGAAGGTGTAGTCAGGAGGTCTGTAGAAGCAGGAGTAGTACTGGCTATACAAGATACGACAGACTTGGAGTATACAACACATGAAGCAACCAAAGGTTTAGGATATATCAATCAGACTTCTCAACAAGGAATCAAAGTTCATAGTTGTATCGCAGTAAGTAGCACTGGAGAACCATTGGGACTGCTACATCAGCAGAGTTGGACAAGAAAGGACAGGAGTGGAAAGAAAAAAGAACGCAAGAAAAAACCGATTCAAGAAAAAGAAAGCTATCGATGGTTAAAGACTGTTAAAGGAGCTGAAGAAGGACTAGCCGAAAAAGTCAAGCTTATACATGTTGCAGATCGTGAGGCTGATATCTTTGAGTTATTTGCCCAAAAGCGCTGTGGCAATAGTGAATTATTGATTAGGGCTACTTATAATATTATTGCTTGGCGACTAATGTGGTTGACTTATCAAGCTCGACTTAATCCAGATGCTTCTTGCCAAGTTGTTTTCTCTCCGCAAGAATGGAAACTCTTGCGACGTAAATTTCAACCCAAAAACCGCTCGAAAAAATCTCCTACTCTTCATCAAGCTTTGATTTGGATTGCACGCTTGGGTGGATTTTTGGCTCGTAGTGGAGATGGCGAACCTGGCTTGAAAACCCTCTGGCGAGGGCTTTCGACCTTCTACCATTTGCTTGAAGGTTCACAACTTGTTTCTACATCGTAGTCTCTATAACTGTTTCGGCTACTTTTGCCTAATGGATAGATAACAAGTGAGGGCGTATTCCATAATGCCGATAACGCCAGTAATCCTGTAGAATCTTCTCATGATCGAAACAGAGATTAGCTGGGACATCCCAAGGGTGAAAAATTCCCAGATTTTTGGCATCATCGGCAGCCTGAGGTTCTCCTTTTGCCGTTGCCAAAAACACTACACTGATGGTATGTTGCCGTGGGTCGCGGTTGGGTTCAGAATACATCTGAAATTGTTCTATCAAATCAACCGACAAGCTAATCTCTTCTTTTGCTTCCCGCACAGCTGCCGTTTCCACTGACTCACCGTAATCCACAAAACCACCAGGAATTGCCCAGCCGAAGGGAGGATTTTGGCGTTCAATCAAAACAATGGGTCGATGGGGGCGGTCTACTAATTCAACGATGATATCAACGGTGGGAACAGGATTTCGGTATGTCACAAGTTCAATCAGTGCAATAAACAGTTGCAAGTTATAGGTTAACAGGTTTCAGTGCCAGCTAATTGGGCAATAACTGTCTTCTCATAGCCCTTGATCATAAACCAATTGATTTGTAGTAGGATTTTCTGAAATTGATATAACAATAAGCACAGGAGCTTAACTATGTCTGACCCCTTTTCTCCAGAAGTGAGCGATCGCATTTGTAAGCATATGAATGAAGATCATGCTGAAGCAGTGGCTCTTTACGCCCAAACTTTTGGTAAAGCTCCCGATACTGAGTCAGCTCAAATGCTCTCAATTGATCCTCAAGGCATGAATCTCATCACCCAAGTTAATGGAGCATCTATACCAGTGCGTATTGAGTTTGAGCATACTCTTAAAGATTCTGAAGATGCCCACCACACATTAATTGATATGCTGAAACAGGCAAAAGCATCAGGGACTTCCACATAAAAAAATATTCCATTGCTCTATGAAGGCAGGGTAACTGGGGTAGATAGGGGAGACATGGGAATGTTGGTAGTGTGGGGAGATAAGGAAGACATTCCCAATTCTAAATTCTAAATTCTAAATTCCCAAAAATATGAACCTACCCCTAAAGCCCATTCTCAACAACTGGGTAGCAGGAAAAACTCCAAAAATAGTGGAATATCAACAGCTAGCAACTGAAGCTTTGGCAGACAAGTCTAGGGCAAAAGCATTTGGTCTTACACCGCTCAATGTTGAAAAAATCATTCAAGAGCGAACCAGTCTTTTCCAAGCTATTGTTTCTGAAGTTCTCTCCCTACAACCTTTTCACTCTTCTACAACTAAACAGCAAGCAATTTTATCCCTTTGGAAGCTCTGGCTTCCCCTAGCAATGCAGTTGGCATCATCTAGGCAAAAGTTGCGTCGTCCTCTGATCCAGGGGATATTAGGGGGACAGGGAACAGGTAAAACGACCCTAGGAACTGTCCTCAGTGTCATTCTCACTCACCTAGGCTACTGCACTCTCAGTCTTTCGATAGATGACATTTACAAAACCTATGAAGAGCGGCAACGCCTCCAAAAAAAAGACCCCCGCCTCATCTGGCGAGGGCCACCAGGAACCCATGATATTGAGCTGGGTTTACAACTTTTAGAGCAACTGCGTCAGCCAAAGCAACAAGCGCCAATTCTAGTACCTCGCTTTGATAAATCTGCTTGGGGAGGTATTGGTGACCGCAGTGGAACTGAATTGGTAGAAAATGTTGATATTGTGCTACTTGAAGGTTGGTTTGTTGGGGTTCGACCAATAAATGCAACAGTGTTTGATGGGAATACACCAGCACCGATTCAAACTCCCGCTGACAAGTTGTTTGCACGGGATATGAATGAGCAGCTACGGGACTATTTACCTTTGTGGAAATATTTGGATCGGCTAATAGTACTCTATCCAGTTGACTACCGCCTTAGTAAACAGTGGCGACTTCAGGCGGAACGAGAAATGATTGCTACAGGGAAATCCGGCATGAGTGATGCCCAAATTAGTGAGTTTGTTGAGTATTTTTGGAAATCTCTTCACCCAGAGTTATTCATCACCCCTCTAACTAGAAATCCTAGTTTGGTAGATTTGGTGGTAGAAATTAATCAAGATCATACCCCTGGTGCTGTTTATCAATAGATAATGGATAATGGATAATTGGTTAATTTGGTCTTCCCTCCTGCCTCGGAGCCCTCTGCCTCCTGCCTTATTTCTTAAAAGGTTCAATCAACAGATAATGTATGCTTGGGTGATCGTTTCAATTCCAACCAAGAGAGGAAGAGAGGCACGGGAATAGCCAAAACAAAATATAACTTCGATAGTGATTGAAAGAATACCCGTTGCCCATCATTGTTGAGTAGATCGAGTATTGGATGTCCCAGAGCAGTGGATAGTCCAATTACCACATATAAAAATGTAACAGTAAATAATAGGATAAGATATCCAATGGCAAGTGGTCGGTTGTTTTTGAAGGGCAGTGCCTTCATTGCATAAAAATAGAGGACATTCTCGAAAGCCACCAAAAATAAAAGAATCTGAAAGCCCACATAAGGAAGATAATGATTTAAGAAGTTGACTTCCGGGCTCCAGACAAACACAATTCTGAACCAGGCTGTCAGTAACATTTCAATGGGTAAGAGAATTGCGGCGATAAAAAAGGTATACCCTGGAGCTTTCTTTTCGCGATAGGCATCTTGGATTCTTAAAAAATTGAACACGACATAGAGGAGAAAAGGAATCTCCCAAAATGGCAAAAGCATGGCCGAAATAGTTCTACTTGGCTCATGATCCAACACATTGCAGGCATGATTAAATCCAAATAGTTTATAGATTGCTGTGGTGTGGGGATCAACCTCAACCAATGTTGCGGTCACAATATATCCCACAGACAGCATAATGATTAGCGCGATATACGCAATAATCCTGAGGATTTCTGGATTAAACGTCAAAGTAAAAGCATAGTTTAGCGTTTTATTATGAGTGGAATTTTCGACATTCATATTTGTTTGGTCTCTATAACTTTTAAGAAACAAGGCAGGAGGCAGAGGGCTCCGAGGCAGGAGGGAAGAGGATTTCACCTTGTTTTTTTATGGGTTGCGGATGCAATCACGTCCGTGGGACGCTCAGATCTTACACCAGTACATAAATACTTAATAATGCAAGTCAGAAGAATCAATTTTAGTACGGAAACAGTCAAATCTTATCACTGGTTACAGGTAGAGCGTGGGATTTCTCTCGTGCCTGTTAGAATGGAAAGGTTGTCAAAAATTTAGAACCTACCCCATGGCTGTACCTAAGAAGAAAACTTCAAAATCCAAGCGAAACAAACGTAAAGCTACCTGGAAGCGCAAGGCAACACTAGAAGCACAAAAGGCTCTTTCTCTGGGTAAAGCTGTCTTAAGTGGACGTTCTACTTTTGTCTATCCTACTCCTGATGATGAGGACGAAAATAGCTGAAACTCAACTCTAGACTGAACAACCTTCTCTACGGAAACCATGATCGGAAAATTTTTCCGTAAACCAAAAGCAGAAGAAAGCGATCGCGTTCCTCCTGGTCAATATTTGGCAAAAGGCTTTCCCGTACTCACCTACGGCGATACTCCCAAAATTACCATAGATGACTGGGAATTGCGCGTCTGGGGCTTAGCTACAGAAAAGACCTTTAGCTGGTCAGATTTCATGGCAATGCCCCAACATAATTTTACTAAGGATTTCCATTGTGTGACGCGCTGGACTAAACTGGATGTCCAATGGACTGGTATTAAAGTCACCGACTTGATGAGCCAGCTGAAGCTTGACCCCAAAGCTAGCCACGTTATGGCACACTGCTATGGCGGCTACACTACTAATCTGCCTCTAGAAGAATTTGTGCAGGAAGAAAACTTCTTTGCTCATACCTTTTTTGGAGAACCATTACCCGAAAAACATGGTGGTCCGATGCGATTAGTCATTCCCCACCTTTATGCTTGGAAAAGTGCTAAGTGGATCAACGGTTTAGAATTCTTGGACTATGACGAATTAGGTTTCTGGGAGTGTAACGGTTATCATCATCGAGGCGAGCCTTGGGCAGAAGAACGTTACAGTTAGAAATGAAGATTTAACAACTTTTCAATCTGTAGACATTTTGGGTCACAGTGGAAGACCTGAGCTATCAACTACACTAATACGGATGGAAGCAACATCATTGACTCACCAATTCTCGCGATTGTTGCTTGACTTGACCCGACTTAGTAGCTTGTTGCAGTTGAATCAAAGCATCTATGTCTTCTATATCATAGCGAACTGCAAACAGTTCTTTGAGTTGTTCTTCTGTTTCTAAGGTTAGGTAACCGTTTTGGATAACCTGATTAACAATCTCGCTAATCATAGACATAACCTCTCCTTTGCTTCTTATATTCCTTATTTTCAGTATCTGATTTTTCCTTTCAAGTTTCTGTGAGAGTTACCATTACAAGCTGTGATAACTTATTAGACCTTACGTGAGCAGGCATAAAGACGTTGTGTGATATGTGTCACTGGTAGAATAGTTATTCCAGCTTGACGAAGTAGAATGTCGTCTTTGATACAAGGGAACAGGGAAAGGTTAATGAAAAGATTACAAAAACAAGGTTTTCAATGAGTTATGACAAATCAATTGGGAAGATTAAAGACAGAAGATAGCGTTTTCAAGAAGAAGCACTGCTTTTTCTAAGTCATCGTTGACAATTTGCAAATCGAATTCATCTGCTGCCTCAAGTTCGGCTTTGGCAGTCTGTAGACGTTGAAAAATTGCTTCCTCTCCATCTTTTCCACGACTGCGAATCCGCCGCTCTAATTCCTCAAAACTTGGAGGTTCAATGAAAATCCGCAGAGCATTAGGGAAGGTTTTGTTAATTTGCCTTGCTCCAAGGACTTCAATTTCTAAAATCACTGAGTGACCACATTGAATTTGCTGCTTGACTGGTAAGCTAGGGGTCCCATAATAATTACCAGCATACTCAGCCCACTCCAGCAACTCCTGTGCCGCCACCATTTGTTCAAACTTGTCACTACTGACAAAATAATAGTCCTTACTGTCAACTTCCCCAGGACGGGGTTGACGTGTAGTCGCGGAGACAGAAAGGTAAAGTTCTGGATGCTGCTTGAGCAGCAATCGTAGTAAAGTTCCTTTACCCACACCACTAGGTCCGGTCAATACAATGAGTCTACCTGTTTGCATATGAATGAACGTAAGGCTCAATTAATTATTACTGTGAGTATCTTTACTGATTACGAAACGATGAGCAACAGTTTCTGGCTGAATTGCAGAAAGAATGACATGACTTGAATCAGTAATAATCACCGCTCTAGTACGACGCCCATAGGTAGCATCAATTAACTGCCCGCGATCGCGGGCCTCAGTGATGATACGCTTGATAGGGGCAGACTCTGGAGAAACAATTGCAACGACTCGGTTAGCCGAGACAATGTTACCAAAACCGATATTGATCAGCTGAATATCCATAAAAACTGGTGGCAATAGGCGAATTAAGAGGGATTTGAGAAATTCAGATTTATCCTCATGTTATCTACTAGCCATACTTTTTGAACATTTCGATAGATTCGGTAGCGATAGTTTCGTCTCAGTATTTGAGCATTATAAAAGTTTACTGGAAACAAGGAGAACCAGGAGGATGGGCGTGAAGAGGGGGCTTTTCTATGCAAACAGTTGACTTTACTACCCTAACAGCTGCTTGCTGTGAGCTGCGTGCTGATTGGATACCAGCACGTACTGAACAAGTTTATCAACTAGATCGCTACACAATTGCTCTGAGCTTGCGTACCCTCAAAAGTAGGGGTTGGTTGACAATTTCCTGGCATCCTCAATTCGCCAGAATTTGCATTGGTGATCCCCCTCCCCGTTTACCGGATACCTTTACCTTCAGTGATCAACTACGGCATCAATTAGGTGGTTTTGCCTTAGTAGCAATTGAAGCGATTGCACCTTGGGAGCGGGTACTAGACTTACAGTTTGCTCAACGTCCAGGAGAAGCAGCTATCTGGCATTTATATGTAGAAATTATGGGCAAATACAGTAATGTCATCCTCACTAGTGCTGACAATCAGATTGTTACTGCTGCTCATCAGGTTGGTTCTCAGCAATCTAGCATCCGTTCGATTCAAACTGGCCAACCCTATGAACCCCCACCATCTCTTACTGGTACATTCCCCAAATTAAGCGAATCCCAACAGCGCTGGCAAGAACGAGTCACTTTAGTGCCAGGAGCCCTGCAACGTCAACTAGTCAAAAGTTACCGAGGTTTGAGTCCAGCCTTAGTGCGTTCAATGGTACAAGCTGCTGGTCTCAATCCTAACCAATCCACCGAAGACCTCACAACCTCCGACTGGCAACAATTATTTTTGTGCTGGCAACAATGGCTACAAACTTTGGTAACGGAGATGGGAGAGATGGGGAAATGGAGTGATTGGGGAGACAAGGAAAACGAGGAGTACAGAGAAAAAATCCCGATTCCCAAACAACAAACAACAAACAACAAACAACAAACAACAAACAACAAACAACAAACAACAAACAACAAACAACAAACAACAAACAACAAAAGACAATCAATTTCAACCGGGCTGGACAGATAAGGGATACACTGTAATCGGCTGGGGCATGGTTAAGCCAGCTGATAACGTCCAAATTTTACTCAATGAGTATTACACCGCTGAGCTGAATCACCAAGAGTTTGCTCGTTTGCATCACCAACTAAGTCAAAAGTTAAGCAATCTCCTCGATAAATTAAGTCAAAAAGCTTCTACTTTTGCAACTCGTTTGCAACAATCTGATAAAGCAGACGAGCACCGACAACAAGCGGATTTGTTGATGGCATATCTGCACAATTGGCAACCCGGAATGAAGAGTATTATCCTACCAGACTTTGAGACTAACCAGCCAGTCAAGATTCCTTTAAATCCTACTCAAAATGCCATCCAAAATGCCCAATCCCTCTACAAACTCAATCAAAAACTCAAACGAGCTCGCTATGCTGTTGAGCCATTACTCAAAGCAGTACAAGAGGAAATTCTTTATCTAGAGCAGGTAAAGGCATTTTTGAAAATATCAGATATCTATAATGCTCCAGAAGACTTACAGACACTACAGGAAATCCGTGCAGAATTAGTTGAGCAAAATTATCTAGATGCTCCAAAACAACCAAGTCGTGCTCAAACCAATATCTCTAAGCCATATAAATATCCAACACCCAGCGGATTTGAATTGTTTATTGGTCGCAACAATCGCCAAAACGATCAGTTAACCTTCCGTATGGCTGGAGATTACGACATCTGGTTTCATACTCAAGAGATTCCTGGTAGCCATGTCCTACTTCGCTTACAGCCAGGAGCTATTCCTGAGCAATCAGATTTGCAGCTTGCTGCCGATTTTGCAGCCTACTACTCTCAGGGAAGTCAGAGTGAGCAGGTGCCAGTTGTCTATACGGAACCAAAGCATGTTTACAAGCCAAAGGGCGCTAAACCAGGCATGGCAGTTTACAAAAAAGAGCGGATTCTTTGGGGACATCCTCAAAAAGTTGGCGAATACAAGTTGAGAATTGCTTCTTCAAAAAAAATGTAAATTTTGGTAACAAAAAAATGGTATTCTTTGTTACGATACATTTAGTAGGGATTTAATAGCTGCCGATTTGGGAACGCGCAGTTTGGATTTCCTTGAGTTGAAAAGACAAACTAATCGATATCACAAAAAAGACCAACTGTCAAAGCAGTTGGTCTTTTTGCTTCAAAAGCATTATTATTAATTCAAACGACCTTAGAGATGGTTTGCTCTTTTGCATTCATTTACGCAAGCGGTCGGCTAGTACCTGCATCACTTGAAGAGGGAAGTATGGATGCTGTTGAACGAGTATCGTAAAGCGCTTTTTGTCAATAGGTACAAGCGTGCAGTCGGATTTTGTAACCGCAGTTGCACTTCTTAAATCGGTGTCAATCAATGCCATCTCACCAACGAGTTCATCGGAGCCTGCTGTTTCAATGATGTGCTCTCCGAGCAAGATATTAACTTCTCCCTCTTGAATGATGTACATACAGTCACCAGTTTCTCCAGCCTTAAAGATAGTTGTGCCAGCGGGGAAAAACTTACTATCAGGATCGTTCTTAAAAAGAGTAAATTTCTTCATTGTGAATGGAACTCCTTTAACTAATCTAAACTCCAGTTCACCAACTTTCAATCTTACTCTGCTAAGCTGAGCATTGGATCCTCGACCCTAACTTGAGATAAAGATGCTGACAATAGTTGTAATTATCAACGTGTCAATATCCCTACTTTTTCTATACATAGCTTGGCAATTAAAGAAGTGGGGCAGGAAGCTTGGAGCAGTCGCCGATTCGGTCACCGCAGCGGAGCGCAGTACCTATAAACTATTACACAATGCCCCAAAATCGATTTATAAAGGGCAAGTAGGCATCACAGGACTCAGAGGACGTTATCAGAAGCTAGGAAAAGTTTATTACCAAATAGAGTTTCAGTTGCAACAAATTCGGCAAATTTTGCTTCTGTTGAACCTGGCACAAAAATTGTTGCACCCTAGGTTTCCCCGTTCGACTATCCTACCCTCAGGACAAGCTAAAGGCAAAAACCAAGGCAATGCAATTAAAGGAAAATATACAATATCAGCCAAGGGAACTCGCTCGGGAAGGTTACCACGTCCACAATACCATCACAGAAATAGATAAATTTCCCGTTTTGAGAAAGCTGGGGAAGAAAGACCCACCCAATAATAATGGGGGTAGAATAGGCAGGTTTAACATGAGTAAGTAGAGTAGGACGAGTTGCGCTCAATTTTAAACCTGTTGAGTGGTTAAGTCTCGTCACTCCCAGGTAGAATCAGGAAGAAAGCGCAATTACTGGTTCCTTCTGTACAGAAATGTCCGGTTTTGGGTAAGTCTTTTGTAACGGATAACAGACCAGAAGATGTCAAATAAAAGTGCTGGATCATTTATTGGTGGCCTCCTGTTGGGTAGCGCTATCGGAACCATTACTGGTTTACTGATTGCTCCCCGCACTGGTCGAGATACGCGGCAGCTGTTGAAGAAATCAGCAGATGCCCTACCAGAGTTAGCTGAAGATCTATCAACCACCTTGCAACTTCAAGCAGACCGTCTTTCAGAATCAGCAGTGCGTAATTGGGATGGCACACTAACTCGATTGCGAGAAGCGATCGCAGCTGGTATTGAGGCTTCGGGGAAAGCAAGTTTAGAACTTCAACAACCCGAACCGGAAGTGACCACTAAATCAACTTCTTCAGTTTCTGAACATAATCTGTAGGCGACCTACTGGTGATTGACCCTTTATTTGTGCTAGGACTGTCCATCCTACTAATGGCAGTCAGCTTAATTATTCTTGTGTTAGCTTTCCTGCCTGTTTTGAAGGAATTAGGACGGGCAGCTCGCAGTGTAGAACAATTAGCAGATACCCTTAAACGGGAGTTGCCCCCCACCCTTGAAGCAATCCGCCTTACGGGTTTGGAAATTAGTGACTTGACCAATGATGTTAGTGAAGGGGTTAATAGCGCTACTCAAGTGGTTAAACAAGTTGATCAAAGTGTTAGTGGCGCAACTAAACAAGCCAAAAAGTTTCAGTCTAAGACCCGTGGTGTACTTGCAGGTGTCAAAGCAGCATGGAAAACATGGAGGCGTCCTTTATCTAGGCGCAGAGGAATTGATCGTCTACCACTTTCTCAAAGAAGAGCTCTAGAGCTACAAGCAAGTGAAGCTGCTTCGATGACTGAACTATCCTTACTTGGTAAGGATTACCAAGAGGACATTGAAGTTCAAGATGCAGCTCTTTCTACTCATCAAGCTTCCTCCTCAAGTGTCAAAGATGATTCTTTTTCACCGAGACAATACCAAGATTTAGAACAGCCAGATGAAAGTCTTTAGTCATTTGTCATTTGTCATTTGTCATTTGTCATTTGTTATTTGTTATTTGTACTGGGGAATTTCTATGAGTAAGGCAGATATCTATACTTTTGAGCGGAAAGTACGGTTTTATCAAAACCGACACCAACAAACAGCAAACCGTAAGATAGTTATTTCGCCAATGGTTCATCCTAGAGCCAGGGAAGTAGCCTCCGAATTAGAAGTGGAAGTCTATAGCTATGCAGAAGATCTGGAGTTAAACTAGATAATTGAGAATGAGTAATTGGCAAGACTTCATCTCTACACTTTGACTGCCAACATTTTAAGCTCGTAGTTCAGCACCGCTTCAACCTGCGATCGCTCTAGATTCGGATAAGCTCTAATCCCTCTCCCCCAGCTCCCTCAGCTTATCTTTGCCGATAATTTATTAACCGAGCAGTATTGCTCCAAGCCCCAACTAGTCACTGTTCAATTGGAACAACAGCTATATACTTTGCGATCGCAACCAATATTAGACTAAAGTAAACAAGTGTAAAGAAGTCATTAGTCTTCCCTTATTGTTTTTTAAAGCATCTCCTTGGCGTTCATTGCTTCCTATACCACGATGCAGCATCTTTTTCAAAAAAATTTTTAGTATCCCTGGTGGCATTTGTTCTAGCCTTCTCTGTTTGGGCAATTGCGCCAGAGGCAAAGGCTTACAATGATCCTAGTCTACTGCCTGCAACTCAAACACCGGTAATTGATCTTGGTAACTTTATCCCTACGCTTCAAGAAGAGACACTGATCAAAGATTTAGAAAATTTTGAAGCTGAAACTGGCTGGAAACTCAGGGTTTTAACTCAATATGACCGTACACCTGGTCGAGCAGTCAAAAAATTCTGGGGACTTAATGACAAAAGTGTGTTATTAATTGCCGACTCACGAGGAGGTAATCTACTGGGTTTCAATGTTGGCGATGACCTTTATCAATTCCTGCCTCGCACCTTTTGGATAGAGTTGCAAACACGCTTTGGCAATCTCTACTTCGTCAGGGACAATGGTGAAAATCAATCAATCGTTGCAGCATTAGATACAATTAAGACTTGCTTGCGTCAGGGAGGTTGTAGGGTTGTACCAGGTCTTCCTCAAGAACAGTGGATCCTCACTCTGATTACTTCAGTTTTGGGTGGACTTATTTTGGGATTTGCAGCTGTTCCTCGTAAACA
>CBDCVG010000036.1:0-13883 GCA_965222765.1 Caldora sp.
ACGATGAGTTTCAAAGAAAAGCTGGCTGGCAAAGATAAATGGAAGTTTTTCATAGAAATGCCTGCGGAAGCTACTTTTGGCTTCGATGTACTTACCATGATGGGAGATGTAGAAAATGGAGAGCCATCTCAAAAGTATGTTGTCTTCGATGCCATCCAAGTCAAACCAGCTTTGATTGAATACATCAAACAAATAGCAGAGCAAGTTTGGCAAGTTTATGCTGTAGGGTGTAAGTATATTGTTGAGGAGTTTTCAGAAGAAGACTTGTTGGAGTGTGGCTATTTACCAGACTACATTCCTCATATCCTCAAAGGAGGTATTCTACCCCCTGATATGAGATTTGATATTGCCATTCACCCCTCGGCATTTTACTCAGAACATTATGAACCTCAGAATATCCGCATCTTAGAAGCAAATGTAGCAACACCAACCTTCTTCTGGGAATCTTTTGTGGGTAATATGTTTGTTGCTGAGCATTTTGGTTTACAAGATCCTAATCCCAAAGCTTTTGAAACTCACGCTGCTCTGTTTTTCCAATATGTTTCAGAAATTGCTCAAATCTATAGGATTGATTTATCTAAGTTCCCCTTATGTTTTTCGGTTCCCCAAAGCTATATAGAAGATATTCTAGCGATGGCAACTCGCCAAGGAATGTATAGCTTGTATGAAGAATCAATCAGCTGCTTTACTGATGATTTGGTATTTGAGTCTCACCCCCAAGCCGAACCTGCACTCTATGCTCACAATCAACTCGTCAAAATGTTGATGGTTCACTATCCCAACGAATGGTTTATCGAGGATGTTGGTGAAGGAATTAACCAGCCTCCTAATATCTTAGATACTCCTGCTAGACCGTGGGATTACATGGCAGAATTGACTTATCGCGATCGCGTCATCAAACTACCTTCGATTTTAGCGGATGTCATGCAAAACAAAGCTTTTATGGCAATTTTGCATGAATGTTTAGATGAATTTGATCCTGATATTGTAAAAATTATTCAAAACCATATCCCCAAAACTTACTTTCAGGAAGTAGACGCTGCTCAAAATTGTGCCAAGTGGTGGGAAAAGCCAATTTTGGGAAGAGAAGGTGCAGCAGTTAAACAACATACTCAAGTTCAACCAGAATCCCTAACTTGGAATTTCCAGCCTGGAGATGAGGAGTATCTAAATCAACTCGCTGTATTTCAAGAACATTGTGAAATGCCGGAAATTGATCTAGGTAATGGGTTAAAAAAGATCATGTTTACCTGTTATGTTGGACCAAATGGTCAAGCAACAGCTGTTGCTGCTAGGACTACTACCAGTGAGATAATTGATGCTGAAACTGGTTTATGGATACCTATAGGTTTTTGAGTTAGTTTATCAATTGATAATTGATAATTGATAATTGATAATTGATAATTGGTTAATTTGGTCTAAGATATCTTCATTTATGAAGAAAATATAGTGCTACGCACATACATTAGGATAATATTTTTTCTCTGTGTTTCTCTGTGCCTCTGTGGTGAGTTTCCTACATATCCTAACCACAATACGTAGTGCTATAAGCTGTCAAAGTGGCACTGAATAACCAAGAGCCGCTTTTACTCGAGAAAGAGTTTGATTTGCAACAGCTTCTGCTTGCTGTCGTCCATCTCGCAAAACTGACTCTAGATATCCCTTCTCTTCCATCACTTCCTGATATTTTTGTTGAATTGGTTTGAGAGCCTCAATTGCAGTTTCCGTGAGTAAGGGTTTTAAACTGTCCCCAACCCATATCCTGACATTCTTTGGCTACTTCTTCCTTGTTTTTACCAGATAGTAAGGTATAAAGAGTGAGTAAATTGTTGCACTCTGGACGTTCAGGATTATCAAACTCTAAACCCTTAACTGCATCAGTTTTACAGCGCTTAATTTTCTTTTTAATCTCTTCAGGAGAGTCAAGTAAATTAATCCGGCTTAACTCTGAAGGGTCAGATTTAGACATTTTCCGAGTGCCATCGGTTAAGCTCATCACCCTGGCTCCTTCCTTGCGAATCAAAGGTTCCGGGAGCTTCAATACTGTTTTTTTCTTGCCGCCAAATTGATCATTGATACGAATGGCAATGTCACGAGTTAACTCTATGTGCTGCTTTTGATCTTCCCCTACAGGTACTTGATCTGCATCATAGAGTAAAATATCTGCTGCCATCAGTACTGGATAATCTAGTAAACCAACACTGACGTTTTCCCCTTGTTTGAGAGCCTTTTCCTTAAACTGAATCATCCTCTCAAGCCAGTTAAGGGGAGTGATGCAATTGAGCAGCCAAGCGAGTTCACTATGGGCGCAGATATGGGATTGTACAAAGATAGTAGAGTATTCTAAATCAATCCCACAAGCTAAGTAGAGGGCAGCAATGGAATAGGTATCTGCGGCTAGGGTTGCTGGGTTGTGAGGTACGGTAATTGCGTGTAAATCAACTACACAAAAGAAGTTATCGTATTGACTTTGAGATTCAACCCAATTGCGGATTGCTCCTAGATAGTTACCTAAGTGAAGATTACCAGTTGGTTGAACTCCAGAGAGAACGCGCTGCTTACCCATTGATGTTGGTTAATATTGGTACAAGAGGACAGGCAAGATGGTACAAGAGGACAGGCAAGATGGCACAAGAGGACAGGCAAGATGCCTGTTCCACAAGAGTTTTACCATTGATATTTGTACTTCATTTACCACCTAATGTACTGTATCTCTCACCTCAGCCACCGGCAACTGCTCCTAAAATAGTGACTTCATCCCCATCACTGAGGGCAGTATTAAGACCATCTAGAAAGCGGATGTCTTCATCATTAACAAAGAAATTTAAAAAGCGATTCAGTTGACCTTCTTCTTTATACAACCTTCCTTTAATACCTGGATAACTGCTCTCGAGAGAGTCGAATAGTTCAGCAAGATTGCTACCGGTAGATTCAACTTCTTTTTCGTTGTTGGTGAATTTCTGCAGTGGGGTGGGAATTTTAACTTTGACAGCCATAGATTTATTGTTGGTTGTTGGTGTAGGGATGGGTTTATTGTGCAATTTGTCTTGCCATCCCTAACTTCAAGCATTAGCTAAGTTAGGGTTGTTGAATATCTGTTTTCCATTAGCCATTAGCCATCAGCCATTAGCCATTAGCCATTAGCCATGTTCAAACCAAGACTTGTTGCCATTCAAGACGCTCGAGAGTGCGAGAGCGCTCTAATGCTCGCTCAAAACTATCTAGCTTCGCTTCAATGGTTAGAGGTTCACCGATGTAACCTTGAACCGCTTCTTGGGTTTTCAGTCCATTACCAGTAATGTAGGCAACAGTAGTTTCATCAGGGTCAATTTTGCCAGCTTCTACTAGTTTTTTCAACACTGCAATAGTAGTACCTCCAGCTGTTTCAGTAAAGATACCCTCAGTTTCTGCTAGGAGCTTCATGCCTTCAACAATTTCTGCATCGGTGACTGATTCAATATTGCCACCGGTTTTTTTGGCAATCTCCAGAGCATAGATACCGTCAGCAGGATTACCTATAGCAATGGATTTAGCGATCGTACTAGGCTTCACCGGAGTAACAAAATCCCGTCCTTCTTTAAAGGCTTGAGCAATGGGGGAACAACCTTCTGCTTGTGCTCCACTGAAACGAACTGGTTTGTCGTCAACTAGACCAACTTTGATAAACTCCTGGAAGCCTTTATGGATTTTAGTGTATAACGAGCCAGAGGCCAGGGGCGCAACGATGTGATCCGGTAGCTGCCAACCAAGTTGTTCAGCTACTTCAAAACCAAGAGTTTTCGAGCCTTCTGAATAGTAGGGCCGCAGATTAATGTTGACAAATCCCCAACCATGGCTATTTGCCACTTCACAGCAAAGGCGGTTGACCTGGTCGTAGTTGCCTTTTACTGCCATAACTGTGGGATTATAGACAAGAGTACCCAGGACTTTACCAGCTTCCAAGTCAGCAGGGATAAAGACACAACAATCAAGTCCAGCATGAGCCGCGATCGCTGCTGTAGAATTAGCTAAATTTCCTGTACTAGCACAGGATACAGTCGAGAAGCCTAACTCCCTAGCTCTACTTAGGGCAACTGACACTACTCTATCTTTGAAGCTAAGAGTAGGCATGTTAACGGCATCATTTTTGATGTAGAGATTTTTCAAACCCAGGCGACGTGCTAAGCGATGGGACTTCACTAAGGGAGTCATGCCAGTACCAACATCGATGAAGTTATCAGTGGTTACTGGTAGGAAGGGACGATAGCGCCAAATTGAATTAGGTCCTGCTTGGATAGTTTCACGGGTCACCTGGCGTCGGAGAGCTTCGTAGTCATAGCGGACTTCCAGAGGACCAAAGCAATTATCTTCACATATATGTATTGCCTTGGCATCGTACTCCATACCACACTCTTTGCACTTGAGATTCTTAATAGTCGCAGATGTCCCTGTTGTCTGGGCTAAAGTCGCCTGAGTCATATATTTAAATCTCCCAACTTTCATTAATACTCGACACACAGTAGCACAAGCTCTAATAGCAGTCAAACATACCCGACTTTTTTAGTCGGGATTAATTTTAGGTATTAAAAATGCTGCTATAAGTTAGAACAGAAGAAATTCTCCTCAGGAGATGACAAGCAAGCCGATGAGATTTGATTGGAGAAATTTAGTTCAGCTGCTAGGATACGCATCAGATTTAATGCCGGAAATGTTACAGCAGCCAGCAGTTCGCAATCCCATAGCTGTAAGTTTAGGAGCGATTGGGGGAGCCTTGAGTCGCTATTACCTGAATCTCTGGTTTGCTAAGCACTTTGGTAGTAGTTTTCCTTATGGAACTTTGTTTGTTAATTTAACTGGCTCTTTTCTTATGGGTTTGTTTGTTACCTTGGCTTTAGAGCGAATGGTTACTATTTCTCCAGAATTGCGCTTGTTAATAGCAGTGGGTTTTTTAGGTTCCTATACTACTTTCTCCAGCTATAAACTAGATACCATCAATTTAGTCAAGGGATACGGATGGCAATTAGCGGGATTTTACTGGATTGGTAGTGCTATTTTCGGTGTTTTTAGTCTTTATTTGGGAATTATTGTTGCCCACTTATTGAAGTAATAAGCGCCTGACGGCGAATTAAGAATGAAGAATTAAGAATGAAGAATTAAGAATTGATTGAATCGCCGAAAAAAAAGGAATAAGTAGGACTTGCTACATGAGTGTATAAGCTATACCAGATAAGGGTTTCAATACTGTTTAGTAAAACTTGATCCAAGTTTTCAGTAAAATAAGTAGGTCAACTCCAAAAATTGGATAATTTACTTTCACAGAAGTCCCTAATGCCAATCAGCGCTTTCCCTTCTCTGGGTGGAATTGTTTACTTGCCTCTACTGGCATTATCTCTGCTGGCTTTCTCTCTAATTTTTGAACGCTTGGTATTTTGGTTGCGAGTTATTAAGCGTCAGAACCTAATTATCCGGGAAGTTCTCAAGCTCTACCAGCAAGACTATTCTTCATCATTTCGTAAGCTAGAACAAAATAGTGATCTGCCGATAGCACGGATTTTCTTGGCAGCATTGTCCCTACAACAACCCACCCCTGAGAAGTTTCGGCTAGCACTAGAAACTGCTGCTCAAGCTGAGTTACCGGTACTAAGGCGTTTCAGTACAGTCTTTGAGACAATCATTAGCATTGCTCCCCTTTTAGGTTTATTAGGCACAATTTTAGGGTTGGTTGAAGCCTTTTCTGGTCTAATGATTGGCGATATTGGGGGTAGTGATACCATTACCGTAACTGCAGGACTTAGTGATGCTTTAATTACAACAGTCGCAGGGTTATCTGTAGCAATTTTTACACTGCTATTTGCCAATACTTTTCGAGGGTTGTACCGGCGTCAGCTAGCAGCAATTCAGGAATATGGTGGTCAATTAGAGCTATTGTATTTGAACCACTACGAGGGTAATAAGGAATTTAGAATTTAGAATTTAGAATTTAGAATTTAGAATTGATTGAATCGCCGAAAAAAAAGTTAGAAACTAATCATACAGCACATTGCAGGTAAATGAAGTACAGATACAATAATAAAACTCTTGTGGAACAGGCATCTTGCCTGTCCTTGTGTACCTCCTGCCTCCTGCCCCCTGCCTCGGAGCCTTGTTTCTTCAGAGAAATTTAGAATTTAGAATCGATAGGTTATCCACTTTATAAAGAAATGTTAAAGATGTTGAGGGCAGATCCGGATGCAGCCACTCTCTTTAGAAAACTGGATTGTTGGAGAAAATTGACAGGATAAATTGAGCAATTACATACAGTTAATCCTGCAACTTCAATGTTTTAAATCCACTCTCAACTCAACAATGAAAGATACACAAGAAAAGCAACTCTTTACCGAAATCAACACTGAAGAATCAGCTACCGTTAATGGTGGTTACTGCGGCTACAGCTATCGCCCCAACTACTATGGAAGACGTTATTACAAGCCTGTTTACTATGGCTATAACAACTGTGGCTATAATCGTTGTGGTTACAATCGTTACGGCTACTAATACTGTAGCAATAGTGGTTGGTCATTATTAACATCTCAATGTCATCAGGTTCTTAAGGTTATTTCCTAGAAAGAATGTCTCCTTTGTAGGGTGTGTTAGCGAAGCGTAACGCACCGTCCGGTAGATACTTTCATTTTCAGAGAGCACCTAAAACCTGATTGATTCTTCAGTCTCCAGAAAAACTAAATTGTCACTGAAGCATCTGTAATTTTATAGGTGCTTTTTTTGATTGTTCACTGGTTAAGACATGATATACTAAGTATAAGTATTTATGTACTGATGCAAGCTCTGAGGGAGTTACGAGGTATATTTATTCCCCCTAAATCCACAAACCTTAACCACTTGTCTAGTTCAAGAGTCATACTGAAAGAAGTAGGAAACTCAAATCGCCTTAGGACAATTTGAGAATATCCAGTTATACCGGTTGCGGTTAAGCGGATAAATACCTCGACTGATAGCCTGAAAAGGTTAACTCGAAGCAAGCAAGGTTAAAAAAATACCAATGGTACAAGCAAAATCAGGTGACACTGTAAAAATCCACTACACAGGAAAATTAGAGGATGGTACAGTGTTTGATTCTTCTACTAACCGTGAGCCTTTAGAATTCACCATTAGTGGAGGACAGGTAATTCCCGGTTTCGATGAAGCAGTTATAGGTATGAGTCTTGGGGAATCCAAAACTGCAACAATTCCCATGGATCAAGCTTATGGTCCCTATCGAGAAGAAATGGTTCTGGAAGTCGGTAAAGATAAAATGCCCTCAGACTTACAACCACAAGTCGGTCAGCAATTACAAATTCAACAACCAAATGGTCAAAGTATAGGAGTTATTGTAACTCAGGTCACAGAGTCTGATGTGAGATTAGATGCCAATCATCCTCTGGCTGGACAAGATCTGACATTTGATCTTGAATTAGTAGCAATTGGTTGAGATTTCCCCACAGAGTTAAGCTCATCCCACGACTAAAGTACGTGGGATGCAAGCGTTATTTGTTATTGGTTGTTAGTTGTTTGTTAAGAAAAACAAATAACTAACAACTAACAACCAAGCGGCGGGCGGCTATCCCTCCTATTCCTTCTAGAGATTAGCCATTAGCCATTAGCCATTAGCTCTTCAGTGTTTCTTGAAAACTCCAAGAAGACAATTAAACATTAAAAGTAACTCCATGAAAAAACTATTATTCATTAGCTCTCTCGTATTTCTCATTGCCGGATTTGGAGCTAAGTCTGAATCTACATACGTCAGCGCTAACAAGCTATCCGAAGTTTCTCAGCTTTCCAATGAATCCACAAGTACTTCTGCTAATATCCCATTAGAATTGCTTGATCCAGGAGCCGAGCCTAGACAAGAGCTACGTTTAACACCTATCGTAAATACCAAGCAAACTGTAACAATGGCCATAGATATGGACATAAACATGTCTATCGAAGGTCAAGCTCAACCTACATTCGATACTCCAGTAGTTGAGATAAAGATGGAGACGGAAGTCACTAAAGTCGATGCCAACGGAGATATTTATACCGATTTCTCCTATTCTGACATGGATGTTATCGCTACCCCCAATACTCTACCAGAATTAGTTAATGGAATGCGAGGGGCTCTCCAAAGTTTAGTTGGTTTGCGAGGTTCTATGATTACCGATGCTCAAGGAAATACTAAAGCTCTCAACTTGGATTTGCCTGAGGATATTGACCCTATTACCCAACAAATGCTTGAGCAAATATCTAATTCCCTTCAGCAAATATCCTCACCATTTCCCTCAGCAGCAATCGGTATGGGTGCTGAGTGGCAAGTGTCTAACTCTGTCAGTATCAACAATGGCATAAGTGTCAATCAGATAGCAACCTATGAATTAGTTAGCCTACAAGATGATATCGCTACTTTAGAAGTGAGGATTGAACAGGATGCACCTCCCCAAACTATCAACCTACCAGGAGTGCCTCCTAGTGCATCTGTTAAGCTCGAATCCTTAAATTCGGTGGGTGAAGCTAATATCACGATTGGGTTGAGTCAAATTATGCCCATTAGTGCCATGATTTCCTTAGATTCTAATACACAGATGAAGGTTAAACCCCCTAACACTACCAAAGAAATGATGATGGACATGAATTTATTGATGGATATGAATTTAGAATCTGAGGAATAATTTTTAGAATGGGACACGAAGAGATTTCCAGGTAAGCTGTTGAGCATTTAACGTAGCATGGCACAGCTAAAATGATGCAATATGTAGGTTGGGTGGAACGAAGTGAAACCCAACACAGTGTATACCGGCGCGTTGGGTTACGCTACCGCTCCACCCAACCTACAGTTTTAGTTGTGCCACTGGGGAGGCGCCACTGATTAATCGCGAGCGAGACGCTCGCACTACTTTTGTTTACATTGGGATGTTTCTAGTGCAGTGCGGCAGAAGTAACTGACCAGTTTGAGAGCGATAGGATCCTTACTCTATAATCATTCTTAATTCTTAATTCTTAATTCTTAATTCCGCGCAGCGGCACTAGTTGTTGAGTGAAGAAGAATTGCACTGAAGTGATAAAAGCTCAGCGCAATTCACTTGATCACCTTAGATTCTGCGACTCCTATTACTTATCTTCATTGCGCTCATTTTCCTTGGTGATCAGATACAAATAGATCAGGATAGCCAAACCAGTTAAAAACCCCAAAGGTTGAGAATAAGCCAAAAGCTCTACAACAATTCCCATAATTCCCAGTGCTTTTATAAAGCAATCAAGGTCTGTTTTCTGCATGATGGATTAGATTTATTTGAGAGACAACTACATTGTTAGATGCTGCTAGTTGCCATCTGGGTTGAGAATAGTTTGACATTTAGCTGACTTTGAGCTGAGGTGACTACTGCTATGAAATTTGCTCTGAGTTAAGATAAATTTATAACTAAATAAATATTCCCGGAGTGAGATATGCCGCGATCGCTTAGGGTTGCACCAGGGTACATCGCACAAGTTAAATTTGCTGTTAAACGTAATGGCTATCCTAGTCAGAAATTTCTAGCAATGGAGATAGGTCTAGCTTTATCTACGGTCAAAAATTTCCTCAATGGTAAACCTGTGGATTACCTCAATTTTGTGGAAATTAGCGAAAAATTGGGGCTACATTGGCAAGAGATTGTTGCTGACTTAGTAGATGATTTAGAGCAACAGAACAATATAGAAGAGCTAGAGCCGCTAGATTCTAACTTTTATGTAGAGAGAATTCCCTATGAATCTCAATGCTATGAGGAGATTTTAAAACCTGGTTCTCTAACCAGAATCAAAGCTCCCCAGCAAATGGGGAAGACCTGTATGCTAGAAAGAGTGCTTTTTCAGGCGAGAAAACAAGGCTATCAAACACTAACTTTGAGCTTTGAGCTAGCTGACTCTACAATTCTCACTGACTTGCGTCGATTTTCGCAGTGGTTCTGTGTCTGTGCCAGTCAAAACTTAGGGTTACCGAATAAATTGGAACATTATTGGGATGATATTTTTGGCTGTAGCAGTAACACTACGGCTTACTTTCAGGATTATCTGTTGCAGGAAACTGCCACTCCTCTAGTACTAGCCCTGGATAAAGTTGATGTGGTTTTTGAGCATCCTGTTATTGCAGATGACTTTTGTCGCCTGTTGCGTGGCTGGTATGACATGGCAAGGCGAGGTAATCACATTGGTGCTATCTGGCAAAAACTGCGAATAGTAGTGGTACATTCTACAGAAATCTATAGTTCCCTGGATATTAATTCCTCGCCCCTAGCTGGTATCGGGTTGGAAATTGAGTTGCCGGAATTGAGCTTTGAGCAGGTACAAGAATTGATCAAGCGTTATGGATTAGATTGGAAGGCTAGCCAGGTTGAACAACTGATGGCGATGGTAGGAGGACATCCTTATCTAGTGAGGAAGGCTCTTGATTACATTAAGCGTCAGCAAGTTACACTAGATGAGTTTTTGCAAGCGGCACCAACAGAAGCTGGACCATTCAGTGCTCATCTGCGACGACACTTGGGGAATTTACAACAACATCCAGAGTTAGCAACAGCTTTGAATGAAGTAGTTCAAGTAAATGGTTGGGCGAAAATCCCATCAACCCAAATATTTAAGTTATACAGTATGGGACTAGTGAAGCTGCAAAGAAATAGTGTTATGCCACGTTGTAATTTGTATCATCAGTATTTCCGTGATCGACTTACAGGAAAATTCTGTTAAGTCTATCGCCTCTAAATTGAGTGCACATCCAATGTTTGGTAGGAACCCAGTAATATATAGGACTTACGCACCATCACGAAATTATGTCATCCTGAGCGGTAGCAAAGGATCTCCAGATGGCTGAGATGCTTCACTATCGTTCAGCATGACAGTTGAGTGTGTAAGTCCTAATATATATCAGCTAAATTTTAGTTCTCCGCATTGTTTGCCTGGTTTATTTGAACAACTCAATTACTTCCTAAATCGATGAATGAACTACAACATTTAATCTACCAATGCCCTACGAATATACATTTTCGGGAACTCTGCCGCCTGATGCTCCCACCTATGTCAAGCGACAGGCAGATGACGAACTCTATCAAGCATTGAAAGCTGGAGAGTTTTGTTATGTCCTGAACTCGCGGCAGACAGGGAAATCCAGCTTACGGGTGCAAGTAATGCGCAGGCTCCAAGCAGATGGCATTGCCTGTGCCGCAATTGACCTTTCGATGGATGGTACTCAGCAAGTCAGTCTCGAACAGTGGTATGCCAATATTATCCGCTGTCTTATCAGTGACTTTGAGCTAGAGTTGAATTTAAGCAGTTGGTGGCGCGAGCGCAATATGCTCTCTCCTGTGCGGCGCTTGAGAGAATTTATCGAAGAAGTGCTGCTGGAGCAGATAACCCAAAAGATTGTCATTTTTATCGATGAAATTGATAGTGTTCTTAGCCTCAATTTTCCCAGCGACGATTTTTTTGCCTTTATTCGTGCCTGTTATAATCAGCGGGTTGATCAACTAGCATATAATCGCTTCACCTTTGCTTTACTGGGGGTTGCTACCCCATCTGATTTGATTCAAGACAAAAAGCGCACACCCTTTAATATTGGTCGTGCGATTGAACTAAATGGTTTTGAGTGGCAAGAAGCTGAACCATTGAGACAAGGGTTAGTGGGAAAAGTTCGTAATCCCCAGAAGGTACTGCAAGAGGTTTTGAACTGGACAGGGGGGCAACCTTTCCTTACCCAAAAGCTTTGTCAACTTGTCCGCAACTCCCAATTGATCATTCCTATCGGTATTGAAGCACAGTGGATTGAGAATTTAGTGCGATCGCAAATGATTGAAGATTGGGAAACCCAGGATCATCCTGAGCATCTGAGGACAATAAGCGATCGTATGCTCAGAATTCACCAACATGCTGTTCGCCTACTAGGACTATATCAGCTAATTTGGCAACAGGGAGAAATTGCTGTCGATGACAGTATTGAACAGATGCAACTGCGACTGTCAGGGTTGGTAGTCAAGCAGCAGGGTAAATTAGTTGTTTATAATCGCATTTACGCATCAATTTTTAATCCCAGCTGGATTAAACAGGAATTAGCCAATTTGCGACCCTATAGTGAAGCAATAACAGCTTGGTTAGCTTCTAATTATCAAGATACGTCTCAGTTATTACAGGGACAGAAATTGCAGGAAGCATTGACATGGGCACTCGATAAAAGCTTAAGCCGTAATGATTATCTGTTCTTGACTACTAGCCAGGAACACGAAAAACGACAAATTAAAAAAGCCTTAGAGGAAGTTCAAAGGTATTTACAGACAAGAAGACAGGGCAAACTCAATCCAGCGCTAGCCATCACTACCCAGAAAACTATCTATGAGCTTCTTAACCATATTACTCCGGAAAGTTTCAAATATATACTCTCGGATCTAGAGCTAGACTTCGGAGTTATCAATCAAACCTTATCAATGATGGACAGTAGGCTGGCTAGCCAAGGATTTGATGCTGTCCTCCATGAAATGCTGCGTTTTATCACCTTAAAAACAGGGGAACTTCTGAATGCAGATCGGACGACTATTTTTTTATTAGATGAAGAAAAAAATGAACTTTGGTCAACTGTAGCTAAGGGTGAAGGTGGTGATTCCGAAGAGATTCGCATTAATGCTGCTCAGGGAATTGCCGGTGAGGTAGCAACCTTCAAGAAAATAGTCAATATTCCCTACGATTTCTATGATGATCCACGCTCTAATACAGCCAAAGAGACCGACAAAAAAACTGGATATCGTACCTACACCCTGCTGGCTGTACCGCTGTTGGATGAGCAGGGGGATTTAGTAGCAGTAGTCCAATCACTTAACAAATTGAAACAACCGCTTGCTCTAGAAGCCCCTTTGTCTGAAAGAATTGACATTAAGGGCTTTACTTCAGCGGATGAAGAACGTTTTACTGAATTTACCCGTTCTATTCAACTAATTCTTCAGTCATCCCAGTTGTTTTATAAAGTAGCTCAAAAACAACGAGCAGCTTCGGCCTTGATGAAAGCTAGCCAATCTCTTCAAAGTAGCTTGGACTTAGATGCAACCCTTAAGAAGGTGATGGAAGAAGCGCAAATACTGATGAATGCGGATCGTAGTACCGTGTGGTTGTTAGACTATGAGCGCAATGATTTGTGGACAAAAATAACGAGTGCTGATGGCAGTTTACAAGAAATCCGCATTCCCAAAGAAGCAGGTTTTGCTGGTCAAGTTGCTACTACTTGTGAACCTTTGAGAATTCATTTTGATGCCTATGACTATCCTAATTCAGAAACAGCAAAAAAAACAGATCAGCAAACTGGTTATCGCACTTGTAGCTTATTATGTATGCCTGTGTTTAACGCTGATAACGAGTTGATTGGTGTCACTCAATTAGTCAACAAAAAGAAACACGGCTATTTCCCCGAATACAACCCTGCTGATTGGCCTAAAGCACCCGATTGCTGGAAGGCAAGTTTTGATCACAACGATCAAGAGTTTATGGAAGCTTTTAATATTCAAGCTGGTGTTGCTCTCCAGAATGCCCAACTGTTTGATAAGGTCAAGCAACAAGCAAGAGAACAACTAAGCCTTATCCGTAGCTTTTCCGGCGGAGTGATCTTTACTGATAAAAAAGGTCGAATTACCCTTGCCAATGAAATCGCCAAATATTTTCTAGGTTTGAGTGATATAGAAGGCAAGTCGGTGTTTGATTTGATCCAGGTTAAAAAAGGTAATTTTTCTCAATGGTTTGATACAGTTTTAACTGCTAAAAATGAAAAAGATCGGCAACAGGACTACCCAGGGAAAATCTTACTTTCTTACGGAACGGAACAAGAATACAGTGTTAACTTATCCATTAAGTCAATTGTAGATGAGAGTGACACTACCCAAGTCTAC
>CBDCVG010000037.1:0-17648 GCA_965222765.1 Caldora sp.
TCCTCTCAGTTTACTTAGTCCTAGTCGAATTCGAGTTTTGACAGTGCCTAACTTCATACCAGTACGTTGGGCAATTGCAGCCTGACTAAGTCCTTGAAAGTAAGCTAACTCAATCACCTGACGTTGTTCTTGAGGTAGCTTTACCATCGCTGCTGTAACCATCTCGCGCCTTTCGCTAATCAACAAGTCTTCTTCAGGAGTTTTTAGGGTTTGTGAGGTAACAGTTTTAGCAGTCGCAGTCGCAACTTCAACAACCTTGGACTGTCGCTGCCTTTTTCTGAGCCTATCTAAAGCTCGGCTACGAGTCATCAAAAATAACCAGGCATCAACTCTACTCCGGGTTGCATCATAGCAATCGGCATTTCTCCATGCTTGGGAGAAGACATCGAGCACCACTTCTTCTGCTTCTTCTACCGAACTCAGGATTTTGAACGCTAGAGAATACATCACCCTAGCATAACGGTCATAGAGTTCCCCCAGAGCTGCCTGTTCACCCTGCCTAATCCTTCCTATTAGCAGGATTTCATCACTTTGTTGTTGCCTACTCATTTCTAAGGGGGTGAGCGAAATTAGGGAAAGAATTTCTAGCGAAGGTATCCTTTCAAATCATTAGTTCTCCTTTGTTTTCTCATCTCCCCATCTCCCTATTTCCCCAACCTTTTTTTCGCTCACCCTTTCCAAGGGGTATCAACTGCATCGAAAAAAAATTTCAACTAGACAGATCCATAGCACCAATGCTCGTTATGAGTTTCATGTCTCCCAAATGAAGGATAAAAACGCCGCTGCTACTGGGAAATCGGATGTTACGCTGCGGTTTGAGTTCACTGCTCCTAACAACAAGCAAGAACAGCAATGAAAGTGACGGCAATTCGTAATGGTAATGTAGAAACAGCAACTGCCCTCACAACTGCGATCACTGATCAGTCTGCCAATGTTCGCAAGGTGTCTCTCGGTGGTGAAAATTTAACAGTATTTGCTGGTTTACGAGAAGATCCCTTCTTCTTTGATGTGGAGCAGTTTTTCCGGGTTCGTGCTGGTGCAGCAGGTATTGGTCCGGCAGCGAAATTCCGCTCTCCGGAGAAAGCTGTAGACTTTACCAATGGCTATAACGTCAATACTATTGCCGTGCGGGTTCCTAAGAAATTCTTGCAGGGGCAGAGTAATGCTAAGGTCTTTGATGTGTGGACAACAGTTTCTGTCCCTGGAAAAGATGGTCAATATACGCAGGTAGAACGTTTAGCCCGTCCGGCGATTAATGAAGGGTTAATTCTCAACAATGACTTCTTGAATGCTCTCAATAGCGTTTGACCAGACTTTGAAGCAGCAGCTCTAGCGGGTCAGAATCCAGCGGCAAAGATTGCTGGACCGATTGTAACTCAAGCCAAGCAAACTTTACTAGCTGTGGGTAATAGTGAAGAACGGGCTAATTCTCTAATAGGGGCGTTTCTACCAGATGTTATGCGCATTGATACCAGCGGTGCTAGTGGCTATGCGAAAGATCTCAATGCCAAGGGTAGTCCGGTGCGAGGGCGAATGCTGGGAGACGATGTAATTGATATTACCCTAAGCGTACTGACAGACGGTGCGATCGCAACTGACAATGTTTCCTATGCAGGTACTCCGGTAACCCGTCTCAGGGCCACGATCCTCTAGAACCCTCATTCCCTTACCTAGCATTGCCTAATTAAAAAGAAAGGCAGAAGGCAGAGGGCAGGAGGCAGAAGGAACCGGGTGAAGTGAAAAAGTTGTGGGAGAGCTTTTTGAGTAATGAGCGCCTAACGGCGAATGAAGAATTAAGAATAAGAATTAAGAATTCATTGATGGAATCGCCGAAAAAGAAGTCAGAAACTACTCATATCAAGGGATTCAGCCCCAAATATAGGATTTTAGTTTCTCGAGAGTAATGAGTAATGAGTGAAGAAACTTTTCTCAAATCCTCTTCCCTTCTAACTCGTGCCCTGGAGCCTCGGAGCCTTGTTTATTCAGAACCACCGTAAATTTCACCTCACCCGAAGGAACCCCTACTCTCTGCTCCCTCACGGGTGACAAGCAGCTCTGCTCCCCATCTCTCCTATCTCCCGATCTTCCCCATCTCCCCATCTCCTCCAGCTTCCCAGCTCCCCTTTCAGAACAATGCTAATAAATTTTGCTCTCAAACATCGTTCTTGCAACAGCAACAACAACTTATTCTCGGTGGATGTCTTTTAGTAGGTTTAGCAATCACCACTCAGCTAGTACCAAAGCTAATTGCTTCATCTTCTCCCTACCGCTATCCTTTTGCATCACCCACTGATGTTAATACAGCGCTTACCGCTGCAATGAGGTACACCTGAATAAGTTGTCAAGATTTGATATATTTTTTCCTCGTAGATTTTACTGTACCTCGTAACAGCGCGAAGCGCTGTATCACTCGTCAGCTAGAACAAGAAGTGACGTTTTATCAAAAGCGCATTCGTCAGAGTCCTCAGGATGGTCTTAATCAAGCACTCTTAGCAACCGTCTATCTCAAGCTAGCAAGAGCCACAGGTGATTCCAACTGGTATTTGTTGGCAGAACAAGCTGCTCAACAATCTTTCAATAATCTGCCTTTTAACAATACGGAGCGCTACTCGCTCAAGCAAAGTTGCAGAAGCTAGGCATGATTTTGACGGAGCGATCGAACTTGTTCAAAAAGTTTTGAGTACCCATCCTCAGCACGAAGATGCCTTAGTCTAAGGCAACTGACCCGATGTTTGACTTTCAAGAAACAAGGCAGTCTCGATGAAAAATTTTTTCACCACCATGCATGAAAGTAGGGGCGAATGGCCATTCGCCCCTACTACTCCCTACTTTCAAGTCAGAAGGCAGAGGGCAGAAGGAAGAGGAATTCCCAAATAACAAATGACAAACAACTAACAACAAATAACAAATAACAAATGACAAAAACTTTGTATTATCTTCGGCTCTCAATAATTTCCCTACTTGGAACCTTATGTTTTGTAGGAGTTCACACACAGATTGTATCTGCTCACTGGGCTGATCTTACTGTTGCAGACATTATGGTTGAAAATACCACTGCTCAGATGACATTGACTATTCCGACAAACCTGGTACAGTTTGCTGATGAAAATGGCAATGGGCAAATTTCAGTATCTGAATTTGGAACCCATCAAAGAGAACTTGAAGAGGTTTTCCGAGACCGGATTTCTTTTAAAAATACTAACAGCGACGCTGCCAAGTTAACTTTAGCAAGGGTACTAGAGAAATCTGCTCAACCTGCTGAAACTTCTGAAATGCACAGTACCTTTTTGCTGCGATATAGTTGGTCAGAACCTTTACAAAATCTAGCAATTAATTATGACTTTTTTCTTCAGACACCCACACTCCTCAATGTTTAGCAACAATCTCTCAAGGAGGCACAACCCGCAATTTTGTGTTTACTCCTGAAAGCACAATCTTTACCTTAACGGAAGAATCTCCCTGGCAACAGCAATTTGCAAGTTTCCTGAAGCTAGGTATTGAGCATATTTTTACTGGCTATGATCATATTTTATTCTTGATTGCCTTACTGTTACCTGGTGGTAAACTCCCTGAGCTGCTTAAAATTATTACAGCTTTTACGATCGCTCATTCCCTCACCCTTTCCCTAGCAGCTCTCAATATCATCACCCTTCCCACTGCTTTAGTAGAAAGCCTCATTGCTTTATCTATCATCTACGTTGCTCTTGAAAATCTCTGGCACAAGCAATTTCGCCATCGTGGGTGGATTACCTTTGCTTTTGGACTAGTTCATGGTTTGGGGTTTGCCAATATTTTGCAAGAACTAACAGGTTCTCAAGGTAATTTGGTTTTATCCCTCGCTAGCTTCAATCTGGGAGTAGAGTTAGGTCAAGTTGCGATCGTGCTCATCGCTTTTCTTTGGCTACGAGTACTTCACAAATATACTTGGTTTATCACTGTTCGTCGTGGTTTTTGTTTTTCTATGATTCTCATCGGCGCTATCTGGTTTACCGAACGTGCTATTTCGGGTATATAACGTAAGTTGCTAGTGCAAGAAGGCAGAAGGCAGAAGGGAAGAAAGCCTGTGTAGTAAGCTTTTTCACCTTTAAAACTGTAGGTTGGGCATTGGTGTCAACTTAAGATGAAATCCTTGCCCCACAAGGAACTTAAGTTCCTCTCTTATAGCTCAAGTCATCTAAAGATGACTCAATCTGCTCAAAAATCTAGGACTTATGCACCGTAAGGGAATTATGTCATCCAACAGCGATAGCAAAGGAATCTCCAAACGGCCTAGATGCTTCACTATCAACTATCTCTAGCTTAAGTTGACACCAATGAGCGATAGCGTAACCCAACAGCGGAGTATACTGTGTTGGGTTTCACTTCAAAAAATGCTACTAGCTTATGACAAATAAGTAGACACTCCAGGTCCTAAAGGTAGTCGCAAAATCAACCACAAAATAAACAGAATTGACCATCCAAGAAGAAACACTACAGAATAGGGTAACATCATCGCAATTAACGTTCCCAAACCAAAATTTTTATCATATTTTGTCCATAAGCCACAATAATGGGAAAATAGGGCAACAGAGGTGTAACCATATTGGTGCTGGAATCCCCAATGCGATAAACCAATTGAGTCAGCTCAGGGGAATAGTCCAACAACATCAACATCGGTACAAAAACAGGAGCCATAATTGCCCATTTTCCCGAAGCTGAACCAATAAATAGATTAATGAATCCACTCAGAACAATCAAACCCAATAGCAAGGGAATTCCTGTTAATCCCGTCCCCTGCAAGAATTCTGCTCCGGAAATAGCGACAATCAGTCCTAAGTTTGTCCAACTAAAATAGGCAACAAATTGAGCCATAAAAAAGGAAAGTACCAGATAATATCCCATCCCACTCATTGCTGAAGTCATTCCTTGGATGGCATCTTTATCAGTTTTAATACTTCCAGCTCCTAACCCATAGGCAATACCCAGAATTAAAAACACCAATGTCATGATAAATACGATACCGCTGAGAAAGGGTGAGGGAATAATGGTGAATGTCTCTGGCTGTCGAAGAATTCCCTGAGGCGGTAGAACTAAAGCCATCAGTAGCCCAATTAAGGCAGCCAAGGAATAACCTGCCCATCTTAGTCTTTTTTTTCCTCTACTGTTAGTGTTTCCCAGGGAAAAGCTGACATTGTCTGATGATTGATACGTACCTAATTGAGGTGCAACAATTCTTTCCGTCACCCACCAACCTAACAAAGTGATGACTAGGGTTGAAACTGCCATAAAATAATAATTGGCGGTTGCATCGACTGTGTAATTGGCATCAATTAATTGAGCACCACTTTGAGTGATACCTGCCAGCAAAGGATCAAGGGAGTTGACTAGGAAGTTGGCACTAAAACCTCCGGCAACTCCAGCAAAAGCAGCAGCTAATCCAGCGATTGGATGTTTACCAAAAGAGAGAAAAACTAAAGCGGCTAAGGGGGGTAGAATCACATAACCTGCATCTGCTCCTAGGTTGGACATTACACCAATAAACACAATCACAGGAGTAATCAACTGAGCAGGGGTAATTAAAACTCCCTGCCTGAGAATTGCAGCTAAAAATCCTGTATATTCAGCTACCCCAAACCCTAAAATTGCTACTAATACAGTCCCTAGTGGAGGAAAGGAGACAAAATTACTCACCGCCTCACTGACAATGCGGCGAATTCCGTCAGGGGTAAGGATAGAAACTGCTTCAATCGTTTCTTGAGTTGCTGGATGAGTGACTGACACCCCCATCCCACTTGCGATCGCACTCACTATAATGATAGTGAAACATAGAACGATAAAGATCGTGACAGGATCAGGCAGGCGATTGCCGACGTTTTCAACTCTTTGCAGAGTCGAGGCAATGAATTTTTTTTCGGATGATTTCCCATCGGTTTAGAACAGGTATTAGGTGTTAGGTGTTAGGTTTTTCTAACTTTAAAAGTGTATATTTTTCTTATAAATAAGTTGACAGCCACTAAGAACAAACAACAAATGACAAATGACAAATGACAAACCAATAAATCTCTTCGAGTACGAAGCCATGGCACCACAACATCTATCTCAGATGGCGCTGGATTACTATGCTAGTGGTGCTGGGGATGAGGTAACACTACGGAATAATCGTACTGCTTTTGAGGCGTTCAAACTTCGTCCTCGGATGTTAGTGGATGTCAGCCAACGGGATTTAAGTACAGAAATTTTGGGAGAGCCTGTTTCCCTGCCGATTTTAATTGCGCCGAGGCTTTCCAATGTTTGGCGCATCCGGAAGGAGAAATCGCAACAGCTAAAGCAGCAGCTGCGTTAGGAACAGTGATGGTTTTGAGTACAATGTCCACTAAGAGTTTAGAAGAGGTGGCACAAGTTTCCCAGCATACCAACCAGTGGTTTCAATTGTATATCCATCGCGATCGCGCCTTGACTCGTGCTTTAGTAGAACGAGCAGAGGCAGCTGGTTTTACTGCTCTGTGCCTGACTGTGGATGCACCGCTTCTAGGATGTCGGGAACGGGATAGGCGCAATCAGTTTACCTTACCATTGGGGATGGAGTTGGCAAATTTAGCAACAATGGCAGATTTGAAGATTCCCAAAACCGCTGGAGAATCTGGTTTATTGAGTTATTTTGCTCAGCAAATTGATCCAGGAGTAACCTGGTGGGATGTGGAATGGTTGCACTCACTAACATCTTTACCCATAGTAATCAAAGGGATTTTACGGGGAGATGATGCCTTGCGGGCTGTAGAATATGGAGCCAAGGCAGTGATTGTCTCAAATCATGGAGGTAGGCAATTAGATGGAGCGATCGCAACTATTGATGCTTTACCTGAAATTGTGGCAGCAGTAGGAGATCAAGGTCAAGTACTAATTGATGGCGGTATCCGGCGTGGTACTGATATATTGAAGGCTTTAGCTTTAGGAGCAAAAGGGGTTTTGTTAGGACGTCCAGTTTTGTGGGGATTAGCTCTTGAAGGAGAAGCTGGGGTGCGTCATGTGTTGCAACTGTTGCGGGATGAGTTGGAGCTGGCGATGGGTTTGAGTGGCTGTGCCAACATACAAGATATTGACTCTAGTTTGGTTAAGTTAAGACACATTGAAATTGGTTGATCGTGACATACTCCCGGCGCTGATCTACGCATACAGGGCGGGCTTCTCAGCGACTCCAGGTATTGCTTCGGACGTTAACTGAGCTTTAAGAACGGGATGCCCCACCGCTCTATTGCAAGATATTGATAGCTGCATTTTGATCACGCCCTAGACTGCACCCACAACTCCGGCAGTTGTGCCAGCGAATATGCAGTTTTTTTGGTACTTTCTCTCCACAACTGGAGCAATCTTGTGAGGTGTTATAGGCACTTACTGGGATAACCAACTTTCCAGCATTCTCGGCTTTGTTTGTCAGTATCAACAGAAAGTTTGATCACCCAGCATCCAACACAGATTTAGCCAGCCTGGTACGAGCAAGACCTTTGATATTTAACTCTTCATGAGCAATAACGTCATATTTTGACAGCAGTTGATTAGCTGTTTTGAAACAGATTAGAGGCTGTAAATCATGAGCTTTTTTGCTAACCTGAAAATTTCGTTAAAATTCTTGCAGAAGTAGGCAGTAGACTTCTCTAACCAAGAATCTGTAACCCTTATCCTACCTAGATGAAAACTTAACTTCTGGAAATGTCTAACTTAGATCCCTTATTGATTGCATATTCTAACAACCCTTGCATATTCTAACAACCCTTGTATATTGATAACGTGGTAATCTTAACTAGACAATATGAGCCAAAGCAGATTTACAGAAACAGAGACTGAGGCATTTTATGATGCTGAAGACAGTCTCTACCGCAGTTTCTGGGACTCAGATGGTAGTCTTCACTGGGGTTATTTTCTGGACTTGGTTCCCACCCGTGTTGAGGACTTCGTTCCCGCCTGCCAGCGCTGGAATGAATATATGCTAGAAAAAAGCGGAATTACAGCCTCCTCCAAGGTTCTAGATATTGGCTGTGGTAATGGTAATACTGCTATTTGGCTAGCCGAAAAGACAGGATGTGAAATAGTCGGCATCGATTTGAGTAATGTTCGCATCAGTAACGCTATAGAGAAAGCTCGAAACTATCCATCCTTGCGTCTGCAATTTCACAAGGCATCCGCGACTAACCTACCTTTTGAAGAGGGGACTTTTACCCATATTTGGAGCCAAGCAACCCTCTACCATGTTCATGAACGAGACTTAGCTTTGAAGGAAATGCATCGGGTTCTTCAAGAAAATGGTACATTTCTCTTTGACGATTTGATAACCCCAACAAAGCAAATCAGTGAACAAGCTCGCAAATACGTTTACGATCGCCTGCTATTTGAACCAACCTACAGCCACTCAGACTATATCGATGCTTTGAGTCAACTAGGCTTAATGGTATTGCACTCAAAAGATTTAAGCGAACATCTCCAGAAAAGCTACGAATTACTTTCTCACTTAGCTCAACCACAATATTCAGATTTGAGTGCTGCTTACAACAAAATGTGCGAGGCGATTGCGGCGGGAGAACTAGGGTGGAGCTTCTTTTTAGGGGAAAAAGTCAGCAATCGCCTTTCCTGGATCTATGAAACGAAAGATACCCAAAAGTTGCAGGATAAATATGATGCTTGGTCTCGCATCTATGATATTGAATTAGAGCAAGCTTATCGTCTTAGTCCAATTCAGTCAGCTCGTGCCTTAGCCCAAATACTGCCAAATAAAGACGCTAGGATTCTGGATGCTGGAGCTGGTACAGGGATGGTAGGAGAGGCTTTGGCTCAATTGGGATATACCAATCTTACTGCGATTGACCTCTCGGAACAGATGCTAGAAGTTGCTCGGGAAAAGCAAGTTTACCAAACCCTGTATCAAGACAATTTAGAAGCACTAGTCAATTGCTCTACTCCCTCTAGCTTTGATGCTATCATCTCTGTGGGAGTTTTTACCTTTGGTCATGCTCAACCAAAAGCTTTGCTTAATTTAGATACTTTGTTAGTATCTGGTGGTTACTTTGTGCTTACCGTGCGTGTAGATTACCACGACAATAACGAAACTTTGCACAAGGTACTAGAAGATCTATCTTGGATTTTAATCAACCGAGAGGAATTTACTATCTTCGACACAGAATCGATGTATAGTATGGTTTTCCAAAAGAAGTAGTTTTCGATTAATCTAACAAACTCAATTCAGGAGAAAACAGAAGAAATGGGGACAATCAAGCTTATGCATGCCAAGCTGCATCGTGTCCGCGTAACTGAAGCTAACCTCCATTATGTAGGTAGTATTACTATTGACCGAGAGCTACTGGAAAAAGTAGGAATCCTGCCTCTAGAAGAAGTAGAAATTGTCAACATTGATAATGGGAATCGCTGGTATACTTATGTGCTTCCAGGAGAGGCAGGAAGTGGAGCAATTTGTCCTAATGGTGGCGGTGCACTATTGTGCCAACCTGGAGATACCTTGATTATTTGGGCCAACGAGGATCTAGAGCGTTCTGAAGTTTTGTGTAACGGACACCAAGCGCGAGTGTTGATTGCCGACGAAAATAACCAAGCTCAGGAAGTTTTCTACCAAACTCTCACTCCTAATGGGGAGACATTGGAATACAACGGTTATGAAACTGCGAACGGCAAACAACCGATTGATTCCAAGTCTTTAGTAGGAGTTTGAAATAAGCTAATGACCAGTAACTTCAATTACTATGAAGTTCCCTTAAAAAGGCTGAACTCAAAAAATGCTCAAGGAGTAGGAGTCGTATTCACAGAGTTTAAAGATGTGGCAATAGAATTGTGCCAATGGCCTACTCAAGGAAAACGACCTTTGATTGCCAAGGGGGGTTACGGTACCGTTATTGAAGAGGAATTCAGACTTTATTGTCAGGGTTCGACTATGCTTTCTGCTGGTCATCAAAATGCTCGCGGCGGTGTCACAGGTAAGATTGTATCTGACCCAGAGAGTAACTCCAAGTATGTTCTGGTCAATTGGCTGAGTGCTCATCTTGATGCAGGAGAAGCTTTTATTGCGAAAAATGGCGAACCCGGTATATTTCTGTTGGCTCCTCCGAAAGAGGATGTCAAACCAGAAGATTTTGTAGCCTTTTATTCGGATGGTAGCTGTGGCATCTCAATGCATCCTGGGGTATGGCACACAACTCCTCTATCCCTTTGTGAACAGGAAGTAGTCTATAAGAGAAAGCAAGGCAGTATCTATGCAACAATCGATTGTGTCTTAACCAAAGAGCATAATACTTGGTTAAAGATTCCCCTGCGTCAACCTGAAGATGGTTAGTAAACTCTCAAGCGCTCAATCAACATCTCAGGTGGTAAATAAAGAAACAAAGGAGTAATATGACAACTCTACTTCGGCAAGTCAAAAGTGCTTTTCGGATCGAATCGGTTGCAACAGTCGATAACGGGGTGCAAATTACTTGGAAAGATGGTCATGAAAGCTTTTATCACAACCTCTGGTTGCGGGATACTTGCCATTGTCCCGAATGCTTTCAGCAGGATACATTGAGCCTTAACAGTGGAGAAGGGAAAGGTCATGACCCCCTCAACATGCCACTCAAGCCGATAACTCAAGAGGTTAAGTGCGATCGCGAAGGAAATTTAGATATTATTTGGGGTGGTGAAGAACCTGGACATCATAGTGTATTCGATCCCTCTTGGCTAAGGGTTCACTGTCAAAAAGACCCTGCTCTCAAACAAAGAAGAAAACCTCAACTCTGGGATGCATCAGTGTCCATTCCTCACTTCGACTACCACGAAGTGATGCAAGACAATGATGCACTATTGCTATGGTTGGAGAAGATGCTGGAATTGGGAGCAGTAATCATTGATAACTTTCCCAAAAATCGAGCGGGTTTTCAAGCACTAATAGAGCGTATCGGACCAATCCAGCAGCGATATCATCCCACACATATTTTTACCTTAGATACAGCTAACAAATTGGCAGGGAATATTCACCACGCCTATCAATACTTGGAACGTTTACATAATCATACAGATCATGTTTCTTACAACGTTCCTCCTAGACTCCAATTTCTCGGATGTATTGAATACGAAAACTCTGACAATGATAGCCAGGGATATTCCACTTTGGTAGATGGTTTTAAAATTGCCGAAGTTTTGAGGAGGCAACAGCCAAAATATTTCGAGCTACTCACTCAAGAGTATGTACCAACGGGTCGCCGACGGCTGGGTGTAGAAGAAAAAGTATCCAATAAGGAAAAAGGCACCAAGAAATACCAATGGGAAACTTATCATCGCCAGCACGTCATTAATCTGGATGAAAATGGGGAAGTTTACCAGATTCGTCACCATGAAAATGACCGGGTCCCCCTAGATGTTTCCCCTGATAAAATAGAAGATTTGTATGCCGCGTACCAAGCATTTACGGCATTAGCTGAATCTCCCGAATATATCGCCGAATTTCTCATCGCTCCCGGACAAGTCTTAGTTAACGATAACTGGCGACTGCTCCACGGACGGACAGCTATTTGGAATCCCGGATTACGACGAATTTTACTGGGAGCTTATATGAAACCAGAAACCTTCCGCAGTCGGAGGCGACTGTTGCTGGGGAAGAAAAGTGGGTTACCCAATATGTGGTTAATGGGATGTTCGGATCGCGCTTTAGAAATTCTGGCAGACCGCATGAAAGATTAGAGTAGATTATTTTGGCTCAATTGGAGGAGTAAAATGACAACAGTCTTGCAACAACTCAAACCAGCTTTTCGCATCGACTCAATAGTAACCCTTGATAAGGGTCTGAATATTACTTGGAAAGATGGTCACGAAAGTTTTTACCATTATCTTTGGCTTCTAGATAGCTGTCGCTGTTCCAAATGTTTTCAACGAGATACTTTGAGTCTAGGTCACGGACACGATCTGCTCAAAATGCCTTTAAACCCAACTCCTCAAGAGGTTAAGCTCGATCGCGAGGGTAATTTAGATATTGTTTGGGGCGGCGAACAAACAGGTCATCACAGCGTATTTGATGCCTCATGGTTGCGGGTTCACTGCCCAAATGACCCTGCACTAAAACAAAAGCGAAAACCTCAACTGTGGGATTCGTCAGTGTCCGTACCTCATTTTGATTGCCATGAGGTGATGAACGATGATGGGGTATTATTATCGTTCCTCAATCAGATCGTAGAATTGGGGGTAGCAATAATTGAGAACGCTCCCAAGAATGAAGAGAGTTTTCGAGCACTAATAGAGCGGGTCGGACCACTGCGGCAACGATACCATCCCACAAATGTTTTTACCATGGATAGAAGCAATAAAAAGGCTCAGGCTATCCAACATTCTTATCAAGTGGGAACCTTAAGAAATCATACAGATGTTACAGCTTATGATATTCCCACAGGATTGCAATTTTTTGAATGTACCCTTTATGAAAACCCAGATGGCGATCGCCAAGCCTATTCTACAGTTGTTGATGGTTTCAAACTTGCAGAGGTTATCAAGACAGAAAACCCCTGGTTTTACGAGTTGCTAACTACTGAATATATTCCCGCAGGTCGCAAGCGACTTTCCGTTGAGGAAAAACTAGGAGAACATGAATCTAGTGCCAAGAAGTACGAATGGGACGCTTATCGGCGCAAACCACTTGATTCAATTGGATGAAAACGGGGATCCTTATCAAATTCGGTATAACCACAATACACGGATACCTCTAGAGGTTTCTCGATAAGATTCGATTGGCAGCCTATAGGCGATTCTCTCAACTGTTGCAAGATCCTGAATATAATGCCAAGTTTTTGTTGACTCCAGGAAAGGTATTGGTAGTTGACAACTGGCGAGTTCTTCACGGAAGAACAGGGATTTGGAATCCGAATCTACAACGAATTTTGTTGGGAGCCTATGTAGAAGAGGAAAGCTTCCGGTGTAGACGGCGGATTTTATTGGGGGACAAAACTGGGATGTCAGATTTGTGGTTAATGGGATGCTCAGATCGTGCTCTAGAAATCCTGGGCGATCGATATTAGGGACTTCCTAATCAAGGGACTTGCACAAAAATAATCCAGAGTAGCCTGACCTATAAAAGCTCTTTTTTAGCAAGTCCCTTAGGGAATACATTCTGGCAATCGGGTTTTTGAAGGGAATCACAAAATCACAAAGTTCACAAAGGTAGGTTAAGCTAAGACTAACACCTAACACCTATTAAAATCTCATTTCGTACCTAACTTTTACTTCATTGAAAAAGTAATCGTAGGAGATACCAACAAAGGCATCTTCTCCTACCTGATAAATACCTTCGGCAATGGGTAAGACTCGCAAATCACTCAAGCCGATGGTTTTGCCTACTGAACTCACGGATTCTTCAAAGATAAATGAGATATCCCTTAACAAGGGTCTGACGACAAACCGCGTTACGGCAAATCCTAACAGTTGATTGACTATATCTCCATCTTCTGAACTTTGCTGTATTCCCTGTAAAGTAGAAAGTAAGTTGTTACCTAGCAAGGCGGTAATTTCTGTTTCACTGAGGGAGGGAATACTGGTGAGGGTAACTAAGGAAGAGTTGAGTAGCTGGATGTTGGCTTTGTCTCCTAGATAGGCATATTGTAAACAGCTCTCAAGTTGTTGTAACTCTGCTGGAGAATAGTAACTTCCTCCTTCAACAGTCGGATTAATAATATTGTCGGTAATCTGGCAACTACCAGATTGATCTTCATCTAATGCCAGTAATGCCAACAATTGTTTTCCTTCTCCTTGAATATTAAGATTAACTTTAATTTGTTGGGGTCTGGCTAGTACTAATTGGCTCGTATCGCGGATCTCGTTACGATTACCAAACTCTTCTCTTTCTAGAAAATTTTGACTACCAGAAGGATCAACAACTACTGCTCCTAATTGGAGATCTATATTAGGATTGAGTAGTCCCTTGTTGGGGGTAAAGGCAATCTCTTGGCTAACTTCCGGATTACGGGTAACGTGAAACTCGTTGTCGAATAGTTCTACATATCCCCGCCGCAGTTTAATTGTCCCTGCTGGCTCTAATTTCTCTGGTTCTAATAAGGGACCATTTAAATTTAAACCACCAGTAAAGTGGAATTTAGCAACAAGCAGAGGTTGAATTTTTAAGCCATCCCCCAGTACTAACTGAAAGTCTTTAAAACTCGGGGTGAGAGCTAAGCCAGCAAGAGGTGAAGCATTGCTATTTTGCTGGCTAACTCCAGTATTTGAAGCAGTAAGGATGGTATCTTTAGTTTCCTTCTTCTCAGTGATAAACTTAGGGATGAATACCTGACCATGTTCTAAGCGCAGTTCTCCTCCAATTTCTGGCTCTCTTAGTGCTGTACCTGTTAAGATTACTTCCCCTGCAACATCACCTTTGTACAAATCTTTTAAATTAATTTGACCAGGGGCGATCGCAATTGTGAGAGGATTGGATGAGTCTGGGTCATTAGTACTGAGAGGTTCCAATAGGGGTAGAACTCCGGCAATGGAAAACTCACTCTCGGCTAAGTTACCTTCAAGTTGCTCTACGGAAATCTGTTGATTGCTCAGATTTACCTTACCATTGAGCTGGAGTTTTTCGCAGAATTGGTTACTTTTGAAAGTAACGTCATTGAAGCTAATTCCACCGGTAGCAACTAAATCCTGCAACTGTAACTGTTCAGCTAGTTTTAAACGTCCACTAGCTTGTAACTCTAGCTCAGTTTCACCCTGCTCCCACTCTACTAATCCTTGGGTAAATAACCCAATCAGGGCGATCGCATCAGTGCCTAGCTTAGCATCTAGATGAAAGCGATCGCTAATTCTTGGTACAATGGGGAATGGTAATTGTCCTTGAGCTTGTATACTGGAGGGCTGGATAGTATTAAAGTTAAGCTGGAAATTGCCATAGCTAAATTGACTTTTGATATCCTCTAAAGGTTGATTATTAACCGTGGCATCCTCTAAAGAAATTTCCCCTGCTTGAATCTGGAGAGTAGCCAACTTACCTTCTAAACTACCTCCTAAAGAACCACTCACGTTGAGCTTACCTTGGATGTTATCGGGAATCGTGACAAAGTGGCGCAGGGTATCCAAGGAGAGATTTTTGACGAGGAAAACTCCTGCTTCTTTGGCTAGAGAAAGTTGTCCTTGATAAGAGAGTAGCGCATCTTCAACTTCAACTTGCACTGGTTCGAGGTTGAGTAAGCCTCTTTTTAGATCAATACTTCCCTTAGCAATTAGTTGATCTATATTAATTGTTGTTGGTTGTTGGTTATTGGTTGTTGGTTGTTGGTTATTGGTTGTTGGTTGTTGGTTATTGGTTGTTGGTTGTTGGTTGTCTGCAACTTCTATAACTGTGGGCTGGGTATGCCATACCCAATCATTACCTTGGAGATTGAAGTTAATTTGGGGTTGTTCTAAGTTACCAGCTAAGGTGATTTCTCCGATATAACCCCCCTTGATATCCAGTTGGCTAGGAATTCCTGGTTCCCCTGCTTTAGCTGCTAACTGTTGCAATTGCATCTCAATTGCTGCTAATAGCTTCAACCTCTCAGCTAGGGAAGCATTAGGTGAACCTACTCTTGGCAAAGGTTGCAAATCCACTGCCTTACCCTCAGGGGTTTTAATTCCTCTGGCTAGATCCTGGAAATTAAACCATCCTACAGTAGTTAGCAGGTCTTCCACATAGCCTTGGGCAATATCAATTTTGCCGTTGAGAGCGCCGGAGTTAAGATTTAAGCCAGCTTCTAGATTGTAGAGACTTTTTCCCAAAACTAAGGAAGCTTCTGTCAGCTTGGCAATACCATCTCGGTAAGAAAAACCACCAATAAAGTTTTCTGCTTGCAGGTAACCCAGAGCTGGCTTCTGGATTTCCACCTTACCAGTAGTTGCGAGAGTGAAGAGATTAAGCTCCAGATTCCCTGTTACTTGACCCGCTATTGGAGATGATATACCCACTGGGACAGCAGGAGCAATATTGAGTAGAGCTAAAGGAAATTCTTGTACTGAGACATCGAAAACTTCACCTCGGCGTTTACCAAGAGCCACAACAGAGTTTTCTCCCACTCCCTGGCGAAATTCCAAGGAGGTGGGAAGGTAGGGAAATTGACAGCGTCTACTAGTACAAGGTTCTAAACCAGCAGCAATGACATCGGTAGTTCCCCGCAAATCAATAGCTACTGCCTTCCCTGTCTGTACTTTCACTTCCCCTGCCATTAAGGGATTGAATATTAAATCATTGATGGCAAAATCCCTGAGTTGTAGTTTCCCTAATAAATTCAAGTTACCAGGAGCCAAGGGATCTGACAGTAAATTGGCACCCTTGAAGCTACCCTGAAAATTTCCTCTGCCAGCTACTTGGATTTCCCTCGGCAAAAACTCTGGATTCAATGACTGCTGAGCTGCAACCACCTGAGTTATCAGCCGACTTACTGGCAAGGCATTGGTGTCATAATCTAAGTTTCTGATATTCAGGTCTAAGTTAGCAACTTCGGGAATAGTAGCAAGGCGGGAAAGGAGAATGTTACCCTGAGCATCTAAGGATTGCTCTCCCAACTGCACCACTAGTTGGTTGGCTTGGATAGCAGCAGCAGGATTGATTTGGAGTAAGGGTTGAAGCGCTCCCGATAAGTCTAATTTAGCATCTAAGGTCAGTTGTTCAGGTTTAAAGGAAGCAAGTAGAGGTTCCTCAGCCACTCCCAACTGATACATGACTTCTAAGGTATTGATGTTAGCAGCTGCAATCTTAGTTTGCCACTGACCATTATTTAAGCTACCCCTAACTTGAGCAGTACCATCTGCTCCATCCAGCTCGCCAGCAAAGGTAGCATCAAAGCTGCTCAAATCCCGTTTTTGGTTAAATGCCAGTAGCTCATCCACTGCACCAGACAACTTTATATTACCTCCCTGAAGAGCAACAGGAACGGGTAATTTAAGCAAATTGTTCAATTGAATACCAGAAGCTCTAGCTTCAGCGGCTAAAGTACCAGTCTTTAACTCCCCAGTTGCATTTACAGTACCTTCATCCCACTCCTAATAATCCAGCAAAAGTAGTCTCCAACTGACTCAAGTCTTCAATGGAGCGTACTGCAAGTAACTCATCAACAGAAGTGGAAACTGTAGCATTACCTTCCTGTAGAGCCACCGTTACTGGTAACTGAGGAATTAAAGGATTGATGGCAATATCAGCAGCTTTCCCTTGAGCTACTAGAGTACCAGCCTTTAACTCTCCAGAAGCATTAACTCTACCTCCATCTACTCCTAATAATCCAGTAAAGGTTCCATTGACGTTACTCAAGTCTTCAATGGAGCGTACTGCAAGTAACTCATCAACAGAAGTAAAAACTGTGGCGTTACCTTCCTGCAAAGCAACCGTTACCGGTAACTGAGGCACAAACTTATTTAATTGAATATCAGCAGCTTTCCCTTGAGCTACTAAAGTACCAGCCTTGAACTCTCCACTGGCATTAACTCTACCTCCATCTACTCCCAGTAATCCAGCAAAAGTACCATTGACGTTACTCAAATCATCAACGGAGCGTACTGCGAGTAACTCATCAATAGAAGTGGCAACTGTGGCGTTACCTTCCTGCAAAGCAACCGTTACCGGTAACTGAGGTACAAACTTATTTAATTGAATATCAGCAGCTTTCCCTTGAGCTACTAAAGTACCAGCC
>CBDCVG010000038.1:0-13944 GCA_965222765.1 Caldora sp.
TGTGCTGAGAGATTTAATCGCTTCGTCAAAAATTCCTGTGGTGAGATTAACTCAAGTATTCCGACAGGCTGCTAGTAGTGCAATTATTCGGACTGCCCATCAAATTAATCGGGGTCAATTTCCCCAACTTGAAGCAATTAGTAGTAAATCAACTTCTGATTGTCTCTGGCATTCAGGAGGTAGTGAACCAGAACACGGCGTACAAACTATCTGTGACCTAATCGAGCATTACATACCTAAAGCTGGTTTTCATCCTGCTAACGATGTCCAAGTGTTATGTCCCATGACTAGAGGTGTAGTGGGCACTCGTAATTTAAATAGAGTGTTGCAGCAGCTAATTAATCCTGGCAGTGAAGAAAAAGCGGAGTTAGCCAGAGGAGATAGTATTTTTCGGGTGAGCGATCACGCAGTGGCAGGCTTCGCCTGATCGTGTCATGCAGCTCAAAAATGACTACAACAAAGAAGTATTTAATGGGGACTTGGGCATAGTTAGGGCGATCTCTCATATTGAGAAGGAAGTTACTATTGATTTTGATGACCGAGATCTAGCTTATGACTATGCCGATTTAAACGAGCTTACTCTAGCCTGGGCTAGCTCGATCCATAAATCTCAAGGTTCAGAATATCCTGTTGTTATTCTGCCTCTCTATACCCAACACTATGTTATGTTGAGTCGGAATTTGTTTTATACGGGTCTTACTCGCGCTAAGAAGTTGGCTTTGCTTGTGGGTTCAGAAAAAGCGATCGCCATTGCTGTCAAACAAGTTAAGCAGCAGGAGAGATATACAAAATTGAAAGAAAGGTTAAAGAATAGGAGGAATGAATTCTAATTCAAGTTTTTTGTTCGGATGATATTATCCGAACAAAATGAGCATGTTAAACTCGGATGACATTATCCGAACATAAAAATAGAACTTAAGCTCTATCTTTTGAGAAGAAAGACCAAATGACCATTAATTTATGTGTAGTGAGCAATGCAGGAGGAAGCGGAAAAACAACTTTGTGTACGCACCTGGCTTATGAAATGAGTCATCGCGGGTTTTCCGTTGCTCTGCTCGACTTAGATCCTCAAGGGTCTTTAAGCCTATTTTGTGGACTGCCTCTTCCTACTCCTGAGCAAACCACAGCCTCAGTCTTGCGAGAGCAGTTTCAAGGGGATTGGCCCTTAGTCAATTGTTGGTTGGAACAAACTGACAAGGTAGTAGTTTGTCCAGGGGGATTGATTTTGACCAAAACAACACAAGAGATTTCCTTACATCCTCGTGGAGCTTATTTATTAGCAGACTGTCTAGAAGATTATCCCCTAGCTCATGATTTAATTATTTTTGATTGCCCAGCTACTCTGGGACCCTTACCACAAATTGCTTTGGCAGCTAGCACCCATATCCTGGTGCCAGTTCAGCTTCAGCCTAAATCTATTCAAGGTTCAGCCAAACTACTAGAGTGGATTTATATTCAGAAAAAACAATTAAGGCTGAAATTAGAGCCAGAATTGCTAGGATTTGTCCCTAATCAATATGAAAAAAACCGTGCTGCTCAACGACAAATCCTCGCCTCATTACCTGAGAAGTTAGAAGAGATGAACATTCATTGTTTTCCCCCTATACGCAACTCAGCGGAATTTGTGAATGCTAGTGCGGTTGGACTACCTCTGCATCTATATCGCCCAGGACATGCAGCGGTCAAAGACTTTCAGGAAATAGCCGAGCAGCTCAGTCAATTAATCAAAGCAGAATAAGGATTTTTTTTGATGGCTAAAGGAACAAAAAGACCAAGGATTGATATGGATAGTCTCTTCTCTGGAGCTACACAAGTTCATCAGCTTTCGCAAGCAGAGGAGCAAATCCAACAGCTACAAAAAGAGATTGAAGAACTTCGTGACCAAGATGTAGTGCCTGAAGCTCAGCTCGAGCGACTACGCAATCAACTTCAATCTCAATCAGGAATAAAAAAGGTTGAGCTAAGTAAAATGCGACCCAATCCAGCTCAACCTAGACAAACTTTTTTGCCTGATAGTATTCAAGCGATCGCGAGTTCTTTGAAAAGAGAGGGGCAACTACAACCAGTTATTCTTATCGAGCTTAAACCAGAGTCAGAATATTTACTCTTTGATGGAGAGAGACGTTGGCGAGGAGCCAATTTAATAGAATGGGAAACTTTAGAAGCTGTAATTATTCAGAAACCACAACAGGCAGATAGCTTACACCGCCAAGCTTTGTTAACCTCTCTCCATCGAGAAGATCTTAATCCTCTCGATAAAGCCGAGGCTATTATCAAAGAAATCGGGCAAATAACCAAGATAGGTGGGGAACAAATACCTCGTCTACTCTCAACAGCCTGTCGCCGACTGACTAAACAAGGGAAATTGACCCAACTTAGTCAGGCTATTACAGGTTCTGACCAGCTCCAACAAGAAATTTTGACCAATCTTGAGCTGAGTGAAACAGAGCAAGCAATTGTTGCTGAGTTATTAATTCTGCAACTTAATCCTGCTTCGGTAGATGCTAATATTTTTCCGATGCTGAATCTAGCTGATGACTTAAAATCAGCAATAAGAAAGCAAGGGCTTAAAGGTTTTCAAGCTATTGCACTGGGGCAGCTATCTGCTAAAAATTTGAACAAAAGTGAAAAAAAAGTACTGGAAATACGTAGCTTGGCAATAACTAAGGTTATAGAGGAACAACTTTCGGTCATTCAAACCAGAAAGTTAGTTAAAGAAATCAAAGAAGCTCACAGAAGTAATTCAACCCCACAAGTGAATAACGGCTCAGTAACAAGAGTAACTAAAGGAATGAAAAAACTCTCTCCAGAATTTCTAGCTGAGATTAAAACCTCACAATTAGAAACTCTACAGCAACTAATGAAGCAAAAATTGGAGGAGATTGGCAAAATTCTAGAGCAAAGGAACGATAATTAAGTAAAGGCTTAAATTGAAAGACATGCTCCCACTAACATCAAAAGAACAAACAGATGAAGAGTAAAGAGCCTAGAGAAATTGATGACCAAAGTGTAATGTATAGCTCACAATGATTTTAATGGATATTTTACTAGCTTGGGTTTGACTACTAACTACCACTGAAAAAGGTGAGAGTATTTTCCGCTCAGGCGTAGTGCTATCTCACTTCGCTCAAGTTATTTTGAGACTACAATAATGCCAATACCACCCCAGTCTGGCCCCCAACCCGCTTCAAGCCCTTGACCAATAATTTCCAAATATTGTGATGAATCCTTACCCTTGAGCTCCTGCCAAAACTGATGAGGACGACAAAATGGAACTTGTTTGTGTTTATTAATGTCGTGAAAGATGATCAGCCCACCATCTTTGACAAATTCCTGGTACATGTAATAGTCTTGTTTGACGCCTTCATAGCTATGATCTCCATCAATGAAAAGAAGATCTACTTCAGAATGGAAACTTTCGAGGAGAGCTGATACTGTTTCTTTAGTCATCTCATCATGGGAGTTTTCTCGAAGATAATGAAAATTTTGGAGGTGCTTTAAGCCCTGGTGCACTGGCTCGAACCTGCCAATGTAGTTCTTCATAAAGTAAAATTCGTGAGGGTTTGAACCAGCAGCAAAGTTACCTTCAGGAAGATCGATGCTAATCAGATTGGCTCCATTAGCCGAAAATTGAGAAAACATCCAAAGGGTTCCTCCGTGGTAAGTGCCAATTTCGATAACAGTATTGATAGGATGGCCAGCATACTTATTTAAAATAAAGTCCCGCCAGAGCTTTAATTTCATCAGGCTTTTGTAACGTATCTCTGAGACCACAAACAGTATGGGCAAAAAGCTGCAGACTATTTGGGGTAACATATCCACGAGAATTACGCTCAAAGTCAAAAGTGATGGGAAACATCTTCGTAGGAATTTGTCCTTTGGCGGAAAAAGAGCTTAAATGAGCATCATTGGGGGTCAAACGGAACTATAGTTCCTTGTACAATACTATGTATTTCGTGCTTGGTTTTACCAAGTTGACTTTGAGAATTTGTGTCATTCATTTACCAACATCCTTTTCCCAGTGGACTAGGTTCGGGCGCATCTAGTGCTATAACTAAAAATCATTAGTTAATGTTCATCGTAAAAGTAAAAGGTTTGCTGTTGATTAGGGTTTAAGTCCAAGATAGGAATTAATCGAGAAGAAATCGAGAAATTGGTTCGACAACATCAACATTGAGTCCTTTTTTCACTACATAGGAATCAACACCTAATTACTAATTGATTGCTTTCGCCAACAGTATCCGTATCTCGGCTCAACGCCGTGCTCACACCATCCATTCAGCTGAGCGCTTTCAGCTGAATGGATGATTAGGCAATGTTCCCACAACATTACTCAAACGACTGTATACCCGCCATCAATTAGAATAATCTGACCGGTTATCAAATCTGAGGCAGGTGAAGCTAAAAATAATACGAGATCGGCAACTTCTTGAGGCTTGCCAAAACGCTGCAAGGGGATCTTTGCTTTCATAGGAGTACCTTTGGCTGGGTTGCCCCATACCTTCTCGCCCATTTCCGTGAGGATGACTGTGGGGGCTACTGCATTACATTGGATGTTAAAGGGACCAAGCTCTGCTGCCATGACTTTTGTGAGCATGTTAAGACCTCCTTTAGAAGCTGCGTAAGCTGCATGTCCATCCAGTGCTACAATACCTGCTTGAGAAGAGATATTTATGACTTTTCCCTTCTTCTGCTTCATCATGGGACCCGAGAGCGTTTTGGCAATGATAAAGGGTGCTCGTAAATTCACGGCTTGGAGCTCATCCCAATCGTCGATAGATGCCTCCCAGACTGAAGCCATATGCGCGATGCCTGCATTATTGACGAGAATATCAATCGTGCCAAAATAGTCTAAGGCAACAGAAGCAGTTGTTATTGCACCATCAATGGTGTGAAGGTCGGCGTTGATAACTTCACATTTTTGACCAAATGTACGAACCCTCGACTGAGTCTTCGCGAGGCCAACCCGATCTCGCCCAGCGATAGCGAGCTCTGCACCTGCCTGCGCTAGATTGATGGCTATCTCAGCGCCAATACCTTTAGAGGCACCTGTCACAAGAGCTGTTTTTCCTGACACTAAGAAACGCTCTCCTGCGTGGTTCATGTTTTTCTCCCATCTGTACTTTGGCAAGAGTCTGCCTAACTATTGACTCACCTTGAGCGTACTCAAAATAAGTAAAGATACTCAGGCTCGACCAGCATAGTCACCAAAAAAACCAGAGCTATTGTCAATAATACTTACTGGGAATCAATAAGTAGAACTGGACTATTTGTCATCCATTTATCTCTTTAGATGTCAATGAGTATGTATTCTGATTGACTTTTTGGCTGTCATCTGAAATTGTCCTAGAAATTAGGCGAGCGACAACTGATTAAGTATTTTTTCCTAGTACCTAGTGCGCTCACGGTGAGTATTTATTAGACGAAAACTTTCTAGATATCCACCCGATAGAGGATGAGCTCTAGAAGATTTCTGGAGCTTACCCTCTACTGCCTCTTTCAAATATATTGTGAATTTAATTCTGAAAGTCCAATATATTCATATTTCTTGAGATGAACTCAGCTTATACATACTCCAATCATCATACTGAGAATTCCGCGAGGAGGTACTTTGAGAGTAAATCGAACTGCCAAGGCACAACAAGTCAATCCCTTGCCCCTTAGTCTTTTTTCGGCTTAAGTTGGTACCCCGGGGAACGTTTGAGCGTCTCCTCAGTATGTTGAAATGTACAGAGAATATTACGATTGGTATGGGTATGAGTTTTTTGCCTGACCAAAATCAGCTTCAGTTTAACTAATATGTATGATTAAGATCGATGGTTCATGGGGAGAAGGTGGCGGTCAGATAGTCCGAACCTGCCTTAGTCTGGCTACAATTACAGGTCAAGCTATCTGCATCGAGCGGATACGTGCCAATCGCCCAAAAACAGGACTAGCAGCCCAACACTTGACCTCGGTAAGGGCAGCAGCTACTCTGAGCCAAGCTGAGGTAAGGGGGGATAAATTGGGTTCAATGACGCTGGAATTTATACCCACTAGTTCGCCTCAAGCGGGAGAGTACATTTTTGATGTTAGTGAGGCGAGAGAAGGAGGGTCAGCAGGAGCGGTAACACTAATTTTGCAAACCATTCTGATTCCCTTATCACTAGCCAAGGGCAGCTCCAAAGTCATTCTTGTTGGTGGAACTCACGTTGCTTGGAGTCCTCCTGTGACCTATATTGAAGAAGTATATTTGCCTATCCTCAGACAGCTAGGGGTACAAGCTGAAGTAAAGCTGAATGCTTGGGGTTGGTATCCCAGAGGGGGAGGGGAAGTAGAACTGTGGGTAACTGGTAGGCAACAACCTCTGAGTGGTCTTCAATTACTAAAACGAGGAAAAATAAGACGGGTAAGAGGATTGGCAGTAGTAACAGAATTACCAGCCCATATTCCCCAAAGGATGGCTAATCGTGCAGCCAATCTATTACAACAGGGTCATCTCCGAGCAGAGATTAAGCCAGTGAGGGGAAGAGGGATAGCACCAGGAGCAGGAATCTTTCTCACGGCGGAGTACGAACACAGTCGAGCTGGATTCAGTGCTTTAGGTAGTCGGGGCATACCAGCAGAACGGGTGGCAGAGAAAGCCGTTCGGGAATTACTGGATTTTCACGCTCAAGCTGAACCAGTAGATCCTTTCCTAGGAGATCAGTTACTCCTTCCCTTAGCCTTGAGTGCACAGACAAGTGAGTATCGCGTAGCCAGGGTTAGCCAACATCTGAAGACCAATGCCTGGGTAATCGAGCAATTTGAACTGGCTAAGATAGCCAGAGAGGAAGATCAGCGGTTAGTTAGAGTTATTCCCAGAAGTAGCAATGGCTGAAGGAATTATTTATTCAGCACTATAAGAGACACCACGATATTTTTTGAGACCTAATGGAGCTGTAAAAGTTTGAAGCGGACGACGGAGAGTATAACTTTGACCTAAGAAATGAGCCGTATGGGAGATAGGTACTGTGTCAACTCGATGATTAGAAGTAGAATAAGCTTGACCTAAAAAACATAATTGCATAGTTCTGTTTTACAATCAGTGAATTAAGTTAATTAGCAGTATCAGCAGATAATTTTGAGCTGCTAGCATTTATTCTCACGTTTCACCATGCCCGTTTCTGAAGCAACCCAATTTCGTCAGCAACTTAACCAAATCTATCAAAAATTATCGGCACCACGACGGCAAATTATCAGACTATTTTCAGTGGCCTATGAACCTGTGAGTAGAAGCCTATTCTTGAAATGCTTGAATGCGTTAAATGTCAAGCAGGAAAATGGTAATGCTTTTAACAGTTCAGCCTTAAGAAAGCATCTCGAATATCTCCTCAAGCAAAAATTACTAATTCAAAAACAAGGAAAATCTCCTCAATGTAATCCTTTGATTGCCGAAATTGCTAGCCGCGATGCCATAAAAGCGGGAGTCTGGTCAGAAATGGTCGAGGTAATAGAAACTCATGTGCCGATATCCAGTTATTACTACAGTAATGAGGCGAGAACATTTACCAGCCTGGAACAACTATTACGAGAAGTGCGCATTGGAATTTACCGTCAGGATCTAAAATTTATCCAGCGACAATTAGAATGCTATCAAAAATATGGTTACAGTAGGGAGAAAATTAAACTGGAGGAAATTCTCGTATTTCTGGTAGATAATCCGTTCGAGTCCCATTGGTTCAACAAGTTACCGCAGGAATTATACGAATTAGGGTTAGCTAGTCTGCTGTTAGATTCAGTCATGAATTTGACTGATGCTGAAGAACAGTTTAGCTTGTTAAAAGCAGAAGCAGAGAAACAAAATGGACGTTGTGCGGATAATCTCCGTTTACTATTAACCGAACAGTTCATTTTAAGAGATGACCTTGAATCAGCCAAGCATTGTCTAGAACAGGTGAAGGAAGAGTGTCAAGAGTCAGCCAAGGGGTTTTGGGGATGGTTGGCCTTGTTAGAGGGAGATTATCGACAGGCAATCGAGGATTACACTAATGCTTTAAAGTCGCTGAAAAAAGCGAAGGGGAAACGTCAAGTATTTTTTGAGAGCATTGGGGGGATATTTTTTATCCTGGCACTGTTAAAAGAAGGTTCAGCCACCAGCCTGAAAGAAGCAGAAAGCTATGCTACAACAATGGCTTTGAAATCAGACAGTGGGCTCAGGAATATTTATACCAGGCTCAAAAAAGTCTTGCAAATTCAGCAGGGGGATATGAGTCAACAGGAATGGATTAAGCAGGCTCATATTGCGTCTGAGAAAGAAGGGAACAGTTTAGAAACTTTCTTTGGTTCTCTGTGCCTTTATTGGGTAGACGGAGAAAAAGCCAAAAGCCGTTTGCCCAAGCTATTAAAGTCTCTCTCAGCTCGAGCGGAGGCAAGTGGTTACGAATGGTTAGCTGTAGAAGCAACAGAATTACTATTTAGGCTCAAAAGCCAGAAAAGTCTGGTAGAAGAAATTAATTCCCAGACAGAAAGAGCTTCACTGGTAGATTTAGTCAAACCACAACAAGCATGGGAATTGTCTTTAAAAGCTTTAGCGAACTTACACAAACCCCAGATAGAGATAAAAATTGAAGAGCAAAAGCGGTTGGTGTGGTTAATTACTGCCTACGGTACTAGCTTCATGCTCCAACCGCGCGAACAAAAAATGACAGTTAAAGGAGGGTGGAGTAAAGGTCGTCCCATTGCCCTTAAACGCTTGTACAGTAAACCAGGTCAATATGATTATCTGACGCATCAAGACTTGAGAATATGTAGTCACATCGAAACTAAGAACTATGGCTACTACCACAAAGTGGAATATGATTTCAGCGAGGGCGCTATGTTAGCACTAGTGGGACATCCGTTGGTGTTTTGGTCAAATTCGAGCACAACTCGTGTGGAGATAGTATCTGGAGAACCAGAATTAATCGTCAAAAAAGTTAAAGGAGAACGCTTAAGTTTGGAGTTTTCTCCCAAGCTGAAAGGGGACAAAGAGCTGATGGTGGTGAAAGAAACGCCTACCAGGCTAAAAGTAATTGAAATAACCCCAGAGCATAAACGAATTGCCACTATTTTGGGCCAAAAGAATCGTTTAGAAGTTCCTGCTCTGGCTTCAGAACAGGTGTTAGCTGCCATTAGCGGAGTTTCGCCGATAGTGACGGTGCATTCTGATATCGGTGGCGGGGTGGAAAGTGCTACGGAAGTGAGAGCTAATTCCCAACCGCATTTACATTTATTACCCGCAGGGTCGGGATTAAAAGTAGCTTTACTCTGTCGTCCTTTTGGGGATAAGGGTTCTTATTATCGTCCTGGCCAGGGAGGTTCGACGGTAATTGCCGAAATTGAGGGTCAGCGTCTGCAAACTACCAGAGCCATGGAAGAAGAAGAAAAACTGGCTAACAATGTGCTCGATGCCTGCCAGATTCTTACTCGTTATGTAGCAGAGGATGGAGAATGGTTAATTGAAGAGCCAGAAGATTGTTTACATCTATTGCTAGAACTCCAAGAATTGGGAGATAAGGTAATCATAGAATGGCCAGAAGGAGAAAAACTGCGAGTCACCCAGCAAGTAGGCATGAATGACTTCCAAATGCAGATTAAACGTCAAAATGATTGGTTTGCTGCCAGTGGAGAGTTGAAAATAGAGGAAAATCTAGTGTTAGATCTGGAAAATCTGTTGTTATTACTAGAGAAAACTCCCAGTCGTTTTCTGCCGATTGGTGAAGGTCAATTTATCGCCCTAACGCAACAATTTCGCCAACGTTTGGATGAATTAAGAAACTTTGGTAGTCAACAAGGAAAGGCATTGCACTTTCATCCCCTGACTTCGCTGGTCTTAGAAGAGACCCTCGCGGATGTAAGTAAACTGAAAGCCGATCGACACTGGAAGCAACAGACTCGTAAGCTCAAAGAAATGAAGGATTTAGAACCCAAGTTACCTTCTACTCTGCAAGCAGAATTAAGGGATTACCAACTCGAAGGATTTGACTGGCTATCACGTCTGGCTCATTGGGGTGTAGGTGCTTGTTTGGCGGATCAAATGGGACTGGGGAAGACGTTACAAGCTTTAGCGGTAATTCTCAGTCATGCAACTAAAGGAGCAGCCTTAATTATCGCGCCGACTTCGGTCTGTATGAACTGGATTAGTGAAGCCCAGAAATTTGCGCCGACTTTAAATCCTGTGCAGTTTGGCCATAGCGCTCGCCAGAAGACTTTAGATAATCTTCAACCTTTCGATTTATTGGTGTGCAGCTATGGTTTATTACAACAAGAAGAAGTAGCGGAAATGCTAGCCAAGGTGGAGTGGCAAACCATTGTTCTGGATGAAGCCCAAGCGATTAAAAACATGGCCACTAAACGCTCCCAAGCAGCCATGAAGTTACAGGGTAAATTTAAATTAATTACAACAGGGACACCGATAGAAAACCATTTAGGGGAATTGTGGAATTTATTCCGTTTTATTAATCCAGGTTTACTAGGCTCTTGGGAACAGTTTAACCAACGCTTTGCTGTTCCCATTGAAAGAAATCAAGATAAACAGACCAAGAAACAACTGAAAAAACTAATTCAACCGTTTATCTTACGACGAACTAAAACCCAGGTACTAGAAGAATTACCCTCCCGTACCGAGATTACTCTGCAGGTGAATATGTCTCCAGAGGAAATGGCCTTTTATGAAGCTCTAAGACAAAAAGCGCTCGCTAGATTAGCCGACAGTGAGGCGACGGCGGGAAGCAAACATTTACAAGTGTTAGCAGAAATCATGAAACTACGTCGCGCCTGTTGCCATACTCGTTTGGTCATGCCCGATAGTAGTTTAGGCAGTGCCAAATTAGAACTATTCGGGGAAGTACTAGCAGAATTATTAGACAATCGCCATAAAGCATTAGTATTTAGTCAGTTTGTGGGTCATTTAAATATTATTAGAGATTATCTTGACCAGAAACAGGTTAATTACCAATATCTGGATGGGAGTACGCCAGCTAAACAAAGGAAAGTAATGGTAGATAAATTTCAAGGTGGTCAAGGGGATGTGTTTTTAATCTCTCTCAAGGCGGGAGGGACAGGACTCAATCTGACTGCGGCTGATTATGTCATCCATATGGATCCGTGGTGGAATCCTGCCGTAGAAGATCAGGCTTCAGACCGCGCTCATCGAATTGGGCAACAAAGACCTGTAACTATTTATCGTCTGGTAACGAAGGGGACGATTGAAGAAAAGATAGTGGAGTTACATCAACACAAAAGAGATTTAGCCGATAGTCTGCTGGAAGGAACAGAAATGAGCGGCAAGATGTCTACGGATGAACTGTTGCGCTTGATGACTCAGTAAAATCTGGTCGAGCGCGATTGCTGCTCAGAAGACTTTCGTGACAGTGAAATTGTTTCAATATATAGAATCATCAAAGCTTCTAAAAGTATTACAGTCAAGTTAACTGGGTTATGGACGAAATCGGGTTTAGTCACCAAGAATGGGAACAAGCAGGACAATTGCCTTGAATTTAATTTCAACATTTAGTATTTCATAATGTTCCCAACGAAATCCTTCTAACTGAAAATAACGACAAAAACAAGATTGATAATCATGATAATTATGACTACTTTGAGATGACTTGTTGGGCACTCTAATACCAAGTTGCTTTCTAAATGCGCAAATTGTGTAACTTCCACTAAAAAATGACTAAAATAGAACGAAAATATTGGGTTTCAGAAGATAGGTCAGATTAAGTTTTTTTGCTCCAATATGGTCAGAAAGACTGTAATCCCCTAATGCATAGTGGCTGTTCAAAAATAACTTCATGGTTTAGTCTAGGATACATCGTCAACATATTGGTTATGGTAAGAATCCATGAACACTACCATCGACCCCAATCTCCATCAATGTCATTGTCCGTTATGCCAACAGGGAAAAGCTCACTCTCAGCAAGAATGGCATCAACAAATCAATCTGTTTATGAGTCGTCTCAATGAGCAGCAAAGACGATGGTATGCAGGTTTAGAAGCCAAGCACCTGGGACATGGGGGCATGAGACTACCCCTGTGAAGGTGCCAAACATTTTTCCTGAATTTTGGCGCTCGGGCCCCTCCTAGGTGAGTAGCCAACAGGGAAAATTGATGTCAGTAGTGATTGATTTGCAGTCAACTTGAGAGTTTGAGGTCTTATTCTCAACAACCTCTAGTCATTGAGAATAAATAGCCGCCCTTAACCTCTCTCCCCTGCTGAGGAGATGGAGTAGAGAATTCAATTATCGCGTGACAAGCTCTCGCTGAGAGAACTTAGGCTACTTTGACCAGCAAGCGAGCCGTAGAAACATGCGGGTGTTTGGGGTCAAACTTCCGTTTTGGCTTTTTTTTCTTCGGACCCCTCGGACTTGAACTGAAGCGCTTGAGGTCGACTTGTGAGGCCAACTGTTGCAGCGTCTCGGTAAATTGCTGCACGCGCATCTGGGCGAAGACCTGCCAGTGGGGCACAGCAATGGCTACCATCATGCCCCGATACATGGAGCTGACTTCCTCAGCCAGGTAATAGTCTGACAGACCTGCATCAATTTTACCGGCCCCATGGACAGTGCGTAGTGCTGCCTTCACGGCTGAAAACAGATTGTAGGCCAACAGCGCCATGGCAAACACAAACAGCGCTGCCCTTGGATAGCACAGGGTTTTAATCTCACAGTGAAACTCCTCAGTAACCACTTGAAACAGGCGCTCTACACTCCAGCGCTCAAGATACAGTTGACTGGTTTTGACGGCACCCACCTGCGGGGGTAAGTTGGTGAGCACCACTACCTCAGTATCACCATGGCGAGTCGGTTGATTCAGTTGCACGAGGACTCGTCTGAGGGCAAGGCTTTGACCTTTATAGGTGAGCTGGATTTGCTGTTCAAACACTTCACCGGTGTCACAACGGCCAACAGGTTGTAACTCACTGCTCGCTTGCCAAGGCAGATTCTGATGCTCGCGGAGGATAAAGTAGCCCTGGCGCTGGGCGATACCGAAGATAAATAACTGTGTACACAGATTGCGGTCTCCTATCCAGACATCTTTAGCTTCAACCGTTTCCCAAATCTGAGTCAGGATAGCTCGCTCTTGGGTGTAGGCATCTTCGCAGGGAAAGTAGTCAATGGCCAGCCTCAGTTGTGGATCGAGCACAGCGAGGGATTGACCTGGTAAGGGGCCACTACCGACCTCACGCAACGGCGACAAGCGATGCTCTGTGGCCCCCAGATGATTGCCGTCAACAATTTTGAGGCGATAACCGGGTAATAATTCCCTCTCTGGTCCGTCCCCCTCCTCAATGATGGGCTTGAGTTTCTCAGCACTGTAGCGCACCAAGGCCTGGCCAATGTGCGGCTCCATACCGTTAAGCTTGTTGTACACTGACTTTTTGGTCACCCCTAGGCGCGCTGCCAGAACTTTGTAGGCTGCACTCACAGACGGATGGACACTGCAGACCACCAGCAACAGTAAGTACACCAGCTCGGAGAAGAGCAACTCTCGGGTGTACTGTCGCTCGGCAGTTTGGTCAAATAGCTCATCCAGCTCCTCGGGACTAAAGGCTCGCTCCAGAAGCGCTCTGAACATGACAGTGACTGGCGTTTCTTCCACAAAGGGGTCAAAGATTGCATCTAATACCATGGTCGGGACTCCTTTAACGCTGTGCTCCTCAAAATAGTATTACGCTCGCAGCTCAGATGCGCCACTAAGTTGAAAAATCACCTCAAATTTCAGCCAGCATCAACGAGGTCATGAGGGTTCCAGCCTCCACCGCTGCATCTTTTCGAGAGTTATTATTAGGAATTATTAAGTTTATGGAAGCAAATACTTTATTTCAAAAATCTGTATTCTTCATCTATAAACAATTACATGAATTATTTACTATTAATTGAAAACACCTTCACAGGGGTAGGGCATGAGACTCATCTCCCAAATCACTGGATTAGACGTCAA
>CBDCVG010000039.1:0-168795 GCA_965222765.1 Caldora sp.
AAGCTGAGCTGAAAACAATCTTAAAGGAAGGTGAAAGATCAAAGGCCAAGATGATCGAAGCGAATTTGCGCCTTGTAGTTGCGATCGCTAAAAAATATCAGAAGCGCAACATGGAGTTTCTGGATTTAATCCAGGAAGGAACTTTGGGCTTGGAGCGAGGGGTTGAGAAATTTGATCCAATGCGAGGCTACAAGTTCTCAACCTATGCCTACTGGTGGATTCGTCAAGCGATTACCCGCGCGATCGCTCAGCAAGCCCGTGCTATTCGACTACCCATTCATATCACTGAAAAGCTCAACAAAATCAAGAAAGTCCAACGGGAATTATCTCAGAAATTAGGACGTAACCCCAAACCGGCAGAGATTGGTAAGGAGTTGAATTTAGACGCCGCTCAGGTGCGGGAATTTTTGAGCATGGCTCGTCAACCGATTTCCCTTGATGTTCGGGTTGGAGATAATCAAGATACTGAGCTTTCTGATCTCCTCGAAGATCATGGTCCGACTCCCATACATTACACTACCCAGGAGTCCCTACGGCAAGACCTAAACAACCTCCTAGCTGAACTAACTACCCAGCAAAGAGAAGTCCTAGCGCTGCGCTTTGGGTTAGAAGATGGCAATGAGCTGTCTCTGGCAAAGGTAGGTCAGCGGCTTAACCTCAGTCGCGAGCGGGTGCGCCAGTTAGAACACCAAGCCTTGGCTCAGTTACGACGTCGTAATCGGAATGTCCGGGAATATATAGCCAGCTAGATCAATTCAGTACCAATTACCTATAAAATAGGAGTAGTAGTAATCAAATGCTACTACTTCTATTTTGGTAAAAATTTGTAGTTTTTTTTTTATAAAAAACTCTAATTTTGAGAGCTTTTTTATAGATTTGTAAAGGTTTTGCTAAATCTCAACTTCTGCTGTTGAAGCTTTCCATTGGATAAAAAGTTGAAGCTCTTACTGACACAATAACCATTTGGACGAGCCAGCACTCAGTCCATCAGGGGAATTACCACTTAGAGCCTCCTTGTTAACTTTAATTAACAGGGATGCTCATTACGCCGATATCTGGCTATTTAGAAGAGTTGGAGACAAGATAGAGTACTAGGTGTGACGGTTAATGAACCGGTCTGAGGAGGTCTAACAATAGTACCTTTCGATATTACATCTATTTATAAGATGTTGAGCAAAATCACCCTGTACTAGGTCAAATTTTATTTTTCTCGCTAACTCTGGCTCTGATCTAATGTGCTCTATAACATCAAGGTCATTTTTTCCCAGGGTATTTCAAAGTAAAAAAAGGGGTAACCATTGTGATTAACAGATTAATTAGATATTTTGGGTCGCAACGTCAGCTGGTTCATTGTTGGGAATTGCCTTTGATCGGCTTACTCCTAACAGTAGGATTGACAACGAATGCATCAACCCTGGAAACCCCAGATTCAAAGCAATTAAAGGAAACTAATAATTCTCAACAGTTAGAGGAAACTAATAATTCTCAGCAACTAGAGGAAACCAATGATTCTCAACAGTTAGAGGAAACTAATAATTCTCAGCAACTGGAGGAAACTAATGATTCCACTGCAATGAGCATACCATTTGGGTTTGCACCATCATGGTCTGTTAATTTGAGTGAAGAGGTACCTAATTCGCCAGAGTCAACAAAAACGCAGGAATTTCAAGCAGAGCAGATTCCTCAGGAAGAAGTCGAAGCTATAATCATCCAACCAGAAGTCATAGATGCTCCTACCCAGGAAGAAGTAGCTATTAACCAAGAACCAGTGCCAGAGGTTTCTACAGAAGAATTAGAAGAAAAACCAAATTCTCAAGCAGAGGATTTACCAAATACTGATATTGAGGAAGCATTACTTCAGGATACATCTAATGGCACTTACCTCTATGGTCAGTCCTCAGAGCCAGAGCAAATTGGTCAAGAGTACATAGTTTTTGAAGCAAATCAAGGCAATGTAGTTGGTGCTTTATATATGCCTAGCTCTGAATTCAGCTGTTTTTATGGCACATTGGATTCAAATCACCTGAATTTGACTGTTGTCAATCCTTATGACCAAACAGCCATTTCTCACGTAATTGCCCGTGAACAACCTTCTACCATTGCTACAGCTGGTGGTCAACTAAACTTAGAGAGTAGCTACGACTCCCTTACTTATCCTCACGCAGTCGGACTCCAAGGATATAAACAGATTAGTGAAGTTAGCGACAACGATCAGCGTATTTTGGGTATGTGTCGCAGTAACTATCAAGAACAGATTTGGACTCATTGATACTGTAGTTTTGCATATAGAAGCGATCGATGTTTGGCAAACGATTCCATTTTGCCAAACATCGATCGCTGATTAATTCTTCTAATTCCCAATTCTTAATTCTCTTCCAGGTCAGGACTTACGCACCTACACCACATATAGATTCAAAGGTGCGTTACACTACGCTAACACACCCTACAGATAGAGGCTTTGCGTAAGTCCTGAGGTGTGGAAATTGCGATCGCACCTGTGAGGAAGAACGAACTTACAAAACTAAAGAGTTTTGCTAACCTAGCGTTGAGGTATATATACAAATAACCTAACCTGGGAATTTTCTTCCTTGCTGCTTGCCTTGTAGCAATTACGGAGGCGGGAAACAGCCAAAGTGTGGATTTGCTTAGGTGTGGAGACAGTTGGAAAATTGCTATAGCAGTGCAAAGCCAAACTGAGACTAAATCTTAATAATATAGGAGACCCCCTTACATGGTTGCGACCGACTTCAAAGACTATTACGCCATCCTGGGAGTAAGTAAAAATGCTAATGCTGATGAGATTAAAAAGAATTTTCGGCGTTTAGCACGAAAATACCACCCGGATATGAACCCTGGTAATAAACAAGCAGAGACCCGTTTTAAAGAAATCAACGAAGCTTACGAAGTTTTATCTGATCCAGAAAAACGTAAGAAGTATGACCAATTTGGTCGGTACTGGAAGCAAGCCGGACAAGGATGGTCTCCTAATGGTGGTAGTGCAGGTTTTGATGTCGGTGGCTTTGATTTTGGTGCCTATGGCAGTTTTGACGAGTTCATTAATGAATTGCTAGGTAAATTCTCTACTGGTGCTTCTAGAGGTTCTAATCAAACTTACACCTATAGTCCTGGTACAGGTGGTTCTACCAAATTTACTGACTTTGGTAACTATAGCAACTCCTCTGGCTTTAACAATACCCCTAAAACTACAAGTGTAGATCAGGAAGCAAATATTACTCTTAGCTGGTCTGATGCCTTTAAAGGTGTCCAAAAACGTCTTAATCTAGGTAGTGAAGTTATAGAAGTTCGGATTCCCCCTGGTGTGAAATCTGGAAGCCGTATTCGTATCCGGGGTAAAGGTCAGTTAAACCCTCGTAGCCAAAGACGGGGAGATTTATACCTAAATGTGGAACTCAAGCCTCACCCTTTCTTTCAGTTCGACGGAGATAATATCCTTTGCGAAGTGCCGGTGACGCCAGATGAAGCAGTTTTAGGAACATCGGTTGAAGTACCAACTCCAGATGGTAAAGTTAGTGTCAATGTTCCTGCTGGTATTCGTTCTGGTCAATCTCTGCGGCTGCGTGGTAAAGGCTGGTCTACTGTCAAAGGTGAGCGCAGTGATCAGCTAGTGCGAGTTATGATCGTTACCCCAAAAGATATAACTCAGCGTGAGCGGGAGTACTACGAAAAAATCCGTGAGATCCGCAGTTTCAATCCTCGCAGTTACTTGTCACAGATTAAGCTTTAGCAGCTTCGGCGAGAGGCTCCACGTCTCAAGCTTCTCTTGGTGAGCGTGGGATGAATCCCCAGTGCGTACAACGCAGTTGGGGATAGTTAATTGACTTTCCCCCGCTTTTTTAACGGGGGATTAATCCAAAAGATTAGAACTTTTCCTGACTATTCTTAAATAACAAAGCTCTAACTTTCACCTTTGATCAGCGCTGCTGCTGCTGCTTGTAAAGAAGGATAGTTATCTTCAGGTTGACCGTTGATATAGTATTTATGATCTACGGATTCACAAATATTACCAACTACCTCCCCATTGTTTCCATAGACTGCCAATAGCTGTTCAATGTTATCAGATTCAAAGCCTTGGAGAATCGAATCCCAGTCACTTTTTTTAACTGCGCGAATTTGAATTGTTTCGTCCATACCATTAACTCCTTTTACAATCTACTCTAGACGAACTATAGTTGTTTTTCCTCAACAATGAAAATCCCTATTCCCTATTTTTCAACAGGAATTTAGAGTTTTCCGATTACCTCTAGCAGCATGTCAACTTCTGCATTAGGTGACAGAAAAGAAAACAGGTGTTTAAAGCAGAGTTTCCCACAGCTGTCTAGGAGAAACTGGGCAGGTAGTGGAGCGCCAAGTGCCTGACCAACTTGATATTTTTGGAAGATGCTACAGTTAGGGTTACTCAGGAGAGGCATCTGTAAACTCAGGTCTTTGACTACTTTTTGGCTTTGCTGGAGGTCTGTACTAGTGATCATCAATACCTCAACTCCCTTCTCTTTAAAGCGATGGTAGTTTTCATTCATCCCTTTAATATGAGGAAAGCACAGGGGACAATATTGTTTTTCGGTAAAGATGCGGGTAAAAGCAAGGATTACAGGTTGCTTACTTCGGTAATTAAACAACCTTACCTGACGGTTGTTGGTGATATCAGGTAACTCAAAGTCAGGAGTTGTTCCCCCTAGTTTGAGACTATTGGTAGCCGGTACTGGAACAAAATTACGGAAGAAGCGCTTATTGAATAAACCGCTAAAGTCAGTAGAAGTCAGCATCGGGAGTCAATACTCCTGCAAAAGATATATCTTTGAACCCCAACACATTATGGGGTAAGGTAGCTGCTTAAAAGTAGGCAGGGTTTGGGGTATAAGGTGTAAGGTATGTTTTATACTGAATGTGACATACATAACCCATTACCTAACACCTAACACCTAGCACCTAATACCTAACACCCTTCAATGATACTGTTGGGGCTATGTTCTCAAGCTATAACTGACCAATCAGTTGAGATTTATACAGCAGAGAAGTAAACTTTTGATTTTACAGGGTCGGGATTCATCGTCTTGTCTCCTGGTTTCCAACCCTCTGGGCAAACTTCATCAGGATGAGCTTGAACATATTGAATGGCTTTGAGGGTGCGTAGGGTTTCGTCAACACTACGACCAAAGGAAAGGTTGTTAATGGTTGCGTGTTGAATAATGCCATCTTTGTCGATGATGAACAAACCACGCAGAGCTACACCTGCGTCAGGGTCGAGGACATTGTAAGCTGTGCTAATTTCTTTTTTGATATCAGAAACTAACGGATAGTTCAACTCACCAACACCACCACTTTTCCTATCTGTCTGAATCCAGGCGAGGTGGGAGAATTCACTATCAACAGAGACACCGAGAACTTCAGAGCCTAATTCTTTGAATTCTTCAAAGCGATCGCTAAATGCAGTGATTTCTGTAGGGCAGACAAAGGTAAAGTCTAAAGGATAGAAAAACAAGACGACATATTTGCCACGATAGTCGGACAGTTTAATTGTCTTGAATTCCTGATCGGCTACAGCTGTGGCAGTGAAGTCGGGAGCCTCTTGACCTACCCGCAGGCATCCTTCTGTCAGACTACTCATGAAGTAATTCTCCTTAAATTCTCTAGTGTGTGAGTTCGAGTTAAGTTACCGATCAATTTATAACTACCTTATTGGTACTGGTAACAACTGATTATTTACGAACCGTTACAAATGTATCATACTCATAACGATTACGGATGAGAGTCTGGCTGGGAATTTTAGAACTTAGAATTTGGAATTTAGAATGGGGAAAGAATCGCTGTGAAGGATTTAGATAGGCGGGAATGGCTGTTAACCAATGGTTTGGGCAGTTTTGCCAGTGGTACAGTTTGTGATGCTCGTACTCGCACTTATCACGGCTGGTTAGTGGCAGCTCTAGAGCCCCCGGGACACCGTACTCTGTTGCTCTCTCATCTCGATGCCAGCTTAGAATTACGAGAAACAACTTGGGCTCTCTCCACCAATTTCTGGGACGGTGGTAAGCAGATTGAACCCTTAGGTTACCAATTACTGCAATCATTTCAACTAGAGCCAGTTCCTAGCTGGATTTGGGGTTCTGGACAGTGGCAGTTGACGCGGCGACTGGTGATGCCTTATGACTTAGTTGGGGAAGGGATAGGAGATAGTAATAAAGATTCCACTACCAGCCATCAATTCTGTAACCGCGTCTTAGTTCAGTATCGATATGAAGGTAATGAAGTAGCGACACTCAGACTAAGACCATTGATTGCCGATCGCGACTTTCACCACCAGCAATCAGCGACGGAAGATTTACAATTCTCCCAATTAGTGTTAGGCGATCGCATCTACCTGCAAGGAATTCGCCCCAATTTGGTGGGAGTCCCCTGGCAACTGCGTTGGAGTAACGGTTACTATCAACCGGAAGGGGTTTGGTACTGGAATTATTACTATCCAGAGGAAAACTTACGGGGGTTAATTGATCGCGAAGATCTTTACAGTCCCGGTTACCTTAGTGTGATTTTACACCCGGGAGAGACGGTTACCTTAGAAGCAAGGGTGGGATGGTTGCAATCAACTCTACCTGAGCTGAATTCTCAGTCATTCGAGCAAGCGATATCAGAAGTCCAAGCACGTCAAAGTAAGTTGTTTTCCTTAGTGCCGGTAGCTTCAGAACAAGCTCTTCGTATCCCTGCCCTCTTCCATTCTAATGTCAGTCTTAACGATAACGATTCAACCAACAGTGATCTTCTTTGGCGTCAGCTGTTGCGAGCAGGAGATCAATTTATTGCTTACCGTGCGTCTATCGATGGACCAACAGTAATTGCCGGTTACCCTTGGTTCAGTGACTGGGGTCGAGATACACTTATTGCCTTACCAGGACTGGCTTTAAGTACTGGGCGTTTTGATTTAGCTAAGGGATTACTAGAAACTTTTGGTAGCTATTGTCGTAATGGGTTGATTCCTAATACCTTCCCAGATAAAGATGTGGAGCCAACTTATAACAGTATTGATGCTTCCCTCTGGTGGATTGAAACCTTAGGATTGTACCTCGAAACAACCCAAGATTGGGATTTTTTGACTCAGCAATATCCTATCGTGCGGGAAATTTACAAAGCCCATACAGCTGGTTCTCTTTACAATATCCGAGTCGATGCTGCTGATGGACTATTGATTTGGGAGGCTCCTAATGTAGCGCTGACTTGGATGGATGCGGTGATTGATGGTAAGCCTGTTACACCACGCCGGGGTAAACCGGTAGAAATTAATGCCTTGTGGTATTCAGCTTTATGTTGGATCAGCCAGTGGACGGAAAAATTGGCGAGTGAAGAGGCTGCTGATCAAGTGCGTCTGTTACACCATGCTCAACACTATACTGAACAGGCTCAACGGGTGAAGGCTTCATTACAAAAGTTTTGGAATCCAGACCAGGGTTACTTTTTTGACACAATTGAACCAGATGATCGACGAAATACCCAAATTCGCCCCAATGCGGTTTTAGCTCTTTCACTCTATCACTGTGGGTTTCCTGAGCATCAGGGAAGGTCAGTTTTTGCAAGTAGTTTGCGATCGCCTTTTGACTCCCTACGGTTTACGTAGCCTTGATCCAGCTGATCCAAACTACATCGGTAACTATAGCGGTAATCGCTGGCATCGTGACACTGCCTATCATCAGGGTACAGTTTGGAGTTGGTTGATCGGACCATTTATCCGTGCTTGGAAGCGTTTTTATCCCACACAACCGGTTCCCTGGGACTGGCAACCTTTGCTAGAGCATCTTCAGCAGCAAGCCTGTCTTGGCTCGATTTCCGAAATTTTTGATGGAGACTCACCTCATGCAGCTCAGGGAGCAACTGCTCAGGCTTGGTCTGTAGCTGAATTAATTCGCCATTTCTGCTAACACACTTCAATTTCAGTTCAATTGTTGAAGATACCTCTCTTCTGTCAAACCGGGTTGAAACGTTGATTTGACGTTGGCTGTAATGCCGGAAATTCGTGGAAATATCCCAGAGTGACAGAAGAGAGGTATTCATTTTGCCCACCCTACCAGATCTACAAACCCTGCTATGATAGCCTATTGATTCTAGCTCAATTGCACAGCAGCAACTCATGACCAGCATTTCTGCGGTAGATTTATTTTGCGGAGCTGGGGGGTTAACCCACGGTTTCCAGCAAGCAGGTCTTCCTGTAAATACTGGGTATGATATTGACCCCACATGTAAGTTTCCCTACGAGAATAATAACAAAGCAAAATTTATCCTAAAAGGGATAGAAGAAGTTACTGGTTCTGAATTATTAGAACATTTTCCCTTAGGTGACATCAAGGTCTTGGCAGGATGTGCTCCATGTCAACCATTTTCAACCTATTCGAGGCGATACGGTACAGAAAAAGCAGAAAAGTGGAAACTCCTGAAGGATTTTATTCGCCTTGTGCAGGAGTGTAATCCGGAGATTGTTTCTATGGAAAATGTACTGCAGTTGAGACAGCATAAAGTTTTTCAGGAATTCAGTACTGCCTTGGAACAATTAGGCTACTTTGTGATTTCCTACGAAGTTAATTGTCTTAATTATGGTATTCCTCAAACACGCAAGCGGTTAGTCTTTTTTGCCTCGAAGTTTGGGAAAATTAATTTAATTCTGCCAACCCATGATAAGATGAGTTTTAACACAGTACGAAATACTATTAGTGGTCTTAAACCTCTTTGTGCAGGTCAATCATCCAAAACTGATCAGCTTCATCGTTGCAGTAAGCTCTCAGCTCTCAATCTTCGTCGTATTATTGCTTCTAAACCTGGTGGAACTTGGCGAGATTGGCCTGACGATCTGATCGCCAAATGTCATGTTAAAAGTACTGGTCAGACATACCCAGCAGTTTATGGTCGGATGGAATGGGATCGACCCGCTCCGACTATCACAACACAGTGTTTTGGTTTCGGAAATGGTCGGTTCGGTCATCCTGAACAAAATAGAGCAATATCCCTTAGGGAAGCTGCATTGTTGCAAACCTTTCCTGCAAACTATGAGTTTGTAGCTCCTGATAAACCTGTAATATTTACAAGTGTAGGGCGATTGATTGGGAATGCTGTTCCCGTCAAGTTAGGGCAGGTTGTTGCACAAAGTATCATGAATCATATTAAAAAGAAAAGTCAAGGAGTGCTTCTTGATGAGTCCAAGTAATCTTCATTAGCTAAATAGGTTTCAATATTTTGCAGTATTTGTCTCAAATATTTCACGACTTTATTTTTAATTCTCAAGAGATCTCCCATAGTTTGAGTTCGTCCTACTTCAGCAAAAGACTTTATACCATGTGCTAAATCGTTTCTATTGGTCTTCACTGTCAACAGATCCTGTCCATTACCAGTTTTGGCATAATCAGTATTGGATGAAAAACCATACATTTCTGCTGTTTTCCTAATTTCTCTGCCATCAATATTACCTGAAAAGATCTCTTCTTTATCGAATCCAGCAGTGATGATGTCAAGGGAGATTGCTGTTATTTCCATCAGGACTTTATCAGGATTGCGCCTTGCCAGGTTTTTGAGGACAATTTTCTTCAGTTCAGGTCTGATCTTGTCAAATGAAACTCCTTTACTACGAAGTTCCTCGAAAATTGCTTCTATAGCATCACGCATGGTAGCTTCAACCAGGTTGTATAGCAACAAAAATCCACTGGCTTTGAGAGTTTTTTCCAATCCAGGGTCAATCTTTTTGATTTTAGTTACTCCATCCTTACCCTCCATAATTAATTTGGTTGTTCCCTGTTCCAAACTCTTCAGGAAAATAAAATACTTGTTTACCTCTTTGGTTCGTTCGTTAAAATCTTGAAATAATGTGCTGGTCATGATTTGCCTAACAGTTGATCTCGCACATATTCGATCCGTCGAATTACTTTAGGTCTAGAATTGCTAGCATCGGATGTAGTGTACTCTTTAAATTTGTCAGAGTTAAGCCACTTCATGGACTTTGGTTCCACATCTCTATTTTTTCTTAAGGCAAGTGCAACACCTACAGCAATGGCTTCAAATCGGATACGGGGAGTTCTTGTGTATCCTTTGCCTTTACTAAATCCATTGGGAAAATGTTTTTCTACAAAATCCAGCATTGACTGGAATTCATTGGTCATTCCTTCACGATCGAGTCTTTCGTGATTGTGTGCTTTTAAATAATCGTTGAGGAATTCATTAACTCGTCGGTCAAAGTTCTGATAGTTATTTAGATAAGCAAAGAAACGTAATACAAACTCTTGGGGTTCCCGTCTGCGAATCGATGCTTCAGAAAACGGACATAGCTCACGAAACTTGGAATTTTCCGATAATTTTTCCATTAAATCAAGGAATGGCCCTGGTGATATACCTCTGCGCTTTTCCATATCGTTCAACTCAACACTCCCAGTGTTGATTCTTTCAAACATATCCCTACGCACTTCTTCATCTGCCTTCTCAGTTAATTGGATCATCCGCAGGGTACTTCGTTTAAAGCGCCTCTGTCGTGCGAGTGGTAAGTCAGCGAAGGTGAAGTTATTCAACATCTTCAGCTTCTTTAACTTCTGTAGGGTTAGTTCATTACTGAGGAATCTCGTCAGAGTACGGATGCGTTGTGTACCGTCTACTATCTCCAAACGTCCTAGATCATTTTCCTCATCGTAGATATCGGCAACAAAGATGTATGGTATGGGTAACCCTAAAAGCAAAGACTCTATAAATTTTGATTGTCTTGTCTCATCCCAAGCCATCTCCCGTTGGTAGTCCGGTATAAACAATTCATTGGTATCCTCTTCCCTACCATCCATGTATTTCTGAACCAGTATTTCCACTGGATACTCTTTGGTGTCGTAATCGACAGGCTTTTGCTTTTCCCGAATCTCGGCTTCGGCGGCTTCTCTGAGCTTATCTGTGATTTTTAGCTCTGGTAGCATACTTTGACCTTGGGTATTATGTTCGGCAACATTCAATCCTTAATGTAGCCTAACAAGCGTTTTTGTTCTGGTATTGCTCCACCTTCTAACCAGGCAATTGGTTGTTCTTCTTCAACAAGATCAGGATTAACCCAAGCAATTGTCCGAAGTATCGAAGATTCCTGAGCAGCTCTTCTAAAAAACTTTCGAGCTGTTTTCTCATCTAGAGAAATAATAGTTTTATCAGAAGCTAATGCTGCTTCAAGAAGATGAATATCTTTGATAATTTGCTTCCTTTGTTCATCAGTTGCAGCAATTTTTTCTAGGCATTCCCAGAGACTACTATCGGTTGGTAGATTCTTCAATGGTAACAGCTTCTTCTTAGCTATCATTGTAGCTAACCATTGACGAGCAAAGCGTGACTGATGTTGATCCCATTCTTTACGAATTTCTGGTGTCATTACAATCCGGTGGCAAATTGTTAAAACATTTTCCAGAAAATTTCGGCAGTTAGAGGATGTCGGATGACTCGTGTGTGGAGGTCCAGCAGCTCTGGCTACAGAAGCATCAATAACTAAACATTTGGAACTACTTTTAGACATTTAATCTGGTGAGGTTAAATTTACAGTGGCTTTCAAGAAATAAGGCAGAAGGCAGAGGGCAGAAACCACCCCTAACCCCTCTGATGAGGGAAACAGAAGGGAAGAGAATTTGACAAAAGTTTCTTCACTCATTACTCATTACTCATTACTCAAAAAAGCTCTCCCACACCTTTTTTCACCTCACCCCATTTAATCCTTCCAGAGTTTAGTTTCAGCAGCAGTCAAGTAACGATTTTGAGTAGACAAAGCTACTTCGCTAAAATCTTCTGGCCAATCTTCAAAAGCTCCAGTTTCATCAAGCTCTCCACTGGATATTTTTGTGGTTCCATCTTCTTGTCGAGTAAACCAGTGAAGTTTTACTTGATCTGATGATAGTTGTCCTTCAGCAACAAGAGACTGAACACCTAATAAAAATAGCTCACTATGAGTTTCCACAACAACACGTACACCTCTATTCGCTGCTTCAGCAAAAATCTCAGCTAGGGCAACTTGTGCACGCGGGTGTAAGTGAATCTCTGGCTGTTCAATGTAAACTAACTGTCCTGGACTAGCAGTCAGTAGAGCAACCAAAACTGGCAATACTTGAGAAACACCAAAGCCGACATCAACGATACTTACCATGTCTTGTTTCGTAGTTTTCGAGTTGCTACTACATGGTAAGCGTCCGACTTTGAGTTCAACTTGAGTATCATTAATTTGCTGGGACTCTATTATTGATGTTAAGCCAAGTTTTTGCAAGGCTTGTATTAATTTATCGAGATTTTTGTCATTATTGATCTGCCAGTAATTCACAACGCTAGCAACGTAGTTGTCAAAAGTTCCGGGAAACATATTGCTAACAGCTGTAGTTTTATAGGTTCTCTCCGGATTTCCTCTTAATCCAGGAACATGTATGATGCTTTGAATATAGTCTTCAAATCTCGAAGCAGGATCACTAATAAGTGACATCTTCATTCTATAACCGGAAGTTTGGTTAAAAAAAGCAATTTCAAAAAAACATCTATTTCTTATGACTTTTAAATTTGTATTTCTATTTTCTCCAATTTTTGATTTATAATCATGCAATGATTGCATCAAGTCTCGCGTATGTTGTGGTAATAGATATATCAATTCTTCATGAATCATTTCAGGAACTATTTTAAATTGTGTTTCTTCTCTCTCATACTCCATTGATACCAAATTAATTGGTTGTTGCGGTTGCTTGCCAAAAGAACAGGTAATGGTTTCATTGCCATTGATTTCTATGCTCACCTTAAATTCTTTAGCTTTTTCTTTTGGATTAATTGCCAATAACTGTTCTGCTGATGTGAACTTTAAGTTTGGTCCATTAATTAGTAGAGCACCGGGATCGTAATTGGCTTCTAAGGTCTGTTTCATGAGTAAAACAGGCTGCATAATACTAGATTTGCCAGAACTATTTGCACCTGCCAAAATTGTTAATGAAGAAATATCAATTATTGACTCATCGTATAGTGATTTATAGCCTTTAATTTTGATAGCAGTAATACCTTGTCGATTTTTTAGGTTTTGAGATTTTGCTTGAGTCATAGCAGAAATTATGATTTTGTACCAAATTCAGGAATTAGAGAAAAGATTGTCGAATATCAATATCGATGATCTATTCCAGGCGACTTCTATGCTTTGGAATGAAGAGTTGCTGAATGATCAATTTTACGGAAGTGCTTTGAAGTTCTATATATTGTTATCCTACAGTCCGGTCTTCTGTAGTGAAGATCCGGTACGAATTTTCTATAATCGGTATTATTGGTTTCTGACCTTTGTTGAAAAGTATAAGCTAAAAAATGGCGATAATGCAGGTTTGGAACAACAGGTTTTTAAACTATTGGAGGAGGTTGATAGGATTGATAGTAATATCGATTGGGACATCATTGAGCAATTGAACAATCAAGCAATACAGGAAGTGCGATCAGCTTCGTTGGTACTGTAGGCGATCGCACTTAGATGCTTGGTAGTTGCTTAGGACTCAACTCAAATGCCATTTGTGATCCATAAAAGCAAACATCAAACTCCAACAAGAAGTTCATGCGCCCTAGCAGCAGGGGTACCTCATTAGATTGACTCCATGCAAAAACCAAGCGCACGGTCGAGAAAGAAGCAATTTTTGCAGATACCATCAAACCTCTCGCCTCGACAGGTGCTAAATTTCCAGCAAGTGTTACAGATGTCATCTGTTCTTGCCAAACTGCACCAAGTTGAATACCCACGCTATATGGCAGAACATTAACACTAGCACCAGTATCAACTAAGCCTGTAACCTCTACAGAAGTATCACCGTGTGTAAGAGTAATAGGTAACAGTGGAACTAAGATCAGTAATTCCAAAAGCATCTTGTTTTTCTGAGAAAGAGAAACGATGTGAGTTAAACATTACTTGTCCGCTTATCCTCTTCTAGCAACTCGGCTAGCTTGTGGGCAGCTTCATGTGAATTATAAGGAGACGAAATAGTATAGGTTGCTCCAGGTTGCAAAAGCGCATCTTCCTCTCTAGCAAGCTCAAGGACTAAAAACTGCATAATCCTTAACTTATCTGCGCGGGAGAGATTTTTGAGAGTTGGAAGCAGCTCTGTTACACTCATAGTTAGTTCAGCCTAGGTTACCTATTCCAATTTTAACTTTTGGGTGTTGCTCCTTCATTCCATAATCGCACTTTTGTTCAAAGAAATCAGTTGCCGAAACGCATTGTTATCCAGCTCCGTCAACCAGGATTCATCAGAACCAACGATCGCTCCTGCTAGTTTCTTCTTATCTTCAATCATCTCGTCAATACGCTCTTCTAGAGTGCCGATTGCGACAAATTTGTGGACAAACACGTTCTTCTTCTGTCCAATACGGAAGGCGCGATCCGTTGCTTGATTTTCCACCGACGGATTCCACCAGCGATCGAAGTGGAAGACGTGGTTAGCTTTGGTTAGGGTAATCCCGACGCCACCTGCTTTGAGGGAGAGCACAAATACCGATGGTTCGGTTTCCGGGTTTTGAAACTCAGTAATCATCGCTTCACGTTTTTTCCGGGATGTGCCCCCGTGGAGGTAGTAGGTGTTGTAGTGGCAGGATTGGCGCAGGTATTTTTCCAAGGCAGCACCCAGTTCAGTGAATTGGGTAAACACTAACAAACTTTCCCCTTCCTCCATCACCTCTTCAACCATTTCCGTGAGGCGGGTGAGTTTGTGCGATCGCACTGCGGTAAAATCACTGTTGTCTTGTAAAAACTGCATGGGATGGTTGCAAACCTGTTTCAGTTTCGTCAGGGTGGCAAGAATCAAACCCTTGCGCTGAATGCCTTCTGCTTCTTGCAACTGTTCCTCAACATCTTTCACCACTGCTTCGTAGAGGGATGCTTGCTCTTTAGTAAGGTTGCAAAACAGTTTTTGCTCTACCTTATCAGGCAGATCTTTAATGATGGATTGATCCGTTTTCACCCGCCGTAAAATGAAGGGTTCTACCAACTTTTTCAGAGTAGTGGATTGGCGAAGATTGTTGTTTTTTTGGATTGGTAGCTCAAAGTTGCGACGAAACTGTGCCTGGGTTCCTAAGTAACCTGGATTCAAAAAGTTGAAGATCGACCACAAATCCAGCAAGCGGTTTTCAATTGGGGTTCCCGTTAAAGCAAAACGGTGGGGAGCAGAGAATTTGAGAATGGCTTTGGTTAAAGCTGCCTTAGGATTCTTGATATTTTGGGCTTCGTCTAACACTATGCGATGCCACTGGATACCGTTGAACAGCTTAGCATCCTTGCGAGCCAGAGCAAAGGAGGTAATGAGGATGTCATGATCACGGCAGGCTTGTTTGAAGGTTTTGGCTTCTTTAGCGCGATCGCTTCCATGATGTACTGTAGCCTTAATCTGGGGGGCAAATTTGTGGAGTTCGTGGAACCAGTTGCCAACAACGGAGGTGGGAGCAATGAGCAGGGTGGGGGGAATTTTTAGCCCTGGTTGCTGTTGAGCAAGTTCCCGCTCTTGTACCAAACGGGCGATTACCTGGATAGTTTTCCCCAAACCCATATCATCTGCTAAACAGCCGTTGATTCCCAGCTGTTCTAAGTATTGCATCCAAGAGACGCCTCGTTTTTGATATTCCCGCAGCTTACCCTGGAAGGCTTTTGGGTTATCTACAGGCTGAAGCTGACTCTTGTCTCCCAGTTTGGTCAGCATATCAGCAAGGGCATCCTCGCGATCGCACTCAATCTCCAGCTCTTCATCTTTATCTCCAGCAGTGAGCTTGAGGAAGTCGAGCAAACTGAGTTCTGGATTCTCTTCCTGATGGTTTTTCCAGAAATTCAGCATTTGCTGCATTTTATCCTGATCCAGCTCCATCCACTGACCACGAAACTTGACTAGGGGCGTTTTCGCATCAACCAGTTGGTTCCACTCCTGCTCAGTAACCCTCTCACCAGCGATAGCTAGTTCATACTGATATTCCACTAAACTTTCAAAGGAAACATAGCTTTTGGATTTGTTTTCAGCAACTGAAAGGGATTTCCCCTTTACCTTCAGGCGAACCTTGGCTCGTTGCCGTCCTTTCGGTGTCCACCAAGCGGGCACAACCACCTTATAGCCTGCATTTTCCAGCACCCAAGCAGACTCCTTCAGAAATTGGAATGCAGCATCCAGACTCAGAAAAATACCGATGGGTTGATCCGTTTCCAGTCCCTGCCAGAGAGCGGGGTAGATGCGAGCAGCATAACCCAGATTCAGCAACAAATTTTGCTCAAACTCTTTCCCCAGTTGTTCTTTCACCTGCTCCTGCTGTAATGGACGCATCCGCCAGTAGTCGTCTAAAGATACTCTCAGAGACGGGTCATGCTTGGGAGCTACTTGAAACTGGAGCTGCCAGGCATCCTCTGGTTTGGGGGGATCTTGGAGGTGAAAATAGAGGTAAAAGGGTTGATCCGTTTGGGTGCGGACAATGCGATTGCGCCACGCCTGCCACTGTGTGTATTGCTCTAGCTTCTCCGTCGAAGTCCAATAGGTATTGCCATTAGCTTGCTTCAAGCAATCTTCAAGTATTGAATCGGCAATCGTCTTCTCAAATGCCTGAGTAGTGTAGATATGGGTAACAATCTCCGTCAGCAAGCAGTCACAGAAATGACGAAGCAGTGAAAAGCGATCATAGAATTCCGGCGTTTCACTGGGTTGTGCAAATCCCCCTGCACAAATCAGCGGCATGTAATCCACATATTGCTCAAGGGTGGTTTGATATTCTTCACCGATGAATTCCCACCCTGGATAAATCTCAAATTCTCCTAGAGCAGCAGTGGACTTTCGCTTTGATTTAGAGGCTTTGGGTTGTTTCAGCTGCCGATATTTCAGGGCAGGAATATATTGATCTTTGAAAATAATCCGTTTCAGGGCTTGGGTAAAATGAAACCAAAATAATAAGTCTGCCCCTAATTGAATCTCACTCAAATTATGTAGGGCGATGAAATGTAAATCGTTGAGTAGGGGGACTACCGAATTAACCTGAGCTTTGCCATAGGTGCTGGTTTTCGTTGATGCCAGGGTGCGGTAACAGTCCACCTGCCAGTACTGAAACTCAAAGGATTCTGGCAATTCTTCTTCTAAATAGCGGGACAATTCCAGGGATGGTAGGGGTTGAGCCTCAACCGTCGGCAGCAGGAAATAGCAAGGCTCAATCAAATCTTCGAGTTGGCGATAGTCTGGTGGCTTAATTCCAAACTCACTGGCTAGGAGTGCAGCCAAATCCGCCGCAACCAGTTGTCGGGGATGGCGCTGATTGGGTTTACGAAATCGCTTTATTTTCGTCGTCTCAACCCAAAGATAAAATGCACCCGATTGAATAAATTCATTTCCAGATTGAGGAATCCAGGTGCCGTGAAGAATTTGCATAGCCAGTCACGGAATATAAGGCAAGGATCAAGACATCAAGCCGCATTGGCTCAAGTAAATATTACACAGTTTAACTTGACAGTCGTCTAACAGTGAGCGCACCACCAGCTATGAAGCTCAGAAACAAGCCAAATTCTCTTCCCTCCTGCCTCCTGCCTCCTGCCCCCTGCCTCCTGCCTTGTTTCTTCAGAGTATCACTATTTTTGCTTTATTACCACTAAGGTAATATCATCGAACACTTTTTGGTTCCCAATAAAGGCTCGAACATCTTTAATAACCTCCTGTCGAATTTCTTCAGCCGACTTATCTCGGTGCTTTGCTATCACACTGCATAACTTTTCTAATCCATATTGAGCGTGATTGATATTGGTGGCTTCGGTAATTCCATCTGTATATAATACTACGACATCTTCAGGATTGAGGTGGATCTTTTGTTGGTTAATAAACTCCCTAATTTCTTCATCTAAGCCTATCGGGAATCCTAAATCAATGGTATCGATGATTTCAACTTCACCATTAGATCGCACTACGATCAATTCTTCATGTTGTCCACTCAGTGTCATCACCCCATCATGATAGTCCACGATTGATAAAGTCAGATTTTTATCACAATTCATTCGTTGTAAATTGTCATATATAGTTTGATTGAGTAGGTCTAAAAAGTTAATTGGGTTAGTTTCATTGACTTTTTGTAGAGTTCTGACTACAGTTTGAGTCATGAGCATTAAGACACCACTTTCCAACCCATGGCCGGTGACATCACCAATACTAATTTTCAGTCGCTCTCCCTGTTTAAGCACATCATAATAGTCACCTCCCACTTCATCAGCAGGTTCCATAGAGCCAGCTATATCTAAACTAGAGATTTCTTCTAGCTCTGTGGCTTTTGGAAGAACCATTTTCTGAATTTTTTTTGCCACATCTAGTTCAGAGCTTAAACGGATATTTTCGGCTTTTAGTTTTTCATTTAAGATGGTAATTTCTTGATTGGCTAACTCTAGTTCACCTGTTCGTTCTTCAACTTTATTTTCTAGGGTTTGATAGAGCTCGGCATTTTCTAGGGAGGTACTAGTTAAAACCGTGGCTAATTGTGAAAATTCATCATTAGTTGATAAGGCAATATTGGCAATGGCTTTTCCGCGTTCAGCGTTCTCAATGGCAGAACTTAGTTTCCGCAGGGGATAAACGATGCGATCGCGGAAGAAGGCAATAATATCGTAGAGTAAAAAAACAACGAATACTAGGAATAAAGCAACGATAATTGCTGGAGTGATGAGGGGATATAATGCTTCTTCTATCGGTTGTTCGACAATGGCAAACCAAGGGACAACATTGAGGGGTTGACCTGATGCAAAAACCCATTGTTGTTCTAGTCCTTGATAGAAGGTTAGTTCTGTATCAGCAATACTTTCAGGAGTTCGACCTAATAAGTCATTTAAGGTGAGTGTGCGATTGACTAAATAACTACGGTTGCGATGGCTAATTAGATAACCTTCGCGATCTACAATGTAAGCGTATCCTAATTTACCAACCTTAATATCTAATGTCGTATTCCATAGTTCAGTGAGATCAACTCGCACCATTAATATACTTGTTTGAATACCCAGTTTATCGAATAAAGGTGTCACTATATCAATGGTTGATATCTCTTCTTCATAAGAGATTTGACTTAGAGATATTTCTCCAAATTGGGATTCTTTTTTTAGCAACTCGGCATCTTCATATTTGCTGATATTCGGGCGACCAAAAGTATGATATTGATACTTAATATCTCCTTGTTGATTCATAATTAAAATATCAACAATAGAGGGATTAAGTGATGCTATTTGCAAAATAGAGTATTGAAAATCATCGGTAGCTTGTAGCAAGTTAGATGCAGCTAAAATACTTGCTTTGAGTCGAATAAAATACTCATCAAATGCTCTCACAGCTTCTACATTAGATTCAAAAATTTGCTTTTGCACTAAATCTATACGATTGATTAATAACAATACAGTTGTACTGCAAAGACTAAAGATACTAACACTTGTGATTAGTAGTACTTTTTGAATAAGCTGTTTAATTAACGAGTCATTTTTGTGAGTATTCATAAGTTTTTGCATCGACGCGAGGCTATATCTTATTAGGGTGAGGTGAAATTTACAGTGGCTCTTAAGAAACAAGGCAGGAGGGAAGAGGATTTAACAAAAGTTTCTTCACTCATTACTCATTACTCATTACTCATTACTCATTACTCAAAAAAGCTCTCCCACACCTTTTTTCACCTCACCCATCTTATTACTGAGGAGATAGTTGAACGTTCTCTTGTGAAACCAGTTTTATTTCAGGCATAAATATCAGAGGATGAAGTGATTCCCCGGTTTCTAGATGACGTACCATCATTTGTACGGCAATGCGCGCTTGAAGATCTGGAGATTGATCGATCGTTGCAGCAATCTCTCCTTTAGCGATCGCCTGAATCACTTCATTAATGGCATCATAACCTGTAATGAGAATATCACTGCGTTGGGCTTTTTTGACTGCACTTAGTGCCCCCAAAGCCATAGTATCGTTGGCACAGATGATTGCATCAATATCGGAGAATTCTTCTAGCCATTGAGTAGCTATTTTTTCTGCCATATCCGTATCCCAAAGCGCAGATTGAGTATCGAGAACATTGATATTCCCTTGCTCTAGTCCAGTTAAAAACCCATTGCGGCGATCAATGGCACTACGTTGACTATTGACTCCTTCTAAAATTAAAACATTACTATTGCTATCTAGTTTTTCTACAAGCCACTCTCCCATCACTTTTCCAGCTTGGAAGTGATTAAAGCTGATTAGAGATAAGATTTTATTAGTATTAATTGCACTATCTAGAGCAATAACTGGAATACCTTGGTCAATAATTTTTTCGGTCACTGTAACAAGACGATTGGCATCCATGGGTGCAATAATCATCGCATCAGTAGTTTTACTATTTAAATACTCAGAAATTAGCCTTATTTGTGCTTCAATACATTCAACTTCATTATCACAAGGTTCGGTAATGTAGGCAGACTCGACCTTAACACCAAAATCTTTTCCTGCCTGCTCCATACCCTGCCATGTGACTGACCAATAATCATGCTCAGATAATTGTTCGTAATTAGGAGCTTTAGTCACAAAAGTAATTTTCCAGGGTTTGGTGGCAACTATCTCGGTCTCTAGATCGATATTAGACTGGTCAACAGTAGAAGCATCTGTTGCTGTTTTAGAATCAATCTCACTAGAGATAGAGGGATTTTCTTCTACAACTGATGATTTATTAGTAGCCGCTTTACAACTCACCAAACAGATACTAATATAAAAGGAAGATATTAATGTAATTAATAAACTATTTTTCATAAAAGTACAGGGGCAACATTTTTAATGAGTTTTTTATTCTTTGAGGCATCCTTTATTATAACATAACTAAAATACTAAGTGAAGTATGAAATTAATAGCTGATAGCGGTTCTACTAAAACAAACTGGGTTCTCGTCAATAATGATGGTAAGACACAAAAAACTATCCGTACAATTGGCTTAAATCCTTATTTCCACACAATAGAATCTTTAATTACTGTTTTAGAAGATGAAGTTATGCCAATAGTTGGGACTCAACATTTAGCCTCAATTCATTTTTATGGTGCTGGTTGTTCAAGTGAAAAACCTGTAAGCCTGATCAAGGAAGCACTACAAAGAGTATTTAAAAATGTGTCTGTAGAAGTAGAACATGATCTGCTTGCAGCTGCTAGGGCACTTTGTGGTACAAGCCCGGGACTAGCTTCAATTTTGGGTACGGGAGCAAATACTTGTTATTACGATGGTAAGAATATTCTGAAGCGTGTCAGAGCTTTAGGATTTATCCTCGGAGATGAGGGAAGTGGTTCTTACATGGGAAAGAGGTTTATTAAAGATTATCTACACAATGAAGTTAGTGAGGAAGTACGATTATTGTTTGAGCAGGATTTTAATTTAACTGATGCTGATATTCATAATAGGGTTTACAAAAATCCTATGCCTAATCGATTCTTAGCTTCATTTGCTTCTTACATTATCAAGCATAAAAATATCCCTTACTTCCGAGAATTGATCCTATCTGGTTTTGATGATTTTTTACAGAAACATATTTTAAGGTTCGCAGAATCAAGGACATATCCTCTGAATGTCATAGGAGCTATCGGCTATTTAAATCGAGAATTATTGGAAGAGGCAGCGGCTAAGTATCAGATTCAAGTGGGCTTGGTGATTAAAGATCCAATAGAAAATCTCATTAAGTTTCATCTGTGACCCTGGGATTTGGTATAATCCCTATCAACACCATAAGTAAAATCTATAGTTGTTCATGAGTGTTTCCTCTAGTCGTCTCCAAAATACACGGACTCAGCTTCCTCAAACTTCTCAGGCACAAGAGACTAACTTTTACTACTTTGCATATGGCTCTTGTATGTGTCCGGTGGATTTGAAGCGATCGCTAGGAGAAAATACCCATAATTTTGTTATTGGTCCTGCAAGCCTCAAAGGTTATCGACTGGGCTTTTACCGGAAATCATTGCTCCGTAACTGTGGGGTACTAGATATGGTACCAGATTCAGCATCCACTGTTGAAGGAGTATTGTATCGCTTGCCTTGGCGTTTGAGCGAGGCTCTAGATTACCGAGAAGAAGTTCCTCACGGCGGTTACCGACGAGAAACGATTAATATCCACTTTAATGGACGTTTGTACAACAAAGTTCGCACCTATGTTGTAGTGAATAAATTAGCACAAGAACTAGCTCCCAACGACTGGTATTTCCAAGTAGTTCTCCGAGGAGCAATCACTTGTGGACTACCGGAACACTACTGTTGGCAACTATTTAATCATATGCATAAGCTGCAACAAGGTCACTGGCATAGTCAAACACTACAGTCAGCTTGAAATTTTAGATTTTATATTTAACTATGGCTACAGAATTCCAGTACCCAGACATAGCCACTAAAGCCATATCAGGCATATTATCGGAAAAGCGCTCCCCTTATGCCAAAAGAAAATTTGGTTTGGGTGAGGTGCAGGAACCAATTTTAGAAGCTTCTCCAGAAGTACGCCGAATTATTGAACGGGTATTGCAAGCAGAAAAAGACAAATTATACTTAAAAGTTCCTCGTAATATTAATGATGATATCTTGAGAATCCTCAAGGAAGAAGTCCAATGAAATTGATGTCAGTCAAGCTCTGCAACTTTCGCCAATTTTATGGCAAAACCCCAGAGATTGTTTTGGCAAATGGAGAGCGGAATACTACCATTGTTCATGGTAATAATGGTGCTGGTAAAACTACATTACTGAATGCTTTTACCTGGGTATTGTATGAAAAATTTAGTGCAGCTTTTGCTTCTGAAGAGCAATTGGTTAATAAACGAGCAATTGCTGAAGCTTCTCTTCAAGAACCAGTAGAATGCTGGGTAGAAATCAGATTTGAGCATCACAACAAACGTTACCAAGTTAAGCGTCTGTGCCGTGTTTACAAAACAGGAACAATAGTTGAGAAGTCCCCAAGTGAGTTGTACCTACAGATAGCAGGAGATGATGGACGCTGGTTACTACCGCAGCAATTACCAGAGGATATCATCGGTCGCATTTTACCAGTTAGCTTGCATCAGTACTTCTTCTTTGATGGGGAACGGATTGAGCAGATTGTGCGCTCTGATAAAAAGTCGGAAATTGCGGAAGCAACTAAGACTTTATTGGGAGTAGAGGTGCTGAATCGCTCTATTAAGCATTTGAAGGAAGCCAAAAAAACCCTCGAAGCGGAATTAGCTTTGATTGGAGATTCCCAAACCAAGCAATTATTACAAGAACAAGAAGAGCTCGAACAACAAAGTCAAGAGCTGTTGCGACGTCAACAGGAAATTGAAGAAGAGTTAGAACATCAAAGTGAGTCAAAGAAAACCATTGGCAAACGCTTATTAGAATTTAGTGGAGCTCAGGAGCTACAACAACTCCGAGATGAACTAGAATCTCAAGAAAAATCAATTCGCCAAGAGCTCAAAGAAGCAAAAGAGGTACTCAAACAAGCTATATCCACCAGGGGTTATACAGTTTTACTCGCAACAGCAACAGCACAATTTCGCGAGATTGTCGATGAACTGCGGCAGAAAGGGGAGTTACCGGTTGGTATCAAGCGGCAATTTGTTGGAGATTTGCTCCATCAGCAACGCTGTATCTGTGGAACAGAATTAATTGCCGGAACTAATGTTCATCAGCAGGTAACAAGTTGGATGGATAGAGCGGGAATTGCTGATGTGGAAGAAACAGCGATTCGCATGAATACTCAATTAGATGAACTCGACAAGCAAATACCAGATTTTTGGCAAGAAATTGATCAACAACAAGGAAATATTGCTCAAGGCAGAACTGAACTGTCTCGAATTGAGACTCAACTAGATGATATTGATCGCAAATTGAGAAATTTCCCTGATGCAGATATTAGTCAATTGCAACATGATTTAGACCAAGCAGAAACAATTGTTCAAGAATTCACTTTAGAAAAAGGGGCAAATCAGCAGCAAATTGAACAGCTAACAGCTGATATTGAGGCAAAAGTCAAACAAATTGCCCAGCATGAAATGAATAGCAAGAAAGAAGCACTAGCTCAACGACGTATTGCTGCTGCTCAAGATGCTATTGAGCGACTAACACAAGTAAGAATGCGGCTCAATCAACAGTTTCGCTCCTCCCTGGAAAAGCGAGTTCAGGAAATATTTACTTCTATTTCCTTTACTCCCTACATACCTAAGTTGACTGAAACCTACGAGCTGAAATTGACAGAAAATACAGCAGCCAAAGAAACATTAGTGGCTGCTTCCACTGGGGAAAATCAGATTCTCAGCCTCTCCTTTATTGGTGGCATTATTGATAGAGTCAGGGAATGGATTCAGGAGAATGCCTTGATGGGACTTGATAGTAGTACCTTTCCCATTGTTATGGATTCTCCCTTTGGCAGTTTGGATGAAATCTACCGCAGGCAAATTGCCAAAGTGCTTCCCACTTTAGCGAATCAACTAGTAGTTTTAGTAACTAAAACCCAGTGGCGTGGAGAAGTACAAGAGGAGATGGCAAAGCATATTGGTAGAGAATATGTGCTGACTTATCATTCTCCTAAGCCTGAATGTGAGGAAGATACGATTGAGTTGGGGGGAGTATACTACCCTTTAGTCAAGCAAAGTACTAACCAGTTTGAATATACTGAGATTGTCGAGGTGGAGTATGATTTCTAGTTCACAATAGTACCGTGGTACAGCTTTTTTGAGTAATGAGTAATGAGTAATGAGTGAAGAAACTTTTGTCCAATCTCTTTACTCCTGACTCGGAGACTCAGTGTTTCTTCAGAGATTAGCTATTAGCCATTAGCCATTAGCTTTGAGCGTATTTCTCGAGAGCCACTGTAAATTTCACCTCACCCGAATTTACAGCAGATTGCAGGTATATGAGGTACAGTAAAACTCTTATGAGGTAAGCATATTGTCCTACATGAGTGTACCTCACCAAGATGAAATGTGCTGTATCTATCCTAGTTTCCCAGCATTTAAGAACCCCGACTTCTTCAATAAGTCCGGGTTCTGGGCATGTTGGGGAGCTGTTTGGTATAGAATTGTGATTTGAAGAGTAGGTTGGGTTAGCGATAGCATCATCCAACACTGGAACATATGCTGTTGGGTTTCACTTCGTTCCACCCAACCTACAGTTTGAGTTGTGTAACACCATTAGATTAGTACTAGAGGGAAGATAGGTAATAAAAACTATGTCCAACCAATCAGCTGAAAATCAACATCAACCGGCAGCTAGTAGCCAGGAGAAGGGAGGAATTTCCTTTGGAAATCACGCCACAATTGGAGGGGATGTAGTTGTGGGTAATAAGCATGAAGGTGATGTCATTGATGGCAACCAATATATAGGAATAACGGATGCTACTGAAGATAAATTTTCTCGAGAACAATTAATTCAGCAGCTGCAGGAGTTGAAAGACTGTATCAAACAAGCTTCATTTGATGATGATGATGACAAAGATGCTGCGGTTGGTCAAGTAGCGATAGCAATTCAGGAGGCAAAGAAAACTGATAAGGATAACCAGGAAGAACAAAAGGATAAAATTGGTAAATATTTGAGTGAGACTAAAACTATTTTAGATAGAGTCAAAGATATTGGAGAGATTGGGCAAAAAGCTTTGCCTCTGCTTGCCAACCTAACTAAAATTTTGAGTTTTTCTGGAGTGATTATCTAAAATTAACGCAATTCCCAACACCCAAGCGCTCACATGAGAAGGGTCTAGAATATCAAAGAACGCTCTACGTTATTGGTGGAAATTAGCTTATGAGTCCAACTTTACAGCGAATGATGAGCGAATTGAAACAGCTAACCTTGGAAGAGCAGTGGAAACTGCTGGGGTACTTAATGAATCAACTTCAGGCTAATTTTCCTTTGGTTACGGAGCTACAGTCAGAGGTTCAACTTTCCGTTGGCTCGGTGGATATTGATGCACTGCTAGCAGAAACGAGTGGAAGCTGGGGAAATCTTAGTATTGAGGAAATAGATACTGAGCTTATACGACAACGGCAGATCGATTGGGGAGAGTAGCAATTAGGTTTGTGGAACTGCTTTTTGATACCAACATTCTCATCTATCATCTCAATGGTCGGCTCAATGAAACCGGAACAGCTCTTTTAAGGCAAGGACTGTCGGGGCAGGGTGCTTATTCTATCATTTCGAGGATTGAGGTGTTGGGTTTCGATCAATCTGAGGCTGCTGATATTCAAGCTAAACGAATTCTTTCGCTTGTTAATCGAGTTGCCCCTTACTTCTGAAATTGCGGAAGGAACAATCATACTTCGTAAATGTTTCAGGATTAAAGTTCCTGATGCTATTATTGCTGCTACTGCTCTAGAGTACTCGCTACAGCTGGTCACTCGTAATCAAGATGACTTTGCTAAGATTGAGCATTTAAGGTTGATTGATCCTTTTGAGAGTTAGGGTTCAACTTATCGTCAGGGGATTAGCGATCGACATTGTTAATGCGTAGGTTGGATGAAGCCCAAAGCGGAACTCAACCTACAAGATCTGCGATCGCACTGCTTGCCAACCTAACTAAAATTTTGGGTTTTTCTGGACTTATTATGTAAAATTAACGCACGGTCAATTCCGGATTCCGGATTCCGGATTCCGGATTCCCAATTCCCAATTCCCAATTCCCAATTCCCAATTCTGATTGAGTTGTCATGATGGAAAGTCGCAGTGAAAGAATTGATTTTGGCAACCAGACGACTGTTAAAGGGGATGTTGTTGGCGGTAATAAATACAACATCAAATTTTATGCTTTAGCCTCGATCTCAGAGGATAAGAAAGTAGACTGGGGGAAGTATCGCCAGCAACGACAAGTTCGTGTTGAAGAACCTTATAAGTTTCTCAGTTATTACGAGACGATTGATGCTGATATCTTTTTTGGTCGAGAAGCTGTTTCCCAGCTATTGGTTCAAAAAATCTCTAATTATAAGCTAGTCCTAATTCAGGGAAAGTCTTGGAGTGGCAAAACTTCCCTGATTAATGCGGGTATTATTCCCGAACTCTTTTAAAAAAGGCTACTTCACGATGGTATTCCGGGAGTATGGTTATCCCACGGAAACTCTGAAAACAGGTATAGAGAGTTTAGAGAATGTCAACATCGATCTCAGTGATAGTAATACTCTTCTACAGTGCTTAGGAACTCTTCTACAGTGCTTAGGAACTACGACTAAGCAAACCGGACGACCTGTTGCTATTTTTTTCGACCAATTTGAGCGCTTCTTTGTCAATCTGCCAGAGAACAGACGTCAGCAATTTATCCAAGAATTTAGTGAGTGCTTCAAGAAATTTAACTCCCAGGAAATGAATATTTTCATTTCCATCCGAGAGGAATTTTATTTCGACACTTTACAAGAATTTTGGCAGGTTATCCCAGAATTTAATACCGTAACCTACTGTCATAAACTCAAACCTTTAAATGAAGAGCAAGCAAGGGATGCTATTAAGAAACCTATTCATTCAATTGCAGCAAAAAATTACTTACCAACCAAATTTTATCGGTAATAATTTGATTCCTGATCTATTAAAATATAGTGAAAGTAAATCAGAATCAAACGAGCACATAGAACCTGTACATCTTCAGATTGTTTGTAATCAGCTCTTTGAAACTGTGCGTAATCGTTATGATGATAAATGGCTTGCAGGAGACACTATCATCATTACAGAAAATATTTATCAAGAGTTGGGTGGTGTAAAAGGGATTTTGCAGCATTATGTAGATTATATCCTCGCAGAGTACTATTCCCTAGAAGAGCAACAAGATAAAGTAAGGTCTGTTCTCCAGCAAATGGTTACTAGTGGGAGCAGGGTATTTAAATCAGCAGCCGACATTGCCAAAAATCTTAACCTGTTAGAAGTAGATGTTGAGGCGATAATTCAGCAGCTGGATAGGCACTATTTAATTGAGACAATCCCTGAAGAAGAAGGACAAAAACGAAAATACTCTATTACTCATGACTATCTAGCTCAAAAAATTAACCAATGGTCTTCCCTAGAAGAGCAGGAACTCAAAGTTGTTACAGAATTGTTTGAGCGCTGCTTAATTAATTGGAAGATCCACCAGAAAAACCTGATTCCACGCAGTCAATTTGGGTTTCTTAAAAAACGTAAAAAGGAGCTGCTGGAACAGTATCCAGAAGGGAAACAGCTATTTAAAAATAGTGGTCAGCGGTATTTCTGGTTGAATATACTGACAATTTCGCACATAATCTTGAGCTTAATGTTGGGGGCAGCCATGATACCTGCTTTGATTGGTTACAAAAAAGTAGTGACTGATCAGGTTCAGATTTCTCGACAGACTTCAGAAACTTTTTTTAATGATGGTGATCTACAGTTAGAAGCATTAACTAGGGCATTAAATGCCGGGAGCATCTTACAAAATAATTTGCTGTTACGACTCTGGAAACCAGATCAGCAACTGCAAAGTCAGATCAGAGGAACCTTGTGGAAGGCATTCTATCAGACTTCAGAGCAAAATCGCTTATGGCATGAGAATTCGGTCAATAGTGCCTCCTTCAGCCCAGATGGCAAGTGGATTGTCACTGCTTCATGGGATAAAACGCCAAAGCTGTGGAACCTTGAAGATAAAAAGCTGATACCTCTCAAAGGACATGAGGATCAGGTCTACAGTGCCTCCTTTAGCCCAAATGGCAACTATATTGTCACTGCTTCACGGGATAAAACCGCAAGGCTGTGGAACCTTCAGGGTGAATTGAAGAAAACTCTTGAAGGACATGAGGATCAGGTCTACAGTGCCTCCTTTAGCCTGAATGGCAACTATATTGTCACCGCCTCAGCGGATCAAACCGCAAGGCTGTGGAACCTTCAGGGTGAATTGAAGAAAACTCTTGAAGGACATGAGGATCAGGTCTACAGTGCCTCCTTTAGCCTGAATGGCAACTATATTGTCACTGCTTCACGGGATAAAACCGCAAGGCTGTGGAACCTTCAGGGTGAATTGAAGAAAACTCTTGAAGGACATAAGGATCAGGTCTACAGTGCCTCCTTTAGCCTGAATGGCAACTATATTGTCACCGCCTCAGCGGATCAAACCGCAAGGCTGTGGAACCTTCAGGGTGAATTGAAGAAAACTCTCGAAGGGACATGATGATTCAGTAAAAAGTGCCTCCTTCAGCCGAGATGGCAAGTTCATTGTCACCGCCTCAGCGGATCAAACGGCAAAGCTGTGGAACCTTCAAGGTAAAGAGCTGAAAACTCTCGAAGGGCATAAGAATTCAGTCAACAGTGCCTCCTTCAGCCGAGATAACAACTATATTGTCACCGCCTCATGGGATAAAACGGCAAGAGTGTGGAATCTACAAGATGAATTGCTGGCTACTCTTGACGGGCATCAAAGTTCAGTCATCGGTGTCTCCTTCAGCCCGGATGGTAATTCCTTTACTATTGTCTCAGATGATAATACGGCAAAGGTGTGGAACCTCCAGGGTGAAGAACTGGCTAGACTCGAAGGGCGTCAGGGTAAAGTCATCAGTACCCCCGATCATAACTTCATGGTCACCACCTTAAGGGATAATGCGGTAAGAATGTGGAACCTCCAGGGTGAACTGCTGGCTACCCTTGAAGGTCATGATGGTTCAGTTAGGAGTGCCTCCTTCAGTCGGAAGAGCAAATCCCTTGTTACTATCTCGGATGATAAAGATAAAACGGCAAAGTTGTGGAACCTCCAAGGTAAGGAGTTGAACCTCCAAGGTAAGGAGTGGAAAACTCTTAAAGGAGGGCATAACAATCGGATCAACAGTGTCTCTTTCAGCCCCAATGGCAAGTTTATTGTCACCGCCTCAGCTGATCAAACCGCAAAGTTGTGGAATCTTCAAGGTGAACAGCTGGAAACTCTCAAGGGGCATAAGGATTCAGTTAACAGTGCCTCCTTTAGCTCCAACGGCAAGTTCATTGTCACCGCTTCACGGGATAAAACGGCAAAGTTGTGGAATCTCCAAGGTGAATTGCAGGAAACTCTCGATGGGCATCAGGAGTCTGTCAACAGTGCCTCCTTTAGCCCAGATGGCAAGTTCATTGTCACTGCCTCAGCAGATCAAACTGCAAAGTTATGGAATCTCCAGGGTGAAAAACTGGCAACTCTCAAAGGGCATGACAAGTGGGTCAACAGTGCCTCCTTCAGCCCAGATGGCAAGTGGATTATCACCACCTCAGCAGATCAAACGGCGAAGCTATGGAAGTTTCCGTCTTTGCCAGAATTAGCCGCAGAAGCCTGTACCACTATTAGTTATTACCTTAAGCAATATCCTAAAGTTGAAGATAGCGATCGCAATCTTTGCGACTAATGAGCCCCCTGAAACAAGAAGAATTGTTTTTTGTGCTTTTCGTCAGGACAAGATTCTTTTCCCGACATTCCCCCTCCTCTTCTCTCAAAGTGTCCCGCCTTAAATTTGTAGCCGTGAGCGCAAGTTTGGGGGTAGATAGTTACGGAACACGTAAAGGATGACTGACAAAATTTGCATGAATAAAAACCAAGAAAAGACAGTAAAAAAGGTTAGTAGACAAGGATTACATGACAATGATACTGGAAACATGAAGGGTGGTACTTCCTTTTCTTTGAATTTAGTCCATAACGAATCCCTAAGATTGTAATCGGGAGCAATAGTTTTTCTATAGCGACGGTATTCGTCACGGTTAGGCCAGGGAAAATCATCGAAGATTGCATACACCTTACCCTTTTGCATCCTTATAGGGATATAAAATCTGTCTGATTTATAATTCCTAAGGTTGGTTATAAATTTTCTAGTTCCTAGTTTTAGAGAAATCACACCTGTTGCGCAAGAACCTTCCTTATAATTATTCCAGAAGGTAGGAACTGTTTTACTTTGATTTGCGGCATTCGGGTCAAAATTTTCATTAAAACTACCTTCCACAAAATTAACATCAAAGACTCTGCCATTTACTTGCAAATTTTCTATACCTACGACCGGCTTCCTCCAATTTCCTTCTTCGTGGATAACAGAGGCTTTAGGTTGAAAAACAAATGCAATTAACAAACCGATGTATGCGATGAATAAACCGATCGTCACAATACAAATTAAATAACCTAGTAAATTTTTAAAGATGCTGCAAACATTATTCATTTTCACCAACAGTTACTTGTGTCATTCTGTTTACTCCTGTGCTTGGGTAGATAGCTAATAAATAGTATTCGCTAAAAGTGACTCTTATCCAAATAAACTCAATAGAAGACTTTTGCTCCACTTGTTCATAACTCTACTTTATTCGAGCCACAGTTTCAAAGTGTTAGTATGGTTAAAAAAAATTAACAACTTTGGCAGCTGCTCAAGATGCTATTGAGCGACTAACACAAGTAAGAATGCGGCTCAATCAACAGTTTCGCTCTTCCCTGGAAAAGCGAGTTCAGGAAATATTTACTTCTATTTCCTTTACTCCCTACATCCCTAAGTTGACTGAAACCTACGAGCTGAAATTGACAGAAAATACAGCAGCCCAAGAAACCTTAGTTGCTGCTTCCACTGGGGAAAATCAGATTCTCAGTCTCTCCTTTATTGGTGGCATTATTGATAGAGTCAGGGAATGGATTCAGGAGAATGCCTTGATGGGACTCGATAGTAGCACCTTCCCCATTGTTATGGATTCTCCCTTTGGCATTTTGGATGAAATCTACCGCAGGCAAATTGCCAAAGTGCTCCCCACTTTAGCAAATCAACTAGTAGTTTTAGTAACTAAGACCCAGTGGCGAGGAGAAGTACAAGAGGAGATGGCCAAACATATTGGTAGGGAATATGTGCTGACTTATCATTCTCCTAAGCCTGAATGTGAGGAAGATACGATTGAGTTAGGGGGAGTATATTACCCTTTAGTCAAGCAAAGTACTAACCAGTTTGAATATACTGAGATTGTAGAGGTGGAATATGATTTCTAGTTTAGAATAGTACCGTGGCACAGATAAAATGGTCTATGTGGAACTGGCATCTTGCCAGTAATCAGTAGGTGAGGTAGCGATCGCATTTTTCTTTACCCAAGATTACAGCATTACGGATATTAGAAGAAATAACCACAGAGGCACAAAGGGCACTCCAGAGAATTTATTTATGAGTCCAACTTTACAGCGAATGATGAGCGAATTGAAACAGCTAACCTTGGAAGAGCAGTGGAAACTGCTGGGGTACTTAATGAATCAACTTCAGGCTAAGTTTCCTTTGGTCACGGAGCTACAGTCAGAGGTTCAACTTTCCGTTGGCTCGGTGGATATTGATGCACTGCTAGCAGAAACGAGTGGAAGCTGGGGAAATCTTAGTATTGAGGAAATAGATACTGAGCTTATACAACAACGGCAGATCGATTGGGGAGAGTAGCAATTGGTTTTGTGGAACTGCTTTTTGATACCAACATTCTCATCTATCATCTCAATGGTCGGCTCAATGAAACCGGAACAGCTCTTTTAAGGCAAGGACTGTCGGGGCAGGGTGCTTATTCTATCATTTCGAGGATTGAGGTGTTGGGTTTCGATCAATCTGAGGCTGCTGATATTCAAGCTAAACGAATTCTTTCGCTTGTTAATCGAGTTGCCCCTTACTTCTGAAATTGCGGAAGGCACAATCATACTTCGTAAGCGTTTCAGGATTAAAGTTCCTGATGCTATTATTGCTGCTACTGCTCTGGAGTACTCGCTACAGCTGGTCACTCGTAATCAAGATGACTTTGCTAAGATTGAGCATTTAAGATTGATTGATCCTTTTGAGAGTTAGGGTTCAACTTATGGTCAGGGCATTAGCCCGCTGGAGCCTCCAAGATTACAGCATTACGGATATTAGAAGAAATAACTCACCAGCGACAAAAGTAGGACTTACGCACTCAGCTATCATACTCAACGTAAGAAAAGCATTCTCTTGCGGCTGGGAGATCCTTCGCTATCGCTCAGGATGACAGAATTGCGTTACCGTGCGTAAGTCCTAAAAAGGTCAAAAAGCTTACGGTACAAGCTTTCTTCCCTTAGAGCCTCCTGCCTTCTGCCTTCAAAGCACTAGTTTTCTGGAAATTCGTTATCGCTGGTTGGTTATTGGAATTGATGCCGTGAGTTCTGATTACACCTTCTTTAGCCAACTGAACATAGCTCGTAAATCCTTACCAACTTCTTCAATTGAATGCTCTGCTTCCTGACGCCGCATCGAAGTGAATCCGGGTTTGCCTGCTTGATTTTCTAACACAAATTCCCGAGCAAATTGACCAGATTGAATTTCACTCAGAATTTTACGCATCTCAGCGCGAGTTTCGTCGGTGACAATCCGAGGACCACGGGTATAATCTCCATATTCAGCAGTATTGGAGATACTATCTCGCATTTTTGCTAAACCACCTTCTACCACCAAATCAACAATGAGTTTGACTTCATGGAGACATTCAAAATAAGCCAACTCCGGCTGATACCCAGCAGCTACTAGGGTTTCAAACCCAGACTTAATTAAAGCACTCAAGCCACCACACAAGACAACTTGCTCACCAAATAAATCAGTTTCCGTTTCTTCCCGGAAGCTAGTTTCCAGAATGCCAGCGCGAGTACCACCAATCCCTTTAGCATAAGCCATGGCGCGATCGCGAGCTTGACCTGTGGCATCTTGATATACGGCAAATAGACAGGGAACCCCTTCTCCTTGTTCATAAGTCCGCCGCACCAAATGTCCTGGTCCTTTGGGTGCAACCATTACCACATCCACATTAGCAGGAGGGACAACTTGTCCAAAGTGGATATTAAAGCCGTGAGCAAAAGAAAGGACTTTTCCCTCAGTCAAATTTGGCTCAATTTCTTCTTTATATACCGTTTTTTGCACCTCATCCGGCAGCAAAATCATGATCCAATCAGCGGCTTTGGCTGCCTCAGCAACGGAGTGAACTGTTAAACCAGCTGCCTCGGCTTTCCCCCAGGATTTACTACCCGGATATAGCCCGACAATAACCTTCATACCACTATCTTGAAGATTGAGAGCATGGGCATGACCTTGAGAACCGTAACCGATAATGGCAATTGTCTTACCGGCGAGTAGGTCTAAGTTGGCATCTGTGTCGTAGTACATCCGGGCCATAGGAGTTTCTCCTTGCTTCAAGGGTTTGATTTACTGCAACTGATGATTCTACCGCAAAAGGGTAAGGAGTTGAGATGAGGTGTTAGGTATTAGGTGTTAGGTGTTAGGTTTATATAGGCAAATGTTCTTGAGCTCAAGGGGTGACAAGGAAGCTGTAAAGTACAGAGAATAATGCTTTGAGCTCAAGGGGTGACAAGAAAACTAAAGGCTTGATTCATCAAGCTTTTTACCCTGTTGCTCTCCCCAAAGATACAAACAACCAACAACCAATAACCAACGACAAAATTGTTAAATTGGTAGGCGTTCAATATCTTGGTTAGAGCCAATCACAACCATCACCAAACCCTTGTGCAGGCGTTTAGTGGGGTCAGGGTTAATCTCAAAATTATCATTTCGACCAATAGCTAGCAAATTTAAGCCATAGCGCTGCCGCAGCTCCAGCTCCATAATTGTATTCCCATCAAATTCTTCTGGCACCAAGATTTCCACAATGCTGTGGTTGGGATCAAGGTCAAATTGTTCTAAGATTGAGGGCTTAGTAAGCGATCGCGCCAAGGCACAACCGGCTTCATATTCCGGAAAAACCACATGATCGGCTCCTACTCTGCGCAATAGCTTACCGTGGACTTCAGAGGAAGATTTGGCAACTACATGAGGGACACCTGCCTCTTTGAGGTTCAACGTGGTAATAATACTTTCTTCTAAATAGTTACCAATAGCAACAATTACCGTATCTAACTCAAAAATCCCTGCCTCTTTCAGAGCTGAGGGTTCAGTTGAGTCTAGTTGCATTGCATGAGAAACCATATGCTGACTCAACACTTGATCAACCAGTTTTTCATTAATGTCTGTTCCTAAAACTTCGTAGCCTAGGCGTTGCAATGAGGAACAAACAGCTCTACCAAAGCGCCCTAAGCCAATTACTGCAAACTGTTGACGTTCTCGGCGTAGATTATGAAAGAACCGGAAAGATGACCAATTTACATTCACACCTTTTTTCCTCGCTCGATTGATACATTGACATCCTCCCTCCGCTAACCTCTAACGAGGTATAGCGGGTGATTCCCAAGAGTTCTTGGTTCGCAGTTCATCGAGCCGACTTAGAACCAGAGCGTCTCCGTTCTTGAGCCAGAGGTCAGTTTCTCCCTGCGCTTTCGAGCTTTTGGCTCCGGATTCTGTATGCCCTACAGTACCGTTTAAATATTCAGCTAATAACAATAATCCTTTTTTCAAGATGTTTTTGGCTGCGTTATGGTCGCGGTCTAATACCGTTTTACAACTACTGCATTTATGTGTTCTGCTGCTAAGTGTTTTCTTCACCTTCGCGTTACAACATGAGCAATTAACAGTTGTATTGTGAGGCACTACAGCAATAACTATCACACCATACACTTTGGCAAAGTATTGAAGCCATTTGGTGAATCGATACCAAGATGCATCGCTGATGGATTTAGCTAGCTGGTGATTTTTTACCATGTTTTGTATCTTCAAGTCCTCGTAGACAATTAAATCTTTCGACTTAACTAGCGCCAAAGCATCTTTACGAGCTTTGTCTTCACGCTGTCTACTTACCTTCAGATGTTGCTTCGCTAAAGCCTTGCGTGCCTTGTGGTATCTGTTAGACTGTTTCTTCTTTTCAACATGTTTCTGGGAAACTCGACGTTGAAGCATCTTTAATCTTCGTTCGGATTTCCTCAAATATCGAGGGTTGTCAACAGTATTTCCATCGGAATCGGTATAGAACTCTTTTAGTCCTAAATCAATTCCCGTCATTTTCCCTTGAAATTCATGCTCCTCTCGTCTATCCCAATCCACTAAGAACTGAGCATAGTAGCCGTCAGCACGTCTTATGACTCGAACTCTTCGGATTTGTTTTTCCCTGGTCCAAACTAAATCCCTAGAACTCCACAAATCCATCATTCCGACTTGAAAACCATCAGTGAAAGTTATAGTCCTTCTATCCGCAGACAATTTCCACCCTGAATTTTTGTACTCGACGGAACGACTGAATTGTTTGTAGCGAGGATAGCCTTTTTTACCGGGTTTTCCTAATCTACAGTTTTCATAAAAACGCTGAATGGCAGACCATGCCCTATCAGCGTGAGCCTGCCTTGCTTGGGAGTTAAGTTTTTTCGCCCAAGGGGCAAGTTTGTCCTTAGCTAGTAGGGCGCAAAGCTTTTGGAGGTCGTTACGAGTGACCCGTCTGTTATCTTCCCAATAGCGCAAACAGCTGTTGCGGATGAACTGCCCTGTTCGGATTGCTTCATCCAACTTGCTGTACTGAACTTTGGTTCCTTTGAGCTTGGCTTCAATGACTAGCATGAGACCAAGCATAACATCTGTTACCCACTGCGAATACAGGTATAATTAGGGCTTGCTGCAAAAGTGTGTAAACTATACCAGACAAAGCTTTCAATCATTTTATGCCTAGCAGGCGTGCAAGGTTTTTGTATCTTTTGGCTCAAAAACCTTGCACCGTAAGTCAAAAATCCCTAACACCTACCACCTCTTTCCCTTACCTACCACCTGCCACCTACCACCTACCACCTATTCAAACCCGAAAGTTACGACTTATTCAGCAAGCCCTAATTATTTGGATTCCCTACCGCTCAATTGTTAGCTGGTCGGCATTCATCTCACAGCTAAACCATTGGCGGTACTCGGCTACGCCTCGATCAATCCGCCTCGGTTATAGCGGGATCCTTCTGCCGACATTAAGGTAATATTCTGCATGGTTAACCCACAGCCTTCTCCCCAATAAGGATCTTCCTCTTTCATTTCGTGGAACTGGCATCTTGCCAGTACAGCTCTTTCCTCGAAAACAAGGTTTACGCCGCTTGGTTAGCAAGTGATTTGTTAGAACGTTTTTTGTACAAACAACCAACAACTAACAACAAATAACACGAAATCCCCCGTACTATCTTCCGGGGGATGAGTTAAACTTTCCACGTTCTGGGTGCTTCACGTAGAGTCTACCAAAACGATCCGGCTGATACAGTAATGTCCTGCATGGTTATCCCCACAGCCTGCTCTCGACAGAGAAAGACAGCTAGTTCGCCAATTTCTTCTGGTTGGATCATTCTCTTCTGCGGATTTGCCTGTTTTACCTCCTCCAAGCAATCAGCCAAGCTTACACCTTCAGTCTGTGCAGCCTGAGTGAAGTAGTTTTTCGCTAAGTTAGTTTCAACCCAGCTAGGGCTAATAGTGTTACAGGATACACCATGAGGTGCTCCCTCTAAGGCTACGCAGCGACTTAGCCCTACTACTCCAGCTTTAGAAGCGCAGTAGGCTCCCCATCCAGCACTTCCCACTGATGCAGCAGTAGAGGCAATATTGATAATACGACCCCACTTGCGCTCGATCATTTGGGGCAAGCAAAACTTGATAGTGTTATAAGTACCATTGAGGTTGACATCAATAGTATTATGCCAGAGTTCGTCAGAATGACCGCAAATTGTCTGTTCTGGCATGATACCAGCTGAATTAACAAGAATATCTACTTGACCAAAAGCTGTGATAGCAGCATCAATAAAAGCCTGTACTGAGTTAGTTGAAGTCACATTGAGTTGCATTGCCAATGCTTTAACTCCTCGCGCCTCAATTTCACCTTGGCACAAACTTGTAGCAGCCGAACGAGAGCCGATTGCTACATTAGCTCCGGCTTCAGCTAAAGCAAAAGCTATAGCCTTACCAATCCCGGAAGTACCTCCTGTTACTATAGCTGCACGACCTTGCAGAAATTTTTCTTGACTCATATCTGTATTTCCATTAACAATTGATAATTGATAATTGATAATTGATAATTGATTAATTTGGTCTCAGACCTCTGACGCTCGTTCCTCGCTACCGCTCCGAAACTCCCTTCGGAGTTTCCCCTCGGATTTCCCCTCCTTGGAGGGGTTAGGGGTGGGTTCTACTCCCTTGAAAACCACATTTTTGCGTTAACTTGTTACCAATGGGTGCTAATTGATCGGGTGAGGTGAAATTTTGGGTGGGATTTCCAAGCCTTGTATCCAAAAATTATAAGTTCTCTCTTGTCCCTCAGCTCCCCACCCTTTTTTTCGCTCACCCCTAGGTGATCTTAGAAAGTTGCTGGAGAATTCAGGAAGCCGCAATCGGTCATATAATCAATGAGAGTACGAAGCAATTGACTATTCACTGGTGGACAGATCAGGGAATTTTTAGCAAGTCCTTTGATCGCATTATCGCAATCAAAAACCATTCCCATAGAGGTAATCTCCAAATAGGTTAGCTGACTACTAGGAATTTTTTCAACTAACAGAGGTAGCATACCTCCAAAAGCTGTTTCTTGGGAATTTATCGCTAAATCTTTTAATTGAGATAGCCACCGAGAATATTCTATTTCTTTGATAGAGTAGCCTAGGGTGTTGATTTCTGCAATGAGTTCTTTCAAAGATAAAGGCTCGGGATTCATCAGATGAAAGACTTCACCCAAAGATGTTTTCTGGTTGGAAAGATGGAAAATGCCTCGGCTGATATAATCCACTGGTGTGATATCTACATTGATATCTAGTTCTGGTGCATTACCAAACTCGATAAAGTGCTTAATTAGACTACAAAGCAGATCATCAATGTTACAAGCACCGGTTTGGGTATGAGAGCTAATCATTCCGGGGCGATATATAACTACCGGAATACCCCTTGATTTGCCAATTTCGATCAATTTTTCCGCTACCCATTTACTCTGACAGTAACCGCCATAAACCACTTCACCAGCCTCAAGGCTATCTCGTTCGGTGATGGTATTCTTCAAATTAGCATATCCAGTAGCTTCAAACACGCCCAACGATGAGATGTAATGTAAGGGCTTGAGCTTAACAAGACTGGCTAGTCTCAATATTTCCTGAGTCCCTCCCACATTTGCAGGTCGCATGGCAGTATAGGGATAAAGTAAATTCACGTTAGCACCAACGTGATAGATTCTGTCTATTTCTCCAGCCAGCTGGTAAAACTTTTGCTCATCAACTCCCAAAAAGGGCTTGGATAGATCCCCAAGCACAGGAATTATCCGAGAGTTGAAGTTTTTATGTTCCAGTAAATGTCCTAGCCCATAACGTTTCAAATTTTGGTGGATTTTCTGCTTTCCTTCAACAGGGCTATTGCTGTTACGAACTAGACAATAAATCTGAGCTTGGGTTTGTTGGCAAAGTTCTTGGAGTAAAAATGCTCCGAGAAATCCCGTTGCACCTGTTAAGAAAATAGCATCTGGTTCTTTTGTCGGGTCAAGATGATCTGAGGCAGGACGGATCGTGGGATCTAAAACTGCTTCTGAGAGCAAATCGGCAACAGTTATTCCTTCAAGGTAGGAAACTTCTTCTGTTTGACTACAGATTGCCAGGGAACGAGCCATCCCTGCTACTGTGGGGTCATCAAACAGGCAACTTAGGGGTAACTTGACTCCAAAATGGTCTTTTACTTGGGAAAGTAACTGCACGATGAGTAAAGAATGCCCGCCCAACTCAAAGAAGTTATCGCTTACACCAATAGGAAAAATATTGAGTACATTAGTCCAGATGTTCGTCAATTGTTCCTCAATGGTTGTTCGGGGTGCGACAAAGGTTTGGGACAAAATAGGTCTTTCTTTTTGAGGCGCTGGTAGCGATCGCTTGTCGATCTTGCCGTTGGGTGTTAAAGGTATGGTATCGAGGAAAACAAAAGCCGAGGGTACCATGTAATCTGGTAGCTTCTGTTGGAGAAAATTCCGCAGTTTTGGTCCAAGAGCTTCGTTACTTTGGCTCGGATGATTGGCATAGGCACTCCAAGGCTTGCTCTTGGATGCTACACTTATCGAGGAAACTACGGGATTCATTGCTGTTTTTTGGATGGTGCTGTCTGGAATTATCTGGGTATCATGCCGGACAAATATAACATCGTAGTAATCTTCACCGCTGTTACCTGACCAGTTAATGTTTATTTTGTAAGGAACATCGGATTGCAATTCCCACCAGTCTTCCGGTTCAATCCCTGCTATAGGAATCTGCTGGCGAAGTTCCCCTACAATTCCAGGACAATCGGGACTGGCTAATAATTCTATTGCTCGCAGATCTTTCCAAGTCCGGGCATTGGGAACACTGCTGACAACAAGCATTTCTGGGGAGGTTTCTTGGAGTTGCTGACGAATAGCGGCTACAGTTAAATTATCTTGCTGCCAGTTAAGAAATACTGGTGGAGTTGTGGGAGAAGAGACTTTTTTGCCTAGATGCAACACCACATCGTAACGGAAGCGAGTCAGTTCATTTTGGTAATGCCCTCGCTTGAGTTGAATTTCTACATGAGTGATTTTGGGTAAATGCTCTTTGAGGGCAATGAAGAAATTGGGGTCAATAATCAGTCTTTGTTCTTCGGAGATGCGATCGCGAATCCGCTCCTTTAATTGGGATACTGATAAGGAAGCGGGAGCTTGAGATAATTGCACTGAGGTATGGAATGCTTTGAGCAAGGGCAAGCTCAGGACATCCCCCAGGAAAATTTGCCCTCCGGGCTCTACCAACTCCACCGCAGTTTCTATGGCCTCTACTAGATAATCAATATTGGGGAAATACTGAATCACCGAGTTAGAGATAGCCGTGTCAAAAGACTCCTTGACAATTTCTGCCAGCTCGTCGGCAGCAGTCTGACGCAGCACCACCGATGAGGCCAACTTGCTATTGCCGATTTGTCCCTCTAGATAGCGAATCGCTTCCCCAGAAATATCCGTAGCGTAGTAGTGCTGGCATTGGGGAGCTATCCGAAACAGCAGCAAACCTGTGCCGCAGCCAATTTCTAGCAATCGACTCGGTTGCAAAGAGAGAATCCGCTCTACAGTATGCTCTACCCACTCTCGCACCTGTTTCGGGTCTAGATCTTTGCCGGTATAGCTATCCATCCAACCGCCAATATGAAAGCTCGCATCTTCCACATCGTCGGTATGGACATAAGCCTCATCCCAGATTTTCTGCCATTGCTCGGTTTGCTTGGCGACATCTTCCTCGTCTGTCGTATCCGATGAGGAACCGGCAACTAAGTAGGCAACCAGGCGTTTTTGGTTAGGGATATCTTCCCGTGCGGTGACAATGGCTTGCTTGACATCGGGGTGTTGACTTAAGATTGCCTCGATTTCCCCTAGTTCGATACGATAGCCCCGCACCTTGACTTGGTGATCGATGCGTCCTAAGAATTCAATGTTGCCATCCTGAGTGTAGCGAGCTAGATCCCCTGTTTTGTAGAGATGGGAGTCAGATTTTTGGCTAAATGGGTTGGGAATAAATTTTTCTGCAGTCAGTTTTGGTCGATTTAGATAGCCTCGTGCTAAACCTACACCGCCAATGTGCAATTCTCCCGGTTCGCCGATGGAGACTGGTTGCCTATTGGGATCGAGAATATGAATTTGAGTATTAGCAATAGGTTTTCCAATAGGAATAGAGCCGACACCTGCTTCAACTTGATGGATAGTTGCCCAGACTGTTGCTTCTGTCGGACCATAAACATTCCAAAGGTTGGCACACTTTGCTAACAACTGCTCAGCTAAATCTCTAGTCCAACTCTCTCCACCGCAAAGGATTTTCAGTTGCTTGTTCCCTTGCCAGCCAGCTTCTACCAACATGCGCCAAGTTGAAGGAGTCGCCTGCATTAAAGTCGGGTTACATCGCTCTATCAACTTTATTAACTGCTCAGCATCCCTGCTTACTTGACGACTGACTAAGATGCAACGAGCGCCAGTAATGAGCGGTAAGTAAATTTCCAAAACGGAGATATCAAACGATATCGTCGTGACGGCGAGCAGGGTATCGTGATCGCTTAATCCCAGACACATCGCCATCGAATTTAAAAAATTAACGACTGAACGATGAGCAATTTGAACTCCTTTGGGTTTACCGGTGGAGCCTGAAGTATAGATAGTATAGGCTAAGTTTTGGGAATGAATTTCGGACTTAGGATTTACTATCTCCCGTTGGTTGATGCTTTCCCAATCGCGATCAAGACATACTAGAAAGCGATTTTGCTCTTCTGTAGCTGTGGTAGCGCCATCAAACTGATCTGAAGCCAGAAATTGTTGAGTAACTACGATCGACAACCCTGCATCTTGGAGCATGAAGGACAAGCGCTCAGTAGGATAAGCCGGATCTAAGGGCACATAAGCACCTCCCGCTTTCAGGATTCCCAGCATGGCGATAACCATGTCTACGGAACGTTCAAGACAAAGCCCCACTAGCACCTCTGCTCCTACCCCCAACTCTTGCAAGTAGTGAGCGAGTTGGTTGGCTTTGGTGTTCAACTCACGATAGGTAAGCTGTTGGTCTTCAAAGACTACAGCTACTGCCTCAGGAGTCCGTTCTACTTGGGATTCAAATAACTGATGGATGCACAGAGAATCTGGATACTCTGTAGCAGTCTTATTCCAGGAAACCAATAAGCGATTATTCTCTTGTTTTGTGAACATGGGTACTTTTTTTGCTTATACTAAATTCGGTTTTCATACACCCCTAATCAATCAAAGAAATTCAATTAACTAAGGGTTGCTAAGCTATCAACTTAAAGCCGGACATGTTAGTAGCGCTGCGCGGAATTAAGAATTAAGAATTAAGAATTAATAATTAAGAATGCTTATAGAGTAAGGATTCTATCGCTCTCAAACTGGTCACTTATTTCCGCCACGCTGCACTAGTTAATAGCAGCCAAGCTTTGGTGGGGATAAAATTTGGTTTTATTCAATCGAATTAAAGTCTATTTATATGCCAGCAGTAACGTAAGTTGCCCAATTTTATGACGTAGATCTTCCCGTTGTTTGAGGTATGATTCTCCTTCATTGCTATCAATCTTACTACGCAACAAATCTAGACCTTGTTTCAATTCTTCTGGTGTAACTAGAGACCAAGTAGAGTCACCATTGCGATACTCTTGATTGAACGGTCCTTCAAGATCTAGATAAGTATCAAGAGCCATATAGATTTCGGATGGCACAATCGTTTCAATACGTTGGAAACCGATGGCTTCGAGTCTATTTCGCAGCCATACTACTTGTGGTAATCGCGAACGTACCATTTGGGTGGCAGAGGGAATAAGTTCTGACCACCAATAACCATCCATTTGTTGGGGATCGGTTGTTGTAATGGTAAAAACACCTCCAGGTTTCAGCACACGATAAATTTCTGACAAAGTTTTGTTAATGTTTTCCCCAATCGGTTGAGCATTGGGTTCATCGAGGTGATGAAGTACATGATTGATAATTACCCCATGGAAATAATTATCTGAAAATGGCATTTTGGTTATGCTACCTTGAGCCAAATTAACATTAGTGCAATTGGCAAATTTTGCTTTTGCTTGCTTAAGCATTCCTTCATTTAACTCCAGGCCATAAACTTGCCCGACAAAGTTATTCAACTGCTCAATGTAGTTACCTGTTCCGCATCCTGCATCCAGAATAATTTGTTGATCAGCAGGAACATGGTGAGTTTCAGCACAAGTTGCAAGACTCTTTTTTATTTGATTAATTGCAGGGGTGATTCGAGTGTTGTCATAGTGCTGGCTCGTCACCGTGTAATTTTCGTATTTACTCATTAGATATCTTCAATCAGTTGAATATTGTTAAATTAATTCTTAGAACACACTATGGGTTAAGTGTTGAATTTTTAGTGACTCTGCAAGTTGGAAGCATTGAGCTATTTGGGGAAGCTGAAGACCTACTTGAAGACATTTAAGGGAAGCAGCAGCAGTAGCAAAAGACGCTATCTTTTGGAGGGACCATTTCTGGAGATAGCCGTAGATAAAAGCTGCTGAGAAGGTAGCACCAGCGCCGCATCCGTCAACTGGTTCAATGGTTGGTGCTTCAACTCTGATTATTTCTGTGTCACTTGCCACCAGACAGCCTTCTCCTGCCAGGGTAACTATGGCAATCTTGACACCTGCTTTGAGCAACTTGTCAGCAACGGCGATGGGAGACTCACTTCCCCGTTGAGCAGCATCTGTGACAGCCTGACAAATCGTAACTCTTCGAGCATAACTAGTTAACATCTCAGGTTCTTGATGTCCGTGTTCTAGATTGAGGAACACTGGGATGTTTGACTGGTTTGCCTCCTTTATCGGTCGCAAAATGTGTTCGCCATCATACCAATCTACGTATAGAAGACGGCTACCTTGGATTAAATGAAGATCGGCGGTATCTAGTGTTGCCATGACTTCTGGTTTACGTTGCCAGAAATAGGTACGATCCCCTGTGCCGTCGGAAAGATTCACTTCAAAGGGAGTGATGACTTGTGGATCTAGGCGTACTTCACCCTGGACACCAAGAGATTTCAGCTGTTGAGCAACCCACTGTCCTCGATGATCATCCCCTAGAGTTGTACCAATAAGACCACTGCGGAGCTTCCAACTTCGCAGCAAACAGGCAATGATAGCTGCGTCGTCAGAAATAAAATCACTATATTGCTTAACGAATGCACCTGTATTTTGTTCAGGTAATTGGTCTATTACCAAGACCATAGCAGGGGTAATCATGCCAAAGCAGACAACTTCAGCATTGTTCTGGGATTGTGCCTCCCGATTAGAGAAATTTTGATGTGCCATTATTTTTCTTTAACATAATAAACATATTAAGTAAAGGTTAACAAAAGGATAAAAATAGAGAAATGTCAGGTAAATCGCGTACAAAAAACTTTCTGACACTTGACGCAGACACCTTCTTCTGAGCCTCGAAGAGTAGAACGTGTATACTCAACGGTGATGCTTCGCTTAGAGTGTAGATTGACAATGGACAATTACCTCTTCTTCAAAAGAAAGAGGAAAGAGGATTAATAATTAGAAAAAATTTTAATTATTTCTTCTTGAAAGGAGAAGTCTTAAAACAAATTTATCAATTATCAATTATCAATTATCAATTATCAATTATCAATTATCAATTATCAATTTCAGCTAGCCAACAAGTAAATCCTCTTCTGGATATTTAATCTGGCTAGGACGGGAGTCTCCTAATAAAGATGCCATAAGTAACCAAATGCCTACCCGTCCGATATACATAGTCACAATTAAAATCAGCTGTGCCCAGCTAGAAACAGTAGCGGTGATACCTGTAGAAACACCTACAGTAGCAAATGCTGAGACAACTTCAAAGAAAAGTTGAATGAAATTTAAATCGGGGTCGGTGATAGTAATTAAAGTTGTTGCTACAATTACCGTTGTGATTGAACCAAATAACACACCTACTGCTTTAAGTATTAGAGATATGGGAACCTGACGCTTATAAAGATTAACTTCTTCCTTGCCTTGCAATATCGCTTTGGTACAACTGGCTATAATGCGCGCTGTCGTAGTTTTTATACCACCACCAGTCCCCCCTGGACTGGCTCCAATAAACATTAAGGCAATGGTGAGAAATAAGCCAGCAGTAGTCATTTGACCAATATCTATAGTATTAAAACCAGCAGTTCTAGTAGTTACAGACTGAAACCAAGCTAGCATCAACTTATCTGGAAAATTTAAGGATTTAAGGGTTGCATAATTATTTGCTTCCACAAAGAAAAAGGCAATAGTTCCTACAATTAACAACATTATAGTTGTACTAGTTGCCACCTTGAAATTTAGAGAAAATATCATCTTTTCTGGTTTATTTAGAATAAGATCTCGCAACCATAAGTAAGTTTCAAGAATAACTGGTTGTCCAATGCCACCTAAGATAATTAAGCCAGTGATAATTAGATTTAATGGTAGGTGTGTTTGATAGTCCATCAAACTATTGGCAAATAAACTAAAGCCAGCATTATTCCAAGCACTAATACTATGAAAAATAGCTAACCAGAGACCCTGATCCCAGCCATAATCTGGGACAAAAACCAATAAAAGTAGAAAAATGCCAGTAATTTCAAAAATCAGAGCAGTGGCAATGATGGAGCGGATCATTGAGGCACTGTCTTGTAAACCTGGTCGATCAAAGGCTTGTTGAATGGCAACTTTATGCCTTAGATTAAACTTGCGCCTCACTAGTAGTAGAAGAAAGGTTGTTGTTGCCATATAGCCTAATCCTCCAATTTGGATCAAGGCGAGAACAAAAAACTGACCTACACCAGAAAAATAACTGCCGGTATCGACAACGATCAAACCAGTAACACAAACGGCAGAGGTAGCAGTAAACAGAGCTACAATTGGCTCATTCCATGTCCCGGTACTAGTAGAAAAAGGCATCATCAGTAGGAGAGTCCCTACGGCAATTACAGCAAGGAATCCGAGGCAAATGCTTCGCGAGATAGTCATTTGTTATTGGTTATTGGTTAGCGGATTTGGTATAAATTCTAAATTCTAAATTCTAAATTCTAAATTCTAAATTCTCTCCTTCAAACCAGTTATGCTGGTAGCAACTGGCTAACGGTGGGATAAGGAACTGAGGTAGTGGCAACACTTAGGCGGGTTTGGCATCTTCTGCAAACTGATATTCGAGAGTTAGGCACGATTGGAGATGTTGCGGTAACTGGTGCAGAGGTTTCTAAGGCTGGGTTAGAATTAGCGATCGCATTTGGTTTGTCGGCTTCTCCTCTAGTAGCAAGCGGATTGTCGCTTGTCGGGTTGGGGGGAAAGGGAATAAACCTGCTTCGTAGTAAGACTAGCAACTCACCAAGTTTAGAGCAATGGGTAGCGATCGCTTTTCCTTTGGCTTATCTGGAAAGTTTTGATGCTTTAGTTCGGAGGAATGACTGGTTAGGGAAAAAAGTTGGTACAAGGGTATCAGGAAAAGCAGTTGGGCAGCAAATTGAACAGCTGTGGGAACTAGAGTTAGATGAAGAGTTAGCTCAAAATGCTTTGACTTACTTCCCTGAATCCCTGTTAGGACAAGCTTTGAATCAGCAGTTATCCGGTTTCCTCGAACAAGCGGGATTAGATCAGGATACTATTTCCATTGTGACTGGCTGGGTAGCTTGGGGAACTAAGGCTTGTGTGGAGTCACTCGTCAAATATGAATCAGAGGCAATGGGCAAGCGTCTGGGTTTGTTGATGGCAGCAGCCAAGGAAAGAGGAGCAACTCAGAAATACGGTAGTATCGAATCTTATCTCAAGGAAAAGATATCTCCTGATCCTAGTGATCCACGACTACGGCAACAGTGGAAGGTATTGGGGGAAAAGTCAATTAGATTTCCCGATATTTATGTACCTTTGAAAGCACAGTTGGTGGATGCTAATGGCAAGGTAGATGAAGAGTTAGAAGCTGTTGATTTAGGAAATTGGACTATTCAACAGCTAATTAACCCTGAGCAAAATGGTCAGGTAATGTTTATTCAAGGGGGACCAGGGCGTGGTAAAACTGTCTTTTGTCGGATGTTTGCCAATTGGGTACGGCAACACCTTCATCCACTGTGGACACCAATATTGATTCGACTGCGGGATATTGATACCTTTGAGCCAAATATCGAGAATACCCTCCGCGCTGCGGTTAAGGTGGATTTTGCTAAGAGTGATGATGGTTGGTTGACGGATTCCAATACCCGGTTTTTGTTCTTGCTGGATGGGTTTGATGAATTGCGCTTAGAAGGGAGAACCACTGGTGGCATTGAAAAATTCCTCAAACAGGTGGGAAACTTGCAAGCTAGCTGCCAAAGTAATCCTCAGCTAGGACATAGGTTTTTGATTACTGGTAGAGAACTGGCATTACAGGGTATCGAACAGTTCTTACCTCGAAACCTAGAACGGTTGGAAATTGCCCTGATGGATAAGCAACTCCAGCAGCGGTGGTTGGGTAAGTGGGGAAATTTGGTTGGCAAGGATAAAGCTTCGGCATTTCGGAAATTTTTGCAAGCCCAAACCTGCCCAAAACGAGTTAAGCAATTAGCTCAAGAGCCTCTGTTACTCTATCTGTTAGCAGCTATGCATCGGGATAGCAAATTAACAGCTCAAATGTTTAAGGATGCTAGCAGTACTGAGGCAAAAATACTGATTTATCAAACTGCTTTGGATTGGGTACTTACTCAACAACGTCCTGAACAGCTTAATTTTGAAATTACTGAACAAGAGACTGAGGATTTACGGCGCATTCTTACTGAGGCGGGGTTGTGTGTTACCCAAGCGGGTGGGGAATCGGCGTCAATCGCCATGATTGAGGAACGACTCCAAGGAGATAATGCGGCGAAAGAATTACTAGAGAAGGCAAAACAGCGTCTTGGGAACAATCCCCTGAGAAATGCCTTGGCATCCTTTTACCTACGACCAGCTCATACTAAAGAAGGAGCAGTAGAGTTTGTCCATAAAAGTTTTGGTGAGTTCTTGTGTGCTAAGCGGTTGCAGGAAAGTTTGGAGGAATGGACAGAATCTGGAAAGAAACGTCAAAAATTTTACCTCAATGATGAGCAGCTGGCTGAGGAAATTTACGACTTACTGGGTTATGGTGGACTGACGCTAGAAATTGTGGATTACCTGATGGCGTTATTGTCTGCTAGTAAGGAATTTCGACCAATAGAGCTGTTCGAGCGTCTGGAAGATTTCTATCAACGCTGGCATGAGGGGGAATTTATTGATATTCCGGAGGACTCTCTTACTTCAAAAGACTACACGGCGATTGCAAAATCAGGGAATTAGTTTAGGTCAGCGACAGGTGGATATCTATACTGGGCTGAATGTGATGATTTTGCTTCTAGAATTACATCGTTATGCTCAGACGAAGAATGAGCTGAAGGATAAGGTTGCTTTTTATCCTTGTGATCAACCAGATAGTGAAGGTTTTGAGCCTGAGCGATTGCTTCGTATTCATTAGCTATAGCAATAGTGTCAAACTAGGTACTTTTCGAGAAACAGTTGGCTTATTTCTTCAGTAGACGCAGACCTCAGTCACGGTAACCTCAGTCGCACAGAGCTTAGAGGTGCAAACCTCAGTGACGCAAATCTAAGTCGCACAAACCTTACTGGCAGCAGACCTCAGTGAGTGCTAGACCTCAGTGGTGCAGACTCCTCATTGGGGCAAAGTTCAGTGGCGCAGATCTCAGAGGTGCAGAGCTCAGAATGGCAAACATCATTGGAGCAGAACTTCAGAGGGGCTAACCTCATTGGCTCATACCTCAGTGGTGCAGAGCTTATTGGAGCAAACTTCAGTGGTGCAAAGCTAAGTGGTGCTAACCTCATTGGTGCATACCTCAGTGGCACAGACCTCAATGGTGCTAACCTCAATCGCGCTAACCTTAGTGGCTCATACCTTAGTAGGTGCAGATCTCAGTCGTGCCAAACTCAGTGGTGCTAGACCTCAATCGCGCTAACCTCATTGGCGCAAATCTCAATGGCACTAGATCTCAGTGGTACAGAACCTCAGTGATGCAAATCTCAGTGACGCAGATCTCAGAAGTGCAAATCTCAGGAACATTTCCTGGGATGAGAAGACGAATTGGGGGACCTCTGAAAGGGTTGCAAACCTCAGTTGATGTGCCAATTGCCTTACTTCGACAATTATTATGAAGTGTGAAGTAGGGCTGTTCATATGCCCGACTTCTTGAAGGATACTGCCGGCGAAATATTTCATAATATAGCCAAACTGCTGAGTTCCCCCTAAATACCTCAGTTCTGGGGGACTTTGAGTCCGGGCTCCCCCAGAATTGGGGGCTGGGGGGCTTCAAAAACCTTCGTCTCGCTGCCATATTTCCGATTTATCTGGCTATAGCGTGGCTAAGCATAAGTTGAGGGGGCAATCTACGGAACAAGAGCAGGACTTTAGGGAATTTCCTGAATGGATAAGAAACATTTTACAATAAACTAAATAGTGTGAATTGACCACACCATGACCCTTGCAACTGAATTACTCACCCTTCAAGAATTTATCCATCTACCCAATATAGAGGAATCCCCTGCTTGGGAATTGCTTGATGGTGTACCTTGCCAAAAGCCAATGCCAACACTTCACCATAGCCGATTACAGAAGTGGTTAGTTGCCACCATTGACGGCCTAGGCAGTCCCTATGAAGCGTTTCCAGAACTTCGTTGTGTTTTAAGTCACAATTCGGTGGTTCCAGATGTAACGGTGATTCATCAAGCTAGAGTTCCCCAAGCTAATGGAGACCTAGCAATTGATGTACCAGACTGGGTAATTGAAATCTCATCTCTTGCACCAGTACGACAAAAGTTATTGCTAAATATCCTAATACAAGAAGCTGGGTTGGTTGATCAGATCCTAAGGAAAAGGTGGTTATGAATCGTCCGTTCGTTCAAGCTGTTTTTCATGTCAGATCTGAAACTGGTGTTAACTGTAGAGGAACGGTAGCAAAGGATCTTCCAGATGCTTTAACTGAATAATAAGCAGATGTATTGTTCACTATCACCTCAGTATGATCGCTGCAGAATTCCGTGACGGTAGGACTTACACCGTCAAGTTCTAATTAATTTTGAATGAAGTATCCTGAAGTAGGCTCAGGATTCTCAAGAATAGGCGATGACGGTGCGTAACTTCTAATTGATGAGGTATACTGTTCCGGCGAAACTGTTTTATAAAATTGATAATATAGTCCCCTTGAACTGCTGAGTTCCCCCTAAATCCCCCAATTCTGGGACAATAAACTTTGAGTCCGGGCTAATTGTTGTTAATGAATAATGGGGTTTATATACATTGCTTTCAAAAACCTTCTCCATTAAGGGACTGCTCATATTTCTGATTTATCTGGCTATAGCGTGGCTAAGCATAAGTTGAGGGGGCAATCTACGGAACAAGAGCAGGACTTTAGGGAATTTCCTGAATGGATAAGAAACAGTTGATATTCAAATAAATCTTCTAGTAGTGTGAATTGACCAGACAAACCACTGACCCTTGCAACTGAATTACTCACCCTTCAAGAATTTATCCATCTACCCAATATAGAGGAATCCCCTGCTTGGGAATTGCTTGATGGTGTACCTTGCCAAAAGCCAATCTCCAACACTTCACCATAGCCGATTACAGAAGTGGTTAGTTGCCACCATTGACGGCCTGATCAACTAAATTGCCTGTTCTGTTGTCCGCTTCATAACTCATTCTTGCTGAAGCGTTTCCAGAACTTTTCGTTGTGTTTTAAGTCACAATTCGGTGGTTCCAGATGTAACGGTGATTCATCAAGCTAGAGTGCGATCGCTGTTTTTAGATAATGAACCTATCGGTGATGGTAGGCACCTGCAAGTACTGGGTAATTGATTCAGCAAAAATTTTGTCTCCTAAGAGCATAGTGGAGTACTTGTTAAAGAAAAGTCCGTAGAATTAATTGCTACTAATTTAGCTATAAATCCAGTCCTGTTTACAAGAAGGGATCAAAACTGGGTTGGTTGATCGATCCTAAGGATAAAGGTGGTTTGCTTCTCAAAGTCAAGCTTTGGCCGGATCGTCCGTTGGCTTTCAAATTAAACAACGAGTGATTGGCTGTTAAGGTCTAAGCTGTTTTGAGGTGCTCAGTTTGTAACATCATACAGTCAGGGAATGTGATCTGTCCATACTCACAGGTAAACTGTATTGTTAACTCAGTAGAGGAACTGTTTGATTGCTTGCAGCTTGAAAACTTCTCGATAAATTTAGCGTTATTTGGTGTTTGATCTCCGCTTGCTGGTTAACTGAATAATAAGCGCTTCATCGCAGCATTATCTGTCTGCAAATATTGGGAAGAAGATCAGTTTATCCTGAGATTCCCAATTCTCAATAATACTAGGACTTACACCCTCAAGTGTCATGCTGAGGTGATAGTGAAGCATCTGGAGCGTCTGGAGATCCTTTGCTATCGCTCAGGATGACAGCATTCCCTGACGGTGCGTAAGTTCTAAGATGAAGTATGAAGCCGGGTTGTTCAGATGCCCGACTTTTTAAAAAAGTCGGGCATCTTGGAGTGCCTCTTGAACGCTCAGTTCTATCAAATCAAAGTTGCTCTTAATTGCTGGAAATCACGACAATAAACCTGTTGTTGATATTTGGCTAACTTTTCTCCTTGATTATAATAGCTACGGTTTAAAGTTGCTTGTTGAACCTTTTCCATTAAGGGACGGCGTAAAGACTGATAGATATCAAAAATATCTGCGATCGCTTTTTCATCAGATAATTGATTCTTTTTAATTACCTTAGCAATCAAAGTTGAGAGCACCAAGGCATCTTCTAATCCTTGATTTGCGCCTTGAGCCAGAAAAGGAGGCATTCCATGGGCTGCATCTCCAGCTAAAACTACCCGCCCCCTACTCCAAGGTAGTTGATTACCGATACAATGCTTTAAATTTGTTGTATCAGGAAATTTAAGAGTATCATCCAGGGTTGCTCGATGAATATAATAAAGTCTCAATTTCATTTGAGCAGGGATAGAAAAACTCACAAATTCCCTGATAGTTTCAGGAAAGTCATCTTTTTTTAAGCTCTCCAGAGCCAGATCAACTAAATTCTGAGATGTTGTTGCTTCTAACTCTTCTTGCTGAATCGGAAGATGAATAAAATAACCCCAGATATTTTTGAGGCAAAAGATAACTATTCTTGAGTTATCGATGGAATTAATTTTATCCGTTGTAATTGTAACCACACGCTGGTGTTGCAAAAACTTTGACTGGATTTCTGTTTTTAACTCATCAGGAACCTGATCATCCAGTCCCGAGCAGTAAATTCCAGCAAAACCTGAATAGTCTGGCTCTCCTAAAATAGCATAGGGAGTATTTTGATAAAGAAGACGACGAATCGTAGAATTAATCCCATCAGCAGCAACTACTAATTTAGCTCTAACTGAAGTTGATTGTTCTGGTTGAAGCTGATCTGAAGCTGATTCTGCTTGTGGATTAGACCAATGAGCATAAGGATTGACTGCTTTAGCTGTATTGGAAACAAAGTCAAGCTTGATGGTTCCAGTTTCCGTTTCCTTAATCAAATTAAGACAACGGTGATTGGCTTTAACTTGGTCTAGAGGAAGCTGTTGTCTGAGGGTAGTTTGTAAATCATACCAGGGAATTGAAACTCGACCTTCTCCATATTCAGTAAACCAATTGTCATAACTCAGTGGGAATGATTGAATTTCTTCTCCTTGAAAATTTCTCTGTATCCATTTAGCTGTTTTTTGATTTTGATTATTTCTGGTTTTCTGAGAAAAATCTACTCCCGTTTTTTTGACTGCTTCATAAGCAGCATTATCTAAAGACTTAAGAGCTTTTAATCCATTGGGAAGAAGATCAATAATCTGACCAACTCGACGAAATTCAGTTGTTTGATCGAGTACCACAAAGTTGTCAATGCCACAAGCTTGTAATCCAATTGCCGTAGCTAACCCTACTGGTCCTGCACCAACTATAACCACATCATAATTTTTCATCAATACTGCTCCCTGCTCCCTACTCCCTGTTCCCTGCTTCCTGCTCCCTTGTTTATCGAGAGCTCCCCAGGAGCGCTTCGCGCCCCCAATTACTCTCTTTGAAACAATTCTAGTTTCTTATAACTGGCAAGATGCCAGTTCCACAATTGATACCCTACACCCTTACTCCGAAGGAGTGTTTATCGATAGCCCCCAGGAGCGCTTCGCGCCCCCAATTGACTCTCTTTGAAACAATATCTTTTGCAATTCCCAATTCCCAATTCCCAATTCCCTAGTTTCTCAAGAGTAATCAGTAATCAGTGTTACATGGTAAGGTGAGAAAAAGCCATCTTACCTGCTTATGTTTCAGCGTTGCTTAATCTGCACCGATTTTTCTGACGGTTTGTATCGGCTAGTTGAGTTTGTGCCCAGTTTAGCTGCTAATGGCATCAAGCAATTCATTTTCCTGTATTGTGTTCCCTTGTGGGAAGAGGGAGAAATTCCTCGTATAGACGAAGAAGGAATCGCAGCAGCACGCGATCGCTTACAGGTAGCTACACAAAATGTACCAGAGGGAGTAGAAGTTTTCATCGAAACTCCTTCAGGGCGTCCTATAGAACAAATTCCCAAAGCAGCAAAACACTACCAAGCTGATATCATCCTTACAGGAATGCCTATTCGGAGTTTGTTGCAGGAAAAGCTTTTTGGCAGCACGACAGCGGCTCTGGCAAAAGAAGCTGGGACACCCCTACTAATTCTACGACCCCAACTTCTTTTTACATACACCCGTGAAGAACTGGATTTGCGCTGTCGGCATCTGTTGCGGTATTTGCTGATTCCCTACAACGGTAGCCACGCTTCCCAATATCTCGTGCAGCAAGTTACTGAATGTGTCAGCAAAACTCCAGACAACGCACTCAAACAATGCATCCTCATATCAGTTGTTAGCGAGGGAGGGCGTAAAGAATTAAACAAAGATATTCTGTTAAAGGAAGCTCAAGCACAACTAGAACCAGTAAAAGCTGAGTTGGAACAGTTAGGCTTAGAAGTAAATACACAGGTACGAGCAGGAAATCCCTATGTAGAGATGTTAGATGCTGCTATGGTATTCGATATCAGTGCGATCGCAATTTCCTCTGATCGCTTAGGAAAACTGATTGAGTGGCCAGTACGTAGTTTTGCTGGTGAGTTGATGCGCCGCAGTTGGCATCCAGTTCTATTCTTCCCACCAATCTGATTAATTATCAATTATCCATTATCAATTATCAGTTAATTATCCGATGCTTCTCCCTCGTTATCATCGTCAAAATTGTTTAGTTTCACGAAATAATTTTATCCATTGGTAAAACTATACCAATCCTCAGCCACCACTACAATAATTATTGAGTTCAGAAACTACTTTGTCACTCTCTTGACCCACATGGTAAGCATTTTTTCTGAAACGGTACTAAAATCGGATGAGATTTGTTGGAGTGCCTCTAAACCTTCTGGTGTAGCTTCTACTTTACTTAGATCTACCATTACCTGACCTAAGTCTTGCATTCCTTGGACAAACTCATTACCAGTTTGGACATAGCGTTGCTGCAACCCGACAATTGTCTCATCTGCCAAATCAATAGTTTGCACTTCTTGATTGAGACTCTTCCAGTCTTTAGCAAACTGATCTAAATTAGTAGCGACTTGAGTTGCTTGTGCCTTAGCCTCCTCAGAGCTGGTAATCTTAGCGAAAATTGAACCTGATTTAGCTGTCTCCTCTTGAAAACCGGTAGCGAGTGGTTCCCCCTTATTGATTGCTTCAGCTAGTTTATTGCACTGGGCAACTTTGGTTTCACCGCAGCCAGTAGCTAAGACAGCAATGAGTAAACCTAAAGCAGTTGTGGCGGTACACTGGCGAAACAAAGGCATAATTTTTCTCCTGGTGTTTAACTGTGTTATTTACTTGTCTGTCTCAATGACTCAAATTACGCATCTTCACAGTATTGAAACCTGATTGTCACTCCAATGCCACATCAGCCTAGTAAGTTGTGAGTAAGGAGAGAATGCCTTACTCCTCAAGCTATTGATAATGCTCTCTGGCAAAATATGCCGGAGAGCATTTTTTTCCTCAATAGAGTTTGTTCAATAAAGCTATATGTAGAAAATTAATTCTTACTAACCATCACTTGAGGTTCCGGTAAATGAATTGGGTCTTTTTTCTTGAAAGTTAGGGCATTATCTTCACAATCAATGACAATTGTGTCCCCTTCAATAAAGGTATTTTCCAGGATTTTGGTAGCGATCGCGTTTTCTAGTTCCCGCTGAATGGCTCGTTTGAGGGGACGAGCTCCGTATACTGGATCGTAGCCAACATCAGCTAGGTAGTCCTGAGCCTTGCCTGACATTTCTAGGGAAATCTTTTGCTCTGCTAAGAGGCGTTCAACCCGCTTGAGTTGAATAACAACAATTTCTCGCAGTTCCTTACGGGTGAGGGTGTGGAAGATCATGATATCATCCACCCGGTTAAGGAATTCGGGACGAAAATGCGCCCGCAAAGCATTGGTTACCAGTTTTTGCATTTCTTCGTACTGGGCATCATCTCCCGCGACACTCAAAATATGCTCACTGCCGATATTACTGGTCATGACAATGATAGTATTGCGGAAATCTATGGTTCTCCCTTGAGAATCAGTAATTCGTCCATCGTCAAGTACTTGCAACAAAATGTTAAAAACATCCCGGTGCGCCTTTTCCACTTCATCCAGCAATACTACTGAGTAGGGACGCCTACGAATCGCTTCTGAGAGTTGCCCACCTTCTTCGTAACCAATGTATCCTGGAGGCGCTCCTACCAATCGCGAAACAGCATGTTTTTCCATGTACTCCGACATGTCAATTCTGACGAGGGCGTCATCACTATCAAACAGAAACTGAGCCAGAGCTCTGGCTAGTTCCGTTTTCCCTACACCGCTAGGTCCCATAAACAGGAAGGAACCAATGGGACGTCCCGGATCTTTCATCCCTGCCCGAGCACGACGAATTGCTGCTGCTACTGCTGCTACAGCGTCACTTTGTCCAATCACCCGTTTATGCAAATGTCCTTCTAGTTGCAAGAGCTTTTGCCGCTCTGACTCCAGCAATCGTTTGACAGGAATCCCTGTCCACTTAGCAACAATTTCCGCAATATCAGCTTCGGTGACCTGTTCCCGCAACAGAGCAGTACCTAGAGATTGGAGCTCTAGCATCATACTCTCTTTAGCATCCCGGTCATGTTGGAGGGCTTCCAATTTACCATACTTCAATTGTGCTGCTTTATTCAGGTCATAGTCCCGTTCTGCTTGCTCAATTTGTAGGCGCAGTTGTTCTTCCTCTTCTTTGAGAGTGCTGATGTCCTTCAAAAGCTGCTTTTCTGACTGCCATTGCCCACTGAGTTTTTGCTGTTTTTCTCTTAAAATAGTAATTTCTTGTTCAATACGCTCTAACCGCTCTTGGGAAGCGCCGTAGGCTCCACTGACACCAGTGCGTTTATCTTCTGCTTCTAGGGAGAGCTTTTCCATCTCCAATTGCATTAACCTACGATCGGTTGCTTCTAATTCTACTGGTTTGGAGGTAATCTCCATTTTAATTTTGGCAGCTGCTTCATCTACTAAGTCAATGGCTTTATCTGGCAAAAAGCGATCGTTAATATAGCGATGGGAAAGGTTAGCTGCTGCAACTAGAGCCGAGTCAGTAATATTAACCCCGTGATGGAGTTCGTAACGCTCCTTGAGACCCCGTAGAATGGAAATTGTATCCTCTACTGTGGGCTGCTTGACATAGACTTGTTGAAAGCGGCGTTCTAGGGCAGCATCTTTTTCAATGTTCTTGCGGTACTCATCTAAAGTGCTAGCTCCAATACAACGCAGTTCTCCCCGCGCTAGCATTGGTTTAAGTAAATTACCAGCATCCATCGAGCCTTGTTGGGAAGCACCAGCTCCTACAACGGTATGCAATTCATCAATAAATAGTACAATCTGACCATCAGAATGGGTTACTTCCCGTAATACAGCTCGGAGTCGGTCTTCAAATTCTCCCCGATATTTAGCTCCCGCAATCAAGCTACCCATATCTAAGGCAATCAGTTGGCGGTTTTTCAGCGATTCGGGCACATCCCCATTAATGATACGTTGAGCAAGAGCTTCCGCGATCGCAGTTTTCCCTACCCCAGGCTCACCAATAAGCACAGGATTATTTTTCGAGCGGCGGGAGAGTACCTGCACTACCCGGCGAATTTCTTCATCTCGACCAATTACCGGATCCAGCTTGCCTGCTTTAGCTTCTTCCGTCAAATCCCGTCCATATTTCTCCAAAGCTTCGTAACGGGACTCTGGATTTTGATCAGTGACTTTTTGGGAACCTCGGACTGCGAGAATTACTGCTTCCAGCTTTTGGCTATCTAAGTTATAGGTTTTAAGCAACCGCTTGCCTACCCGCTCATCTGCTGCCAAACCTAGTAGTAGATGCTCCACAGCAATATATTCATCACCCAGATTAGCTCTTGCTGCTTCAGCATTATCCAGCATAACATCCAAACCACGACCTAGGTAGAGCTGATCGACATTGATTACCTTAGGTTGACGGCTAGCGAAGGCTTCTAATTGCTGCTGAAACCGAGTTGTATCAACGGTTACACGAGAAAGAATACGATTAGCTAGCTCTTTTTGTTCTAACAGAGCGATCGCCAAATGCTCTACCTCTAGCTGTTGATTTTTGCAGCGGCGTGCAACATCTTGGGATTTAACGATCGCTTCCCAAGCTTTATCAGTGAATTTGCTAGAGTCAGTCGGCTGCATTGGCGTTTAACGAATCTCGAATTGAATAGTACTTCTATTGTTTAGAAGTATAGCAATCAAGGCTTTGTTATTGGTTATTGGTCATCTCAGTCGTCTTGCCCAGATACCACCTAATGCCTTCCGGGAATTGCTTAAACAATGGCTTTATCAATCGCAGACATAAAGCAATCTACCAGAGATTGTGCTCTTTTAGCAGAAATTAGAGGATCGTTATAAGAAAAATTGAGATACAGTCTAGAGCGGAAGGTTGTGCAATGTAAAACAAAAGACGGGTTATAATTCCGACTAGAGGCTGTAATATGGTTTTCAATCAGCTCCAAAGAACCATAATTTGCTCCCTGGTTAATTTGACCGACATTGGACAAAATGTAAGCTAGGGGTAAAATTTTACCTTTTTTAAAACCGTCGATTCTGGATCGAGCAGCAAGTGGGGCGTAAAAATATTGATGGCTTTGTAAACCTTGCTCAATTTTCTGTCTCGAATTCCTGGCTATTTCCCAGAAAGAAGAGTCGTTGGATATCAATTCAGTCATGAAGATAGAGCTAGCCATTAAGCCCAGATGATGCTGATGAGCAAACTCAGATTTGATAAATTTTCTGAGATTGACAGCAATAGCAGCATTTATGTACACATTACCTGCGATCGCTAACTCGTTTTTGAAAAGTTAGAAGCATGGCAGCGTTCAATGCTCCTGTAACCGTTGTTCCCTCTTGATTACAAAGTTTGCACAATTGCTTTGTCTGCTTTTCGTTCAGACAAAGGTTAATGAGGCGCACTTTCTGTTCTGATACGGGACAGTCAATATCATGAGAAAGTTGAGGCGGCTTTTTAACTAATTGATTTAAGATAAACTTCAATATAAACAGAAATAGCCCGAACTGTAAAGCAGTTTTCGATTTAGGTAACAGTTGCTCCACAGGAGGAGTCATGGGAAGCATTTTGACTTTTAGCTGCTCACCCTCTGCAATTCTTGCACAGTAATCTAGAAATTCCCTGCACAGTTGTATTAAACTTACACCGTCTGAGATGGAATGGTGAATAGTAAAGATTAAATCGAATATATCACTACCCATACCAGCAGGGATGTAGGCTAATTTAATTAGAGGACCTCGTAGGGAATCAATTTTGTGATTAAGTTCCTCTTCAATCACCTCCAACCATTGGTTTTCCTTATTCCTTTCGACGATCCGGAGAGGAATTTCTGAAGCTTCTTTTGCTTGAAAATACATACCATCCGTATTTTTAACTATGTGCATCTGGAGGTAAGGATGGTGCTGTTGCAGAAGGGAGAGTGATTGCTTGATAACGCGAATTTCTAATAAACCGCGCACGCGCATTAAGCAAGCTACCAAACCAGCACCCTCTAATCCCGTTTGATATAACTCAAATTCTTCCTCGAATGGTGCTAACTTGCGACTATAATTTGCCATCTATCGATTCTCTAACTCTTATCTGAATATAGTTGATTAATCTTTCAAGTTTGTCATCTTACTCATTACTCTCGATAAAAAAGGCAGGAGGCAGGAGGCGAGGTAGGAGGAGGATTTCAAATGATAAAATAAGCTTTAACATCAAACTTCTGCCTTCAAACTTCTAGAAATGAGTTATCGAAAACAATTTATTTGGAAGCGTGGAATTCAACTTTCCATTAACTGTTATCATTTAACCGAAAAATTCCCCAAATCAGAATTATATGGACTGACAAACCAGATTAGACGTGCTTCTGTCTCTGTTCCATCTAACATTGCTGAGGGTTACGGAAGAAGAACCAAAAACGAGTACATTCAGTTTCTTCATATAGCCTTGGGCTCTCTCAGAGAAGTAGATACGCAGTTAATTATAGCTAAAGAGGTAAAATTGGCTGCTCCTGAATTATTTGACTCAGTTTTAGAAGAAGTAGATAGAATGCAGGGAATTTTAGTCTCTACTATTCAAAAGTTAAAGTCTTGACTTCCCCTCCTGCCCCCTGCCTCCTGCCTCCTGCCTCCTGCCCTCTGCCTTCTGCCTCCTGCCCCCTGCCTCCTGCCTTCTGCCTTCTAATGCTCATTACTGCAAAAAACACGTCCGTGCCTCCTGGAGGGATAGTCTTAGCTGTTGAGCTAAAACTTGAACATGGGGTTCAAGCATCATCGTGACATGATCGCCTGGAACAGAATGGAACTCTACCGGTTTCATCGAAAGTTTCTCCCAGCCGAAACTTGCATCCTGTTGGATCTCATTAAAAACACTAGTATTGGAAACCCAAGGATAAACCTCGCTGCTGCGGAAAAGGGTGATTCTATTTAAGTGAATTTCCCCTGGCAGATAATTAGCCATGGCATGAACACTAGCCTTTAAAACTTTCACAAAGCCACGCACTTGTTTTCTCGCAGCTTCAGAAGCTCCTACATGGAGGATTTTCTCTATTCGCTCTGTTACATAATCTAATTGCTCATCTGGGCTGAGAACACTCAGATCATCGTAGGATATCTCTGGATTTTCTTTTAAAAAATATGCAAATAAATTAACAACCTCAACCATGTATCTGGTATCATCCCAATCAACAAATATTAACTGATTGAAGAGGGGCGCTGGGATATCTATCACGGCAAGTAAAGCAACATCATGTCCCTGATTTTGCAACTGTTGAGACATCTCAAATGCTACTTGACCTCCGAAAGAATGTCCTCCCAAAAAGTAAGGTCCGATGGGCTGAACGCTCTGTAAGGCTTGGATGTAGTAGGCTGCTATTTCCGCTAAATTGGTTTGAGGTTCTGTTTCACCATCCATGCCCAGTGCTTGCAGTCCATAAAATGGTTGGTCTTGACCGAGGTGAAGTGCTAAAGAATGGAGGTAAAATGCTGTTCCTACACCTCCAGGTACAAAAAATAAAGGAGGCTTTGAACCGCTTGACTGAATCCTTACTAAGGGAGAAGAAGACGAAAATTCTAAATTTTCATCTTCAACTAATCCAATGTTATAGCTTGGAGAAGATTTTAGAGCAATTACTTCTTTTACTAGATAATCAGCAAGGGCTTCAACAGTTGGATAGTCAAATATCAGTGTTGAATGCAGGGAACATCCTAGGCTTTCTTCGAGAAGATCGCTCAACTCAATCACCATTAGTGAGTCGAGTCCCATACTAGTTAAAGGTTGCTGCCAGTCTAACTGGGATGGATCTACTTTGAGAATATTCGAGATTAGATTCTGAAGATGAGATTGCAGCAAAGCTTGACGCTTTTCTGGTGGAGTAGCCAACAGGACTTTTCGCTCCAGGAATACTTGCTTTTCTATGACATCAAATTCTGTTTGGATGCTGCTTGCTACCACATCTAAGCTACTATCTAAAAATCTGCCTTTGCAACCATGGCGCTGAATTTTGCCACTAGAAGTCTTGGGGATAGTCCCTGTATTTAACAGCAATACAGCATAAACTTGTAATTGATGCTCTTGCGATACAGCCTGACGGATGCTGGCAACTACCTGCTCCACATCTAGCTTCTCTAGGTAAGTTTCCTGAACTTCTTGAGCAATAACCAGTCGCTCTTCACTTTCTACCTCAACTGAAAATGCGGCACAAGAACTAGGTTGTAGTGCTGGATGGCTTTTTTCTACCGTCAGCTCAATATCCTGGGGATAATGGTTGCGACCCCGTATAATAATCAAGTCTTTGAGACGACCTGTAATAAATAGCTCACCATTGAGCAAAAATCCTAAGTCACCAGTACGTAGAAAAGGACCTTCTCCCGTATCTGCTAAGTAAGCTCGAAAAGTTTCCTCTGTTGCTTGCGATCGCTTCCAGTAACCTTGAGCTACACTCGGACTAGATACCCAAATCTCTCCTACTTGATCGCTAAGACATTTACTTAAGGATTGGGGGTCAACAATGATAATTTTTTCATCTAACCAGGCACAACCACAACCTACAATTTTCTGAGTGGTTTTACTTGCCTCATTTGCTATTACAACTCGATTTTCTTCCAGTGCTGTCTTCTCAATATTCTGGATCATAGATGGCTGGGTTTTCTTTCCTCCTGAAATAAATGAAACTGACTCAGCCATGCCGTAAGCTTGTTTCAATGCTTCTCGACGAAAGCCATAGGGAGCAAAGGTAGTCGCAAATCGCTCAAGAGTCTCTTCCCGAACTGGCTCAGCACCACTAACAGCCAATTCCCAGCTACTCAAATCAAGAGTTGACCGCTCTTCTGGAGTAGTCTTGAAGCAGGCAAGATCATAGGCAAAATTAGGACCAAAGCTTAAAGTTGCTTTATATTCGGAAATTGCCCTTAGCCAGCGTAAAGGCTTTTGGATAAAGTCTAAGGGCGACATCAGAACAACGGGAAAATCTTCGTAAAGAGGTTGTAGCACTCCAGCCATTAATCCTGAATTATGACCCAAGGGCATCCAGCTAATTGTTAGATTATTGTTGGAGGAGAAGTCAGCAGCCTTACCCATCATCGCTAAATTATGCAGCAGATTGCCATGAGTGACCATTACCCCCTTCGGCTTACCAGTAGAACCGGAAGTGTACTCAAGACAAGCTAGGGTGTCTGGTGTGGTTGGATGAGGATTAAAGTCCTTATCACCAACAATTTCATCCGTAGCCAGCAAAGTAATAGAAGCCAATTCTGAATGATCAGCAAAGCGATTCTGTAAGTAGGCTAATAGGGATTTAGTCGTAAACGCCACCGTTGCCTGAGCATCTGTCGCGATCGCTTCTAATCCTGAGAGCGATTGATTAGGGCGGGGTGGATAGGCGGGAATTGCGATCGCGCCAGCAGACAAACACCCGAAGAAACCAGCAATGAATTCTAGTCCCAGGAGGATACAGAAATAAGACTCTTTCGCCACTAGCATTTAGGGATTGGAGATGAGCCGCGATCGCTTTTGCTTGTCTCTCAACTTCTTGATACGTTAGACTTCCTGCTTCTGTTTCCCCATCCTGAAGAAAAGTATAAGTTTTTTGATGAGGATTATTTTGCGATCGGTAGCGTAGCAGATCTACTAAAGTAGAAAATTTCATCGAAAATCGGGGTTAGTAAAGGAATCGGCTGGTTAGGTGGGCTTATAGTCCGCTCAACGAGTTGGGCAGCTTACAAGCTCCTGCTTTAGGATACCGCAGGCGAATAGAGATACTATTTCCCAAGTTGTGGGACGATGTTGCTATATTATGAGCAAAGGCAAGTAGAGCCATGAACAACTTAGGCTACATGCAGATATTAGTAGTTTTCTATTATGGATAAGGAGATTAACTTAGTTTAAGTTGACAGAGATAATTGGAGCACAACTCAAATCAGCATCATTGGTTGCTGCCTAGCTTAAAGCATATAACCAGAACTTAGTCATGGAAAGACTTGAGATTCAAGATTTTGTTGGAATTAAAGATATTACTATAGAGATTAAACAAATTAATATCTTGATTGGTCCTCAAGCAAGTGGTAAAAGTATTGTAGCTAAATTGCTCTTCTACTTTAAAGATTTCGTCTTTGAAATCATCAATGCAGCAGAAAGATCAAAGTCTAAGAGAAACTTAGATAAAGAATTCAAAATAAGGTTTGAGGAATACTTTCCTTCATCTTCTTGGGGAAGTGGAAACTTTAGGATTCAATACTCTATTGACCAGGAGTTCATTGAAGTTTACAGGAAGAAGCCAAAATCCAAGAAAAGTTCACCAGAAGTAATCTTGAAGTATTCTGATTTCTATAAAAATGAATTTATTGAATTAAGAAATAATATACAAAAGCGAACTGAAAAATTGTCTGAACAAGATATACAAATGAGCCTCCTGTCTCGTTTGGATTTTGTTTATAATGTACGGCAATCTTTTTTGCAAAGATTTACTAAAAAACTTGATAAGATTGCAACTTTCTCGCAATTGTATATTCCTGCAGGTAGATCGTTTTTCGCCAATCTCAAAAGCAGTATATTTACCTTTTTATCTGAAAACAATGCAGTTGATCCATTCCTGGTTCAATTCGGCACTTATTATGAAAAGATGAAAAGCCCTATTACTAGAGATAGGTTGAGGAAGAGTATAAATGACAAAAAAATGAGCGATGAAATAGCACTTTTAAGCACAAAAATCCTTTGCGGAAAATATACCCAGGAAGATGGAGAAGACTATCTCGTAATGGGCGGAGGTAGAAAGATTAGCGTTGCGAATTCTTCTTCTGGACAACAAGAAACACTTCCATTAGCAATTATCCTTGGGACAATTGCATTGTTGAAACCGAAAATAGGTGGTAATTCAATATATATCGAAGAACCAGAAGCACACATTTTTCCAGCAGCTCAAAGAGATATGATTGAGCTAATTGCCACAGTCTATAACTCTCGAAAAGATAACCTACAATTTTTTATTACAACTCACAGTCCTTATATTCTAACTGCCTTTAACAATCTTCTTCAAGCAGGTATTTTAGCGATTAATGCACCTGAAGAAAAAATAAAAGACATATCTCGCTATGTTCCCATATCGAGGTTTCTCTATCCAAATGAGCTTAGTGTGTATTCATTGTCAGATGGTTACTGCCAATCTATTCTCGATTCTGAGACAGAATTAATAAACACAAATATTATTGATGAAGTATCTAATGAATTGGCAATTCAATTTGATCAACTCCTCGACATTGAACCATGAGAACCTTTCCAGGTTGTGAAACAGTGAAAACTGATCCAAATATTGTTGTTTCCGATCATGGTAGTCGAAATAATCGAAGTAAGTTTCGTCTACAAAATCCTAAACGTGCTTCTATCAAAGTTGTTCAAATAGATGATTGTGTGATTCAAGAGGGGATTAGATGTGACTATTTGCTCATACTGCCGAATGAACAAGAACTTTACATAGAACTGAAAGGTTCTGATGTTAAACATGCAGTTGAGCAAATTTCTAGAACGATTGATTTATTAGCCTGTAATTCTCAATCTCTTCCTAAGTTATGTTTTATTGTAAGCACAAGATGTCCAATCAATTCAACTGAAGTTCAAAATATCAAGAAAAAGTTTAGGCAAAAATATAACGCTAAACTAGTCATAAAAAACGGAGAAATCAATTACAATTATGACTCAGAGTAAATGACTACTATAGCCACTCTGCTTCAGATAACCAGATAAATGTGTGAGTATCTAACAAAAAATCACTCATTCCATGTATTGCTTAAAATCTTCCAACGGCTCATCAAAATCATCAGCTAATGGTAGAACAAACGTCCCTTTTAAGATGCCTGAACGACGTTTTTTGACAGAATCCTGCTCCACTGGAATATCTGTTGAGTAGTTTTCTCTCAGATACTTAGCATAGTGTAGAAGTTCTTGTTTGAGAGATTCTGGCATTGTCACAACTGTTTGCAAGATTTCTGTGTCAATATTCATGTTTTTTTACTTTTTCTTGTGTCTTCGTTAGAGTAATACTCATTGTACTCAGCAAACATATTTGTACTCATTCTAGCAACTTCCTTCATTTGTCAGATATCGGATGAATTTTTGTGAGATCGCCCAATCCCTAGAGGCTGAGAGTAGAAGTAACCTTCAGCTCAAAAATCTTTTCAATAGCTTCTTCAACCACCTTATCCGGTGTAGATGCTCCTGAAGTAATTCCCACAACGATTGAACCAGAGGGAAGCCAGTTTTCCTTGACTGCCAAATCTTCGTTTAGTGGCTTATGCTCCAACCGATTACTAGGACCAATCCGTTGAGCGCTATCGATATGATAGGAAGGAATACCCCGTTCAATGGCAATTTCTTGGAGGTGGGTGGTGTTGGAAGAATTGAAGCCACCGATTACTAACATCAAATCTAACTTTTCTTCTACCAGCTCAAACATGGCATCTTGTCGCTCTTGGGTAGCATCACAGATGGTATTGAAGCTTTGGAAATGTTCATTGAGCTCAGCAGGGCCATACTTTTTCATCATAGTCCGCTCAAACAACTTACCAATTTGCTCAGTTTCGCTCTTGAGCATGGTAGTTTGATTAGCAATCCCAATCCGCTCTAAATCCTGCTCCGGATCAAAGCCAGCTGAACAAGCACGGCTAAATTTCTCCAAAAACTCATTTTTATCACCGCCATTGAGAATATAATCAGCAACGTACTGCGCCTCTTTTAGATTCAGCACCACCAGATACTTGTTGGCAAAGGAACTAGTGGCAACTGTTTCTTCATGCTTGTATTTGCCGTGAATAATTGAGGTGCAGTCCTTTTTCTTGTGCCTCTCCACCGTATTCCAGACTTTGGACACCCAAGGACAAGTAGTATCCACAATCTTGCAGTTTTTCTGAGTAAGCAGTTGCATTTCCTGAACACTAGCACCAAAGGCAGGTAGAATTACTACATCACCAGTATCAACAACGGAAAAGTCTTTTTTCCCTTGTTCTACTGAGATAAACCCTACTTCCATCTCCCGTAAACGTTGGTTAACAGAGGGATTGTGAATAATTTCATTAGTAATCCAGATGCGCTCGGTGGGGAAATGCTGACGGGTTTCATAAGCCATAGCCACAGCTCTTTCCACACCCCAGCAAAAACCAAATGATTCGGCTAGTCGGATAGTAACTTCTCCTCGCTGCAGTCGATAGTTGTTGTCGCGAATTTCTTGAATCAGATTGCTGTTGTATTCCGATTGTAGTTGAGTAGCAACTTCTGCTTGATGACCAAATCCCTTACGATGATAGTTTTCTGAACTTTGTAGCGAGCGTTTAAAAGCTTTTGTATCCATGCAGCTTTTCCTATGAAATGACTATATGCAATTTTCATCCCTTCAATCATAAAACTTTGTCGCAGGGAATTGGGAGCCGATATCGATTTATCTGGCAAAACGGTGGAGTAGCTGTGGCAGTGGAGTGTGGTTAATATTGATAAAGCGACAAGAAGGGTGAGCGAAAAAACGTGTGGGGAAAAGAGTAAGCAGACACACCAGACGCGGAGACGCGGAGAATTGAAATCCCACCTCATATTTCGTTCACCCCGACAAGAAAACCAAAACAACATCAAAATATTTCCACAAACTATGACCATTGCTAATCATCGACTATTAAGTAGGAAACTGGTTGTACTAATCCCTGCTTTGATTGGATTAACTGCTTTGACTGGTGCTCCAGTCCAAGGACAGATTGAGGCTGAGCAAATTCTAAGTAATCCCACAGAAGTTGCTCCTTTTGACAACACCCCTATAGCCCAAACAACAGCAGGTGGAACTTTGACAGATGTCGCCTCCAATAATAAAGATTTGAGCACCTTAACTAACGTAGTCAACTCTGCCGGACTCTCAGATACCTTATCTAATGATGGGCCCTATACCGTCTTTGCTCCAACTAATGATGCTTTTAATGCCTTACCGCAGGAAACGCGAGATGGACTGCTCAAACCTGAAAATCGAGATTTATTGACCGATACCCTCAAAAACCATGTAGTTCCAGGAAATGTAACTTCTAACCAACTTCAGAATGGTCCGGTACGGACTCTCAATGAGGATTTATCCGTGCGCTCAGGACCTAATGGAGTAGTTGTTAATGATGCCAGAGTGCTTGAGCCTGATATTCCAGCTAGCAATGGTGTGATTCATACCATCAACCGGGTTTTAGTGCCGGAAAACGTTCGGGCTAGTCTTGCAGATAGACAGCAAATCCGAGGACTCTGGTAATTTGATAGAGTACATCTCTATCCCCCTAAATCCCCCTTGCCAAGGGGGACTTTGAGGTTTAACCGTGTACTTCATAAATAGGGGAAGCGCTATATTTAATTTCTGCATTCTAAATTCTAAATTCTAAATTCTAAATTCTAAATTCTAAATTCTAAATTCTAAATTCTAAATTCTAAATTCTAAATTCTAATTTTTTGCTATTCCCTAATATAGCTCCATGACTCTAGTAATTGGGAGCCGCGATTGGACTCCTAGGCTCATAGAAGAACTATGTCCCCGGTTAAGATGATCAGCAGCAGCACAGCCAATCATTGCTGCATTGTCTGTACATAACTTAAGGGGAGGGAAAATAATTCGTAAGTTGTGATTGGCTCCAGCAGTTTGCAGATGCTTTCTCAATCCACTATTAGCAGCAACGCCACCCCCAACGGCAATGGTGTTTAAGCCGTAGTCTCGAGCACAAGTAACTGCCCGTTTAGTAAGCGATCGCGTTACAGTTTCTTGGAAGCTAGCGGCAATATCCTTTACCGGTAACTCAGAGGTTTCTTGCTGTAGTTTTTGTACTAACCGGAGTACTGCTGTTTTCAAGCCGCTAAAACTTGAATCATAGGGGTGATATCCTCCACTAGGAACAGATATTTTACCTTCTGGTAAAGGAAAAGCTTTAGGATTGCCTTCTCGTGCTAAACGATCAATAGCTGGCCCCCCAGGGTAACCTAAATCTAACAACCGCGCTACCTTATCAAAGGCTTCACCAGCAGCATCATCACGGGTTGTGCCCAGTATCTCATAACCACCACAGTTTTTGACATAAATCAAGCTGGTGTGACCCCCAGAAACCAACAAGCACAAAAAAGGCGGCTCCAACTCTGGCTCACTGAGATATGTAGCATAAATGTGACCTTCCAGGTGATGGATTCCCAGAAAAGGTTTTTGATGAACCATTGCCAAAGTTTTAGCAGCAGTTAAACCTACCATGAGCGAACCGACTAAGCCAGGGGCGCAAGTTGCCGCCACCCCATCAATTGACCCCCAATCCAGTTGAGCTTCCACCAGAGCTTGAGCGATCGCTGGATTGATTGTCTCTACATGAGTGCGGGAAGCTACCTCCGGTACAACACCCCCATACCTTTGGTGAACCGGAATTTGAGAAGCAACAACATTACTGCAACAGTGGCGATTCTTGACAACCGCTACTGCTGTTTCATCACAACTAGTTTCTATTGCTAATACGCAAGCCATAGGACGTATAAGTGTGATCTACTCAATCTCCAGCTTTTCTTCCAAATTCCCAATTCCCAATTCTAAATTCTAAATTCCCAAAGCTATGTTAAGTTTTCTGCCAATTCCGAGGATGAGGCGCATAGCTAGGGTTATAAACAAGGTCAGTTGTTAAATAGCTTTAATTGAACAATGGATTTAGGTATCGTCGCACCGATCGCTTATGGCATCCTTGCCTTAGTTGGAGGGATCATTGGTTATCTGCAAGCCAAGAGCAAAATCTCACTTATCTCTGGTATAACTAGTGGTCTTTTGCTGATTATTGCTGGTATTCTACAACTCCAAGGACAAGCATGGGGACTAACGTTAGCCGCAGTAGTAGCAGCATTACTGATTGTTGTCTTTGTGATCCGGCTAGCTAAAACTCGCAAGTTTATGCCCGCAGGTTTGATGATCATTGGGGGCGTGCTTGCTCTAGGAGCGATGTTTTATCCTTTGGTGGCCTTATAGAACAACCAATAAAGCTACTTTTATTTAATTAAACTTTACTAGGTTAACCCATCAGAGTAAGATTGCTTTGGTGTACAAGGTGTACAAATAGCTTCATTGTTTTGTACACAAAACTTTTTGTTCTGTAACAAAAGGAAACAAACCTTATGAGAAGATTGTTGGCATTAGTTTTTGCCGTTGTTTTGTGGTTTAGTTGTGCAACTGCTGCCTCTGCTGATGGTGTAGCTGGACTCACACCTTGCAAGGATTCTCCTGCTTTTCAGCAAAGAGCAAAAGCTGCTGTTAATACCACTGGTGATCCTGCTTCAGGTAAAAAGCGATTTGAGCGTTATTCTGAGGCTCTTTGTGGTGAGGAAGGCTTACCTCACTTAATTGTAGATGGTCGTTTTAGTCATGCTGGTGACTTTATCATTCCTAGCATTCTGTTCCTGTATATTACAGGTTGGATTGGTTGGGTTGGTCGCAGCTATCTACAAACAATTAAAGAGGGCAAGAACCCAGAAGAAAAAGAAATCGTCATTGATGTACCTCTAGCAATTAGTAAAATGCTCTTTGGCTTTTCCTGGCCATTAGCTGCTTTTGGAGAATATACCTCCGGTAAGATGTTTGCTAAGGACGACGAAATTCCTGTTTCACCACGCTAGTTTTGAGGAGAATTTTCCATGGGAGATTTACTGAAATATCTTTCCACCGCGCCAGTGTTAATGTTTCTTTTGTTAACTGTTACGGCTGGAATTTTGATTGAATTTAACCGCTTTTACCCTGATCTTCTTTTCCATCCTCTGTAGTCAGGTTCACCCAAAAGCTGGAAGATTGATTTTTGACCACAAATTCAGGATTCGATGAGCTATTCCAACCTCATTAAACATGGTGATGGGTAGTGGGAAATGAATTTCCTCTAGTTGAGTCGTGAATTTGTAGTTCAATAAAACCCCGTTCCCATTGTCAGAGTGAGGACGGGGTTAATTTTTATCGAAAATTTTGGGTAACTGGCAAGATGCCAGTTCCACAATTGATACCCTACACCTACATCCTCACTCGCCTTGGAGTGTTTCTTCAGAGCAACTGGCAAGATGCCAGTTCCACAATCGATACCTAACACCCTACAGCTGACACCCTCACTTCCTTTGGAGTGTTTCTTCAGAGTTCACAGTGTAAACCCATAAAAAAGTTGAACAATAAATTCGATCAGGTTTTATATCAAGTTCGGATAAACAGTTATAATTCTCTTCTACCTTGCAACCTTCTTTCTTCCCTCCTGCCTCCTGCCTCCTGCCTCCTGCCTTATTGCCACCAAAGTATAAGTATTCAACCGAACTTGATATTAGTTCTCATCACAGTTGTGCGATCGCATTTTGGATGGCGGAGGTGATCACATTCTCCGGCATAGTAGTAGTAATTTGCTGACCTTGTTGGAGCAAAAACTGCTTGAAAAAGGGGTCTTTTTGAGCTTCTGCGATTATCACTTGCTCAATTAACTCAGTTTGCTGCTCAGAAGTAGTAGCAACACTTTTTCCTTGCAGTTGACTCAAGAGAGTTTGAGTAAAAGTCATGGCTTTAGCACTATCACCCCCATTAGCAACAATACTGCGGACTTGATCCGCCGCTTCGTCATAATCAATTTGCCCAGAACCAGCAAGATTGGTGATGGTACTGCCGAGAATGAAAAAACTATTGCCAAAAGCCTGTTGACTGTAGCCTTTCAAAGCCTTCGCTTGATCTTCGACAATTCCTAAAAGCTGATTTACTTGCTGTTCCTTGGTAGCAAGTTGGTGCTTCATTTCCTCATAACTTGCATAGAGACGCTGTTCAACCTCTTGCTTTGGATAGTTCTCGTTGTGAGTGACTTTAACTATCCACAAATCTCCTCGTCTTTCAATCCCCTTGAGTTCTAACTCCAAGCTTTCATCTTCTAACTGGAGTTTTTTGAGACTGAAGAGAGCAGCTTGCCAGTTTTCTCCTTCCTTGAAAATCAACTCAACGACATTGCCAACTTCCTGATACAGGGACTCAAATTCTCTGGGTTCAAAGTTACGGTTTGCTGGAAAACGATCTGTTGGCTCTCCCTGTTCATCTAACTCTCGATAAATATAGTCACACTCAACTTCAGTGAAGTCAGTCTGGCTATTGACGCTCCAATCCTTATTGCAAATTCCAGTTAACTTGGCATGAGTAAAGTTGACATCAATTACCTGAGTATGAATCATGATCGCTCCTCGCAAGTCAGCACCTTGCAAATCTGCCCCAGTTAAATCGGTGTCTGTTAAGTTAAAGCGCCGCATATCCGCATTTCGGAGATATGTTCCTCGTAAATTGAGTTGTCTGAAGTCTTTATTGTCAGAATAGCAGTGAGTTAGGAGTCTCTGTACCTGGGGATTTTCTAGATCCAGGTAACGACTATCTACTCTTGCTCTTTCCAATCCAGTCACCTCTTGGAAGCAAGTGCGGTAAAGCTTGCGTGCTCGTAAATCACTGTTGGCTAACCTAGCACCCCTCAAGTTGACTCCGCTTAGGTCTAAATTATGAAAGGAAGTACCACCCCAACAGCCAGCTGCGAGTACTAAGGATCTTAGCCAGTCTGGATGATTCCAGGGTACACCTCGGATGCGGTTAGCTAGCCAGCTACTGAAAGCTAAACCAAGGGTATAGACAAGACTACCGAAGATTAAAACTATTCTTGCCTGAGCTGAGTTTAACAAAATGTCTCTAAATTCTGATTCAGTATTTTGTTGTTCAGTGAAGATCACAATAAGAGAAACAAGAATTGAACCAGTTATTACAGCAAGGAAGATGATGATCGTACCCATACTCTTTATCAATCGATGGTGACGAAACAAGACATCAGTTAAGGCAATGGCAAAGCGAGTTATGAAGAAACTAATAATTGAGATGGAAAAGCCAAAAGCGGTGGTCAAAACAGTTACAGGAAAAAACAGAGGCGAAAGTTCCAGAAAAGTTAAATTGGATAGTAGATATAAAATCAACGCTGTGAGAAAAAGTCCTAATATTACAGTTAGTAAACTTTGAGTAAAATTTTTATAAATCGCAGTTACTATTCCAATAACTACAACTAAAATCATCGAGAGATATGCTAAACGGAACAGAACTTCACCAAATCTTATTTCTAAACTAGTTAATACCCCAATAAAGCCAGCCAAAATACCGGCTATAATGCAGACTAAAATAACTAGTATTATTAATCCAGTTCTTGCAAATAATCCCTGACTAGCAATTGTGTAGTCTAAATCTAAATTTAAAGATTTTTGAACAAAATTTCCACTTAGTATATTTTTGAAAGTATAATATTTAATTGGCATTTTTAATTATTTTGTTAATTTTTTGTATTTTTTTTGATTAACTTTAGTTGAGTTTTGTCAAGAATCATTATGAGTACTAATTCTACACAAAATCGTTCAGAAATAGTAGAGTATTTGTTAAGAAATAAAGGTTGGGGAGCCTTTGGCAAATGGCTAGGTCTTTCAGCTATGGGTTCGAGTGGTGCTGACCTTGATTATGATTTTATACAAGAAGACTCGCATAAAGTTATAGCCATTATCAAGGAACGGCTGCGTGACCATAAAGAATCTTTGGTTAGTGCCGTACTAGGGACTCCTGATTTTTTGTCGTCATCTTTTTTGAAAACAGGTGAAAAACAAAGTATTGCTGTATGTAGAATAGATAGAAGCCTATCTCTGACAGAATTTCAAGAAATTATCAAAGAGATTCAAGACTTAGAAGGTATTGGTAATTTTAGTAGCAACTTTGATTCTGTAGAAAAGTTACAAGAAATATTTGCAATTCCCCAGCAGATAGCTGATGAAATTTTTAAGGGTGATCAATCCAACCCTTTAGAGCAGCTAAAATCAAATATTTCAGAAAGGCAGCTTGCCAAGCTGAATCCCATCCCAGTTGGCACTGGTTTTTTGGTTGGTGGTACTTATTTAATGACTAACCACCATGTCATTCCCGATGAGAAAGTAGCTGAGCAGTGCGTTGCCAATTTTAATTACGTTGAGGATGCTTTGGGAGATGCTCAAACATCAGTATATTATGAGTTTGACCCCAAAAATTTGTTGGTCTCTAACGAAAGTTTAGATTATACCCTCGTACAGTTAAAAACTAGTATACTCCAAAAGCCCCCTGGCTACGTTTTTGGTTGGATTGATTTAAGGGAATCAGAAAGTAAAATTTCTCCTGGTCTTAATAAAGAACAACTACAAAAACATAAAGAGCAACTACAAAAACATTTTCCTGCTGGTGAATTTACAGATGAACAACTAAGAGCAAAAGGTATGACCATAGAGGATGGGGATATCCTTGGAGACCGGGTTATTATTGTTCAGCATCCGAAAGGTAGGCATAAACAAATTGTTTTAAATAACAACAGAGTTATTAATAATGGTCTTTATAAGAACTTCTTGAGATATACAGCCGATTCTGATTATGGAAGTTCTGGAAGTCCTGTATTCAATACCAAATGGGAGCTGGTGGCACTACATCATGCTGCTATCGCCACCAATCAAGGCGATCAAACTCAGCCGGATAATGGGCAGAGGGAGTATAAAATTGAGGTGGTTGCTCAGCAAGGTGTCAGAATCTGCCGGATTATCGAAGACTTAAAGAAAGAAAGTCTTAGCAAACCTAAACTAAAAAGCTTTATCCAAGATTTTGTTATTACATCTGAACAGCTGAACCACCCTCCCTTAACCTCTGCACTTGAGTTTGATGGAGTGCGGGATTATGTCAACCTGAGTGGAGAAAGTCAAAAGGTTAATTATATTGAATTGGCTGCGACTTATTCTGATGGCACTGTAAAGCTTTGGGGCGTTGCTGATTTTGAGTATGATACTTATGTATTGGCGATCGCTAAATTATTAAATGGCAACTACTTCAGAGTATTGAGTTTTTATTTTCATACCTTGATTTACCAACGCTATCTTTGGCAATATTCTGATGTCACTGTAAGACTTTTGCAAAAAGACGTCTTGGAGATGGGAACCTTCAGTTGTGTAGATGCTGAATCTATCGTCTATTTCAGTTTTAGTCCATTTGGTGAGGGGTATGACCAAAAGTCATAGGGCGCAAGCCCCTAGCTTCTAGCTATGGGGTAAGCCCGTAGCGAATTTATTCGCCGTCAGACATTTTTTTGATTAAGAATATATTGTTTAACAATTTCTAATGGAGCATCTCCAACGGTAGAAACCAAGTAAGAGTTAGTACATCTGGTTGGAAGTCTCGACTTTAAGTATTGTATGTATATAATCTAAATTATACAGCGATTTGGCTATCTAATAAGGAGGTGATAGAAGAAGTGTTGGTACTGGAATATAAAGCTGTAGTCAAAAAGGCACAAGGGATAGCTATCTCAGAAGCTATCCGTACTTCTCAGTTTGTCAGAAACAAAGTTTTGAGGTACTGGATGGATAACCGTGGTATTGGCAAAAAAGAGCTTTATCAGTACAACACTCAACTCAGAGCCGAATACAGTTTTGTCAAGGAACTCAACTCCCATGCTTGCCAAGCATCAGTAGAGAACGTAGAACGCGCAATTAAACGATTTTTTGCTAATTGCAAGTCCAACAAACCTGGGCATAAGGGATATCCAAGGTTTAAAAAACATAGCCGTTCTGTTGAGTATAAGCAGTCGGGCTGGAAACTGCACCCTAGCAAGCGTCGAATTAATTTTCTAGACAAAAAGGTTATTGGTGAGCTGAAGCTACTGGGGAAGTGGGACATACATACAATAGATATCAAGCTGATTAAGCGAGTACGAATTGTCAAGCGTGCGGATGGTTTTTATGTTCAGTTTTGTGTCAAAGTCGATAATACTCAATTAGCGCCGAAAACTAACAACAAAGTTGGTATTGATGTAGGTTTACAATACTTTTATTCTGATAGCAACGGTAACCATGAAGAAAACCCAAGGTTTTTACGCAAAGCAGAAAAAGATATAAAGCGTTCTCAACGCAATATCTACAAAAAGAAGAAAGGTTCAACTGGCAGAAGGAAAGCTCGTGGTATTTATGCCCGTAAACATTTGAGAGTAACAAGACAAAGGAACGAACACGCAAAGAGACTTGCGCGTAACTTATGCCTAGTTAACGCTAAGGTCGTTTTGGAAGACTTAAATGTAAGCGGCTTGGTGAGAAACCACAAGCTAGCTAAGAGTATCGCTGATGCGTCTTGGTATAACTTCCGTCAGTGGCTCGAATACTTTGGCAAGAAATTTGGACGGGAAATAATAGCAGTGCCACCGCATTACACATCTATTGAATGCAGTAATTGTGGTGCAAGAGTACAAAAGTCTTTAAGTACTCGTACCCACTCTTGTCCAGATTGCGGATACATTGAGCAACGGGATGTAAATGCAGCCAAAGTAATTTTAAGTCGTGCAACTACCGGAGGGCATCCGGGAAGTAACGCTAATGGAGTTGTAGCCTCTACTTGTGTTGGTCGTAAGACCTGCACTCAGCAAGCGACGACGATGAAATTAGAATCCCCCGGCTTCTAGCCGTGGGGAGTGTCAATAACTTCGTTTTTCCCATTTTATCTTCTAGTGCCAATCCTGCTTCCCCATCACCATGTCCAGAGAAATGGACAATTTGTGGCCTAAAATCCAGCATAGCTCGCTGGACATCCCTGGGACGCACAGCCCACTTCTGCTCCAGAATAAATTGAGCGTGTTGTTGATTCCGTTGTAACCCAGCGTCAATTTCCCGCACCTCCTCATCAAGCCGCAGCTGGGATGTGTTTTTCGGATTAGCTGCCAGAATTAGAATTTTTCTTACTGAACTCTCTGTAGCCGAAGAGACGGGTAATGTGGTTTGATCACTGGGGAGATTCTTTTGGTTGTCAGCTTGATTAGCAGCACGGTTGTAGTTAACTGAGCCAGAACCGGTCAAGTTTGTCAATTGACTGCTCGATATTGTAAATTCGTTATGGACTGCTTGAGGAGTTGAATGGGGTTCGGTAGATTCCATTGAATGCCTGTTGAAGTCTATAATCTAACTCTAGCAATCTTTATCAAAATCATCACTCATCCAAACTTTACCTTTGGCACTACCTCATCTCTGTGTTCCTCTGTGCCTCTGTGGTTCATTTCCTCTATATGCCCACACCGCCATTCCTAAACCTGTTCCCTTACCCACTTCTTTCATCGTGAACCCTACGGATAAATTCTAAATCAATTGCCTCAATTTTTGCTTCAATTGTTTTATTTGGTTGAGGATATTCCGACTGATAAAGGTCAATTAAACTCAGTAAGTCTTGCACATAGTCTTGAGCAGGTAGAGCTTCCTGAGCTTGGTGATAGAGTTGGGCATTTTGCAGAGAAACAGCAGCTTGAGCACAGAGGAATTGAATAATAGTGAGACGATGAGAGGTAAACACCCTTTTAGTTGTTGGATGTTCCAGGTAAACAATAGCAACTAATTGCCCTTGGTTGAGCAGTGGTACACACAGCACACTTTGGGGTTGATATTTGAGTAAATAGCCTTCGATAATACCAGAAATCTCTGTTTTACCTTCGTCGATTAGTACAGGTTCTTGGGTATTTTTGACATATTGAATGACGCGAATAGGAACAGAGATTTCTGTAGTTAAAGGTTGCGATCGCGTACTACTCTCCACAATACCATCCTCTGTCAGTTGTGCCATCGCCCGCAGTCGCCATTCTTCAGCTTGGGGAATTAGTAATCCTGCCTTTTGTGCTCCAGCATTGATCATAATGATCTGTACAATATCATCTAGTAGCTGCTCCAGTTCAATGGTGCTAGAAAGGGTTTGAGCTGCTTGCAAAACAGAGGCAAAATCCAGGGCTTCAGAAATTGTACTACTAGTATTTTTAGTTTGTGTTTTTCTGGCAAGAGTCAGGGTTTCTGTCAGGCTATTGAGACTATCGAAAGGATTATATTGAAGCGGCTGTTTTTGCAGAATAGAGGTGAGAAGTTGGGGATATTTTGCTTCGAGTTGGTCAGTTTTCGCTTTAGCTCCCCAACAAGCATAGCAATAATAAGCCTCTTGCATATAAGTGGTTGCAATTTTTTCTTTACCCCAGTCAAGGTAAAATTTAGCGGCGAGTTCGTTGGCTAGAGCTTCTTCTTGAAGATATTCATGTTCTTTGGCTCCGGCAATGGCGCGATCGTATAATTCTATAGCGGCAGAAGATTCACCTAAGATTCGCTGCTTTTCTGCACCGATGAGATGACTTTTATGGAGAAAATTCATCGGTGCATACTGTGCCCAATTATCTAATTTTTCCAGATGTTGATTAACTTCTACCAATAATTTATCTTTTTCAATATCAGATTTAACAGGATAACAAGCAATCAAAGTCAAAGCCTGATAGAAATGAAAAACTGGCACTGAGAATCGCCCGACCATTCCTTCTAAGTACTGCTTTAACTTGATACCATGCTCTAAGGCAAATTCCCATTCATCAAACAAATAGTGAAGAAGGAGTTTATTAAGATGAAAGAAACCTAAAGCAGTTGCTTCATTTGCTTTTTCATGCAAAGAAACCATCACTCTTTCATCATATACTTCCCCTAACAAGCAAGTGGGATTCTCAGTTTCTCCTGTTAGATTGATTGCAGCTTGCCGAAAAAGCTCATTCACTTGTAGTGTCTGATTCTGCTTAAGCTTTTTGAGCACATAACTATAATTTGCCATTTCCTGAACCAGCTGTTGTAATTCCACTCCCAAAAAATAGCTATGGCAACCATAGTTAAATGCGGATAAACTGGCAAAATTTATTTCTCCAACCTCTAAACCAACTTGATATGATTTAAGTAAATCACTTAAGGTATTCTTTAAATGAAATCGCCAATGAATGACAAAAATGCTGACAGTTTGCCATGTTTTTACGGCAATAATTTTATTGTCAAATTTAGCTAATAATGCTATAGCAAGTTGACCAAATTGATAACCTGCTTCAATATCTCCGACAAAACCACATAGCATCAGAGCATAACCAGAATAAGCAAAGGGAGAATTAACTGCATTGCCGTATTCAATTGAGAGGCTAACTGCCTTGGAAATAAGTAGAGGAGTTAGTGCTGGAAACGCGAAATAGCTCGCTGTCCCCAAACTCATCAGGATATTAATTGCTGCTATCTGCATGGGATTATTCATCAGAGGCAAGGCAACTAACTCTTCAATGGGAGTTTCCCCTAAGCCTGCATGTACAGCTGCCATTCCTTGCACAATATCAGCTTGGCTGGGCTCCCTGGGAAACTCAATACCGAACTTTTGTAAAAACGGCAAAGTCATATTGATCGCTTCCAAAGCTTTATTTTGAGCTTCATAGGCAAGAATTTTGATTTCATAAACTTTCAAAGCTTCCAGTGGAGTGCTTACTCGTGCTAATATCTCATCAGCTAGCTGTTCCATTTGCTCAAAATTTCCACTGAGATAAGCTACTTCTGCTGCCTCCAAGTGTAAATCCAGCGTGAAATCATAATGTTGCTGCCAGCAATCTGAGTTTTGTAACTCAAGACCGATGGCTAGATATTCTCTAGCTGTTGTATAGGCAGTAGAGTTTTTAGCTTTATGTCCAGCCATCCGATTCAGTTTGGCCAAATGATCGCGTTCAGATTGCACAACCATCAACTCGCGACCGATATTTAATTGATTAACAATATCAAAAATTCTTGACTCTATTTTTGCTGGCTGTATATTATTAAGCAAAAGTTGGCCAATTTTTAAGTGAAAAGCTTGTTTTTGTGCTTCAGGAATGAGAGAGTAAGCAGCTTGTTGGACGCGATCGTGTAAGAAACGATAGCTTGCCAATATTGCATCAGTCTGCTGATCATTGATTCCTGACTCCTGGAAAAACTTGTAGCTTTCACTTACAGGCAACACTAAGCCCTCTTGCAGTGCATTCCAGATATCAACAGCAACTTCTTGCTCAGACTCCTCAGAAATAATTGCTAACGTTTGCAACTCGAATTGATTGCCAATACAAGCTGCCAGCTGCAAAACATTCTGGGTTGCAGGAGACAACTTCTGCAAGCGCCCCGCCATGAACTCAACTACATCATCAGTGAGTGCTGCATCATGGACTTTTACCAAGTCGCATTCCCAATAGCCCAAGCCTAGGTTAAAGGTAATTAACTCATCCTCATATAACCCTTTCAAGAATTGAGTAGTAAAAAACGGGTTGCCTTGGGTTTTTTGATACACTAATTCAGTCAGAGGTTGAGCTAGTTGTTCATTACAACTCAGGGTCTCAGCAACTAACTGATTAACCTGCTCAAAAACTAATGGCTGTAGGGTGATTGTAGCAATCAAAGCATCCTCTTTCTCCAGTTCAGCTAAGCTCAACATTAAAGGATGGGCAGGAAACACTTCATTATCTCGATAGGCTCCCAGCAACAATAAGTAATCTGAATCCCTATCCCCCATCAATACCTTCAAGAGATTGAGGGAAGCTGAATCTGCCCATTGCAAATCGTCTAAAAATATGGTGAGGGGATGTTCATTCGTTCTGAATACGGCAATGAACTTTTGAAAGAGTAAGTTAAAGCGATTTTGGGCAGCGCTGCCAGAGAGTTCCGGAGCAGGGGATTGTTTGCCGACAATTCCTTCGAGTTCAGGAACTACATCGATGATAACTTGGGCATTGTCTCCCAAAGTATTGAGGATTTTCGTTTTCCAATTGGCTAAGTCTGCATCCGATTCACTAAGCAATTGCCCCATCAAGTCTCGGAAGGCTTGCACAAATGCACTGAAGGGAATGTTGCGATTAAATTGGTCAAATTTCCCTTTGATGAAGTAGCCTCGCTGCTTAACGATGGGCTTATGAACTTCATTGACAACAGCAGTTTTCCCGATTCCAGAAAAACCTGCAACTAGCATCATTTCTGTATTACCGCTAGCCACTCGCTCAAAGGTATCGAGCAGAGTTTGTACTTCTGTTTCCCTTCCATAGAGTTTTTCGGGAATGAGAAAGCGATCGCTTCTGTCGTGCTCCCCAAGCTCAAATGGTACAATTTCTTTTGTGGCTTCCCACTGTTGCCAACATCGCTCTAAATCATGCTTCAAACCCAAGGCACTTTGATACCGTTCCTCGGCATTCTTTGCCATCAACTTGAGAATAATCTCAGAGATTGCTTTTGGATAGGGGTTGCCCTGAGTATCTAAGAGATCATCAAGGGCTAAAGGAGCTTTAGCAATGTGAGAGTGGAGTAACTCCATCGGATCACTGCTATGAAAAGGCAGAACTCCTGTCAGAAGTTCGTAGAGGGTGACACCAAGGGAATAAAAATCCGTCCGATAGTCAATACCCCGGTTCATACGCCCTGTTTGCTCTGGAGAGATATAAGCTAGGGTTCCTTCCAAAACGTTGGGGTTGGTGAGTTGTTGCTGTTCTTTGGGCAATAAACTCGAAATGCTGAAGTCGATGAGCTGGACTTGAAAGGTTTCCGGGTGAATGAGGATGTTGGTGGGTTTAATATCTTTGTGGATGATACGCTGTTGACCTAGATAATGCAAAGCTTCGGTCAATTGAATAGCAATGGAGAGGAATTCACTCAGATTACCTGGGGACTGTTGCCAATATTCCAGCAGGGAAAGGGCACCTTGATCCGGCATCACCAGAGCATAGCTATTACCATAACGTTCCAGGGTGAGGGGTTGAACAATAGCTGGATGTTCCAGATTACGGGTGATGATGTATTGGTTGCGGAACCGGATTAACTCATGGAAGTTGGGATGAGGGTTACGGAGAACTTTGATAATGACGGATTGCTCAGTAGTAGTTTGGATAGCCCGATAGACAAGAGTGCGGGTTCCGGTATAGATAGGGAGAGCTTCTTGATAACCAGCTAAGTTGAACATCATCATTACCAGGCATACGGGCAAGCAGCAGACTGCTTATTTGAGGACTTATGCAGCTACAGCATATATAGATTCAAAGGTGCGTTATGCTACGCTAACACACCCTACTGTCGTGACACGACTAAAACTGTAGGTTGGGTGGAACGAAGTGAAACCCAACATTCGTGTTACTCGCGTTGGGTTTCGTTCCTCAACCCAACCTACACTTATTACAATATTTTAGCTGTGTCGCGCTACTACGAATAGAGGCTTTGCCTAAGTCCTGTTATTTGCTTCTCAATCATACCCTCTGTTTTTCGGTAATGATTTGATGTGCGATCGCGGCATATGATCAGTCTCTAGTTAGGGCTTGCTGAATAAGTCGTAATTTTCGGGTTTGAATAGGTGGTAGGTGGTAGGTGGCAGGTGGTAGGTAAGGTATTAGATTTTTGGTATTAGGGAATTTTCCACGAAAGTGCAAGGAAATTGAGCCCATCGATACAATTTCCTTGCACGCTTGCTAGGCATAAAATGATTGAAAGCAAAGTATGGCATAGCTTCCACACTTATTCAGCAAGCCCTAGTTAGGGTTTGCCGAATAAGTCGGACAAAAACAACTGATGGCGATGCAAGGGTTTTGAGGTATTTTACTGGACTTTAGACTAAATTTTGGGGTTTAAAGAAACTTCCTCAAAAGCAATTAGGGATTGAAGCCCATGCCTCAAGGACATTGGAACGTTAAAGTCGGGGGTATCAGAGCTGCGATCGCAATCTCCTTCCTTGCACCTCCTTCCACCCCTACTCCCTGCTACACTTATTACAGTTGTTCTGGGTAATTAACAACCATGCCGACAAATACTCCAGTTTTTGAGTCTCAGCTTGGGTCTGAGGATTTGTTGCGATTGACTCAGCTTTTGGAAAAAGCTCATCCTAAATTGGTGGGGATGGATGGTGAGGAGATTCTATTACCAGAATCACTCTATCAGGTTTTGCTTCAAGTTACACCACTTTTGGCTCAGGGTAAGGGAGTTACACTCATTCCTCAAGAGCAATTTTTAACAACTCAAGAAGCGGCTAATATTCTCAATATTTCCCGTCCTTATCTCTACAAGCTTTTGGAACAGGGGGATATTCCGTTTACCAAGATTGGTTCCCACCGAAGGGTTAAGGCTGAGGACGTGCTGAGTTATAAACAGAAACGGGACAGCGATCGCAACCAAACCTTAACTGAGTTAACAGCAATAAGCCAGGAATTAGGTTTCTATGAGGCAGGGGCTTAAGGTTTTCAATGGTCGTTTTCCCAGTGGTATTGGATTCCTGTGTACTTTATCCGATGTATCTACGGGACACGCTGTTACGTGCAGCTGAAGCGGGTTTATACCAGGTTAGATGGACAGAGGAAATTTTAGACGGAACGTTTCGGAATTTGGTGGAGGATGGTTGTATATCTCCTGAGAAAGCCCAACAGTTAAACCATGTTATGAATCGGGCTTTTCCAGAAGCTTTGATTGAGATGACGGACGATTTAGTCCCTTGCTTGGATAATCATGAGGGCGATCGCCATGTTCTAGCGGCAGCATTGGTGGGGAAAGCCGAGGTGATTGTTACCGATAATCTAAGACATTTCCCAAGGAAGTCTCTGGATAAATTCAATGTAACTGCTCAAAGTGCAGACGAGTTTTTGGTTTCTCTCTTAGATTTGTCAGGTGACCAAATGCTATCGATCATTACTAAGCAAGTAGAGGATCTCAAAAACCCCCAGATGGAGATTGAAGAGTTGTTGGATCTGTTGGAAAAGTGTGTCCCTAAGTTTGCGATCGCCTGTCGAAAACGTCTAACAGAAACTTGAGTCCTTGCATTTTCCTTGGTTACAATCAAGCTAAAACCCTTTATCTTTAAAGGTTTCAGACTTATTCAGCCAGCCCTAGTTGAGCACACCGTTGCAGATAGATTTGGGCAACGCTATCACTGGGATTTTTTTGTAAACACTCATTGAAAAGGGATTTTGCCTTCTCAACTGCCCCTTGATAGTAGTAAATCACAGCTGCTTCAAACGTCAGCTTTGTTGCCAATTTTGCTTGTTTTTGGGGGGGAGGATCAGCCTCAAATACTTCAAACACCCCTACTTTCTCAGCTTTCCCCCGAACTTGCACTTGATCGATTAAGCGTAGAGCATAGTTCATCTGTTCTTCAAGCTGAGCAAAGGTCTTATGGGAAATCAGCAAAGGAGTTTGGTAGACTTTGGTCAACTGCTGGAGGCGTGAACCGAGATTAACTGTATCACCGATGACGGTGGTATCGATGCGAGAGTCACCGCCTAATGTTCCTAGCATCAAATTCCCTGTATTAATGCCAATACCAATTTCAATGGGTTGGCGAGCTAATTGTTGTCGGCTTAGGTTATATTCTGCGAGGGTTTTTAACATATTCACCCCTGCCTTCACTGCGCTATCAGCACTCCCTTCAAACAGTGCCATAATTTCATCACCAATATATTTATCAATAAAACCACCATTGGCAATAATTGCAGGTTCCATACGTCGGAGATAGCCATTGATAAACTTAAAGGTATCTTCTGGGGTCATTTGTTCCGAACGGTTGGTAAACGAACGGATATCGGCAAATAAAACCGACATTTCTTTCTCAATTGATTCTCCCAGTTGAATTTCGGTGATACTTTTGCGAGCCAGAGATTGCAAAAATTGACGGGGAACGAACCGGGACAAAGCTTCATTAAGTTGGAACAATTCTTGGGTAAACTGTTCTCGTTCAGCTTCAGCTTGTTTGCGATCGCTAATATCCTGGAAAGTAGCGATTGCCTGGAAAATCTGACCAGTTTTATCCTCAATTGGAGTAGTTGAAACTTCTAAGGGAATGATCTCATCTGGATAATGAATTTCGAGATCCTCAACATAAACCGTTTCTCCAGCTAGAGAACGCACAATTGGTAGTTGCTCCGTAGGATATAATGCCTCAGTTCCTGCCTGATAAAAGTTGAAATCCGTTGAGAGTTCCTTAGTCTTCGTCTCAGGTAGAACCTCTAACTTGAGTAATTCCTGGGCTTTCTGATTGGCATAGGTCATTTTTCCCGTAGTATCGTGAACAGCAACACCAATAGGCATTGCTTCTAAAATCTGAGTCAGGCGACGCTCACTTTCTCGCAGTTGAGCATTCTGTTCTTCAAGTTGTTTAATATGCAGATACTTCTTGAGAGCTTCTTTAAGAGTCAGATTGAGATCCGTGGCATCCCAAGGTTTAGCAATATAACGGTAAAGGTTAGCTGAATTCACAGCATTGCCCACTGCATCTACTCCTGCTTGACCAGTGAGCATAATCTTCAATATATTCGGATATTGGTCATGAATCTGAGAGAGGAGTTCGTCACCTTTCATTCCCGGCATCAGATAGTCAGAAACAACCGCAGCAATTTTGATTCCTTCTGTATGTAGTTCTTCGATAATTTCCAGAGCTTCTTCACCACTTTCAGCCGCTTCTATTTGGTAATTTTGACCAAAGTTCCGCAGTAATTCCTCGGCAAGACTTTCCAATACCATTGGTTCATCATCGACTACCAGAATTGCTAGTTCTTCGTTCATACTGATTCCAGGGCTGTTGTCATGATTTTGAGTAACTCTTCTTCGCGCCACGGTTTATAAATGCAGCAGTACAGATTAGCTTCCCGCTTAGCCCGCTCAATCGCCGAATCATCAGCTTGCCCGGTTAACATAATTGTTGTAATGTCACCAAATTGCTGATACACTTGAACTAAAAACTCATCTCCCCGCATTCCCGGCATCAACCAATCAGAGACAATGACGACAATCTTGACTCCCTCTTCATTGAGCTCTTCGAGGATTTCTAGGGCTTCCTCCGCACTTTCAGCAGCTTCATACAAAAATTGCTCACCAAAGTGACGGCTAATTTGCTCCTGGAGGCTTTCCAGGATAACGGTTTCATCATCTACACATAGAATTGCAGCTTCAGTCATATCTTAGGTGTTAGGTGTTAGGTGTTAGGTGTTAGGTGTTAGGTGTTAGGTGTTAGGTGTTAGGTGTTAGGTGTTAGGTGTTAGGTGTTAGGTGTTAGGTGTTAAATACCTCTCGAGAAAAAAGGCAGGAGGCAGGAGGCAGGAGGCAGGAGGCGAGGGAGGAGGTAGAAGGAAGGAAGGAGATATTGTTTCTCCCATTCAATTGGGGAGCGCTCCTGGGGAGCTCTTGAGAAACTAAAATCCTATATTTGGGGCTAAATCCCTTGATATGACTAGTTTCTGACTTCTTTTTCGGTGATTCCATCAATGAATTCTTCATTCTTAATTCTTAATTCGCCGTTAGGCGCTCATTACTACATGGGCAAGGTGACAGTGAAAGTGGTGTTGCCAGGTACAGAGGTAAAGGTAATTGTTCCCTGATGTTTTGTAATGATCTTTTGCACAATATCCAAACCTAAACCACTACCTTCTCCCGCAGATTTGGTGGTGAAGAAAGGCTGAAAGATTTGATTTTGAATTTCTGGGGGAATACCACAACCGGAATCTGTAACTTCAACAACGATGTCTTGATTTTGCTGACGCACCCCAATCTCAACTGTCCCTTTGCCATCCATTGCTTGAACTGCATTGTGAATTAAGTTTGTCCATACTTGCACCAATTCATCCCCATAGCAAGGAATCTCTGGAACAGGTTGATAGTGGCGAATGACTGTTACACCCTTTTTGAGATAGTTGTGGTAAAGTTCCAGCACGGTTTCCATGCTGTCAGTAATCTGGACTGATTGCTTTTGCCCACTGTGATCATAACGGGCATAGCTCTTGAGGGCAAAGACAATTTTAGAAGCCCGTTCAACGGCGTTGTTAATATTTTGACTATTGGTGTGGAGGCGGGCAATATCGTAGGCTATTTGCACAATTTGGTTGGCTTGAGGAGTTTGCAGCAGAGACACTTGAGAGTCGTCAAAGCTCTGATATATTCCTCCTTCCGTCAACAGGTGAGCCAGCTGTTTGGCATTAGCAATGTCATGAGATTGAAGCTGTTGAGTCAATGTGCGCTTAATTTGGCGTTTTTCCCTGGTACTAAGTTTGGCTTGACTACTGAGGGCTTGTTCTAGGAAGCGGAAAAAGTCAGTTTGCTGTTGTAAGCTGAGTTGGGGCAACAGTTGAGGCAGTTGAGACAAGGAGGCTTCTAAAGCTTTATCTGTATTACCAATCGCAGCGCGAATAGCTCCCAAAGGCGTGTTAATTTCATGGGCAATCCCGGCAACCAATTGCCCCAATGCTGCCATTTTTTCCGACTGAATTAACTCATCTTGGGTGGCTTTGAGTTCTTGTAAAGTTTGAGTGAGTTGTTGATTATTTTGCTGTAACTGTTGTGTTCGTTCAGCAACTTGTTGTGCCAACGTATCATTGTAATCTTTTAGTCGCTGGTAAAGTCGGGCATTTTCGATGGAGATAGCGGCTTGAGCAGTAAGGAGATTGAGGATTTCAAGGTGTTCTGGAGTAAAGGCTTCTGTGGTGAGGTTGTTTTCCAGGTAGAGGATACCGATTAATTTTCCTTGATTGAGGATAGGAATGCAGCAGAGACTTTTAGGTGGCTTTTGTCTGAGGTAGGGGTCCCGAACGAAGGTTTTATCTTGTTCGATGTTGTTGATGAGCAGGGTTTGCTGCGTCCGCTTGACAGTATTAATGATACTACTGGGTAGGTTATCGGTTTGTTTCAGGGCAATGGTAGACAGGTAACAGTTCCCATTAACACATTCAGCAACAATTTCCCAAGTCTCCGAGTTATCTAGAATTAAGGCTCCTTGATCTGCTCCAGCATTTTCGAGGACAATGTGCATCAACTTAGAGAGTAAGGCATCAAGTTTGATTTCCTCAGAAAGAGCTTGAGAGGCTTTGATAGCGGAGGCGAGATCAAGAGCATCAGAAGTTTCTGTTGAAGTACTAGTGATGGTTGCCGTCGCCATCTGAGTCATGGTTTCACCTTTTGGCTGGTGAAGAATGGAGGTGAGAAGTTGAGGATAGGTTTGTTCGAGATGCTCAGTCTTAGCTTTAGCTCCCCATCGGGAATAGCAATAGTAAGCTTCTTGCATGTAAGCTGTAGCGACTTTGTCTTTGCCCCAGTCAAGGTAGAATTTAGCAGCCAGTTCGTTGGCTAATGCCTCTTCTTGCAGGTATTCGTTAGCTTTTGCTCCAGCAATGGCAAGATCATATAATTCTATCGCTTCAACTTTATTCCCTAATACACGATTTTTTTCTGCTTCCACTAAGTCGTATTTATGCTGAAAGTTCATCGGGGCATGGCTTGCCCAAAGCTTCAGATTGGATTGATTGACTTGAAGCTGCTCTAAATACTGCTCTTGTTGAGAGACATTGACTTGAGAATAGAGAGCTAGCAAGGCAAGAGAATAATAAGCATTGATCACAGCAACAAAGGCATAACCTGCAGCTGCTTGCGCATATTCCGTGCCTGAAGCGGCACTCTCTAATGCACAAGCATATTCTTCAAATTGATAATAAAGTATAGTTTTAGCAGTATAAATACCAAATACCAGGGTGTAATTCTTAGATGCCATCAAGGCAGGCATGATTTGTGTTTCATCAAAGTCCTCACTAATTAACTGAAGTTTATTTTCCGCATCTCCGACGAAGTTCATTGCTAGTTGCTTCCAGATACCAGCAAATATATATGAGGTTTCTAGATTTAACTTAATCAATCTTTCGATATAGGGAATCTGACTTTGTATAATGGATGGTAAATAATTACCTACTAGAAATAAATAAGCACAGTAATTATTGCCACAATAGCCAGCAAATTCTATATCACCTGATTCTAGACCACTTTGAAAACCCTCTTGTAATGGGTCGATACTTTCTTTGATATGGTTTTCCCAGAGACTAACGTGAGCATAATAAGTCAGGTAAGCCTTTGCCTTGCATTCCGTAGCGTTGAAGTGTTCCAGAAACTTGAGTGCTAACCGTCCAAATTGATTAGCAGCTTCTAACTCATTTGCACCAGCAAGTATCAATCCATAGAACCCATAAGCAATTGCACTAACCCTAGTAAATCCATACTCTAGACATAGAGTAACCATTGTCATAGCCAGTGAGGGAAAGAGGTTCGGTCTCATGGAAAAGAGGGGATAGAGAAGTGTCCCCATAATGCGCATAGCTGCGATCTTCAGGGGATCGGTCATTTCAGGAATATTATTCCAGTCTCCATCAATGAAAGTTGGAAATTCAAGAACTAAACCCTGAGACGTATCGATCGCAGAAATATTAATGTCTAACAATTCCAAGGTTTGCAGTCCGATATCAAGGGCTTCTGTTAGCTTGACTTGAGTCACCTTAGACAAGATCTCTACTTCGTATACCCTGACCTTATCCATTAGAGTTTTGGCTTGTCCTTTCATCAATTGAACAAACTCTTGAGACTGGTCAAAATCGCCAACACTAAAGGTTGTTAGTGCTAACTCTAAATAAAGTTCAAGATTCAAATCATAATAGTCTTGCCAACCATCTTCTCCCAGAAGATTAACTCCGATTTTTAGATAATCAATAGCAGCAAAATAAGCACTGGAATTTTTAGCTTTTAGTGCAGCAGTCAAATTCAGTTCAGCCAGCTCATATCGTTCCTGGGGAGCGTTAATTAATGACGCTCCCATATTTAATTGATTGGTAATTTCAAAAATTTTCTGTTCTCTTTCTGCCTCAGGAGTGTTCTTATTCAAGAGTTGTCCCACTTTGAGATGGGTAGATATTCTTTGCTCTTCAGCAATTAAAGAATAGGCAGCTTGCTGAACGCGGTCATGCAAAAAGCGATAACTTACTGAAACTAATTCAGTATTGGTCTCCCGATCTTTTTCTCCCTGGAAAAACTTATATGTCTCACTTTCAGGAATAACAAACCCCTCTTGTAATCCTTTCCATAAATCTTTGGCAACTTCTTCTTGAGAGCGTTCACACACCACCGCCAAGGTTGCCAAATCGAATTGGTTGCCAATACACGCTACTAACTTAAATACCTCTTGGGTTGCTTCTGGCAGCTTCCGTAACCGCCCTACCATAAACATCACTACATCATCCGTCAACCCCAACTGTCGCACCCGTGCTAAATCGCACTGCCACCCCCCTTGACTTCCCCCCTTAGCAAGGGGGGACACAGGGGGGTCGAAGGTAATCCATCCATCCTCATGTAACCCTTGCAAAAATTGGGTAGCAAAAAAAGGATTTCCTTGGGTTTTTTGATACACCAACTGAGATAACGGTGCAGCGATTTCCACCGAACACAGCAACGTATCGGCAACCAAACGAGTAATATCCACCTCATTCAAAGGAGCAAGAGTCAGAGTATTAATGTTTGCTCCTCGTTTGGTGATATCATCCAAAGCTAACATTAAAGGATGAGCTGCAAACACTTCGTTATCACGATATGCCCCCAACACCAGCAAATAGCCAGCTTCCGACTCATCCATCAACAGCTTCAAAAAATTCAACGAAGCCAAATCCGCCCACTGCAAATCATCAAGGAATATGACGAGGGGGTGCTCTTTGGTAGTAAAAACCTGCACGAATTTGCCGAACAGTAAATTAAAGCGTTTTTTGCGCTGCACTGCCAGAGAGTTCTGCCACAGGGAGCTGTTTACCGATAATGTTCTCCAACTGAGGAATTACTTCGATGATGACTTGCCCATTTTCTCCCACTGCTTCCAGAATTTTTGCCTTCCATGAGGCGAGTTCGGCATCTGATTCACCGAGCAATTGTCCCATCAAGTCTCGGAAGGCTTGCAAAAATGCTGAAAGGGGGATGTTGCGGTTGAACTGGTCAAATTTGCCTTTGATAAAGTAGCCCCTTTGCTTGGCGATAGGCTTGTGGACTTCGTTAACAACTGCGGTTTTCCCAATCCCTGAAAATCCAGCCACCAGGAGCAGTTCTGAGTTGCTCCCTTTCTCACCATCTCCTTGACTGACTCGTTCAAATGCTGCTAATAATTGAGCAATTTCCTGTTCCCGTCCATAAAGCTTTTCGGGGATGAGAAAGCGATCGCAAATATCCCGCTCTCCCAAATCAAATGGGATAATATCTCCCCTAGTCTCCCATTGTTTCAAACATCGCTCTAAATCATACTTTAAACCCAAAGCACTCTGATAACGTTCCTCAGGCATTCTTCGCCATCAGTTTCATCACAATGTTCGAGAGTACTTGAGGAATCTCTTCTTTCTTGCCTACTCCCCTCCTATTCCCATCCTGGGAGGGGTTAGGGGTGGGTTGGGTTAGGGGTTGGGGGTGGCTTCTACTCCCTAATTCCGGAGGCATTTTCGCAATATGACAATGCACCAACTCCATCGGATCACTACTTTCAAAAGGTAACTTCCCACTCAGGAGTTGAAAAAACGTCACACCCAGAGAATAAAAATCTGTGCGATAGTCAATACCTCGATTCATCCGTCCCGTTTGTTCAGGAGAGATGTAAGCAAGAGTTCCTTCCAGAATATTAGGGTTAGTGAGTTGTTGTTGTTCTTTGGGTAGCAAACTGGAGGTACTGAAGTCGATGAGCTTGACTTGGTGGGTTTGAGGATGGATGAGAATATTGGCAGGTTTGATATCTTTGTGGATGATGCGCTGTTGAGTGAGATAATGTAGAGCTTCGGCTAGTTGAATCGCAATAGTGAGGAATTCGCTGAGGGAGCAGCCCAACTGCCGCCAATAGTCGAGAAGTGAGATTGCACCTTCATCAGGCATCACCAGTGCATAACCATTACCGTAACGTTCGAGAGCGAGGGGCTGAACAATTGCAGGATGTTCCAGATGGCAGGTAATGATATATTGATTGCGGAACTGGACTAATTCATTGAAGTTGGGATGAGGATTGCAAAGGACTTTGATAATGACAGGTTGCTCAGCTGTGGAGCGGGTTGCTCGATAGACAAGGGTGCGAGTTCCGGCATAGATTTGGTCAGTTTCTTGATAACCAGCTAAGTTGAGCATTATCACTACAAATAAAGTAAATTAACACAGACAGTTTATTTTTATTTTTCCTATCATTATCGGTTCCATCCGGAGGAATAGTCTTAAGGCAGGAGCAATTATTATCAATTGATAATTGATAATTGATAATTGATAATTGATAAATTTGATCTAAGACCTCTTCTTTTAAGGAGAGGTAATTATTTATTACTCATTATTCATTATTGATTGTTGAACTTTTCCCACGCCTTCAACAAACTATTACTGATATTGCGAATGTGCCCAATCTCTAGATGCATTGACTCTAGCAATTTAGGTAAATCTTTACGAACACACTCTAAGTCAATTGCTTCATTTTTTGCTTTAATTACTTCATCTCTATTGAGCATTTGTTGCTGATACAAGTCAATTAAACTCAGTAAATCTTGCACATAATCTTGGGCGGGTTGAATATTGCCTTGCAAAAAGCCTATTGGATTATTAATCTCATGGGCAATCTCTCCTACTAAGTTCACCAAAGCTGACATCTTTTCATTTTGTACTAATTGGAGTTGTACCTGTTGTAAATCGTGGACAGATTGTTGAGCTTGGTAATAGAGTTGAGCGTTTTGGAGGGAAATAGCTGCTTGGCTACATAGGAACTGAACAATTGTCACACTATTGGGAGTGAAAATGCCTTTAGTAGTTGAATGTTCCAGGTACAAAATAGCGAGTAGTTGTCCTTGATTAAGCAGTGGAACACATAGCACACTTTGGGGTTTATACTTTAGTAAATAGCCTTTGAGGATGCCAGAAATTTCAGTTTGTCCTTCATTGATTAGTACAGGTTCTTGGATGTGTTGAACATATTGAATCAAGCGAATAGGAACTGCACTTTCAGGACTTATGTGTTGCGATCGCGTGGTAGTCTCAATAATCCCATCCGAGGTAATTTTGGTCATTGCCTCTAGTTGCCATTGGTTATCTTGGGGAATGAGTAAAACAGCCTTTTTGTGCTCCAGCATTAGTCAAAATAATTTCGACAATGTTGCCTAGCAGTTGATTAAACTCGATGGTACTACAGAGAGATTGGGCAGCTTGTAAGATAGAAGCCAAATCTAAGATATCAGAAAGTTGTGTGGTGCTATTTTTAGTTTGTGTTATTGAGGTGAAGCTTTGAGTTACACTCTCTAGACTAGTAAGAGTATTCAATTCAACTCGTTGCTGTTGAAGAATGGGACTCAAGAGTTGGGGATATGTTTCTTCAAGTTGGTGAGTCTTCGCTTTAGCACCCCAACGGGCGTAGCAATAATAAGCTTCCTGTAGATAAACAGCAGCAATTTTTTCCTTGTTCCAACCAAGGTAGAACTGAGCAGTGAGTTCGTTGGCTAATGCTTCTTCTTGGATATACTGATTGTCTTTAGCTTCGGCTATCGCAAGATCATAGAGTTCTATTGCTTTGATTTTTTCTTCAAAAACTCGATATTTTTCTGCTTGAATTAGGTGAAGTTTATGGGCATAGTTCATGGGAGCAAAATTTGCCCATTTTGCCATTTTATCTTGATGGGATGAGATACGCACAATAGCAGCTTTTTGTTCTACTTCTTCAAGATCAGGATAGAGAGCAAGCCATGATAAAGCGTCATAAAAATAGAATAAGGGGACGAATACCTGCCCTGGTATTCCTTCTAAATATGATTCTGCCTGAGCTGCAATCTCTACAGCACGAGCACGATCTCCAAATAGATAACAAAGGAATAAATTATGTATGTAGAAGGAAGCAAGGTAGCTAAAATTACTATCTTGCTTATGAAGCATAATTATTTTTTCTTCATCACCACTATTACTCGGCAAAAGAGTTAGGTTATCATTCTTTTTGAGCAAGTTTAAGACTGTTTGGCGATGCAATTCGTTTAAATTAAAGACCATTTTCTGTTTAAGATCTTCAATTATCGCACTATATTTAGACATCTGCAATTCAAGATCTGCTAAATTTTTGCCAGTAACAAATGAGTGAACATTATAATCAAGAACAGCAAAAGATGCAGATTCAAAATCCCCAGAATCTAATCCTGTTTGGTAACTTTCTAAGAGAGGCTTTAAAGTAGAATCAATATGATTTTCCCAATGTTTAATCGAGAGACAAACAATTTCTAATGTCTTCGCAGAGAATTCTTGAGAGTCAATTCTATCTAATAAGTTGACCGCTAAGTCTCCAAAGCGAGCTCCTTGAGCTATATCCTCAGCAAAACTGCAAAGAATTAAACCGTAGTTTGCATAAGCAGATGGCGAAATATCTGTATTGCCATAGGTAACAGACAAATCGACCTGTTTGGCAACAATAATTGGGAGTAAATTAGGCATCCCCAAATAAGCAGCATTGAGCAGAGCAGATAAAATTCTCATTAATGCTAGCTGTTTTATATCCTTCATCATTGGTAAAGAAGACAATGATTCGAGGCTAGATTGCGATAACTTCTCAGAAAGTTCAAATAAATAACATTTAACAACGGTTTCATCTGGATTCTCCGGTAAGTTTATCCCTAAAATAGAAAGAAAATCCAGTCCCACCTTAATAGCTTCTAAGGTTCTTTTTTGCGAGATCGCAATTTGAATCTCGATCTCATAAGCTTTAACTCTATCTAAGATATTAATTGTGTTAGAATGTAATATATCTATCAGAACTATTATTTGTGCAAAATCACCAATCAAGTAAGCATTTTCTGCTGCTAATTCATATAACAATAGAGTAAATGTATAGTTTTGCTTCCAGCAATCTTTTGACAGTAGTGAAAAGGCATGTTTACAATAATTTAAAGAGGCGGCATAAGCAGTTGCTATTTTTGCTTTTTTCGCTGCGGTGAAATTGAGTTTTGCGATCTGATACCTCTCAGACGGCTGCGTAATGAGGTCTATACCTAGATTAATTTGGTTGACAATTTCAAAAATATTATCTTCGATATTCCTAGAGGAAGTGCGATTGAGTAACAATCTGCCAATTAGCAAATGAGTGATTGGTACTTGGTCTTCTGGAATTAGGGAATAAGCTGCTTGTTGGACGCGATCGTGTAAAAAACGATAGCTAATTGCAACTATTTCTGCTACTTCATCTTCCGGTTGCTCTCCTTGGAAAAACTTATAGGCTTCGCTAATCGGTAAAACTAATTCTTGCTGTAATGCAACCCAAAGATGTGCGGCAACTTCTTCTTCTGACTGTTCGCAAATCAACACTAATGTCTGTAGATTGAACTGATTGCCGATACAAGCTGCAATTTTCAAAACATTCTGGGTTGCCTCGGGCAACTTTTGCAACCGACCTACCATAAATTCCACCACATCATCTGTCAGCGCAAGTTGTCGCACCTGAGTTAGATCACATTGCCACCCCCCTTGACTTGCCTCCTTGGTAAAGGGAAACCGAGGGGGATCAAAAACAATGCAAGCCTCAGCATGGAGTCCCTGCAAAAATTGGGTGGCAAAGAATGGATTCCCTTGGGTTTTTTGATAAACCAACTTAGATAATGGAGTAGCAATTTCAGCAGTACACAACAACGTATCAGCTACCAACTGAGTAATATCGATTTCGCTTAAGGGCGCTAGCGTAAGAGTATTCAGCGTTGCTCCATGCTTATGAATCTCATCTAGGGTCAACATCAACGGATGCAGTGGAAACACCTCGTTATTCCGATAGGCTCCCAACACCAGCAAGTATTGTGTTTCTGAGCCAGTTTCCGATTCATTGATCAAGAGTTTCAATAGATTTAATGAGGCTGAATCAATCCATTGCAAGTCGTCTAGGAAAATGACCAGGGGATGGTCTTTAGTTGTGAAAACTTGCACAAACTTGCCAAAGAGCAAATTAAAGCGGTTTTGGGCAGCACTACCAGAGAGTTGCGGTACACTTGGTTGTTTGCCAATGATACGTTCGAGTTCCGGAATTACCTCGAGGATTACCTGTCCGTTAGTACCGACAGCATCCAAGATTTTTTCCTGCCAAATCGCAAGAGCGGCATCGGATTCCCCCAACAGTTGTCCCATCAAATTGCGGAAGGCTTGCACAAAGGCTGAAAAGGGAACGTTCCGGTTGAATTGGTCAAATTTGCCTTTGATAAAATAGCCCCGTTTTTCGACAATTGGCTTGTGGACTTCATTGATGACAGCGGTTTTGCCAATGCCAGAAAATCCTGCGACTAGGATCATTTCCGAATTGCCATTGGCAACACGCTCAAAAGCATCGAGCAGAGTTTGCACTTCTGCCTCACGTCCGTAAAGTTTTTCTGGGATAAGGAAGCGATCGCAGATATCCCACTCTGCAAGCTCAAATGGTGCAATTTCTCCTGTGGCTTTCAATTGTTGCCAACATCGCTCTAAATCATGCTTCAAACCTAAAGCACTCTGATAGCGCTCTTCGGCATTCTTTGCCATCAACTTGAGAATAATTTCAGAGATTGCTTTTGGATGCAGGTTGCCCTGAGTATCTAAGAGATCATCAAGAGCTAAAGGAGCTTTAGCAATGTGGCAGTGAAGTAACCCCATGGGTTCACTGCTATGAAAAGGGAGAATTCCTGTCAGGAGTTCGTAGAGGGTGACACCAAGGGAGTAAAAATCCGTTCGATAGTCAATACCTCGGTTCATGCGCCCCGTTTGTTCTGGAGAAATGTAGGCGAGAGTTCCTTCGAGAATGTTAGGGTTAGTGAGTTGTTGCTGTTCTTTGGGCAGTAAACTGGAGATACTGAAGTCGATAAGCTTGACTTGGCGGTTTTCGCGGCAGATGAGGATGTTAGCAGGTTTGATATCTTTGTGGATAATGTGTTGTTGACCCAGATAATGCAAAGTTTCAGCTAGTTGAATAGCAATCGTGAAGAATTCACTGAGATCACCAGGGAACTGTTCCCAATATTCCAGCAGGGAGAGCGCACCGTCATCTGGCATTACCAGAGCATAGCCGTTCCAGTAACGTTCCAGAGCTAGGGGTTGAACAATGGCTGGATGTTCCAGATTACGAGTTATGATGTACTGGTTGCGGAACCGGACTAACTCATGAAAATTGGGGCGAGGATTCCGCAAAACTTTGATGATGACGGATTGCTCAGTGGTGGTTTGGATAGCCCGATAGACGAGGGTACGGTTTCCCATATAGATAGGGAGAGCTTCTTGATAACCAGCTAAGTTGAGCATCATCATCACCAGGAATTATGTCAAGGAATTAAGAATTAAGAATTAAGAATTAAGAATTCATTGATGGAATCGCCGAAAAATAAGTCAGCAAACGTGTGATATCAAGGGATTCAGCCATCCCTTTTCATTTTTAGTTTCTGAAGAGCTCCCAAGGAGTGCTTCGCACCCCCAATTGAATGGGAGAAACAATATCTCCTTCCTTCCTTCTACCTCCTCCCTCGCCTCCTGCCTCCTGCCTCCTGCCTCCTGCCTTTTTTCTCGAGAGTAATGAGTAATGAGTGAATTATCCGGAGATAGGGAGCGCAATGGTAAAAGTGGTACCTCTTCCAATTGTGGAATCACAGGTGATTGTACCACCATGTTTCTCAGTAATGATTTGATGTGCGATCGCCATTCCTAAGCCTGTTCCTTTGCCTACCTCTTTAGTGGTAAATCCTTGCTCAAAAATACGTTGCTGAGTTTCCAGACTCATCCCACAACCATTATCTTGAATTTGGATTTGTATCTGATTTTGTGCAACAACTGAAGTGTGAATGGTAATGATATTCGGATTCACTTCAATCTCGCCATAGGTTTTACCTTGATTCGTCTTGTCAAAGGCATCAATAGTATTAGCCAGGATATTCATAAATACCTGATTTAGTTGGCTAGGAAAGCATTGTAATTCTGGGATTTTTGAGTAGTTTTTGACAACTTGAATTTTGGGGCGTTGGTTGTTAGCTTTGAGGCGATGCTTGAGGATGAATAAGTTGCTATCAATCCCTTCATGGATCTGGAAGCTCATTTTTTTGTCTTGGTCTTTACGAGACAAGCTGCGCAGACTTTGACTAATATTGCGAATGCGCTCAATCCCTAAATTCATTGACCCGAGCAACTTGGGTAAATCTTCACGGATAAATTCAAAGTCAATTGCCTCAATTTTTGCTGCTATTTCTTGAGCTGGACTTGGCATTTTCTTCTGATACAATTCAATTAAACCCAGTAAGTCTTGCACATAGTTTTGCGCTGGTTGAATATTGCCCTGTAAAAAAACAGTTGGGTTGTTAATTTCATGGGCAATCCCCGTGAGCATTTGCCCAATATCCGACATTTTAGCCGCTTGGATGAGTTGTTGCTGCAACTGCTCAAAGAGATGAGCTTGGTGAATAGCGATCGCTAATTGATTAGCTAGTTGTTGGCTCAAGTTGATCTGATCTTCCTGCCAATGGCGGGCTTCTGTACATTGATGAATACAGAGCAAACCCCACAATCGCTCTGGCAACGAAACCGGAATCACCAGATTGGCTCGAATCTGAAATTGTTCGAGGATATCAATGTAGCAGCGGGAGAGTTCAGGAGCGTAGATATCATCAATAGCCAGATATTTACCTTGGAAATAAAGTTTGGCATAGCTTTCATCAAAGGAATGGTCATGGACTCGCTTAGTGAGAATAGAGTCAAACTCGACCCTCACCGATTCTGCCACAAACATGCCATTGTTATAGCCAGAGTCAGGGTCAAACTTGAAGATGGCGACTCGATCCGCCTCTATGAATTCCCGCATACCCACACAAGCAACATCAAAAATCTTCTGAAGTTCCAGAGATTGGCTAATTTTCTGAACAATTTCTCGCAGTAGTTTTTCTCGCTCAGCCTGTTGGCGAATGATTTGCTCAGTTTGCTTACGTTCAGTAATATCTCTGACAAAAGCAAAACTGTACCCTTCACCGTCAAATTCTAAGTATCTCGCGTTGATTTCAACGGGGTAGATACTACCATCTTTGGATTGGTGTAGAGATTCAAGCGTCCAGGTGGAATGTTGCTGAATTTTTTGCCAATATTGAATCCAGCGCTCCGGAGAGCTGATGGGATCAATGTCGATTACTGAAAGTGTCTCCAATTCTTCTCGACTATAGCCCAACTTAGCACAGGCTGTGTTGTTGGCGTAATAAAAGCTACTATCAGGACGGACTAAGAATACACAATCAGCAGCCCAATCGACTGCTGCTTGGGTTATTGCTAGGGATTTAGTCCGTTCTTCGACTTTGATTTCTAGCCCTTGGTTGAGGTGTGCCATCGAGATCATTGCCCGCTGACGTTCAGCTTCAAGCTGTTTTTTCTCACTAATATCTTGAATAATGGCTAAACAATTGGTACTTTGTTCTTCCCTGAGTTCAACCAGATATACCGTGGTTTCTGCCCAAAAGCATGACCCATTTTTGCGAATATACCGTTTTTCAACAGTGAAGCTCTCAATCTGACGGTCGTAAAGCTGTTGTATTGCCTGGAAAGAAGCTGGAAGATCCTCAGGATGCGTTAGCTCAGCTACCGTCATCTCCATTAATTCTGCTGTGCTATAGCCAGTCATTTGGCAAAAACAGGGATTCACCAGAGTCAATTTTCCAGTTCGCATATCGGATTCTGCAAAGCCGACAGCAGCTTGATCGAATGCTGCAGTAGCTCTTGCTTCGCTCAGCTTCAGCTGTGCTTCCATACGCTTGCGATCGCTAATATCGGTAATACTGCCTACATAGCCTACTACCTTGCCCTCAACATCCCGTTCCGCCACAGACTGAGCATAGACCCAAGTTATCGTACCATCAGGGCGTTGAAACCGACATTCAAGCTGACAGGGGCGATTCTCCCTGGCGGCTCGATACCATTCGGTAGCAATACGCTCACGATCATCAATATATAAACCTCGCTGCCATCCATCCCCAGCCGCCTCTTCTGGACTTAGTCCTGCAATCTGACACCAGCGATCATTGACGTAAATACAATATCCTTCAGCATCAGTGCGGAAAATTCCTACTGGCACTGCTTCGGTGAGAGTTACATAACGCTGTTCACTCTCACGAATGCGCACCTCATTAGCTTGGAGATCGCTGTAAAGACGAGCGTTAGTCAAAGAAATCGCTGCCTGGGTACAAAGGCAATTAAGGATCAGGATGCGATCGCTGGTAAATACCCCACTAGTGGATTGATTGCTTAAATATAGAATACCAATCAATTGACTTTGATTGAGGATGGGTAGGCACAACACACTCTTAGGTTGCACCTGGCGGAGGTACTCGTCAATAATTGGTAAATCAGTATCAAGATCATCTATCACCACCGCTGTTTGGCTGTTTTTGACGTATTGAATTAGTTTGGTGGGGAAATCAAGATGACCTTCTAAGGGTACTGAACAGAGGTTTGTGGTATCTGTTGTAGTAATGGCTTCCACAAACCATCTGGCCATTGCTATTGGGCAGAATTAAGAGCACAGCGATCGCCCCCCCGAATGTTGCAAAATGATTTGGGTAAGTTGGCGCAGTAGCTCATCGAGTTTAATAATGCTAGAAAGAGCTTGAGAGGTTTTGAGGACAGCTACAAAATCCAGGGTATTATTGATGTTTGTACTAGCAGAGGTACTAGTTTTGGTAGAGGAATGAACCGAAATTTGAGAATTGACGAGACTTAGGCTTTCGATAGAGTTATGGGTTTGTGTGGTTCGCTGAAGAATTGATTTTAGCAAGTGGGGATAGCGCTGTTCTAAATCATCAGTTTTGGCTTTGGCTCCCCAACGGGCATAGGAGTAGTAAGCTTCTTGCATATAGGTAGCGGCTATTTTCTCTTTGCCCCACTCCAGATAAAACTTGGCTGCTAGTTCATTGGCGAGGGCTTCTTCTTGGATAAATTCGTTGATTTTGGCTCCCGAGATCGCGCGATCATATAAGTCTATGGCTGCTAATTTTTTACCTAAAACACGATGATATTCGGCTTGCACCAGATCGTATTTATGTTGATAAGTAAATGGTGCATCATTCATCCAAATGCCAAGCTTTTTCTGATTGTAATTTACACGATCTATGAAGTCTTTTCGTTCTTCATGATCAGATGTTAAGCAACATGCTAACAGTGCCAAGGAAAAGTAAAATAAGTAAACAGGGTAATAGATAAAGCCGTTAGAACCAGTTTGGATCTTTTCAGCATATATGGCATTTTCAACTGCTATTTCATGAAAACCAAATAAGTAGTTTAAATATGTTTTTATAAGCAGAATGGGAAAAAGCGAGATACTATCATTAATGTGTTTGAGCGCAGGTATTTTTTCGGTTTCATCAAAAAACGCCCCATTTAGAGAACATCGATCCACAGATTGACCCAATAAATTTGAAACTAGCTGCAACCAAGGACTTGTAAAATCGATTGAAAATTCTTGTTTATTGTGGCGAATTAATTTGAAATATTTTTCCTGTTCCTGTAGGGAAAATTCCAGGTTTTTTCCGATAAAAAACTGTAATATGCAATAATCTTGTGCGGCATAACAAGCGTACTCTATATCACCTACTTCCATACCACTTTGAACCGCTTCAACTAATTCTTTCATGGCCTCAAGTGGTTCTTTTCGATGACGAACAAACACATTGAATTGCTGATAAACCTTACATTTGATTTCTTTGGCGTTAAATTTTTCTAATAATTGGATAGCTAATTTACCAAAGCGATATCCAGCATCAATTTCTCCTAAGGAACTGCACAACATCCAGGCATGAAAACCATAGGCATAGGCAGACAATCTAGAATTACCAGAGTGGATACAAATATTGATTAACTTAAAAGCAATGGGAATTAACAACTCTGGAGCGACAACAACAGCTGCAGAAACAATTGTGATCAAAATCTGCAAGGTATTAATTTTATAGGGATCTATCATCTCTGGCAAGTGTGCCAAGGCTTCAATATCAGTTACCTCGGGAGACACACCATCAAGTTCAATATTTAGGAGATTTAACGCATCAATTCCTAATTCTACAGCTTTATCTCTTTGATTTTTAGCGATGTAGTATTGAATTTGCAATTCATGAACTTTTAAGCGATCTAAAAGAGATTTTACTTGCTCTAGTGCCAGATCAGCTAAGGCTTTAGAAGACTCAAAATGAGTACTAATATATTCCGATTCAATCGCCTCTAGATAGAGAGATAAAGTCAAATTGTATTGTCGAGACCAGCCATCCTCAAGAAGTTTAATTCCTGAGTTTAAGTAATCAATTGAGTCCAGATATGCTGTTGAAGCTTTAGCTTTACGACCAGCAATGAGATTCAAACGGGCTAGTTCATCTTTCTCATGATGATCGTCGATGAGAGAAGACCCCTTATTGAGTTGATTTGTTAAATTAAAAATACCGTCTTCGATGGCTGAGGCTGATAAATTATTAAGTAGTAAACGACCAATTTTGAGGTGAGTTTCTGGTTTGAGTGCTGCATCAATTAGAAAATAAGCAGCTTGTTGAACGCGATCGTGCAAAAAACGATAGCCAACGGTGATGTCATTGGCTGTTTCAACCCCGCTATTACTCCCTTGGAAAAACTTATAGGTTTGGGTTTCCGGAATCACCAAGCCTTCTTGCAGAGAGTGCCACAAATTCGTAGCAATATCCTCTTGGCTTTGCTCACATACTACTGCCAACGTAGCCAAATCAAACTGATTACCAATACAAGCAGCAATTTTCAAAATGTTCTGGGTGGCTTCTGGCAGCTTCTGCAATCGCCCCACCATAAATTCCACAACATCATCCGTCAGCGCTAGTTGTCGCACTTGGGTTAAATCACACTGCCACCCTCCTTGATTTCCCTCCTTAGTAAGGGGGAACTGAGAGGGGTCAAAAACAATGTAATGCTCCCTGTGTAATCCCAACAAAAACTGGGTTGTAAAGAATGGATTTCCTTGCGTCTTTTGATAGACTAACTCAGATAAGGGAGCAGCAGTTTCAGTGCAACATAGTAATGTATCTGCCACCAAATGATTAATATCGACTTCTGCTAAAGGTGTCAGTGTGAGCGTATTAATTATTGTCTTCTGTTGACGGAGTTCATCCAGCGCGAGCATCAAAGGATGAGCTGGGAAGACCTCATTATCCCGATAGGCTCCCAACACCAGTAGATACTCAACTTCTGATTCATTGAGCAATAGTTTCAATAGGCTTAATGAGGCTGAATCTAACCATTGCAAGTCGTCTAGAAAAATGACCAACGGATGGTCTTTAGTTGTGAAAACTTGCACAAACTTGCTAAAGAGCAAATTAAAGCGGTTTTGAGCAGCACTACCGGAGAGTTCCGGCACAGTTGGTTGTTTGCCAATGATACGTTCTAGCTCCGGAATCACGTCCAGGATTACTTGTCCACTAGTACCAATAGCATCCAATATTTTTTCTTTCCAAGTCGCGAGGATAGTATCAGATTCCCCCAACAGTTGTTCTATCAAACGGCGAAAGGCTTGTACGAAAGCAGAAAAGGGCACATTGCGGTTGAATTGATCGAATTTGCCTTTGATAAAATAGCCTCTTTTTTCGACAATTGGCTTGTGGACTTCATTAACTACGGCAGTTTTGCCAATGCCAGAAAACCCTGCTACCAGCATCATTTCTGAGGTGCCATGAGCAACTCTGTCAAAGACAGCCAGTAAGGATTGTACTTCTGTTTCCCGTCCATAGAGTTTTTCGGGAATAAGAAAGCGATCGCAAATATCCCGCTCTCCAAGCTCAAAGTTTTCAATTGCCCTTGATGTGTCCCATTGTTGCAAGCATCGCTCTAAATCATGTCTTAAACCCAAAGCACTCTGATACCGCTCCTCAGCATTCTTTGCCATCAACTTGAGAATAATCTCCGAGATTGCTTTTGGATAGGGGTTGCCCTGAGCATTAAGGAGATCATCGAGGGCTAAGGGAGCTTTGGCAATGTGGCAGTGAAGTAACTCCACCGGATCATTACTTTGGAATGGCAGGACTCCTGTGAGCATTTCGTAGAGGGTGACACCGAGGGAGTAGAAATCCGTACGATAGTCAATACCTCGGTTCATCCGTCCAGTTTGTTCAGGGGAAATGTAAGCAAGGGTTCCTTCTAAGCCCTTGGGATTAATGAATTGTTGCTGTTCTTTAGGTAGTAAACTGGAGATGCTGAAGTCGATGAGTTGGACTTGACCAGTTTCCGGGTGAATCAGGATGTTAGCGGGTTTGATATCTTTGTGAATGATGCGCTGTTGACCAAGATAATGCAGAGCTTCGGCTAGTTGAATAGCAATGGTGAGGAATTCACTCAGATCACTAGGGGACTGTTGCCAATATTCCAGCAGGGAAAGCGCACCATTATCCGGCATTACCAAAGCATAGCCGTTGCTGTAGCGTTCTAGGCTCAGGGGTTGAACAATCCCTGGATGTTCAAGATTACGGGTGATGATGTACTGGTTACGGAACCGGACTAAATCATTGAAGTTAGGATGAGGATTGCGCAGGATTTTGATGATGACAAGTTGCTCAGTTGTGGTTTGGGTAGCCCGATAGACAAGGGTGCGGGTTCCAACATAGATTTGGTTGATTTCTTGATAACCAGTTAAGTTGAGCATCATCATCACTAGGCATAAGAGCAAGCAGCAGACTACTTATTTGTTTCTCAATTATGCCGATGAATTCTGGGAATTGTAACTAGGAAAGAGGAAAATACCTTGTTTCTTCTATTCATAGCGGGCAGCTTTAAATTAGCAGGGAACAGAAGCGACTAAAACCAAACATTTGCAAAAGGCAAATAACAACTGTTTTAGTCATCATCAATCAGAACAGTAACAGCCGCAACAGCGATGAGCATTTCGTCATTTATATCCTTGAGCGAGGGAATTGCTCGACCTTGAACTACCATACCACCGGACTCAACAGTGAGAGTTTTTTGACCAAAAGGTAATACAGCCAACACTTCTGCTTCCCGCACTTGTTCGGAGTAAGGTACTGCTACCTGTACTTCCACAATCATTTGATCCGGGTTGCTCAAGCCAGCAACTTCCCAAACACCAGGCAAGGCATTGTTAGCAATAGCATTGCGTACAGCCCTTGCTGCGGCTACAGTTGGTTCCTGCCCGTGTTGGTCAACTCCCATACCCATTTCGATAATCAAACGTTTGCGAACCACAGCTACCTCTTGTTTTGCCGTTACTAGATACAATATTCAGCTTTTGGGCTAACAACTGATAGCTGAATGCTGGAAGGTCATGAGTGAAGTAGTTCACGAGATTGTTGCTTCACCTGACCCATCATTGCTGCTTCTTGTAGTACCATAAAAGCTTTCAAGTCTTCCGGAGCATTTTTTTTTGCAAGCAATTTTCTTAATTGCTCTTCTGCTTCTACAGTCAAATAACCGGTAGAAATTGCCTGTTGAACAACGTTACGAATTAACAACATTTGCATTATCACCCCTTAATCAATAAAGATTCTCAGTAATTGTGCTCAATAGAGTAGAACTATTGTGAAATCTGAAAAACCGTTTTGAATTGGTTACTTCACACTTGTGCTCAACTAGGATAAAGTTTTTATCAAGTTATCTGAAAGATAGCATAACTAGAATGTTCATTGGCTATAATATGACGATATCTTGGCAAGGTTGTTACGATTGTTAGTAAATTTGTTATGATTAATTGCTATTTATTTTGATTTAATAAAATATCTTACTCAACTTTGCTTGAAAAATAGGGTAAAAAGCTTACTGTACAAGTTTCCTTCCCTCGGAGCCTTCTGACTTGTTGCACTAGATGCTCAAGTTAACTATTTTTAACCTGAATTTAGTAAAATTGCCTTATAACTCGAACAATCTTGTTGGCATTGAAATTGTATTTCTGACTCCTCACTATTCAGGAAGATACTCAAAGTCTTGATGATAAAGTTGGTTATGGGATTGTATTCTAAGGGCATAGAACTTCCCATTCTTACTGTCAACTTTAGTTGGTAACTAATCTTTGTAGATGGCAATGCTTAACTATTCTAATACTGTTATTGTAACTTGGCGTCGTTGGCTAACTCTAATGCTGGCTTTGGTTTGCATGATCGCACTCTCTGCCTGTAGCTTGTCTCAATTTGAAACTGAAGCCGCCCAAATACCCGAACTAGTTCGTGGTATTCTCAGTGACCCCAAGACCTTTAATTATGCCCTTAGTCAGGAATCCCCTAATGTTTTTGTGCTGATCAACGAAGGGTTAATCACAGAAAACCCGATAACTGGAGAAACTGAACCTGCTCTTGCTCAATCCTGGAAAATTTCTCAGGACAAGCTCAAAATTGAGTTTACCTTGCGGAAAGGACTGAAATGGTCAGATGGAGAGCCTCTCACAGTAGATGATGTAGTCTTTACCTACAACGATATTTACCTCAATGAAGAAATTCCCACAGATGCTAGAGATATCCTTCGGGTTGGACAAAGTCGGAAACTGCCGACTGTACGCAAACTTGATAATAGACGGGTTGAATTTATAGTACCAGAGCCTTTTGCACCTTTTTTAGGTAGTATTGGTCTACCGATTTTACCAGCCCATACCTTACGGGAGTTTGTGGAGAACAAAGACGCAGACGGCAAACCCCTTTTTCTCTCTACTTGGGGAGTCGATACTCCTCCTAAGCAAATTATTGTCAATGGTCCTTACCAACTCGAAAGTTACCTCACCAATCAGCGTATAATCTTCCGGCGCAACCCTTACTACTGGCAAAGAGATGAGCAAGGTAATCAGCAGCCTTATATTGAGCGCATAATCTGGCAAATTGTCGAATCCCAAGATACTTCCTTACTCCAGTTTCGCTCTGGAGGTTTAGATTACATTGCTGTTTCTCCAGAATACTTTTCCCTGCTCAAACGGCAAGAAAAACAAGGTAATTTTGCCATTGATAATGGTGGCCCGGCTTACGGTACAACTTTTATCTCCTTTAATCTCAACCAAGGTAGCCGCAACGGTAAACCCCTAGTTAATCCCATCAAGTCCCGCTGGTTCAATACTGTGGAATTCAGGCAGGCGGTTGCCTATGCAATTGACCGCCAAACTATGATTAATAATACCTTTCGAGGACTAGGAGAATTGCAAAATTCCCCAATTTCGATCCAAAGTCCTTATTATCTTTCGCCGGAGGAAGGTTTACCAGTATATGAATATAATCCTGATAAAGCCAAGGAATTGCTAACCAGTGCTGGTTTCAAATACAACGCTCAAGAACAACTTCTAGATGCTGAAGGTAACCGGGTTCGCTTTGTGTTGATTACCAATGCCGGAAATAAGACAAGGGAAGCAATGGCGGCTCAAATTAAACAAGACCTCAGTAAAATTGGTATTCAGGTAGATTTAAATCCCATTGCCTTTGGCACTCTTGTAGATAAACTCTCTAACACTTTGGATTGGGAGTGTTATTTGCTAGGCTTTACTGGTGGTAATGAACCTAATAGTGGTTCTAATGTCTGGTCGGTAGAAGGCGGTTTACACACTTTTAATCAAAAACCCCAAGCAGGACAACCATCAATTACTGGTAGGGAAGTGGCTAATTGGGAGCAGAAAATTAGTGAGCTTTACATAAGCGCTGCTCAAGAGTTAGATAAGGAAAAGCGCAAGGAGCTGTACGGAGAAACCCAGCGCCTGACTCAGGAATATTTACCGATGATTTACTTAGTGAATCCCCTTTCTTTAGCAGCAGTACGCGATCGCATTCAAGGGATAAAATACTCTGCTCTGGGAGGAGTCACCTGGAACATTCATGAACTGACTGTGGAAGATTAATGGTGATAAGCTGAAGGGGTGACAAGCTCTCCGAAACCTTGGAAATAAAGCTTTTAACCACATTAGCATCTGAAAAGATGAACTCTTATTGACACCCTTATTAACACGAGCCGGCAATCTGATTTGATAAAACCTAAGCGGAGCGTTGCGTAGGGGGTATGGGGGAGGCGCTCCGTCCCCCATCGGGGGGTCTGGGGGGCTGGCCCCCCAAAAGAGCTTCATCTTTTGCGAGAATCAATGGGTTAAAAGCAATATGCATCAAGACTTCAGCAGAGCTTGTTACCCCGTGAGGGTGATAAGTTAAAGTGGAGTGCATTTTGTCAAGTACCATATATAAACCCGATTTCTGAATCGATGTTCTAGAACTACCGATAAGGCAAAGGAGGCGTACAATTTTCCTGTCCCAAAAACAATTTGTAGGCGGGATTCTTGCTTTCATCCCAATAAAGATAACCTAGGGTATCGAGAAACGCCTGCCACTGTTCCATCTCGTGAGGAGGTACTTGTATCCCTACAACAATTCGCCCATAATCTGCCCCATTGTTACGGTAGTGAAAGACACTGATATTCCAGTTAGGGCTCATAGAACCGACAAACTTCATTAAAGCACCAGGACGTTCCGGGAACTCAAAACGATAGAGTAATTCATTGCAAGCAAGGGTGGAACGTCCACCTACCATATGTCGCAAGTGCAATTTTGTCAGTTCGTCATCAGTTAAATCCACAGTTGGGAACCCACAAGCTTCAAAGACTTCAGCTATCTTTACTGCATCAGCACGATTGGCAATTTGCACCCCAACAAAAATATGGGCTTCTTGGTCATCAGATATACGATAGTTAAATTCGGTAAGATTGTGTTTTCCCAGGCATTCACAAAACTTGCGCAGACTGCCTGGTGCTTCGGGAATCGTAACGGCAAAGATAGCTTCCCGGCGTTCCCCCAATTCTGCCCGTTCGGCGACAAAACGGAGGCGATCGAAGTTCATATTAGCACCACAGGCGACGGCAACCAGCGTTTCTCCTTGGATTTGCTCCTGTTCAACGTAGGCTTTTGCTCCTGCGATCGCAAGTGCTCCTGCCGGTTCTAAAATTGAGCGTGTATCCTCAAACACGTCTTTAATTGCTGCACAGGTGGCATCGGTATTCACGCGAATGATGTCATCAACATATTCCTGACACAGACGAAAGGTTTCTTCCCCTACTTCCCGCACTGCAACCCCATCAGCAAATAAACCTACATTTGATAATCGCACGCGCTTCCCAGTTTTGAGGGATTGATACATGGCATCAGCATCTAGAGGTTCAACCCCAATTATCTTGATTTCGGGACGCAAACGTTTTACATATGCGGCAATCCCAGAAATCAATCCCCCACCGCCAATTGCCACAAAAATAGCGTGGATAGGTTGCTGATATTGCCGCAGAATTTCCATACCGATGGTTCCCTGTCCGGCAATCACATGAGGATCATCAAAGGGATGAATAAAAGTCAAGCCTTTTTCTGCCTCTAGTTGACGGGCATAGGCATAGGCATCGTCAAAAGTATCTCCATGTAATACTACTTCTCCCCCACGAGCTTGAACAGCATCTACCTTAACCTGAGGTGTGGTTATGGGCATAACGATAATTGCCGGGGTTCCTAGCTGACGGGCAGCAAGAGCAACTCCTTGAGCATGATTTCCAGCGGATGCAGCAATGATGCCCTGTGCTAACATATCCGGCGGCAGTTGCGCCATCTTGTTATAAGCACCCCGCAGTTTGAAGGAAAAGACGGACTGCATATCTTCCCGTTTTAGCAGAAGTTTATTATTCAGCCGTGCAGATAGGTTGGGGGCGTATTCCAGGGGGGATTCTTGGGCAACATCATAGACACGGGCAGTGAGGATTTGTACCAGGTAGTCGCAAAGCATAGATTTAAGGGGAGAGCAGAGCCTAGGACACCAAGTAGGTAGATGAAAAAAACGAAAGTAAAGTTGTAGGGGCAGGTTGACGCAAGATGCTTGTTATCTGACAGTTTTATTGGTTGACAACCAGCCCTGCCCATATAGGTATATTTATGGTCACCTACTTAGGTGTACAAAAGATTTTACTTTACTTTGGGTTGAGATCCCCGACTCGCTCTAGTCACTATGAAATTCACCAAATTTTGCTTAAATCCAGTACAAATCCAGGTAATATGGACTCACCGCTAAGAGTATCCGGATTGTCCAAACATTCCACAGTTATTCCCGGACGATAAATATAAACCTGCCGATTTTTGCGGTCAATCAGCCATCCTAACAGCGCCCCATTCTCAATATACTCCTGCATCTTAGTTTTAAGCGGTTCCAAGTTATCAGAAGGCGAGCGCAACTCCACCACAAACTCAGGACAGATGGGAGCAAATTTCTTCTGTTGTTCAGGAGTCAGGGCATTCCACCGTTCTAGCTTAATCCAGGCTGCATCAGGCGATCGCTCTGCACCATTAGGAAGCTTAAAGCCAGTGCTGGAATCAAAACCAACCCCCGTGCCATCAACATCAGTCCAATTCGCCAATTGCTGAATCAATTTGAAATTCCGATTTCCGGTTTCTGAACCAGTGGGGGGCATAATCAGCAATTCTCCTGTAGCGGTGCGTTCAATGCGTAAGTCACGATTAATTTGACAGAACTCAAAAAACTGGTTATCTGTCAGATCAATTATCGGTTTTAGGTGCAACACGATAGAAGAATTTTCTACTGGAGTCGTTAGTGTTGTCATGGTACAAATCCTTGGCTGTTGTTCCCCTTCTCCTTCTGTAGACTAACAATTTTTAGGCGATCAACTTGGACAGAGTACTGAGTAGAGTTCAAGTAACCATAGCTTGGCGAATATTTCTGACAGCAGTGGAGAGAATCTCCGCTGCTGGCTCTATTTCTTCATCTGTGGTAAATTTGCCAAGACCAATACGTATATACGAAGATCAGCTGCAGCGAAGGGATTGATGATGTTAAGGATACTGTTCCCAACGCTAGGACACTATAGTGCAATTCCTCAAAAGGCAGGAGGCATCCATGCAAAAGGCAAAAGGGAAGAAAACTTGTACAGTAAGTTTTTTAGCCTTTTTTAACTGGTGGGTTATTTCGGCCCCTCTGCACTAGTAATAATTTTGGTTTGACCTATGGAAAGACTAACGGCAACCATCCGCAAATTCTTACCTCAACCCCCAAGCGCAAAACAAGAACAAAGACTGTATCGAGAGTTACTTAAAGACGCTAGTTGGAACACCAACTACGTAGTTCTAACTATTAGTGCCTGCATAATTGCAACTTTAGGTCTGATTAGCAATAGCACCGCAGTGATTATTGGCGCCATGCTAATTGCTCCTTTGATGCTACCCCTGCGAGGCTTGGCATTTGGAGCATTAGAAGGTGAAGTGAATTTGTTTCGCCAATCCTTATTAGCGATCGCTGGTGCTACTTTAATTGCTATATGTCTCTCCTGTTTGATGGGATTGGTAACTGGAATTCCTGAATTTGGTTCAGAAGTGCAAGCTCGTGTCCAACCAAATTTGGTAGATTTAGCAATCGCGATTACTGCTGGAGCCATCAGTGGTTTTGCCAAGATTAGACCAGGAATTAGTGATGCTTTAGCAGGTACAGCCATTGCTGTGGCGTTGATGCCTCCTTTATGCGTAGTAGGTTTATGCCTATCTCAAGGAATTTGGCTATCTGCCGTGGGTGCTTTAGTTCTTTATTTAACTAACCTCCTTGGCATTACCTTAGCCTGTATGTTGTTATTTATTACTGCTGGCTACACTCAATTTAGTCGTGCCTTAGCTTGGACTTCAGCTCTTACCTTTCCCTTGGTACTGCTATTAGGAATAAGTTTTTGGGAGTTAGTGAGAAATGTGCGGTTAGAAGCAGCAATTAAACAAAAGTTGGTCACAGAAACCGTTACGATTGGTCAGCAGGGTAAATTGCTTGACACTAAAGTTAATTGGGGAACTAATCCACCACAAATTTATTTGAGTGTTTGGACTGATCAAAAAATTACCCCTAAGCAAGTAGGGTTGTTACAGGAGTTTATTTCCGAGAAAATGAAGCAACCTTTGACTTTAATTGTTCTTATTAGTGAAGTTGAACAAGTTACAGCAGAGGGTGAAGAAAATTTAGACAAATCTGTACCACCATTTTTGGATGCCCCTATACAATCTCTTGAACCACCAAGTCCTCAGAAGTAATCATACTAAATCCCGTGAGGCATGTGCCGTAGTGGCGTGACACAACTAAAACTGTAGGTTGGGTGGAACGAAGTGAAACCCAACGGAATATGCGAGGATTTTTGGGTTACGCTACCGCTTCACCCAACCTACTTAGGGTTTGCCTCATCGAGTCGATTGATTCGGGTTTTGAAGTAATAAGCTTTAGAAGGCAGGAGGCAGGGGGCAGGAGGCAGGAGGAACAAGAGTTTTTCTTACCTAAAAAGAAGTCATAAACTCTTTATATCAAGGAATTCAGCCCCAGATGTATGATTTGGAGTTTATGAAGAGTAATAAGTAATAAGTAATAAGTAAAGAGTTCATTATCTCTTGCTGAATAAGCTTTTGGGCTAAATTTGGAATACGAAACTACTCCTTGAAAAATATGCTTATTTTTCCAAAATATTCTCAATTTAACCAAGGATTTACTACAAAAGTGCAAGGAAAATGAACCAAAAGAATACAAAAAGCTTGCACTTATTAGGAACAAAAATGATTGAAAGCAAAGTAGGGTATGACTTCCACACTTATACAGCAAGCCCTACTTATTGCATCATTTTAGCTGGATCACGCCAGTAGTTCTAAGATGCATTCAAAATGCACAGTATTTTCTGCCAATTAAATTTCCTCTTGAATTAGTTTGTCCCAGCTAATGCAAGTTGTTTTGTCCTTGATATTTAAACCAGATTTGTAAAGTTTTATTGCGAAATCACGATATTTTAGGCTTTTTTTTTGAGTTATACCCTTATTTTGCCAAAAATTGCCCCTAACTCGAAAAATTGGACTGAATTGACCAGTGAGAGTGTCTTAATAATTAGAGACACAAATGAACTCCGGCGTGCGCGAGGATGAATTAGAAGCCTTCCTGAAGGAAAAAGGCTTGATGATGAAGACGGTGACAGCAGGAGGCTCCTTTAGCCTTGGCGGGATAACTGCTGTAGACGGGAATGAAGAAGCTTACTTTGTCAACAATACATTAAGATTGTTGATGGGTGAACCGTTATTTTATTTTTGAGAAGCGATCGCAAAATATCAAGGCTTCCCGCGTATTAAGCAACGTTTTGCCAACAACATCAGGCACAAAACACAAAGGAGGATTCTAGATAAACCTTATGAAACAACAAAACTCCCCTTTCATCATCGGCATCCCAATTTATCAAGGTGTTGATCTATTTGATGTCGCTGCGCCATACGAGATATTTAACTGGATGGGCAACAAGTGGAAGCAACGCCAAGTCAAAGTCTATCTGATCGGGGAAACAAACGAGCCGATCATCACACGAGATGGTCTACAACTCCAGCCACACAAAACCTTTGAGGAAATACTAGAACTTGACCTGATCTGGGTTCCAGGTGGGGAGCCCTCTGATTTAAAGAAAAAGATGGAAGATGAGACCTTCCTTAATTTTCTGAGAACCCGGAGCGCAACTGCTAAGTATGTTACATCAGTCTGTGAAGGGGCACTTCTACTTGCAAGTGCTGGATTGCTGGATGGATACTGTGCTACAACTCACTGGGCGTTTATTCCCTGTTTAAAGAGGTTCCCTCAGATCAAAGTCGCAGATGGTTATCCAAGATTTGTTGTTGATGATAGCAAAGTAACCCAGACGGGGATCAGGGTTACTGGAGGAGGTGTATCTTCAGCTCTTGATGAGGCACTAGAATTAGTCAGGTTAATTAGCAGTGAGGAGGTTGCCAAAGAGGTACAATTCTCTACCCAATACTTTCCCGGTACGCCAATCGAAGCAGACTTAGAAAAGCGTGTAGATGAGTTGAAAGAACAAGGAGATTATTGCTGTCCAATCTGGCGGGAATTATGTGAACCCAGTACCTGAGCATCATAAAAGTTTTTTGGTTGGGTGAAGTGTTTTTAAACTTTTGTTGGGATTTTGACAAAAAATGGAGCGAAAAAGGACTGAAAAAATTGTCAAAGTCCCACTAGAACAAAAAACCAAAAGTGAAACTCAACGGATGAATCTTCGCTAAAGACATCAACAATCTCTTTCTTCTAAAGCTCCCGTGGCAAAGCGAACAAATATATATTGCTTATTTGGAATTTTCTAACTCCCCAGGTAAGATTCGAACTTACGACCAATCGGTTAACAGCCGACCGCTCTACCGCTGAGCTACTGAGGATTGTGAGGTCAACGCTTGACACAGTTACTAATGATAGCGATAAAAGACACATTTTGGCAAGCACTCTGAGAAATTTTCTACAAAAAGGTAAGTTATGCTATTTGTGTCCCTTTCTATTCTCAGATTTCAATGCTGACGAATAAAAGCCTGCCTGTCTGTCTTTCCCTGGTATCCACTGACTTACCAATTTGGTCTACTATCGAGACTGCTGCAACTCTCTATCAAAAAGACCAAGAGCGATTTCACCTAATTTTGAGGGAACCAGCTATTCCTGATTGGGAACCGGAACCGATAGCCATAAGCTATCATCACCAACAAACGAACCATCAAGCCATCCGACTCCTATGGCTAGAAATCTCACCTTACCGAGTGACAATGACGATGCAGGAAAGCAAGAAATTGAGCTATCGTCACTTTTGGGAGCAAGGGGTTTACGGTTTTAACCGGTATTGGTTACAAAGTGACCAACTCGAAGAACATAAGTCGTTTTGCCTACGGAATTATACCCGGAATTTACGGCTAGAGGGTCGTCCCTTACCCCACAGTCTACGGCTCGAATATGAACTGTGGTCAAACCAACTTCAGTTGGGTCAATATATTTTGCAGCTAGAAATTGAGCATTGATGTATTCTCGCTCTTTTTGATTACTATCGACAAGGAGTTACCTGGCTCAATCGGAGGACAATCTCATCGATCGCTCCCACTAAAGCTCTTGACTCTGTTGGGTGATTAACCAGGATACTAAAAACAATTGTTCCATAATCTGGGTGAACCAGATATCCTGATAAAGCTCTGACTCCCCATAAAGTACCTGTTTTGGCAGAGACTGTTCCTTGAGCTGAAGTATTGCGAAGTCGATTTCTGAGGGTACCGCTCACTCCCGCAACAGGTAAAGAAGAGTAGAAAGCTTCTCTGGTATTAGTGAAATTCATCGCTCTCAGGAGGTTTACTAAGACTCTAGGGGTGGCTGCATTTCGCCGAGACAAACCAGAACCGTCTACCTGCTGATAACTGTTGGAATTAACTCCCAACTGCCTTAGAGCTTGCTTAACCGCCTGTGGACCTCCAATACTACGCAGCAAGGCATCTGCATAGTTATTGTTGCTGTTGAGATTAGTTACATTTACCCATTCTCCTAGAGAAGTGGAGCGATACTTGGCTCTAGGGTCAAACTTTTGCAAAGCTGCAGCGGTAGTCAAAAGTTTGATGTTGGAGGCAGGGATCAGAAGTGCATCAGGGTTGTGGCTGTAGAAGGTAGTCTTATCGTTTAAAGATTCAATCAGAATACCCCACCTCCCTCTGGCAAACCGAGGACTCTTGATAATGGAGTCGATAACTAAATCTAGATCAGCAGAACAGATACGATTATCTCTCCTTTCCGGAGGAGGTACAGTGATTTCGATGGGATCAAAATCTGGAGATAAATAAGTTGGTTGTTGTGCGATCGCTTCTTTGGTAACGAGGGGATTTTGCCAAACAAAGGCTGCTACAGTTAGTAAAGCCAAGGTTTTGAGGCAACGACTAACCTTGTTCAAATTCTTGACTCCTTTGAGGAACGAAAAACTTGGTGATCTTAACATTGCTAGCTAAAAAAAGTCATCTGCAGCTCTTAGGGACTTCCAAATTCCAAAATATCCCTTTAGCTAATTGTTAATCCTTTGTGTAGTTTGTCCTTTTGTGGTGAAGTTATTGGTGATTAGTTATTTGCCTGTAGTTCCAGAAACCAAAGATTAACCAAAAGGCAAGCAGAGCAACTGTCAGCAGCAAAACGGGAATCGGACCAAATCGTTCAATTAGAGTTGGTGCAGCAGCAGTAAATAAACCACCCCCAACAATCGGTTCAAAGAACAGCTGTTTGTAAGCAAAGCTCTCGAAGGCATCAGAACGCTTGTGAGGGTCAACCATCTGCATCAGTAATAAGCCAGTGGCAGTGACACCCATTGATTGTCCCATATCACCAATCCCCCGCTCAAACCAGTAGGTGGGAATGATCCGAGGAGCAAGATAGATAAAACAGAGGATATTCCAGGTAATGCCAGCTATAGACAACAGTAGAAAGGCTCCGAAGTTACCCACTATGACAGCTAAGGAGATGGAGGCTAGAGCTGCCACAATAGTTACATCCAACGCTAGTCCGCCAATGTTATTCATTAACCGACGGTCAATCAGATAAGTTAGATGCAAACGCTCTAGAAAAAGCTGCACAATAATTCCACCTACCAACGCTAGCGGAAATAAGGGAATAGCAGATAGTAACTCTAGTCCATCACCTCCTCGGTTCCAGGTTACTGATTCGATGAAGTTGAGTCCTTGCAACATGAGCCAGCCAATAGCAATCGCTAATGCGACGAAACCAAAGTGGAGTGATAAAGGATCGATGAGTAAGCTACGCATCATTGTGGCTCTTTTGGTTCTTATTTCTGGACTTTCTTGGTGACTCTCCCTTGGCTGCTCCTCCTCCAGGTTTCCCTCTTCGGTGGCTGGGAGATGTCCCTTGTTACGTCCCCAATTCGCCAACATTACTCCCGCCACAACACCACTGACAATTCCCACTGTAGCTAAACCGAGGGCAAGATCCGGTCCTTCGGGAAAGCCTAACTTAGTAAGGGTTTCAGACATGCCAGCAGCTGTCCCATGACCACCTTCAAAAGCAATTTCAATTAAAGCACCGGAGATGGGACTTAGTCCAAAGACAGGAGTCAATACTGTCAGTGCTAGTAATAGTCCCACAACATATTGTCCCCAGGCAATCGACTGACCAAAAGCTACCTGGGGTGAAGCTAGCCGCCAAATATCTCGTGGACTGGGAATAAATTCCCCAAGGAAAATAGTTGCAAAGACGACATTGATAAAAACCCCTGGGATTTGTTTCCAAACATCCAGCACTGGTTGGGAAAAAATGCCAGTTGAAAGGAAGTTGTCCTCTCCTGCGATCGCACCTAATACTGCTGGTCCTAGCAGCAAGGCAAGTAACCCAGTTACAATTGAACTGGGTAAATACAGTGCTTGCAACAAGGGAATACTCTGGCGAATCCATCTCCCAATCAGCAGCAAAAAACTGAGGATTACAAAAGCAAAGAATACATCCTGGAAGTCATAGGAGGGGCCTACGTTAGAGCCTTGTGCTAGGGCTTCCATTGCCAAGGGCACTAACATTAAGATTACTGCTCCGATAATCAGCCAGCTAGCTCGATATAACATTCGCCAGCCCTTAAAGAGCGATCGCGTTGCTGGAGCAACTTCTTTCTTCCTTCTCAGATGTTTTGTCTTGACACGGTGTTGATACAGAGCTCGAAGGTGTAACAGCCGCAGCGTCAATCGTCTAATAGACCGCCGTAATAGTTGCTTCGTCCAGCTTAAGAAAAGGTAGATATCTCTAGTATGCAACATATTATTTTCCCGTGCACAACCATTTTTCCCCATAAATTCTCAATCGTAGCACCTTCCTTGGTCATTAGGACAAAAGAGCAATGACCAATGACTTATGACAAACTTGCTCTTTATCCCTTGTTAAATAAAAAATAACTATTAGCAAAATATTAAATTCTAAGAATAGAAAAAAATCATTTTTATCAGTTTAATCATTTTAGATATATATTTCATTTGAAATAAATCAGTTAATCCGTTCAAACAAAACCTTTTTTGGGGAGTGTATTTTGACTTTTTTATAAGGTTTTGCTATTCTTTTAAAAGGGTGTAACTGACAAAGTTTAGTGGAATTTACTAATTTAAATTACAAATAAATAAATACTAAATCACCCTCAAAGTTGATCAATCTCACTCCAAAAGAGGGCTTACTTCAGTTGTGGTCTAGGGTCGATAAGGGAAAATTGTAAATATCAGGACATAATTGAAAATTAGTACATAACTTAACACGGACATGCAAATCTCATACCTCGGAATCAGTTTCCAATCCCTAGCTACTACTTCTAATACTCAAAAAATATCTTCAGAGCAGCTTCTCGATAGGTATGCAGCAGGAGACCTGGATTTTGCCAGAGTCAACCTCAGTGACTCAATCATGACTGGAGTCAACCTGAGTTTGGTCAACTTTTGTGGAGCAGAGCTCAATGGTTCTGTACTCAAGCGAGTCAATCTAGCAAGGGCAAATTTGAGTATGGCAGACTTGACTGGTGCCAACCTAACTGGAGCAGATTTAAGTGGAGCAAATTTAGTTTGGGCTAATTTACACAATGCCAACTTAGCGGGAGCAGATTTGACTGGAGCAAACCTAACTGGAGCAGACTTAACTGGAGCAAATCTGAATGGGACAACTATGCCTGATGGTACAGTTCTCTCAAGTAGTAAACTATCAAACCGGTCTAGTGGTAAATTCAATCTAATCTCAAAATTTATCTCGCGGTTGTTCACTAACCATGATTAATGTCTCCGAGTTAACCTTAAATACTATAGGTAATGAAAAACATCCTAGGCATTTATCATTCTAAGGTGCTCACTTTTGTACTCCTCATAAACAAGTGAGTACCTTTTCAAATTTTCTTTAAGCTCTCAAAAAGTTGGATGCATCTGAGCTAAGAAAACACAACAGGGCAGCCCAGTGCATGACAGCAAACTCCGAACTCAGGTGATGCCAGTCACAGTTTCTTAAGCACCACATTACAGCTATAGTTGATAAAACTTACTATTGACGCCAGTCAAATTCACGCTTTTTCAGGATCTACCTCAAGAGCTTTCCCACAGAAATGCCTGATGATTAAAACTATCAATACATCAGGAATAGAAGATATGCGACGCTATGACACTGGCAACCGCTACCAATCTACAGCTTCTACGTCTTTAATTAATCAGGTAGATGAGAGCAATCGCTCTCGGAACATACCTCCTGATGAGCTGCTGAGGTTGTACAAGGCAGGAAAACGAGATTTTATTGGAGTAGATCTAAGTAAACGAGTTCTGAGTGGAGTCAACCTAAGATGGGCAAACTTGAAGGGGGCAAAGCTTAACAAAACTGTGCTAGTGGGAGTTAACTTGACGGAGGCAAACTTGAGTGAGGGAGACTTGAGTGAGGCGAAGCTGTATTCTACTTCGCTAGAAGGAGCCAATCTCAGAAGGGTAAAACTGAATGGAGCGGATCTACGTGGAGTTAACTTAACTAAGGTAAACCTAACTAAAGCCAACTTGAGTGGAGCCAACCTACACAAGGTAAACTTAACTGGAGCCGACTTGAGCGGAGCAGACTTGAGTGGCGCTGATTTACAAAAAGTTAACTTAACTGGAGCAAATTTGCGTGGAGTAGATTGGACTGGAGCAAAGTTTAAAGAGACTGAATTGACTGGGGTAAATTTGCTAGGTGGCTCATCCTTGGTAAGTCAATCGTGTTGAGAAAGGGAGGAGGCAGAAGGCAGGAGGCAGAAGGCAGGAGGCAGAAGGCAGGAGGCAGGAGGCAGGAGGCAGGAGGCAGGAGGCAGGAGGAAAAAAAAGACTGAAGTTGACAAGATGGTTATCAAGGCAGGTTTTGTATAATCCCTCCCCACCTTCCCCAGTTCTTCTATGGGCATTTCCCAATAAGCTTACTGGGATTGAGCGACGCTCTTGAGGATATTCATAGGACCACAGTCTTTCAGAATCTGCATTTGTTGCTCATTGCGAACGAGAAGAGCGCCTCCAAATCCTAAGGAGTTGACAGAAATCGACTCAAAATCCTCCTGGGATCGCGGCACAAGCAGCATCCATTGCCTGGTAGCCAAAAGATTGTAGGCTCCAGATTGTCTGTTTCCCCTTGCACTTTCATCCCCTTGCCATCCCACTGCACGGAGCAGGTTATGATAGCACTGACTTGTTGCTGCAGCTGCTTCTAATGGAGATTGTGCCCAAAGAGGGTCTAATCGAGCAACAGCATGTACAAAAGGAAAGCTTGGTATAGTCCCAATGGTTCCCTTAAATCTAGCAGAAGCGATCGCAGGTTCGATAGGTATCTTCAGTCCATTGGATGCGAGTGGTAAGGGAACAAATTGCAGGTGCTTGTGTCGCTGGCTGGCTCCGGCAATTTTACCACCGTTATAGAATGCCAAACCCTCGAATTCTGCCAGGCATCTCCACATAGCCTCAAAATCCTGCAAAGTTAGCAAGGTTTCCTGCTCCTCAAACGAGCGGGTGACGATGAGTAGGTGATAGTCCACAACATTGAATTTGTTTAACAGACACAAGTGTGTATCGGAAATGTCTGCAACGAATAAGTCTTCTTCATAGGGAAGGAATGGATTGAACTCTTTGGCAGAGTTAGTAGCTTTTTTGTCTTGCTTCTTCTTCGCTTTATCTTTACGTATTAGGTTGGACAACATCCGAACTAGGAAACTAATACCATCTTGCTCTACAAACTCTGACTCTGTTGGTATTGATTGGAGTGCTCTGCATTGGAGTGCATGAGCAGTTTGATTGGTTAGGCTTGTCCATAATGTGCCGGGTTCCAGCGTTAGTGTTTCCTGTGAAGTTGGTTGTTCTTCAGGCATAGTTAATCTTAAAATTAACAGAATCAGTAATTAGACAAAATGAATTTTATATTTTAATACTAACTGGAGTTTTGGTCAGCCATAGCTGCCAAGTTATCCATTATTCTCTTTCAATGAATTTTCCGCTGACTTTGAACAAGAATAAAAGGAGCATTTGCGATCGCAACGAGAACTTCCAGAGACCTCAAATCCACCAAGGATAACAGGGGAAATAATTGATAATGAACAGTGCTTGTTGAGAATTAACAACTCAATTATGGATCTTTGATACTATTTTTGCTCTTATTTCTGTAATTTTTGATGCATTTACCCTGACCCATGTATTTTTCGGTTTTTCTTAAGGTTTGTTCAACCTTTACAGAAATTTTTACTAAAAAACTATCTGCTCGAAGAATATACGGATAGACAATAAGCATAAAAGTAAGTTAAGTTGTATAACATGCGTCAAACATGTATTACTATTTAATTAAGGCTCACGCTTGATCTGAATTAGGTGACCAAAGCCAGCAATTTCGTTCAAATGACGATGCTCGCTATTCAAATTAGTTTCCGAAAACCTTGATATCACCAATCTAAATTTCATCCAGATTATGTGTGACTCAACTGCTCTAAACAATAATAGCTCCAAAGACCGCAGACTAAATGCTCCCTCTTCATCGTAAGAGTGAGTGTGTCAAGGGCATCTATTTTTCTAGGTTGAATTTTAATTGCATAACTTTCTTAACCTTTAGAAGTAGCCACTTCTAAGCAAATACCGAAGCTTGCGATAAGTAACTTCCACAAGGAAGCTTTGTTATCAGGGTATACCAATATTAACTGTGCCATTTTGGCTGTTAGTTAAACATAAACTGTGTTTGCAGCATCAATACTGCTCTTCGAGCCATAAGCTGTTCAGCATTTAAATTATCATATCAACATTTCCAACTAAATTGTGAGATATAGATATTAGGATGCTAAAGAATCCCAATTTAAATGCGTTTTAGCTTATCAGTGCATCACATCATTTAAGTCTTTCACCGAAGATAAAAAAGCTTCAGAGATAAAGCTTTTTTATTCTATGTCTAGGGGAAATTTAAACCCTTATGGGGTGTCAGCTACTAAACTTTTACCCGTTGATCAGGCACAGAAAGAGGATAGCGATGACTGCTAAACAAATTACTCCTTTTGTTTCTATTAACCCACTCACTGCGTTCAAACCGGTTCGCTTTCTCAAAACTTTAAAACGGCTTCAGTTCAGTGGTCAATTGGTATTAACAGACTCCCAAGGACAAGAATGGCTATTTTATCTCTATCAAGGAGGCATTATGTATGCCACGGGTGGAACTCATCGAGTAAGACGGTGGCATAGAAATTTAGCTGTTAACTGTCCTCAGATGCTTGCTAATACCGTAGCTTGGCGAGATGTTTTGGCGGGTATCAATACAACAGATTTCACTAACTGCTGGGAATATCAGCTGTTGTGTTTATGGATAGCAGGACAGGAAATTACTCAGGTACAAGCAAGCAAAATCATTCACTCTTGCATCGCAGAAGTTTTGTTTGATATAGCGCAAGCAAAGGATGCAACTCATCAAATCAAGCCAGATAACTCTTTATCTAGCCAACTTCCCTTGATTGATGTGGATGAGGCGATTGCTAAAGTACAGCGGCTCTGGCAAGCCTGGCAAGAGCCTAGGATTGTCAATTATTCTCCCAACCAAGCTCCTATAATCAAGCAAGTAAAGCAACTCCAGGAACGCAGCTCGACAGATATCTACCAAACTATCACCAAGCTACTAGATGGACACCGCACTCTGCGGGATTTGGCTGTGCAGACGAAGCGAGATGTAGTTGCACTCACTCATTTAATTGTGCCCTACGTTCAATTGGGGTGGGTTGAGCTAATTAACATCCCGGATTTAGCAACTCCAGTTGGTGGAGAGAACTTCCAAACACTACCCAAAAAAGAGTCTACCGGAATGCTAGTAGCTTGTGTCGATGACAGTTTTCAGGTGCGTCACACTATGGAAAAGTTTCTCACAGCGGCAGGTTATCGGTTTTTAGGTGTTGAAGATGGTGTGCGAGCGCTTGGCATTCTGTTAACTCGCAAGCCAGATTTTATTTTTTTGGACTTAGTGATGCCAAATGCTAACGGTTATGAAATTTGCACTCAGTTACGCAAGCTTTCTAGTTTCCGTGATACCCCAATCGTGATTTTAACCGGAAACGATGGGTTTGCTAACCGACTCCGCTCTAATTTTGCCGGAGCCTCAGATTTTGTGAGCAAACCATTTGATACCGAGACAGTGCTAAACGTCCTCGGCAAGCATCTCAAACAGGGTGCTATTAGTCATTAGTTGTTTGTTGTTTGTCCTTTGTTGTTTGTCCTTTGTTGAATAACCAATGACCAATAACAACTTTTTGTTGTTTATGAATGAGGTAAATGTTATGGGTACTGCTCTAGTGGTTGAAGATTCCTTAACGGATATGCAAGTTCTGTCTAGTTGTCTCCAACAAGGTGGTATCAACGTCTTAATTGCCCAAAGTGGAGAAGAAGCTTTAACCAAAATTACTGGTTATAAGCCTGACATTATTGTTCTAGATGTTGTCCTACCAGGTCTTAGTGGTTTTGAGCTTTGTCGCGAACTAAAAGCCCAAACCAGTACTAGTAAGATTCCTATCGTTATCTGTTCAACAAAAGGAGGTGATATGGATAAATTTTGGGGAATGAAACAGGGAGCAGATGCTTACTTATCCAAGCCAATTGACCAGGAAGAATTGGTTCGCACTGTTAAACAGCTAATTAAAGTCTAATTGGTTTGATGTAGATCATATTTTGTCGGCACTCCAACCCCTTTTGATCAGGGGGGAGTAATACAAACACCAGTAGCAAGCAGCATTAAGGAAATTGGTATTAAGCTAAAACGCATCTAATTTGCACCAAATTCAATCATCAGCTTCTTGTGGAACAGGCATCTTGCCTGTCCGAAACATGCAAGGTGAATGCGTCTAAGCTTAGCTGATGCCTGGTGTCTGATCCTTAATACTTCATCTCTCACTATGTCCGATTCTTTATCAATCCCAAAATCTTCATCATCACCAAGTAGGAATGCCATTAATCGCCTCTCTACTTCTGGAAGCGCAAGGGAACAGTTTTTGCGGTTGCATCTTGCGCGTAATACGACAGCACTACTACCGCTGCAAGAACTAACTGAGGTACTAACTGTTCCTATCGGTCAGATTGTACCTATTCCCCACATGAAAGCTTGGATCATGGGTGTCTACAACTGGCGGGGTGACATTCTTTGGATGGTTGATTTAGGTCATTTAGTGGGACTCACCCCCTGGTATCGACAGACTAGTAGCACTTCAACTCATAAAGCGGTTGTGCTACGTGTTCATACTGCGAATAACAGTTCTACCAAGATTAAAAGTCAGATGCTAGGGCTAGTTGTTAGTCAGGTAGAAGATATTGAGTTATGCGATCCAGATGCGATTCAATCTCCGCCATCATCAACAGTGACTGCTGAATTAGTGCCATTTTTGCGCGGCTACTGGCTGAAAGGTAACGGTGAAATGTTAACAGTTTTGGACGGAAAATCCATTATGAGAGCGATGCCAAGACATGAACAGTAAACAGTACCCAATTGAAGAAAGGATACAGAATTTCAGGAGTTCAGAATCAAGAAATCAGATAGAAACTCAAGTATTCTCTTCCCCAGAGGAACCACCAATCAATTTGCTTGAGCTAGAGGAGATGGAACCGATAACAGAGCCTCCAGGTACTTCTTCCCCAGAGCAACGAATACCTCAGCGCTCAACCTGGAACCTCCAAACCAAAGCAGCGGCACTAGCAATTGCTATTGGTACTATCCCAGTGTTACTGACTGGATTCATTGCCTATCAGTTTGCCAACCAATCGATCACTAGAGAATATTCGGCAACTAAAATCACCCGTGCTACAGGTATTGAAGACAAGGTATTACGCTTCATGCGTAGCCGTTATGGCGATATTCAAATCCTGGCGGATCTGCCAATTTTAACTGATCCAACGTTGAGGGAAATTACTCCCGTTGAAGAAAAGCAACTAGTGCTAAACAACTTTGTCAAATTCTCCCAGGTTTATAACAGCATTGCTGTATTCGATCTCAACGGCGATGTGATTGTCCAATCTGAAGGAGATTTCTTACTAAACCACAGCGATCGCAATTACTTTCAAGCTGTTATTAAAACCAATAAGCCTTTCATTAGCAAACCTTCGATCTCCAAATCTGTTGGCATATTTTCCATTTACTTTGCTGCACCTATTAAAGATCAAGTCACAGCTCAGACAATCGCAGTTATTCGAGCGCGGATGCCGGTTGAAGCTCTTGATGAGTTGATTGCTAACTTTGGTGATGGAGGAGACGAATATCACTTGGTTGACTTTTCTGATGGTGTGGGAAAAATTTTCTTAGCTAAGGAAAATAAGATGAACCGGAAAGAGGCTTCGACAGTTTTTTCTCGCTGGGAGCAGCTGCAAGCGGTAGGAGAAACAGGTAGTTTAGTTACTATCGACCAAATAGATAAGAGTAAGAAGCTGTTAACCTATGCACAGTTTGGAGAACTAAAGGGCTTGCCAAAGCTGCCGTGGAAAGCAGTAGTTACAACCCCTGCACAGATTGCCTTTGCACCTCAGAGACAATTACTTCTAACTCTAACTTTTGGAACTGGATTGACTGCCTTGCTAGTGGGGGGGATTGCTAATAATATTGCTAACCGTGCTACTCGTCCCCTCCTAGTTGCAGCAGATGCGGTAGAGAAAATTGGTCAAGGAGAATTGGATACCCAATTAGCAGTTCAAGGGCAAGACGAACTTGCTGTATTGGGAGCAAACATTAACGATATGGCTGCTCAGCTTAAGAATTTTGTGCAGGAACAAGCACTCGCAACTGAACAGGCACAGTTATTAGCCCAAGTTACCAGTGCTCGTTCTGTTAGTACCCAAGCCTTACAAGAAATCTTTGAGACAACGGTGAAGGGAGTCCGCGAGCTTGTAAACGCGGATCGGGCACTCATTTATCGCTTTAACTCCGATATTCGCGGGGAAGTTACAGCAGAATCGGTGGCATCTGATTTCCCTTCTGCTCTCGAGAACCAAATTCAGTATCCTCGTGTTACCTCGCAACTCCTGGAAACTTACAAACAGGGCGCTGTGGTTCCCAACAATGATCTGATGGCGGTAGATTTGACTTTTGAGCAGCTAGGGTTTGTCGAGAGCCTAGCAATTAAAACCAGTATAGAAGTGCCAATTCTTCATGAAGGTGAGTTGTTTGGTTTACTGAGTGTTCACCACTGTGCAGCTCCAAACAATTGGCAGCCATCAGAAATCACCTTTCTCCAACAGTTAGCTACTCAGCTAGAACTTTCTGTAGATAGGGTGATTCTCCTCGAACAGACGGAAAAACTCGCCCAAGAGCAGCGACAGCTTAAAGAAGAACTACAACAGCGAGCTTTTGAATTGCTTGAGGAAGTAGATCCAGTCGGTAGGGGAGATCTTACCATCCGAGCTAAGGTCACAGGAGACGAAATCGGTACGATCGCGGACTCCTACAATGCCACGGTAGAAAACTTGCGGCAAATTGTCATCCAGGTGCAAGCAGCAGCTAGCCAAGTAACTGAAACTACAACTAGCAACGAGCCTGTAGTCCGGGCACTCTCCCAAGAAGCCTTACGGCAAACTGAGGAAATTGCCATGGCTCTCAACCGGGCACAAGAAATGGACCAATCAGTGCAACTAGTGGCTGTTAGTGCCCAGCAAGCGGAAGTAGCTGTTCAACAAGCAGCTCAGACAGTGGAAGAAGGGGATGCTGTTATGAACCAAACAGTGGAGGGAATTCTAACAGTTCAGGAAACCATCTCAGAAGCAGCAAAGAAAGTCAAACGTCTTGGGGAGTCTTCCCAAAGGATTTCTGCAGTGGTGAAGCTGATTAATACCTTTGCTGCTCAAACTAACTTGTTAGCGCTCAATGCTTCCATGGAAGCAGCTAGAGCCGGAGAAGAAGGTCGAGGCTTTGCCGTTGTTGCCAACCAAGTGCGATCGCTAGCACGGCAATCAGCAGAAGCCACAGCCGAAATTAAACAGCTCGTCGCAGGTATTCAGGCAGAAACTAAGGAGGTGGTAGCAGTAATGGAAGCAGGTACTGAGCAGGTAACAACAGGAACTAAATTGGTAGAAGAAACTCGTCGAAGTCTTAACAAAATTACTCTCACTTCTGCTGAAATTAGTACCTTAGTTGAAGCAATTTCCCAGGCAACAATTGTGCAATATTCTGCTTCTGAGTCAGTTACTAAAACCATGACTAATGTAGCAGAAATTGCTTCTCAAACTTCTACCGAAGCTAGCACTCTCTCCTCTTCCTTTGAACAACTACAAATAGTTGCTCAATTTCTACAACAGGAGGTTGGTCGATTTAAGGTTAGTTAGTTATTTGTCATTTGTCATTTGTCATTTGTCATTTGTCATTTGTCATTTGTCATTTGTCATTTGTCATTTGTCATTTGTCATTTGTCATTTGTCATTTGTCATTATATAGCAGAAAGAAATTTTCAATTCTCAATAATGAGGTATCTTCTATGACTCAATCTTCTCCTAAAGATATTTCCCAGAATATTACTAATGATGGTCAGTTCGATAACCATAAGTCCAATCCACCTACCAATAATTATGGAAAGAATGAGATTAATTGGAGTTACGAACCATATTTCTCGGATACCAACTTACCAGAGTCAGAGTTATCAACTCAGCCTAACTTTGTACCTACCCAAAAAGTCCAGTCTGGTATTTTTCAGGGAATTTCTAACCTCCCCATTGGTCGCAAAACCCAGCTGTTTCCTTTGTTGACTTTAATCTCTCTAGCAGGAGTTGTAGGTTTCGGTTCAGTAGCGCTGATTGGTGGTTTGCGCATCCAGCTGGTTAACCAGACGAAATCCGAGCTAGCTATTACAGAGCTCAACTACAACATCAAAATTGAACAAATGGAATTTGGTTTCCGGGGTCAATCAGAAAACCCTATCATCATTGAAGCGGCTGATGTTCATGCTGAAGGTATTCCCTTAACTCCTAAATTACGTACTGAGGTAAAAGAAATTCTCCAGAATGAAATTAAGAGCCGCGAAATTGAATATGCTACCTTAGTTGACAAAAATTTGCGCATTATTATCAATGCCAATGCAGACCGCTCAGGACAAACTTTTGACCCTAACAACTTGGTTAGTCAGGTTTTTCAAGAGCCTGTGCAGATTAGCAGCACGGAAATTGTCAACTGGTCTGAACTTACTAAAGAGTCTCCACCACTACCAGAGGGATTTACTGAGCAAGATGCCGTAATTCGTTACACAGTAACACCTGTTAGTGATCCAGACACAGGAGAAGCGATCGCTGCTTTAGTTTCCGGGGACATAGTTAATGGGAAATTACCGATCGTTAAGAATACAGTAGATGCCTTTGGTAGCAAGGGCTACAGTGCTATCTATTTACGCAAAGCTACAGAAGAATTTGCCTTAGCCACATCTGTAGAAGAAACCAGTTCCCAAGAAGTAAAGGTTAATGTACCTTTGTCTAATACATCTTTGTTGGCACAAGCAGCGGAAGTAGGTGGCGATCCAGTTACTGATCGCTTACCTATAGGCAACCGCACCTATACTTTAGCCGCTAAAGCGTTGTCCAATTCTGCTGGCGAACCTGTAGCTATTTTGGCATACGGAGACCCCGAGGCAGCTATTGGTCAGATCATCAAGAGGAGTTTGCTGACACAAATTAGTTTGTCTGTACTGGTATTAATTGTCGTCGTCTTTTTGGCGGTAACTCTGGGAAGGCTCATTGCTGAACCTCTCAAAGAGTTGCAGCGCATTACCCAAGAGTTCTCCCAAGGTAATTATCAACTGCGAGCAGAGACTTTGACTACAGATGAGACGGGTCAATTAGCCAGCACTTTTAATGAAATGGCTGACAATATTGAGACTAACCTCGAAGAGATTCGTCAACAAGAGAACCTAGTCCGTCAAAAAGCCGAGCAAGAAGCAGCTGCACGACGGACAGCGGAATCTTTAGCAGAGGAACAGCGCCGACTTCAAGATGAACAGCGTCAGCTCAAAGAAAGACTTCAACAGCGTGCTTTGGAACTGCTGATGGAAGTAGATCCGATCAGTCGGGGAGACCTCACAATCAGGGCTAAGGTAACCGAAGATGAAATTGGTACGATCGCTGATTCCTACAATGCCACAGTGGGTAACTTACGGAAAATTGTTACCCAAGTGCAAGCTGCTGCCAGCCAGTTAGCCTACACTACCAGCAGCAACGAACCTGTAGTCCAGTCTTTATCTCAAGAAGCCTTGCGGCAAGCGGAGGAAATTGCAGTAGCACTGGAGCAAGCACGAGAAATGGCTCAAGCGGTACAACTAGTTGCTACCAACGCTCAACAAGCAGAAGCAGTTGTCCAACAAGCAACCCAGACAGTTGAAGAAGGGGACGATGCTATGAACCGAACTGTGGAAGGGATTATGACAATTCGGGAAACAGTAGCAGAAACAGCCAAAAAAGTCAAACGTCTTGGGGAATCTTCTCAAAAGATTTCTCAAGTAGTGAACCTAATTAGTAGTTTTACGGAACAAACAAACTTGCTAGCGCTCAACGCCTCCATTGAGGCAGCTCACGCTGGGGAAGAAGGTCGAGGTTTTGCGGTAGTTGCCGATGAAGTGCGATCGCTCTCACGGCAATCAGCAGAAGCTACAGCTGAAATCGAAAAGCTCGTGGCTAGCATTCAGACAGAAACCAACGAAGTGGTAGCAGCAATGGAAGCAGGTACAGAGCAAGTGGTAACAGGAACAAAACTGGTGGATGAAACCAGGCAGAGTCTCAACAAAATCACCATTGCTTCTGTGGAGATTAATCAATTAGTAGAAGCGATCGCTAAAGCAGCAACAGTGCAATCAACTGCTTCTGAAGCTGTTACCAAAACGATGACAGATGTCGCTGCTATTGCTTCCCAAACTTCCACCGAAGCTAGTACTGTTTCCTCTTCCTTTGAACAACTGCGCCAGGTAGCTCAACTGCTACAAGAAGAAGTTGGTCAATTTAAAGTTAGTTAATGGCTAATAGTTAATGGCTAATGGCTAATAGTTAATTGTTAATGGTTAATTGTTAATTGTTAATTGTTAATGGCTATTAATAGGAGTTGCGCACTGTACAAATTAGCCATAATGTGGAGCACTTAATTAGGGCTTGCTGCACGAGTGTGGAAGCTATACCATACAGTGCTTTCAATGACTTTTTGACCAAGTATTGTGCAAGGTTTTTGTCTATAGAAGCTCATTTTCCTTGCACCGTAGTAGAAAATTCTCATTCTACCTACCATCTAACACCTAATACCTAACACCCAATACCTATGCCAACCGGCAATTACGACTTATTCAGCAAACCCTAATTAGGTCGCTTGATGCGATTTACCAAACCCTAATTAGCTCATTGCCTTTGCTATGTCAGGTACTATACATGGCTGAAATAGCAAAATTTCTACAGTACTTATGTACAATGCGTAAGTCCTAATTAATAGGAATATATGGGGAGACCGAATTTTGAAAAACTAGAAGTTTACAAACTTTCTGAAAAATTAGCAGATGAGATTTGGAATATTGTTAGGGGATGGGACTATTTTACTAAAGATACAATTGGCAAGCAGATTGTTCGGTCAGCTGATAGTATCAGCGCGAATATCGCAGAAGGTCAGGGTAGATATAACTTCCAAGATAATCGGCGCTTCGTTAAGATTGCTAGAGGGTCACTGTATGAAACAATAAACTGGTTAAGAAGAGCCTACGTGCGAAATCTCTTAACGGATGAACAAATAAGTAGACTCAATATAATCATTGACGAACTATCACCTAAGCTAAACGCCTACTTAAATTCCCTCAGCAATAGCAACTAGTACCGCTGTGCGGAATTAACAATTAACAATTAACCATTAACAATTAACCATTAACCATTAACAATTAACAATTAACCATTAACAATTAACCATTAACCATTAACCATTAACAATTAACCATTAACCATTAACAATTAACCATTAACAATTAACCATTAACAATTAACCATTAACAAACCATGACCATCAACCCAGAAATTCGTGACCAAGCATATCAGTTATTTATTGAAGAAGCTCCTGAGCTATTGCAGATAATTGAACATGGTTTACTGACACTCTCCATAGAGCGCAGTACTGCCAAAATCCATGATTTAATGCGAGCCGCTCACTCTCTTAAAGGAGGATCTGCTAGTGTTGGGTTAGAAACAATCAAAATCCTGGCTCACCGCTTAGAAAATATCTTTAAAGCTCTCTACAATGAATCTGTAGAAATTGATATCGATCTAGAAAGCAAAATATTGCAAGCTTACGACTGTTTGCGTTTGCCTTTAATGGAGCAGATCAGATCAGGTAACTTTAACGCCAAGCAAGCTTTAGCCACTGCTGAACCCATCTTTGCTCAGATAGAGGCACAACTGGGGGATGCTCTCACCCAAGCCGATAATTACATCCCTAGCTCCTCGGAGTTGGGGGTTAATATAGCATTGTCCATTTTTGAAGTAGATGTCAGGGAAGGACTCGAACGCCTTGCTACGGTTGTGGCTAATCCCTCTGACAACGAGGTAGCTGGAGAATTACAAGCTCAAACTGAGGTTTTTGCTGGGTTCGCTGAGTTACTAAACCTACCAGGATTTGGTGCGATCGCACAAACAGCTCAACAGGCTCTACATGCTAATCCAGAGCGTGCAGTAGAAATTACTCAACTGGCACTGGCTGATTTTCAGACAGGTAGAGAGGCAGTGCTGGCTGGTGACTCTACTCAAGGAGGAAGTCCTTCTGCTGCCTTATTAGCTTTATGCGGAGAGCAAGGAGCTGGGGAAGCTTGGGAAGCTGTGGTAGCAGAGGGAGAGATTCCCGATTCCCAAATAACAAACAACAAACAACAAAAGACAATTCCCGATGTCCCATCCCTAGAAGAAGCGTTTGGTTCTCTTGTTGCGGACTTGAAGGTAGATTTACAGAATACTTCTACAGTAGCAAAAACGCCGGTAATACACCAAAGTACTGAGTTAGATGACGAGTTGGAGGAATTTGTCACCGCTCTTTCAGAAGAAGTGTTAGACACTACTGTTATTGCTCCTGAGGTTGAGATACTTGAGGCAACAGAAGCCACTCCTACTCGATTCCTACAAGATAAGGAAGAGGAAACTGAACAGGACTTTCGCCTTACTCCAATTACAGAAGCACCAGCAAACCTTGAAGAAGCTCTTCAATCGATTGGGGAGCTCTTTGAGAGTCTGCCACCGATCCAAGACATCCCCCCATCAAGATCTCAGTTAGCTCTTACAGATAGATCGCAGGAAAGCAATTTAGTCCCATTCCAGTCCACTTCTAAGGAGATATCCCAGACAAGCCAATCTGTTAAGCCTTCTCAAGAACTCAACCAGGTATCAACTTCAACTCCCCCAGCTGATGTATCTCCCACTTCTCAATTGTCGGTGCGGGTTAACTTAGACCGATTAGAGAGGATGAATAATCTCATTGGTGAATTTGCGATCAACCGCAACAGCCTTTCCCTGCAAAATCAGCAACTACAAGGTTCGGTAAGAGGATTGCTGAATCGATTTTCCCGATTTGGCAACCTGGTGTCTCACTTGCGGGAGCTATCAGATCAGATGGTAGTTGGTTGGTCAGTATTTAGCAATCAGTGGTCGGCGGAGAAAGTCAAAGTTGGTAGTTGGCAGACGACGAATACCGGACAATGGACAACGGACTCTTCCGATTTTGACTCCTTGGAAATGGATAACTATGGAGTTTTGCACTCCCAGCTACAAAGTATCCTCGAAGAAATGCTACAGCTGGAAGAAGCGGTTAATGATATTGCTCTATTCGCTAAGCAGTCTGATCAAACCATCGAACAACAGCGACAAATGCAGACTCAACTGCGGGATGAGCTGATGTGGGCTCGTATGTTGCCCTTGGGTGAAGTGCTCAACCGTTTTCCTCGACTGTTGCGGGATCTTTCTACTACCTACCACAAACCTGTCAATCTAAAAATGAGTGGTACAGGGGTGCTGGTAGACAAAGCTGTGTTGGAAAAACTCTACGATCCACTCGTGCACTTACTCCGGAATGCTTTTGATCATGGTATCGAATCCCCAGATATCAGACGTCAATACTCTAAACCAGATACTGGTAAAATTGAAATTCGCGCCTACCACAGGGGTAGTCAAACCATAATTGAGCTTATTGATGATGGTCAAGGTCTGAATTTAGAACAAATTGGTAGCCGTGCGGTAGAACTGGGATGGTTATCGGCAAGGGAACTAGCAACAATTTCTGAGGCGAGCCTGAGCGAATTCATTTTTCAGCCCGGATTTTCCACTGCTAATCAGGTTAGTGAACTTTCTGGACGAGGAGTAGGGTTAGATATAGTGCGATCGCAATTGCGAGCACTCAAGGGAAGTGTCTCCGTAACTTCTTCCCCTGGACAGGGGACAATTTTTACTTTAACCCTGCCGTTAACCCTAACGATCGCTAATTTATTGGTTTGCTTAGTTGGTACTACTAGCCTTGCACTACCTTCAGATAGCATTGGAGAAATTGTAGTTCCTGAACCTAACCAGATTAAACTCTCGGGAGACCAACGGTTTTTGCACTGGAATCAAACCATTATCCCAGTTTATCGACTCGACCAGCTTTTGAACTATGCCTGCCCATTGCTAGAAATCCCCACCAGCCAAGCCTTAGTCGGAGTAACCTCTCCCGAAGATTGGGCATCTCCAATGTTAGTCATGCGGGGAGAGCAGCAAGTTTTTGCCCTGGAAATTGATAATCTAGGCACTGAGCAAGAACTGGTAATCAAACCTTTCGGTTCAGCGATCGCACCCCCTAGTTATGCTTACGGTTGTACTATTTTGGGGGATGGCACTCTGATTCCTGTAATTGATGCTACGGTTCTACTTGACTTGGCTCTGGAGCAAACTACAGGAGCAACTGGAGTTACAACCGCAACTCACGACATGCCAGCACTCAACCACAATTCATCCTTCAACCAAACTTCAACTACCATTAGAGCAGTTCAAGCGCCTACAATTCTAGTAGTTGATGATGCCGTCACCCTCCGGCGCACCCTAGCTTTGACTTTAGAAAGGGTAGGTTTTCGAGTCTTGGAAGCACGAGATGGCAGAGAAGCGATCGAACAGTTGCAACAAAGTTCATCAGTCAATCTGGTGGTTTGTGATATTGAAATGCCCAATATGAACGGCTTTGACTTTCTTAGTCATCGTCGCCAAGACTCCCAGCTATCAAAAATTCCTATAGTGATGCTTACCTCCCGCAGCAGTGAGAAGCATCAATGGCTAGCAAAGCATTTAGGTGCTACCGCTTACTTTACTAAGCCTTTTTTGGAACAAGAGTTCGTAGCAGAACTCAAGCAAATTTTAGGTATTAGCTATTAGGTGTTAGGTGTTAGGTATTAGGTGTTAGGTATTAGGTATTAGGTGTTAGGTTAATTCGACATTCCCAAACAACAAACAACAAATAACAAACAACAAACAACAAACAACAAATGACAACATCATTATTTAAATTACTTGTCTTCAGTATGGGCAAGCTAAATCTTGCTTTGTCCATCAACTCTGTTCACAAGGTTTTGAAATATACACCAGTTTATGGAAGTGGAGTTCAACCTGTAGGAGTCACTCACCTAGGTGATAGCGAAGTGACTGTTGTAGACTTACATCGGCGATTTTTCAAATCTAGTCAAACCAGTTTACCTAACTCAAGTCGTTATCTAGTGATTGTGAAGAATACAACCGGTGAACTTTATGGTATTCCAGTTGCAGACACTCCATTATTAATAGAAGTGCCATCATCCCATATCCGTATTCTCCCAGAGTCCTATCGTCGTGCTGATACCTTAGATGTGGCTAGTCATGTTGCAGTTATTCCCCAGGAAACAACACCGCTAACTGTCTTTTTGCTGGATGTTGATCTACTACTGCCAATTTTCCAGGAACTTCCATTAGCAACGTAGTTAAGCGACTGCATACCCGGTCATTGGACGTACTTCAGGAGGCTTAAAACCCAATACAATATGGTCTTTCGGGATTCCTGCATTTTCCAAATCTAATGCAATTCCCTCTTCCGTTCCATCCCGCTGAATCCAGACCTTGTCGCCAATAATGTCAATATGGATTGTACAGCCATGCTCATAGCGATAGCCTTCCCAACCAACTACCACAACTAGATAACGGTCTTGCCTGCGATCAAAAACAGTCTCCTTCTTAACCTCGCTGTAGGAATAAGCAATTGCTGCATAATCTAGCAATACCTCCTCTATTACATCTCTCCACTGCTCTAAACTGACGGTATCCATTGCCTAATTGACTCCTGCGTAGGTTCAAAAACAATCAAACGTAAGCGTTTGTTGTTCAGTAATAACTGACCGAGAGGTTCTTCAAACAAACTTTCATAAGCCCAGACTGGCAATGCCAGGTATAATAACCGTTCTGGTTGTAACTCTGCTAGAACATCAAAGTAAAGGACATACTGTCCCAGCGCTTTTTCCAAGTCATCCATCTCAGAACGACCACTAAAGGTTTTGACCTCTACTGCTATTTTATGCTCTTCCTTCCGTGCTGCAAGCAGTTGAGATGCCCCCAAATCAATATACATATCCTTACGCCCCCACTTCAAATGCAGCGGGTCATCGGTAATAGTCCAGCCGTCGTTAATTAGAGCTTGCTTGACGGCATCATGGTAAACATCCCGTGCAGGCATAAGTAGCTTAAAGCTCCTTTACAAGTATCTGTTGCTGTTGAATTCTTGGATAGAGCCTGACGTTGATAGCTCGTCGCATCGTTATTTTCATCTTTTGCTAACCCTATATACAATTAAAATATATTGCTCTCTGGTTCGATATTTTTAAGTAAGTCGATTCCAGCTGTCGATATAGGAAACTGGAATTTTAACAATTAAAAATAGCAACTTCCAGCTAAAAGGCAAAGAATTATGGCGATAACTAAATTTCATTCAACCAAAGCTCGTTTGTTGGGTTTTAGTGCCATAGTATTGGGCATCATGCTACCGACTACTCTATCTCAATTGCCTGGCTATACCATTGAGTTAGGAGGCGGGCGAACTTTTTTTGACAAACCCCCACGTCTAATTAAGTCACTTGCTACCTTCAAGTCTCCAAATACACCATCAGAGTATCTGTTCACAATTTTGTTACCTGAAGATGCAGGAGAAACTCTACAGGCAGTTTCTATTGTCCAGAAGCCTAATTTAGAACGGATCCGTTTTGAGAGGAGTAAGAGCAGAGCCTTCTTCGGTGAGGGTTTGAATGGCGGTTCTTCAATACCCTTGGCTAAAGTGGAGAGTGAGACTACTAACCCCAGTGAAATAACTATTGTTTTTTGAGGAGGCAGTAACTCCTGGTAACAAGGTAACAGTATCGATTAGAGCTAGAAGTAATCCTAGTTTTGGTGGTGTTTATCATTTTGGAGTCACTGCCTTTTCTCTCGGAGAAAATAGTCCCGGTTTATACTTAGGTTCTGGTCGTCTTCACTTTACCAGTCGTAGTGAGCGTTGAATAGGAGTCAACGAAGAGGAGTCTGCGCAAATATCACAAAAAGCGACGGAGAAGCCAACTCCTTAAAGGGGTTGGAGGAAATGTCGTCCCGCCGCGAAAGTCATTAGTAAGCGTGTCATTGTGTCATTGGTCATTAGTACAAATTACACGCTTACTAATGACGCTTACATCCCACGACTTGCATTACGTGGAATGAGCTTAAGTTTCTAGTGCAGCTCGGCAGAAGTAACTGACCAGTTTGAGTCGATAGAACCATTACTCTATAAGCATTCTTAATTCTTAATTCTTAATTCTTAATTCTTAATTCCGCGCAGCGGCACTAGTGAGAGGTTAGTAATCATTTTATGATAAGAGAATTAACGTTCTAGGTGAGCGGGTTAAATTACTGGTAAACTTGTTGAAAATATGTGTGAATGAAAAAAATATAGTATAACCTATCTCAAAGCCTTTTTTACGCAATTCCAAGGAAAGATTACTATGTTTTTTGATTTATAGTGTCCAACTTAAATTTTTCGAGGTATTAAGGGTTTTTCCGGATCTTTTGTGCCAAAAGTGTGAAATTTTCCATAGAACAACTCAATTGGAAATAAACTATGTCCGTACAAAAAACTAACGGAATTGTTTCCTACGAAAATGTCCACGGAAAGTTATCTGAGACAGCGACAACTTAAAGGAAGTGCTAATTGGTTCCTTTTTATGGGGTTTAGGTGTTGGTGCCGTCATCTCTGGTGATTTCTATGGTTGGAACTATGGCTTAATTGTAGGTGGCTTTTGGGAATGGCGATCGCTACTATCCTCATGGCAATTATGTATTTGTGCATGGTTTATAGTACTGCTGAACTGACAGCAACATTTCCTCATGCAGGTGGCTTCTATTCCTTCACCCGCAATGCTTTAGGACCATTTTGGGGTTATATTGCTGGTATAACTGTCAGCATTGAGTATGTACTGGCTAATGCAGCAGTCGTTTTCGCTTTAAGCCAATACCTCAAGGATGTGATTCCTGGAGTGCCAGTTTACCTGATATGGCTGTTTGCCTATGCCACTTTCCTGACGATGAACATCTGGAGTCTGGAACTAAGTTTAAATGTGTGTTTGTGGATCACTCTAGTAGCGATTATGGTGCTGGGGATATTCTACATAAGTATGCTAGTATCCGGTGTTTTTCAGCCAGAACTGCTGTTTAATGTTCCTCCAGAGCCGGGACAATCAGCATACTGGTTACCTAAAGGTTGGACGGGGGTGTTTGCAGCAATTCCTTTTGCTATTTGGTTGTACCTCGCCATTGAGCAACTCCCAATGACGGCTGAAGAAACAGGGGAAGTGCCTAAGAATATGCCTACAGGAATGATCTTAGGGATGTTTACCCTGATTATCCTTTCGGTTTTTACCTTAGTGCTTAATTCTGGTGTTGGTGGTGGTGCTGCTGCAATTGGTGAAACAGGTGTTCCCTTAGGAGATGGCTTAGAAGCTTATTTTGGTGAGGGAGCCACTAGTACACTTGTAACAACTTTAGCGCTGATTTGTGGTTTAATTGCTAGTCTTCACGGTAATATGTTCGCCTACGGACGTATAATTTTCTCCCTTTCCCGTGCTGGATATATACCCCGTTGGTTTTCTGTAACTAGTAAAAATCATACTCCTTATAGGGCATTAATCCTGGGTGCTGCTATTGGGTTTATCTGCGTTATGCTAATTAGTGCAAGTAGCAATGCAGCAGGGGGAAAAGCAGTTCTTTTCAGTGGATGCCATAATTTTGAATATGGCTGTATTTGGAGCATTAATTTCCTACCTGCTAGTAATGCTCAGCTATCTCAAACTAAAAGTCTCTCGCCCTGATTTACCAAGACCCTACACTAGTCCTTTAGGGATTTGGGGTGCAGTTATTGGAGGTGGCTTAGCAATTTTTGCTTTGGTTGCTTGTCTTTCTGTACCTGACTATCAACCAGGTATTTTGGGGATTTTGATTGTCCTAGTTGTGGCACTCCTCTACTTTTTTCTCTACAGCCGCAACCGATTAGTGGCTCAAGCACCCGAGGAAATGACAGCGTTGAGAATAAAATTACAATCACAAAAAGAAATTAAACTCAACTATTGTGATTGTTATGATTGAAAGGACTTATACAATTTAAGCCTAAGGGAGGTAGGGGCAGTTTAATTGCCCCTATTGACCTAAATAGGGTTTGCTGAATAAGTCGTAACTTTCGGTTGGGATAGGTATTAGGTATTAGGTATTAGGTATTAGGTATTAGGTATTAGGTTGAATGGGAATTTCCCTTGAAGGTGGAAGGTTTTTGAGCCAAAATATATAAAAACCTTCCACTAAAATGGTAAAAAAAATGATTGAAAGCTCTGTCTAGTATAGCTTCCACACTCATGAGGTATTAAACCTTATTAATCAATTGTCAATTATCAATTATTGATTAATAATGAAGATTGCCACTATTGCCTAAATTCAGGTGCTTTACACGATAATAGAGAATCAATCATGAGCTACAAAATGGATCGCCGCGCTTATGCAGAAACTTATGGTCCGACAGTAGGCGATCGCATCCGATTAGCGGATACTGAGTTATTCATTGAAGTGGAACAAGACTACACCACCTACGGTGATGAAGTAAAGTTCGGTGGTGGTAAGGTGATTCGTGATGGTATGGGACAATCCCCCATCTCCCGTGCTGATGGTGCTGTGGATTTGGTGATTACCAATGCCTTGATTCTGGATTGGTGGGGTATTGTCAAAGCTGATATTGGTATTAAAGACGGTAAAATCTTCAAGCTTGGGAAAGCTGGAAATCCCTATATTCAAGATAATGTAGATATTATTGTTGGTCCAGCGACTGAGGCAGTAGTTGGGGAAGGGATGATTCTCACTGCTGGAGGAATCGATAGTCACATTCACTTCATTTGTCCCCAACAGATTGAAACTGCGATCGCTTCTGGGGTTACTACTATGTTAGGAGGTGGTACAGGACCTGCTACTGGTACTAATGCTACTACCTGCACCCCTGGTGCTTGGAATATCCACTGGATGCTACAAGCTGCTGATGCCTTTCCCATGAATCTGGGGTTTTTAGGTAAAGGTAATAGCTCTCAACCCCAAGACTTTCTGAACAAGTGTTAGCTGGAGCCATGGGTTGAAGCTGCATGAGGACTGGGGTACTACTCCGGCAACAATTGATACTTGTTTAACAGTGGCAGATGAGTATGATGTGCAGGTGGCAATTCATACCGACACTCTCAACGAAGCCGGGTTTGTGGAAAATACCATCGCCGCTTTTAAAGACCGGGTGATCCATACTTACCATACAGAAGGAGCTGGTGGTGGTCATGCTCCAGATATTATTAAGGTGTGTGGCGAAGCTAATGTTCTGCCTTCTTCAACTAATCCTACTCGTCCCTACACAACTAATACCTTAGAAGAACACCTAGATATGTTGATGGTTTGCCATCATTTAGATCGAGGGATTCCAGAGGATGTAGCATTTGCTGAGTCTCGGATTCGCCGGGAAACGATTGCAGCCGAGGATATCCTGCACGATTTGGGAGCATTTAGTATGATTGCCTCCGACTCCCAAGCTATGGGAAGAGTCGGTGAAGTAATTATCCGCACCTGGCAAACAGCTCATAAAATGAAGGTGCAACGGGGATTTTTAGCTCCTCCATCTCTAGAAAAAGCTACGGGGAAATCCCTAGAGAACGACAATTTCCGAGCCAAGCGCTATGTAGCCAAATATACAATAAATCCTGCGATCGCTCACGGTATTGCTGATTATGTCGGCTCTGTAGAAGCAGGGAAACTAGCCGACTTATGCCTTTGGCGTCCCGCCTTTTTTGGTGTGAAGCCAGAAATAGTGATTAAAGGCGGTGCGATCGCTTGGGCACAAATGGGGGATGCTAATGCTAGTATTCCTACTCCTCAACCTGTTCATATGCGTCCCATGTTTGCTAGTTTTGGTGGTGCGATTGCCGCAACTTCTCTTACTTTTATTTCCCAAGCAGCCTTAGAAAATGAAATTCCTAAGCAGATTGGCTTACAAAAGCCAGCAGTTGCTGTATCAGGAACTCGTCAGCTTAGTAAAGTGGATATGAAACTCAACGATGCTTTACCAAAGATCGAAGTTGACTCAGAAACATACGAAGTAAGAGCAGATGGAGAGCTACTCACCTGCGAACCAGCAACCATTTTACCCATGGCACAGCGTTATTTCCTGTTCTAGAAAATTGAAATTTCAAAATTGTTGGACTGAAGGGGTGATACCAAATCCAGGTTACCTAGGGCTTGCTGAATAAGTCGTAATTTTCGGGTTTGAATAGGTGGTAGGTGGTAGGTGGCAGGTGGTAGGTAAGGTTTTAGGTATTAGGTGTTAGGGAATTTTCCACTTGCAGTGCAAGGTTTTTGAACTAAAAGATACCATTTCCTTGCACTTGGGCTGGGAAAAAATGATTGAAAGCCTTGTATGGCATAGCTTCCACATTTATACAGCAAGCCCTACCTACTAGCGCGACACAGCTAAAATAGTGGAATAAGTAGGTTGGGTGGAGCGATAGCGTAACCCAACACCGGCGTATATTCTGTTGGGTTTCACTTCGTTACACCCAACCTACATTTTAGGTGTGTCGCGCCACTACCCCCGTTTTGAGAAAACTGGGGTAGCTGGGGAAGCTAGGGGAGAAGATAACGGGGGTATAATAGGCAGATTTGGAAGGAGATAAACCAAATTAATCAATTATCAATTATCAATTATCAATTATCAATTATCAATTATCAATTATCAATTATCAATTATCAATTATCAATTATCAATTGATAGAGTTCTTTTCAATATAAAAAGTCACTTGAATAGGACCATAGTGCATTTGGATATCTTCCTCAATCCGTTCAGCAATATCAGCAATGGCTTCGGCAAATTCAGGATGGATTACTATATGCATCTGAATATAGACAAACCTGCCAACAATACCTTGTGATTGGATCCGGTAACAGTGAGTAACACCTCTCACTTGGCTAGCAATTTTAGCCAGCATTTCTGGAGCAATGGCAGTTTGCTGAACCAGGAGGGGTAAGTGCCAATTCACTATTTGCCAGAAATTGCCTGCCGTCAAGAGCACCAGTACTACTGCTAAGGATACATCTAGCCAGACTAAATCCCACCAAACTCCCACTAGAGCCACCACTACCAATACAGTTAACCCTGCATCCTTGAGCTGTTGTAAGGCATGAATACGTAAGATACGATTTCTGAGGACTCTAGCTCCCCACATGCATAGTAATAACAAACCTAGGCTAGTGGCAACTAAAATACCTAAGAGCTGAATTAAAGGTAAGCTGACGCGAACCGGAAAAATCAGGCTTTCTCCCTCAACTGCAAATTTCCACTGCTGAATTGCTGTTTCCAACAACTTTACTCCAGCAATGCTTAAAAAAGCGGTAAGCAAGAGTGTCAAAAAAGTTTCCCGTTTGCCATGACTGTAGACTGACTCTGTTGTAGGAAAGTTTTGTGCCGTCATAGTTAGCAAACCCAGAAGAGCACTGAAAGTGGCGAGTAAAGTATGCAGAGACTCCGCCATCAGACTTAAAGATCGCGTTGTCCAGGCAGCAAAAACTTTGACTGATAAAACTAAAAATGTTAGAGACAGAGCAGTAAATAAAATCAGGCAAGTTGCTCGATTACTTTTTTTTCCTTCGTTGACCCAAAGCTGCATTATCAATTGATAATTGATAATTGACAATTGTCAATTTTTTAATTACTGTCCGCCATTGCTCCCTTATCCAAGCCTAGCGGCTATGGAGCGGGGAGCAATGGCGGTTGATGCTAATCCAAGCGGTAGGGGTATATTTACTCCAACCCTTACTTTTTGGTTGGCTTACCCATCGCTTGTTGTTATTTACATAAAGTCTGGCACCTCGATATCTGGTTCACCATGTGGATCATCAACTGGTGAATCAGAAGCATCCCGAGATTCCTGATGAGGTTCAAATGCTTCAGCAGGTACTTGTGAAACCTGTTTTGGCGTTTTCCCATTGGGTGTATATTGGATGCGAATATCTTGCTGTTGTGGCATGGCAATCTGGATACCTTCTTTAGCAAAGCGCTCCTGAATCATGAAGGCTAGGTCTTCATAAACTGTCCAATAGTCATCAGTTTTCGACCAATATTTAATACCAGTCCAGACAAAATGTTCTGTACCTTTATAAATATAAGCCCCCACAGACCGATCCTGTAGAATCAAGGGGTGGGATTTGCCAATCTCGTTCAAAATTTCCTTGACCCTGCGGAGATCAGTGTCGAACGAGACAAGAACCGGTACTCCACCGCGACGAAACTCGTCGGTGGTCAGGTTTTCAATGATGCTACCCCAAACCATGCTGTTGGGAAGAGTAATGATCTGGGCATCCCAACCTTTAATTTTCGTACTTGCTAAGGTAACAGAATCAATATATCCCCAGAGTCCGGCAACTTTGACTTCATCACCCACATCAAAAGGCTTGGCGAGCATCAGTGTCAAACCACTAGCAAAGTTACCTAGGTTACTTTGCAGTGCGAACGCCAGTACGAAACTAGCACCACCAACTAAAGCTATGATAGGACCGAGGCTGACTTCTAAAGCTGTTAGAGCTAACAGAACACCCATAACAACGCCTCCTCGCTTGATGAGCATGACGATAAACTCACGTAATGTTTGAGATTCGTCTCCGTATTTCAGGAGGAATTTGAGGGTAGCATGTGCGAGGAGCTGAGAGGCAAGGATCGAGCCAGCAAGAACCACGATAAATGTACCCAAATTCCTTAGCCAGCGCATACCTCCTTCTTCTGATTGAACCCAACTAATAAGCCGTACCCCTAAACCTTCGGTGTCTGTGACATCGAATTCGATACCGCTAACAGCTTCAATGTATTTGCGATAAGCCTCGCTGTTACCACCTTTGTTGTCTAGTTCATCCAAGACAACTTTAAAGCGATCGATGATTCCTGTTTGTAGCGACTGAAGTGCAGTAACTGTTTCAACTAGATTATTTTTTAAATCCGCCTCTTCTTCAGCACTCTCTGCCAAATTTTCTGACGCTTCATCAAGCTGTTCTTGTTTTTCTTCGAGGTTATCTTCAGTATCAACTACTTCAGGGGAACCAGCAATTTTCTCTTCCCCATCGGCTTCAATTTCGGTTCCTGTCAGGAGGGCTGCAGTTTGGTCGAGAGCTTCAGAAGATTGATCTGTTTCATCTGCTTCATCTGTTTCATCTGCTTCATCTGTTTCATCTGTTTCATCTGCTTCATCTGCTTCATCTGTTTCATCTGTTTCATCTGTTTCATCTGTTTCATCTGCTTCATCTGGCTCTACCCCATCAATAGCTTGCCGTGCTTTATTCATAGCTTTCTGGGCATCTAGAAAGTCCTTTTGGACTTTCTCAAATTCTGGTGTGTCGGGTATCGCATCCCCTTGAATTTCACCAGCATCTTCGTAGAGCTTGATCGCCTCTTTTAATTGGTCGATTTTTTCCGTTGCCCTATCGTATTCTGCAGAACCAGGTTCTAATTCCTCTCGCTCTTTTTCTGCCCTGTCAACGGTTTCGTTGGCTGCATCGTAGTCTGCCTTTCTCTGTGCTTTCTTCAAAGACTCTTTTAGCCCTTCGTCTTCTTGCAGAGCCTCTTGGGTAGCTACCGCTTGTTCGATCGCTTCTTCAGCTTTGCTGAGATTTTCTTTGGCTTCTTCTACCTTTTTTGTGACGTCTTCGTATTCAGGTGTGCCAGGCTCAGCTTTGGCTTGAGCATCTTCTGCTTCTGCTAAAGCTTCTTTTGCTTTTTCTAACTGACTAGCCGCTTCTTCCTTTTGCTCGATAGATAAATTCTGACGCTTGACAGCAATTTCAGCCTCGCTGATGGTTTGAGCCCTTCTTTTGAGCACCTCCAACCAAGCTGCTGCTTCATTTTCCAGTTCTTCAAGGGTGAGGGGTTTGACGAGCAGTTTTAGTTCATCAACGGCAATATCGGTATCTTTGGTAGTTATTGCTGCAGTGGGATCTCCCTGAGGTGTCTCAATCTCTTGCACCTCTTCAACTGCTGCTTCTTCAACTTCTGCTTCCTGCGATCGCGCGGGAGACCATCCTACAGTAAAGGCACAAATCATCCCAGCGGTAAACAAAATGGCACGAACTCTATAGCGAAACATTGGCTTTCATCCTTTAATATCTTTGTTTAGGAATTAGTCTGCAATTTATTGGTAGATAAGTTTACCTTGATTGGTAACTCCGATTGTTAAAATGGGAGTCCTACGTACGTAAATCAAGTTACGCATTGTATATAGTACATGGAAAGATTTAACTTTAACTTACATAAATATAGAAAAATTGATCATTTGTTGCTCAGCTAAAGATTGTGAGCCTTAATTTATACCATAAAATAGTCAATCTGTAAATAATCTAAAATGGACAACTTCAACAGAGTAGTTGCCGCCATTAATCATTCATCATGTCCAAAAGTACTCGACTAGTTTTTTGAGTAACTGTCATTAGACATCTCCAGAAACCCCGATTTTGGCACTGTAGCATAGGGGTTCTAGCATAATTATTGGAGAGGTCTATTAGTATTAATTGATTAACGACTAATGACCAATAACAAATATATAAACCTTTAGATCAGAAAGACTTTAGATCAGAAAAAGAACCGACGACTGTCCGTGTTTCGTCTCGGTTCTCTTTCTGGTTCGCTCCTCACACATTGGTAATAGTATCCGAACTTAGTTAAATCTGTCAATTATTCTTAGAATCTTTTTATTTTAGCTGTCTTCCGGGAGAAGCCCCACGTCCTACCCTGTAGGGGAGGCGTGGGATGAATCCTAGCGGCCAGTGCTCTAGACACTTGGGGGGCTCTTCAGAGTTCCAGAGGTGCAACTACACCCAACTGTTCTTGTAGAAGCGATCGCAATAATACTTGAGTAACTGCAACCAAACCCAATCTCGCCTGAGCTAGTTTCGGTGTTTGGGATTTGACTTCCCCCCAAATACGGCAGCTGCTGTAGAACTGCTCAAAAGCTTTACTTAAATCCCTAGCCAATTTTATTCCCTGAAGTTGAGTTTGGTTGCTAAGGGAATCTTGCACATCTATAATCTGGGCAATTACATGTCTTTCTGCTGGATGTACTAATCGTAGTTGTAACAGCTCTCCATCTAGCCCTTGAGGCTCCTTGAGCCACGGAATTGGGTTTGGAGAATTGAAAATTGAGAATTGTTGTTTGTCCTTTGTTGTTTGTCCTTTGTTGTTTGTTGTTTGGGAATTGGGGATGGTTTCTTTCGCACTAAGTTGGATTAAACCTTGTTTGTGAGCCAAGCGTAGGAGTGAACAGCAGCGAGCATGGGTATATTGCAAGGGAAAGACATTCTCAGTGTCTGCTATTGTTCTCCCTATCTCCTCTCCAATCTCCCCATCCTCCCATCTCCCTATCTCTCCATTTCCTGGAGAAATCAAGTGCTGTAACCAACTAGCTAAACTCTCTTCCTTGAGCTGAAAGTAAATCCAGCCTGAGGATACTACTTGAACGTTGAAGTTCAAGTATATTCCTTGTGCAGAGCAGTAGAACTTTTCTCCAAGAGTAGTTACTAGTTGATTAGCAATGTCAATTGCTTGTAGTTGCCACAGATGGGCAAGTTTGAAGGCGATCGCACAGCTATAGAGAATGTCAGTATCATGGAAACAGCGCTTCACCTGAATAATTTCCGGTATTAGTTGAGTACCTCTGGGTAAATCAGTAGCTGCGATCCTCTTAGCAAGAATACTTATGACATTGAACATCTGTAGTTGCAATATTTTTTGGACAGCAACAAAATCTACGCAACAACTCATACTTAATCACCGATCCTTAGAGGTATTTTTTGTTACATTAAACTCCATGTACAATCGAGAAAACTAGCGACTCGTTCAGCTCGTACCTTATGCTTTTATCATCCGACTCATCAGAAGCATCTCGACCTTTTTTAGCCTGGCAAAGGATTCTCGACTGGGCGCGAGAACACTACCGTTATCGGGTTTTTAATAAAGATGAGCGGGTTCCCACCCGTGCTGGGTTGTTATATCTAGTACATCGAGGAGTGATCCGTTTAGTAGGTACTGCTCAAATTAACGTTAGCACAGTAACTTCTGTGTCTCAATTATCACACCAAGTCACAGAAGAAGCTTTTTTAGGTTTTGTTGCTGCTGGTCAACCTTTTGAAATTGTGGCACAGTCGCCATTTACACTAGAAGCTTACTCCCATATGGATCAAACTTCTGTAATTTGGTTGTACTGGCAGGATCTAGACAACTGGCCTCATGTACGGCGAGAAGTATTAGATGCATTTCGGTATCAGCATCAGCGGAAACTCCTCTGGTTGAGTACCTTGGGACAGCGACGTACAATTGATAGGTTATTGGGATTTATTACCCTACTAGTTGAAGAATTTGGTGAACCTAGCAGGGAAGGTTACCGCTTACCATTTCCCTTAACTCATGCACAAATTGGTAGCGCTATTGGTTCTACTAGAGTAACTATAACTCGCTTGATGGGTAAGCTGCGCCAACAAGGATTAATTGGCATCCAAGAAGATCATTTGATTTACTTACCAGTTAAACCAGATTTACTTAGTATTGATGCAGTTGAAAGCTCTGTCTCTTTAGAGCAGGGATGAAAGTGAGGTAGCACTTTTAAGCGCATTCTTGAGAAAATATACTATATATATTGAGATATTGCACTCCCGTCGAGTTAAGGCGTTAGAATTGCTTGCTTTCCTTGAGGAGAAGCTAAATAACCAAGAAAAGCTTGAACCTGGGGACTCGCAGGTTGCTGGTAAACGTAAGCTAGGGTTCTTTGATAGGGGTAATTGGCAGCTTCGGGAGTCAAGCCATCTACGGCAACTGTTCGCACTGTTGTTTGATTAGCAACTTGAGCGTAGGTAGCATAGCCAATACCATCAGTTCCCAAGGCTCTCAGTAGAGGGGTAGTGGCATCCCGCTCTAAAGTAGTAATGTTAGGTGTGCTGCCAAAATTTACCCCATTAAGTACTAGTTCCTGAAATGCTTGATGGGTTCCACTGACAGAGGGACGGTTGATTACCCGAATTTCTGCTGGGTTTCCTCCTACTTGTGACCAATTGGTAGTTTGCCCTGTAAAAATTCCTACTACTTGAGCTTTAGTCAAACCTCTTTGGAAAGTATTTTCCTTGCCAACGACGATCGCTATAGTATCTTTAGCTACAGGAACAGCTGCTAATCCTTGGTTTTGTTCCTGGGCAGTAAGGGGACGAGAGATGGCGGCGATATCTGCATTATCTTGCAGCACTGATTGAATTCCCTTGTCTGTTCCTCCCGCCTGCGTATTAACCGTTGTTCCAGAAAATTGCTGCTCAAAGTTGTTTTTGAGAGCTTGATTAATTTGCACCATGCTGGTGGAACCCTCAATTCTCACGATTGTCCCATTAGGCACATTGGTGGGGGGAGTAAAGGCGGTGTTTGAGTCAGTAGGAGCAGAGGGCTGAGCTATCGGTGCTTGTGGGTTTTGGTTACTGTTGCTACCCTCCCCGCCTATACTACTAAGATCAACGTTAGATTTGCGGGTAAACCACCAAAAACCCCCCCCTAATAAAGCAGCTGTGATTAACAAGGCTAAGATTAAAGTTGCTGTTTCGTTTTTTTGTGACATCTCTTTTTAGGAATTTAGAATTTAGCATTTAGAATTTAGAATTTAGCATTGGGAATGTGTCCCTTGTCTCCCCATCTCCCATTGAATCTCATTTGAGCCATTGAACGATTGTTTCAGGTAACTCAGTTCTACTTCTACTAGTGGGGTTGATACAAACGTGCCTAGTAATTGCCTTTGCTAAACACCGCTCTGATGAAGAAGCTGCCATAATTTGATACTCAATCTCAAACTCGGTGTCATTTAGCTGCTGGGAATTTAGATGAATCAACAGTTGGTCTCCATAAAACATGGGCCGAAAAAAATCTGCTGTACTATGAACTATAGGAAGAGCAGTAGATCGATTGCTCAATAATGCCTTGAGACTGATGTCTGCTTTGGCTAGGGATACTTCATAGGCTTCATGGCACATTACTAAAACATTAGCAAAGTAGACAACACCAGCAGCATCAGTATCGGCTAAGTAAACAGTACGTTTATAGGTGAATGGCATTGGTTAATTAAGAATTGAGAATGGAAAATTGTCTCAAATCAGGACTTAGGCAAAGACACTAGATATAGAGTAGGCTCAAATAAGCTGCATACGAATAGACGGATGTTTGAGTTCCTCAATCAAGGAATCAGAAAGCCATTTGTATTTCAGTTGATAAATGGTTTGATTCGTGAATGCAGCTAGTCTGTTCAAGTGAGTCCAAGCCAAAATGGCACAAGGGATGTGATTGCGTTGAATTATAGCTTGATGTGCGCATAATCAACAGCTCTTGTGTGACGTTTTATTAGGCTAATAATAACGAATTGTTACAATTGTTCTCTGTGACTTGACACAAATACTCATGTGATGATTTTCACCCCGTGAGGTCTCCCTTTTTAATTCGATTTTGGGGTAATGCTGTCCCCCAAACCTTTTTTTGCTCACCCGTTAATCAGCTTTGCCAATCAGGGTAAATGCAGCCCAACTATACGGTGAAGGGTACTGCTCTTTAGTTGCTAACATTGCCTGACGTAGTGCTTGTGCTTTATCAGAATTCTGCTGGAAATTACGATAAAACTCTTTCATTAATAGAGCAGTAGAATCATCTGGGACAGCCCAAAGAGAGACAATTGTACTAGGAGTGCCAGCAGCAATCAGCGAACGAGACAGTCCAATTACTCCATCCCCTGTTAGATCCCCTTCTCCTGTGTGACAAGCACTTAGAACAACCAATTCAGCATTCAGCTTTAACTCCAGAATTTCCCTGGCGGACAGAAAACCATCATCATTGGCTGAGGGAGCAAGAGCAACAGCACCGGGTATTCCCGATTCCCGAATCTCGTTTAATAAGCCATGGGTAGCTAGATGTACTAGTCTAGCCGAGGGCAGTTGTTTAACAATCTCTGCTTTCGTTGCTTTGTCACCGATTACAGCTTTAGTATTAAGAAGTTGAGCAATTTCTCTGGCTTCTTGCTCTGCTCCTGGCAGTGGTGCTAGTTGTTCTCTTCTTTCTCCAACCTTCAGAGTAGGCATAGTGGGATTGCCCACTACAAGTATCTTTGGGTTATCTGGAGAGGCTGCATGTAACCTCTCTATACGCTCTTTTTGTTTGTGGGTTAGGGCCAATACTTGGATAGCCGGAGCTGTGAGGATAGTGTGTTTTTCTAGCAAGTATTGACCAGAAGCATCTTGCAGGGCTGGAAAAGGAACAAAAAACAGCTGTTCTTGAGGAATGAAGATGACACGGGCTTCTGCTTCGGTAGGTAACAGGTCAGCAATTGGCTTAATCAGCAAGCGGTGCAGCGTCTGTAGTTGTTGGGTCGAGTTCACATCCTCGTTACCTGGAGTCCCTGGTTTTGTTGGTTCAATGACCAAACTACGATCTATGACACCAAGAGCGGCACGACTACTGCTAACAAGAGCATTGAGAGTAGTTTGTTGTTGTTGCAGCATTCCTTGAATGTCTACCCGACGAAAGGCAATTTTACCTGTGGGTTGGACTACCCAAATCAAAAGTGCTGATGCTTTACCCCGTTGTTTACCTTGAAAATGAAACTCATGATCCGGAACAAGAGAATACTCAACTATGGTGGCATTATGTTGTTTAGCAATCTGTTTGATTTGAGCAATACTGGGTGGTTCAGAATTGAGATTAAATTCTAAAGCAGCTTCTGGAGAAAAGCCCTGAGCAATTAATTCAACAAAAGCCCTTGCCCTTCCCTGTTCCGCAATCACCAAAGACTCCTCAAATTTTTCCTGAGCAATTAGGATTTGTTGCAGCAGGTTATAAGTGTGAACTTGGGTGTCAAAAATTGAGACTTTATCAGCATCAGGTAAACCTGGTCGCAGAGATTCTAAAACCTCTAATGCCTTGCGAAGTTTTGTTTCGGCTTCTATCAGTTTGCCAGAATTAAATAGAGTATGTCCTAGATTATTAAGAGCCGTAGCTTCTAGTCGGCGTATGCCAATAGCTTGAGCAATTGCGAAACTTTGCTGGTGGTATTCAACTGCTAAGACAAAATCCCCTAATTCTTCATGGATCATGCCTAGGTTGACTAGTACTTCCCCTTCTAGTCTACGATTACCAATTGTTCGTGCGATCGCAAGACTCTTCTGAAAGTGTTCTATCGCTTTGCTGGTATCCCCTTGAGCATAGTAGGCTGACCCTATATTTTGGAAGTTATGAGCTTGGCCCTCTTGGTCATCAATGGCTTTGGCGATCGCTAAACTTTGTTGATAATGATCCAGAGCTTGCTTATAATCACCTTGTTGGGCGTAAATTGCCCCTAGATTTCCTAAAACTAATGTTTCTCCCTGACGGTCATTAATTTCCCGCACAATGGTCAAACTTTTTTGATAGTAAAGGATTACTTTTTCATAGTGACCTAGGTTTTCGTAGGTATTACCTAGATTTAGTAGTACTTTCCCTTCTCCTTGGCGATTACCCATCTCTTGCATAATTGCTAAGGCTTGCTGATGGTAATTAATCGCTTGGAGATACTCACCCAGATGATTATAAGCAATGCCCAGGTTGCCCAGTAAAGTTCCTTCCCGTCTCAGATTTTGAATTTCTTGGTAGATAGTCAGGGCCTGTTGCCAAAAACTGATAGCCCCTTCTAACTGGCCTTGCTTATATTGTTCAAGTCCCTGTTGGAATAGTTGCTCTGCTTCTGCTTGACCGCTGTTTTCTTGTGTCTGTGCTGCTATTGGTGATATTGGCAGTAGTGCTGCTGAGTAAAATATCAAGGGTGTGGAGAGAGCAACGAGAAAGGTCAAACAAAATTTTAGTATTTGCAGGTTAATCAAAGCTTTCTATTTCTATCCCCGATCCTTTCAGTTCTAGTTCGCCGTTTTCATTAATTTCTAATTGAGTTGCGTTGTTAAAATTTTCGTCTGTTAATTCTAAACGCAGTAATCTCAATTCAGAATTTGCCTTTAACTCCCGACAATACTCTTCATCATCTTGATCAAAATCTTGATCATCATCTTCACAGCGAGTTTCAATGTTTCCTTGTCTTTCTTCTCTTACTAAGAGTTGGCTAGCAATATCTGGATTGCTATTTACAGAGTCGTCGATATTATCATTGCTATCGGTATCATCAGTAATATCAGTCACATTAGTATCATCAACTACATCAGTAATATCAGTCACATCAGTATCATCAACTACATCAGTAATGTCAGTCACATCAGTATCATCAACTACATCAGTAATGTCAGTCACATCATCATTATCTGTAGGTGTGAAGGTAGAAGTTATTTGAATCCGAGCCTCATTAACTGAAGCTGGCTCAGTATCAAGTGGTGCGTCGCGAAAAGAAGCAACCAATCCTGCATTGTTTTGATTTGAAGTAATAGCTCCAGCAGTAAAGCTCCCATCCGGAGGAACGTCTCTTCGTCTAACGGGATTGCTTTGAGCAGTTACATCATATCTTCGATTCCCGTCTGCATCGATAAACTTAATAGAACCTTCGTCGTCTCTGCCACCAACAAACACCTGATTACCTTGAGCATCCCTAAAAATTACGTCACCCTCTGCATCCTCCTCAAAAATGGGACCAACCCTGAAGGAACTACCCCCATGTTCTATATTGATCGAACCACCTCCTTCAGGTCCTGTAGCTAGAATACTCGTTGGTATCTGAACTCCCAGAACTGGCTGACCCTCTATATCATTTGTATTACTGTCGAAATTAACAAAGTCTCCCTCCAAGAAAGCACCCGTTGCTCGGAAAACACCGCCAGCTGCAATGGTAATATCGCCTCCGTCATCGCCACTGGTGTTAATGGTTTTGACTTCGATATTGCCATCAGCCGATAGGTTGACAGAACCACCAAGAGAGTCAATGTTATTAGAAGAAGGATCACCACCCGTTGTGATAGTTCCAGTGGTGATATTACCTGTAGCGGAGAGAATTACTGGGCCGCCACCATCGAATCCTTCACCTGAAGTATCAATGTTGCCAACGGTAATATTTCCTGATGAAGATAAATCTCCAGTAGCTGTAAAGGTTGTTCCATCTACCGATTGAGCAGGGAGAACGTTGTTAGGAGAGTTTCGTAATTCTGTAAAGCTTGGCAAAACATCAGGAGTATTTTGTAGCTCAGTTAAACCGGCTCGCAAAATTAGAGCTGATTCACTAGAGAGAATAGCAATATCTGAGTCTGTTCCTTGTAAAGAAGTATTTCGTCCTGTAATGGTTATATCTCCACCATTAATACTTCCTCCTGCTTCCACCTTGAGTGATACCCCTTCATAATTACCAAAACTTACATCTCCGACTGAGCTAATAATTCCTTCTGAACTAATGGGATTGTAACGAAACTCACCGGGTTCGCCTGCCAAATTCAGAACTGAAAAATTACCACCATTTATGAAGCGACCATTGCCATTAACTATACCATCACTAACTAGATTTAGGTTGCCACCACTTCGTAATACTGATTGCGGATTATTGAGCGCCTGAATATCAATTCCCTGATTGCCTTGAATAGAAAGATTTCCCCCTGCGAAGACTATCGATGGTTGTGCTCCGTCAGTAATTCGTATGGTATTCTGTGCCAATAGCTCGATATTTTCAGGCGATCGCAGTTGACTTTCCTCTAAGATTATGTTCTCTTGTGCCTCTAGAGTAAGGTTTCCTAATACCTCTAGTTGACTTTCCTTTATGTTGATAATGGCTGACTTTAGAGTTAGATCTGAATGGTTATTGCCTATAGGCAGAATGTTTCCATTTACTGTAATCTCATTGGTTGCGGCAATCATCACATCGCCATTACTAAGTGCTTGGCGAACCTTGGTAGCAGAAATAGAGAATACGCCACCGGGTTGATCAGTTGCCAAAATTTCTCCATCATCAAGTTCAGCATCATTATCATCGCGGAATAAACCAGTGATGACAACTCTATCCGGATCTAACAATAACTGACCGTTCTCTCCCAGTGATGCTCCTACATCTACAAGACCGTCAAAAATCAAGTTCTTCTTACCCGAAACCTCAACAAATCCCCCATTACCCCCTTCACTACCACCACGAGCATTAATATTGCCGTAAAATTGAGTTCCCTGATCCGCCCAAATAATCACACGGCCACCATCACCCTCTACTAACCCATCAGCTGCAATCTCCGAATCGCCACTAACATAAGTCTCAGCCGCATTTACTACTTCTCCTTGGCCCTGGTAATCACCGCCAACTAATACTGTCCCGCCACCCCCCTCACCAGAAGCCTCAATCTCAGCACCTACCAGTGCAACCTTCTCCCCCAAAACCCCGACTGTTCCACCACTCTCTCCCGGTATTGTGTCTGAAACATCCAGACTGCCAGAAGCAACAACCGTACCCGTCTTGGCATCAAAACTAATACCAGAACCAGTCAACGAGATACTCCCATCATCATTAACCCTAACTCCTGTGGCATTCCCTACTTCTGCGTTAGTCAACATCTGAGCTAAAGAAATAGGATTAAACGATAACGGATTAGTTAAATCTGAGGATTCTCCACTACCGATAGTTTCTAGTTCTAGAGATAAAACCTGTCCCTGTTGAGAAATTCGTACCAAATTCTCACCAGGTACAGCCGCAATAGTAATCTTACCTCCTGGTGCAGAGATGCTACCAGTGCTAATCACACTACCACCCAGCAAGGTTATATTTCGCCCGTATTTGACTGCTAAATCTCCTGCATTGACAATTGCTCCAGGCTCACTGGTTGCAAAGACAAAGCTATCAGGATTACCTACGAATGTTGCATAATCGTTTGAGCCAACCGAATTAAAGAAATCATCACCAAAACCCATACCAGTAGCAGTGGTAGCAGTGAAAGAACCAGGCACATCCAGACGAGCATTAGCACCAAAAAGTATACCTGCCGGATTGAGCAAAAACAGGTTGGAATTACCACCACTCACCCGAATCAAACCGTTAATTACCGAGACATCACCACCAACTACTCGACCCAAAATATTTTGAATTTGAGGATTAGAGAGAAAATTGGCAATCTGGTTCGCATTAAGACCAAACTGCTCAAAACTGTGGAAGAGATTATTTCCTGAAACTTCTCCCCCACTGATATTAAATTGGCTGCCATTAGGAGTAACTACAGTGCCAGTACCGTTAGCACCCGATTCAGCAGTGATAGGTTGAGCCTGAACTTTTTGAGATGTAAATGCTAGCAGAAGCAGTGTGAGTAAACAACAAATCTTCCTGATGTTAAATTTCATTAATTGTTTTCTTACTTATGTTCAGTGCTGGAAGCACTGAAGCATTCTGAATTGTTTTCACTAACATTATCTTAGCTGAAGGCTGTTTGTAGGATTTAAGCTGTGTTAACTCTTCACATTTGTTAATTCTTCAGCTCACATTAATTCTAACTGAGTAAAAGCTCGAATAGCGCAAAAGATGCCGCGATCGCGAATTATTCTCCTAGCAACCCACGGCTTCCTCAATGGTACTACAGGACAAATTACCGGTATGATTGCCCTAGTGACAGAAGAGGGATAGTAGTAAAGTTGGGAATAGGGGAAATTGAAAATGTCTCGGCTTAAGCGTCGTCAGTTCTTACAATTTGCCGCTTCAACCCTAGCGACTCTCAGCATCAGTCAGCTAGACATCCAGCGCAAAGGATTACGCTACGGTAAAAGTCTTGCCCAAAGTACATCTCGTAAATTAGCTCTTTTAGTGGGGATTAATGCTTATGCAGATGCTCCTTTGCAAGGCTGTATTAATGATGTTTATCTACAAAGAGAACTACTAATTCACCGCTTTGGCTTCAACCCCAAAGATATTTTATTGGTAACTGACGAAGCAGACATCAAACCAACTCGTGCTGGCATACTGCAAGCCTTTGAAGAACATTTAATTAAACAAGCTAAACCAGGTGATGTGGTCGTCTATCATTTTTCTGGACATGGTTCTCAAGTATACGACCCAGACAGTGGCTTTGCAGACCAGCTTAACAGTACCTTTGTACCGATAGATCGGCTTGTTTCCCAGGCAGGTAATAGCAACCGTACCCTGGTTTCCGACATCATGGGAGAAACTCTATTCTTGTGGATGTCTGCCTTAGCCACAGATAATGTCAGTGTTGTATTAGATAGCTGCCACTCCGGTGGAGGAAAACGGGGCAACCTGACAATCCGTGCAATGAATGGAGGAATAGAAGTTGAGCCGAGTCCCCTAGAGAGGGAATATCAACAGCAGTTGAGGTCACCACTTGGTCTAAGTGCTGAGCAAGTTAAGAAATTACGCCAAGCAGATATTGCCAAAGGTGTGGTCATTGCATCGGCGGCACGGGAACAACTCGCTGCTGACACTCCCTTTGATGGCTTTCATGCTGGAGCATTTACCTACGCCTTAACTCAGTATCTCTGGCAAGCCACAGGTAATGAGGGAGTTAGCAGTGTTATTGCTAATGTCTCCCGCAGTACGACCAGGATTTCCAGTACCAGGCAGATACCGGAATTAGAGGCGAAACAGGGAACAGGTAACGAAAGCAAACTTACTTACTTTCTCGACCAACAAACACCCCCTGCTGAAGCCGTGATTACTAAAGTGGAGGGAGATACCGTCGAGTTTTGGCTAGGGGGGATTGAACCCCAAGCAATGGCCGCATTTAACAAAAGTGCAGTTTTCTTACTCTTAGACGAACAAGGTCAAAACTTAGGTGTTGTTAAACTCGAATCCCGTGACCTGGAAAACGGCTTGATAGGACGGGGAAAAATCATTGAAAGGCGGCGAGGTAATTCTCTTAAACCAGGATTACTCCTACAAGAACAAGCTAGAGCAATTCCAGAGGATTTAACTTTACGTATTGGACTTGATGAGTCCTTGGGAAGTGAGCGAGCAACCGTTAAACCTCGCAACATTCCCCATTTAGAACCTACACCCTTGGGAGAAGGGGAAGTACACTATATTCTAGGTCGGATGACCGAGGAAAGGCATCAAGAACTTCAGCGTCGGGGAGAAGCAGAAATTCCAGAAATTAGCAGTATTGGTTTGTATGGCCAAGGACTTGATTTAATCCCCGGTTCTTTTGGCCCGTCCCAAGAAAAAGTAACCACTGCCTTAGATCGTCTCAAAACTAAGTTTCGCTCCTTACTAGCAGCAAGATTAGTTAAACTTACCCTCAACGCTGACTCTTCCCGTATGAATGTGTTAGCCAGGATGAGAGTTGTTGATGAGACAGGTAAACCCTTTGATTTAGTAGCTCAAGAGTTTACTGTGCGGGGTACTCTGGAGAAAACAGAAGACTCCAATCAACCACCAGGGATGATTCCCAGAGGTACTGTAACCTTTAAAAACGGCATTCCTCAGTTACCCCTCGGCACTCGCATCCAGTTTGAAGTGGAAAATCAGGAGCAGGCAAACCTTTATGTAACAGTATTAGTAATTAGTCCAGAGGGGGATATATTTGTTATTTTTCCCAATAACTGGACAGCTAGTACAGAGGCGGCGGTTATTGAAGCCAGACAAACGCGAAGAATTCCCGATCCTACACGGGGAGACATGTTTAAAATTACCGTGGGCAAACCTTTAGGAATGGCAGAGGTTTTAGTTATTGCCAGTGCTACACCGATTCGGGAAGCACTTAAAACTTTACAGAAGATTGCCGAACGTCGGGGACAGCGGAGTGGACCAGTGGCTTTGAATGAGAATTCGACAGAAGCAATTGATGCACTGCTAGATGATTTGGATCGGGGGACTCGCAGCGATCACCTTTGGTGCTGCGCTTCGCGCAATCGCAGTTTAGAGGTTAGCTATGATGCCAATGCTCGTGCTGTGAATACGACCCAGTTAGCGGCGATGTCGATTACCTTTCAGGCGATAGTCTCGAAGAGAGTCTTCTAAATGAGCTTTTTCTAACGGGTGATGGTATAGCACTACGATCGCCCCCTCTCGAACCGCTCATTAATAATCCAGGTTAGGGAGCTTTATCTGCTCTACCGCTATATCTAGTGTGCCTGCGTAATTCCTGAAATGACAGAAAAACCTTTGGGATAAAGCCTGGTGACTGGAGAAGATATGGGCAGACTGGCTCGTTATTCAATGTTAATTTATCTAAAATCCAGTCAAAAGTGCCATCAGATTACAACCGATATAGCCAACTACCAAAGGAGGTTGCTCTTTCAGAAGTGAGAGAATTTCACTCAGGGTTTGAGGTAAAGCAGAGTCATACATACACCACAATTGTTCTTGAAGTTGACAGAGAATGCGATCGCCTGCAATATCATCTGTGCCTGGTCGTAGAAGCCAGTGGGTTCTCAGTACTTTAAAATAGTGGATATCGCTGCTTTGTACAACCTGACGAATTTCCTGCAAAGCTTGCTCTACTAACTTCTGTGTCACTACTTTCATCACCATTGGTTGTAATGTGAAAGATGGTTCATCGGTACTAAAGTGTTTTTCTAGTAGCGATCGCGACTCTAAAGCAGCAATTCCTGCTAACACAGTGGATGGATCTGGTGAATTGAGCAAATGGGTTTGCAATCGGCACAAGGAAATAGGTTCTTGCCAAATGGCTAACCAGTAGACAATTGAGAGCTCAGACTCAGAAAGTCGGTTCAATTGCTCAGTAAGTAAAGCTTGCAAGCGATCGTCAAGCATCAAGGTATTCTGGTTAAGAAACCCACTCACATTTCCACCAAAAATAGACTGAATCAACGGTGCTATCGTTTTCAAGGCTAAGGGATTACCCCGGTAAAGTTTCCTGAGAGCCGCTAGTCCAAATTCTTTACCTGTAAATCCTCCTGCTTGCAGTAGTTTAAGTGCTTCAGCCTGCTGTAAGCCTCGCAAGGTTAAACAGCGAACCTGTTGAGAATTAGCAACAATCCCTTCCAATTCTGGCAGTGGCTCACGACTAGTGATTAAAATACAACCTGGATGATTGTGAAGCCTCAACGAGCGTAAGAACTTCCAATATTTTCTAATGTCTTTTTCCTTATGCCAGACAGCATCTAGTCCATCGAGAATAAGTAGACAGCGGTGCTGTTGTAGGTGATGCCTCAGTTGCTTTTTCCCTTGCTGAACATCTTGCATAACTCTTTGTTCAAAGGTATTGAGCAAACCGTCGATTTGATTAACTAAGGATGGCTCATAAGCAAGTGATCGCCAAATTACACATTCAAATTCTGATTGGATGCGATCGCTTAGAGCAAGTGCTAGTGCTGTTTTGCCAATGCCACCCATACCAACAATTACCACTAGCTTACACTTATCTGTGGTAATCCATTGTTCTAACTGGCTCAACTCTTCGGTACGTCCATAGAAATACTCTAGATCTGGTGCTTCATCCCAATCAATGAGGGGAGAATCGAGTTCTGGTAAATTAGCTGTTAGGTTTTCCGAAGGTTCTGCGATTGCTTCCCAATCACTAATACCAACAGCTTGACAAATCCCAATAAAAGCCTCTTTTTGAATCCGTTCACCTCGCCAAAAGCGCCGCAGGGTAGCTCTAGAAGTATGAGCATCTTGCCACCAGCAAGCTGTGCTGGTTTTTGTCCAGCCGTGACGCTTCCTGGCTTGGTCTATAATTGTTAATCCCTGGGTGGATGCTTTTAGGGAATCAGTCATACTGGCATGAGCTTCTCAGGATATTTTTATTCTGACTCATCTCATTAGACTGACGTTCAAGATGACTTGTGAGAGTTGTGTAATTGGCTACTGGAGTAATAATAGAACTTAAGTTATGGTACTACGCATTTTGCTTAGGACATTTAGGAAACTCAAAAGTCGATAAACAGACTATGGAAAGTCAAGAAAGAGAAAAGAAGCTCCGAGAGTTAGATGAACGGCTAGGATCTGGATCGTTTAAGGTGTATGCACTTGACAATTTACCAAGAACGCAAAGACACTCGTACAAATACCATATCATCACAGTTTATTATGATCCTGGTACACCTTGGGGGGATATTGGTTGGTGTTGGGAGATTGATAGTAAATTTGAAGGTTTTGGTGTTCATCGTTGTGGCTTTGACAGATCTAACAGTGCTGACAAAGCTTTATCAAAAGCCAAAAACTATTTAGATAATTCTGTTGAATTCCAACCTGACGATATGCCATATCTTGACAATACGCTATCTTATATAAAGTACCTCTTCAGAATGAGTTTCGAGCAATCGATAAGATATCAGAAAATGAAGTAAATTTAGAATTTAGAATTTAGAATTTAGAATTTAAAACAGCATCCTAAAGGGAAATCGCTTTTATCCTAAACTGACTCAAAAAAAGCCGCAGGAGAGATATGAAAAAACTCAGCAAGCTTGTGGATGTGGCTGGTAGTGAGCTGGTGTTGATCATTCAACACGGCAGATACAATAGATTGGGTCTTAAAAATAGGCATTAAGTCTTTTGGTTGCAAATCAAATTCATCTAGTAAAGCTTTGAGTAGTTCTACACCATGAATATCGGGTATAGGCTCGTGCTTCTGTTCGTACTCATAGACTAAAGAACCTAAAACATTAAGATAATCTTGTTCATCTGGTGTCAACTTACCGCTATCAATCAGTAAATCGATAACCTTTTGAGTAGCTAGTAATTCCTCTTCAGAATTGATTGGGCGAGGAGGAAAGGTTTTAAGTAATTCAAGATATGCACTAGAGCTACGTGAACCACTCGTCATTTTTCCAGTTTTGTTTGTCATATTCCGCATGAGTTAGTACGTGGCAGATAAAGACTTTTTGATACTTGTAATCTACTAAGACAATAAGTCGATATTTGTTACCGCCGATGTTAAATACTGTAAGATTGCCAACTTGATCTGCTGAGGGAAAGACTTGGCGTAACTCTGCAAAGTTTTGCCATTGGGCTAGAGATGTAAACTTGTACCATACCAGCAAGCTTGTTTGTGCATCAGGGTGCTTTTTCCCAAATTCCGTGAGTCTGGAACGGGTAATTATATGCATATTTTTTTATTATTATGTATACTTTCATTGTCGGATATCCTTTGTTGTCTTACCTAGTATTTCTACATACTTATATTAATTTAGCAAATTGCGAGTTTAAGAAAAACAGATGTGCTCATCTCAATGGCAAAGCATTAGCAAGTTCTCTCCCTCAATCTTGGAATAAACAGGAATTAGAAGAAGTAGTAGGGTTGATTTTACCTTTATTTAACGATCGCATATTCCATAATTTGCTTATACCGTTGAGCAGCAGCCTTTTACTACTTACACACCCAACTGTTATACTGAGGTGATAGTGAAGCATCTGGGTCGTCTGGGAGATCCTTCGCTATTGCTCAGGATGACCTAATTTCGTTACAGTATACCTACAAATGGTGGGTAACTTATTGGCGCGACACAGCTAAAATAGTGGAATAAGTAGGTTGGGTGAAGCTTTCTTCGTAACCCAACATTGGAGTACATTCTGTTGGGTTTCACTTCGTTACACCCAACCTACAGTTTTAGGCGTGTAGCTAAAATTTTGTGAAACTTTAGCGATCGCATATCACTACTCAAGCTACTGACAGACTCTCAGTCTGACACACAATCAGCGATCGCATTTTCTCCAGAAAAAATTGGCACTGAGTCAACAAGTGAGTCAACAAGTGAGTCAAAGACTGAGCACTTTCTCCCCATGGATGCTCTTAGGCTGAGGATAGAAAGACAAAAGCACATAGAAGGAGAACTATCATGCCAACTCAGTACGAGCATGTTTTGATTGTTGAAGACGACAAAGGACGTAAAGAATATCCTTTGGAAGAGTCGAGCTATTCTATAGGTCGAGATAAACGCTGTGATATCCGCCTCTTCTCAATGTTTGTATCCCGCCACCAGGCAACTTTAATTCAGCAAGTTCGAGCAGATGGCAGTTACTTTTACCAAATTGTTGATGGTAATGCCAATGGTAAGCCAAGTGTAAGTGGCTTGTTGCTCAATGGTCAAAAATGTAAAGCCCATTATCTCCAGGATGGAGACGAGATTATCTTTAATCCTGGTGTTACTGCAAAGTACTTAATATTTCAAAGAGAATATCTAGAGCGAGCAAAATACAACACCAAAGAGACTAAACTTACCGTTCCATCCAAACCAGCAAAATTAGGTGGTTTATATGTGCAATCCCCGGAAGGAAATCCGTTGGTCTTTCCCCTCAAGCATACTGAAGTACAAGCTACAGTAACGGGAAATATTTCGCGGGTGGAGGTAACGCAAACCTTTGAAAATCCCTTTAATACTGCCTTAGAAGCTACCTACATTTTTCCCCTGCCTGATGAAGCCGCTGTCGATGACATGGAGATTCGTATTGGCGATCGCACGATCAAAGGTAATATCAAGAAACGCATCGAAGCTCAACAAATTTACGAGCGAGCTAAAAAGCAAGGACGCACTGCAGGATTACTGGAACAGGAACGGGATAATATTTTTACCCAATCCCTGGCTAACATCAAACCCGGTGAACAAATTGATGTGGTTATTCGCTACACCGATAGCCTCAAATTTACAGGAGGTGATTATGAATTTGTCTTTCCGATGGTAGTTGGCCCCCGCTACATTCCAGGAACGACGATTGAGACTAATACTGTAGGTGGTGGTTCAGCTCTTAACCCAATGACGCTAAATCAGGATACTGATTTAGTGCCGGATGCTTCCCGTTTGAATGCCCCGATCCTACCACCTGGAACTCGTTCTGGCCATGATATTAACGTGACGGTAGATATTGATGCCGGGGTTGAGATTAAAGATGTGCATTCTCCATCACACCAAATTCAAATTGAGCGTGAGGGATGCCAAATGAGAGTTACTCTTTCTCGGAGAGATACGATTCCTAACAAAGACTTGATTCTACGCTACCAAGTCGCAGGCGATCGCACCCAAACTACGGTACTTTCTCAAGCAGACGAGCGCGGCGGACATTTTGCCGTTTATCTGATTCCGGCAATTGAGTATCCTCAGGAGCAATTTGTCCCCAAGGATGTAGTGTTTCTCATCGATACCTCTGGTTCTCAGCATGGTGAACCTTTAAAGAAGTGTCAGGAGTTGATGCGCCGGTTTATCAACGGACTCAATCCTGACGATACGTTCAATATTATGGATTTTTCCGACACCACTCGCCAACTTTCTCCTGTTCCTTTGCCGAATACCAAGCCAAACCGCAACCACGCCTTAAACTATATCAATCGCTTAAATGCTGGTGGTGGCACTCAACTGCTGCGGGGAATTCAGGCGGTGTTGAATTTCCCAGAAGTCGATCCAGGAAGGTTACGGAGTATTGTCTTACTAACTGATGGGTATATTGGTAACGAAAATCAAATCCTGGCAGAAGTTCAGCAATATTTAAAACTAGGGAATCGCCTCCATAGTTTTGGTGCAGGTAGTTCAGTAAATCGCTTCCTCCTAAATCGGATTGCTGAAATCGGCAGGGGAATTTCCCACATTATCCGCCACGATGAGCCCACTGATACGGTAGTTGAGCAGTTCTTCAAGCAAATCAACAATCCAGTGTTGACTAATATTCAACTGATTTGGCAAGGGGAAGGCGAATCTCCGATAATTTATCCCGCTACTCCACCAGATTTGTTTGCTGAACAGCCGTTAGTGCTATTTGGCTGCAAAAGCGATCGTACTGCTGGAATGCTTCAAGTTACCGGGAATATTGCCGGAGGAGATGTTTATCAGCAGAGTTTTGACCTTAACTTTGAGGATATTGGAAATCCTGCGATCGCTCAACTGTGGGGTCGTGCCCGGATTAAGGATTTGATGAACCGAATGCTCAAAGGTCAGACTAAAGGAGGTGTAGAAGCAGTAACGGATACTGCTCTGAGCTATCAACTGTTATCTCAATATACTGCTTTTGTTGCCGTAAGTGATGATGTACGGGTCAATCCCAATGAAGGATCAGCTTCTGTACAAGTTCCGGTAGAAATGCCGGAAGCTGTTAGCTATGAGGGTATTTTTGGAAATGTGGCTCAAAGTTATGCACCAGTCAAAAAGAGGGAAGCTATTTCTTATGCTGCACCCGCTGAGCCTGTTGATGAATTTGATGATATTACTCTCATAGATCCTGGGATGATAGATGATGAAGATGATGATGGGGATGTGTCTTATTCGCCTGTGGGTAAGTCCGTATCCGCACCACCGCCGACTAAAAAAGCTTTCCCAAATCGCCGCTCCCGGCAATCATCGTCTCCTGCTTCTCCTCCCCCATTAATGTCTTCCTCTCCACGAAGGGCTGCCCCCAAAAGGTTCAGGAATCGCCTAGAAATTATCAGTTGCATTGTACCCGATAAATATGTGCTCGAGTTTCTGACTCAACACTTGCAATCTATCCAATTACCTTCAGGTGTCAGTGGTGACCTTGCCTTTGAATTCTATATTACCGAAGGTCGCGTGCAACAGCTAACTCTTGATGAGCAAGCCTCATCTGTAAAAGATGAGGAGGCGATAGCAGCAATTCGGCAAGCTCTCCTCACTTGGCAAGCTCCCGAACTTCTATTCCGGAAAAAAAGGTATCTGTGGAACCGCTTCTCCTACATGATACGAACCCTCACCTCGCAATCTGATCAATGGCCGTTTAATAAAGTTAGTGTAATAGTGCGGATTTAACCCAATACTGCTTGGGTTATGAATTGATTCGGCCAAGCTTCCGTTTTAAGTAAATCAGGAAACCCTCTAGAGACGCGCCATGGCGTGTCTCTACAAAGAAGCTATAACTCGATCAAATTATATCAAGTTCGGATAAACAGTTATAATTACCTTGCAACCTTCTTTCTTCCCTCCTGCCTCGGAGCCTCCTGCCTCCTGCCTTATTGCCACCGAAGTATAAGTATTCAACCGAACTTGATATTACTGGTACTTAGGATTAAAAGTCTAATTCGCTAGAGATTGGAAAGCTCAATTTCCTCCCGATCAAAAGTAAGTTTTAACAGCTTACGTAGAACTCGTTGTACATGAAGATGTTTTCCCGGCTTGACTTTTGTTAAGGTACGAAGCAAGAGATCCTCTTTCCCAAATTTTTCCAATCCTTCCACTTGTGTCGGTTCTAGGACATCTGGCTCATCGGCTTTTAACTTTTCCCCTACCTCCTGGATTATCTTGCATAAATGCTCCAAGTTACATTGATTAGACACAGAAATGTCAACCGTTGCATAAATATAGTCTTTGGAGTAGTTGACAATTGAACCAATTTCTCCATTACTAATAATCTGTAATTGACCATTAGGATGTCTGATACGGGTTGTTCTGAGTTCAATCGCTTCTACTGTTCCTTCAACAGTTCTTTCTTCTTCTCTGCCAGCCTCAATATAGTCGCCTACCAAGTAATAGTTTTCAAACAAAATAAAAAATCCGCAAACAATATCATTGATTAGGGCTTGCGCTCCTAAACCAACGGCTAGCCCCAGGATACCTGCACCAGCTAAAATCGGTCCGGGGTCGATGTTGATCAACTTGAGGATAGAAATCCCGGCACAAAAGTAGACCAAGTACTTCAATAAACTCTTAGCTAAGGGGATGAGGGTTTGTCGTCTTTTTCTCTGTAATTCCGTCAAATTTTTCGGTTTCAAAAGCAACTCTTCTAGGAAGAAGTAGGAAACCTGGATTAATGCCTGACTAATGAAGATAATGACAATTATTTCAATAATTGTGTTAGTGTAGTCAGCGATCCAAGCGATAAAGTCTATTTCTTCAAATGCCAGGGCTGCTATCGCAACGTAGATAATGTACTGTAGGAATTTCTGTAAGAGAATAATTAAATCACGGAAACGTTCATAGAGCCTTAGAATATGTCGTTCATCAGGGTATTGAACACTGAAATGATCCAAGGTATCAATTCCAATAGAAATCGCTTTAATTACCAGAAAACCTACTGTAATACCTAGATAAACTTTTAAAGGAATATACAAATAAACCCGAACAAAATCTGGAATTTGGAAAATTTGAATTAATAGGAGTACGGTAGTAAGCCATATAATAATAGTAAGGTTGTTTTTTAGGTAATTAAAAAATTCAGCAATGCTCTCATCATTGCTCTCAACATCATCATAATTTTGGGCGCTTATACTAACCTTATCGATTAACTTATTGAGCGGAGGAATACTAAACTTGACCAAAAGCAAAATCATCACACTTTTTAAAGTGTTAATGGCTAGTGTTGACCAAAATTGAGGTGGAATAGTCTGAATTAGATTCAATTGAACTTCTTGAACACTTATGCCCTTATAAATGAAGAAGCTGTTCACCCCAATCGTTAACAGGCACAACAATAGACCAATCAAAGTAATAATTTTTCTGCTAGTCTTATATTGCTTGCTAAGACTTCGAGTATAGTCCTTAAACTTACTCAGTGTAGTCAATTTGTTAAAAACGATTCCCAGAATCCAGTTCAGCAGTATAGTAACAGAAATTAGTATGCCAACTTCAGCAACGATAATTAAAATATCCATTGTTTATTTAGTAAATATTTCTAGGTTAATATTGGGATGTTAAGTATGTTCTAAGTTATAAAACTAGTCTAGCTCGTAAGTCAGAGTTTACTTAACGGCTGACTTGTCGTTGGAGCTGACTCTGTGAACTTTTTGTTGAGGAATGCACACCATAAAACTGTGAATAACATCGAATTGTTCGTATACAGTAGTATGTGATGGGTTAATTTTATATTTATGCATTGTTGGAAAATTGTGCATACAACTGAAAAATCATGTGTTGCAGCGATTGCAATTTGTCTCTCGGAAGAATTGATTTATGGCTATCATTCTGTCTTTCATAGTACTATGAAAGAAACATGGTTTAATCTACAGGAGTTTTTAATAAAGCTTAATAAAAATTTATCCTTATCCAAAAACGACCAAATCAATAGAGCTTTGAGATTACTTGATAAAAATTATTATCCCTCACCATGAGGAAAGACATTCCCATTTTGTAATTAGGAGAAACCTCAATGGCGATCGCAACTCACCATAACCATAATCCTCTTCACTGTCAAATACATAATCATCTTCACTGTCAAACACATAATCCTCTTCACTGCCAAACACATAATCCTCTTAATTGTATTGTTCCTTCATATATGTTGCAGGAGCTAGCACAACAGGGTAGTCCAATACAACAAGAGCGAGCAGTAAGAGCATTAAGTCTCTCAGATCAGATTCGGGTGGATCGCCGACAAATTGCCGATGAGGTTCCCCGTCGTGCTCTCCGATTAGCAGGAGCAGTGAAACGGTGCACTATTTATGATGCAGAGTATCAAACGCAGCTTCCTGGACGCCCGGTGCGTAGTGAAGGGGATGAACCCACCGGGGACCCTGCTGTAGATGAAGCCTATGAGGGCTCTGGAGACACTTTTGCTCTGTATCACGAAATTTACGGACGTAACTCAATTGACGATCAAGGGCTGCATTTAAAATCAACTGTGCATTATGGGCAAAGCTATGACAACGCTTTTTGGAATGGCAAGCAGATGAGTTACGGTGATGGTGACGAAGACTTGCCTGAAGAGGAGAGAATCTTCAATCGTTTTACCATCGCTCTTGATATCATTGCTCATGAGTTAACTCATGGAGTGGTTCAATACGAAGCTGGATTGATTTATCAGGATCAATCAGGAGCTCTCAACGAGTCTTTTGCCGATGTCTTTGGAGCCCTAGTTAAACAGCGAAAACTTAACCAAGCTGCTAATGAAGCCAATTGGATAATTGGAGAAGGTTTGTTCACCGCAAATGTTAATGCTCAAGGCATCCGTTCGATGAAAGCACCAGGAACAGCTTATAATGATCCTGTTTTGGGCAAAGACCGTCAGCCCGGTCATATGAGAGATTTATATCAAGGCTCAGACGATCATGGTGGTGTTCACATCAACTCAGGTATTCCCAACCGTGCGTTTTACATTGCGGCGATGGAGATGGGTGGATACGCTTGGAGAAGGCAGGTCGTATTTGGTACATTACGTTAAGAGATAAGCTTAACCGCACTTCAGATTTTCAGGAAGCTGCAACACAAACTTTACAGGTAGCAGCAGACCTTTTCGGCTTTGGTAGCCTTGAACAACAGGCTGTGCGTAAAGGTTGGGCTGAAGTAGGAATTGAGCTTGAAGCTCCGACAATCAAACCAACGCCTCAGCCTAGTGGATGTATGCTACTACCAGCGACAATTCTCCAGTTTTTATTTTCTCCTAAGAGCAAGGGTAGCTAAAACTGTCAGAAAATCAGCAACAGTGGGTAATTTTCCATTCCCAATTCCCTATCTTCCATTTCAATCAAGATTAGCCAAATTTATCTTATTTTGCTGATCTTGGTACAAACTATTAACAGCTTCTAGCTTCTGTAAAATTTCTTCAGTTAACTTAACAAAAGCTTTAGCTCCTGAGGAAGTAGGAGTCGTGATAACTACTGGCTTAAAACTATCTACTGCTTTGGCAACATTAACATCCATAGGAATGCGAGTTTGGCATAGTTGAGTGGGAATGAAATCTGCTGTAACTCGCTTCATCACTTGCTTGTAATACCTACCAATTAAGCCCCCAGAGAGGATGAAAACAATCCCCAATAATTGTAATTTGAGGGGATTACCCTGTTGATGACTTTCTTTAAGCTGTGAAATTCGTCTTTCGAGTAATTGAATACCTACCACTGATAGAGGCTCAGGTCTTGCTGGCAATAAATAAAAATCGCTGGCAACAATACCGCTACGAGTTAAAAGATTATAGCCAGGGGCACAATCTAAAATAATTAAGTCATATTGGTCAATGACAGGTTCTAATATGCCTTTGATTAAGAATCTTTCAAAATTATTCCAAATATCACCAAAATTGCTTTTCTCTTCATTAACTGCTTTTTTATGAAGCATTTCAGACACTAAATATTCATCATATAACTCAATATCTCCTGGCAATAAATCTAGTCCTTTAATATCACAAACATAGGGTTTAATAATATCATTAATAGTAAGCTGAGTTCTATTGTTGGGTTTGATTGCTTTGTAAATTAGCCGACCTAATGTACGTCTCTCTCTCCTCATCTTAGCAAATTCTTGTGGTGGCATTAAGCTAAGGGTAGCACTAATTTGGGTATCTAAATCTACAACTAAAACTCGCTTATTATGATTCTTGGCTAGGCAGGTAGCTAAGTTGACTGTGAGAGTTGTTTTCCCGACACCACCTTTCATATTGACTGTGGCAATGACACTTCCCATTAAGATAATTTACCTCCAAAAAGTTGATTCGTTTTGTGCAAACTAACCTAGATTACCATTGATACAAAGCGATGGGATGTTTTTTATTTGGAAGTCCCTTTAGGGCGGATTTTCTGAGATGTTTGGTGTCTTAGAGAGTTTTTGTAAAAATTCTTTAGTTAACTCAGTAAAGGCTCTCGCACCAGTAGATTTAGGTTCTGTTAGTACTACTGGTTTAAATTCATCAACTGCTTTTGCTACAGCAACATTCATCGGAATTTCTATATTAAATATTTTGTCCTCTCCAAATTCAGCTGTAACTCTATTTTTGACTTGTAGAGCCATATTTGTAGAATGACCAAGGGAAGAGAAAACAATACCAAGAAGATTGATTTTGGAACGTTTGTTATCTTTAAGTTTATTAATATGACCTTCTAGTATGCCTATACCAACTACCGATAATGGGGCTGGTTTAGCTGGGATTAAATAAAAATCACTAGCAATAATGCCGCTACGAGTCAGGAGATAATCTCCAGGAGGAAAATCTAACAAAATAAAATCATAATCTTGGATAATTGGTTGAATGATAGCTGTCAATAAATAATCTTCTAAATTCTTCCAACTTTTTTCAAAGTCTAATTGATTTTTACTAGAGTGAGAATAAATCAGCGAAGCCAATAAAAAATCATTGTAAAGTTCGATATCTCCTGGCAATAGGTCAAATCCAGTAATCTGGCAAATATTTGATTGAATTATCTGTTTAATAGAAATATGAGAATCTTTATCTGCCTGAAATACTTGATTGATTAATTGTTTCAAGGTGCGATTTTCTTGCTTCAGCTTAGCAAACTGTAGCGGTGGCATCAAACTGAGAGTTGCATTAACCTGGGTATCGAGATCAACCACTAACACCCGCATTCCATGATCTTTGACCAGACTAGTTGCTAGGTTGACGGTTAGAGTGGTTTTGCCCACACCCCCTTTCATGTTGACGATTGAAATCACGTATCCCATCAAAAATGAATAAATATATTGATCAACCCGTGACGTACCTACACCTACTCGAAGAGAGGTGTAGGCTTCTCAGGGACTCGTCTTTGACGACATATGCTGAGCTTTGAGACCGTGCGCCCCACGGTTCTTGATGTTTATAGCCGCGTTCAAGTCCCTGCATAAATTGGTATGAC
>CBDCVG010000040.1:0-22483 GCA_965222765.1 Caldora sp.
ACGAACCCTATCGGAGAAAGGATCAATAAAACCATCATCGATCGCACGACGAAACTCTACAAAATCCTGGGTTTCTTGACCTCTAAATAGCAAAACAAAATTAAACTTCTAATGTGGATTAAATTTTAGCCCTGTGATATCAAGGCTTTCATAAATTAGCTTGAAAAGTGATTATTTTTATCTGCATAAAATTCCATACTTTGAGCATCTAATTCACATTATGCGTAAATTAATTAAATCTCAGCTCTACCCTTGGGTTGACTGTCTCTTATAGCAAATTCGATTAGCAGTTAGCAAAATCATCTCGTTAGCTTGGGCACAATGCCAAACAAACAGCTCCAGTCATTTATCTGGTTGAGCAAAACCCCCAGTTCTTTAATGAGGTTCGTGCAGTTTTTGAAGCGGTTGATCGAGCACAGATTCGTGTTGTTGCCTCTCCAGTCACATTAGCAGAATGTCTGGTTGGTGCGTATCGAGCCAATCAAATGCAAATTGCGACTAACTTTACCCAGTACCTAACTCAGGAAGATACTGACTTTGTTCAGACTACTGTAGTGATTGCAAATCGAGCAGCACAACTACGGGCACAATATAACTTACAGATGACAGATGCATTACCAGTCGCAACATCAATTGAGGCTAAATGTGATGCATTTCTGACAAATGATGTTCAGCTTCAGGGAGTTCCTGGCATACGAGTATTAGTTGTGGGCGATCTACAGATCTGAGTGCGATTATTGTCGCAAGTGCCTTTTGCCCACCCTACTGGCATGACACTGTATATATAAGAAGGGATTTTATCTGGCTGGGGCATTAGCTTTGAGATAAGCCCCTTGCCCTAAGTGCCGTAGATTTGGATAGCAGCTCCGGTAATGTTCCTCGCTAACAAACAACCACAGGATGCGAGTGCGACTATTCTGTGGTTGTTGGGGGCAAGGGGCATAGCCATCGGTGTAAATGATCAGACCATCGTAATCCCGGTGCTCGTCCAGATAAGCCAGGACAGGACTAAAATTCGTACCGCCCCGTCCCGTTAGTTGGACTTCCTGCTTGGCGCGACGAAAGGTCATGACGTCAGTGGTGAGCTCAGCATCAAATTGAATCACATCGATCGCAGGTACGCCGTAGTTGAAAAAACGGTTAATCATCGAAAATCCTTGTTGCAGTTGTTCTGTACCCATAGAGCCGCTGACATCGATCGCAAACAGCAGTCGTGTCGTAAAGTCGCGACGACTTCCCATATAAGTGAACCCATACCGGCGATTCGGCTTCATGCGGGTTAGCCTTCGTTGTTGGCTGAGGATGGAGGTGCGAAACTTACGTAAAATAGCCCGATAGTCGAGTTTAGGGTGAAGATTCGCCAGGATATGTTCCCGTAATTTGCCCCCAATGTTGCCCCAACTGTCATTGGCTTGGGCCGTTTTCACCAACTCATCCAGGCGATCGCTCAACAATTCATCCTGGTCCCACTGAGCCGTATTTTCGACCCCACTCAGGCTTGGATCGGTGTAGACCAAAAGTAGATCACTGAGGGGATCACCTGGGGTTGAAGTCTCTTCAGATTCTGGTTCAGAAGATTCCAATTCAGAAGCTCCCGACAGGGGTGCAGTCTCAGCTTTCCCTATACCCGCTGTCAGTGCTCCGGATGCTGTCCCCTCTGAGCTCAACGTTGGCGCAGTGGGTGACTGTTGGTCAAGCAGTTGGTGGTAGTAGAACTCGAAGAATTGTCGATCGTAGCTGCGATCGCCAAACACATCCCGCGCGCGGGGAAATGGCAGTTCGGTTTGCAAATATTCCTGCAGCGTCAAATTGCTGGCAGCATAGCTGATGGCTGAATGGGCTTGGCGGCGACTGTAGGGATGTTTGAGGAGAATTCGCAGCGCCTCGAAACGTAACGTTGCTTCCAGGTTGCGATCGCTCAGCTGCTCGATAAAACTAGGATTGTACTCAATGCGACCCCGTTGCACCCGAATGGTTTGGATGCGGGGTTCGGAGACTAATGCGTGACTAGTCCACGTCGCTAACAACAACGGTTCCACGAGCAGCCACTTTTCAATAATGCGAGCAATGCGCTGACGAGCAAATTTCCTCATAGCCAAGGTTCAGGTCGAAGTAACAAGTAACAAGTAACAAGTAACAAGTAAGGTTCATCGGTTTAGACATAGCGCTCCCTAAAACGGTGAAAAGATACAACAAGCCCTGAATTGAAATTATCTCATTGACAGCCATGCAAAAACACGAAAAACTGCACAGTGAGTTTAATTAGTCATTAACTCAATATACTCTGACAAGAAATCAATCAGGTCCATGGATTCAGCGACAAATCCCATGGCAGTGCCAAATTTGGGGTAAAATGGGCATCCGTGAGTCTCGTAGTATCCGCTTCATGGAGGTGTCACAAGTTGTAGATTGGAAATTCCCACAAAATCCTTGATGTTATGAGTAACTAGCGGTAAGTTGTGGCGTAGAGCTGTTGCAGCAATCCAGGCATCTTGAGAAGAAATTGGTCGCCCTGTATTCTGACGATTGCAACGAACCTCTGCCCATTTCCGGCAAAGAGGTGGATCAACTGGAATAACGAGGTAATTTGATAGATACTGCTCTAGCTGTAAAAGCCGAAGATCGCCCCATTGACGCAGAATTGCCCACTGAAACAGCTCAGCGACAGTCATAAATGAAAGGGCTAATTCCTGATCTCTCAAAAGTGGCAGGTAAGGGTCGGCATAGTCACTACCTTTGAAGATGAAGGAGGCGATGTCTGTATCAATTAGAAGAAGGCTCATAGAATTCCGACTCTCTCACTTCTTGACGCTGCTCTCGCAGAAAGATAAGGAAATCCTCAATTGAGTCTTCTGCTGGCCAAAAGTCAGCCGCTAGATCCTTGAGACTATGAACGGTTATGGGAGACTGGGCAGCACATAGCTGTTGGAGTGAGATGCCTTGCCAAAACTGGGCGCTGAGGGCTTTGAGGTCAAGTTGAGAATTTGAGGCTGAGCCGCTCTGGGTGAGAATTTGCAGCAGTTGTTGGCGTTCTGTGAGTGAGAGTGTTTGGATGGCGGCGATTGCGACTTCGAGTTGTGGGGTCATGGCAAACCTCCATATATGTCTAGCTCTATGCTAATTGAATTCAGCAGCAATTACCCAGCAACTGCCTTTGCTTCGAGATCGCATGGGGTGATTGATCTGACTACATGCGATTGTTATATGCACACTTCAATTTTTCTAACATTCAATCTCTCTGTTTCCTCAGGTTTCTCAAAATATTGAGTTACTTTTAAGAAAACCTCTTTCGTATCAAAGTTAGAACGCTCTGGTTGTTCTTGTTGCCTTTTAGCAATATGTTTCAGGCAAATTTCGTTGCTGGCCTCGAGATAAATCATTTCATATGGAGATTCTACTTCGGCACTTAAATTCTTAAACCAATTTCTTTGTGAAGCGGTATTTGCAGGAAAATCCATTACTACATTAGTTCCCGTGCGCAAAATATCTTGCGCCAGTTTTTTTACAAGAGGTCGAATCTGGTGAGAAAATTTGAGATAGTCGTCGAATGATGCAATTTGGCGTGGATAAATTTGAGATAGCCAGGTGTCCTCAGATAGCAAAACTGTGTTCTTATCTTTCGACAGCTCAATGGACATTGAAGTCTTACCAGCGCCCATCTTGCCGCAGAAAAAAATTAAAGTCCCTTTAGGTTCCATATATATCCAAAAGCCTCATTCTGCCATAACTCGCTTTACAGGACTTTATTTTTTTTTGAGATGCAATCAGCTTTGCTGGTGCCGAAGGCAATCGCGAAATATCAAGGTTTTCCGCGTATTAACCAATGTTTCGCCAACACGATCCGCTATTGCAACCCAACCTACGAAGCTATGGTTCGACTGAATCTGAATATCCCCGATCGCCAAATTATCTTGAATAAGGGAATCAAGTGGCGATCGTAAAAGCTATCAACAGCTTCAGCTTCAGACTATTGAATCAAGCCATCAATTCGCCGATGTGTACGGGAGTGCTGAATGGTGGATATTGATCAAGAGATTGCCATCATCACCACGAATATACCCAAATGTGAACTCCACCTTCACTTCCTTACCAGTCTTTGCATCGGTAAAAAAGTAGTTGCCCATGGCAATAGCAGAGTCTGTGTCAGTGATAAACTCGGCATTTTCAAAGCGAACCGCACTCCATGGCTGCAACGCGAAGCCGTTGTCTTCACCAATGATACCGCCAACGAAATAGGAGAGGGCTTCTTCCTCAGTGAGGCGAAACTGATGAGCTGAAGCCTTAGTCGGCTTGAAGAGGACGGTACCTTCATCATAGCCGTAGAGCGTATCTACGTGCTCTTCTGCCAACGCCTCATAGTTGCCACCATTTAAATAGGCTTTGCCGATCGAAACGATGCCGTCACCCCATACTGCCTGCGCCTCCTTGACCTCTGCTTCTGTGATTGGGTGGGCGATTACCGGACCACCCATAAGAAAAGCCCCGACCACGCTAGCTGTAAGAACTCCTTTCATCATAGTAGTTTACCCTCTGGTTATTGAAAAACAGGAAAATTGTTAACTGCCCGGATTCAGCGATGCCAGACAACATAACATAGTACAATGATGCGCTTCAAAGATTATATTTATTTGCAATCAGTTGCTCGCATCTTCCTGTAACCAGTCTTTATCAGCAGAAGGGGAAGGAACGCGCCTTAAGCGAGAGGACGATCGCGCTGCCGAATCCTTTCTTTATGGGGGATGTCGATTGAGTTGTCGCAATACCTGTCGAAGATTTACGACTCCAGATCGATTTAAACGTAGACGTTCGACGGTTGCTCTCCCAATCGCCGTCTTACCTAAAATAATCGAGAAATTTTCAGTCCAGACAAAATGCTCATCCCATTGATGAATACGAGGATTGTATAATGATGTACATTCGCCATTAACAGGGTCGATTGCTTGGGTAGCGGTATGTTTGTGTCCATTACAGCCTTGACAAGAAAATGCTAAATTCTTGTCTAAATTTGAACCACCTTTGCTTCGTGGCACAATGTGCTCGATCGAGAATGGGTCTGGTGAAAATTTAGCCTGACTAACACAATATTCACAGCATCCTTTGGCTCGATTGATTACTAACTGCCTGATCGCTTGGGGCAGTGGATGCTTAGGCATCTAATTCAGTTTTGATCTTGATATCCAAGGCGTCCATTACCTGCTCGATCGAACAGCCTCGAAGCTGAGCCAGTTTTCCCAAGGCCTTCACCCGTTCAACGTTAGCAATTTCGAGTGCTTCACTCATTTTAATCAACTCAGCTAAATCACTCTCACTAATTGTTTCTGCTTGTCGTGCAGCGATGAGCGATTGATAACGGTTCCACCAATCTGATGCAAATCCCAAGTTAATTTGCTGGAGCAATGTTGCTTCTGTGGTGGCAGGAGTCGATGGGTAAAGCTGAAGACTGATCTGGTCAATCCACTCTAACAGGACATCTTCTAACTCTCGCTGGGTTGAGGTTGCGACTGTTTGTACACGTCTGGCGACGTCATCGGGTAGAGTTAGGGTTACCTGCTCACTCACAGCTTCTATGCTCCAGGGAGGTGGTTGGTAAGTTAATCATAAAACATACTCATTGATGATGGCATGGCACGGAGGAACGCTCGCTCTTTGGCTACAAGAGAAACCTATGGCGCGATCGCAGGCAATGACTAAAGGCCAAATGCAGGTTGGGTTGCCCGACAGCAACACCCAGTATGTGAGGTTTTTGAGTGTTGGGTTTCACTTCGTTCTACCCAACCTACAGCGAGCGATCACACTGTGGCTTCAGCCCGGTGAGGATGTCAAACATCGATCGCCTCTAAATACTCGGACAAGAAATCAATCAGATCCATTGATTCAGCGATAAATCCCATAGCAGCCCCAAATTTGGGACTCTGAACCAGGGAGGCAAAATGGGCGATCGCTTCCTGCTGTTTGGCCTTACGGAGATACTGGAGATAGTTCAACAGATTCTTCCGAGCACTATCCGCCCGGTTTTCGGGACAGTGCCCTGCATTCAGCCAGAGTAAGACTTGTTCATTCAAGCTAGCAAAGTCGTGAATTTCCAGGGCTTTAAGCTTGCTGCGATGTTTGGAAAACTGCAAGAGGAGTTGTTCTGGACTCAGTCCCCGTTGTTTGGCGAGGCTTTGGCGGAAGGCAAGACTGGCTCGACTCCCCACCATGCCCGCGATCAGTTTGAAGTGAATATCTTCCAGCCCTTTGTGGTTGCGAACAAAATCAGAGACTTTTGTCCAGGCGCGACGATCGGGGGTTTTGATTAAGCCTGCGGTGGCGATCGCCGTATCCGCGTCAGGATTATCGCCATCAAGGTACTCTGGATGTTGTTGGATAAACGTCAGAACCCGTGGATCCACATCATGCTCGGATGCCCAAATTAACCAATCGTCCACAGTCGGCGCAAATTCGTAGAGATTGAACCGCGACACCAGGGCTGGATCGAGTTCAGTCAGTTGATATTCTTCCCCCGCATTAACAGCAGCAATGACGATACTTCCAGAGGGTAAGGTTTTGCCTGCCAAGGTTTTGTTGAGGGTGAGGTCTTGAACCGCTTGCAAAATCTCCGGACGGGCCCGGTTGAGTTCATCCAGAAACAGGACAACTGCTTGGTCGGGGGCGGGCCACCAGTAGGGGGGCAGAAAAACGGAACGACCCGTCTGCTCATCTTTGTGCAACAAGCCGATCAAATCCCCCGGATCACTCATCTGTCCCAGAAAGAAGGGAATAACGGGCATTTTTTGGCGTTGGCGGTAGAAATCGCTAATGATTTCAGACTTACCAATGCCGTGCTTACCCACCAGGAGGATATTTTGCTCCGGTGGGGTAAGTTCGAGGACTTGATAGAGTTCGTGAGCATCAATGCGGATGACCATGGGGCACTGGTTATAAATCTTGATGGCGAACCCAATCGGAACGGCGATAGCCTCGCTTCAGATGGGTTTTAAAGCGAACACCTGTGTTGTAGGTCTCTCGGAGAGCCTGAATCGCTGTGCGCAATTTGGGTAACACCTCTTTGAACTGGTTAAAGGGAATCATTATGGCAAAGTAGTCATTGTCAGATAGGCGAATGATCAATTTGAGTTTAACGCTATCCACCTCGGTGGCAAAGTCAAATTGATCTTCTTTAGCAATTTTTCGCACCTGAGCCAAGATAGCCTGGAGTTTCAGATCTCGCTGTTTCTGGCGCTTGGCTGCCAAGGCTTTTTGCTTGTCAATTCGCTGCAGAAATCCTTGTGCCAGGGCAATTACCTCGCCAATATCCGAAATGGGTGCTTCCGATCGCTGACCCCCTAAGTTTACCCATAGTTGTTGATCAGAGTGTCTCAGCAAATGTAAATGGGTGTGGTGGTGATACCAGCGCTCCTGGGATTCTTCTAACAAGATACAACAACATAAGGTGTCGGATGGCGGCGAGTCGGATGAGCCGGACACACCTTGGGAACGATAGCGATAGTGGTAGCAGTCCTTATTTCGTTCTGCTCGAGGTAGAGACTCAACCCGTGCCAGTAAATCCTCAGTCAGTTCCTCGGCTTGTTCTGAGGAAACTGTGAGGGGATTATTACCCGAAATATTGTCCCGCAAGAGCTTTTGTAGACTACGCCAAGTGATGGACATAAACCGCTAAAGGCAGAGTTGTACGATAGTTAGCACCTTTAATTTTAGCTAAACCACCAGAAGCCTAGTACCGCTGCGCGGAATTAAGAATTAAGAATTAAGAATTAAGAATTCAGAATGCTTATAGAGTAAAGATTCTATCGATCTCTTTCCTGGTGGATTAATTGTGAATTGTTATCCAAAAGCTTGAGCCACTCAACCCAACCCACAAGATCTGCGATCGCTGAGCACTATACAAAAATACTCTCAGCTGTCCGCTCCATCGTGTTGTTCTGCCCCTGGTATCTCAATCAATTTTAATGCTTCTCCTTTTGGTTCTTTCAACTGGATATCTGGTGGCCACTTATCTGGGTTGGTATCCCTCTTCTGTCACTTTCCGAAATTATGAGGAAATTCCGTCATTACAGCCAACGACACCTAACGATAGAATCAGGGTTTGACCCCCATTTTTCGGAGTCTGACAGAAGAGGGATATTCGCAAACACTTGCCAGGAATATGCAACTACTTTATTATTGACGCAGCCGAAAACCACCTATATGCAAGATAGCGGATGAACGCAAGTAGCGCTTTTAAGCGCCTTGAAGTCCTTTGGTTTTGGAAATTTTGCTATCAGAATACCCACCCTCACTCCAGGATAAAATAACCCTGAATTTTATTCGTCAATTTCAGTTTCAAGCAATGACCTTAATCAGTTTACCAGCTGTTGTGAAGCAAGCCTTAAGACAAACTTTACTGTTGCTATTGTCCCTAGGCTTCCTTCTCTATTCCCTCCCGGCTCAAGCAGCACCTCGAATTACTTCTCAATTAGAACAACAAGTATTACAAATTATCCGCGAACATCCAGAAGTAATTATTGAATCTGTCCAAGCATACCAACAGCAACAACAACAGAAGATACAAAAGGAACGAGAAGCCTTTTTACAAGAACTAAAAGCTAATCCCAAAGCAGTAATTGGCTCATCTCCCAGCACTGGTGCAACTGAGTTAAAGACAGTACTAGTAGAATTTTCTGACTTTCAATGTCCCTTCTGTGCTGAAGCTCAGAAAACCCTCAAACCCTTAATCGCAAAGTATCAGGATGAAGTCACCTTAGTATACAAACATTTCCCGCTAACCCCAATTCATCCTCAAGCTCTGCCTGCTGCTAAAGCCGCTTGGGCAGCGACTCAGCAGGGCAAGTTCTGGCAGTATCACGATGCTCTATTTAACCAACAGGACAAACTAGGAGAAGAATTGTACCTAGATATTGCCCAAACCCTAAATCTGGATTTAGAGCTATTTAACCGCGACAGAAATGCTGCTGATACTGCCATTCAACAAGATATACAACTAGCTGCAAAATTAGGGCTTTCTGGTACACCTTTCTTTATCATCCAAAGTGAAACATTTTCCGGTGCAGTTCAGTTATCCGCTCTAGAAAAAGTACTAGCTGGTACGAAGAAATAGGACAGTAATTGACATTTTGTAACTGTCTCAGTGCCCACTCTACTGGCGCGACACAGCTAAAAAGGTAGGTTGGGTGGAACGAAGTGAAACCCAACAGAATATACGCCGGTGTTGGGTTACGCTATCGCTTCACCCAACCTACTTATTCCACTATTTTAGGTGTGTTAGTCGCCAGTAGCTAACGCACCTTTAACTCTATATGTGGTGTAGCTGCGTAAGTTCCGAGTATTAAATTTAGGTAACTTTACCAAGATTTATCAAACTTCGCTGGTGTGAGCGCTACAGTTAAATAGCTTATATATTTTTTCAGCAAGCCCCACTTGGATTAGGACTTACGCACTCAAGTGTCATGCTGAACAAAGTGAAGCATCTCAGACGTCTGAGAGATCCTTCGCTACCGCTCAGGATGACAAAATCCCCTGACGGTGCTTAAGTCCTATTAATTTTGCATTTTCAATTACTTACTACCATGACTTATAGTACTTCTACTCCTACTGGTGACTTCTGGGACTTTGATTTTGCCCAGCCACAACCAACACAAGATACTGATTTGCTCCAACAGCTGAACTTTGTACCTGGGTTAAAAGAAATTTTGATGTTGCGTCAGGTTCATGCTCTAGAGCACGCTACCGTCTGGGTTTTAGGCGAGCGCTTTGGTGTCAGCAGATCTAGCTCCGCAACAACTAACTACCAGTTGGACAATGATACTCTAGGAGGATTATCTACCGACGAGGGGTTTTATCTCTATGGTCAGATACACTTACCTGATTTGAGAAGAGCAGTACCCATTGCCTTAAGAAGAATTACCAGAGGAGAATGGGATTTAGCTGTACATCCCCGCTGCGGCACCAATTTCTCGGTTGGCATGTTTTTAACTGCAGGATTGGCATTAGGAGCACATCTGGTGATGCCACCAGGACCAGTTGAGCAAATGCTCGGTTTGGGATTAGCAACAGCCGCAGCAACTCAGTTAACACCAGATTTAGGTAATCTAGCTCAACGATATTTAACTACTGCAATTCCTTTTAATCTAGCAGTTGAAGGTATTACAGCAACCCCCGATATCTGGGGTCGTCCAGCTCATTTTATCCAGGTGCGGTGGAAGAACTAGTAAAAGAAGGCAGGAGGCATAACCCACCCCTAACCCCTCCAAGGAGGGGAACAGGAGGCAGAAGGGAAGAAAGTTTCTACAATAAGTTTCGAGTTCTACTTCTGAGGGGCAATTACCTGTAATTGCCCTAACAAAATCCTACACCGCTAATTTCTCTACCGCTCTTGCAAGGATTTGAGCAGCTTCATCAACTTCCTCAACTGAGACAATGAGAGGAGGAACAAAGCGAACTACTTTAGGGCCTGCTGGCACTAACAGCAATCCTTCTGCCATTGCTGCTTTCACCACATCCACTGCTGTTAAATCAATGTCGGCATTGAGTTCCATCCCATTAATTAGACCCCAACCCCGTACTTCAACAAAAATATCAGGGTATTTAAGCGCGATTGCTTTAAGTCTTGTACGCAGTTGCTCTCCCCTTTGCTGCACATTATGCAGTAGGTTCTCTTGTTCCAAAGTCTGATTAACAGCAAGTGCCGCTGCACAGGCAAAGGGATTGCCACCAAAAGTACTTGCATGTTCCCCAGGCTCAAAGATATCGCAAAACTTCTTAGACATTAGCGCTCCAATCGGGATGCCGCCAGCTAATCCCTTAGCACTAGTAAAGACATCTGGTTCTATTCCCAGATGCTCATACCCCCAGTATTTACCAGTACGACCTACACCTACTTGCACTTCATCCAAAATTAGTAAAATTCCCGTATCATCACACATTTTCCGCAGCTTGAGGAAATATTCTATTTCTCCTGGGCGGACACCTCCTTCTCCCTGTAAAGGTTCCATGATAATTGCTCCCACTCGCTGGTTGCCCTCATCAATATCCGCGATCGCATTTTCTAGTGCTTCAATATCGTTGTAAGGTATATATTGGAAACCGGGCACTAAGGGGTCAAAGTTCTTCTGATACTTAGGTTGACCAGTAGCAGTAATAGTTGCTAATGTCCGTCCGTGGAAACTGGCTTTTGCCGTCAAAATCACTGGCTTCTCAATCTCTAACACCTTATGGCTATACTTTCGCGCTAGTTTGATTGCCCCTTCGTTGGCTTCTGCTCCAGAATTACAGAAAAATACTCGGTCTGCACAGGAATGATCGATAATCCATTTGGCTAATTCTCCCTGTTGGGGGATATAGTACAAATTAGAAACATGGTGTAGGGTTTGGATTTGCTTTGTCACAGCTTCCACCAAAGCCGGGTGCGCATGACCAAGAGTACAAGTAGCAATTCCTGCAACAAAGTCTAGATATTGCCGCCCTTCGGTATCCCAAACATAGCAACCTTTTCCCTGTTCTAAAGCAATAGGAAAGCGTCCGTAGGTTCCCATTACACTGGCATCAAACTCAGTTGGATCATAAGGAGCAGATGCTGGGGAGGTTAACTCGGCTGGACTCGAGGGATTCTCAACAAGAGCTTCTATACTCACGGACTGGTTCTCCTAAATTTTTATTCTTATTTGGGAATATTATTGCGGAATTTTCAAAAATTAGTCTGAAGTAGCCGAAGGCTGAAAGCTGATAGCTCCAATCTCCAATTTCAACGCAAGTAAGCTATTATAGCTTCTCTCATTAATTTTGATAAGTAAGTGGGTCTTTCAATCCTAGTTCAGCAAAACCAGCAAGCCTCAACTGACAAGAATCACACCTCCCACAAGCAATTTCACCTCCAGCGTAGCAAGACCAAGTTTTTTCCCAAGGTACGCCCAACTGATTACCTAGCTCGATAATGGCAGTTTTTTTGAGGTTAATCAGAGGTGTCACAATCTTTATCCCTTGTCCCTCACGGCCTTGTTTTGTCCCTAGAGCAAAGACTTTCTGCATCGCCTCGATATAATCAGGACGACAATCTGGGTAACCAGAATAATCCAAAGCATTGACCCCAATATAGACACATTCAGCAGCGATCGCTTCAGCGTAGGACAGTCCAAAGCTCAAAAAAATTGTGTTCCGTCCTGGAACATAGGTAATAGGGATATTCTGAGACATTTGCTCTAGGGAGCGTTTCTGAGGCAAATCAATCTCCTGATCCGTCAAAGCTGATCCTCCCCATTGCCCTAAGTCAAAACTTACCACTTGATGATCTTTGACATTGGCTTGGCGAGCAATTGCGATCGCTGAGTCCAATTCCCGTCGATGTCGCTGGTGGTAGTCAAAGGAAATGCTATAACATGCATAACCATCTGCCTTTGCTTGATACAGGACTGTTGAAGAGTCCAATCCTCCAGATAACAAAACAACTGCTTTCAAAATCCAAGTCCCTCATCAGCTGAGCTAATAAAAAAGTACCTTTGGCAATAGGTCTAATAAATAATTAACAATGGACGACTGAAAAACTGACACATCAAGCTACTAGCATACAACTGTTAAAACCACAATGAAAGCAGAATACTTATCCTCAAGCTCTCCCTAATCTAACGTATTTGTGGAAAACTTTGGAATTCTTCACATTTAAATGTGCTGTGGTACTATCTGGATGGTTTAAGGCGGCTTAGAGTAAGCAAATCGACTTATTTACAGTGGTGTAGGAGTTTTCCAATAGTGCAAGATAGCATGTGCCAAAAATATCCAAATACCCATATGCAGAGTAGTCTGCTACAGCCAATCAAAATAGGAGTTATCGGCGTTGGCAACATGGGACAGCATCATGCCCGAATTTTGGGTCTTCTTAAAGACGTGGAAGTGGTGGGTGTGGCAGACATTAATGTAGAACGCGGCCTGGATACGGCAAGTAAGTACCGTGTCCGCTTTTTTGAAGATTATCGTGACCTTTTCCCTTATGTTGACGCCGTTTGCATTGCTGTACCCACCCGTCTCCATCACGAAGTTGGGATGACTTGTTTACAGGCTGGGATTCATGTGTTAATTGAAAAACCAATTGCTGCCAGTATTGCTGAGGCAGAGTCTTTAGTAAATGCAGCAGCTGAGTATAAGCGTATTTTACAAGTAGGACATATTGAACGTTTTAACCCAGCTTTTCAGGAACTTAGCAAAGTCCTGAAGACAGAAGAGTTGCTAGCGCTAGAGGCTCACCGGATGAGTCCCTACTCCAACCGAGCCAATGATGTTTCTGTCGTTTTAGACTTAATGATTCATGACATTGACTTATTGTTGGAACTAGCAGCCGCACCAGTAACTAAGTTAACCGCAAGTGGTAGTCGCGCCTCCGATTCTGGATATTTAGATTACGTGACTGCTAATCTAGGTTTTGCCAATGGGATTGTTGCTACCCTAACAGCCTCTAAGGTGACACATCGTAAAATCCGGACTATTGCTGCCCATTGCAAAAACTCTTTGACAGAAGCAGACTTTCTCAACAATGAGATTCTCATTCACCGGCAAACTACGGCTAACTACATGACAGACTACGGTCAGGTACTTTACCGGCAAGATGGTTTGATTGAGAAGGTTTACACCAGTAACATCGAACCACTGCATGCTGAGTTAGAACACTTTGTTAACTGTGTTCGGGGTGGCAATCAGCCTTCTGTGGGTGGCGAGCAAGCACTAAAAGCTCTACGTTTAGCGAGTGTGATTGAACAGATGGCCCTTGATGGTCAAGTTTGGCAAAACGTAGACAGGGAGGAGCGGATTCTCTGTTCACCAGCAGTAACAGTTTCTTGACATCCTTCTCTTTATATATATCAAGATGTGTAGAGACGTTACATACAACGTCTCTACAGGGTTTTTGCATGATAATTTAAAGGTTTTCTGTCAGGAGTTAGTTGCCACAGACAACTGATTCCTGAGTACTGGTAAAGAGCTGATAACTTCGCTGAGTTTTTTATTACCTTGGGAGCTCAGATGAATGTGATCCCGATACCAAACTTCTGGAATTTCAGCCTGTTGGAAAACCGGTAGAAAATCTAGATAAGTTATTTGCCGATTTTTGGTAAACTCACTAAGGCGCGCACGGGCTTCCAACTCATACTCACGAGGTCCGAGTTCACCAATTTCCCTTAGTAGGGGTGTCATTACCAACACAAATTCGGCAGTGTTGGTATTGCTAAGGGTTTGAATTTGCCCAATTGCTTCTAGGTTGCTACCAACCGGATCCTTTTCTGGAGGTACTTGATTACTTCTCGACTCCCGCTCCGGTAAAATTGCTGGCAATACATAGCGGCTGAATACTTCAACCAAAGCCAAGGGTGGTTTATGATCTGGATAGTTGCGATCGCATCCCACAGCGGCCGAACTGGGTATCATGGCAAACAAATCATCTGTATTGAGCAACAATACAACCACTTGAGCCTCAAAAGTGCTAAAGCGTTTTAAATAAGCTAACTCATTACGTGGTCCCCAAGAATTGGCAGAAGCGTTAAGGACTTCTACACGCTCAAAGAATGTCTTTTGACTAAGGCTTTCTTTTGACGATCCTCTAATTAAAGCTTCTATTTGAGTTGCTAACAGCGCTGAAATTGTCTGCTGTTGATCTGTCCACCAACCACCATTAGCAACTGAATCACCTAATATTAGTATTCGCAGTGTTGATTCTGGTCGAGTTATGGTGATTGTTGGACTCCGCATTGAGTACTCATTAATCGCAATGCGATTGCCAAACCTCCTTGTGTGTTGAGAAGGTGCTAGCAAGTAACCAATTTCAGGCTCTGTAATATAAATCAAGGGATTGCCAAAACCGACTAGCGATCGCAAGAGGATTTCCAGTATTACTAACAATCCCACAACAACTACCACAATCACCAGCGCAATTTTCACTCGACTTTTCTCCATGCTAAGTATCAGACGAGTTTGATACTCCCCTTTTCCCACAATTTTAAGCTTGCCGCGCTACTACTGGCGTGACACACCTAAAATGGTGGGCTTCTATCAATAGGATTGACTGATTCAAAATACCTGTTAAATACAACCATGCTCGTAGCAATGCCTGCTCTACAAAAGCTGAAGCTGTTGATAGCTTTTTCGATAATCTACCATTAAAAATTAAGAATTAAAAATTAAGAATTAAGAATTAGTAATTGCTAAATCACAGTCAATCTACGATAGCCATTTTGTTCTACATTATACATTCTGCATTCTTAATTCTACATTCAAAAATTCTGCCTCAGTCCTCTGACTGAGCAATCAATAGAGGTTCCTGATATAGAGGCACACTAAAGGTAACTGTTGAACCTAGTCCTTCGCCCATACTGTAAAAACTGACGACACCACCCATAGTTTCTATCAGTTTTTGAGAAATGGTCAGTCCTAAACCAGTCCCACCATATTTACGAGTACTGGAACCGTCAACCTGGCTAAATGATTGAAATAGCTTTTCTTGTTGTTCGAGAGAAACTCCAATACCAGTATCTGCTACTCTAACTTTGACGACACCAGGAAATTCTTGGTTTTTCAAATTGATCTTATTCTTCTGTACTTCAACACTAATCGTCACTCCACCTTCATGAGTAAATTTGATGGCGTTGCCTACTAAGTTTAATAGTACCTGCAACAGACGCTGGTAGTTTCCAAATACTATTATGTCATCACGAGTGGCAGGTAGCTCAAAATTGAGGCTTAGGTTTTTTTGTTGAGCTTGATTTCGAGTAAATCTATCGACAGCATCCATCAACCCCTCAAGCTTGACTTGATCTAGCTGCAAGGACATCTTGCCCGCTTCAATTTTGGCAATATCCAAAATGTCGTTGATAATTTCGAGCAGATGGAGGGCTGACTTGTGGGCAACATCAATGAATTCAGTCTGTTCCTCTGGATCATCGACCACTTCATCGAGAATTAGCTTCAAGCTGCCAATAATACCATTAAGGGGAGTGCGCAGCTCATGGGTAGTGCTAGCAAGAAACTCAGTTTTATAGCGGGAAGCTTTTTCTGCCTCCTCACGAGCTACTTCCAACTCTTTGTACAAGGTAGCATGAGCGATCGCTGTGCCAACTTGTTGAGCTAACTCTCGCACCAACTCTATTTCTGCCTCACTCCATTGACGCTGACGGTCGCACTGTTGTAGGCTAATTACTCCATTGGGTTCATCTTGATAAGAAGTTGAAACCACCAGTACTGACTGTTGCTGGAAATTATTACTGATAACTTCCTCTACCAACACTGGTTCACTACTCGATAGAGCTTGTTTTAAATCTGATTCTGCTTCGAGCTCCAGCTGTCTTCCCAAAATTGATTGAAAAGGCTCCTGGCAATACTCTGCTTCCACTTTTACTTTAGGATGTCCTGGTTTGTAGGAGCAGATGATGCAGCGACTAACCTGAAGTGCTTTTCCCAGACTAGTAACGGTTTCTAGCCAGATGGTATCAAGATCCAGAGTACGACGAATCTTCCGGGCAATTTTAGTTAGTAATTTTTGATTAGGATCTAGACTTATTGGTACTAGGGAATCGATAGCTGACTGTACCGATTCTTGAGGCAGCAGGTGACCCATAACTAGAACAGTTGTTGCCTTGCTACCAGCTTGCAAAATCGGGCTGATTACCAATTCAAAGGGGAAAGACTGCCCTTGGTAACCAAAAGCATGAATACATCTTTGAGGAGTTTTGAGCTCTATAACTCGTTGAATTTGCTCCAGATAGACCTCAAGGGCGATCGGACAGAAGCTATCCTTGAGGGGAAGTCTAACTACTTGTTCCTGTGTCAGACTATAATCTTTAGCATCTTGCCAATAGAAAGACAGATACTGACCAGATGTATCCTGAGTAAACGCAAGCTCGGCTCCTAACTCCTGCAAAAAGCTAGACTTGGCTGCTGCAAACGTAGGAGAGTCCATAGGGCGACATTCAGCTCCGGGAGAATTAGTAGTGGCAGTCATCACAAGGGAATGCATCTCACTTTTGTAGAAGTACACTTAGCTACCGCAAATTGGGATAGCGTTCCGGATTTTTGTCCAGATTTTTTCAAAGCTGAGATGCTCCTATAATACAAAAACCTGGAAACTGCAAGGTATTAAAGATTAGCTAGGTCTTTTTAGGGTAAATGTCACCAACTATTACCTCACACCTGGGGAAAGTTGACCAACTTAAACAGCTTTAACTCTATTATCTCAATCATTCCACTCTCCTCGGGGCGGAACAGGGGGATTTCTGTCGAAAGTACGAGTGAGTTCATCATCTCGCTCCCGCTCACCTCTGAGCCACTGACGAATTGCCGCTTCAATTACCTTACTTGGATCATTAGTTAGGTGCTTAATTTGCTCTAACAGTTCTGTATCCAAATGGATAGAAATCTCTTCCTTATCAGCTGTTCGCTTGAGGGAAGAGTTAGCTAGTTGACGGGCATCAGCGGAGTTAGAGAGCAAACCCTCTTGAATATGAGCGCGATCATTCATAAAAGTTATTGGTTTCCCTAATCTACATTTTACGATAAGTAGGAATAGGCTAGTCAATGTTCAAGCTAACAGCTCCAAGGGGTTTGAGTAACGCCTTTGGATTAAGCTATTACAGCTAATAACACTTACACCTTCAAGGCAGAAACATTAAAATACATTAAGTACTACTGAATCTGCACCCTGCCAGTTCTTTCTTCTTACCCTCGATCACTATGACTGATGTTTCCGTTTCCAGAATTCGTAATTTTTCGATTATTGCCCACATTGACCACGGCAAGTCTACCTTAGCAGATCGCCTTTTACAGGCTACTGGTACAGTAAATGATCGCCAGATGAAGGAACAGTTTCTCGACAACATGGATTTGGAGCGGGAGCGGGGCATTACGATTAAGCTGCAAGCAGCGCGGATGAACTACACTCTCGGAGAGGGTGAGCAATATGTCCTCAATTTAATTGACACTCCTGGTCATGTGGATTTCTCCTATGAGGTATCGCGCTCGCTCGTTGCTTGCGAAGGAGCATTATTAATTGTAGATGCGTCACAGGGAGTTGAAGCTCAAACTCTGGCTAATGTTTACTTAGCTCTAGAGCATGACCTCGAAATTATCCCAGTTTTGAATAAAATTGACTTGCCCGGAGCTGACCCTGAGCGGGTAATCAGCGAAATTGAGGAAGTCATTGGTCTTGATTGTAGCGGAGCAATTAGGGCATCGGCAAAGGAAGGCATCGGGATTGAGGAAATTCTTGAATCGATTGTACATCTAGTGCCACCACCTCAGGATACGGTAGAACAACCACTGCGGGCGTTGATTTTTGACAGCTACTACGATCCTTACCGAGGTGTAATTGTTTATTTTCGGGTAGTAGATGGTACCCTCAAAAAAGGCGATCGCATTCGCTTGATGGCATCCAGTAAGGAGTACGAAATTGATGAACTTGGTGTCCTGTCGCCGACAGAAGTACAAGTCGAGGAACTGCACGCTGGTGAAGTAGGCTACTTAGCCGCAGCGATTAAAACGGTAGAAGATGCTCGTGTTGGTGACACCATTACCTTATCAGCCTCCCCAGCACCAGAACCATTACCCGGTTACACTGAAGCTAAGCCGATGGTGTTTTGCGGTTTATTCCCAACAGACTCTGACCAATATAAAGATTTACGAGATGCTCTCGATAAGCTGAAACTTAATGATGCAGCTCTCAACTATGAACCAGAGACTTCTACTGCTATGGGATTTGGCTTCCGTTGTGGTTTTTTGGGCTTACTGCATATGGAAATTGTCCAAGAACGACTGGAACGAGAATATAATTTAGATTTAATCACTACAGCGCCATCCGTAGTTTATGAAGTAACCATTAACAGTGGTGAAGTTTTTGAAATCGACAATCCCAGTACCTTACCATCACCCCAAGAACGGGAAAAAATTGCTGAACCTTATGTTCAAGTAGAGATGATTACTCCAGAAGCCTACGTTGGCACAATTATGGAACTATGCCAGAGTCGGCGAGGAGAGTTTAAGGACATGAAGTACCTAACCCAAGGACGGACAACTTTAGTTTATGAATTGCCTTTGGCAGAAGTAGTAACCGACTTTTTTGATCAACTCAAGTCGCGATCGCGTGGTTATGCCAGCATGGAGTATCATCTCATTGGCTATCGAGACAACACCCTCGTCAAACTAGATGTTCTGATCAATGGTGATCCTGTTGACTCACTAGCAATGATTGTTCACCGAGACAAAGCTTACTACGTTGGTCGTGCTTTAGTAGAGAAACTCAAAGAATTGATTCCCCGCCACCAATTTAAAATTCCCCTTCAAGCTTCTATCGGCAGCCGAGTCATTGCTAGCGAACACATCCCTGCTTTACGTAAAGACGTTCTTGCCAAGTGCTACGGCGGTGACATCAGCCGCAAGAAAAAACTGCTACAGAAGCAGGCAAAGGGTAAGAAACGGATGAAATCAGTGGGAACAGTTGATGTACCCCAGGAAGCTTTCATGGCAGTGTTACGTCTAGACCAAGATTAAAATAAGTAGCTCTGGACAGTGTTGTTAGTCGAGATTAGTTTAGGATTGATTTTAATTCCACAGAGTATAGTTATATGAGAATCCTGGTTACAGGTGGTGCTGGTTTCATCGGCTCCCACCTGATTGATCGCTTAATGAGACAAGGACATGAAGTTATCTGTTTAGATAATTTCTTTACTGGTCGCAAGCACAATATCCTCAAATGGTTAGATAACCCTTATTTTGAACTGATACGCTACGATATCACCGAACCAATTAAGTTAGAAGTAGACCAAATTTACCATCTTGCTTGTCCAGCTTCACCAATCCACTACCAATACAATCCCGTTAAGACGATCAAAACCAATGTTATGGGCACCCTATATATGTTGGGGTTAGCCAAACGGGTGAATGCAAGATTCTTATTAGCTTCTACCTCTGAGGTTTACGGAGATCCTGAAGTCCATCCTCAGTCAGAAGAGTACCGAGGCAACGTCAATCCCATCGGTCCTCGTAGCTGTTACGACGAAGGCAAGCGAGTTGCAGAAACCCTATCATTTGACTACTACTTACAGAATAATGTAGCAATTCGCGTTGCTCGCATTTTTAACACCTATGGTCCCCGTATGTTGGAAAATGACGGTCGAGTTGTCAGCAATTTTGTCGTGCAAGCCCTCAAAGGTCAACCCCTAACAGTATACGGAGATGGTTCTCAAACTCGCAGCTTCTGCTATGTTTCTGATCTAGTGGAAGGGCTGATCCGACTAATGAATGGTGAGCATACCGGACCAATAAATTTAGGTAATCCTGATGAATATACCATCCTAGAATTAGCTCAGGCGGTTCAGAAAATGGTGAATCCTGACTCAGAAGTTCTATTTAAACCTCTACCCCAGGATGATCCACAACGTCGCCGACCTGATATCACCAAAGCCAAAACTTTGCTAAACTGGCAACCTACTATTCCTTTAGCCGAAGGATTAAAACTGACTATAGAGGATTTTCGCGATCGCGTAACCTCGTCCTGAGGGGCATCACCTTGCTTCGGTTTAAACCATAACCATTACTCAGGGTGCTTAGCCCAAAAAACTCAAAATGCAAGATTCAGAGCCCCATAACTTCTACCAGTGAGAATTAGTTCTATGCGTGTTTGTGTTATTGGTACTGGATACGTTGGCTTAGTTACCGGCGTTTGCTTAGCTCACATCGGGCATCACGTTATCTGCGTGGACAATAATGAAGAAAAAGTAAAATTGATGCAATCTGGGCAAGCACCGATCTTTGAGCCAGGACTTTCTGAGCTGATGCGCTCTTCTGCTGAGGCTGGACATCTAGAGTTCACCACAGATTTAGCTGCTGGCGTAGCTCATGGGGAAATTTTGTTCATTGCAGTGGGAACACCGCCATTACCTACAGGGGAGAGTGATACCCGCTACGTTGAAGCAGTGGCAAGAGGAATTGGAACTCACCTTGATGGCGGTTATAAGGTCATTGTCAATAAATCAACAGTACCCATTGGCTCGGGAGATTGGGTCAAGATGATTGTCATGGATGGTGTGGCTGAAAGCCATAAATCTCTGGTGACAGCTGGCGGTGTTCCTGAGGATAAATCCCTCGAAGAGATCGCAGCAGGTTTTGAAGTGGTAAGTAATCCGGAGTTTTTGCGGGAAGGTTCAGCTGTTTATGATACTTTTAACGCAGACCGGATTGTGTTGGGAGGTAATAGTCCCAAAGCGATCACGATGATGCAGGAACTCTATACCCCACTCATCGAACGCCAGTATGCAGAAGACAAATCATTACCCCCAGTACCAGTATTAGTTACTGATCTCAGCTCAGCTGAAATGATTAAGTATGCAGCGAATGCCTTTTTAGCAACTAAAATTAGCTTTATTAATGAAGTTGCCAATATTTGCGATCGCGTTGGTGCTGATGTTACTGAAGTGGCTAAAGGCATTGGTTTAGATTCTCGTATTGGTAGCAAGTTTTTACAGGCTGGTATTGGTTGGGGTGGTTCCTGTTTCCCCAAAGATGTTCTAGCTTTAACTCATATTGCTGAGGATTATGGCTATGACACTCAATTGCTCAAAGCTACGGTTAGTGTTAACCATCGCCAGCGCTTGCTTGCAGTGGAAAAACTCAAGCAAGAACTCAAAATGCTTAAGGCTAAAACTATTGGACTACTAGGTTTGACTTTTAAGCCAGATACCGATGATCTAAGAGATGCTCCAGCTCTTAATCTAATCGAAGAGTTGAATAGACTGGGAGCTAAAGTTAAAGCCTACGATCCAATTATTTCCTCTACTGGTATGCGTCATGGTTTAACTGGTGTAATCGTGGAAACTGATCCAGAACGACTTGCTGATGGTTGTGATGCTTTGGTATTGGTTACAGACTGGCAACAATTCGCTAAGTTGGACTATGAAAAGATGGCAAAACTAATGAACCATCCTATCTTAATCGATGGTCGCAATTTCCTAGATCCTGAAGCTCTTAAAAGTGCAGGTTTCCATTATGTGGGAATTGGTCGATAAGTTTGTTGTTTGTCATTGGTTATTGGTCATTAGTACTAATGACCAATGGTGACAAGCATTGTGTCCAGCAAGAGCCACGAGCGATCGCATGTTAAGGTGGGCATTATCCTCATCAGTTTATCATCAGTTTCTTGTGGAACAGGCATCTTGCCTGTCAGGGCTTGCTGATTCAACAATTGATAATGAACAATGGATAATGGATAATTACCTCTCCTTAAAAGAAGAGGATTGAATCTAAGGAAAATATTTTCTTTTTATTTTCTTCATAAATGAAGAGGTCTTAGACCAAATTAACCAATTATCAATTATCAATTATCAATTATCAATTATCAATTATCAATTATCTTGAATAAGCTTTCTTGCCCAAACCTTGATTTAGTGATATTATTTTAAATAATGGAATAGCTGTGCGCCATATAAAGTATGGTCAGTTACAACATGCGATTAGTGAAAGCTGG
>CBDCVG010000041.1:0-288612 GCA_965222765.1 Caldora sp.
GGCTTCTCAGGGACTCGTCTTTGACGACATATGCTGAGCTTTGAGACCGTGCGCCCCACGGTTCTTGATGTTTATAGCCGCGTTCAAGTCCCTGCATAAATTGGTATGACATACCGGACAATTATGCATTCTTTGAGATAGCGGCTTTTTCACTTTATGACCACAACTAGAACATTCTTGACTTGTACCGTTAGGATTCACTGCAACTACTTTCAAACCAGCATTCTCAGCTTTGTTTGTCAGAATTGAAATGAATTGTCCCCAACCAGCATCGTTTACCGACTTAGCCAATCTTGTTTTAGCAAGTCCCTTTATATTCAGCTTTTCTACTACTACATCGTATTTATCTAGCAGTTTTTTAACTGTTTTGAAATGGAAATCTTTTCGGGTATCAGCAACCTTTTTATGTTGTATACCTAGCTTGATAATTGCTTTTTTCCGTCTCTTAGAACCCTTCTTTCTACGAGAAACTTTTCGTTGCGCTGACTTTAATTTTCCTTCAGCTTGGCGTAGATATTTTGGTGCAGCAATCCGGTTATTATCTGAATCCACATAGAAGTCAATTAAGCCCACATCAATTCCAACAATATTATCCGGGTTGAAATCTGGCTTTGTTGTCGGTACTGTTTTCGCATCCAAGCTCAAAGTTACATAATATCCCTTAGCTTTCTTTGTGACAGATACCGTTTTGATTGCCCAACCATCAGGGAGCTGACGATGAACGATTACTTTCACCTCACCTATTTTAGACAATCTTATTTTATTGCCAACAAAATCATGTTGCTTGAATTGCGGATAAGTGAAAGTTTTATATTGTCCTACTCCTTTGAATCTTGGACGACCAGATTTCTTGACCTTAGAATCACCAGCCAACCATTTAGCAAAAGCTATTTCTACTCGCTTCGGTACTTCTTGCAGTACTTGCGAGTGAATGTTTTTGTACCAAGGGCGGTCTACTTTAAGCTGTTTGAGGCTAGCTTGTTGGCTAAACCGAGTCGGCTTTTCTTTTAATTCTGGAACATGACAAACAAGAGGACATCTATCAATAGAACACCGATTCTGTTCGTACCATTCAAATCTTTGCGCTAGTTCATAGTTGTACTGGCAACGCAACATATCCAACGTGTTATCAATAATTTCGCGTTGTTGCTTGGTCGGTTTAATTCGATATTGATATGCAATCTTCAGTTGTTTATCACCTCCTTGTTTATTCAGTGTTACTATATGAGTATATACCTTCGCTGTTTCTAGGTTGCAGAAATATATCAATGGGCAGTCTAGACCCGGTTCGTGATTCATCCTAACACCTCCACTTCGTGTTAGCTGTAGGACTTCTCACGATTGAAAGTTAAACTGTACTGGATGCTGGCCATAAAAAGGCAGTGCCTCTAACCAGTGAGGGTGTTTTCCCTGTTGCCAAAGCCCATAAGCAAGTTCTAACACACTCATCGCAGTAGTTCCTAAATCTCCTGGGACATCAATCAGCTGATAGGGCATTTTGAGGGATTCTAGAGATTGCTGCCAACTATCCGGAGTCATTACCGAGTCTGGCAACAGCTCGGTAAGCACCCAATCCTCTAAAGATACCTGATAGATAGCAGTAAACAGCTGACTACGCTGAGCAGGCATTTGTAGGGCAAGGGAGGGTTGGGGAGTAAGTTGCTCAAATTGCCCTGGATCCTTGACTACCTCAAACCAAGCCATAGCTGCCAATGTAGAAATTGTGAATAGGGGAATATCTAGCTGCTGTGCTAAGGTACGGGTGGTAACGATGCCAATACGAGTACTAGTAAAGCTACCTGGTCCTTTAGCTACGGCAATAAACTCCAAGTCTGCCCAAGTCTGAGGTGTGATAAATTCCGTCAGATGTTGGTGCAAATGGGCAGACAAATCCCGCCCTAAGTCCCAAGTTTGACAACGGGTATCACCAGCAAAGTTGCTGATTGCTAATCCTAGTTGAGGACTAGTTGTGTGAAATGCAAGAGCGTACTTATTTGGTTCGAGGTTCATCAGTCATAATCAAATGTAGTGGCGTGGCACAGCTAAAATGGTAGTAATGGTTTTGGGAAGTGCGAGCATCTTGCTCGCTTTTCACCGATCGCGAGCAAGATGCTCGTACTACTCGCTTTGCATCATTTTAGGCGTGTCGCGCCAGTAGTGTGTGTTAGCGATAACTAACAGCTTATCAATCCTTACCTTAATGTCGGCAGAAGGCTCCCGCTATAACCGAGGCGGATTTATCGAGGCGTAGCCGAGTACCGCCAATGGTTTAGTGGTGAGATGAATGCCGACCAGCTAACAATTGAGCGGCAGGGAATCCAAATAATTAGGGCTTGCTGAATAAGTCGTAACTTTCGGGTTTGAATAGGTGGTAGGTGGTAGGTGGCAGGTGGTAGGTAAGGGAAAGAGGTGGTAGGTGTTAGGGATTTTTGACTTACGGTGCAAGGAAATTGAGCCAAAAGATACAATTTCCTTGCACGCCTGCTAGGCATAAAATGATTGAAAGCAAAGTATGGTATAGTTTACACACTTTTGCAGCAAGCCCTAATTATACCTGTATTCGCAGTGGGTAACAGATGTTATGCTTGGTCTCATGCTAGTAATTGAAGCCAAGCTCAAAGGAACCAAAGTTCAGTACAGCAAGTTGGATGAAGCAATCCGAACAGGGCAGTTCATCCGCAACACCTGTTTGCGCTATTGGGAAGATAACAGACGGGTCACTCGTAACGACCTCCAAAAGCTTTGCGCCCTACTAGCTAAGGACAAACTTGCCCCTTGGGCGAAAAAACTCAACTCCCAAGCAAGGCAGGCTCACGCTGATAGGGCATGGTCTGCCATTCAGCGTTTTTATGAAAACTGTAGATTAGGAAAACCCGGTAAAAAAGGCTATCCTCGCTACAAACAATTCAGTCGTTCCGTCGAGTACAAAAATTCAGGGTGGAAATTGTCTGCGGATAGAAGAACTATAACTTTCACTGATGGTTTTCAAGTCGGAATGATGGATTTGTGGAGTTCTAGGGATTTAGTTTGGACCAGGGAAAAACAAATCCGAAGAGTTCGAGTCATAAGACGTGCTGACGGCTACTATGCTCAGTTCTTAGTGGATTGGGATAGACGAGAGGAGCATGAATTTCAAGGGAAAATGACGGGAATTGATTTAGGACTAAAAGAGTTCTATACCGATTCCGATGGAAATACTGTTGACAACCCTCGATATTTGAGGAAATCCGAACGAAGATTAAAGATGCTTCAACGTCGGGTTTCCCAGAAACATGTTGAAAAGAAGAAACAGTCTAACAGATACCACAAGGCACGCAAGGCTTTAGCGAAGCAACATCTGAAGGTAAGTAGACAGCGTGAAGACAAAGCTCGTAAAGATGCTTTGGCGCTAGTTAAGTCGAAAGATTTAATTGTCTACGAGGACTTGAAGATACAAAACATGGTAAAAAATCACCAGCTAGCTAAATCCATCAGCGATGCATCTTGGTATCGATTCACCAAATGGCTTCAATACTTTGCCAAAGTGTATGGTGTGATAGTTATTGCTGTAGTGCCTCACAATACAACTGTTGATTGCTCATGTTGTAAGGCGAAGGTGAAGAAAACACTTAGCAGCAGAACACATAAATGCAGTAGTTGTAAAACGGTATTAGACCGGGACCATAACGCAGCCAAAAACATCTTGAAAAAAGGATTATTGTTATTAGCTGAATATTTAAACGGTACTGTAGGGCATACAGAATCCGGAGCCAAAAGCTCGAAAGCGCAGGGAGAAACTGACCTCTGGCTCAAGAACGGAGACGCTCTGGTTCTAAGTCGGCTCGATGAACTGCGAACCAAGAACTCTTGGGAATCCCCCGCTATACCTCGTTAGAGGTTAGCGGAGGGAGGATGTCAATCCTGCAACTCTGTTTTAGAGACAATACGGGTTTTCTTGCGGTCTGCTTCAGAAAGTTCTTCTCCTAATTGTAAGCGAGTAGCGTTGGTTTGCAGCACTGTAGCAGCACCTTGATCTCCCATTTGGATTGCAGTTTTGGCGGCAGTTTGAAGCATGGTAGCTGCACCAGCGCGATCGCCTTTTAGTAATTTTGCTTCGGCAATTTGGGTTTGCCGATATTTAGCTAAAGCCAAAATCGACCTTTGAACATCAGGATTGGGAGATGGTTGGTAAACTCCCTGGAAAACTGCTTCTATCGGTATTAGTTCAGAAAGCAACCCATCTTTACCTATTGCTGGGTCATCGTACATCACTTGTACATTGGCAATTACTTGATTACCCTCTGGTAGTTGACCAATATATAGGTTAGCTAGGATAACTCGCTCAGAATCAGTCATCAAGTCTCCTAAACGTACTAGAAAGCGACCATCTTCTTGTTGCAAGGGTAACTCGATGGTATCAGGAGCTACCTGAGCAATTGGTTTAAGTTCTGCTAATCGTATTTTAGGCATCAAATCCAAAAACAAGTAGGCATTTGTTAAACCTACAGACTGAATACGATTAAACAAGCGCCCAAACTCCTCAACTGCTTGTTCTGGTTGTTCAATATAAGACAGAGTACCAGCACCAATATCGGCAATTTGTTCCAAGATGTCTTGGTTCCAGTGATCACCAAATCCCAAGCTATTAAGGGTAATTTTATATTCCGTTGCCAGACGGGCTAGTTTCAGACATTTGTCGTTATCACCATGTTCATTTTCGCCATCGGTGAGCAAAAAAGCTTGGGAGACAGTCTCTTGTTTCCCCTTTGCCAGTTCCTCCATTCCCAGTTTCAGCCCTTCATCAATCGCTGTTCCCCCATCAGCAGAAAGCCGTTTGAGCTGTTTTTTGACATTGTCGAGGTTATCAATGACCTGATTTTTAACAATGACTTTAGCTCTATGATCAAAGGCAACCACTGAAAGACGATCGCCTGGTTGCAAGCGCTCAATAAGACGTAAAGCTGCTTGCTTAACTGTTTCCAGAGGGCGTCCGTGCATTGAGCCACTGTGATCGAGAATCAGGCATAAATTCAGAGGAACTGAACTCCCTTGCTTAGTAGAGATGGCATTTACTGCCAAGGATAGTTGGCGCTGACTATTAGTTTGATTGGCATCAATATGAGTATCATTGAGGGCGGGGTGTAAACCTACTTTCATTTAAAGCTCCTGAGCAAGTAAAACGTCATAATATTAAATTCCTGGAAATTAACCAGGATTAAAGATTAAACTTCTCCTCTTAAGAGTGGTGATTACCGCACTCTTTAAATAAGGAGGATCAATAACCTTACTCTTCCTATTAAAACCTGTGAGAACAAAAACGGGGTGTTAAGCTAATACGCATTTAAATTGGTTAGTTCTAATCTCCCGGTTCCCGCGTCCTCGCGTCCTCCTGTCAGCACCAATTCACAATTTTTCATCACAACAGCTTAGCTATACAAACTTTCTTCCCTCCTGCCTTGAAAGTAGGGAGCAGTAGGGGCGAATGGCCATTCGCCCCTACTTTCATGCATGGAGGTGAAAATTTTTTCATGGGGACTGCCTTCTGCCTCCTGCCTTCTGCCTTCTAGAACTAGCACCACCAACAAACTCCCACTGTGCCCGCTAACAGGCGCGTTACTATAGTTTTAAAGATAGCGCTATATTTGCAGTCCTAAATACCATGACACTACCGATTCAGGCAGTTCAATCCGCCTACTATGGTCGTCCTAACTACCGTACACCACCCCCAGACTTACCGTCGCTGCTCCTGAATGAAAGGATTGTTTATCTTGGTATGCCTTTAGTACCACAGGTGACAGAGCTAATCATCGCTCAGCTGCTTTACCTACAATACCAAGACCCAGATAAGCCGATTAGACTTTACATCAATTCCGTTGGAACCTACGGTTTTGAAACGGAAGCGTTTGCTATCTGTGACACCATGAACTACATCAAGCCACCAATCCACACCATTTGTATGGGTATGGCGATGGGTATGGCAGCAATGTTGCTATCTGCTGGAGAAAAAGGCTTTCGAGCTAGCTTACCCAATGCCACTATTGTGCTACATCAACCCCAAGGTGCAGCTCAAGGTCAAGCCACAGATATCCAAATTCGTGTTAAGGAGGTACTGGCAAATAAAGCAACAATGCTTGATGTGCTATCTCACCATACAGGTCAGTCAGTAGAAAAGATTAACAAGGATATGGACCGGATGTTGTACATGACTCCTGAGGTTGCAAAAGAGTACGGCATCATCGACAAAGTGCTAGAAGCCAGTGAAGTCGATATGCCAGTACCAGCTGGGGTTTCCTAATACCACTTTCAACCCACCACCTAACACCTAACACCTAACTTTACCTAATTCGGAGCAAATTATGCCAATTGGTGTCCCAAAAGTTCCCTATCAGATGCCAGGTTCTCAGTACACTGAGTGGATTGACATCTACAATCGTCTCTATCGGGAACGGATTATTTTTCTAGGTAAAGATGTAGATGACGAAATAGCTAACCAAATCATCGCGGTTATGCTTTACCTGGACTCTGAAGACAATAGTAAGGACATTTTTCTGTACATCAACTCCCCTGGGGGTTCAGTAACCGCAGGTTTGGCAATTTATGACACAATGCAGCACATCAAGTCAGATGTGGTAACCATCTGTGTTGGTTTAGCGGCATCGATGGGTTCTTTCCTCCTTACTGCTGGTAAAAAGGGGAAACGCCTTGCTTTACCCCACTCTCGGATTATGCTCCACCAACCTTCTGGTGGTATCCGGGGTATGGCTCAAGCCACAGATATTCAAATTACAGCTCAGGAGATTTTGCGAGTTCGGCATCAACTTAACCAAATTTATGCTGACAGAACTGGCAATTCTGTTGAGAAGATTGCTAAGGATATAGATCGAGACTTTTTCATGTCAGCAGAGGAGGCGAAGGAATATGGACTGATTGACAAAGTTATTGAAGATAACGCACCCTAGTGCTCTGGGGTGTCGATTCAGTTCATAAAATTTTGGTGCAGGGGAGATGGGGGAGTTGGGGAAGCTGAGAGAGATAAGAATACAGGGAAGATATTTCCGATTCTCAATTCTTAATTCTTAATTCCCAATCCCCTGTTCCCTTTATTGCCTTTTGTGTCGCAGTATTTCTTTCGTGCTAGTTCTGTAGATGAATTCGGCAGATTGCTATCGCCTGTTAGGTTTAAAATTGGGAGCCTCTAGGACTGAACTCAAGGCGTCTTATCGACGCCTTGCACGTCAATATCATCCTGACGTCAATTCTGGAGATAAGCTTGCCCAAGAAAAATTTATCGAGTTGACTGAGGCTTACAAGTTTCTCCTCAGTGCTATCAAGCCTTCTGAGACTAAGGAAGTATCTGCCTCATCCCAAAAGGTTACTACTGAGAGTAAGCCTCAAGATAGCGTGGTATCTAAACCTCAACCACCAGCGGTGAAGGTAACCCGTAAGCAACCCTCTTTTAACTGCTATCCACCGCTATCAACCCTTGAAAAACAACTTAAGGGCAATGCTTATCAGGATTTACAGCAGATGCTCAAAGAACGGCGATTTGCTAGAGCCATCACCTTAGTTGAAGGTTTAGCCCAAAGGATTCCCCAAGATCCAGAAGTACGTCAGTGGAAAGCGATCGCATATCAAAGTTGGGGACGGTATTTAGTAAACCAAAAACAGCTAGATAAGGCAAGAATTTATCTGAAAAAAGCCCTTAAAACTGACCCCCACAATCGCGCCCTTTGGGCAGAAGTAGACAAAGATTTCCGTCGCCTTGAGCAACTGTTGTGAGCAGAGGTAGGGGAACTCACCGAAAGCGGCACCGAAGCCCATTACTTAAGGGATGGGAGGGATAGCCGCCCGCCGCTTGGTTGTTAGTTGTTAGTTTTTTGTTTTTTGACAAACAACCAACAACTAACAACAAATAACTAATTATCTTGATAAATTTGTTGTTCTCGATTAATGAAAATCTCAGCTAAGGCTTGATAAGCTTCAGTCCAAGCAGTCATCACTTCTTCTGTTGCCGCATCTCCTAAAATATCCTTCATTGCTTGTAATAAACATTTCCCCACAACAGGATACTGTTCTGGTAAAACATGGGTTTGTACGTGACGGTGAGCAATCTTATCTACCGCTGCTTGCAATGCTTCAAGATTATCAATATTACTTGCATAGCTGTACACAGCGCTAGCAAGTTTTGCCGGTTGACTACCATTAGCTTGTGCAGACATATCGAACTGTGCTTTCACTTCTGGATATTGCTCAAACATCACCTCGTACATCCGAGTAGTAATTTGTTTACCATGTTTTTTGAGGACAGGAGCGGTAGATTTAACGATATTGATAGTTTGTGGACTAATTACTTTCTTTGAGGAAGACTCTTCACCAAGAGCTAAAACAAAGGCGAGATTTTCTTGCGCTTGCACTGCATGAGGTGCATTTGCTGGCATAAAAACCAATACTCCTGGCACAAGAGCAATATCCTTTCCTTCTAAATTGAGGTTTCCTTTGCCTGCAACTACAGTGATGAAAGCGTTACGAGTCGCAGTGTGTTCTGAAATTTCTGTATCTGTGGCTAAACAAAACAAACTGTATTGAACGTTGTTATCTTTGGCTAAAACTTTACTCAATACACCACTTGTGGGATATTCAATTAAATCTTGCAAATTAGTAGCAAAAGAATTGTTGTTTTTGGCGACAACAGTATTCATTATTTTACGAAACTCCTATTTGTCCAAGTGACCATGAACGATAACAGACTTATGGTAGTTTGTAGGTCAAATTAATCAATTATCAATTATCAATTATCAATTATTCATTGATAACCTGCGCCAAAAAAACGATGTAGTTGAGATGATTGCGATGCTGTTGAAAATTACGGCGCATTTGTAAGACTCTTTGACGCAAATTGGAATTAGTTAGGACATTCCAGGTAATTTTGATAATTCCGAATAATCCTTCATCCTGCACCATTTGACCAAAGTTCAGTAATCCCATCTCCCCTGTTTGGTGCTGCTGTAAAGTTAAACCAGCTTCCTGACAATCTATCTCCCATGCTGAGAGAGTGAGAGGATTAGCATTAACCCGAATAGTTTGAGATAAACTTTTCAGTACTTGTGAGTTATTAGTGCTGATTAGCATTTCATGGGAGAGAAGCTTACCTCCCGGTTTCAGGTGAGCTCGAATTGCTGATAATATCTTGGCTTTCCCTTTAGCTGATTGCATTGTTAGGATCGCTTCAGCTAAGACATAATCGAACTGCTGTGTAATTTGTTCTAAGTTAAAGATATCTCCCTCAATAATTGTTATGTGATGTTCTAATCCCGCAGACTTAATATTTTCCCTGGCTTGAGCTACACTATCTGAATTTTGCTCGACTCCCACAACGCGAACATTAAATCTTTGAGCTATGGCAATGGCACTTTCGCCAAAACTAGCTGCTAACTCTAATACTGTCTCTCCTGGTTGAAAATTAGCCCAAGTAAACAGTTGTTCCGTGGCAGCTTTTCCCCCAGGGCGTAATATCCTCTTGCCTGCTGCGGCTAAGACTTGATGACCTGGTGCCGTGGCAAAATTGAGAGTAGCTCTCATGAGTCAGTTCCCAAACTCGATATTCTTACTCTGGCATCAAGTTTCAGTCCCGTCTCTGAGGTAGCTCATGTTCAAGTATGAACTTTTGTTGAGGAAGTGGTTATTTATCCTTAATATCAATTATTTTCCAACTAATGATCATTAAAGGTTGCTCATCGATCGCTCAATTACAACAAATCTCTATCTTTCAAAATTTAGCTACAACTCAACTAGAGAGTCTAACTCCTTATAGTTATGTTCGAGAATATCAGCAAGGTGAAATAGTTATCCACGAAGGGGAGCAGCTTCCTCAACAACTCCATGCTCTCATTACTGGAGGATTAGAAATTAAAAAGACTGCTGCCAATGGCAAAGAAACAGTAGTGCGTCTGATTCGAGGAGGAGAACTTTTTGCTGCACCAGCGATTTTTGGCAATGGGATTTCTCCTGCAACAGCCATCTGTCAAGTCAACTCACAAGTATTAACCATTGATCGCGATGCTTTATTACAGGCAATCTCTCACTCACCAGAAATTAGCTTAGGGATTTTGGCAGTCTTCAATCAGCGCCTACAACAACTCCACAATACAGTACATGGACTAATTTCCGAACGAGCAATGGTGCGTTTAATCAGACTAATCCAATATTATTGCGATCGCGATGGCACTTATGAGCTAGCAGAAGGAAGTTGTTTAAATACCAAACTGCCTTACTATCAAATCGCTCGCAGTATTGGTATTACCTATGAAGAATGCGTGCGTTTGTTTAAAAAACTCAAGGGAATAGTTATTTATAAAAGAGGTGGGCAAATTATTGTTCAAGACTGGGGTAAATTGGAAGCAGTCAGTCAAGTTACTCAGTAAGCTAAAACGCATCTAATTTGCACCAAATGCAATCATCAGTTTCTTGTGGAACAGGCATCTTGCCTGTCCGAAATGCTAAACAGGGGAATATCGATCGTTTTTTCAGGATTTTTCGGTAAGCGAGGATAGACGTAAGCGGGCAAATCATCCTCTACTGTGGGAGAAAGACTGATAATAGAACCTATTTGAGATCTCTAAGAAGAGGCTGCAAGCCTCTTAATCATGAGTCTGACCAAACAAAGATTGAGCTTTGTCGTCGCATGGGATAAAGTTCTCTCCTTTTCTCAATCACTCCGGCATCTCGCCATTGTTTGTAATGCCAATAGACTGTCGAATCGGGAGGCAGATCCTTGGGCAAGTCTCCCCAATTACAACCATTCTTTAGCTGATAGAAGATGCCATCCAGGAGCTGTCGTTTTGTCCATTGAGGGGGGCGTGTTTTCTTTTTTTGAGGCAATAGCTCAAGCAAAAGTGGTTCAAGGATTTCCCATTCTGTGTCAGTAAGACTGCTCGAGTATGTCATTGTAAGTGGAGTAGACTGCTATGAGCAGCTTACTTCAAGACTGATAAAAGATCTCAAATGGGTTCTATAGGTGATTAGTAAGCTTAGACGCATTCACCTTGCATGTTTCAGACAGGCAAGATGCCTGTTCCACAAGAAGCTGATGATTGAATTTGGTGCAAATTAGATGCGTTTTAGCTTACTTAACTGGTTATTCGCTATTGATTTAATCCGGTCTTTGGATAATCTTTTCGAGAACCCTACGCTTAGCTTTAGGATCAATACCAATTAGGCGTACATATTCTCCCTCATGCTCCGCCATGCATTCAACTAAAGCAATAATTACTTGCGATGCCTCATTGCCATGAAAAGTTATACCAGTCTGCCAAGCGTTATTTCGGACTCGACGCTCACTGGCATGTTCTATACTTAGGCGATAACCTTGGGCCAAAAACTCACGGATTTGCCTTTGGGTGTTTAGATCTAATGGCACTTCTAATACCTGCTGGTTGCTGCTATACTCTTCATTGACTGCCTTGGAAGCTTTAGCGCTAGCTAGTTCAGTCCTGAACTGTTCACGGAAAACTGCTTTATTTTTTTCAGTTTGTCTAGGTATCCTAGGGGTGGAGTTGACTGGTTCTGGAGTAGTCTCTCCCAATACTGTATTGTACTCCTTCGCAAGTCTCATAGTCTGTACCCGTTCCTGTTCACCCCTCATGAGTTCTCCAAACTCTACTAAACGAGACAGGCTAAAATCCGGTTTAGGAAATTGTGGCGTCCCTTCAACGCTATTCACCACCCGAGAGGAAATATTCTCAATCCCAATCTGGTGAATGAACTCACGGATTTGTTCATCATACAGCCGCGATCGCAAAGCACTAAAGAAGTCAACTGCTTGATGGGAGAAGGTATCTACTAACTGTTCGATGTCAGTATGAGCAAGTCCATCTTCAGCAAAGATACCACCAACAATACCAATGCGGTCTTCCCGGTTAGGTTCCCAGTAAAATTTCTCCATCCTGCCATCCCGAATGAGCGGTGCATACAAGGTGGAAAAGTCATTACCTGTGACGATAATGGGGATACGCTGTATGGGATTGGAGTCATAACTGCCAGGAAGTTGCACATCTGTAGGACTATCAGCAATATTCATCAATGTGCCATTCACTAACTGATTATTCACCGTGTATTGAGTACCACGATCAAGCCGTCCTACTCCAGCATCCAAGTCATTGATTATGAGCACAAACATTTTACCCCGTACCTTAACCAGCTCAGCGGCTTCTCGATAGCGCAGACGGATTAAACGCCCCGGATCTCCCGCATCTGGGCTTTCTAACTCTCCAGCTGACATACGAACCGCCTCTATACCCATGCGCTCGAAGACTAACTCACATTGAAAGGACTTACCCTCTCCCTTACGCCCGTGAATACCGAGAATGAGAGGCACACTGAGATTAGGAAGTTCAAGATAATTTTTGGTGATGTGGATTGCCAGTTTATCTAGGAAGCGGGGAGAAATGTAATAGCTCATTAATTTCTAGGTATGGAAAAATTGACAATGGACAATTACTTCTTCAATCAAGAAAGAGGATTGATAGTTAGACAAGCTTTTAATTATTTTCTCAGAGAAAGGAGATATCTTAAAGCAAATTAATCAATTATCCATTATCAATTACCAATTATCAATTAATCAATTATCAATTATCAATTATCAATTACCAATTATCAATTACCAATTATCAATTACCAATTACCAATTACCAATTATCAATTACCAATTATCAATTAGTGGGATCGAGGATAGCTTCTATACTGCTGTACACTTGTTTTAATTGCTTACGCTGTTGGTCAATCCAGGCTTTTTCAGCTTCTCTTTGCTGTGGTGTCTCTTGCTGATATCGGTATTGCCGCTCTAGAAAGTCGGTGTAGAATACAATTGTTTGTCCAATGGATTTAATTGCAAAATTAACTCTGTCGTCCATAACTGTATTAACTATTTCTATAATCTTTGTATAAACTTCTTTTTTGAATCTAGCAAATTGATTCCAATCAATATCATTGCAATTATGATTGAGTAAGTACTGACAAGCAGATCTAAAGGGATGTTCAAATTCTAGTAAACTTCTCGATTTGCAAGATGAATGAACAATTAAACTTCTAAAACTTGCCTCAATTTCATTAAGCATTAAATTAATTTTAATTCTTGCTTCATTCTTTGATTTATTATCCAAAAAAATGATGTATTGCAAAATACTTTCCAAATGAAGACTTGTAATTTCTTGATACATTGTATTCAAGCTTTTTTTGATGATTTTCATCAAGTCTTGAGATTGATAACTCACCACAGTACGTATTTCTTGAATAAAAATATTTTTATGCTCTTTGCCAATTATTTTTGGCTGTTCCTCTCCTGTATGTCTGAACCATTTTCTTTCTATGTGCTCTAAGACTTCCTTCCAAGAAGCTTGAGCTTTTTGAATGACTTGCCGTTTACATTGAGAACCTAAAAAACGAATTCTGAAATGATTCTTCCTCAAATTATCAAGCTTTTTCCAAATTTCATCCGTAGCTATTGCAGCAATTTTCTGCTTACTATACCAAACATCCTCAGCGTGATCTAAATCATCGAAACTTGATTGTAGTAACATTTTGAGCCTAGCAGCTGATTGCTTCAGCTCTTCAAGACAAGGTTGAACTGATTTATTCAAACTGATGGCAGATTGCTTAATCTCAGAGGAATTATGCTTATTTGTTAATAGTTGCTCAACAGATTGGTTAATATTCTGAAATATTTTTAAGTGGTCATCCATTTTTTTTCAGTCATTTATGACAATCACTCAGCAACATCAAACGCAAACTTCTGAGATGTTTAGAAAATGGTGAATTGCTAATTCTATCTTGTGAAGAACTTAAAAATTTTAGTGGTTTTGAAACCTTCGTACCTCTGATTTTTGGCTGATTTTGGATATACTGTAATATTTTGCTACGAATGTCTAAAAATATCAAGTACCCCATGACTGATGTGCTTGTTTAGCAAGGAACAGGGGACAGGGAAGGGAGAATGGAGACCATGAAAAAGTTTTCGCTTGACTGAAAATACCCAATTTAAATGCAGATAACTTTAACCATTGAGTGTCATCAGGTATGGTGGTATACAGGCAAAGCTTTCCAATCAAAAGTTGAAGCTACTATCTGCATCATTTATCTAGGGGCACTAGAAACCGGGTTTCTAGCTTCCAGCGATCGCACTTTGTGAGATGATTCGCGATAATAAGCCAATAATTATCTGTCGTGAGGATAGGCTTAGCGACCAAATTTATAATAAATCCCTATGAACTTTTTTGACAAATTAAATCAAGCGATCGCTCGCAATCAGAGTTTACTAATTGTAGGACTCGATCCCAATCCAGAAATGATGCCTAGCCGCTACTGTAAGCCAGAAGGGCAAGTTAGCTCCATTGATGGCTTGTGGGAATGGCTGCAATTTATCATCAACGAAACTAAAGATTTAGTCTGCGCTTATAAACCAACATTCGGCTTTTACAAAGCTTTGGGGGCTCCAGGATTGGAATTATTGGACAAAACTCTAGCAGCAATTCCCCCTGATATTCCCATTATCCTAGATGCCAAACACGGTGATCTCAACACCTGTACTCTCTTCGCCAGAACTGTGTTTGCCGAGTGGCAATTAGATGCAATTACCCTCAATCCTTACCCAGGGCAAGATCTAGTAGCACCGTTTTTAGTTTATCCAGGTAAAGCAGTATTTATTCTGTCTTGCACTTCTAATCCTGGTGCTGCACCTTTGCAACAATATCCTTCTGCTGAATCTCCCCTTTATTTGCATGTAATCAAGGAAGTCAAAAACTGGGGTACTCCTGAACAATTGGGTTTGGAAGTGGGAACCACCTCACCAGAAGTCCTAGCTAGCATTCGTGCTGTTGCTCCAGAACGAGTTATCCTAGCTCGTAGCATTTGGGCAGAAGGGGGTGCTGAGCTTAACCAAATCTTGAAAGCTGGTTTAAATGCTAGTGGTGATGGTTTGCTTATCCCTGTTCCCCAAGATATGTTGGGGAGTGAGCAACCAGCTCAGCCAATCAAGTTACTGCGAGAGTCAACTAATCAACTCAGAAGCCAGATTGTACTAGAGGGTTCTACTTGTGAGTTGTGGATGCCTGATGTTTGTTTGTTAGAGCAGCATCCTCATCAGGATTTGATTTTGCAACTCTATGATCTTGGCTGTATTATGTTTGGCAATTTTGTCCAAGCATCAGGTGCGACTTTCTCTTACTATATTGACCTACGCAAAATTATTTCCAATCCCCAAATCTTCCATCAAATTCTCTACACTTATGCCGATATCCTCGAAAACCTGAGTTTCGATCGCATTGCTGGCATTCCCTACGGCTCTTTACCTACTGCTACCGGGTTATCGTTACACCTAAATCACCCAATGATTTTTCCTCGCAAAGAGGTAAAAGCCCACGGTACTAGGCGTGTTATTGAGGGGAATTTCCATCCTGGGGAAACAATTGTTGTCGTTGATGACATTTTGATTAGTGGCAAAAGTGTGATGGAAGGAGCAGGAAAACTAGAATCTGCGGGATTAAAGGTTGACGACATTGTCGTGTTTATTGATCATGAGCAAGGAGTCAAAGAGCGACTTCAAGCAAATGGTTATCGAGGGCATTCCGTGTTAACTATATCTGAAATTACTGACACCCTGTATCAAGCAGGACGGATTAATGAAGAACAGTACATGGTTTTGGCTGAGAGTTAGTGAGCCAGTCTTAAGAAATAAGGCAGGAGGGAAGAGAGTTTAGCTTGGCAAGTTCCATTCATACCGTGGAACTGGCATCTTGCCAGTTGCTCTGAAGAAACCCTTGCCAAGTCGTACTCATTATGAGTATGATTAATCCATACAAACTCATAATGAGTACGATCAACACCAAAAAGAGGAAGAAAAGAGATGCTGAAAAACCGTGAAGGGGAAAAAGTTCCCAATGTTACCTTCAAAACCCGCCAAGATAATCAATGGGTTGATGTCACCACCAATGATTTATTTGCAGGTAAGACGGTAGTGGTTTTTTCTCTACCAGGTGCTTTTACTCCAACCTGTTCATCTTCCCACCTTCCCGGGTACAACGAGCTGGCTCCAGTTTTTAAAGATAATGGAGTGGATGAGATCGTTTGCCTTTCAGTCAATGACACCTTTGTGATGAACGAGTGGGCAAAGGATCAGGAAGCCGAAAACGTCACACTCATTCCCGATGGCAACGGTGAATTCACCGAAGGCATGGGAATGCTAGTTGATAAAGAAGATCTCGGTTTTGGTAAGCGATCCTGGCGCTATTCTATGCTGGTTAAGGATGGTGTTGTCGAAAAAATGTTCATTGAACCCGAAGTTCCGGGGGATCCCTTCGAGGTATCTGACGCAGAAACAATGCTCAAATACATCAATCCCAAAGCCCAGAAGCCAAAATTGGTGTCAATGTTTAGCAAGGTGGGTTGTCCTTTCTGTGCTCGTGCCAAGGCAGCTCTCAAGGAACATGGCATGGCTTATGAAGAAATTGTCTTAGGCAAGGATATTACCACTCGTTCTTTACAGGCTGTTAGTGGTGGCACAACAACTCCCCAAGTATTCATTAATGGCAAACTAATTGGTGGTGCCGATGACTTAGATAATTACTTCAGTAGTCAATCGGCATAATAAACTTGTTATTGGTTTTTGGTTGTTTGTGATTAGTATCAAGGACAAATGACCAATAACCTAGGACTTACGCACCCAACTGTCATGCTGAGGTGATAGTGAAGCATCTGGACCGTTTGGAGATCCTTCGCTACTGCTCAGGATGACATAATTCCGTAACAGTGCGTAAGTGCTGTAACCTTCAACTGACTATCAATAAGGAGTTAGCATAGATCATGAGTTACGATTTTGACCTATTTGTTATTGGTGGTGGTTCTGGAGGAATTGCTACAGCCAGACGGGCAGCAGAATACGGTGCAAAAGTGGGAGTAGCAGAATTTGATCGTTTGGGTGGAACCTGTGTCAATCGCGGCTGCATTCCTAAGAAACTGATGGTTTATGCTTCTCATTTTCCTGATTTGTTTGAGGATGCTCAAGGTTATGGCTGGAGTGCCGTTAACAGTACCCTTGACTGGCAAAGGATGCTCAAGGTAGTGAATCAGGAAGTTGAGCGCCTCAATGGGGTGTATCAGCGAATGTTGGATAAGTCAGAAGTAGAATTATTTCGCGATTATGCTAAGTTCATTGATCCTCATACTTTGGAAATAGGGGATCGTGCAATTACAGCTGAGAAAATTTTGATTGCTGTTGGGGGTATACCAGTTAAACCAGATATCCCAGGTATAGAACATGCGATCGTTTCTGATGACATATTCCACCTCCAAGAGCAACCGAAGCGGATTGTCATTCTTGGTGCTGGCTATATTGGTGTCGAGTTTGCCTGCATTATGCACGGCTTGGGTTCTGAAGTAACCTTGCTCATCCGGAATGAACTGATTTTGAGGGGATTTGACGACGACTTGCGCACTGGCATTCAAGAAGGGATGCAGCAGCATGGTATCCGGATTATTAAGATCACTGAACCTCCTGTAATTGAAAAAACTCCAGAAGGCTTACAGGTAAAGGTGAAAGGGGAAACTGAGGAGACCATTATTGCCGATGCTGTTAGTCTAGCAGCTACCGGTCGTAAACCAAATCTTGATAACCTAGGTTTAGAGAATGCGGGAGTGGAAGTTAAACGAGGAGCGATCGCAGTTGATCAATATAGCCAGACTAGCCAGGAGCATATCTATGCTGTAGGAGATTGCACCGATAGGATGAATCTTACCCCTGTAGCGATTAATGAAGGTCGAGCCTTTGCTGATACTCATTTTGGCGGTAAATCTCGGAAAATGAGCTATGAAAATGTACCCACGGCAATTTTTACCACACCGGAAGCAGCAACAGTCGGTTTAACTGAAGCCCAAGCACGGGAGCAATATGGAGAGGCAGTGAAGACCTATCGTGCTCGCTTCAGACCAATGTATCACACCTTAAGTGGTCGGGAAGAGAAAACGATGGTAAAGCTAGTAGTTGACCAAAATACTGATAAAGTCTTAGGTGCTCACATGGTAGGTGAACACGCAGCCGAAATCATTCAAGGAATAGCGATCGCACTTAAAATGGGAGCAACGAAAAAAGACTTCGATGCCACTGTTGGTATCCATCCTTCTACTGCCGAAGAATTCGTTACCATGCGGTGATATGCTGATGCGATCGCACTCTTCTTGTCGGTTGGGTAGAGCTTTCGCACAACCGAACAAAGCGATCGCATAATTTGTGAGAAATGCGGTTATTGGTAATCACCGATAGCGAGCAAGATACAAAGCAGATAACCAAATACTGAAAGCGAGCAAGATGCTCGCACTACATTCCTTGCACTCAATAGGAGGGGTTTGAACCCCTGGTGGGTTGACTTCTAACACTGCTCTAATATCATTTCATAATAAGGTTGAAAGCAAAGCCAACCGGCTTCATGGCTTCCTACTTGCGATCGCGTCAAACGAGCAATATCAGGCTCAATTAAAATAGGATTTTGATGGACTCACTCATAAGACAAGCCTATCAAAATCCTCGAAAAAAAGGTGTCAACCAGAATTAAACTTGTGTTTCAAATAAGGCAATCCGCAGTCTATCAGCTGTCTCTTCCATTTCCGCCACGGATTCTAAGCTAAGAACCACACTGGATTCAACTCCTAAAATCTCCGCTGCTTTAGCCACTGCTGCTTTTTCTTTTTCATGGTAATTTCCATCAGCTCGACTCATCTTGATTGCTTGGTACAACATGGAACGGCTAAAATTAATTGGAAAATCAAACTTTATGCCACTCAATATCTCTTCGATGTTAGCATTTTTCCAATTGAATTTGCGCAGAGTTTCAAGGTACTCTTGAAGAGGTTCAGAGTCTACTGCCAGCATTTCTTGTTCGTCAATATACCACTGTATTTCTTCTTCTTTTAGTTCCCCATCTGCTCCAGCAATCGCCAATAATACGCAGCCAGCAGCAACTCCTACCTCAAAATTAACAGGTTGAGGGAGGACACCATATTTATACTTGGCATATTTGCTCAGCTGGATGCTTTTTCCACTACTCATATTTTACTCCTTTTTTTATTTGTTTTGAGCACCTTCGATTTTTTCTACCAATTTTTGATTATTTTGTCAAATTTCCGATTGATTCTGACTGAAAAAATCTGAAATATTAGCTTCTAACTTAATAGTCGCAAGGAGATAATTCCAGGATTTTCCGGCTTTGGCATAGCACTAAACTTACGAATTGCAGTATTAAGGTTCTGAATGTTAACTTCGCAGTTGGAATAGAGAACTTTGAGAATAAAGGACTGCATGTAAGCAGAAAATAAACGGGCTGGACATTTTCGCGGATTACCCAGAGTATTAATCATCGAAAATGAATTGATTTCATATCGATTACGAGCCAGCATAGAAGCCATATTATCCTTGCTAGAACGTATGATAGCCTTGATATTATCTGGATTAAAGTTTTGGGGGTCGGGATAAATATTAGGGTCTTGATTAGCTTGATGACGATCAAGCCAGATCATTGTACCTGGTCTTACATAAACTTTTTCTTCGCAAACATCAAAAGTGAATGGTTTAATTGCCTGTCTCCATAGAGCTGTTGGATTACTTCCTCCTAAACGAATTGCTTCAAGGACGACAAGATCAATGAATGACAATTGTTCATTTTGAGTATTACTCTTAGCATCGATGATTACTTTTTCTTTTAGGACTTCATTTTTCTCGATGAAGGATATTGTCCACATAAGGCTGAGAGAGGTTGTGTCATATAAACCAATAATTGTTGCTCCAAGTTCTTTTGCTTTATTAGGAGAGAGATTCTCAACTGATTCTCGAGTAAATGGAAGATTCCAAAGATCGAATGAGCGCTTAATGATATTGGTTTCTGAAGCAAGATTGATGCTAGCAAAATTATCAATTAATGCCGCTTTTACAAAGGTCACAATAGCATCAAAATCTTCAACTGCTTCAGGATTCATATTACTAATCACATTTGCTGCCAGATCTACAAAATTAATGGTAATGTTTGAATATTCTTGAGAGTTAATATATTCATTCAATGGCTTATTATTGAAATCAATGACTCCAGGAATAAAACTATCAATATAAGCTACTAAATTACGAGTAAATGTTTCTAATGAAATTTCCTGGTTAAGAGAGTCGTTTATCAAAATAAAAGAGTATTCTTCTATATATCTTTGAAGTGATAAAACATGTGATGTATTTCCCAAAGTTGTCTCAATAGATGCTCGTTTTGACGCGCGGAAAGGACATCCATGGGGAAGTGTTCCCATGAAATCTCCAAATAACTCTTTAGTTGGATGTGTAGATGGAGACAAGTATTCATCGCGAATCTGAGCCTGATTTGTGATCTGATAAATAGCAGGTTGCCATCCCAGCCAAAATGTGCATAATCCGTTGTTTTGCAATGCCAAGCGACTAATCCCAGCTTGTGCAAAGTAGGCTGAAGCATCTTTTCCCTCTATAACAGTACTTTGATGAAAAGATTTATGATGTCCAAAGATAAAATCTAGTAAATATTTTTTATGATGATGAGCTATTTGTCCAGGATAAATAGAACCTAAATACTGTAAAATCCAATATTTTTCAAATGTCTTTAATCCCCAGAAATTTATTTGTGAGTAAATTTTTGATATCCAGCTCCTCTTCTGAGTTTTATTGATTATAGATGAACTAGGCATGATTCCTCTTCTTATCTTTTTTTGAGTTGAAGTGAAACAACTGTTAAATCTTTTAGCTCTTGTAAGGCATTTGGATGTTTACCTTCTGCAATCTCAGTTAGGGTACTAAAAGATCCGGGATAAACCATCACTGGGTATCCCCTACGTTGCAAACAGGCAAAAATTGCAAACTCTTCAAGAAAATAATCACTCGATTTTTCTATTCGCCTCTCCAATTCTTCTAAGCTGAGCTGAGACTGCTTTTTTTTGTGGAATTTTTCACCAAATGCTCTTACGGATGTTCTGAATAAGGTATCCTCTTTATAGAGATTTTTCAAGCTCTCATGATATTGAGCATAATCATGATACTGCTGTATTTGTGAACAGAATACAAATTTAAATTTGCAAGCTTTATCAAATTGGCTAAATATGCTTTTTTCTCTATACAAGAACTCTTGTCCAAGAAACAATGCTTTATCTTTGGCTTCCTCGGGATTTAAATCCTGCAGGGATTCTAATGTAATTCTATGTATGCTATCTCCAATCAATACACAGCAAAATGAAAAACGATTACTTATCCATTCGAGAGAAGCAATAAGCTTGGGACGAATAAAGTTACTATTTTCTAAACTAACTCCACAGAAACAACTCTTATAGTTTTCAAACTTATTTCTCTGGGATTCAGGAGAGACAAAAATTATTTTTGCCCTATACCGAGGTAGTAAGCTATTCTGCATTTCAACTGTGATATTGATCTATTTTGACAAAAAAAAGTAGGGCATGGGCTATTATATGCGAGATATTCCTCTCTGGGATGCCCTCAAGCCTGTAAATCAGTAAAGCTGTCCTAAATGGATGGGGATTTAAACCTATTTTTCTGGTAAAGTTAAATTTTATTAAGCTAGAAGTGAACCTGTATGTATATTGTGCAAGTTGCCTCTGAATGCGCTCCTGTCATTAAAGCTGGAGGTTTAGGGGATGTCGTTTACGGACTGAGCAGAGGGCTAGAAATTCAGGGTCATTGCGTCGAAATTATCTTGCCCAAGTACGACTGTATGCGCTATGACCATATTTGGGGACTCCACGAAGCCTATCGTGACTTGTGGGTACCCTGGTATGGTGGAGCCATCCACTGTTCCGTCTACTGCGGCTGGGTACATGGGCGAGTTTGCTTCTTTATCGAACCCCATTCCGGTGACAACTTCTTTAATCGGGGGTGTTATTACGGGTGTGTCGATGACAATATGCGCTTTGCCTTCTTCAGTAAAGCAGCATTGGAATTCCTACAGAAGAGCAACAAGCGTCCCGATGTTATCCACTGCCATGACTGGCAGACTGGTTTAGTCCCTGTCATGCTCTATGAGATGTACAAATATCATGGCATGGAGTACCAACGAGTTTGCTACACCATTCATAACTTTAAGCACCAAGGAATTGGAGGTGCTGATATACTCTGGGCAACTGGTTTAAATAAAGAACCTTACTACTTCAATTACGATCGCTTGGGTGATAACTTCAATGCCTTTGCTTTAAACTTTATGAAGGGTGGAATTGTTTACTCCAATTCTGTTAATACAGTTTCTCCTCACCACGCCTGGGAAGCTCACCACACAGACATTGGCTGTGGTTTAAGTCATACTTTGCATCTACAACAGAACAAATTTGCTGGGATTCTCAACGGCATCGATTACGACATGTGGAATCCAGAATCAGACAGCTACATCCCTTATCAATATTCTAAGGATAACCTCGAAGAAAAAGCCTGGAACAAAAAAGCCCTAAGGGAGAGGCTTCTACTAGAGCAAAGCGATAAACCACTCATAGCCTTTATCGGTAGGTTGGATCCTCAAAAAGGTGTTCATCTACTTCATCATGCGCTCTACTACGCACTGAGCAGGGGGGCACAATTTGTGCTGTTGGGTTCAGCAACAGAGCCAGGAATCAATGCCCAGTTTTGGCATGAGAAAAACCACTTAAACAATAACCCTAACTGCCATTTAGAAATTGGCTTTAACGAAGAATTAGCCCACCTGATTTATGCAGGAGCAGATATGATCGTAGTTCCTAGTAACTATGAGCCTTGTGGGTTGACCCAAATGATTGGATTTCAGTACGGTACTGTACCCATTGTGCGGGGAGTTGGTGGGTTAGTGAATACCGTATTTGACCGAGATTACGATCAAACCAAGCCTCCTGAAGAACGCAATGGTTATCTGTTCTATCAAACCGATAATCATGCCCTAGAATCAGCAATGGGTAGAGCCCTTGAATTGTGGTATACAGAGCCTGAAGAGTTCCGTAAGCTTGTCATTCAAGGCATGGATTATGACTACTCCTGGAATAACCCAGCTGAGGAATATATCAAGGTTTACGACTATATCCGGCATAAGTAAGGTATTGGGTGTTAGGTGTTAGGTGTTTGGTTTTTGGAGGCTCTCTTTGGTGTGTTTTAACTAGAGTGCTCTTACATTACCCTCTAATACCTAAACACTTGGGTTGAATGATTACTCTTGCTGGAGTAGGAATAACCACAAAGACACAAAGTACACAAAGGTTTATCAGGGACTGTTGCGGCTAGCTTCAATCTTCAATATCTTGTGGAACAGGCATCTTGCCTGTCATAAGGTTTCCCCTACAGGCGCACACCTATCCCATTATGTAAAAGAATACCACAATAATGTTGCCGAGGTTGCGATCGCACGCCTCTTCCTTTTATAAATCTTTCTCAAACAAGATATACGACCCAACAAGGTCTACATCGGATTCGGAATCGGTAATAACCGGATCTTTTTCATCCTCTTCGAGCGTATAACCTAACTTCTTATAAAACTTGCATAACCTCTCCCCTTGTGTATATAAGTATCCCATTACGACTCCTGATTCGCTACCTTCGATGGTTAACACTATTTCCCTATAATTCCGTTTTTCCTGATTCGTGAAAAATTCATTATCAATGCCAATTTTCTCACCGCTAAACCCTCTTGCTATATGGATTTGTGTTAATTTATATGCCTTACTTCTTGGTATCACGCAGCTACCTTCGTAGCATTCAAAGGATACTTTTGTTATTTCATCACTTTTCTGATCCTTGCTTACTTGTTTTTCCATTTTCGCTTATTTCCTCGCCCGATTTTTCACATCTTCAATCCATAATGAGCAATCTCCTCCTGCTCTGTCAGTCGGAAAAGTCCGATGATTAAGTCAGAAAGTCTTATTTTGCAGAGGAGATGTTTTTAGTCAGATTTCGCGTCCCTGTTTTCTGAGCTTCTGAAGGGGTAAAAATAAGACAGGGTAAAGTAGGTTGGGTGGAACGAAGTGAAACCCAACAAGTATTCTCCCGTTTTAGGTTACGCGATCGCGACCCTCGGGTGAGCGAAAAAAAGGGTGGGGAGATAGGGAGATAGGGAGATAGGGAGATAGGGAGATAGGGAGATAGGGAGATAGGGAGATGGGGAAATAGGGGAATTATGTCATCCTGAGCGATAGCGAAGGATCTCCAAACGGCCGAGATGCTTCACTATCACCTATCTCTAGCTTAAGTTGACACCAATGGAATACACCCCTACCGAAAAAGCGATCGCACCCAACTCTTGTATTGCTAGGAGAAATCCCCATATCGGCTAAAATAAATAACACACTCATGAAGCGCGAATTCATGAACAACCAAGAATTAGAGCAACAACTCCTCGGCCTCGATTTAGCCCAAAGGATTCGCATCCTCCAACTTTTGGCTCAAAGCCTGACACTAGCCTCAGCATCAGAGCTATGCCGATCCCCTAATGAACTTGATTTAAGCCGCAATAGCGAAGCGCTGCTGCAAGCAGATCGTAGTCCTCAGCATCCCCTACGGGGAATCCCCATTACAATTCCTCCAGATTTTGATGAACCTATGCCTGAATTATGGGATGCTTTGGAACAATGATTTTACTTGACACTCATGTTTGGCTTTGGTGGCTCCATAGCCCAGAACAGCTTTCTGAACGTAGCCGTACCTTGTTAACCATAGGCGAAAACCAAAACACCCTTATAGTTTCTGTCATTTCCGTTTGGGAAATTGCACTCAAGCATAGTGCAGGAAAACTACCACTTCCCCTTTCCGTTAATGAATGGTTTGCACTTGCCAAAACTCGACCTGGAATCACCATAGAACCACTTGAGCCACTAGATGCAATCGCCAGCACTCAATTACCCGGCGACTTCCACAAAGACCCAGCTGATCGCATTATTGTTGCACTTGCCTACCGCCGCAATATAGAACTTATTACCTGCGATCAAAAAATTCTCAACTATCCACACGTCAAAACACTTTGGTAAGTGGGTTCGCTCAGAAAGAAAATTAGTTCAACCGCCCTTCTATTTTCGTTCACCCGCGACCCTCAACCTACAAGATCCGCGATCGCATTTGATTTTGTGGTATTATTATTCATGATGGAATAGGTGTGCGCCTGTAGGGTATGGGCAGATATCAAAAGCGTGCGCATTTCCCCTAGGCTAGTTGAAGTGTCATAGGGTGAAGGATTACAAAGAAGCTAGATAGAAAAACCACAAAGACACAAAGAGCACAAAGGAGGATGCGATCGCACAAAGAGCAGCATCAGATCCCCGACTTCTCGAAGAGCACCTGTGATTTCCTCAACAAACTCGAAGAAGAAGTCGGGGATCTAGTACCGCTGTTAGTGGTTTCTGCATCGGAGGAAATCACGATCGCTTTTTGATTAAACAGCAATTCTGCTTACCACACTCCTAACACCTAACACATGTCCACCCTCGCCCTCATCACTGTTGGTTTTCTAAGATCGGGAGAGGAAGGAAATTTGGGCGGCGCAGGATGCTTTGGTGTTGAAGGCGATGGCGATTGGGTTGGGGATGTTGTAGATGTTGGGTTGCGCTTAGATTTTGGGTGATATGCCTTTTATAACAGTCTATAGGATCGCTTCACCCAACCTACTAGATCAGCGATCGCACTTGATTTTGTGGTATTATTATTCATAATACGATAGTTGTGCGCCTGTAGGGTATGGAATACACCCCTACTAAAAAGTGATCGCACTGTGGCAGCTACCTTCTACATCTTGTGGAACAGGCATCTTGCCTGTCATAAGGTCTCACTTGTAGGTGCTTGCTTGCTCCTCGATTTAGCATTGTGGGGTGCCAATTCACTAAAAACCACCCCTTTCCCTATAGGCACAGACCGATACGATGATGTAAAAGAATTCCACAATATTTTGGCTACTATTGCCCAACCTCTTCTCGCCTCGCGTCCCCTTTGTACCTTTCTAACCCTCTAGCTCCACATATCGCAGATCCTTATCCGCGAGCGCACATTCACTCCTCGTCTCACTTCTCTTTATCCTTTTTTTCCTCTTTACCACCGCGCCACCCATTTTCTTATTCTCACACTCCAAAATTTTTCTAGAGTATCAAATCCGCCTCCTAGCGTGTGCTCTGAGCCTTCAGAATCGCCTAATAAACTAAAATTTACAATCCGCCATAATGATTCCATCCTTTCGTTAAGAAATTCTGGGTATTGGTTATGCTCACTTAGGATTCTGTCTATCTTGATCCCGTTGCTCTTTAGACAAGCTGCATTGCCTTTCAGAATTACAACACCATCATTGTTCAGGAGGTTGTATATTTCTCGAGACAGATGGTAATCATAGAATACGGGGATTTGGTAGCCACTGGTCATCCATATTTCATCATAAGACCTTTCCATTGGTTTTTCTGGGTCACCTATCCATATTTTATTCCATAGACCTTGCTCTATAGATAAGAACCGCATGCCCTTTTCCTCCAACTCGGCCTTTGGATTCAAGTAGGATTTCTCATAAGTTTCTTTATCTATCTTCGTGAAGATACTCTCAACTTCCTTTATATTACCCGCCTTCATCGTATAAAACCAATAATTTACCTTCTCTTTTTTGTCTCCTATATCCTCATCCTGATTGACCTCACCGTTGTGTGTCCTTGCTCTGTTTTGCGACATCTTAACAAAGTCAAGTTTCGTCGCAACATCTAACTTTGATAGCTCCTCGTCAATTACGCTCATCATTTTACTTGAGACCAGGATAGCTTGTAAAAGTAACATATCTCCACGATCTAGGTGGGTTATATCGTACTTCATTTCTTTGATATTCGTTCCTGATGCTAGGTTGAGGATTGATACCATCTGAATTTCTTCATCTCGATTGGACACTACCATCCTGATCTTTATTCACCTGCTCTGTCAGTCTGATAAGTCATCTGATTAAGTCGGAAAGTCAGATTTGGGAGAAGTTGTGTTTTTTCTCACTTTCCGCTCCCCTGTTTTCTGAGCTTCTGAAGGAGTGACAACAAGGCTAAAAATGAGACAGGGTGTGGGGAGGGTTCTAAATCCACTTGGTAGCCGAATAACAGTCTTTACCGATGCTGGAGGGCGGGGCGCTTTTCCAAAGGATTAAAATGATGAGGCTCAAAGCCTTTAAAATGGACTCGATTTTTCGGTTTCATCAACAGTAGCTTCAAATACTAACTCACCAGCTTCCACTCGAAGCTTACCTGTTTTCCAACCTAGGGAAATCGGTTTCCCTCTGTTAGAGGAATGGTAAAGCTCAAGTTGTTGGAGCCAATCATACTTAATGCCGTTACGGAGGAGAATAGGCAACTCGTTTTTAGCATTGTGGGTTAATTGGAGTCTGTTACCGTTTGCTCCTGTAAATGCAACAGTGCCAGTGGCTAGGTTACTTAAATCCAACTGACTTTTTGCCTTTATTGTTTGTTTAAAAGCACTGTAGCTGCCATGAGATTCCTGTTCTCCCACTTCCAAAGCAAAGCCAGCATAACCTTTACCTGTTGTTGTAGCTTTCAAAGTTTGTTCCTGACTGTAAAGCTGTGCTAACTTCTGCTTCTCAATAGTTACCTCAGTATAGGGAGCTAAATTAATCGGATGGATAGCCAGCCAGGTTTTCTCTAATTCAAAGAACCAAATACCCTCTTCAATCTCTGCATTGGCACTTTTTGGCAACTGGAAGAAGAAGGGTTGTTCTGAAGCTGGTCGTAACCAAATAACTAGGTTACGATATTGACCAACTTGGTCGCCTGAGTTTTTCCCTGGTTTTACCCAACCACCGCCAGTATTAGCAACAAAATAATCAACGCCACGCTCTTGATTGTACGCCATTAACTTGAATGGTCCGACATCACCGTCGGCAAACTTGCCAGCCAAACTACCCAACTGATAGGTATGACCAAAAAAACTGGTTTCCCAATAAGCTGGTTGATCTTCACCTCCAGGTTTCCAGTTCTCATAGATTGGTTTAGTAGCTAGGATTTCTACTGGCTTATCAAACTGCTTACGAGCCAGCGCCACCACCGCTTGTGGTGGTCTATAAGCACTAGTAATGAGGTGAATCACATCCCGCTCAGGCTTAGGATTAGGGAAGGTGACATCTCCAAAATAGAGCCAGAATAGACGAGCTGAATTAGAGCCGTAGACTACATTACCTTTGCCGTAATCCCTTTTAGTCGGTCCTCCAAAACCTCCCCGATAATATTTCACAGCAGCAGCAGTAGACATCCAATCTAAAGCTGCCTTACCTAATTTTTTCACTTCCGGGTCTTGAGCAAAATCATACAAATTCAGATAAGCAGCAAAGGTATGACCGAGGTAATTCTCCGAATCCCACTCCCCCATACCAATATGATAAAGTGCCCAGACATACCGCTGTAGTTTCTGTTTGTAGAGAAGCCTTGTATCTTCATTACCTGTTTCCTCTGCCATCAGATAAACCCCTACCTCTCGCATTGCTCTGAGATTGTCGGTATTACGCCCATCAACCCAACTACCTCGTACCTCTGGCCCCCAACCATCACCCCCTTTGCCTTTACCATAAATTGGGTGAGGACGTCCTTTCGGATCTTGCTCTGTCCACTTCTTAGCACCCTCAAACATCTTCTGTTTATAGTCCGGGTTGAGAAATTGACCAAAGAAGAAGTATTTTCTGATTTGTCCCTTGAGAGTGAAACTGTAATAATAGTCAATACCCTCAGTATGCTGGTGGTCACTTGCTTCGTTGTCTTCCGATTGCAGAAATTCCAGTGCTTGCTCCCGGTTACCAGCCAAAAAGTCAAACATAGCTAAGGGATAAGACCGCTTCTCGTTTTCCCCCGTGAGTGTTGCCATAGCTTTTACCTGCGTAATACTCAATTGCCTCATTGGCTCTCATCCAAAACTCAGTTTCTAATTCAGGAGTCCACTGGTTCCGATATTCTGGCTCCATAGGCAATGGCTTAACTTGAATCAGTTTATCTGTTGCTATTACAGGTTCAGCCTCTGGTGCTGGGGTTCTGGGAATGACTCGGTTAGCACAACCGACAATTCCACAAGCTAGGAGAAAAGCTGCTATTGGATAACGAGAAGTGGGTAGATGTTTCATCTGGCACAGACATAAAAATAGTTATATGAAGTCCAACAAATAATAGTTATCAAGATGATTGAGGCAACAATGGAGAGCTCCTAAGGAGCGGTTCGCGCCCCCAATTGAATGGGACTAAACAATTCTAGTTTCTGGTAACTGGCAAGATGCCAGTTCCACAATTGATTCCCTACACCCTACACCCTGACTTCCCAAGGAAGTGTTTCTCAAGAGTAACAACTAATGGCTAGTGGTTAATTTCATGGGCAAAAAATTTTCTCTAATCTGCCTTGCTTTAATTGTAGGATTGATCATCCTGTCGCCTCGTTTAACTATGGCGCAATCACTATCGAGTTTAGAATCCCGTATTTTTCGACTAGAATCTGAAAATGCTCAACTGCGATCGCATCTTAACCGCCTTGAAGGGGAACTATCTAGATCCTCTTTTCCCATTCCAAGGAATAACATACCAGCTCCGGGATTGCCTCCAAGAGCCAATCAGCAAGTTTTACCGTCAAACCCGATGTTTCAACGACTAGCCACGCTGGTGATTGAACTTAAAGAGCGCATTAATGTTTTAGAGGAACAAGTCACTGAACTTAAAGAGGGGAGTGCGGAATTTAGAATTTAGAATGCTTATAGTGTCAGGATTATATCGATCTCAAACTGAGTACCATCTATTAAAACTGTAACGATACTAGCGAGTACTGGCGCGACATAGTAGGTTGGGTGGAGCGATAGCGTAACCCAACAACGGAGTATATTCTGTTGGGTTTCACTTCGTTACACCCAACCTACATTTTTAGTCGTGGCACCCCACTAGGCTGTGAAAATTGGATGTACTTCACGCTTGGCGAGAACTGCTATCAGCTCGAGTTCCATTGAATATAGGACTTATGCACTCAGCTGTCATACTCAACGTCAGAAAAGCATTCTCTTGCGGCTGGGAGATCCTTCGCTATCGCCCAGGATGACAGAATAGCGTTACGGTGCTTAAGTCCTAGAAAATTAACTGGTATTGTTATATATCTGTAAAGTATTGTTAATATATAAAGATAAATCATGCACCTCAAATAATCTTGACCTTGAACAATGCCCCGTCCTTCACCACAGGTCATTCTACTAATTGATGGCTACAACATTATTGGAGCTTGGTCTTGTCTGAACAAGACTCGCGATCGCTATGGACTGGCAGCAGCTCGTCAAGAGTTAATCGAGGTTTTAATCAACTATAGTGCCTTCGAGGGCTACAAATCCCAGTTGGTCTTTGATGCTCAATATCAGAACAGTAGAACTAACTGTGAAGCTTTAACCAACCATTTATCAGTTTGCTATACAGAGTTTGGACAGACAGCAGACACTCACATCGAAAAATTTTGCGCTTCCTATAAAAGCAAACACTGTCAACCAAGAGGGCGGTTGATTGTCGCTACTTCAGATCGAGCTCAGCAGCAGACAGTACTTGGTTACGGGGCAGAATGGATATCATCTCAACAGTTAGCAACGAATGTTGAATCTACTATTCGTCGCACCCGATGCAAACAGAGACCCCAAAAGCCAGCTCGTGGTCGCTTTTTAGTCAATTCCCTGGATGCCAAAGCTCAACAACGCTTGGCTCAATTGCGCAAGGGTATGAAATGAATCAGAAAAAATAGTTGACAGAGCTTTTAAAATTAGCTACACTTACGAAAGTGTAAAAAAACAAGCCCCCATCGTCTAGAGGCCTAGGACACCTCCCTTTCACGGAGGCGACAGGGATTCGAATTCCCTTGGGGGTACTTAGATAAATCAAATATTCAATTGAGTAAAGCTTTCGGTACAGTAGGGACGAATGGCCATTCGCCCCTACTTTTGGCTGCCTTCTTGAACTTAGTATCCTAGAGGATAAAAGTATGTGTGGAAGATTTAGTCAAACTCAACCAGCAGAAGTGATTGCTAAAACATTCCAAGTGGCAGATGGTTTTTATGAGTGGCGAAAACAGGGAAAACAACAGCAAAAGCAACCCTATTATTGTTATCTCAAAGATGGAGAGCTTTTTGCCTTTGCCGGTTTGTGGGAACAATGGCAGGATACGACAGGGGAAACAATTGAGTCTTGCACTATCCTGACAACTAAGCCGAATCAATTGATGTGCTCTATTCACAATCGAATGCCAGTGATTGTACATCCTCAAGACTACAATTTGTGGCTTGATTCACAGGTACAAGATATAGAGCTGTTACAGCCTCTTTTAGATTCTTACCCTAGTGAAGAAATGATGGCTTATCCAGTCAGTAAGTTAGTGAATAAAGCAAGTAATAATCTAGCAGAATGTATGCAGCGTGAAACTTAAGCTCATTCCGGGTGATGTCCAATTTACAGTGGCTTCAAGAAACAGGAGTTAGGAGTCAGGAGTTGGGAGCCAGGAGCCAGGAGTAAAGAAAATTGACAAAAGTTTCTTCACTCATTACTCAAAACGCTACAGCAATTTTATGCCGAGACCTGCTCATAAGTGCTAGTATAATCCCCACACAACCATTGTTCTTCTCTCATCCAAAGCAAACCACGGTTTTTTACCCTTGAGCCACACAATAAAAAAGGGTAAGTTGAACCAAACAAAATTAATTCTAAATATCTTTCTTGCTTCCCATCTCCGTAAGTGGTGAAGAATTGCCATATATCAGATTCACCATTCCGACGACGCTCCGCAAAGTATGGTTGACCTTCCTCAGAATTCCAAGTGGGTCTACGCAGATAGATTATCGCATTTCCCCCACCCTGATTGTCCCAGTACCAAGACCAAATTTTTATTTGCCTTGGTGAAAGTAGCACTGAAATTCTCTAGCACTCCTGTTGTCTCATGGTAGCTGAATGAGCCTAAACCAATACTTTGGGAGCTGTATGTATCAAAAAAACTAAGGGATATTTGTCCAGAGTGAATTTTTTTAGCTTCCCATTGGTAGAAATTATTCATAGTTTTGTTACTCTTGTCGTGGAACAGTAAATTGGCAAAAACAATTGCCTCAGTACTGCGATAAAATACAGATAGTCACTATCTTACCTAGGTCAACCAGGAATTGAGCAATCTAATAAGACAGAGCTCAGAAAAGATGATGATTAATGCAATAAGTAGATTGGGAACACTAAAATTAACTGGTTAGGGTTGTCATTGGTAATTACTCATTGGCAAAGGTTTGACTCCTCTTTTCCAATGAGTAACATAGTTCGGTTTATTTCCGGCTAGACATTTACCCTCTTGAGCAAATTGCATTTTATCTCAACACGCTATTTTAGGTTAGCAATACCATAATTTTGCCGCAACCGTTTTTTCCTAATCTTCATGATTACTTTTAATTCTTTTTTTTTATATTAGTTTTTTTTAATTCTTTGAAAATAACTTAAGTAAATTATACAATATCTTGCCGATTTTAATTTATCCGTAAAAACACGTATTTCAAATGAAATAAGTTAGATGCAGACGATTAGCGATGTTTTTCCGCTGCCTGGAATTAACAATTAACAATTAACAATTAACAATTAACAATGCTTATAGAGTAAGGATTCTATCACTCTCTCTCCTGGTGGGTTATTTCCGCCGCACTGCAGATATTGCTCACCTGCGCTAAGCAATATCTGCAGCCATAGGGTGAGCGCAGGTAAGCACTGCCACTAGCCTTCGCTTCAGCAAAGTGCTTTCTTGCCCATCATTGTGACAAACTATTCTTACTTAAGGGCAGCAAGTCTCCAGTTTTGGTCAATCCCAATAGCATCGGCTCCTGTGGTTGAATAAACTTGCCGGTTAGTACGCAACGCTCTTCTTGCTGAGCTATGGCTTCAAAACTGGCTCTGATATCCTCTTCAGCAAATTGAGGTCGATAATCACCGGATTTTTGTTGTACATAGTTCCACAGAACATCTCGAATCAGAGCCTGATATCCTTGATTGCGGGAGAGTTCTTTGAGCTTCTCTTTCAAATCACGCTCTAGACGAATACTGGTGACTTCCATATCGGTGGTTGAAGTGCGAGTAAGTGTTCGCATAATTTTTTTCCTCAAAATAGTGGACATCTTGATAATACAAGTGTAGTATTTAATTAACTATGCGGGAAGTCTCGCGTTCTCTTAAAGGGAGCATTGGGATGAAAGCATAGGAAAATTTTTTGCCTTACTCAGTAATTCACCTTCAATGAGCCTTCATTTAACTCTATCCACCTTAAGCAATGCTGCCGAACGCCCCTGGGATTGGCAAACAGCGGCAATGCCGGTGGATTTTTTGTATGGAGGCAGATCGAGTTCGATAGGAGAGCTCACAGCAGAAATTGGAAATCATTTTAGTAATGACATCCAGAGTTTGTCGGTTGTCGAACCAAAACTAAGTAAACACAGCGGGAGGTACAGACAAAAGCTAGCTGTACCAATATAAACAAGAAAACCATAAAAGTTTTCCATGCCCCCGCTGCTAACTCAAAAGCAGCGGGGGTTTTTGTAGGAGGAGTAAAACCGTGACTAGCCCAACTCAAGTATTAAGCCAATCAGTGGTGGTGTTCTCAAAAAACTACCTGCCAATTAGTCGGATCAATCTCAAGCGAGCGATCGCTCTGTTGGTTACGGGGAAAGCAGAACCGCTAGATTTAGGCAATGGCAAGGGCTACAGTGTGCGCTCCCCTAGTGTGATGCTACTAGTACCCGAACAAATTCGCTTGACGTTCACTGGTACTGAGCGAATTTGGAAAGTTCCACCGGTGAATCGGCGGGAAGTCCTCAGACGAGACAAGCACACCTGCCAATACTGCGGTAGTACTAAGCATCTAACCCTTGATCACGTAATTCCCAAATCAAAAGGCGGAAAACATAGTTGGGACAATGTAGTAATAGCTTGTGAATTTTGTAACTCTCGTAAAGGCGATCGCACTCCCAAAGAAGCGGGAATGCTCTTACATACTAAGCCTAAAGCGCCCATGCATCCAACTGTTGCCTTCGCTGAGCAGTTCTGGCGTACACACCAAGTAAACCGGTTATAACAGGAGGCCATAACTTATGCTGAAACTTACTTATACAGAAAATGGCTTTTACTTGGAGCTGTTGGCTCAACCGTTAGAAGAATGGGTAACAGCACGAGTAATGGTGGCGCTGCGGAGTGGAACCAGTCTGTGCGTTGAACCGAGCAATGCTTCTTTTTTGCTCCCAGCTGATTTACCGCACCTCAACGCTCTAGAGCGCCAAGGGCAGACAGAAGATGCGATCGCTTTGTGTCTGTGTGATGCTGATTATGTAGAAGTTAGTCTCCAAGGAACTTGGTTGTCTTCAGATCCAAATGGTGAAGAGGGTATCTTTGTTACGGTGATGAGCTACGCCGTTGAGTTCTTCCTCTTCAAACTCTGGCAGGAAGCCCAAACGATGACTTCCGTAATTAGCGAATAATTGAGGGGGCATAGCAAGTAGCTGTGCTCTCTTTTTTTTGGTAAGGTCTTCTAAGCGATCGGTACAGCCTGTATTCCAGATGTTCAACTGTCACATGTGATAATTTTTAACAAACTATAATAAATAGTAATCTTAAATCAATCTAAGTTTAGATTCAGATATTTTTCTATGGAGTTACGTTCATACATAGTACTTTATTGACCTTGTGCTTCTTACCTTCTTTATCCTTGCTATCTACTGGGTTTGAACACAATTTGGTATTAAATGCTTGGTTAGTTTTTAGGGAACTAATTGTGTATCAATTTCTAAATAACTGCTGAGAAAATCCGGACAACTAAATTTTCATCGGTTAAGATAAACAGTTAGTTACGCAAGATACTTAACTCCGTTGTGACTTGATAGTGATTGATATAAACATTGATTCTTTTCTCCACTGGCTATGCCTGTAAGAGCAGATTCAACAAATTTACAATATGCAAGTAGTGCTAGGACCAGTGACTGAGGTATTGGGATTTTAAACAGAGGTAATTTTGTTGCTTCTTACCTTCCAGGGATAACTTTTCTTCATCCTTTAGGCTTTAACCTCTTTCCCAAGCTCGAGAAACCAATATTGCTTCGACCGTTATATTTTACGACACGGAGTTACGCCAAAAGACATACACACACAGCTTGGTGTGATAATTTGAGTTTTCTTAGTGACGACCCTAGGAGGTTCTCTCACAAAAAAAGTCGTCAATATCAATTATTTGCTGGCATCTACATCCAACAGGTGCATTTACCACCCTGTAGTGATGAAAAGCCAACATGAACAATTTCAACTCAAGTATTCTCTCCAAAACGATTTCTCGTGAGGACAACAAGGAAATATCAGCATTCACCCGAAATAAACCCAGTTTCTTGACTGATAAAGGTGCGGGGATGCTAGTAGTGATTGACCCCAGAGTGGACGCATACCAAATGCTAGCAGAAGGGGTTCACCAAGGAGCAAATGTCCTCATCCTTGATCCTAGCCAGGATGGTATTGAACAAATTACTCAAGCTCTGGCTGGTGATTCTACTTATACTAATCTCCATATTATCTGCCACGGTGCTCCAGGAACTCTGCATTTGGGTAAGACATTTCTCAATACAGGGAAATTAGAGCAATACCGTCAGCAACTGGAAGGATGGGAAGTTGCTGAGATTTTATTCTATGCCTGCAACCTAGCAGCTATTGAAGGGATTCCTAGCTCTCAATCCTTTCTCAGCCGCTTTCACCAGCTGACTGGTGCTAATATTGCTGCTTCAGCTCACAAGATTGGGAATGTACTCAAAGGCGGTTGGTGGTATTTAGAATACCAAATCGGGCAGATTTCCAGTGGGCTGGCATTTGAATCAGCGGTGATGCAGGCGTATCCTGGTGTTTTCCCCGTCATGGTAACTCCAACTACGGGACTTATCACTAGTGAAGATGGTGCCACACAGGGTTTTTCGATCGTTCTGTCTGCTCCACCCACTTCTTTTGTCACTGTTCTCATTAATAATACAGATACCACAGAAGGTACTGTAGTTGGGGTAAATACTGTTAGCTCAACCTCCATCAGATTCTCTCCTACCAACTGGTTTAATCCTCGGATTTTTCAGGTTATTGGTGTGGATGATGGAGTTAATGATGGAGATATTCTCTACGACATCAATATAACGTCTAGCAGTGCGGATCCTGCGTTTGATGGCAATGTGGAAGTTGTTCAGGTAACTAACCTTGATAATGATCCACCACCCAATCTGTCAATTGATGATGTGACAGTGGATGAAATAGCAGGAATGGCCACTTTCACCGTGAGCTTGGATCAAGTCAGTGGACAGGATGTAATGGTAGACTTTACTACCAATGCAGTCACAGCTGATGATCCTGCTGATTTTACTGGTAATACTGGTATGCTCACCATCCCTGCTGGGCAAACTTTTACTACCATTTCGATACCCATTACCGACGATTCCCTTGACGAAATTGATGAAACCTTCACGGTAGACTTAACTAATGCAGTCAATGCCACCATCATTGATGCTCAAGGAGTCGGTACGATTATTGATGATGATCCAACCCCGAATCTGTCCATTGATGACGTGACAGTAGATGAAACTGCTGGTACTGCTATCTTTACTGTAAGTCTAGACGCCGCTAGCGGACAGGATGTCACCGTAGACTTTGCTACTGTTGCTGGTACAGCAGTTAACCCGGATGACTTTATTGGTAATAGTGGGACTCTCACGATCGCAGCAGGAGATACCACTGGCAGTATCATGGTGAATATCACGGATGATGTTCTTAATGAGCCAACTGAGAACTTTACTGTTGAGCTGAGTAATGCTACTAACGCTAACATTACTGATGCTCAAGGACTTGGTACCATTAATGATAATGACCCACCTCCAGAACTGTCAATTAATGATGTGACAGTAAATGAAGGAGCGGGTACTGCTACCTTTACCGTAAGCCTCAACCAGGCTAGTGGACAGGATGTAACCGTAAACTTTACCACTAATGATGGTAGTGCCATTAACCCAGATGACTTTACCGGTACTAATGGTACTTTGACGATTGCTGCCGGAGATACCACTGGCACAATCACGGTGGATATCAATGATGATACCCTTGATGAGGGAAATCAAAACTTCACTGTAGACCTCAGCAATGCTACTAATGCCACGATTGCTGATGACCAAGGACTCGGTACTATTACTGATAATGACCTACTTCCTAATGTCTCAATTAGTGATGTGACGGTGGATGAAGGTGCTGGTATTGCCACCTTCATCGTGAGTTTGGATCAAGCGAGTGGACGGAGTGTCATCGTAGACTTTACTACCAATGCAGGCACTGCAGTTAATCCTGATGATTTTACCGACACCACTGGTACTGTAATTATTGCCGCTGGAGAGACATCTGCTACACTCTCCGTACCAATTATCAACGATGCGCTTAGCGAAGCTGATGAAATATTCACGGTTACTTTAAGTAATCCCGTTCGTGCTAACATTGTTGACCCTCAGGGGATCGGTACAATTATTGATAATGACCTACTACCGAGTCTGTCCATTGATGACGTGATCGTAGATGAAGGAGCTGGCACTGCTACCTTTACAGTAAGTCTTGACCAAGCGAGTGGACAGGATGTCACCGTAGACTTTAATACCATTAGTGGTACAGCAGAAGACCTCAATGACTTTATTGGTAGCAATAGTACCTTGACAATCGCGGCAGGGGATACTACTGGCACGATCACAGTAAATATCATTGATGATGCTCTTAATGAGCCGAATGAGACCTTTACCGTTGAACTGAGCAATGCCACCAACGCTACCATTGCTGATGCTGAAGGACTCGGTATCATTACTGATAATGACGCAGCTCCCAATCTGTCCATTAATGATGTAACAGTGAATGAAGCAGCAGGTACTGCTACTTTTATGGTTACTCTTGATCAGGCTAGTGGACAGGATGTCACCGTAGACTTTACCACTAATGATGGTACTGCTATTAATCCAGATGACTTTAGTGGTACTATGGGCACCTTGACTATTGGTGCAGGAGAAACCTCTGGCAGCATTACCGTAGACATCAATGATGATGCCCTTGATGAGGCAAATGAGAACTTCACCGTAGATCTCACCAATGCGACTAACGCTACCATCGCTGATGCTCAAGGGGAAGGCACAATTATAGACAATGACCTACTCCCCAATCTCTCGATTAGTGATGTGACGGTGAATGAAGCTGCTGGCATTGCCACCTTCACCGTCAGTTTGGATCAAGCGAGTGGACGGAGTGTCTTGGTAGATTTTGCTACCATGGCTGGTACTGCAGTGACTCCTGATGACTTTACCGACACCACCGGTACTGTAACTATTGCCGCTGGAGAGACATCTGCCACAGTCTCCGTACCGATTATCAGCGATGCGCTCAGCGAAGCTGATGAAACCTTCACAGTCAATTTAAGTAATGCTGTTCGTGCTAACATTGTTGACCCTCAGGGAATCGGTACGATTACTGATAATGATGTAGCACCCAATCTCTCCATTGATAATGTGACAGTCGATGAAGGCGCGGGTACAGCTACCTTTACAGTGAGTTTGAGTCAAGTTAGTGGACAGGATGTCACGGTAGATTTTGCTACTATTGCAGATACCGCAGTTGACCCGGATGACTTTACGGGTGATAGTGGGACTCTTACGATCGCAGCAGGAGATACCACTGGCACGATCACGATAGATATCATTGATGATGCCATTGATGAGCTCAATGAAAACTTTACCGTTGAGCTGAGTAATGCGACCAATGCTACTATTGCTAATGCTCAAGGACTCGGTACTATTACTGATAATGATGCAGCTCCCAATCTGTCCATTAATGACGTAACGGTAAATGAGGGAGCTGGTACTGCTACCTTTACGGTGACCTTGGATCAAGCCAGTAGCCAGGATATCACGGTCAACTTTGCTACTAACGATGATACCGCTATTAACCCGGATGACTTTACTGGTAATAATGGTACTTTGACGATTGCAGCAGGGGATACTACTGGCACGATCACAGTGGATATTGTTGATGATGCTGTTGATGAAGTAGATGAAACCTTCACTGTAGATATTACTAGTGTTACCAACGCCACGATCGCTGATAACCAAGGCATCGGTACAATCACTGATAATGATCTAGTTCCTAATATCTCAATTGGTGACGTGACGGTGGATGAAGCTGCTGGCATTGCCACCTTCACCGTCAGTTTAGATCAAGTGAGTGGACGGAGCGTCTTGGTAGACTTTTCCACTCTTGCCGGTACTGCAATAGCTCCTGATGACTTTACTGATACCACTGGTACTGTGACGATTGCTGCTGGACAAACCTCGGCGATTATTTCAGTACCAATTACCAACGATCTGCTCAACGAAGCTGATGAAACCTTCACGGTCAATTTAAGCAATGCCATTCGTGCTACTATTATTGACTCTCAAGGGGTTGGTACGATTACTGATGATGACTCAGCGCCCAATCTCTCCATTGATGATGTGACGGTGAATGAGGGAGCTGGTACTGCTACCTTTACGGTGACCTTGGATCAAGCGAGTGGACAGAATGTCACGGTAGATTTTGCCACTATTGCTGGTACAGCAGTTGATCCGGATGACTTTACTGGTACCAATGGTACTCTTACGATCGCAGCAGGAGATACCACCGGCACCATCACCGTCAACATCAATGATGATGCTCTTGATGAGCTGAATGAAACTTTTACCATTGAGCTGAGCAATGCGACTAATGCTACCATTACTGATGCTGAAGGACTCGGCACCATTACCGATGATGACGCAGCTCCCAATCTGTCCATTAATGATGTGACGGTGAATGAGGGAGCTGGTACTGCTACCTTTACGGTGACCTTGGATCAAGCTAGTGGACAGGATGTTACGCTCGACTTTATCACGAATGATGATACAGCCATTAACCCAGATGACTTTACTGGTACTAATGGGACTTTGACTATTGCCGCTGGAGATACTACTGGCACCATCACTGTAGATATCATTGATGATGCTATTGATGAGGTAGATGAAACCTTCACTGTAGATATCACTAGTGCTACCAACGCCACCATTACTGATAATCAAGGGGTTGGTACGATTACCGACAATGACTTAGTTCCAAATCTGTCCATTGACGATGTGATGGTGAGTGAAGGTGCTGGTACTGCCATCTTTACGGTGAGTTTGGATCAAGCTAGCTCACAGGATGTCACGGTAGACTTTTCCACTAACGATGGTACAGCAGTTGACCCTGATGACTTTACTGGGGCCACTGGTACTGTGACAATTGCCGCCGGACAGACATCTACCACGATCTCCGTACCGATTATCAGCGATGCCCTCGACGAAGTCGATGAAACCTTTACGGTTGACTTAAGCAATGCTGTCAATGCTAATATCAGCGATCCTCAAGGGGTTGGTACGATTACTGATAATAACCTATCCCCAAATCTGTCCATTGATAATGTGACAGTAGATGAAGCTGCTGGTACTGCTACCTTTACGGTGAGTTTGAGCCAAGCGAGTGGACAGGATATTACGGTAGACTTTGCTACGATTGCAGGTACTGCGACTGAAACCGATGACTTTACTGGTAATAGTGGGACTCTCACCATTCTGGCAGGAGATACCACTGGCACGATCACGGTAGATATCATTGATGATGCTCTTGATGAACAAAATGAAACCTTTACCATTGAGCTGAGCAATGCAACTAACGCTACTATTGCTGATAGTGAAGGGCTCGGTACCATTACTGATGATGATGCAGCTCCAAATCTTTCCATTGATGATGTAACGGTGAATGAAGGTGCTGGTACTACTACCTTTACTGTTAGTCTCGATGCGGCTAGCGGACAAGATGTCACGGTAAACTTTGCTACCACTGATGGTAGTGCTGTTAACCCGGATGACTTTACTGGTACTAATGGTACCTTGACGATTTCCGCCGGAGAAACCACTGGCAGTATCACTGTGGATATCATTGATGATGCCCTTGATGAGGCCAACGAGAACTTTACCGTAGACCTCAGCAATGCGACCAATGCTACCATCGTTGATGCTCAAGGGGAAGGCACAATTACCGACAATGACGTACGCCCTAATATTTCAATTAGTGATGTGACGGTGGATGAAGCTGGTGGCATTGCCACCTTCACCGTGAGTTTGGATCAAGCTAGTGGGCGGAGTGTCTTGGTAGACTTTTCCACTCTTGCAGGTACGGCGGGGACTCCTGATGACTTTACTGACACCACTGGTACTGTCACTATTGCTGCCGGACAAACCTCAGCGCTCGTTTCCATACCAATTATCAATGATCTGCTTGACGAAGCTGATGAAACCTTCACTGTCAATTTAAGTAATGCTATTCGTGCTACTATTCTTGACCCTCAAGGGGTTGGTACAATTACTGATGATGACGCAGCTCCAAATTTGTCCATTGATGATGTGATGGTGGATGAGGATGCTGGTACTGCTACGTTTACGGTGAGTTTGAGCCAAGCTAGTGGACAAAATGTCACAGTAGACTTTGCCACCATTGCAGGTACTGCCGCTGAAACCGATGACTTTACTGGTAATAGTGGAACTCTTACAATCCTGGCAGGAGAAACCACTGGCAGTATCACAGTAGATATCATTGATGATGCTCTTGATGAACCGAATGAAACCTTTACCGTTGAGCTCAGTAATGCTACCAACGCTACCATTGCTGATGCTCAAGGAATGGGTCTAATTATCGACGACGATCTACTGCCAAATCTGTCAATTAATGATGTAACGGTGAATGAAGGTGCTGGTACTGCTACCTTTACTGTAAGTCTTGATGCAGCTAGTGGACAGGATGTCACGGTAGACTTTATGACAAATGATGGTACTGCCATTAACCCAGATGACTTTACTGGTACTAATGGTACCTTGACGATCGCTGCGGGAGAAACCACTGGCAGCATTACCGTAGACATTGTTGATGATGCTCTTGATGAAAGAAATAATGAGAACTTCACCGTAGATCTCATTGGTGCTACCAACGCTACTATTACTGATAACCAAGGGATTGGTACAATTACTGACAATGACCAACGTCCGAATCTCTCCATTGATGATGTGACAGTGGATGAAGCTGCGGGAATTGCCACCTTCACCGTGAGTTTGGATCAAGCGAGTGGACGGAATGTCAGGGTAGACTTTAATACCGCTGCCGGTACTGCAGTGACTCCTGATGACTTTACCGACACCACTGGTACTCTGGTTATTGCTGCCGGACAAACATCGGGGCTCATTTCTGTACCGATTATCAACGATCTGCTCAACGAAGGCGATGAAACCTTCACTGTCAATTTAAGCAATGCTGTCAGTGCTACCATTGTTGATCCTCAGGGAATCGGTACGATTACTGATAATGAAACATCATCGAATCTCTCCATTAATGATGTAACGGTGGATGAAGCTGCTGGTACTGCTACCTTTACCGTGAGTCTTGACGCAGCTAGTGCACAGGATGTCACGGTAGACTTTACGACTAACGATGGTACAGCAGTTGACCCCGATGACTTTACTAACACTTCTGGCACCTTGACGATTGCAGCAGGACAAACCACCGGCACAATCACCGTAGATATCATTGATGATGCCATTGATGAAGCTGATGAGACCTTTACCGTAGACCTCACTAATGCTACCAATGCCACCATTACTGATGCTCAAGGACTCGGTACCATTACTGACAACGACACTCTCAATCTGAATAATACCCAAAATGATGTTATTTTCATCGAAGGTGGTTCTGGTCAGATTGACCTCCTATTTACCCTTGATCAAAGTAACGCCCTGTTTACTAATGAAGTTGGGGTATTTGTCATTGATGATGACCAAGGTACAGTTAATGGTGTCGCTCCAGGCTCAGCAAACTATCTGGAAACTGTCCTTAACGAGGGGCAAGTAATTTTTACGGGTCTCGGTCTCAATGAGTTGACTGGTATAGATACCAATCGTCAGTTAAGTTTTGACGCTAGCGATCGCCTAGGATTTTACCTAGTGCAAAATGATACCACTGATAATGTCTTGGTTGATTTGGCAGGGGGTTCAACCTCAACCAATGTCTTCTTTACCTTTCCTTCAGGTAATTTAGATAACTTCGACCATTTGCAGCTGTCGATGGATATGAACAATGGCACTATTACCTTAAATTGGGAAGATACCTTTAATGGCGGTGATCAAGACTTCGATGACATGGTGGTGACTGTCCAAATAGCTGAGGATGCTCCCCCCTTAGGAACAGGACTTCAAGGAGACGAGCAAGGAGAGCTCATCGATTTGCGTGACGAGGTAACTGGCTTAATTGCAGCTGATTTTATTACCAGCGGCACTGCTGATTTTGATGATTCCTTTGGTTTTTACGTGGTCGATGATGCCAGTGGTAGCATTGGTGGTGTCACTCCAGGTAGCGCAAATTATGCAGCTTTGGCTGTTAGTCAGCGACTGGATTTAACTCAGGGGTTACCTGGTGGTAGTTTGTTAGCACCATTCTTTATTGCAGATGGCACCGCTGAAGAATTCCTAACCTCGAATTCTACTAATCAGCAGGGTCAACTTCCCCAAGCTTACTTTAGTTTCCTAGGGGCTAATCCCGATAATGCTGATCATCTAGTCAGGCTTGGCGATAATGTCTTTGGTTTTGAAGATCGGACTGACTTTGACTACAACGATTTAATTGTGCAAGTTAATTTCACCTAATTAATATGCACTCTACAGGGCTTCATTGATGACAACTTAAGGCTACATTGCTTTTGTGTCAAGGGAGTTTGCTGGAAATTGATGCAGGAGAGCTCAGACAAATTCTTCCCAAAGAATTGATTTCGATCATAATGATAATCACAAGAGGAGAGCTGAGCTCTCCTCTTTTTCCTATTTTTTTATATCAGTTTAGGTGGGAACCCTCGACTTAGGCTAAGTTCATTAAAATCAGAGTCTTTTGTAACAATAATGTAGTCTTGAGCGCGAGCATATTCCCAAACCACATGATCATCAGCTGTGTCTAGTCCAAGTAAGTAAAGATGACTAGAGTTGGGGTATGCATCGGCAAGAAGACTAACCAGACGAGGTGATAAATTGTGGTCAAATAATAACTTCATCCTTGAACAATCAGGGTTTGTTGCTCTCGCTGAGCTGCATAGCTAAGACAAGCTAAAATATCTTCTTTTTGTAAATAGGGAAAGTCTGCAAGTACTTCTTCATAAGTCATACCGGAAGCAAGGTAGGAAAGAACATCGTACACTGTGATTCGCATCCCGCGAATACAAGGTTGACCACTCCGTTTGCCTGGTTCAATGGTAATGATGTCTTGATATCGCATAATTATGCTGACTAGATAGTTCAATTCCAGTCTAGAGTATTTACTTACTATTCTCTATTGATTCGGGATAAAAGCTCAATGACTCTTTTGTTGTAAACACTCAAGAGACAATCGATCTCATCCGGTTCGCATCTACTATCCCTGATTTTTAACCATTATTACCTACTAAGAACTAATGACCAAGGAATCGTGGAGTCTTGAGCTAGCTGCTGGGATACCTTGTAAGCACCATAGCGGTTGAGGTGACTGGGGTCAGAAAAATTCTCAGGTTTGGTAAGTAACAATTTAGTTAAATCTCGAAAGATCAAATTCCTTTCTACACTCAAGCTGCGCATATAATGCTGAAATTCTTCTTCGTATTTTATTCGTACTGGATCCAAATATTCTTTAGTTAGGGGTAAGTTAACAAAGGCGAGATTAATATCATGTTCCTGGGTAAATTGTAGAAGTGATTCTACCGCAATATCTTGCTTCCCACTCAGTTGAAAAGATTCATAGTCTCTGTCATAAGCACCGATAACTTTCGGATGTTCCTGGTAATAGGTAACCGGATCAAAGCGTACTGATAGCGGTAGGAAACCATCTATGTTGATAAATTCTTCTGCAGAAGCTACTTTCTCAGCATCTTCAAAGAGCTCGCTGGGGGAAGGATTATTAAGTTCCAGGAAGGCTGTTAAACCAACAAACTGCTCTCGCACCAAGGACTTAAGTAAGTCTCGCTGAGGGTAAGTTGCCGAAACTGCTGCACCTTGTTGATTGAGCAAGTTATCAATTTCCTGATAACTCCTACTCAAAGTTGCCAAAATTTCAGTAGTCTGGCTCTGTTTTTGACTTGGTGAGTTATTGAGATTAGGGAAAGTTCCATCTACTAAATTCTGATAACCAACAGAAGTAGCGATCGCATTATAAGTGGAATCTACCCTACCACTATTAAATGCCCTGGCTCCATCGGCCCAAATAATCAATTTGGGCAGCTGCTCTGGAGTTAACAAACGACGAGTCATCAAGTCTACTACTTGAGCTGTAGCACCGTTGATGCCAAAGTTAAATACTTCAATATCCTGATAACCCTGAGTTGCTAAGGCATCTTCAAGAGCTTTCGGATCTATACCCCGGAGTGCTCTAGAACTACCCACAATCAAAATATCAGGAGAACCTCCCTGAAGTAATCGCTGTTGATAAAGAGCCAGTTTTTGATCTAATAGGGGATTGTTCAAAGTCGGATTAGGAGAGCGTGCCGCAGCTAAAATTGCCGCTGTCGCTGCACTAGATTTCTCCAGAGTTAGGGAATTATCTATGTCCTGATTAGCATTATCTGTATAGTTAACAATTACCTTCTTCTCCCCTTTGGTAGTGAATCCAGAATCATTGAACTCATCAGCATTCAGATTGCTGTTTTTTTGCAAGGACATTTGGGGTAGAGACACTGATTTTGCTTCACTCCCTTGCTCCTGTAACCCTAACAAAGACTCAGTTTGAGAGCGCAGCTGTTGACCAATCAACCAATCAGCTTGCATCGTTACTAATAGTCCCAGAGTACCCCAGACCAGGGCTACTTTCATGCCTAGGGCTGAGGAGAAACGATCAGTGGGAGTGGATTTAGCCGGATTTACCTTACCTTGGCGATTTCCTGGGAAAAGCTTACCCAACCCACTCCTAGAGCCCGGATTAACTTTTGCTAGCTCTTGATTATCTTCTACAGGTAAAAACAACTGGGAAGAGCACAACCAAAGCTTAATTCTATCAGCTGTTGCCTGAGCAATCTGCTTGAGACCAGTCTGAAATTCTGTTGTAGTTAGAGTAGTAGTTTGCAGTGCTTCTCTGGGAGCCACCAACTCATTCAAGTAGGCATCGGAAGGAGCAAACTCTGGAGTTGCTTCTGATACTTGACGGGGGCGATGGATAAAATTGACGCCGTGGTTCCAGGAAGGGGAGGTAGCACCAGCACGACGTCCATAAACTCGTACTCCTATAATCTCAGGAATGGCAAGCTGACGGATAAAGCGGGCAACGGGTGAACCTACCTGAGCTTGGGGTGGACATACCGGTGCCTCACTCATGACATGCAACAGGTTTTGTTTACGGCGAATTTTAACCTGAATGCCACCAGTTGCTAATCGCCGTTCAAGATCTGGATTGAGTAACCTTTCTAACAAAAAAGTCAGGGCATCTTGATTTCCCTGCTTAGCTAAGTCATAAGCAGATGCTGCTAGAGACTGGTTTTCTATTGCTGGTAAATTTAGCCAATCGATCCAAGCTGGCTTTTCTTGCTCTGGAACTAGAGAGTTATGATCAGACTCAACACCAAAAATTGTCATCCCTTGGATGCCTTGAGGGGCGAGGGACTCCAATAAGGGTTTAATCAACTTTACTGCTGTTTGCTGATCTGGGGTAGCGTTTTTCTTGGCTACCAAGACGCTGCAAAATATGTGTAGTGTGGATTCTTTCTGGACAGCTCGCACTAGCAGACCTTGTGATGCTAAAGTTTGATTCAACATCCAAGCGATCGCTTGTACATCTCCCCAATGTGCCCAATCCTTGAGCATTACTTCTGGTGGAGTCAAATCTACCCGCAGCATCCACTCTGGAGCTGCTTCCCCACTAACCTGAGAGCAAATTGCAGCATCTCGGAATCCTTCGAGGCGCAGGTTCCGTAACTGTTCGATTACAAGATTCGCCAACAGGGATGAATCAGGGCTGTAGTCAGAATTACAAATTACCCAAAGACGCTGGTTAACCGATGGCTGAACTTCTTCAGTTATCTGTTGTTCACTGACTTCTGGTGCCTCATCCTCCGTTGATGCTTCTGGCAGGTTTTGGACAATTACTTGAACACTAACCCCCAGAGTACGAAGAGGTTCCTGTAGGTAGTTAGTGATCGCTTCTGGTGATTCTGAACCAGGGATACTTTGTTCCTCATCCCTCAACTCTTGATCGGTAGTTGAGCCATCTGTTGCTTCTGAAGTTGATGTTTCAGATACCTTAGCCTTATCCCTTGGGGGCTGCTTGAGCTTAATTTGTTTGATCCAGTCTGGTCGCTCTTTGCCCAAAGTGCGCCCATAAACGGTAATCTCTTCTATAGGATTTGCCGGATCAATCGGCAATTTAGCTTTTCCCTGCTGTCCTTTGAGCGCTTTAATCAAAAGGCTCACCATCTTTTTAGCTTCTAGCCCTTGGTCCCTCTCACAAAGAATGTGCAGATTATTACCCCGCAATCTAATTTTTAAGCAAACACCTGGTTGCCCCATAGCATCGTGTACCCACTGAGCAAGGGAGGAGGAATGGGTAACAATACCCTTAGGGGATCCTTCCCTTGGGTGGGCTTGCAACACGGGATCTTTTGGGGAATGCTGAGTGACATCCAACATTACAAAGTGCTTACCTTGACTGATAACGAACCATTAAGCTAATCCAACGACTGACATTACCTAGGATTACACGCCACTTGTTATTTGTCCTTTGTACCAATGACCAATGACCAAGATTTATATATACTCCTTTTGATAGATGATTTTATTGTCCATCCCTAAAATCTTGATTTCTGGGAATTTCAAGTTAGTCACTTCCCTGTATCCCTTTAATAAAAGAGGGCATTAATGAGGGATAGTCTTGCCTCATTATTAGGTAGGGTGACTTATTACCCAACGTCGAATGCCAACCCTACCATAAATCTACCGGAAAAGCTAAGTCTGTTCCAAAGGAATTATCTATGCAGCAATTGTAATGACTAGATCTAAAATAATCCTATGGAAAAAACTTTCAAATCTCTATCCAACCAAGATTCAGCCAGATATCCGCCATTATTACCTAGAAAAATATTGTTGATCAAGAAAGTCTCCCAGGTAGTGCTATTGGTTCCAAACACAACCTCCAATTTCTAAACCCCAAAAATACCTATACAACTCAATAAGCAATGTCACCTCTTTCTGACAAACAGCAGCAAGCTGCTGCTTTCAACACAGATAAATCAGTACTTGCCACAGAATTACTTTTAAGTCTAGCAACTGGTCCGATGCTCTTCGGTATACTCTCAACTCAAGCTGTCTTTTCCTGGTTACAAGAGACAGGCATCAACAGCGAGGAATTGTTTCGAGGGGAACGCTTACCGATTCTCCACTTCCCAGATTCGCGATCATAAAATTACTTTGCGAAAAGTCTCTACCAGTAGAATGTGTAAAATTAATCTAGCTGAGGATAGATTTTATGAGTTCTCTTCTCCAATCATCTGAACAGGAATTTGCTGTGCCTTCTCCCTCCGAATCTTTTCTACGACATCGCCTCACAATTATTGAAGATTGTTGGGAATCTGTTCTGTGCACTGAATGTGGGCAGGAACTTGTGGATTTGCTTAACCAGCTGCGAGATTTGTGCTCCCCAGAAGGACAGATAACTGCAGATCCAGAATCCTCTGTAGTTCCAGTCATCGAAAAACTTGACCTTAATGCGGCAATCCGGGCATCACGAGCTTTTGCCCTTTATTTCCAGCTGATTAATATTGTTGAGCAAAATTACGAACAGCGGGGTCAAAAGCTTTCACGACGTGCTACCTACAAAGTTCAAGGGGAGACAGATTCACAAAGTTTAACAACCTCCCTAACCACAACAGAAGCTCCTCTGGGAAGCTCATCTGTTAACTCTGCACAGGAAGAATCACAAAATGTTGGTCCCGTTGCAGATTTACTAGAAAAAAGTTGGCAAGAAGACAGGGAGCAGCAACAAGATTTAGGTACATTTCACTGGTTATTTCCCCATTTGCGCAAGCTGAATGTGCCGCCTCAGTATATTGAGCGCCTGTTGAAGCATCTCGATATTCGATTAGTATTTACGGCTCACCCCACAGAAATTGTCCGTCACACAATTCGGGGTAAACAGCGACGCATAGCTAAGATCCTGCAAGAGTTAGATCAAGCCGAAGAAGCATCAAGAGCATTAGGTTTGACCTCTTCGTGGGAAATAGAGGAACATATTGAACGACTCAAAGAAGAAATTCGTCTCTGGTGGCGCACTGATGAGCTGCATCAAATTAAACCAACAGTGCTTGATGAGGTAGATTACACCCTCCGCTACTTCCAAGATGTGCTGTTTGAGGCAATACCTCAATTGTATTACCGCCTCAAACAAGCCTTAAATACTTCTTTTCCTTGGCTCAAACCCCCAGCAAAAGACTTTTGTCAGTTTGGCTCTTGGGTTGGTTCAGATAGAGATGGCAATCCTTCGGTGACACCTCAAGTTACTTGGCAAACTGCCTGTTATCAGCGGGATTTGGTTCTGGGTGAATATATTGAGTCAGTAGACCGTTTGATTAAGTTGCTGAGTTTGTCGTTACACTGGAGTAATGTTTTACCAGAGCTATTGGAATCTCTAGAGCAAGACCGCTCTCAAATGCCAGAGGTTTATGAACGGGTTGCTATCCGCTATCGGCAAGAACCTTACCGACTCAAACTCACCCATATACAACAACGGCTAGAAAATACCCGCGATCGCAACCGACATCTTTACAATCGCCGCCTCTACAATAGTAAGGAAGAGGGACCACAACAAGAGTTTCCGGATATTTCTAGTCCCACTATCTACCGTTCTGGAGCTGAATTTTTGGATGAATTGCGCTTAATTGAGCGCAATTTAGCTGAAACGGGGTTGAGCTGTCGAGAATTGGAATATCTAATTTGTCAGGTGGAAATTTATGGCTTTAACTTGGTACACCTAGATTTCCGACAAGAAAGTACCACCCACTCAGATGCTCTCAACGAGATCACTGATTACCTGCAAATTTTGCCCAAGCCTTACAATGATCTATCAGAAGCAGAGCGATCGCTGTGGTTGGCAACGGAATTACAGACTCGACGTCCCTTAATCCCAGGAGAATTACCATTTTCCGAGAAAACGGTTGAAACCATTGAAACTTTCCGGATGCTACGGCAGCTGCAAGAGGAGTTTAGTTGTCGCATCTCCCAGACTTATATTATTAGTATGAGTCACGATGTCAGTGACCTCCTAGAAGTACTATTACTAGCCAAGGAAGCCGGACTCTACGATCCGGCAACAGGCACTAGTAGTATTCGGGTAGTACCACTATTTGAAACAGTGGATGATTTGAAGCGTGCTCCAACAGTAATGAAGTCTCTGTTTGAGTTACCCTTGTATCGCGCCTGTTTAGCTGGTGGTTATGAGTCTAATGGTACTAGTCCATCCAACAACCAACAACAAACAACCAACCTGCAAGAGGTGATGTTGGGTTATTCGGATAGTAACAAGGATTCTGGCTTCCTTAGTAGTAACTGGGAAATTCACAAAGCTCAGAAAGCACTACAAAAAATTGCCCAGGAATATGGAGTAGCTCTACGCATCTTCCATGGACGGGGGGGCTCAGTTGGTCGTGGTGGAGGCCCAGCTTATAAAGCTATTCTCTCACAACCGAGTAGTAGTATTAACGGGCGCATTAAGATTACCGAGCAGGGAGAAGTTTTAGCCTCTAAGTACTCGCAACCGGAACTGGCTCTCTATAACCTGGAGACAGTCGCCACCGCTGTGGTTCAAGCTAGTCTGCTGGGAACCGGCTTTGATGATATCGAGCCTTGGAACCAAATTATGGAAGAATTAGCAGCGCGATCGCGTAAACATTACCGTGCTTTGATTTACGAGCAACCAGACTTGCTGGATTTTTTCCACAATGTAACCCCGATTCAAGAAATCAGTCAGTTGCAAATTAGTTCCCGACCAGCACGACGGAAAAGTGGTAAAAAAGATTTAAGTTCTTTGCGGGCAATTCCCTGGGTCTTTAGCTGGACTCAGAGCCGCTTTTTACTACCTGCTTGGTATGGTGTAGGTACAGCTCTAGCAGACTTTTTGCAGGAAGACCCTGAGGAAAATTTGAAACTACTGCGCTACTTCAATTTTAAGTGGCCCTTTTTCAGAATGGCTATTTCTAAGGTAGAAATGACCTTATCCAAAGTAGATCTGCAAATGGCTCACCACTATGTGCGGGAATTGTCAAAACCAGAGGACACCGAACGCTTTGAGTTGCTGTTTGAGCAGATTGCTCTGGAATTTAATCTCACCAGTGAGTTAGTTCTCTCAATTACAGGTCACAAAAAACTTCTGGATGGTGATCCAGATTTACAACGGTCTGTACAACTGCGCAATGGTACAATTGTTCCTCTTGGTTTCCTACAGGTGTCCTTGCTCAAGCGCTTGCGGCAACACAACAACCAAACAGCATCTGGGGTAATTCACTCCCGCTATAGCAAAGGAGAGTTACTGCGAGGGGCGCTGTTAACCATTAATGGTATTGCTGCTGGGATGCGGAATACGGGTTGAGGTTGAGGGGGAAAGGAAATTCTTCCTTTCCCTCTTGGCGGTGGAATTTAATCAACCACAAATACTCTACCGAACTACGCAACGAATTTACATTTGTCAAAGACCTCAATGCCATATTTTGCACAAAGCAAAATCTAGGGTAGGGCTTGTCCCTTAACAATTTTGGTCAAAAAATGATTGAAAGGTTTGTCTGGTATTGCTTCCAGACTCAGACAGTAAGCCCTAACTACCTTCATAAAACAGAGATTGCCTATGATCTTCTATTGACCAGTCTTCGTTTTGACCGCCTATAAATAGCCGTTCGATACTGACATATTCCTTAGAAAGCTGTCTGAGAGAATTGATTAGGATATCAAGAGCGATCGCGTCGCTGGTGCCCAAATCAAACCAACAGCGCCCGAAGGTACCTAAATAATCAAATTCTCCCTTATTATGCATGAGTGCCATCATGTTGTGAGCCGCTCCACTGTGGTCATAGTCCATGTAGCTGATTTCCAGACCAACTTCCTGAACCTGGAGGTTTTCGGCATCGAATCCTCCTAGCTTACCTAATAAAAACCAAGAGTTGAAAACTTCTTCAACGTATTCCTTTTCCATGGGGGAGGGAACAGTGCTAAATTCTAGCCAAATCCACAAATCAAAAGGGCTAAATTCCCGGAATACTACCTGCATTTTTGTTAACTTGTTAGGGTTCCGTGACCATTTTATGATATAAGAGCATGACGGATTAATCAATGGCAGTATACAATGATCGCGAAGCATTTATCCCCTACCGTCGCAGTGATCTAATTGATCTCTGCATCTGTGATGGTCAGCTTTCGGTTGATGAACAAGCGACCTTCCGCGAATTTTGCAATATTCTTTCAGCCTATTATCACTTCCAGTTTCACAGCTACTTAGAAACGATAAAATACAACTTTGAGCCTTTCAACCCCGATTCCATAACCAAAGTTATTCATCAGCCAGACCCGATGGAACTACAGCAGATGGAGGAAAAACTCATTGTAGCTGTCATCGAAGTTCTGGAACGCGCCAACTACATTCCCCTTTCCCAAGAATCTCTTCAACGTGCCTTTAAAGTCAAATCCCTCATTGACCTCAAAACAGATATTGATTTTAATGAGTTTGAACAACTCGTTTGCTATTATCGCGGCGATGATATTCAAACCATCAAAATCAAACGGTGGTTTTGGCACAAAGAAATCCAGTTAGATATCCTCCAACAGATTTTTGTTCTTTTGCGATTTAAAGATACCACTTACTTTGAAGATAAAAACGTTGATATCAAGACACTTAAGTTTATCCCCGGTAAAGCTTACATTTACTATTATCAAAATGTTCCCAAACCGGATCTAGAGTTTCTCTTTCCCAACATCAAAGCTAGTATGACCTGGAAAGACCGACTTTTGCTCCTTGTTCCTGCAATCGGTGCAGCTATTCCTCTCTTGCTGAAGGTTGCGCCTCAAATTCTCCTGATCATCGGCGCTATCGCTTTCCTAACCCTTGGTCAACCCCTAGATATCGCAGCTCTTCGAGCTGACGAGGAATCTGTCAAAGATCTTGCACCTCTGCTTTTGGCAATCCTTTCCCTGTTAATAGCTCTGGGGGGGTTTACCTTCCAGCAGTATACCAAATACCAGAGCAAGAAAATCAAATTTCAGAAAGAGGTAACCGATACACTCTTCTTTCGTAACATTGCTAGCAACATCAGTGCCCTCAGCACCCTCATCGATTTTGCTGAAGAGGAAGAAACAAAAGAAATTCTTTTGGTGTACTATCACTTACTCACAAGCGATCGCCCCCTCACACCCGAAGAACTCGACGATCGCATCGAACAATGGATGGATGAGAAACTGGGCACCCAAATCGATTTTGATATTCAAGGTCCATTGAACAACCTTGCTAAAATCCGGGGGAATTTCATCCAGGCTGATCACCTAGTTAAAGATCAGCCCCTCTTATCCTTTGACAATCAGCATCGCTGCCGACTTCTCCCCCTCAACCAGGCTAAGCAAGTCATTGATTACGTCTGGGATAATGCTTTTTCGTTTTCGCATGGGAATTAGTGGCGCGACACGACTAAAAAGGTAGGTTGGGTGTAACGAAGTGAAACCCAACAGAATATACGCCGGTGTTGGGTTACGCTATCGCTCCACCCAACCTACATAGTCAAGGATACAGCAATTTCACCCAAAGGGCTTGACAAATTTCTCTTTTGCTTAACTTGTCACCGACTTGGGAAATTTCCTAACACCTAACACCTCCAACCTCACCTACCACCTACCACCTAACACCTATTCAAACCCGAAAGTTACGACTTATTCAGCAAACCCTACTTATTCTCTCATTTTAGCTGTGTCAGTGGGTCAAGACGGCTTTAACAACAGTGGCAGAGCATTAATCGTGTATTTGCTGAATCGCTCCACATCAAGGATAAAAATAGTTGTTGAGAGTGCTCCAGAAGATAGAATCGCTGCATGGCTAATCATCTTAAAGACATTAGACTGATGATTAGACTCGGGAAGTGCTTGCATGATCTCCAACGGTAACTCTACCAAATTAGGCGGTTCATCCACTGCAATCCCGCAAAGTGCTCCCTGGTAATCCCTTGTAATGACTAAAAAAGTTTGCTTAACTGGTGATTCAGGGAAACTACCTGTAGTTACTAATTGAGTGACATGTGGGTTTGTTTGCCCAGACTGAGGTGAACTCAAGGAAGCTAACTGTTCATGCCAATCCAAAACTCGAATCATATGACGCCCAATTTTGACTAACCCCATTGTTTTCAAACTCCCCCTGAGCTCAAAGGAACAATTTACTACCTTCAGTACATCTTGAATTGGGAGCGCTAGGAAATAATCTGCGATCTTAAAAACAATAAATTTACCTGAATTTGACTCTTGGTACATGGCTCTTTCTCAAGCTAATCCACATTAAACTTGTATATTGATCAATTAGGAAACAAACTTATTACTATCGAGAAACACGCTCAAAGCTAATGGCTAATTGCTAATGGCTAATTGCTAATCTCTGAATAAACACTGAGTCTCCGAGTTAGGCAACAGGGAAGATAATTGTTTCTCAAGAGTCAATTTGGGGCGCGAAGCGCTCCTGGGGAGCTCTCGATAAACACTCCTTCGGAGTAAGGGTGTAGGGTATCAATTGTGGAACTGGCATCTTGCCAGTTACAAGAAACCCCGAACTCACTTCCTCCTACTCTGAACAGAATTAAGTAACTTTTGCCCAAATAAACCTCTCACCTTAGTCAATAACTCGTGTTCTAGATAAGGTTTAGTGAGATAGGTAGTTGCACCTAACTCTGTAGCGATCAAGCGATGCTTCTCACCACTCCGAGAAGTCAGAATCACTACAGGAATATCTGCTAACGCTGGGTCTTGTTGACGATATTTGAGAAACTCAAACCCATTCATACGGGGCATCTCGATATCGCAGATTACTAACTCAATGTCTGTCTGGTGCTGGAGTGTTTCTAGAGCTTCGTAACCATCCTTAGCCTGAACTACCTGATAGTTAGCCTTTTCTAGAGTCAGGGCTAGAGTTTGACGTAGAGTGATTGAGTCATCCACCAAAAGAACCATTTTGCTTGGTTTTGCCTGAAAATTGGAAACTGGCGCTCCTGGCAAAGCCGCATGAGTCTGGGAAGTTAATTGGTGTTGGCTAGCTTCAAGGTTACGAGGTGTTAAATTAACCACATCCTCCTGTAGGTCAGAGCTTGGCATTATTTGCCCCACATAGTTGGTTTGGGTGATACTCTTTGCAGCGGCTAAACTTGGCTGATTTCTTTCTAGAGTACTTTCCCAACTCAACCCATTCCTAGAAGTTTGTCGCTTGAAGATGCAATCCATCAAAGCAGCTCCATCGATTACCAGGGTTAACTGACCATCAGCTAGAATACTGCTTCCATAGATATAGCTTGGCGCTACCATTATTGCCCCCAAAGGACGGATCACTAATTCCTGATCCCCAAACATTTGATCTACTTCCAATCCCAGTAATTCATTCTGGCAACGAATGAGCATCAAAGGCATGACTTGCTGCTGAGAGGCTAAAGTATACTTGTCTTGAGAATCCAAAGGTTCGGAAACTGGCAAGGAATAATCCAGAATTTTCTCAAGTCTATAGATGGGGATAAGTTGTTCTGAGTCACCTTTACCCCAGCGCAGGACTTTGCCATCTTCCCAGCACCGGAGCTGCTCAGGGCGGGGAATGATAATTTGCTCGATCGCTTCAGCTAGTAAGGCATAGGTGCGATTACCAGCCTGACACAGGAGTAATTTAGAGATCGTGAGGTTTTGGGGGATCTGGAGTATAAAGCTTGTACCTTGGTGAAGTTCAGAATTAACCTCGACTGAACCTTGAAGAGATTGTAAGTGGGCACGAACCACATCAAGGCCAATGCCTCGCCCAGAGAGATCATTCACCCCAGATGTGGTAGAAAAACCTGGTTCAAACAGTAGCTCCTTCAACTGAGCCTCATTGAGAACCCTAGCCTGTTGAGGACTAATAAGTTGACGCTCTACCGCCCGTTGGCGAATTTTCTCAAAATCCAGTCCTTGCCCGTCATCCCGGACTTCAATCACTAGATACCTACCCCGGTAGTAGGCGCAAATTGTAATCTGACCTTTTTCCGGCTTACCTTGCTCTTGTCGAATAGCAGGAGACTCAATCCCGTGATCAAAGGCATTGCGAACTAGGTGTAGCAGGGGATCATAGAGTTTTTGGGCTACTACCTTATCTGCCATCACTTCAGTGCCACGAATTTCTACATGTACTGGCTTATGGTGCACAGCTTCCAGCTGTTGTAGAATACGAGGTAAAGGAGCAAAGATTTCTCCTAAAGGTACCATCCTGGCTTCCATCACCACATCACGGGTACTAGTCAACAGGCGACGTTGGGTTTCTAAGGTTTGATGGGACTGCCGAGCGAACAATTCAATAGCATCATTGGCTTCTGCTAATTGCACAGCATCTTCAAGAACAGACTGAATCAAGAGCTGGGCTTCACTATATTCATCTAGTTCTAGGGAATCAAAAAGATTTTGTTGTTTGTTGTTTGTTATTTGTTGTTGGTTATTTGGGAATTGGGAATTGGGAATTGGGAATTGAGAATTATTTCCTTGCTTCCCCATCTCCCTATATCCCCATCTCCCCATCTCTCCATCCCGACGTCTCCCCATCTCCCCATCCCCACGTCTCTCCATCTCTCCATTGCACCGTTCGACGATGAACAGGCGATCAGACCAATCCCTTAGTTGATCGAGTAGTTGCCGATGTTGCTGAACACGGGCAAGCAGGGTTTTCACCGCACCTTGTAGTTGTTCATTCTGGAGTAACTGGCGGTTGTGGTTGGTTAGTAATTCCCCAATTGAATAATTCAGGTGTTCTAAATGCTGAACCTTAACCCGCACAGTACTAGGTAATTCAGTAAGGCTTGGGGTTGTCGGTGGTTGGGGTGATCTTTTCGTCTTCTCTCCATCTCTTTGTCTTCCTTCTTGCCTATCTAAGATGATGGAGGCAGAATCGTCGGTTACTTCTGTATCTTCATCTAGCTCACTCTCTAGGGAAACGAAGACAGAGTCGTCAGCTATTTCTATATCTTCATCTAGCTCTCCATCTAGGGAAAAGAAGGCAGACTCATCAGCTACTTCTATATCTTCATCTAATTCCCCTATCCCTCCCCAAATGACTTCCAGGAGAGAGTCAGTTTCATTCTGTGATTCACCCAAGTCAAAACTAGACTCAGCTGCATCAGTTACCGGTTCAATTTCGACTTGAGTTACTAAATCCTGAGAAGATGGAGAAGTAACTTGTTGCTCTTCCTCGCCTTGGCTTTGTTCTTCATCTGCTCTGCTATCTATTTTCTCTACTTCCCTACCTTCTAAGGACGTTTTACCAGCTAATTCTTGCAAAGCGAGGGAAGGTTTTCCTCCCTCAATGCGATCGCCATTCAGTACTGCTGTTTGTCCTTCCCGGAAATCTGCTAAAGAAATCTGAGCAATGGTCTTTGCTTGCTCTGGATGAGCAGCCAACGCTGCGATCGCAGTTTGGGCAATTGCACCAAATCCTGGCAGTATCAAAGATTCAGCCAAGCCGAGTAAAATTTCTGCTTGAGTCCGTAGGATGGTAGCAATTGCCGTCGATTGGTCAGTTTCTATGACTGCGGCGAGTTCATCTAATCTTTGAGTAACCCCAACCTCAAAGATAGACTGGGTGACATCAAAACCTAATTCTACCGAAGAGGGGAGGTGTGCTTCCTGGCTAAAACAGTCTCCTAGCTTATCTTGCAGTTGGGCAAAAACAGCAGCGGTTCGGCTTTTAACCCCAGCTTCATCAACTTGTCCACCTCTTAGTTCAGCAGTTAAAGGTAAGCGCAGACATTCATAACCCTCGAAAAGTAAGGCTTCTACTTCTGGATCAATAGATATATCTGGTTGGCAGAGAGCTTTGAAAATATCTTCTAGATAATGGGCTACAGTTTTAATGGTTTCTAAACCCACACTGGCAGCTGCTCCTTTAATAGTGTGGGTAGTTCGCATTAAATTGTGGACTTTATTAATACTACAATCTTCTCTAAGACTGAGCAAATCTTCCTCCAAAGCTTGGAGCAGTTCCGGTGCCTCCTGGAGAAAGTAGCGATAACCTTGCTCGCGAATAGTTGGATCTGTCATTTGGTATTTGTTGTTGGTTATTTGTTATTTGTTATTTGTTATTTGTTGTTGGTTATTTGTTGTTGGTTATTTGGTGATGTATCATTACTCCAAATCTTTTTTGGGTATATCGCTACCCTTGTTATTTTGGGTAGAAGGCAAAAAACAAACAACAAACGACAAACGACAAACAAAAAAAATATGAGATTTCAGGATTTAGATGTTTATCGACTTGTTGATGAATTAGCACCCTGATTAAACTCATACATTAATTCTTTGAATTAGTTATTGGTTATTGGTTGTTTGTTATTAGTTATTGGTTGTTAGCCATTGTTTATTGGTTATCTGTCATTCGTTTTTGGTCAACAAACGACAAACAACTAACAACTAACAACTAATCAACCTTAAACTGATCGGTACTAGCCTGGAGGTTCTGAGCCATCATCAGGAGGTCTTGGAAAGATAGAGAAATTTTGATAGAATCCTCTGAAGTTTGGTTAGCGATCGCAGCAACATCAGTCATGGTTTCTGTCACCGATTGAAACTCCTGGGTTTGTACCTGGGTTGATTGGGTGATGCCCTCTACTAACTGACTAATTTGGTTAGTAGCTTCTACAATCTCATTGAGATTCTGGCGAGCATCCCGTACCATTGCTGTTCCCTGTGCCACCTGTTGTATGCCTGTCTCCATGACTGTGGATACTTCAGCCGTACCCTGCTGAATTTCCTGCACTAACTGCTCAATCTCGCTAGTGGCTTCGGCAGACTGACGTGCCAGAGAACGTACCTCATCAGCTACAACGACAAAACCCCGTCCGTACTCGCCAGCTCTAGTAGCCTCAATCGCGGCGTTTAGTGCTAGCAGTTGGGTTTGGGTAGTAAAGTTGCTAATGAGGTTGACTACCCGCGAAACCTTTTGGGAAGACTCACTTAAGCGCTTGATACGCTTACTGGTTTCTGCCACCGTCTCCCGAATGTCCATAATTCCCTCTACGGTGCGGTTCATGGCTGCATCCCCTTGCCGTACAGTATGGTTGGCTTGCTGAGCCGCAATTTCTACCTGTTGAGCACTCATTTCTACTGCTTCGGTAGAATTGACCATCATTTGGATTTGTGCTAAAGCTTGACCGAGAGCCTGGAACTGCTGCTGAGCTTGGTTACTCAGACCAGTAATGGCAGACTCGCTACCTTGGGAGGTTTGGGCAACTTGCCTAGAAGCTGTTTTCACCTGTTTCACAATGCCGCGTAGACTTTGCAGCGTGTTATTGTAAGCATCGGCAATAGTACCTACTTCATTTTCTGTTACAGTCGCCCGGACTGTTAAATCCCCATTGAGAGCAGGTCGAACTGCTGACAATAATTGGATCACATCCTGCTGAAGTTGCTCTTTAGCAGTTTTTTCCCTTGCCGCTGCCAAAGTTAATTGCTCGGTTTTGCTCTCGAAGTTGCTCCAAGTATTCGGCTTGTTGCAAGGCAAGACCTACCTGCACCCCAACCTGAACTAGCAAGTTAATATCTATTTGCTCCCACTGACGGGGTGCGTTATGTTGATAAGTTCCTAATAACCCCCAAAGTTCCTCGCCTTTGAAGATCGGCGCAATCATGTAGGCTTTGGCTCCCCACTGTTTTAGCTGCCTGATGTGATATTTATCTAATTCAGCAGTATCTTGCTCAAGATCGTCGATATTGTTGATACTCAGAGTTTCCTTGCTGCGATACCGACCTCCCCGGGTTTCTTGGAGGTAAGGATCCTCGTATCGAGCTAGCTCAGTTCCCACAATTTTGACATAATCGCTGCCCAGCTCTTCAACTACAAATTCACCACTCCAGTCAGAATTAAAGCGGTAGACAGCAACTCGATCGCTCTTCAGTTGTCTCCTTAATTCCCGAAGAGCTAGCTGCCACAGGTTATCCAAGGAGAAATTCTCTTGAATGAGAACCAACCCCAACCGGTAGATCAGTTGACTGTAAATTGTCCCCCTCTCAACTGACATGGCTAACTTTTGTGACTGCACACGGAGTTCCTCAATATACTCAGCTTGTTTGATGGCAACACCAAACTGTTTGCCAATCTGAGCTAGTAAGTTGACTTCTTCCTCTTGCCAGTAACGAGTACTATCATTCTGATAAGCACCGAGTAAACCCCAGAGCTTGTCTCCAGCGAAAACTGGCACAATTACATAAGCTTTGACCTCAAATTGCTCTAAAACTTCTCGGTGACAGGGAGTATGGATAGTTTCGTAGATATCGTTAACTACAAAGTTTTCGTGCTTGCGATATCGACCACCTTGAGTCCGTTGTAAAAAGGTATCAGGCCAAACAGTTTTGATATCAGGACCGACTAGTTTTACCCAACCTTTAGCTACTGACTCCGCAACAAAAGTACCACTCCAGTCAGCATGGAAACGATAAACTGCTAAGCGATCGCACTCCAGCAACTGTTGAACTTCTCTGGTTACTGTCTGAAAAATGGTGTCAATGTCTGAGGTTTCGCGAATTTTATCAATCACGCTGGCAACTGCTTGCTGTCGTTCTACGGCTTTGGTTACTTGCTCGAAAGAGTCCACTTGCCGCACGGCAACTGCCAACTGTTTAACCATCTGAGACAAACAATTGATGTCTGCTGTCTGCCACTGACGAGGACTTGAGTTCTGGTAAGCAGCCATCAAACCCCAAAGCTTTTCCCCAGCGAAAACTGGCATAATCAGATAAGCTTTAACTTCAAATTGCTCTAAGAGGTCGAGATAACAGGAACTGAAACCAACCTGGTGGATATCTTCAACCATTAAAGGTTCATTCCGGCGATAATAGTTTCCTTGGTTTTCTCGCAAATGGGTATCTAAGGGCCAGGTCTTTTTGGTATTGGGTCCTACTAAGGGAACCCAGCCTGTAGCCACTGACTCTGCCAGAAAAGAGCCACTCCAATCCGGGTTTAAAGCGATAGACTACCACGCGATCGCACTGTAGCTGCTGACGGACTTCTTTGGTTGCTGTCCGGAAAATGCTCTCAATGTCGGCATTATTGCTAATTTTGTCGATCAGTTTGCCTTTAGCTCTTTCCCACTCTAGCTGTCCTAGGTACTCTACCTGCTGCTGAGCTTCCCAAAACTGTCGGCCAATGTGAGCTAACAAAGAGATTTCTTCGGCTTGCCAATGACGAGGAGTTGAATGTTGGTAGGCAGTGAGTAAACCCCACAGTTTTTCCCCTTGGAAAATTGGTACAGTTAGATAAGCTTTGACCTGAAATTGCTCCAAGTATTCAACGAGAACAGGACAGAGAGTTTGGTGAATGTTATCAACGGCAAAAGTTTGGTTGTGACGATACCTACCTCCCTGGGTTTCTTGCAAATGATCAGACTCAATAGTTGCCCCTACCAAAGGCACTCCATCTTTTGCCATCGATTCAGTTATATACTCACCACTCCAATCAGGATTGAAGCGATAGATTGCCACGCGATCGCATTGGAGCTGTTGCCGGACTTCTCTGGTAAGATTCTCAGGAGAAGTTCTCTACATCCCCGCCTTGGGAAAGCTTAGTGAGTAATTTCGCTGCTGCTTGTTCTCCGACAGGAGCTTTAGTAATCTGGGTAGATTGACTCTGCAGTTGTTCTAGACAATCCCTTTGCTGTAGAGCTACTGCCAATTGATTGCTAATCTGAGCCAACAACTTGACTTCCGTCTCTTCCCAAGCACGGGCACCTGAGTTTTGATAGACTGCTAGCAATCCCCACAATTTCTTGCTCTGGAAAACAGGCACAATCACATAGGCCTTAGCCTGGTATTTTTCCAAGGTTTCCAGGTAGCAGGGAGCAAAGTTAGCAGCATAAATGTCATCAACTTGCTTATATTGTTCGCCTCGGACAAAGCCTCCGCCTTTGGTATTTTGTAGATAAGTATCAGCAGCGGGGAAGTAAGGCTCTCTCAGCTCCTTACAACTACAGCGCTCATCGTTGATGAGTTCGATACTCTTGAGATTGGGGTCAGTTTTCTGCTGCTGGATTATCGACATCCAGCCAGCTCCTACCGATTCCGACAGGAATTCCCCACTCCAGTCAGGATTAAACCGATAGAGTGCCACGCGATCAGCATTGAGCAACAGCCGGACTTCTTTCGTCGTGGTTCTGGAGATGGTATCCATGTCCAATGTCCGACGAATCTGATCAAGCAAGTTGGCGACAGCTTGTTCTCTGTGTGCTGCTTGAGCTAGTCGCTGGGATTGCTCCTCTAGCTGTGCGGCTAATTTAAATTCCTTAAGGATACCACCGAGACGCTCACTAAATAGTGAGAGCAGTGTAACTTCATCATCTTGCCAGTGGCGAGGACCTGAGTTTTGGTAAATGGCTAGTAAACCCCAAAGTCGCTCGCCTTGAAAAATGGGAGCAATGAGGTAAGCTCTAGTCTGGTATTTGGTTAGGGTACTAATGTAGCAGTCGGAAAAACCAGCATTATAAATATCGTCAACCCGCTTGATTTGCTGACCGATGAAATAGCCACTCCCTTGTGTATCCTTGAGGAAAGTGTCAGTGGTACTAGAGTTGGCAGGAAAACCAAATCTCTTTACTGTACATTGATCAGAGGCTGTGATTTCCTTGGATTTGAGGCTAGTATCTTCTTTTTGTTCTTGAACCATCACTACCCAGCCAGGGGCAACTGACTCAGCCACAAATTCACCACTCCAGTCAGCATTAAAGCGGTAAACAGCTACTCGGTCAGCCTGGTAAAATTGCCGCAGTTCTTGAGTAATGTTGCCAAGAGCAGTGTAGGTATCACCAGAAGCTGAAGTTCTCCCCAGAATTTGCTCCAAGATAGTTTCTAGTTGAGCCTGCTTCTGCCTTAGGTGGCGGAATTCTAATGGCTGTAAATTCAGCCTCAGTTCAGTAACCAGTTGGTAGAGGAGCATGATTTCAGCTTCCTGCCATTGCCGAGAACTAGAGCATTGGTGTAGAACGAGTAAGCCCCATAGCTGCTCTTGTAGTAAAATTGGCAGGCTGAGACTAGCTTTAACCTGAAACCTTTCCAGTAGTTGCAGTTGGTAAGGACTGACAGATGTATCGGAGACTTGACTCAGAGCTATGACTTGCTTTTGCTGGTAGTCTAGCCGATGCTCAGCTCCAAAAGTGTTGATTAGCAAAGACTCACCCAAACTAGGGGTATAGCCAGCTGTCATCGACTCAGCCTCTACTATGCCTAGGCTTTCAGTCTGGCAACGATAGATTAATACTCGGTCTACTTTGAAATACTTACGAATTTCATTTACTGCAGTTGTAAGCAAAGTTGGAGTGTTTGGTGCTTGGTGCAGTTGACTTGCAAGATTGAATAACTCCTGCCGCCTATCCCTAAAGTGTTGCTCAAGATTGAGATCTAGATCAGCTTTCAATCTGGTAGGAGTCAAATTACCATTGCTATTGCTTAGTGATTGATCAAGTTGGGACCGAGTATCGAGTTGTTGCTTAGATTGATCGAGTTCTTGCATGATTTTTGCTTCAGTTAATACTAAATCTGGTTGAGGGATAATCTCCTGTTCCCATTCCTTAGGTAGAGGAGGTTGATTATTGATATCTGTCTCTGACGATGTCTCAGTTGGCACAAGGATAGTGGAGGAAACTAACTGGTTCCTATTCCCCTCCTGGGAGGGGTTGGAGGTGGGTTCTTCGTTGCTATTTGCCGGTGGGAGGACTTTCTGCGAATAGTTCAATGAGGGATAGGGTAGTTTCCAGTTGTCCAACTGGTCATTATTTGTGTCATCTTGTTGGTCAATACTCCTCTTGATTCGCTTCATCAATCGCCATGTGGGAGAGGAGTTTAATTGAAAAAAACTCAATACCTTCCTCCTGCGTGTGTTTGCCAGAGGGGACACTTAGTAATCGCTTTGACATCTAAAACAGTACCGTTGCCTCCTGATAAAGCACCAAGGACAAAAGGTAGGAGACACGAAGGAAATAATCCTGGAGCTGTTGGCTGGAGTCGTTGCAATTCATGTAACTCAATGTCGTTAACTTGTTGCACCACCAAACCTAAAGATTGCTCATTGACTTGAACTACCATTGCCACAGGAGATGTTGCAACTGCTCCTTGAAGCGACAGAGGCTCACCGCCGACAAGATGGTTAAGATCTACAAGCCAAAGCATGCTTCCTCGCCAATTGCAAATTCCTAAAACGCAACTGGGCATTTCTGGAACTGGGAGAATTTCTGCTGCATTTACCCTGAGAATTTCCGCAATTTCCTCTAGGGGTAGCAGCGCACTCTCCTCAACACCAAGAGGGAAACGGAGCAACCGCTGGCGGTTTTCTGGGGGTAGTGGCTCTAGGTTGAGTGGATCAAGACCAATTTGGTTATTTGTCATTTGTCATTGGTCGTTTGTTATTTGTTATTAACTTCTCAATAAACAATTAAGCAGCTGTTAATTGTTGGATGGTTTGGAGTAGTTCTTGCTGATTTACTGGCTTAGGTATGTAGGCATCTGCACCTAGCATCGAACCCCAAAGCTTATCTGCCTCAGTACCTTTGCTAGAGCAAATTACTACGGGAATTTCTTGGGTACTAGAATTAGTCTTCAGTTCACGGCAGATTTCAAACCCGCTTTGCCCAGGCAAAATCACATCAAGAATTACTAAATCTGGTCTCTGGTACTGGAGTTTGAGGTGAGCATCTTCACCATTTGTAACGCTGACTACTGTTAGACCTGCTTGTCGGAGGTAGCCTGTTAGTAATTCAGTTTCCGTTAAACTATCTTCAACTAAAAGAACTCTCATTATCAAACTGCTGTATTACAATAATTGTCTAATTTTTTAATTGTCAGTCTCTAACAAACCTCCTTGCATCTATTCGGTAGGTTTTACTCCCCTGCTCCCTGCTCCAGAACCCCCCTGTTCGATGCTCTGAGTTAGATGACTCCGCAGAGCAGTTAGCACCTTCTGTCGCTCGATAGGCTTTGCTAAAAAGCCAGAGGAACCAACCATCTTGGCACGCACTCTGTCCACGATTCCATCACTGCTGGTGAGAATAATCACAGGGGTATCTTGGAATAGTGAAATCCGGCGAATTTGGGCACAAATCTCATACCCATTAACCACAGGCATAACCAAATCCAAAAAAATAAGATCTGGTTTGTGTTCTAACAAGATTGGTAGTGCTTTTAATGGATCCCGAATATTAATAAACCGATAGCTAGCCTGGGCAAGAATCTGACTCATCATCAGGCTATCGCTCCGACTATCATCGATATAAACTATTAGAGGAGTAGTAAGCTGAGTTTGAATTTGTCTTACAGGAGGTATCTTTGTTGCGAGTCCAGAGTTAGTAGTTCTAGAAATCTTGCGCTTAAAGCTCAAATCTCCAACTTCGATCAAGCCCATTAATTCTTGTCTGAGGTAGGGCATAATTGATTGAGCTAGAGGCAACAGTTGCTGTTTCAACTTGACAGCTAAATCCCTCAAGGTTCGATTGCCATCTGCTAAGGTAGTGAGGTTATGGTAGACAAGGAGTGAAGTTTGTTGTCGCAATTCCTCAACATCCCAGATCACAGGAGCTAAATCGGGAGAAAGATTTTTCAAGCCAGCCTGCTGCCAAGCATCCCAAGCTTGTTTTGTTTGCTGCCACACTGGCTCAGCCTTAATTCGCAGCAATCTTGAATCCCTGTTGCTCTCAGGAATGCGCCTGTAGACTAATGACTCTCCTAAATCATTACTGAGTTGGATTTGTTGAATGATATCGAAGAGGATTTCTCTAATATTACCTTCAACGATTGCTGCCATCTTTCTTGGTGAAATCTGTCCTTGTATTACAAGTTTTACTAGGGATTTGTAATCCCAATAGTGGAGTCGTTCCGAACCTTGATCAACAGGATGAATTGCCAGTTGTGGGCAGTGAATAGACACTTGTCGACACCAACGACGAATTGGATGCACCTTACTGGTAGATTTACTCAAACCACCTTTAAAGAAATACAAATTCCACTGCTGGTTATCGGTATTTGTCATACACAAATTCAACCGACCTGTAAATTGTTCTCTTGCACAAGTCTGAATCTCCTGTTCTAGTTCATTGATAGCAACTATTTTTGTCGTTACTATTGGCGTCTCTATCGAGTTCCTAAATGATTTTTTAGGAGATGTTAAAAATTCTGGATTTTGAGTCGAGTAGCTCACGGTATTAGATCGATATTTTCAACAAAAATGTACAAAACTCAAGAAATCGCAGATATTAGCTATCTGATAAATTTCTTATTTTGATGCTAATAACCCTGTAGATACAGACTCTGATAACTGTTTCAGGCGAAGACAAAGAACAATTATTTTCTTTTAAAAAAGAAAGATAAATATGCCAGATAACTTGATTATTTCAATCAATCTGTGTCAAGTTTAATGATGTTAACCAAGTGGTACTCGTCCGACAAAAATTACTTTTCGTAAGACTGGTATGACATGTACGTTTACAATATTTACATGGTCGTCAATAAATGTCACTAAAAAATAGGAAACTTTATCAATTTTTTATTCTCTGACGACACTTTTATACCAAATCCGGTTACTGTAGACCACATGTCTTATTGAGAAAAGCCTGATATGTATCATCGGTAACAAGTTAAGGCAAAATTTCGACACAATGCACGACTCTTTAACTTGTCACTATTGGATATGTATGGGTTTTAGTTGACTTATTTGTGGTATAACTAAATCGGATTTGGTATAATAACTCCACTTAAGAGCGTCCGAAGCGTAGGGCATCAATAGACTGAGCCGTTAGAAAAATGCCGAGAATAATATAACTGGCAAATAAGACAAAACTGCTAGGGTCGAGAACACCTTTAACTAAAGTGTCATAATTCTTTAGCAATGATAGATGACCTAAAACTTCACCAACTACTCCACTGATATTGCTAGAAAACTCACCCATTACCCAGAGGAAAACATTCAGTGAAAAAGTTAGGAAAGCTGCCAGAATTGTACTATCAGTTAGAGATGAGATAAACATACCCAAGGAGAGTACTGAAGCAGCTAGTAAAATTAATCCAGCGTGAGCAAGTAAGGGTACCGCAGGTTGAACTGCTGGGCTTGCAGCACTCAAAGCGATCGCTTCATACACTAAAATAGGTACTATCATAAAGGTAAAAAACGTCAGTACTCCCAACAATTTTCCTAGTGCTACTGACCAATTGGTTAAGGGTGAAGTAGCCAAAAGTTCTATCGTTCCCCGCTTGCGCTCCTCCGCATATAGTCCCATGGAAAGAATGGGCAACAAAAACAAAGTCATTGAACCCATGACATTCAAGAAAAAGCGCAAAAATTCATAGGCAACATCTATCGGTTGGGGTGTTCCACCCTGTTGATCAACTAAGGCAACTTGATCAATAATGCCGCCTGGTCCTAGGAGAATTGCTACGAAAAAGAAGCCAGACAGTAACCAAAAGATAGCTGCCACTAAATAAGCTAAGGGCGAAGCAAAATAGCTCTGTAATTCTTTACGAAAAATTGCCAGAATGTTACCAATGATTACACCCATTTATGCCTCTTCTTCAGATACTTCAATTGTTGGTAAAGGGGAAGAATTTTCACTATCACTGACTTCCAATTGCCCACTTCCCATTTCCTGGGTTGTCAGTTCTAAGAATACATCTTCGAGGGTAGCACTAGTGCGCCGAAGCTCATATAATCCTAAACCAGCTCCCACCGTAACCGCTGCAATATCCCTTCCTAGTTCTGCTCCTGGAACCGAGATAACACGCATTAAAGAGCGATTGGGGGGTAATGTATCCGTAGGAACAATTTGCACCATACAAACTCCCGGCAGCACTTGTAAGAGTTTTTGCAGTTCGGGAGCATCTCCTTCCACTTCCAGCTCATAGTCTGAGCCTCCTTGTAACTGAGCAATCAAGGCTTCAGGACTATTGGTTGCTACAACTTTGCCTCGATTAATAATTGCTACCCGACTACAGGTCATACTTACTTCTGGCAGAATATGGGTAGAGAGGATAATCGTATGCTCACCGGCAAGGCTCCTGATTAAGTTACGGACATCGATGATTTGCCTGGGGTCGAGCCCTACCGTAGGTTCATCTAGAATAATGGCAGGGGGGTCATGAACGATCGCTTGAGCAATACCCACCCGCTGTCGGAAGCCTTTGGAAAGTTTGCGGATGAGCACACCAGCTTTTTCCGTTAGATTGCAGCGCTCCAGGGCAGATTTTACCCTAGAAGAGCGATCGCCTGCTGCAATTCCTTTGATGCGTGCCACAAAATACAAAAACCCCTCAACACTCATATCTAAATAGAGGGGTGGCGTCTCTGGTAAGTAACCTATCCGACGTCGTACCGCCAGAGAATTTTCATGCACTTCGTAGTTAGCGATACGAGCAGTACCACTACTTGCCGGTAGATATCCCGCCAAAATCCTCATGGTGGTGGTTTTCCCTGCACCATTTGGTCCCAGGAATCCCAGGATTTCCCCAGGCTCCACGCTGAAAGTGACATCCTGAATCGCTGGAGTAGAGCCGTAGATTTTGCTCAAATTCTCGACTTCAATCATTATTGGTTGGTTGTTTGTTGTTTGTTGTTTGTTATTAGTTTTTTGTTAGAACGACCTAGGCAAATTGCCCACAACAAGCATTGAAAGCCTCTCTAATGAACACGATACCATTCCAGCCTATGCTAAAGCAGCTATTGGAGCTGTCATCCAAACCGAGATTGTGGTAAACTATCTCGAACCAGCCCTCTTACAATCGAAAGCTCAAGCCACACGAGCGGAAGCGATCGCATTTATCTATCAGATTGTGACTAATAACCAATGACCAATAACTCAGTAATTAGTTATGCGATCGCTTTGCTCAGTCACTATGGGTTTGAACTCAGAGGCTACACAGCACAAGAATTAGTTAATCTCTGGCTTGAGCGCTATCAAGCAAATTGGGTACGCCTAGGGGTAATTGAGGCGTTGTACCAAGGACGTTATAAAGCAATCTCTGTTGAGCAAATCTTAGCTGTTTGGGCACGACGAGGACAGCCAAGGTATCGTTTTACTCATGAGTTTGAACGACTGATTTCTCGTAAATTCCCCAAAAGTTGGACTACACCAAAGGAGTCACACTGGACTGAGCTAAGCCAAGAACGAAGTCTATCTCAAGAAACACTACTTCAGAGTGAGGGAGCAGGGAGCAGGGAGCAGGGAGTGTTTTTTACTTCTATAGCGGATGCTGCTGCACCCGTGGGGCACTTTTCACTGGCTACCAGTGTTCAGAAAATTAGTACAGAAGAAGAGCTTTCTGAGGTGAACTCTCAAGAGCAAGCGTTATCAGCTCAACTGGAAACCCCACTTCAGGTAAAGAATATTGCATCAAATTTGACTGAGACTCTAATTCAGAGTAATAACCAACTTCTAGAAGTAGCCACAGATAAAGATGTTATAGCGTCGTTTCAAAGCCAAAAATCCGCTGCAAGGGCAAAACAGTTGGGGGATAATTCAGCAATGAAACCTAGCGTAGACAATGCAAATTTTGATGCTCCTTGCGTCGCTACTGCTACAGCAATGCCCTCTGAGAATTTGAAAACAGGCTCTAATCTTATCTACAATGCAGATTGGTCTCGCTGTCAGTTTAGTCAACTACCCATTGAGCAATTTACGCCACCACCAGACTACTCTGGTTTTTGCCTCAAGCTCAAAGCAGTAGCTAAACACGAAGATTCAAAAATTGACAATGGACAATGAACAATGGACAGTTACCTCTTTCCCAATCGGCATGGGCTACCCTGGTAGTTATATTAGGTATTTTAATCATTGGGTGGCTACAGACCCCACAATTGAATCAACTCAAAAACTTAGACAACAACTTTTCACCAGAAGCTCTGCAACAAGAAATTGAGTCAGAAGAGGTGCGTCTCAATCTTCTGGAAAAAACCCCAGCGTTTGGTTTTGATAATTTACTGGCAGATTGGGTATTCCTTGATTTCCTAGAATACTTTGGTGATGAACCAGCTCGCCAAGTAACTGGCTATCGACTTAGTCCAGAGTATTTTGAGGTAATTTTAGACAATGATCCCAGGTTTTTGGAGGCATATCTGTTCCTTTCTACCAGTAGCACTTCATACGCAGGGCTGCCAGAAAAGTCTGTAGCCTTGATGGAAAAGGGCTTAAAGTCACTGTCACCCCAAGTACCAGCTAAGTCTTACTACATTTGGCGCTATAAAGGTGTTGATGAGCTGTTATTTTTAGGCAATGCTCAAGCAGCAAGACAATCCTTTGAAAAAGCAGCAGAGTGGGCAAGTACTTATTCTGATGAAGAAAGTAAGCAGGTTGCCTCATTATCTCGCCAGACTGCTGAATTTCTTGCCAAAAACCCTGATAGTAAATCGGCTCAAGTTAGTGCTTGGACAATGGTATTAAACAATGCTTTAGATGAGCGCACTAGAGCAATTGCCATCCAACGGATTGAGGCATTAGGTGGCAAAGTTATTGTTACACCAGAGGGAGCAGTGCAGATTAAACTACCGCAGTCAGATTGAGGTTACCAGCAACTGCCGAGTAATGATACCTAAACTATAACCAGTTAGAGAAACAAGACTAAGGAGCCAAAAAGCTTGCCATTCACTGTAATTGGCTGTCTGAAGATCTATTCTTGCTAAAGCGCTAGCAGCAATGAGCACCAAAATACGGATAAAGACGTCAAGAGAACCAATGATAATAACGGCAAAGAAAGAACCGACAATCACTGACATAAAAGCCCTGAAGTCCGATTGTAGCCAACTGGAGTAACAGGTTTTAATCAGTTGAAAAGGAGCAGTCAAAGCCAAAGAAATTACCAATATATAAACTATCCCTTTAAGCAACAGCCACCAAGAGACATCCCAGAGAGTAGGGTGTTCTCCTCCAAACCATAGTGAGGTTAAAGTACTGCGATGATCCCCAATATTGCTATAGTCTTCGATTGCGCTTTGCCAAACAGAATGAGCTTGTAAAGATACTAACCAGCCGAAAACAGCATGGGTAAATATGAGAAGGAGTAGTGAAGTCCAGGGGAGTTTTTTGACAAACGACATAGTCACTGTTAACTACATTTGTGATCAGATTCACCAAGGTTGGTTGATCTAGATCGCAATCTTGAGACTGCTAATTCAGCATACTAGTTAACGATTAGACTCTAGCTAAGTCATCAATAAGGAACACATAGTTGCCGACAGGTTCTTTCGGAGAGACTGTCGGTTTTTCTATTAGCAAAGAACTCCCGTGCACTTTTCTACCCTTCATCTTACCCTTGTGGCTCTACTTCAGCAATACGAACATAGAGACACGATGAGAATATCTTAACTAAAAAATTCTCCCCCAGCATGGTGCTGGAGGTTACATCAAGCCAAAACACAGTTTGCCAAATAATTAGGACATACCTTGAATGAGGTAATCAAAGTAGGGAGCAGTTGCTTTAGCATCTTCATCGCTGAGCAATCCTAGAGAAGCCTCTTTGAGGCAAGTAATTGCATCAGCCATCCCTTCCATTGGGACACCAAGGGCATTGTACATTTCTCGCGCCCCAATCAGACCGATGAGTTCAATCGGTTCCTTATCACCGGCAAGAACTCCATAAGTAACCAGCCGCAGATACCAACCGTAGTCTCGTAAACATTGTGCCCGTTCACGCTGACCGTAGGCATTACCCCCTGGTGAGATGTAATCAGGGTGCTTCTGCCAAAGCTTCTTACTCGCTTCCTGAACAATCTTTTTCTCGCTTTCAGATAGCGTGGATACAATTTCCATCCGCTGATCACCCGTTTTCAAAAAGTCCTCGATACTCTTGAGTTCACCGGAGCTGGGATATCGAAGTTCTTCGTCTGCGTTGAGAATAACTTTGCTAACTACGCTCATACTGTTTTATTAACTCAGATAATATTTGTAGTTTAGCGACTCTTGGTAACACAAATAAAGATGATTGGTGATTGGGGATCAGAAGTCGCAGCACTATAGCTTACTATGCCCCCTCCGCTAAAATAAAGCAAAGTTATGATCAATACAGCTGCTACCTCAAATTTTTGGCAACAAGGTCAACTAGTTGAAGTTACGATTACGGATCTCAGTGATAGTGGCGACGGCGTTGGACGTTTGGGATCTCGTGTGGTTTTTGTTCCGGATACAGTAACTGGAGATCGGGTGCTAGTTAGGCTCTTACAGGTCAAACCCAACTACGCTAATGGTAAATTACACCAGCTTTTGGAACCATCTCCCCATCGTATCCGCCCCCACTGTATCGTGGCAGATAAATGCGGTGGCTGTCAGTGGCAGCATGTTGCTTGGGATTATCAGCGATTAGCAAAACAGAATTTAGTTGTTCAAGCTCTAGAACGCATTGGTGGATTCACTTCAACAACCGTCGCACCAATGTTGACTACTGAGGATTTCCTTGCTTACCGCAATAAGGCAACCTATCCCTTGAAAAGATCAGCAATTGGTGAAGTTCAGGCAGGTTATTACCAAAAAAGCACTCACCAAATAATTAATCTCAATCAATGCCCTGTGCAAGATTCTCGTTTGAATCCCTTACTAGCTCAAATCAAGCAGGATATTCAACAACTGGGGTGGTCTGTGTATAATGAACAGCGCCACCAAGGACGATTGCGTCATCTATCCCTGCGCATTGGACGCCGTACAGGCGAGATCCTGTTAACCTTAGTAACTACTGACATAAATTTACAAAACTTAGCAATTCAAGCTCAAAAATGGTTGAGGAGCTATCCAGAATTAGTGGGAGTTTGTGTGAATCATAACCCTCACCGTACCAATGTCATATTCGGTTCCCAAACCCGCTGTGTTGCTGGTAAGCCCTACTTAAGAGAGGAGTTCGCTAATCTTCAGTTCCAGCTAGGAGCTCAGACGTTTTTTCAAGTAAATACGGAGGCAGCGGAGGCTCTGTTCAATGTCATTGTGGCAGAGCTAGCCTTGACTGGTAATGAATTGTTAGTTGATGCTTACTGTGGCATTGGTACCTTCACCTTGCCTTTAGCAGAAAGGGTAGGACAGGCGATTGGGATAGAAGAGCAAAAAGCATCGGTAGAGCAAGCTGAACAAAATGCTGTGCTGAATGGCATCACCAATGTCAAGTTTCAGACAGGAAAAGTGGAAAAGTTGTTGCCACAGCTAAGTGTTACACCAGATTTGATACTACTGGATCCACCTCGTAAGGGATGCGTTAGTGCAGTGATCAAAACTATTCTAGAGATTGCACCAGCACGCCTTGTCTACCTCAGCTGTAAACCAGCGACGCTGGCAAGAGACCTCAAACTCCTCTGCCAAACGGGTATTTACAAGTTAACCTACGTACAACCAGCTGATTTCTTTCCTCAAACTGCTCATGTTGAATGTGCAGCCTTCCTAGTGAAGGCTGGTACAAATCAGTAAGTAGCACAAATTTCCTTGTCCTGCTTCTCCCGGTTTTCACTCTTGTTTCTGTTGAGGTGGTCAAAAATTTTTGCCTAGCTGCACCAATGTGTTGACCTTAGAGCCAGTGAACTGGTGTTTAAAAGCAGGTTTTGATACACTATTAGGTACGGTATGTTAAAGTTACTTTTTAACCTTTAACCCAATGAGAGGAAAATCACCACTCTAAAGTTAAAAGAAGTAGCTGGCTTTCCCTTTATTTAGTTGGAAAGCAGGCAATATACCCAAAAAACTCCACTAAATTAGGTTCTCTAATCAAACCAAATTACTTTCTCCCTTCCGCAAGACAAGCGGAATTCTCTAATTAGTGGAGCTGCATTCACAAGCAAAGAACATTTAACCATAGAAAGCTGTTGATACCTGAGCCATAATTTATGGGTTTGGGAAAATGCTATTTAACAACATGGCAGTAAGCCGTGAGATATATTCCAGTACACCAAGTGAAAACTAGAGGTTTATTGAGTGATTGCTACATCTTTGCGTCCAGCATCATTAGGTCCACTTGGACAAGGCTGGGAGACCATTAGCTTCGCTTCTACCCTCTACCTTTGCCCAATCCTTGATTTACTTTTGGAACACCTTCCCCCTAAATGGCATCCGGAACTCCGGCTGGGACTACAAGAGGCATTGGTAAACGCTGCCAAGCACGGCAATAATTTAGACACAAGTAAGACGGTAAAGGTTCAATTTTCAGTAGCAAATAATGAATATTGGTGGATAATCTCAGACGAAGGTTCAGGTTTTACTACTCGTTGTTGTGAGCTGCCTGAGTACGATGGGAATTTGCCTTGTGATGAATCAGAAAGTGGCAGAGGGTTATGTCTCCTCCGCCAAATCTTCGATCAAGTTCACTGGAATCATCAGGGTACAGAAGTAAGACTCTGTAAAAAGATGAACAGTCCTTCCAGACTGCCCCTAATTCCCTAACGGCGCTGATCCCCATGAGTTGGACAAGGGGGAGCAGAGATCGAACGATCTAGCCACCCTGAAGCCTGACGAAATCTGCTAAGGGCTTCTTCTGGTTGTTCCTTGAGCAGAAATACCAAAGCAGCAGCAGCTTGCTCACCAGCTCTAGCTCTACGGTTAGACTTTAGTCGATGCCAATCATTAGGCTTGATCGTATAACGCTCTGCTAGTGCTTGAGCTAGTTCCAGGGTGCTAATGTCTTTGAGAAGATCAGTTTTGTTCAGTTGGCTCGGTTCAACCATAACTTAAGGTAAACTCCCATTTACTTTACTGTATCGAAGATGCCTGAACAACCGTTAAAGCCATCATCTCCCGACTCAGAACCCAACCATGAGGATAATCAAGCCCAGGAATTTGAACAAACTTTTTCAGAAGTAGAGCGATCGCTTCAATCCCTCCTTGAACGTTACCATCAGGTGCAACGGGATCAACAACAACAGACTGAACTTCAGCAGCGTCGAGAGCAAATTAAGAAGCAACTGCACCGCACCAGTAATCGGCGATCCCTGCAAGCTGAATTAAAAAAAATCAAAGAGCAGCTAGAAACAATAGAACTAAATTTGGAAAGTCAGTTGTTTTCCTGGGGTAGTCTCAAGGAGCCTTTTTGGCAAGCTGTCCGTTTTGGAGGATTGGGTATTATTCTTGGCTGGATACTAAAGTCCTGTGCTAATTAGGTGTTAGGTGATTTTCTAGTTATATATACAGAATTAGCCTATTGTAAATAAATCATAGCAAATAATAGCGCTCGCTGAAGATCCCCGACTTCTCGATTGAACCTGTAATTAACTCGATAAACCGGAAGAAGAAGTCGGGGATCTAGAACTGCTCGCGAAGCTCGCAATAAACTAAAGTATGGTTTGCAATCGGGGTATGAGTTGCTCCGCTGAAACTACACCTTCAATGCGCTCCACAGGTTGACCATTTTTGAAGAGTACTAATGTTGGCAAGGCTTCAATGTGATACTCAGACGCCAGCTGGGGATATTTATCTGTGTCAATTTTGATGACTTGTAATTTTCCTTTAAGCTGAGAGTTCACTGTTTCCAGGATAGGAACCATCATCTGACATGGCCCACACCAAGTAGCATAAAAATCGACCAACACTGGTAAATCATAGCCAGATAGTAAGTCTTTGAAAGTAGTGAACTGTTTTGTTACGGCCATAGAACCAAACCACTTTATTAGTCATATTGCTCGATTCTAGTGCAAAATTCTTAGAGCTGAAGAATACACATAGCAGAAGAGGATTTTTTCATGGAAGCATTACAGATATCTTCCCAACAACTGAAGGATAAGGTTGCTATCGTCACTGGTGCTTCCCGAGGCATTGGTCGAGCGATCGCGTTAGCATTAGCAGGAGAAGGTGCTAGTGTGGTAGTAAACTACGCTAGTTCTAGTGAGGCTGCTGAGCAAGTGGTAGCAGCAATTACTGAGGCTGGAGGGAATGCCTTAGCACTTCAGGCAGATGTTTCTCAAGAAGAACAGGTAGACACTTTATTAAAAAGCACCATAGAAAAATATGGTCGGGTTGATGTGCTGGTTAATAATGCTGGTATCACCCGGGATAACTTGTTACTGCGGATGAAACCGGCTGATTGGCAGGCAGTGATTAACCTTAACCTGACTGGTGTCTTCTTATGTACCAGGGCAGTGAGTAAGTTAATGCTCAAACAGCGTTCTGGCCGTATTATTAATATTGCCTCAGTAGCGGGACAGATGGGTAATCCAGGTCAAGCTAATTACAGTGCTGCTAAGGCGGGAGTAATTGGCTTTACCAAAACTGTGGCCAAGGAGTTGGCAAGTCGTAGCATTACAGTAAATGCGGTAGCACCAGGGTTTATTGCCACAGAGATGACTAAAGAACTCAACTCAGAAGGCATTCTCCAGTACATTCCCCTGGCTCGCTACGGTGAACCGGAGGAAGTTGCTGGAATGGTGAGGTTTTTAGCCGCTGATCCGGCAGCGGCCTATATTACTGGACAGGTGTTTAATGTTGATGGTGGTATGGTGATGGCTTAGAGACTATTATCGTGGTGCGATTAGCTTCGCTGCTGCCTTAGGCGATCGCACCAAGCCATTGGTTAAGATGCGATCGTGTCCTAAACCTGGCTTTACAGATCTACGGAATTCAATTTCCAATTCTTAATTCCTTACAGGATTACGGACATTAGAAGGAATAACCACAGATCAATCCTTAGAAGCAATTATGGTACAAGCCTCAGTTAATCCTGTAACCTTAGAAGAGTTTCTCAAGCGACCAGAAACCAAACCTGCTACTGAGTACATCGATGGACAGGTAACTCAAAAACCGATGCCCAAAGCACGCCATTCTCGACTTCAGAGCAAAGTCACCGAAACAGTTAATGCAGTTGCAGAAATAGCACATATTGCTTATGCTTTTCCTGAATTACGCTGTACTTTTGGCGGTCGGTCAATTGTTCCGGATATAACAGTTCTACGATGGGAAAATATTCAATTTGATGAGAACGGAGAACCTGTAGACGATATATTGATTGCCCCAGACTGGACAATTGAAATTTTGTCACCGGGTCAAAGCTCTAATAAAGTTACTGGCAATATATTACACTGTCTCAAATATGGCTGCGAACTGGGATGGTTAATTGATCCAGATGATCTTTCAATTTTGGTCTTTGAGCCTAAGCAACAACCAGAATTCTGTTGTGGACAAGATAGGTTAAAGGTTTTAAATGGACTTAAATTAGACTTAACGGTAGAAAAATTATTTGACTGGTTAAAGATGACATTTGACTGATGAAAACAATCGATTAACGGTATTTAGTGCTGGCAAGTAGTATTTATGTACTAAGAAAATATAATTAAGCTCATCCCATGTAATGCAAGTCGTGGGATGCAAATGTCATTAGTCATTTGTCCTTTGTACTAAACTCCAGTTAGCAGTTATTGGAGCCAAGGACAAACAGTCGAGCATTGCCGTAAAATCAGGGAATGCTTTATCAACCACCACGCCCCAAAATTCCGGATTGTAGTTGGCAGCGTCCCCTTGGACTTGGCTGGGACAAACCCTACACTGTTGATGATGCCAGTAATCTTGATGATGGTCCCTGGCACGGAATGCCTCTTGGGGGTTTTGGAGCAGGTTGCATTAGTCGCTCCTCCAGGGGAGATTTTAATTTATGGCATCTGGATGGGGGACAGCATACCTTTCGTAGTCTCCCAGCTTGTCAGTTTAGTGTCTTTGAGCGACCAGAAAATTCCCCTGCTCAAGCTTACGCTCTTTGTACAGAACCACCGGAGGATGGTACCCTCAGTGCTTGGCAATGGTATCCTACTGTTGTGGAAACAGGGAATGGAACACAAGCAGCACCAATTCCCAATACGGGAACTTACCAGGCTCTGTATCCTCGCAGTTGGTTTACCTATCAACAGGTTTTTCAAACTGAACTGACTTGCGAGCAGTTTTCTCCTATTTGGGCAGGATCTTATCAAGAAACCAGTTACCCGATCGCAATTTTTGAGTGGACAGCTCACAACCCCACCGATGCTCCCATTACCCTGAGTATTATGCTCACTTGGCAAAATATGGTGGGTTGGTTTACTAATGCGATTAAGAAGCCGCAGGTGAGAAATGATAGTAATCCTGTCTCTGAGTACCAACCCCGCTGGGGAGATAGCACCGGTAATTATAATCAGTGGATTGTCGAGAGCTACCGGGTGGGTTGTTTGCTAGACAGGGTGAGACTGCATGATGAAATTCAGGAAGGGGAAGGACAACTGTGCTTTGCCACTGTTACTAATCCCAGTATGGAAGTGTTTTATCACTGTCGCTGGAATCCTGTAGGTAACGGTGCTGAGGTTTGGAGTACCTTCGCCGCTGATGGTAGTCTGGGGGATACTCAAGATGAGACAGCAGCAGCACCTGGAGAACAAATTGCTGCTGCGATCGCAATTCGCTTCACTATTCGTCCCGGCAGAACTCGCAAAATCCCCTTTATTCTAACTTGGGACTTCCCTATTACTGAGTTTAGTCAAGGGGTTCAATATTACCGACGCTATACTGATTTCTTTGGTCGCACAGGCAATAATGCTTGGTCGATGGTTAGGACTGCTCTCAAGCATACCCAACTTTGGCAAGAGCGGATTAATGATTGGCAGGAGCCAATTTTAAATCGAGAGGATTTACCTAATTGGTTCAAGATGGCTCTGTTTAATGAGTTGTACCTGCTCACCAGTGGTGGTACTCTCTGGACAGCGGCGGATGAACAGAATCCAGTAGGTCAATTTGGTGTTTGGGAAAGCTTAGATTGCCGCTGGTACGAAAGCATAGATGTGCGGCTTTATGGTTCCTTTGCCCTAGCTATGCTTTGGCCTAGACTGGATAAAGCGGTGTTAGAAGCTTTTGCACGAGCTATTCCTAATACGGATGATAGACTCCGGGCTATTGGTAATAACCAGGCAACAACTATCCGTAAAGCCGCAGGTGCTACGCCTCGCGATCTTGGTTCCCCTAATGAGCATCCTTGGGAACTTACTAATTACAGCAGTTACCAGAATTGCCAACAGTGGCGAGATTTACCCAGTGATTTTGTCTTGCAGGTTTATCGGGATTTTGTCCTGACTGGTAGTAAGGATACCGAGTTTTTGTGGGAATGTTGGTCAGCAATAGTTGAGACTCTAGCTTATCTCAAGACTTTTGATCTAGATGATGATGGCATTCCTGAACATTCTAGAGAACAGGATCAAACTCAATTGCAGGGAATTAGTGCCTATAGTGGTGGGTTATGGTTAGCAGCCTTAGAAGCAGCGATCGCGATCGGGGAAATTCTTCTCAATGATTATCCACCAATATTTCCCTTGCTGGAAGTACCTGAACCAGAATTGATTCAAGAAGCCATCGGACTCTATCGCCAATGGTTAACACAAGCTCAATCTATCTATCAAGAAACCTTGTGGAATGGTCAATACTATCAGCTTAATAGTGACAGTGGTTCAGATATTATTCTGGCCGACCAGTTATGTGGTCAGTTTTATGCCCAGTTATTAAGATTACCTGACATTGTACCAATAGAATGTGCTCAGTCTGCTATTAAGACTGTGTACGATACCTGCTTTTTAAAATTCTACAATGCTCAGTTAGGAGCGGCAAATGGTCTGAGCTTTAATAGAACATTAGAAGAGTCTGATGAGACTTCTTCTCCAGAAGTCTCAATTGGTATTAACTTTGGGTTGGCGGCATTCTTAATGAAGCTAGGGATGAAGGATGAAGCTGTGCGACTAACGGAGGCAGTTGTCAGGCAAATTTATGAGAATGGACTGCAATTTAGAACCCCCGAAGCTATCACCACAATAGGTAGTTTTCGTTCTAGTCACAACTTCAGAGCAATGGCAATTTGGGCAATTTATTTAGGGCTTGCTCAAGAAGTAACGAGTAACAAGTAATGAGTATTAACAATTATCAATTATCAATTAACAATTAACAATTATCAATTAACAATTAACAATTATCAATTAACAATTAACAATTAACAATTAACAATTATCAATTAACAATTAACAATTATCAATTATCAATTAACAATTATCAATTATCAATTATCAATTAGCTGAACTTCAAAAACTTGGGCAAACATTGCAGCGACGGACTGACGTACCTGTTCTACTGTAATCCCAGGGATAAACTGAGCAAGGCTACCAATTGGTTTATTGGCAATGCCACAAGGCACGATATGCTCAAAGCCTGATAGCTCAGGACAAACATTAAGAGCAAAGCCATGCATTGTCATCCAACGTGACACTTTAATTCCAATTGCGGCAACTTTGTGTCCCTCTAACCAAACGCCAGTCATTCCTGCAAGGCGCTCTCCTTGGAGTCCATAAATACCAAGAAGTCGAATTAATACTTCTTCCAACTGTCGTAAATACCAGTGCAAATCTTGCTGATAATACCGTAGATTGAGAATTGGGTAGCCTACTAGTTGACCAGGACAGTGGTAGGTCACCTCACCACCTCGCTCTACCCGGTAGACTTTTGACTCTACCACGTTTGGGTCAAACTGAAGAAACTCAAGACTGGCTCCTCGACCAAGGGTATACACTGGGGGATGTTCTAACAACAGCAGCACATCATCCAGACTAGAGTCTTGGATGCGCTCTGCTACCAGCGATCGCTGCTGTTCCCAAGCTACAGCATAAGGCACTAAACCCTGATTTTTGAGCAAGCATCGACGCTGCAAAACCTACTCCCCCGCAGAAAGACTAAGTCAACGAAATTAGATAGAATTCTTATCCTTATTTAGCATGGGGATGAGTTAAATAATGCAAAGGAATCTGAAGAGAAGTCAAAGGTGAGTGTTCTCCACAATACAAAGTGCTACCTTAAAAGTATCCCCCAAGAGCAGCAATACCTACACTGTTGCAATTCACAACATAAACCTTATAGGAGGGAGTAGATCAGTATGAAGCTTGTAATCCAGGGCAAGAATATTGACATCACCGATGCGATTCGAGAATATGTACATCAAAAAGTTGAAAAGGCAGTAAATCATTTTCAAAACTTAACTACTGAAGTAGATGTGAATTTATCGGTGGCTCGTAATCCCCGGATCAATCCTAAGCAGACTGCTGAAGTTACTATTTACGCCAATGGTACGGTAATTCGTGCCCAAGAAGGCAGTGAAGACTTATATGCAAGTATTGATCTGGTTGCAGACAAAATTCATCGCCAATTGCGGAAATATAAAGAGAAGCTACAGCATAAAAAAAACCATGCTCAGGCTAAGATGGCAAATGTAGTAGTAGAAGCTCCAGCAGTAGACGATCTAATTCGCGATCGCACCCCTGAATTGCCGAGTGAAGTCGTGCGCATGAAGTATTTTGCTATGCCGCCGATGACGGTAGAAGAAGCATTAGAGCAGTTGCAATTAGTAGATCACGACTTCTACATGTTCCGGAATGCCAAAAACGATGAGATAAATGTAATTTATGAACGTAACCACGGTGGGTATGGAGTCATTCAACCCCGTAATGGCAATGGTCATACCCATCACAAAAATGGTAAGGTTGCCCATACAGCGGAGTATGTAGGTAAACAATAAAACTTTTACCAGAAACTGGGTTTCTCTTGACAGAGCATTGCTCTAGTTGACTGCGGCACCAGAAACTCGGTTTCTCTAGCAGAACATCAATTGAGTTTATAGAAAGCGGCGGGAAGCCCATTCCTTTAGGGATGGGAGGGATAGCCGCCCGCCGCTTGGTTGTTTGTTATTTGTTATTTGTTTTTTGACAAACAACTAACAACAAATAACACGAAATCCCCCGTGCTTTAGCCGGGGGATGAGTTAAATCATCGTAAATAGGGTTGGTAAGGGATGTTTGGATACCCCTCGCATTCATGTATGGGGAGGAAAAACATCCCTTACGTAATTAAACGCGAAGCATCCATATTTCTTAAGTCTATGGCTATACAAAAATAGCTTTTCGCGGTAATATTAATTTTGTCGCGAAATAAGTTGGTATGTACGCCACCCAAAAGAATCAACTCAGAAAACTTAGCAAACAAGAGTTTGATGCTTTGTCTGTCTTGTGTCGTTTGAGTAAAAATCTTTTTAATGTGGCACTGTACGAATCTAGACAGTATTTCTTTGCGCAAAGAAAACGTCTGACATATGAATCTAACTACCACATCTGTAAGTCTAATGAGAATTATCGGTTGCTTAATACCGATATTGCTCAACAAACTATGCGAGTGGTGGATAGAAGCATGAAATCTTTTCTGGGACTTCTTAAAGCTATTAGTATTGGACGTTGCGACCAAAAACCACAACTGCCTAGATACTTGCCTAAAGAAGGATATTTCCCCCTGATTATTCCTAGAATCAAACTTAAAGATGGAGCATTTACAGTTCCAATGTCTCGCGAGTTTAAAAAGGAATATGGCGAAGTTAAAATCCAACTGCCAGAAAGACTTAAAGAAAAGAAGATTAAGGAGGTACAAATACATCCAAAGTACTCTGCTCGATGGTTTGAGATTGAGTACATTTATGAAGATGAAAAAGTTGAAACATCTGTCGATTCTAGTAAAGCGATTGCTTTGGATTTGGGAGTTGATAATTTGTGTGGTTGTATCGATACTGATGGGCATCAATTTTTGATTGACGGGAAACGACTTAAAAGCATTAATCAGTGGTACAACAAACAGAACGCATATCTTCAGTCTCACAAAGACAGACAAGGAATTAAGTCTTTGACAAACAAACAAGCCAGACTGTATCAATGGCGTAATAATTGTGTTAGAGATTATTTGAACAAAGCAGCTAGGATAATAATTGACCATTGCTTGCAACAGCAAATAGGTAAATTGATAGTTGGCTACAACCCAGGTATCAAGCAAAATATTAATATAGGGAAGTCCAATAATCAGAATTTTGTTCAGATACCATTTTGGCAACTGAGAAGGAAACTTGAAGCTCTTTGTTCTAAATATGGAATTGAATATTTGGAGCAAGAAGAGAGTTATTCGTCGAAAGCTAGTTTCTACGACAAAGACAAAATACCAGTTTACAATGCGGACAATCCCAGCAAACACGAATTCTCTGGAAGGAGAATAAAGCGTGGTTTGTATAGGACAAAGGATAAGCATTTGTGTAACTCAGATATTAATGGTAGTGCCAATATTTTGGCTAAAGGTATACACAGACTCCCTTGGGAGCGAGTGAGTAGCGGGTTTTTGGCAAACCCTTTGAGGATTTTTATCTCTTAAGAATCCCCCGAATTACCTGAACCTTCGTTCAGAACGTTATTCGTGGGGAGCGTCAATTGGTTTGATAGCAATCACCAAGCTATAGGGGCAAGTCTACCAGCAATGTAGTAAAACAATAATTGATAGTTACTCGGGGAGGAAGCTTTTGAATTGGCAACCTCATTCCTGGCAATTGGGGATAACCCTAGCACTAGGGACAAGTTTAGCTGTACATCCTGCTGTTGCCCAGATTATCCCAGATAGAACTTTGAGAAATGAAGGTTCGGTGGTGACACCGGATGTGGAGGTTAGAGGACTACCTGCTGAATTGATAGAAGGTGGTGCGCTGCGGGGAGCTAATTTATTCCACAGTTTTACAGAATTCAATGTCGGCAATGAACAGCGGGTTTATTTTGCTAATCCAGTAGGTATTGAGAATATCCTCTCCCGGGTGACAGGTAATAGCCTCTCCCAGATTTTCGGGACATTGGGAGTAGATGGGGGAGCTAATCTGTTTTTGCTCAATCCCCAAGGGATTATTTTTGGGGAGAAGGCGCAGCTGGATATTACCGGTTCGTTTGTTGGGACAACAGCGGACAGTTTGCTATTTGAGAATGGTACGAAGTTTAGTGCCACCGAACCAGAAGCACCGCCACTGCTGAGGATTAATGTTCCTTTGGGGTTGCAGTATGGTGCCAATCCTCCAGGGAGAACTATTGCTAATGGGGGAAATTTAGCAGTAGGACAAGATTTGACGTTGGTGGGTGGCAATCTGGATTTACAGGGTCAGTTGCAAGCTGGGAGAGATTTGACACTGCAAGCTACTGATACTGTAAAGGTGCGGGATAGTGCAGTCAATCCCTTCATTGCTGCTGCTGGGAATCAACTGTTAATTCAAGGTAATCAACAAGTAGATATTTTTGCCTTGAATCATCCCCATAGTGGTTTGTTTTCTGGCGGGGATATGGTGTTGCGTTCCCCTTCTCCGGTGGGAGGTGATGCTCACTATTGGAGTGGGGGTAATTTTCGGATTGAGCAGTTGGATGGCAGTTTAGGGAATTTATCTAGTCCTAATGACCCGATTATCAGATCCCAGGGAGATGTTAGCTTCTTTGCTTACCAAGGAGCTTCCCTACATATTTTGGCTGGGGGTCAGGTGGACATTGATACTGTGATTATTACTGGCCCCGATACAGTAGGGGAAGCAATTAACCCAACTACCAACCCCATTCTTGCTAATGTGACCTTGTCGGATGGGACTTCCCTAATCATCGATGGTACTACGCAACCAACCCTAGATGTGAGAGCTGGCATGGATCCAGCGGTAATTGGAAACCCTCTAGGCACTATAGGTGCTACATTTCCTACTGATATTTTCGTTGACCCCTCTATCGTTTTTGTACCACCTCCTGACAACAACCCTGTTGCCACCAGTGCAGACATTACTATCGGCGATATCTCAATCAATGTCCCTGATGGTGTTGTCTTATTAACCAATCAGTATCAACCCAATCCCTCACTGACAGGTGGAGACATTACGATAACTGGAGATGGGGTGCTGGGTATTGGAGGAATTGCAGCTTTGGGTATTGGAGGTAATGGTAGTGCGGTTATCCTCGACTCTCGTAACAACGTTACACTGACCAACAGCTTCATTAATTCTTCATCTAATTTTAGCCAAGGTGGTGATATTGCTCTGTTAGCCAATGGCGATATTCTCCTGGAGAATGGCTCTGCCATCTTGTCTGGTAGTAATGTACCAGCTGTATTAGGAGGTAATGTCATATTTAAGAGTCGTGGTGATGTGTTCCTCAATAACTCTTCAGTTAATGTAGTTGCTAGTGGTGGCGGCAGTATAGGAATTGAAGCTCAGAACTTAGTCTTGGCAGGAAGTTCTTTGTTTGCTGGGGTCAGAGCAGGACTGGGGAGTGTTGACGCTCAAGTGGGAAATATTACCCTTAATACTACAGGTGTCATAACGCTTACAGGAAGCTCTATCTTCAACGTTATAGATCTGGGAGCTTTAGGTCAGGGAGGTGATATCGTAGTCCAAGCTGAGTCACTCTCCCTAATGGAGAATAGTCGATTTCTTGTTTTGTTATCACCTTTTGCCCAGGGTAGCGCTGGAAGGGTAGTGGTACAAGCTGATGACTCTGTTACCCTCTCCGATGCCAGTACTATTTTCAATACCATAGAACCTGAGGCAATCGGTACTGTAGGCGGTATTGAGCTTCAGGCTGGCTCACTTGCTTTCATAGGGGGTGGTGAACTACAAGCTAGTACTGAAGGAGAGGGGAATGGGGGTAATATTACTGTTCAAGTTCAAGATCATGCCTTCTTCGATGGGGTTGGTGACGATGGTTTTCCTAGTGGGATATTCAGTACAGTGTTTCCTACTGGCATTGGCGAAGGAGGAGAGATTACGCTTACAGCTGGCTCTCTCTCGATAACCAATGGTGCTCGTATACAAACTAAGAGCGAGGGACAGGGAAATGCAGGGAATATAACAATTGATGTAAGTGATCACATCTTTTTTGATGGAATAAACAGTAATCCTGGTGGCTCCACTGGAGTCTTCGCCACATTGGAGACTGACAGCTTTAGACAAGGGGGAGATATTCAGGTTACTGCAGAGTCACTTTCTGTCAACAATGGCGCTCAATTTACTACTGCTGCTTTTAGTCAGGGGAATGCAGGCAATGTGAAAATTATGATTCGCGAGCAGGCATCCTTTGATGGAGAAAACATTAATGGCATTAGTGGAGTTTTTAGTGAAGCGACAGTTCTAGGTAAAGGAGGGGACATAGAGCTCACTGCCGATTCCCTTTCTCTGAGTAATGGTGCTATCTTATTTGCTGGCACTCAAGGTCAAGGAGATGCTGGCAGCATAACACTTGAGGTAAGCGATCGCATTTCCTTTGATGGAGTTGGTAGGAGGGGAATTGCCAGCGGAGCTCTCACCATCGTAGCACCGGGAGCGATAGGTGATGGAGGAGATATCAAACTCACTGCCAATTCTTTCTGGTTAACCAATGGTGCTCAAGTCAATGCCAGTACCTTTGGACAAGGGAATACAGGACAAGTAATAGTAGAGGCAGCAGAGGAAATCACCCTAGCTAATGGCAGTCAAATCAGCAGCGCGGTGGAAGCTGGAGCAATTGGTAAATCTAAAAAAATCCAATTGCAAACACCAATACTATCGCTGAGAAATAACTCTGAGATCTTGGCAACAACCTCTGGTACAGGTAATGCCGGAAGTATTTTAGTCGAGAATGCTAACTCGATTTTCCTCGATAATAGTTCCATTTCCACAGCTGTCAATGATGGAGCAGAGGGTCAGGGTGGCACAATTGAGATCGAAACTGGCTCACTTTCCTTGAACAATAACGCTCAGCTACGTGCCAGTACCACAGGAAAAGGCGATACAGGACAAGTAATAGTAGAGGCAGCCGAGGAAATTACTCTAGCCAATAGCAGTCAAATCACCAGCGCTGTGGAAGCTGGAGCAATTGGTAACTCTCAACAAATCCAACTGCAAACACCAAGACTCTCCCTAAGGAATAACTCTGAGATCTTGGCAACAACTTCTGGTATAGGTAATGCTGGAAGTATCTTAGTAGAGAATGCTGACTCGATTGTCCTTGACAATAGCTCCATTTCCACAGCTGTCAATGATGGAGCAGAGGGTCAGGGTGGCACAATTGAGATCGAAACTGGTTTACTTGCCTTGGACAATAATGCTCAGCTACGTGCCAGTACTGCTGGAAAAGGCGATACAGGGGAAGTAATAGTACAGGCAGCGGAGGAAATCACCCTAGCTAATAGCAGTCAAATCAGCAGTGCTGTGGAAGCTGGAGCAATCGGTAACTCTCAACAAATCCAACTGCAAACACCAAAACTTTCCCTAAGAAATAACTCTGAGATCTTGGCAACAACTTCTGGTATAGGTAATGCCGGAAGTATCTTAGTCGAGAATGCCGAATCAGTGTTCCTTGACAATAGCTCTATTTCCACAGCTGTCAATGATGGAGCTGTTACTAATCAACGCAGTAACATTGAGATTGAAACTAGAAGACTTTCTTTGGCTAACAGAGCACAAGTAACTGCTAGCACTGCAACTGCCAATAGTTCAGCAGGAGATGTGCTGGTAAATGCTGCCGAATCAGTCCACTTAAGTGGAGAGAGTAGTTTATCCGTGGAAGCAACCGCTGGCGGCACTGCTGGGGACTTGACAGTTACAACAAGAGAAATGTCCGTCGATCATGGGGCACAAGTAACTGTCAGCAGTCCCGAAGGACAAGCAGGTAATCTCAGCATCAACACCAATTCCCTGACACTGAACCGAGGCACACTTTCTGCTGAAACTGCTAAGAGTGGCATTGAAGGCGGAGCCAATATTACTCTCAATGTCCCAGAGTTATTGCTGATGCGCAACGAAAGCCTGATTTCCGCCACTGCTCTGGAACAAGCCAATGGCGGCAACATCGACATTAGACCTCTCCGAAAAATAAATAATTTGTGTTTTAATAATATTAATTGTGTTTTTTATAAGATTGTATGAGTTCTCTATTCGAGCATATTCAAAATCATCCGCAAGATGCACAGCGTTTACTTGGTCTGAAATATGAGCAGCTAGAAAAATTGCTAGAAAAAGCCAGAGAGCTACATTATAAAAAGCTAGCCTCATCTGAGGCTAAAAAAGTCAGAATTATTGCGGCTGGAGGGGGTCGAAAGACCCTACTTTCTCTCGAAGAACAAGTCCTCCTTACTTTAACATATCTGCGACATTTGACAACATTCCAATTACTGGGATTCAATTTGGAGTCAGCGAAACAACCGCCAATGATACCTTCAATTATTGGTGTCCTATTTTGGCAGAGTTATTACCGGCTAGCTTACTTGAACAAGTAAAAAAAAACTCAAGTGACAGTGAAATCATCAAAGAAATACTACAGGAATATCAATTAATAGTGGATAGCTGTGAGCAGCCAATAGAAAGACCTGGAGCCTATGAAGAACAAAAAAAATACTATTCAGGCAAGAAGAAAAATCATACTCGAAAAAATCAATTAATTGTTTTGCCTAATGGCAAGGATATTGTTGATGTAATAGCAGGTCAACCTGGTCCTAAAAGTGACGTTAAATTATTTCGTGAAACTCAAAACAATTTTGACGAAAATCAAAAGTTTACTGGAGATAAAGCTTACGAGGGAGAAGCATCGATTAGAACTCCTAAGAAAAAACCGAAAAAGCGAGAATTAACTGCAGAGCAAAAAAAGAAAAATCAAGAACTAGCAGTTGAAAGAGTGATAGTAGAACATGTAATTCGTCTAGTTAAGATATTTAGAGTAGCTCAAGAGAGATTTCGATTAAATACCAGAAAGTATGAACAGATAATTGGCATAATTTGCGGGTTAGTGAGATTAAGGATTGGTGCATTAATACTACCAACATAATTAATTGAATGTCTATTATTGATGAATAAAAATAATAAAAATAGATAATAAAATGAGAAATTATTAACAGTAATTGGCTCAAGTACCTATTTTAGCGTAGAAATTGGCTCTAATTGAAATTGGCGATTATAAGACTGAAAGCCAGTTACATAGGCGTATTGAGTATTTTCGGAGAGGTCTATTAATACTCAATTCCTCATTGCCTTGCCTCCAGAAGGACCAGAAGGTAGTGATATCATCGCCAATGCTGACAAAGGTAACGGTGGTAAAGTCAATGTTAATGCTACGGGTATCTTCGGCATCCAGTTTCGAGCAAGACGTACCCCCTTGAATGATATCACTGTCCGTTCTGAGTTCGGTTTAGATGGTGTTGTAGACATTAACACCTCTTTTGATGTGACGCAGGGATTAGTTACCTTACCCACAGATTTTGTTGATGCCACAAAACTAGTGGATCGTCGCTGCACTCCTAATGACCCTTTCCGGCAGAGTAGCTTTTATATTACAGGACGTGGTGGTATTCCTCAAAATCCGACCGAGATGCTGGATGCAGATGCAACAATCAGCGATTGGGTTACCCTTGATGCTAAACAAGAAAGCTCTGATGAAGCTGATATTGATGCCAATCCCACCAGTACCCCTCCCGAAAAAATTATCGAAGCACAAGGAATATTAATTACTCCCGATGGAGAAATTTTTCTCTCTGCTCAAGTCCCTACAGTAACACCCCAAGGAGAGTGGATTCCATCCCTCGATTGTAACCAGATCCCAAAGGCTATGGAATGAGTAAGGAAAAAATCAGGTACAAGAATATATTGTTTGGCGAGTTGAAGACCAACTTAATGTCGGCAGGGGTCACCCGTTATAGCCGCATAGGCTTAACGGGCGGGGAATGCTGACCGACAAAGAAATTGAGCGGAGCGAATAATCATTTGGGGGTTGCTTGTTGCTCGACATACTTTTTAAGCTGCTCGACTGTTACGCCCCCACTACTAGCAACAAAGTACGAGCCAGTCCAGAATACTGGCTTTTGGTAAACCTTGCTCAAATAATCATCGAACTCTTTACGAATTAAGCGGCTGGAAACCGTTTTTAGGTTAGCGATAAACTTGCTTAGTTGAACTTGTGGGTGATAACGAATTAATAAGTGTACATGATCTGTTTCTCCATTAAACTCTAGCAAGGAAGATTGCCATTTTGAGCAAGCTTCATCAAAGATAGTAGCAAGTCGTTGATGGATGTCTTTGTTGATCACCTTCTTACGGTACTTGGTTACAAATACTATGTGGGCGGTAAGCAAGTATACAGACCTAAATCCCTTTTCAAAAGCTGTTGTCATATCAGGCGGTAAGTTGTAAAATTATAACTATGATTCTAACTTACTGTTACCGAATTAAGCCTAGTGCCGAACAAGAAGCAATCATGCTTCATACATTAGAATTGCTTCGGAGGCATTGGAATTACGCACTCGGTCAGAGGTTAGATTGGTTGAGAAGAACCCGCTGTCAAATTGACCGTTGTAGTCTGATTTCTGAACCGATTGGAGAAATACCAGGGAAAGTTAACTATTACACTCAACAATCGGCTCTCAAAGAAACAAAGAAACTTTTTCCGGACTACAAAAACATCTGGTCAGAATCTCAACAAGTTAATTTGCAAAGATTAAACAAAGCATGGGAGCGCTGGCTAATTCCCGATAAGTCTGGCAAACGTGGTGGACGCCCACGGTTCAAAAAAGCAGGTACACTTCGCTCATTTGTTTATCCCAGAGTTAACTGTAAACGAGCTGGAGCGCACATAAATAATGGGATACTGAAACTATCAAAGATAGGACAGATGCCCGTAATTATGCATCGCCCTATTCCTGATAGTTTTACTCTCAAGACTTGCACTATAGTTCACAAAGCTGATGGCTGGTACTGTTGTCTTGTTATACAAGATGAAACTGTGCCTGAATCCATACCATTAAATGAGGTAAAAAGCGCTGTTGGTGTTGATGTTGGGTTGAAAGATTTTCTGACAACCTCAGATGGTGAGACAGTTACGATTCAGCAAACCTATCGCAAAACTCAGTCACACCTAGCTCGTCAGCAACGCAAATTGGCAAGGAAACAGAAGGACTCAAAACGAGCAGAAAAACAGAAAAACTTTATCGCCAGAATTCATCAGCGTATAGGAAGAATCAGGAAATATTTCCACTACAACACAGCTCACAAACTAGTTAAAAAATATGACTTGATTGCTGTAGAAGACTTAAACATCAAGGGCTTAGCTCGTACCAGATTGAGCAAATCAATTTTGGATGCAGCTTGGGGAAAATTCATCACCATCTTGGAGGCAGTGGCGGTCAAACGCGGCGTCCGAGTTGTTGCAGTAAATCCTCACGGCACATCACAAAATTGCTCAAAATGTGGAGTGAAAGTGCAGAAAACTTTGTCTGTTCGGTTGCATGAATGTCATAAGTGCGGCATCACATTGGACAGAGATGAAAATGCCGCAATTAACATTAAAAATCGGGCATTAAGCGAGGTGGGACTCCGAAAAGCCTGCGCGTGGAGGCTTAGACAATAGTCAGCCAGAGAAGCGCGAAGCTACAAATAGAGAGTTGGTTCAACTGTCTCTATTTTAGAAGCCCCCGTTATACCCGCAAGGGTTAACGGCGGGAGAACGTCACGAATTAGATTGGTTTCGCTTGGTAGATGGCAAGTATGTGCAACTAGTTGCTAATGAGATAGGAATAATTCGTAGTCAAGTTTTCCCCGGTTTGTGGTTGGATAAACAGGCATTATTAGTAGGAGATTTAGCTAAGGTATTAGCTGTATTGCAACAGGGATAAGCAGCAAAGTGAGTAATGAGTTCACTCGATTTCCTGGTGGTTAAGGGAAAAAATTGTGGGCAGGACTTACGCAAAGCCTCTATCTGTAGGGTGTGTTAGCGTAGCATAAGGCACCTTTGAATCTATATGTGTTGTAGGTGCGTAAGTCTTGGTGGGAAGTAAGGGAGAGGAACTTGCTCTTATTTGACCAAGTAGCCTAACCTAGGAAATGTAAGATGAACGGAAATTAGACACAGATGCATTCAACTTTGTAACTTCACAGATTTTGCTTAAGAGTCCCCCACAGGCACGGCTGTACCTGTTAGGGATGCAACAAACAAGTCAAATCTTGTTGCAATAGTGTCTGTTGCCTTGTTTTTGAGAAGTTAATTGTGCAACTTCCCTCATCTCAATTATTTGTTTAACTTAAGGAGGAGATAACGTGACCCAAGTGGTTGTAGGCGAAAATGAAGGAATAGAGTCAGCGCTGCGCCGATTCAAGCGCCAAGTATCAAAAGCCGGAATTTTCGCAGATATGAAGCGTCTGCGTCATTTTGAAACACCTATAGAAAAGAAAAAGCGCAAAGCGATCGCTAGAAGACGTAAGCGCAGATACCGCTAACTCACTCAATAATAAGCGGTGAAGCAGATGGGAAGTGAAGGGTAAGGCATACAGATATAAGGTTTTGGCGTTTTTCCTAAAGCTAGAGGAAATGCCATAAGACTTATCCTCAGATTAGACGCGCTAGTAGGTTGGGTTAGCGATAGCGTAACCCAACGCAACCTTGTCACGCTAGTAGGTAGGGCTTGGGAGAATAAGTCGTAATTTTCGGGTTTGAATAGGTGGTAGGTGGTAGGTGGCAGGTGGTAGGTAAGGTATTAGGTATTAGGTGTTAGGGAATTTTCCACGAAAGTGTAAGGTTTTTGAGCCCATCGATACAATTTCCTTGCACGCTTGCTAGGCAGAAAATGATTGAAAGCCTTGTATGGCATAGCTTCCACACTTATTCAGCAAGCCCTAGGTAGTTAACCCAGATTTAGTTTCAACACTTCTAAGAGCTGCTGTTCACTCAGTTGGGTAATCCCTAATTTTTGAGCCTTTTCCAGTTTAGAACCAGCATTTTCCCCAACAATTAAGTAGTCAGTTTTGCTACTGATGGAATTACTCACTTTCCCACCTGCTTTTTGAATCAACTCCTTTGCCTCTTCTCGCTTCATGGTAGGTAAAGTACCAGTAATTACAAAGCTTTTTCCGCTCAATAGTTGACTAGGAATTTGGGCTATAGTTTCCGCTTTAGCTGCTAGCTGTAAACCAGCCTCTCGGAGCCTATCAATCAAAGTCTGGTTGCTCTCAAGCTGAAACCACTCGGAAACAGAATGAGCAATTTCTGTACCAATACTATAAACACCTTCAATATCTGCTGGTGATGCTTCTGCTAGTTGCTCTACCGTCGGAAACTGCTCTGTCAAAGTTTGAGCATTCACACTACCAACATGACGAATACCCAAACCGTAGAGTACTCTTGACCAAGGTTGGATTTTAGAGTGAGCGATCGCACTTACCAATTTCTCAGCTGACTTTGTACCCATGCGCTCTAACTCAATCAACTGTTCAACAGTTAAATCATAAAGGTCAGCGACTGAAAGAACTAAACTTTGGTCAACCAGTTGTTCTACTAATTTTTCCCCTAAACCATTAATATCAAGAGCCTTACGACTTACCCAGTGAGTTATTGCTCCTTTCAGGATAGCTGGACAGGAAGTATTAATACAGCGAGTCACTGCCTCTCCCTCCTGGCGAACCACCAGGGAACCACATACTGGGCAATGGCTGGGCATCTGGAAAGGTTTAGTCTCAGGGGGACGGAGTTCTGGTAAGACACGCACTATTTCCGGGATAATTTCACCAGCTTTGCGGACAATTGCCGTATCCCCTACTCGCAAATCCAACTGATCAATAAAATCTTTATTGTGGAGTGTAGCTCGTTGTACTGTTGTCCCTGCTAATTGTACCGGTTGTAAGTGGGCTAGAGGTGTCAGTGCCCCCGTGCGTCCTACATTAATAGAGATGTCTTCAACAAGAGTCGGAGCCTCTTCAGCAGGATATTTAAGTGCGATCGCCCAACGAGGAAACTTTTGGGTAAAACCTAATTGTTCCTGGATGGCAAAAGCATTAAGCTTTACTACCACCCCATCAGTCATATAAGGCAAATTGTGACGATTTGTATCCCAGTAGTTGTAATATTCTCCAACTCCCTGTAAAGAACTACAAAATTGGCGATGGGGATTTACTGGAAAACCGATAGATGCTAATAATTCCAGCGCTTCCCATTGGGAATCAAGATGGAGATTTATTAGTTCCTGAGTATCGAGATGCAAAGTGTAGGGAAAGAAATCTAACCGTCGTTGAGCAACAATACGGGAGTCTAATTGCCGCAAAGTACCAGCCGCCGCATTACGAGGATTAGCAAACAGTGGCTCACCAGCTTGTTCCCGCTCACGGTTAATTTGCTCAAATACATCTAGAGGTAAAAAAGCCTCTCCCCGCACTTCCACCATTGCTGGTGGCTGTTCTAAATTAAGTCGCAAGGGAATAGAACGAATTGTGCGCACATTCTGAGTAATATCTTCACCTGTAATACCGTCACCTCTAGTTACTCCGCGCACTAAGACACCATTCTCATAAGTCAGCGCTAAAGCAGAACCATCAATCTTGAGCTCACAGACATATTCATCAGGAGTTACACTCTTACTTAGTACCTTGTCTCCCTTGTTCCCCTTGTCCTCCCCATCTCCCTTATCCCCGCGTTCCCGCGTCTCCTGATCTCCCTTCTCCTCGTGACTAGCAGTCAGTACATGACGTTGCCAACGTTCTTGCCACTTGGTAAACTCCCCAAGATTGAAAGCATTTTCCAGACTATAGAGGGGAATATTGTGTCGCACAGAGGAAAACTGAGAAGCTGGTTTTTCTCCTACCCTTTGAGTGGGACTGTCTAGAGTTACCAACTCCGGATGCTGTAGCTCCAATTCTTGTAATTCTCGATATAGCTGGTCGTAAACCGCATCCTCCATAATGGGATTGTCGAGGAGATAGTAAGCATAGCTAGCTTTTTGTAATAGCTGCCGCAGTTCTTGCACTCGCTGTTCAACCTTCGGGTTTAGTTGTGTCACGGCTTGTTAGGTTTTAGGTTGTAGGTTGTAGGTTTTAGGTTGTAGGTTGTAGGTTTTAGGTTTTAGGTTTTAGGTGTTAAGAAAAAAATCATCAATTTTTTGTGTTATGGATGTCCTGCCTGTCCGAAATGTGCAAATTAAATGTGAAAACAGCTAACTTTTCAGCTCAAGAAGAGTTTGGTTTTCTAGGAAATCTGCGGTGGTATTTTCCCAGGGAAATTCTATATCAGGGATATTTTTTGAAAAAAATGAGCACAGAGGCTCCCAACCTTTACGGACTTCATAAATTAGCAATTGCTCAGCTGGAACAACACTCTGGACATGCTTTTGATGCTCTTCAAACTTTTGCAACACCAATTCTGCGTTGTCAATCTCCTCTCCAAACCATTGATGCATATCACGCTTCCACAAACGGCGACGCTTTGCCAAAGGTGAGTTATCTAGCGGGATTTGCTCAGCAATCTTGAAAACTGTTTCCTTAGCACTGCGGTACCATGTGGCAGGATCACGAACTGTTAGAATAAGCACAGCATTTGGGTAACGCTCCCATAATGACAGCCAATGGTACGCCGCTGGATAATCAGTGGTCGCACGGTAACCTGCAAGTAGAACTTCCCAATCTACTTGAACTCCATTTGAAGCAGCTTCCCAGTAAGATACAGCACATTTCATCTTGGTGAGGTACACTCATGTAGGACAATATGCTTACCTCATAAGAGTTTTACTGTACCTCATATACCTGCAATCTGCTGTATGTGCTCTGGGTGAGTGCGAAGCTCATACATGTGATAACACTTCTGGTATCCCAGGATTTCCAGAGCTTTCTTGAGGGTTTTAGTACCAGTTCTAGGGAAACCTGCTCCAACTTAATGTCGGCAGGGGTCACCCGTTATAGCCGTATAGGCTTAACGGGCGGGGAATGCCGACGAAGAAAAACGTGCATAGCACATCCTTTTTTTAGGTTAGCGATAAGCTGTAAAATTATAACTATGATTCTAACCTACTGTTACCGAATTAAGCCTAGTGCCGAACAACAAGCAATCATGCTTCATACATTAGAATTGCTAACGAGCTGAAAAACAGAAGAACTTCATCGCTATAATTCATCAGCGTATTGGCAGAATCAGGGAAAACTTTCATTACAACACCGCTCACAAACTGGTCAAACAATATGACTTGATTGCGGTGGAAGATTTGAACATTAAAGGACTAGCTCGTACAAGATTGAGCAAATCAATTTTGGATGCAGCTTGGGAAGATTCATCAACATCTTGGAGGCAGTGGCGGTAAAACGCGGCGTCCGAGTGGTTGCAGTGAACCCTCATGGTACATCGCAAAATTGCTCAAACTGTGGAGTGAAAGTACCGAAAACTTTGTCTGTTCGGTTGCATGAATGTCACAAATGTGCCATCACCCTGGGACAGAGATGAGAATGCAGCTCGGAATATTTTAGACCGAGCATTAAGCGAGGTGGGACTCATCTTGCCTGTGCGTGGAGGCTTAGACAATAGTCCGCCAGAGAAGCGCGAAGCTACAAATAGAGTCGGGGGTTCAACTGTCTCTATTTTAGAAGCCCCCGTTATACCCGCAAGGGTTAGCGGGGGAGAACGTCACTAATATCTAATACCATTATCGCTCCGAAAAATTTATTGAGAGGAGAGAAAAACCAGCTGTAGCATAAACTCAGAGTTGAGAGAAGGTCAGGACAATGACTAGATATAAGTCAGTGTATGTCGCTGTATACAATCAAGGAGTATATTTGTGGTCAAAAAGTGCCAGACTAACCATCACATCCTAACCAAGATTCCCATAAGATCATAATGCGACAGCGTTTGGTTGCAGTACCCTCACTTTTATACGGATGGGCAAATTTTCTATATTCAGTAAGTTATTCTTGTTGGTAGTTTTGTTTTTCTTAACTACTCCTGGTCAAAAACTCAGAGAATTTATAACTCCTCATTTCACTAAAACACCGAAAAAAGGAGACAAGATTGCTCAGTACACAGTTACTAGCCCTTGGGGTCCAAGAAACCTAGGAATTGCAGGAGCCTCAACTTTCCATCAAGGAGTAGATCTTGACACACCAACGGGAACACCGTTATATGCTATTGGTAAACCTGGAGCTTTTGTAGATGTCCAGTGCTGGACAGATCAAAAAGGTGGTGGTTTGGTAGCATCATATAAGTCTTTAGGTATCTCTTTTGACTACCTCCATCTCTCTAAGTGCTATCCGGGAAAACAACCAGCAGGAGCAGTTATTGCTCTGTCTGGAGCATCTGGCGTTGGTGCGCCTCACTTTCATTTCCAACAGCGGAATGTCTTAGGAAAGAAAGTACCTCCTCAAGCCAAATATATCAAATGGTCGTTGAAGGGAGAATAGGGAATAGCTAATGGCTAATTGTTAATAGCTAATGACTAATGGCTAATATCTTCTTATGCCCCCACTCCCCTCTTCTTGGCTCAAGAAGAACTATCTTTCTCTGATTCCTCTACTTCAGATGTGGTATTGTTTAGCTCATCCTTGAAGCCTCTGAGGGTTTTACCTAAGGCGCTGCCCATTTCCGGAATCTTCTTGGGACCGAAAATCACAACAGCTGCGATCGCAATTACAACAACTTCCGGCCATCCCAAACCAAACATAAGATTCTCCCTAGAAAAACTAAATAATTAGGTGAGCGAAGGTGCTCCCCTAGTAGGTAGATAATAACCCTATATCATGGAGTAGCTTCGCCTACACCAGCCGCTACCGCATGATGTTTGAAACAGATAAATGAACCTGATAAAGGAGTTGCTTATGATTCGACTTGCCACACCCGATGACAAGAAAGCTCTGATGGCTATCGCTGACGCTATTGGTTTGTTTACGCCGCAGGAGCTTGAGGAACTTGGCAGTATGTTGGCAGAATACTTCGATGGCAACCTCAGCAACTCACCGCGAAGCAAATCTCTTCGAGATTCCTTCTGGATCACCTACGATGATGATGGACTAGTGGGGGTCGCATACTATGCGCTGGAACCCTATGCTGATGGAACGTGGAATCTTTACTTTATTGCCGTCCATCCCGATTCTCAGGGAGAAGGGCGCGGAGGGGAACTACTACATTACATCGAACAAAAGTTGGCGGAACGTGGCGAGCGGATGCTATTGGTAGAAACTTCTGGATTGCCAAACTTTGAGCGTACGCGGGCGTTCTACCGCAAGTATGGGTACAAAGAAGAAGCGCGAATCCGTGAATTTTACAAAGCTGGGGATGATAAGATCATTTTTCGCAAGCCACTAGTTGCTCCCAAACAGTAAGCTGAATATAGCTCTTTTGGGTAGTAGCATCCTATTGAATATTGCCGAAAACATACCTGATTTTAGTTACATTTCCTGACTTTTGTGGCAACTCCTGAACACAAAAAGGCTAAATATAACAAGTAGACAAACTATAAACTTTGATTACTAATGTTAACTATCTCAACTGGCCCCCTACGAAAACAACAACACCCTCTGGTTCGTAAACTAGCTGATTGCATTGAGTCTAATTGGCAGCGCTACTTGGATCTCTCACCTTATCAGCTACCTGCTGAACTCGGTTACGTAGAGGGACGGTTAGAGGGAGAAAAAATAACCATTGAAAACCGCTGCTATCAAACACCCCAGTTTCGGAAAATGCACCTAGAACTGGCAAGAATCGGTAAAAAAATCGATATTCTGCATTGTGTGATGTTTCCCAGACCGGAATATGCTCTACCGATATTTGGTTGTGATTTGGTAGCAGGAAAGGGAAACATTAGTGCTGCGATCGCTGATCTTTCTCCTGTTAACTCTGAACGGATCTTACCCGAAGCCTATCACCAAAAATTACAGGCGTTATCAACACCCCAGTTTCAAGAACACCGTTCTCTTCCTGCTTGGGCAGATATATTTTCAGAATTTTGTCTATTTGTACGACCTAGTAGCCTAGAAGAAGAAAGCCAATTTCTCTCGTGGGTCGATAGTTTGTTACAGATTCACTGTACCTATGCGGCTAATGCTTTACCTGTTTCCACAGAACAGCAAGCAGAAATTATTGCTGGTCAACACTATTATTGCACCAAGCAGCAGAAAAATGACAAAACTCGTCGTGTTTTGGAAAAAGCTTTTGGTTCTGAGTGGGCAGAACGTTACATGACATCAGTACTGTTTGACTTACCAACTTCCTCCTAATCAAGCTGCTAGTGCAGCGCGACCGAAATAACCCACCAGTTTGAAAACAATAGAATCCTTACTCTAGAAACATTCTTAATTCTTAATTCTTAATTCTTAATTTCGCGCAAAGGTATGCTATGTCTGCTGAGTCTAAGTATGTGCAATTAATCTGGAAAGATACAGTAACTGGCGAGCTAAAACAACCACTTTTGGCTGCGCCGATCACTATTGGTAGAGAAATAGACCAGATGCCGGAGGAGGTGGGAGGACAGTCGGTCTCCCGTCTAGAATTAAACCACCAACAGATCTCTCGATTTCACGCACTGATTACGGTGGTGAATCAACTTTTGTCAGCGACACTGGAGGATATTGTTGCTCGCGGGGTTGACGCTTTTGCTAACATTGGTGTCTGTTCCTAGTACAGCCCAAACTTCTCCCACGAATAACAATGACTGGAGTTTAGACTAGTTAGGAGTGCAAAACTCCAAAGTCTGACAGTCCGCAAGATAAAAAATCAATCAGTCTAACGGTGGTGTCCCAAGAGTGGGTGCGATCGCTTTGAGCACAAGCTTGCGCTGCTCGCCACTGGGAACCGCTACGCTAGATTGGGCGGGTTGAAGCACTCCCCAGGAAGAATACCGTACAAGGTGGTGAGACACCGTAAGGGAGCGCTTCAACCTCCGCTACCTATGATGCTATTGGATTGGCTAAAGACGCCACCTTTGAGTTAATAGATGCAGTTTTAACTACCAGAAATGCTTATTCTTTAGCTGATTTTTCTCTGTCTCCCTTATTTAGAAGACAATGGTCTTCTGTTTATGAAGCCTTACAAGATTGTCGTCCTAATCGTCAAAAATTAATGAAGAGGTATATCGAAGAAATACCAAAAGCTCAAGATGAATTATTATACGTGACTGTAGCGATTGATCATACATTAAGTCCAAGAGTAGATTCTCCTACTTTGAAAGACAGAGGATATCATCACTCACCATCCGCAGTTCAAAAAGTAAATAAAGGACACAGTTATAGTACCATAGCTTGGATACCAGAAGAACAAGGTAGTTGGGCACTACCATTAAGACATGAAAGAATTACAAGTTTTGAAACCCCGATTAGCAAGGCAGCTTGGCAATTAAAACAAGTAAAAGCAAGTTTAAAGCAGCCGGTTCTCGCCTTACTAGATAGTGAATATGGTAACGCTTCTTGGGTCAATCAAACAGTAGATATTGAAGCAGATTGCTTAATCAGAATTCGTTCCAATTTCTGCTTATGGGCTGAATTAGGAGAAATAAAAGTACGACAATGGTCACAACTACACTTTCGCAACTCTCCATCTGTATCCATGAACTTGATTCTAGTTGAGCGATTATGGCTAGCTAAAGATATCGTAAAAGAATCTCGCCTTCCATAAAGCTAAAAACAAGAAGAATTAAATCGCATTTTGCATCAATTTACTCACAGCTCAGCTTCAAAGGAAGACTGAGTGATTTTGTCATAGTCTAAACTCCAGTTACAAGGTTTTTAGCATTAATTACGCTAAAACCTTGCACTTATTGGATAAAAAAATGATTGAAAGACCTGTATAGCATAGGTTCCACACTCATTCAGCAAGCCCTAATTATTCATTATTCATTATTCATTATTCATTATTCATTATTCATTTATGAAGTTACTCAATCAACGAACAGTAGTTGGCTCAGCTGTTTGACCTAAAATCGGTTTAGGAGCTACCTCATTTTCAAGAGTCTCCAGTGCTCGCTGGTATTGAGGGTCTTTCTTTGTGGCAATCAAACTCGGTTCATTCTGCAGAAGCTGTTTCTGTGACTGCGTCAAGTTGAGTTTAATATCAGGAGTAATCCCCTTTTTCGTAATATCTATGCCGCTAGGTGGATAGTAACGAGAAACAGTCACCGCTAAACCTGAACCATCGGATAAAGCATGGACAGACTGAACCGCAGCTTTGCCAAAGGTTTGAGTCCCGATAACAGTTGCCCGTTGATTGTCCTTCAGAGCACCAGTAAGAATCTCACTAGCACTGGCTGAGTCCTCATCTACTAGAACTGCTAAAGGTAAATTGGTTAGAGAAGTTTGGTTAGCAGAAAATTCCTGTTTACCACCAATACGGTCTATTGTACTGACAATAGCGCCTTGTTCGAGCCACATCCGAGCAATGTCAATACTGGCGTGGAGCAATCCCCCCGGATTACCTCGCAGATCTAATACATAGGCATCTACATTCTCTTGATTAAGTTCTCTAATTGCCTGCCGCATCTGTTCGGCAGCATGGGAACTAAATTCATCCAAGCTGATATAGCCCACCTGTATGTTACCTTCTTCCTTAAGGCTATAACGGACAGATGGCAATTGAATTTTAGCGCGGGTCAGCATCACATCAAAGGCGTCTGCCCCTTGCCGGGAAATTTTCAGAGTGATTGATGTTCCCACTTCACCCCGAATCAAGGCTGACGCTTCTTTCAGGGTCATTCCGTCAGTAGATTTACCATCAATTTCTTCTATATTGTCCCCTGATTGCAGACCAGCTTTGGAAGCTGGAGAATTATCAAGTGGTTCAACAATACTCAGAACCTTCGTTTCCTCATTCACTTCCAGGCGAATACCAACACCAGAAAGTTCCCCAGCAGTTTGATTGGTAAGAGCTTGGAAATTGTCTGGATCTAAAAAGCGAGTGTAGGGGTCTCCCAGAGGCTCTAAGGCTTCCCGAATAGCTTTGTAGGCTTGCTCGTTAGATATATATTCTCGGCTGAGCAGTTCTTGCCTAGTTGCTTGCCAATCAACCTGGTTGAAGTTTCGATCTACATACTCCCTATTGACAATTTGCCAGGCTTCATCAACAACGTTTTTTGGGCTATCTTCGAGAGCTGCAAAGACCGAATTGCCGGTAATTGGTGCAACCAGAGACAAAGATGCCGTTGTTGCGATCGCTGCGTTAAAGATGAAGCCTTTGAGCCAAGGGAAATATTTTTTGTATTGGTTCATGGAGAGTAGATAAAGCAGGGTTGGCGTGAGGTAACTGAGAAAGTGATTGTCAGTTGTCAGCTATAGAGGTTAAATAAATACCCAGCAGTTGGAGCCTACACTCAGCTTAGTGTTTAAGGTTTATAGTATTGCTGACCAGCTAAAAAAGGTTCTATAGTCACTATACCTACATTACCTAGCTGAGATTAGGAAGTTTTGTGCCAGTTTAATCTGTGTCCTACCAATATGCGTCTGTACAATGCTCTAGTATTAGTTACTAGAAGAAGATTTTAGTCATTGGTCACGAAACCAAGGAAGTAGCATCATTCTACGTAACTGGGTTAGTTTGAGAAACTGGTTTCGAGTCGTTCGCCGACGACATCTGCTTGGTTTAGGGTCATTTTGCATAGCTATCCTTCTTGGTGTCTGGTTACTGAATAATACCGTGAAACTTCAGGCAGCAGCATCTGGTTCGGTAGATGCTTTCTTGGTATTAGGAGGCAGTATTAGTCGAGAGATTTATGTTGCTCAGTTAGTTAAACAGTACCCAGCAAGCAAAGTTTTGATTTCCCAAGGTTCCCAAGATCCCTGTATCTTGTTGATTTTTCAAAGAGAGGCAGCTCCTATAGACCATGTTTGGTTAGAACATTGTGCTGACTCTACCTTTGACAACTTCTACTTTAATATCCCCATTCTGCGTCAGTGGGGTGTTCGTAAAGTTAAGTTAATTACCTCCTCCACTCATCTACCACGAGCCAAGTGGATGGCACAGATTCTTTTGGGCGCTCAGGGAATTTGGGTAGAGGTAGATACTATAGATGAGCAGGGTATTCCTGGTAATCAGGAATCCTTACTGAAGACAGGTTTAGATCTTACTCGCAGCTTGATTTGGGCAGTGCTAAGCCAAAGAATTCAGCCTCAATGTTCTCAGTTAAAACCCTTAACAGCTGTCGATCTCGAAGCTTGGCGTCAATCAGATTTTAAATGTGAGTATCAAGGAAAAGTCGATTAGACCTCTCGATAAAAACTTCCTTTGGAAGTGAGGGTGTAGGGTATCAATTGTGGAACTGGCATCTTGCCAGTTACGGAAGAAGTCTATTGAAGTAACTCCTGGCAGTATTGAATCAGAGTATTGAGACGATTTTGCACTCCTGTTTGCCGAGATAGGAAGGTTGCAGAACTCCGGGATGCCTGTAACAGCATTAGATCCGTTTCCAACAGCCGCATCTGCTTGTAGATTTCTGTTTGCAAAGACTGCCAACGGGAGGCAGAATCTGGAGTGATGTCATCTGTACTGAGAATGAGGATTTTGCTTTGGAAAAGTCCTTGTACCTCCTGGAAATTGTTTCGGAGTATGGCAATCTCTAAATCCTGAGCAGTAAGAACTGTACGCATCTGCTCCAGGGCTTGTTGAAATTCCTGATAGCTTTGGGCAGAGGAAGGTGTTACCATAGGAAACTCTTTTTGGTTTAAGATTAATGTAAAGAATTTTGTCTTTTTGCTAAAAGGAACTCATTAATTACTAAAAAGCTGGTGCTGGAGATTAAATCTTAAAGCTAGCTTTTTCTTTCTTGGGAATGATGCTCCCAGGGGTATTCTCATTTCAGGAGTAGTTGTATTTCACCAAAGGCTATAGCCTTTGGTGGCAAAGGGGAATAGGCACTCGATCAAGAGTTTTATTACCCTTTTCCCTTGTTCTGAATACTCTTTGTGTACGGGCTATCTCCTACCTCCTCCCTCGCCTTCTGCCTCCTGCCTCCTGCCTTGTTTATCGAGAGTCTTTTGCACTATTAATTTTCACAAAGTTTCTGCTAAACTGCCTATCTATTTTTTATTCAAGGAAGAATTATGAACGCCATAGCGACAACCTCCAATCTTGCTCCTACCACTTTTGACTTGGATCTTCCTGACTGGCTGAGGGAATCTTTAAGAGAATCGTCCGCAGACTCTGGACAGACAGTATCGGAGGATACTGTTTTAATTAGTCAAGCTTTTGAATTTGCTTACCAACTCCATGAAGGACAATATCGTAAGTCAGGAGAACCTTACATCGCTCACCCAGTTGCCGTTGCTGGCTTGCTCAGGGATTTGGGTGGCAGCAGTACTATGATTGCTGCTGGGTTTCTGCACGATGTAGTTGAGGATACAGATGTTTCAGCAGAAGAGATAGAGTCTCGTTTCGGAGCAGAAGTGCGGCAGTTAGTAGAGGGCGTTACTAAACTTTCTAAATTCAACTTCTCCAGTAAAACTGAGCGTCAAGCAGAGAACTTCCGTCGTATGTTCCTTGCAATGGCTGCTGATATCCGGGTAATTGTGGTCAAGCTAGCGGATCGGCTGCACAATATGCGGACGTTGGAATATCTGAAGCCACAAAAACAGCAGCAAATTGCCTTAGAAACCCGAGAAATCTTTGCACCCCTGGCCAATCGTCTGGGAATTGGGCGCTTTAAGTGGGAACTAGAAGATTTGGCATTTAAGTATCTGGAAACTGATGCTTACCGTCAGATGCAAGAATTAGTGGTAGAACGGCGCTCAGACAGGGAAGAACGATTAACTCAGGTAGTAGGAATTTTGCGATCGCGCCTGGAAAAAGCTGGCATTCAGGGTTTAGAAATCAATGGACGTCCGAAGCACTTGTATGGCATATATCGGAAGATGGAACGGCAGCACAAAGAGTTTCATGAAATCTATGATATTGCAGCAGTGCGGTTGATTGTGCAGACAAAGGAAGAGTGTTACCGAGCTTTAGCAATGGTTCACGATGCCTTTCGACCAATTCCAGGTCGGTTTAAAGACTACATTGGTCTACCTAAACCAAATCGTTACCAGTCTTTGCATACAGGAGTTATCGGTTTAACAGGACGCCCGATCGAGGTTCAGATTCGCACCCTGGAAATGCATCACATTGCTGAGTACGGTATTGCAGCTCATTGGAAGTACAAAGAGACAGGCAGCTCCAACAATACCCAAATTACAGCTGAAGATGAAAAGTTTACTTGGCTAAGGCAGTTAGTAGACTGGCAACATGACCTCAAAGATGCTCAAGAATACATGGACACTGTGAAAGATAATTTATTTGATGAGGATGTCTATGTGTTTACACCGAACGGGGATGTAATCGATCTGAGTCGCGGAGCAACGCCAATAGACTTTGCTTATCGCATTCATACCGAAGTAGGAAATCATTGTGCTGGAGTACGAGTCAATGGACAGTGGCGAGTGCTGGATAATCCTTTACAGAATGGGGACATTGTCGAAATCATTACCAATAAAAATGGTCGTCCGAGTTTAGACTGGCTGAACTTTGCAGTAACCCCCAGTGCTCAGTACCGGATTCGGCAATGGTTTAAGCGGTCTCACCGTGAAGAAAATGTAGCTCGAGGTCGGGAGCTCCTAGAAAAGGAACTGGGTAAGAAAAGTTTTGAATCGTTGCTGAAATCCGAACCAATGAAGACAGTAGCAGAACGCTGCAATTATCACAATGTCGAGGATTTAATCGCAGCTCTAGGTTATGGGGAGATCACCCTCAATTTAGTAGTTAACCGATTGCGAGAAGCCTTGCGAGTAGGCTTGGAGGATGAACCTCAAGAAACTGAGTTATCTCCTAAGGAATTTGTCCAGTCTTGTTCTCCCTATCCCCAATCCCCGATTTCTGGTAAAAGTAATCCCATTGCTGGTATCGAAGGTCTAATGTATCGCTTAGCTGGTTGTTGTGACCCATTGCCAGGAGAGCCGATTATTGGCGTTGTTACCCGAGGACGCGGTATTTCCATTCACCGACAAGGGTGTTCTAATGTAGAAAATGTTCCTGGAGAGCAACTTGTACCAGTGAGTTGGAACTCTACAGATACAGATAATGGACGCCCTCAAACTTACCCAGTTACCCTGCAAATTGAAGTCCTCGATCGCGTAGGGGTATTCAAAGATATCTTATCTCGCTTGAGTGATCAACATATCAATGTCTGCCATGCTCAGGTTAAAACCCAAGACGGAAAACCAGCTCTTATTGACTTGTCTATTGATATTAAGGATCGCCAACAACTTGAGCGTAGTTTTGCCCAAATCAAAAAAATGAGCGATGTTCTCAATATACGTCGCATCAGTCAAGTAGATGAATAGTGAACTACCTACACTGAGCTAGCGGTAAAGTGTAGGCTTTCGGTCGCCCTATAACCAATGTCGCAAGACAATAGCCTGTTTGCGAAGCATACGCGAAGCGTAAACCTCCAGGTTGGTTTACACTTTAAATAAATTCCAAATTGTTTTTCATGTGTTCAATTGTTTTAACAGAAACTAATTCAAGAATTTGTCGCAATTGTTCACCAATAGAATAACGCTGTTGAGGAGCAAGTATTATTCCCCTATGAGACTTACCCTCAATTAAATACGGAATGTGTAAGCGGTAAAAATCTCCTCGATTAAAAGTGTATAGTACTCTTCCTTGACGAGTAGCATAGTCTAATTGTTCTGAATCGGAGCATCCCAACATCCCTGCTTCTGTAGCAGTTATGACATCGATTCCTCTTGCTCTTAAGGCTGCAACAAGGGCTTGATCCATCAAGTCTTCATCCAGATATAATGCCAACATGACTATCGATTCACTTTAGACTCAAACCACTCCTGTTTAAATTTTTTCACCTCGGCTTCTTCTTGAGCTAAATCAGCCTCAACTTCTTCGCGATTGGCATGATAGTAAGTTAAAGCTGCATAAATATTCGCTAAATCTAGATTGGGATGTCCGATCCGTTCTAAAATTTCTTCAGGAGTCAGTCCTAATTTATACCAAGAAACAAGGCGACGTACTGTAACTCCTGTACCAGCAATTATTGGTCTCCCTCACCCCCAACCCCTCTCCCCTTTGTGGGAGAGGGGAGCCCGAGCTTCTTGTTCCCCTTCTCCCAAGTGGGGAGAAGGGGCTAGGGGATGAGGGCAAAACCCAGTTAAAGGGTGAGCATTTGAGCTTAAGTTGACACGAATGACTGACGTGCGCCCTGACTGCTCACAATAGGTTTGGTATTAGATATCAAGATCTGTCATATTTAACTTAGAACCATAAGTTTCAATGAATTCTCGGCGAGGTGCTACACGATCGCCCATGAGTACTGTAAAGATTCTGTCAGCTTCGGCAGCATCTTCGATCTCTATCCGCTTGATAGTCCGGGTTTCCGGGTTCATCGTCGTTTGCCATAGTTGCTCTGGCATCATTTCACCCAAGCCTTTGAACCTTTGGATAGTGTAATTGGCATTAGCAGGAAACTCATTTTGTATGAGATTATCTAATTCGCGATCGCTATAGCAATAGTAATGATTACGCCCTCGCTCCACTTTATATAGTGGGGGACAAGCAATATAAATGTAGCCTTGATCCGCCAGTTGCCGTTGATAGCGGTAGAAAAATGTTAGCAATAAGGTGCGGATATGCGACCCATCCACATCAGCGTCAGTCATAATAATGATGCGATGGTAGCGCAGTCCAGAGGGTTCAAACTCCTCACCCTTTATGCCCAAACCTAGTGCTGTAATTAGGGACTGGATTTCTGTATTTTTGTAAATTTTGGCATCATCAGTCTTCTCGATATTGAGGATTTTACCTCGTAGAGGCAGAATAGCTTGGAATTGGCGATCGCGTCCTTGTTTGGCACTTCCACCCGCACTATCCCCTTCTACGAGAAAAATTTCCGATTCGGCGGGGTCTCTAGAACTACAATCTGCTAACTTCCCTGGTAAAGGTGAAGACTCCAGCACGGACTTGCGCCGTACTAACTCCCGGGCACGACGAGCAGCTTCTGCTGCTTTAAATGCTTGGATCGCTTTTTCTAAGATGGTATCTGCTACATGGGGGCGGAACTCCAAATACTCAGTCAATACCTCTCCTACCAGAGAATCGACAATACCCCGCACTTCCGTATTACCCAATTTCGTCTTAGTTTGCCCTTCAAATTCTGGATCTGGTACTTTAACGGAAATAACGCCAGTCAAACCTTCCCGGACGTTCTCACCTCCCAGATTAGCCTCATTATCCTTAATTTTATTACGCTTGCGGGCAGTAGCATTCATCGTCCGGGTTAAGACTGCTTTTAAACCTTCCAAATGAGTACCACCATCAATGGTGCGAATATTATTGGCAAAACCCAGAAGATTATCGCTATAGGCATCAATACACCATTGCAATGCCACTTCTACTTGAACCCCGTTACGTTCCCCTTGAATATAGATGACTTCTTCATGTAGGGGCTGTTTCTCTCGGTTCATGTAGGTGACATATTCCTGAATGCCTCCCTCATAGTGGTAATTTTCTACCCGTGGTTCCTCAAGGCGCTTATCAGCAAACTGAATTTTGACAGTAGCATTTAAGTAGGCAAGTTCCCGTAAGCGACCAGCTAGGGTAGTGTAATCAAATTCAATACCGTTGGTAAAAATTTGTGTGTCTGGTTTGAAAGCAACCGACGTGCCAGTTCTGTTTGCCTTGTCGGGTTTTGCTTTGAGTTCCCCAACAGGAATACCTCTTTCGTAGCGTTGGATATGTTCCCGTTTCTCGCGCCAAACCGTCACTTCTACCCATTCAGAAAGAGCATTAACTACAGAAACCCCTACCCCGTGTAATCCTCCAGATACCTTATAGCCACCACCACCAAACTTACCACCAGCGTGAAGCACAGTCATAACTGTTTCCAGTGCTGACTTACCAGTGGTAGGATGAGTGTCCGTGGGAATGCCTCGTCCGTCGTCTGTGACTGTGACAGAACCATCGGCATTGAGAGCAATTTCTATGTGGCTACAGTGACCAGCTAGAGCCTCATCAATCGAATTGTCTACAACCTCGTAAACTAGATGATGGAGTCCCCGTGGACCGGTAGAACCAATATACATTCCCGGTCTTTTACGCACCGGTTCTAAACCTTCCAGAACTTGAATCTGATCGGCACTGTAACTACTCGTCATAATAAGGGACTCTCCTCTAAAAGCTTTGAGCCTTTGTGATACCTTAAAAAGGATAAAACACTCAAAAATTTTAACACAAAAGGGTTGGAGGCGACCACAGAGCAGTTTCAAGGAATATTTATATAGGGTATGAACCCATTGAAAGGAAAAGAAGAGAGGGAATGGGGGGAGTGTGGGGAGATGGGGAGCTGGGGAGACAATTAACAATTAGCAATTCCCAAACAACAAACAACAAATGACAAATGACAAATGACAAACTAATTGTGATTTGTGGTGCTACGGCTACTGGTAAGTCGAGCCTCGCTTTGGCTTTGGCTCAAAAGCTAGATTCAGTGATTCTCAATGCAGATTCTCGTCAGGTTTACCGAGAGTTTGACATTGGTACGGCAAAGCCTTCGATTGCTCAACAAAGACAAATTCCCCACTACTTAATAGATATCTGCGATCCTACCGAGATAATGACCCTCGCAGACTATCAGCAGCAAGCTCAAAGCTTGATTGCTTCTCTTCCTTCCTCTCCTCTATTGCTAGTAGGAGGTACAGGTTTATACATCCGTTCTGTAATTAAGGGATTAAAAATTCCGAGAGTTGCACCTAACCAAGAATTGCGATCGCAACTTGCTGCCCTTGGACAAGCTCAATGTTACGCTTTTTTACAACAGGTTGACTCTACCGCTGCTAAAAAGATTCATCCTAATGATCAAGTAAGAACATTACGAGCATTGGAAGTATTTTATGTTTCTGGTTGCCCGATTTCCGAGCAGCAAGGAGAAAATCCCCCTAACTATCCAATTCTCCAGATTGGCTTAGAATGCAACAACTCTGATAAGCTTAATTATCGCATTGAGCAGCGAACACAACAGATGATTGCCAATGGCTTTGTTGCTGAAGTGGAATTTCTATGCCAAAAATATAGTGCTGATTTGCCGCTGTTGGATACCCTAGGTTATCGGGAAATGAAACAATATATTGCTGGTGATCTTTCCCTTTCAGAAGCGACAAATTTAACCGTTTTACGCACTCAACAATTTGCTAAGCGCCAGCGCACCTTCTTTCGAGCAGAATCTAAAATTGAATGGTTTGATGCCGATGAGCCGGATTTGTTAGAGAATGTTTGGCAGCGAGTGCAGGAGTTTACAGAGTAGAGTCTATCTACTTCAATTTCCATTTGATTAATTGGTATGACTCACAATCTCACTGCTAGAAGTTTTACTATTACTTTTAGAATTAGGTGTTAACTCCGATGGTAGAGATTGAGCTGTTCCCCATTGCTGAAGCAACTCTTGTAAAAGAGCCTCTTGAGCAGTGCGGAATCCTGATAAATTTTGTCCTACATTCATCGTAGCAAACCAGACAGTTCCCTGTTGCTGAGTAGGTAAAGCTCCGGCTAAGGCACTGACATTATTCAAGCTCCCGGATTTAAGTACTGATAATGGAGGAAGCTGACGCTCATCTAAGATACCTTTATCTTGTCCCACAATGGTAAATACATCCCCAACCGTCAGATTATCAGGCTCAAGATACCGCTCAATTGCTAAAAACATCCCACAGACAGCGCGAGGAGAAATCTGATTGGCTTCACCTAAGCCTGAACCATTAATAAGGCTAATTTCTGTTTGAGGAACTCCAGCAGCCTCTGCTGACTTTTGAGCGACAACCTTAGCACCACCAACAGCTTCAGCTAACATCTCTGCCATCTTGTTGTTGCTGTAGCGATTCATCTTTTTGAGTAGTTCAACAACAGGAAAAGAATAGTGGCGTACTAGAGGTTGCAAGTTACTGGAAGTTGAAGGCGCTAACTGCACTGAACCTTGAATTGCCACCTGGGGTTTTGGTGTATCTGGAGGCAAAGTTTGATGCTGAGTTTGAGCTTCAGGAGGCCAGATTTGGACATTCAACGCTTGTTTGAGTAGATTACCTGATTTGAGAGGATCAAACTCAAAATTCATGTAAAATTTGCCAGTGATAAGTAAATTGCCAGTTACCTGTTTAATACCCAATTGGTTTAAAAGATTCCCAATCGCAATCGCTTCTTCCCAAACGAAAAAAGGGTCTTCTCCTCCCTGAATTACTAAGTCACCCTCTAGTACACCATCTTGGATTGAACCGTTTGTGCTAATTAGGGTAATAAACTGGTGCTCAGCTCCGAAAGTAGAGAGTGCGGCTAGGGAAGTTGCCACCTTAGTGAGGGAAGCAGCAGGTAAAGGAACAGTTCCTTGGTGATTCGCTAAAAGACTATCACCAGCTTGAATCCAAATTCCATGATTTTCCTTGGCAAATCCTTTGGCAGCTAACCCATTGATGTATTGCTCAATTTGCTGTTGGGTAGGTGATTCTGGATTATTTAGAGGCACAGTTAATGGTTGCTCAGGTTTTTGCGCTAATTCTATTGGATTTTCTGATTCTGTAACATTTTCAGCCTCATTTACTGATGGTTGAGGAGCATCAGCTTCAGGAGAACATCCCATAATAATCATTAGCAGAGTTACAGGTAGCGCAGCAGTCCAGCAAAAGGTTTTTAGCATTGATAAGTTACTTTTGGTGTAAGTGTAAGTCCTAAATACTATTAAGTATGATTGCTTTTAATTAAGTAAATTATCTTTTTCTCATTTATCTTTAGATAACCTTGCTATCGTTGATTATATAGTTCACATTCAACAATAAAAAAAATGAAAATTTCACAGAAACCGCAACCTTTAGACCACTCAATTGCTTTAGTTATCCTTTTCGTAGTAGCAAGCCTAGGTATTTTTGCCATTATGCTGATGCAAAGTAGCTCTTTGCTGTAATTAATCCACAACCCAAAGCACTAGTACTGCTGCGCAGAATTAAGAATTAAGAATTAAGAATTAAGAATGCTTAGAGAGTCAGGATTCTATCGATCTCAAACTGGTCAGTTACTTCTGTCGCGCTGCACTAGTGTAAAAATATTGTTTTTGGAAATAAATCTATAGATTTTTTGATTATCTACTTAGAGTCAACCAATAATCTATTGGTTGACTATTTTATTGACCAAGACTTAAGCACCTACACAAAATTAATTACATATTCTTCACCAAAATTGTCAAGCACTTTTTTGAGATATTTAAGAAAACTGTCCCAGTTTTCGTAAGCATCAATTTCAATCCACTCATACTTAATAAATTTCCAGAGAATTTCGATTAAGTTATGCTTTGGCGAGTAAGTTGGCAACCAAAATATCTCTAATTTTTTGGCTTTCCATTCTTCTAATTTTTCGAGTATTTTATCGCTTGTATGGATTGAAGCTTGATCCATAACTACAACAGTAATTTTTCTTAAATCTTTACTATAATTATCTAAAAAGTTAATGACAATTTCACTGTCAATTGTACCCTGATGTATTTCGTAATCTAATTGATTTTCACATCCCATTAATCCCAGAACATTTATTCTTTTACTTTGGCAACTCTTAAGAATTATTCTTTCTAACTTTTCTTGCCATCCGTAAGGAATATCTGGCTTCAAAGAAAATCCACTTTCATCTAAATATCTTAAGTTAATTTCTCCTTTTTTAGCTTGCTCTTTTAGCTCTTCTAGTCTAGGCAGTTTCACCTCTAACTCCCACTCATCAGGGATTTTACTCATTCCTCTCTTCATTCTTTTCCATTTCATGTCCAACTTTTTTATAATTCTTTTTATTGTTTCTTTACTTACGTCTATTGACCATTCTTTACTGATTTTAAGTTTAACTTTTTTGAGGCTTTTGGGTTCAGATTTAACCCAGTTTTTTACTTGCTGTTTTTGCTCCTGATTTAACTTGGATTTTCTGCCCCTACCTTTTTGATTGTAGATTCCTTTTAATTGTTGATCTTCCCACCTAGTCAACCAATTATATATAGTTTTTCTATTAACTCTAAATATTGACGCTAATTCGTTAATAGAAAATTTTTGATGACTCAACAGTATACATTTTGCTCTGTCTCTCACTTGAGGAAATTTACTTTGCCAACTTATTCTTTCTAAAAGCTTTTTTGTTTCGGCATTTAATTCTCTAATAAATCTCATATGAATCACCATTTTGCCTTCTTTTATCTAAGGATATATTATTATTACTAAAATAGGCAATTAATTTTGTGTACCTGCTTAATAAGCTCCTTTCCCAAATAAAAGAACAATCACTGTTTGCAGTAAAATCTTAATATCTAAACTTAGTGACCAGTTTTCAATGTAGAACGTATCAAGATACACTACTTGGTCAAAATCTATAATATCTGAACGACCAGAAACTTGCCATAGTCCAGTTATTCCAGGTAAAACTTCCTGACGAATAAAGTGGTAGTCAGAAAATTTTTCTACATCCCTAATTGGTAAAGGTCGAGGACCGACTAAACTCATTTCTCCTAGAAGGACATTAAATAATTGTGGTAACTCGTCAAGACTAGAACGGCGTAAAAATTTACCTACTTTAGTCACTCTTGGATCATTATCTATCTTAAAGAGAATTCCATCTTTTTTATTTTTATTAAGATGCTCTAAATCTTGTTGATGCTTATCTGCATCAGATACCATAGTACGAAATTTCCATGCCTTAAATTTACCACTGTGTAGACCAACTCTTTGCTGTTTGTACAGCAATGGACCTTCAGAATTTAGTTTGATAGCAATACCGATGCACAGAAAAATTGGCGACATCATTACTATTGCTAAGCCAGAAAAAACAAAATCAAAACATCGCTTTACCCAAAAATCAAAGCCTGTAATGACAGGGGGAGAAAATTTAATGGTTGGTACGCCGCTGATGGTTGCAATTTCTGAGGGTCGATTAAAAGGCTCTAGGTCTAGAGACAAAATGCGTAAAGTTGTACCAGCATTACGCAGACTCCAATACAGAAACATTGGATCCTTAATAGCACTCCAAGAACAGATAAATACTTCTGCTACTCCTAAAAAACGAATAGCTTCGATCAGTACTCGCACATTAGACTTATCTAAGGTTCCAACATCAACCAATCGAATCTCACTATAACAATTTTCCTGTTCTAACAAACTAGTAGCTTTTTGAGTATCTTTGGGTGTACAAATCAGGATAGTTGGATAACGGATTGCACCACGCTTGCGTAGCTGTTTGAGCAGTAAGTCTATAAAGAATCGACCACTACATATTAGCAGTATGCTCAAAATCACAGAAATAAGATAAATTGAAGGTGAAGTAAATTCCTCTGGTTCATACACTAATTGGATCATTAGCATAAATAAATGTGCAAAAAAGACGCTTTGACTCAACTTGAAATAGTCATAACGCTTTTCTCCAGATTGATAGAGTCCTTGTGCTGAAATAAAACCAATTTCTAGAGTGAGGACTAAAAGTATCGATGCCAAATGCTGTTGAGAGTTCCAAAAAGACTTGAGGGAAATTTGATAGATTCTTGGGATTATCAATGCTAAAGATAGAAGAATTAAATCTCCTAACAGTAGGGTAATTAGGCGTAGCCACACTGCATAGGTATCCCGGCGTAGTGAAGTAAAACCGGGCTTTCGTAGATCATCTGGTTTCTGTAAATCTAGCTGGGACTTCGGAGTCAGTAAACTTTCCATAGCTCACAAATGCATTTACATGGAGCGGTTTAAACAAGCAATTGCCCAATGAGTGTGCATGACTCAAAGGACAGTTTTCCATCCTACATAAGAAAATATTCGTACAGAAATTATACTGTCCAGAGTAAAAACTGGGGGATATGTTCTTCGTATTTTCCCCGATGCTGAAGCAATACAATCTCTTTCTCTAGTAACTATATAGTCACAATTACCTAGAAATACTTGATGCTAAGGAAAATTTAGGTTAACTTAAGGGGTAATTTGCCAACATCTAAGTAGCTGGTGTTGGGAGCCCAAAAGTCCACAGGCAGCCTTACAACTACAATCTAAGTACAGACCAGTTAGTCAAAACCCTGTTGTAAATTATTTGACTTACTCTTGCTCCTTCTCCCTTAGGTAAGTGGTGGTTGTGCAATAAGTTTGAGTAAAGTTAGCTGTGAGCTGTTCTCAAAGAATGTCATATTCTTTTGATAAGATATTTTTCCTCTACAGTGGAATTATTCAGGGTTATTGAGCAGGTAACTATTCACCTACATATTCGTTCACAGGAAAATTTAAGCATGACGCAACGCAAGCGAGCTCTAATCACTGGCATTACAGGTCAAGATGGCTCTTATTTAGCTGAGTTGTTGCTGGACAAAGACTATGATGTTCATGGAATTATTCGTCGGACTTCAACCTTTAACACTGACCGCATTGATCACCTTTATCAAGATCCTCATGATCCGACAGCACGATTGTTGCTGCACTATGGTGACTTAACTGATGGAGTAACACTACGTCGAATTTTAGAAGAAGTCAGACCTAGAGAAATTTACAACTTGGGTGCTCAATCCCATGTGCGTGTCAGTTTTGATTCACCGGAATATACGGTTGACTCTGTCGCAATGGGAACTTTGCGCCTACTAGAAGCAATTCGTGACTATCGTCACAGAACTGGGATTGACGTGCGTTTCTACCAAGCAGGTTCTTCTGAAATGTTCGGCAAAGTACAGGAAGTTCCCCAAAAAGAAACAACGCCATTTTATCCTCGTAGTCCCTATTCTTGCGCTAAAGTTTATGCTCACTGGCAAACTGTAAATCATCGTGAGTCTTACGAGATATTTGCCTGTAATGGGATTCTGTTTAACCACGAATCGCCCCGTCGAGGTGAAACCTTTGTTACCCGCAAAATTACCAGAGCGATCTCTCGAATTGTAGCTGGACAGCAGAAAAAACTCTATCTAGGTAATCTTGATGCTAAACGAGATTGGGGCTATGCCAAGGATTACGTCAAAGCAATGTGGCTGATGCTACAGCAACAAGAGCCAGATGATTACGTAGTTGCCACCGGTGAAACCCACTCAATTCGTGAATTTCTGGATGTTGCTTTTGGTTACGTCAACCTTAATTGGCATGATTATGTAGAGTTTGATCCTCGCTATCTCCGTCCAGCTGAAGTGGATTTGTTGGTTGGTGACCCTACCAAAGCCAAGCAGAAATTGGATTGGAAACCATCTGTGAGTTTTGAAGAGCTAGTGAAGTTAATGGTAGATGCTGATTTGCGTGCTATGGGTCAGGATTTACCTAATGGTGAGGGATCGCACCCAGAAGAAAATGCGGTTATTCCTCGGCATGTAAGTGCCACAGTGGATTGATATCCAATTACTTTCCCATAAAAAGTCAGCTTGCAGGATCTTTGTCAGGACTTTAGATTTTTGGTATAAGGATTTTCATTAAACAGATGACAAAGTTAGACTTAAGTAAAAAAAGGATTCTGGTTACAGGTGGGGCAGGATTTCTGGGGCGTCAGGTTGTACAGCAGTTACGGCAAGCTGGAGCAGATGAACACAAGATTACCGTCCCGCGATCGCGTGACTACGATCTGCGTTCTCTAGAAGGGTGCAAAAGAGCTGTTGAGCAACAGGATGTAGTTATTCATCTGGCTGCTCATGTTGGTGGTATTGGTCTTAATCGAGAAAAGCCAGCAGAGCTATTCTACGACAACCTGATGATGGGTACTCAGTTAATTCACACTGCCTATCAAGCCGATATCGAAAAATTTATTTGTGTGGGTACGATTTGTGCCTATCCCAAATTTACGCCGGTTCCCTTTAAAGAAGATGATCTCTGGGATGGCTATCCAGAAGAAACAAATGCTCCCTATGGCATTGCCAAAAAAGCCCTGTTAGTTCAACTTCAAGCCTACCGGCAGCAATATGGATTTAATGGCATCTATCTGCTACCAGTTAACTTGTATGGCCCAGAAGACAATTTTGATCCCAGCAGTTCTCATGTTGTTCCTGCCTTAATTCGTAAGGTGTATGAGGCGCAGCAGAAGGGAGAAAAGAAATTGTCAGTATGGGGAGATGGTAGTCCTACTCGCGAGTTTTTCTATTCGACTGACGCGGCGCGAGGGATTGTTATGGCAACCCAGTACTACAATGAGCCAGAACCAGTTAACTTAGGAACAGGGTCTGAAATCTCGATTCTCGATTTAGTTAAGTTAATTTGCGAATTGATGTCATTTGATGGAGAAATTGTATGGGAAACAGATAAGCCCAATGGTCAGCCTCGTCGCTGTCTGGATACTCAAAGAGCTAAGCAAGCTTTTGACTTTACTGCCCAGATGGATTTCAAACAAGGGCTAAAGAACACTATTGAGTGGTATCTAAAGCACCCTAGTTGAACCGGAAAAACCCCTTTCCTCTGAGAAAGTTAAGCTAGCCAATACCGAGAGAAGGTTTTATGGCTTAACAATCCTTACTAACCATTAATGGTTCAAGTTGTCAAATTTATTCTATAGTTAAAGGTAATTTATAGTTCGTATCAAGTTACAGTTAAAGATATCATTGTAGGCAAAGCCTCTAGAAGAGACTAGCATCTCATCTGAAAAAAGCGATCGCAAAAGCTCTGCTATCCTTATTGCTGAAAAAGACATATCTGAATACAACTTGGTATGATTAATCCCTGTTCGTCCTGAACTTTTGTAATTAACTCTCATGGAATCTGTAGGATTCTCAGAAGAACTAGATTTCAAAAAGTACTGGCTGGTTCTTAGAAGACGCTGGTTACCTGGTGTGGTAGTTTCTGCCATCGTCGTTACCCTTGCAGTTCTATCTACCTCCAAAGAAGAAACTGTCTATAAGGCAGGAGGTCAGCTATTACTCAAAGAAGACCGCTCTGCTGGTGCGCTGACAGGATTGGAAGGCTTGGATGAAGCAGGACGCCTCAAAGGTCTGACCTCAAATAGCGAACCGCTAGCTACCCAAGCACAAGTAGTTCTTTCTAGACCTATTGCTGAAAATACGGTGAAGGATCTAAATATTCAGGACGAAGAGGGTAATCCTCTGGCTCCAGAAACACTATTGAAACATCTTTCTGCTGAACCTGTAGCTGGTACAGATGTCTTGAATGTTACCTACGAGTCTGACAATCCGGAACTAGTGGCAGCTGTGGTAAACAAAACGATGGAGGGTTACATCGAGAACAATATAGAAACTAATCGTGCTCAAGCGGTAGCTGCTCGTAAATTTCTGGAAGGGCAAGTACCTAGAATGAAAGCTAGGGTTAGTCGAGCAGAAGAGGATTTACGTAGATTCAAAGAAGAGAATAAAGTTGTATCCCTAGTAGCAGAAGCAACTGCAACAGTAGACAATATTGCCAGGCTAGACAGGACAATTGCTGAAACTCAGGCTGAACTAGCCAACGTAAGCAGTCAAGTATCAGAGCTACAGCAGCAACTAGACTTGACTCCAGAAGAGGCTGTAAGTGCTAGTTTCCTTAGTCAATCTACAGAAGTTAAAAATATACGTATACAGCTCCAAAAGGTAATAAGTCAGCTGGAAATTGAACGAGCCCGCTACAAACCGGGACACCCAACGGTAAAAAATTTAGAGCGTCAAGCAGCCAATTTGAGAATTCTACTTAAAGAGAAAATAAGACTAGTACTGGGTGATAAGCCAGAAGTAGTTAACCTAGCATCAGGTCAAAGCCAGCTTCTAGAGAATGTGGAGCTTTCCAGCGACGGACAAAAGATAATCCACGCTTATGCCAATTTAGAGGCAGAGCGCTTGGGCTTGGCTAGCAAGCTGACTGCTCTTGCCAAGACAAGAGCTACTTACAAAGAACAAACTAAATCCTTTCCCAAACTAGAACAAAAGCTGGGGGAAATGCAGAGGAAGTTAGATATAGCCCAGTCTACCTACCAAATTATTTTAGGCAAGCTGCAAGAAGCTCAAGTAGCGGAAAATCAAAATGTGGGTAATGCTCGTATTATTTCGCTTGCTACAGAACCAAAAAAGCCCGTTGCTTCTAAGAAAAAATTAGTCATAGCAATAGGGGGTCTTATGGGTATCTTGCTAGGTATTGCCATTGCTTTCTTACTGGACTTGATAGACGGTTCGATTAAAACTGTTAAAGAGGCAAAGGAGCTGTTCGGATATACCCTGTTGGGGATTATTCCTATCTACGGAAAATCTAGGAGAGTGCGCAGACGCCTGGGAGATACTGAAGGGAGTGAGCGAAGGATTATTGTTCGAGATCTGCCCCATTCTCCGATCAGTGCAGCTTATCAGATGCTGCAAGCTAATCTGAAATTTCTTAGTTCAGATGAGCCACTCAAGGCAATTGTAGTAACTAGTTCTGTTCCGAAGGAAGGAAAATCTGATGTCTGTGCTAACTTAGCGGCAGCAATGGCTCAAGTGGGACGTCGAGTCCTGCTAGTGGATGGGGATATGCGCGAGCCATCTCAGCATCATATCTGGCAACTAACTAACGCAGTGGGTTTAAGTAATATTCTTGTCGGTGAAGCTGAATTCAATACAGCGGTACAAACAGTAATGCCAGGCTTAGATGTTCTTTCTTCTGGAGTCATACCTCCCAATCCAGTGGCTCTTCTTGACTCCAAACGCATGGCTTCATTGATTGAAGCTTTTTCAAAGAACTATGACTCCATCATCTTTGATACTCCGCCTCTAGCTGGAATTGCCGATGCTCCGATTTTGGGTAAAATGACTGATGGTATTTTATTGGTAGTCCGACCTCGGGTAGTCAATTCTGTTGGTGCTAAAGCTGCTAAGGAGTTTCTCTCTCAATCAGGTCAAAATGTCTTGGGTTTAGTAGCTAATGGTGTAATTATTAAAAACGAACCTGATAGCTATTTCTACTACACCAAGGAACAGTATGGAGTACAAGTTTCTGCTAGCCAAGAACAAGTTGCGTTGAACATTGGCAGCGATAATGAGGAATCTTGAGATTTTAGATTTATTTTCTTCTTTATAAGAGACTAAATCAAGGCATGTAACGGTGATTAATGAATATGCAAGTTCAATGTTGATTAGCTTATAAAAGTCAGTGAACACAATCATGCTCAACCTGCGTAATTGCTGGAAAATGAATCAATCAGTCGCGGTAGCACTTGTGTTATCTTCAGTATTTCCTGTACCTGCTTTTTCCCAATTACCTGCTTTTATTCAAGAGGAAGCATTACCTTCTGCTGAAGCCGAAATTCTACGTCCTGCGGCAGATGAATTTCCTGCGGCTCAATTTCCTAATGACTATATTCTTAAACCAGGCGATCGCCTGGAAATCAATGTCTTTGGATTTGAAGAATTTACAGCATTATTAAAGGTAGTTCTACCGGATGGAAATATTACAATGCCACTGATTGGCAGCTTCAAGGCAGCTGGTAAAACTCCCGCTGAAGTCCAACAACAATTAACTATACTCCTAGAAAAAGATTATTTGGTAGAGCCTGTAGTTACAGTTACTCTAGAGAGTTCAAGACCAGTCGTAGTTAATGTAGCAGGAGAAGTAGAACGTCCAGGACCAGTTCAGCTAAATAGTTTGACGACAAACCTTGGTAGAAATAACCAAGGTAACAGTGACAGAAGATTACCGACAGTGAGTGCAGCGGTAATTGCGGCAGGAGGAGTTACTCGCAAGGCAGACATTAGTCAAATTGTGTTAAGACGTTCTCTTGCTGGAGGTAAATCTGTCACAACCACTATCAATTTTTGGGAGTCTCTCCAATCTGATACTATAGTCCAAGACCTGCTGTTGCAGGATGGAGACTCGGTTTTTGTGCCTCGGCTGGCAGCAGATGCAACGATCGAATCTAAGCTACTGGCTAGATCTGCCCTAGCACCTGAAACTGTCCGGGTTCGAGTTGCAGGGGAAGTGAAACGTCCAGGAGAAGTAGAAGTCACCCCAGAAAGCTCTCTGTCTAGTGCAGTAGCGATCGCAGGTGGACCAACCGTTGATGCTGACCTTGAGGAAGTAAGATTCATTCGTTTGAATGAGCAAGGTATTGTAGAAGAGCAGGAAGTCGATTTGAGTACCCTAACTGATAACTACCAGATTCAGGAAGGAGATGTAATTTTTGTGCCTAGGAGTGGTAGAGCTGAAAGATTGGATTACGCTGGTAGGTTTAGTGCACCTATACGTGCATTACTCGATCTCCTAAGGGTTTTCACTCCGTTGCCTATTGGAGGGAACTGAGCTTCTCTTTTAACTCATCCCCCGGCCAAAGCACGGGGGATTTTGTGTTATTTGTTGTTAGTTGTTAGGTCTTGGTTAATCGACGCTTTAATTAGCTGTTTCCTTTAATGCTGCCAAAACCGTCTCGTGAATAGTACCATTGCTTACGATTACGCCTTGATTATCAACAAGTTTGGCACCAAGGGAGAAATTCAACGGCTGACCGTACATATCTGTGACTCGCCCACCAGCCTCTTCTACAACAATTGTACCTGCGGCATGATCCCAAATCTTCTCCCGATAATCGGGAGTTTTCGGCGATGGTAGGCGTAGGTAGAGAGCCGCCTGACCGGAAGCGACAGCACCATACTTTGCTTGAGAGTCCATCCGCAGAGAATCTGCTGTTATTCCCACCGCTTTAGCTACCGCCTCTTGACGGGAATGGTCACCATGTCCTGATTCCACACTCTCCACAAACCGGAGATTTGCTTCACCCTGCTCAATTACTTTAATCGGACGGGGTTCACCACCAGAAATTGGTACCATTGTTGCCCCTTGACCACGCACCGCGACAAATAAGACACCTCGTTCGCTTTCTGGTTGGTTTAGATCTACAGGTAAGGCGGGACAAGCCAAAACCCCAACTTTTACCTCTCCTTCTTCTACCAGAGCCAAAGCTACTGCGTATTGATCTTGGCGCAAAAACCCTTTCGTCCCATCAATGGGGTCTAATGTCCAATAGCGAGAACTCGTTTGACCATTACCTCGGTCAATCCAACTGAGTACTTCTTCAGAAGTAGCATCACCGACGACAGCCTGCACGTAGCTAGTTACTTGCTCTAGCTGAGCAGCCTTGGATGCTTCACGAAGTGCAGCGGAATCTTCTTCTCCCACTACCAGATCATCAGGAAATGCTGTGGCTAGTGCTTGACAAATTAATGCCTGAGAACCAAAATCTGCTACAGTTACAGGACTTTTATCACTCTTTTCTATAGCTTCAGGAACCCTTTCTTGGCGAACCTTCTCACACAATTTAGCTGCTTTTAGGGCTGCTTCAATGGCAACCGCTTTCTCTAATTCATAAGACATCGTCAATTACTATCTCCAAATAAAAAAATACCCAAATATTTTTCCTAGGGCAGGCGTCTCACCTACCCATGTGCCTTTATTTATGCCTGCCTACTTGGGTATTTTTAGCATCCATAGCAAGCGTGATATTGGTTGTGAGAACTTTGGAATTGTCCTAGCAAAGACAAATAACCAACAACCAATATCCAACAACCAAGTTTTAGCTTTTATCCTTCATCGCCTTTGCCAATTCCGCTGCTACTAAAGGTCGAGAAAATTGTGGTGGAGGCAGCTCACCCCTCCTTAACATTTCCCTTACTTTGGTTCCTGATAAGTGAATCCTCTGTTCGGGGGTGCTGGGACTGGTTTTTGAGGTTGCCATTGTCTCGGTAACCTCACAGAAAAAGGCGTGTTCAAACTTCAGGGGTGTAATCCCCAACTCTCCTGGCTCAAACTCATTAAAGATGTGCTGAGCATCGTAGGTACCATAATAGTCTCCCACACCAGCGTGATCCCGTCCGACAATAAAGTGGGTACAACCGTAATTCTTACGCACTATGGCATGAAAAATTGCTTCCCTTGGACCGGCGTAGCGCATGGCTGCTGGGTTAATCGCCAGAATTACCCGATCTTTGGGGAAATAGTTATCCTTCATTATTTCATAGCAGTTCATCCGTACCTCAGCTGGGATGTCGTCGCTTTTGGTTGCGCCAACTAAAGGATGGAGGAACAGACCATCTACAATTTCTAGAGCGCACTTGATGATATATTCGTGGGCCCTGTGGATGGGATTGCGGGTTTGGAAACCAACTATGGTTTTCCAACCCTTTTCTTGAAGTAAGGCACGAGATGCCGCTGGATCAATTTGGTAAGAGGGAAACTGGGGATGGGGTTCCCTCTGTAGCAACCATACTGAACCTGCTAGATTAATTGCTCCCTGGTCATAGACTACTTTAACTCCTGGGTGCTTTTCCTCGTCGGTGCGGTAAACCTTAACTGCCTCGCGAGTTTTGTCGTAACTATATTTCTGAGTTAGTTCTAAGACACCAATAAAACTGCCGTTCGGGTCATCTAGACGTACTAAGCTACCTTCCTTTAGGGGCGAGGCTACAGCCTCTTCAACTGAGAGGGTTATGGGAATTGACCAAGGCAAACCATTAGCTAGACGCATATTGTCAACTACTGATTCGTAGTCGGCTTGCTCCATAAAGCCAGTCAAGGGACTAAAGCCACCGATGGCGATCATTTCTAAATCTGAGGTAGCTCGCTTATCCAGCTGTACCCTAGGTAGGGAGTTAGCTTTGTTTAAGAATTCTTGTCGCTGTTCAGGAGTGGCAATACGGTTAATCAGTTGACCGCCGTGGGGGGCGATACCATAGGAATGCTCACTCAAAGCAATGCTTGGCATAGAGGGTAATGATAGAAAATTTTACAGGTCTACTAGGTTGGGAGAATTTTAATGTAGGTCAGGATTTGAAGACTTACATTGCAGCCCAATCAATGATGAGGATGTTCCTGAATTATTTTAGACTTGTTGTGCTACTGGAGTCTTCGGTAAATAACCTAACTCCTCTAGTTTATTGACGACTTTTGCCACGCTTTCTGACAACTCTTCTTGATCAGTTCGGCATTCAATTGTGGGGTTAACGGGCGGTTCGTAAGGATCATCAATGCCTGTGAAGCTCTTTATTTCTCCTGAACGAGCCCTCTTGTAGAGACCTTTAACATCTCGCCCTTCACAAACTGCTAGGGGAGCGTTGACATAGACTTCAACAAAATCGCCAATTTTTTCTTTTACTTCTTCACGAATCTCACGATAAGGTGAGATAGCTGAGACTAAGACAATTACTCCATGTTTGGTCAAAAGCTGAGACACAAAGCCAATCCGGCGGATATTCTCATCTCGGTCTGCTTTACTAAAACCCAACCCTTTAGTTAGGTTCTCTCTCACGACATCCCCATCTAAGATTTCCAGCTTGCATCCTTGCGATCGCAGATTTTCTGCCAAAGCCTGAGTTATTGTGGTTTTGCCTGCACCACTTAACCCCGTGAACCATACTGTTGCACCACGCTGTTGCATTGTCACTTTTTTTCTACTCCTTATAATGATAGGGTCCAAATTTAAGACTTATCTCATCTCAGCAGATCCAGTGACTCCAGAGAAAAGTTCTACTCATAAGATTTATATGAGCAGTCTTCGGATGGTGTCTGACCTCTCAGTTAGATTAAGTTAGCACCAGCCTAAACCTTCATACTGAGGAATGACAAGGGAAAAATTAAATTATGAGTGATCATTATAAACAACAAAGTGTGGACTAGCTTGAAAATAGGGATAGGGAGCACAGAAGGGAGCATCCCAACCCGAGGGTGAGCGAAAAAAAGGGTGGGGAGCTGGCTCACAATGGTAGGTTTTTAATATTTCGGTGAAGATGAGACAAGGAAGATTTTGCACAGAATTACTGGGATTTTGGTGCGTCTTGGATTTTTGTTAACCGAACAGAAGTTTATACGGTTTTCCTCCCTTGTCACCTTGTCTTGTCCCAACCCGAAAGTAAAAAACCTACCATTGTCAGCCCTCCTCTCCTGTCCCTTGACAAAGACATTTTTACCTTAACTTGTTACCAATGATCGCTTACCGAGTAATCCGAGCCAAAGATAGAGTTTACTAAATATTCGGGAAGGCTAGAGTAGAGTAATCCCTGATTTTTAGCAAAAAACCTTAAATGAAGCCTTCAGAAACAACTTCTGCTTTAAGCTAAGACGCATTTAAACCACTTAGTCCTCACGTCTCCGCGTCCTCGATCTCCGCGTTCCCGCGTCAGTACTAATCGATCATTTAAATGCATAACAGCTTATGAATACTATTTTTCTTACCCTCAGCATTGTCGTTTTGACTCTAATCTGCTTCGTTTTTGAATGGTTCCCCGTTGATATTACCGCGATCGCGGTGATGGTAGCGCTCATGGTTCTGGGATTAGTTAGCCCAGAAGAAGGAATCTCTGGTTTTGGGAACTCGGCTACCATTACGGTAATGGCGATGTTTATCCTCAGTGCTGGGATTGCTCGTACAGGAGCACTGCAAATAGTTAATGAGCTTCTGTTGAAGTGGGGAGGCAAACGTTCAACTCAGCAGATTTTTACTATGGGGATGATTGCTGGTCCGATTACTGGCTTTATCAATAACACTGCTGTTGTGGCTGTCTTCCTACCAGTAGTGGAAGATTGGTGCTCCAAACAAAAAATTTCTCCATCTAAGCTACTAATGCCCTTATCCTTCATCACAATTTTGGGGGGCATGATTACCGTAATTGGTACTTCTACTAATGTCTTGGCTAGTGGTTTGTCAGAAAAGTTGGGCTATGGAGCGTTTAGTTTATTTCAATTCACCAAATTAGGGTTAATAACTTTCGCTGTAGGTTTAGCATATCTGGCTTTAGTGGCTCCACGACTTTTGCCCAATCGCAAAGGAGCAAAAAGTAATTCTATTGATCAAGACTATAACCTTAAAGACTATGTCAGTGAAATGGTAATTAAACCAGGCTCGACACTAATCGGACAAACCCTCCAAGAAAGTCAATTACAGAGGAAGTTTGATGTGGACGTGTTGGAATTGATCCATAACGGCAACCGTTTTCCCCAACCCTTAGGAGATAAGGTATTGCTAGCAGGGGATATTTTAATTGTGCGAGGAAGTCGAGAATGTCTGCTCAACATTAAAGATGAAAGAGGGATTGATATGTTAGCAGATGTTAAGTTTGGACAGCAATCCATCGAAAAAGAACTCAGTTCTGGGGAAGAGCGTATTGGGGAAGTATTGATCCTCGCTAACTCAAATTTGATTGGCTCTACTCTCAAAGATATGCGATTTCGGCAACGCTACAACGCTACAGTATTGGCAATTCGCCGAGGACAAGAACTGGTAAGAGAGCGACTAGGTGGAGTACCTTTACGTTTTGGCGATGTCCTATTGATCCAAGGTCCAAATCAAAGTTTTGTAGGACTACAAACAAGTCGCGATTTACTAATGATTGGGCAACGGGATTTGGAAACACTGCGGCGGGATAAAGCTGGGATTGCTATAGGAATTGGCTTGGCAGTAGTCTTAGCAACTGCCTTGAACTTGTTACCAATTCTGGTCAGTGCCTTGCTGGGAGTGGTATTGATGGTGTTGACTGGCTGTCTCAAGCCAGGGGAACTGTACGAAGCTGTGCGCTGGGATATTATTTTCCTGTTAGCTGGATTGATCCCCCTGGGTATAGCGATGCGCAATTCAGGAACAACGGATTGGTTGGCTCAAGGGTTGGTAGCACTGGGAGAGAATCTTTCTGGCTATTGGCTGTTGACTATTTTCTACGTTGCTACTGTTTTGATTACTGAGGTGCTTTCTAATAATGCTTCGGTAGTACTACTGTTGCCAGTAGCGGTGGAGGTAGCTACTAGACTAGACTTCAATCCTCTAGCATTTATGTTTGTGGTGACTTTTGCAGCTTCTAATAGTTTCATGACCCCAATTGGTTATCAAACGAACACCATGGTATATGGACCAGGAGGCTACAGGTTCTTGGATTTTGCTCGAGTTGGCGCTCCCTTAAGTATGCTGATGGCATTGATTATTCCGCCGCTGATTATTCTGCTGTATGGGTTGTAGAAATATCTCTGGAGCTAGGAGAATATTGGAAATAAGGCAAATCAATTGTTAAATGAGGGAGAATTAATAGACCTCTCTGAAAAAGATAATGCACTCCTAGACTACTTCATTAGCAAGGGGGGTCTTAGGTATCAACTAATCAACTCATAAAATTATGAAAAGTCTGTTGGTAGACCTTATAGGAACTATACGAGAAAATCGCATATTTCTTCTTTTTATGTTATTGACCTTTGCTAGCTATGGTCTATTGGTAGTAATTTACGCCAACAAAAATCAAAAAATTGCTCTTATTTTAGAAAAAGGATTTTTAATTTTTGTCTTGTGTTGTTTGGCAGGATTGAGAATTACTCCTTTTTTTCATTGGCATCCCTATTTTTTTATTAGGCCTCCATACAATTCTATTTTAACTAATTTTCAGCTTATTATTTATGGTTTTATAATAGTTGTTCTGTTTTTAAGAATAAAAATTTTTATTAATCAAAAGTTGATCAATATCTTACGATTATCTGTTATCGGCAACCCATTTTTTTGGGTATTAATAATAATGTCACTTATGTCTGTTGGCTGGTCATCAAGCCCATTCATAACCTTAAAAGCTGTAATAATATTAGGATGTATAAATATAGTCGCAACTTACCTGGTAGGGCAATATGAAGATCAAGAATTATTTCATATTCCGATGTGGAGTATGGGAATAATCGCTTTGATGAGCAATATAGTACGCAGGAGGACTAACTTAACTGCTTCAAACAATTTTGTAGGAGGCTTAGCCGGTGTCTTACCTTCCAAAAATCAGCTAGGCACTCTCATGGCTATTACCACTGTACTGTGGTTGTTACGAGCCAATAATTCATCGAAACAGCGTTGGCTTTCGTGGGGTATGGCTGCTATTTCATTTGTACTTATACTTCAAGCTAACTCTACTGGAGGTTTGTTTCTATTCATTACATTATTTACTCTAGCCGTATCGACCAATTTTTTGAAAAAATTAAGATTTCAATATGCAGTTATTGTAACTATGTCTTTGTTATTAATAACTATCTTGATCAATATTTTAATAGTGGCTAACGTCGAACGAATTTTAGGTGCTGCTGGCAAAGATACGACTTTGAGTAGTCGAACAGAAATCTGGTCAGACATTTGGCCCGCAATTCAACAACGTTTGTGGTTAGGTCATGGTTCCTATGCTTTCTGGCAAGATTGGCAAGAAGTAGCAAATCCAGCAGTTAAGTGGATTACCGGTGTCTGGATACCACCTCACGCTCATAACGGATTCTTTGATGTAACTGTAGATTTAGGTTTGATTGGGTTGGTAATATTTTTGCTCTCGTTCTTGGTGACCTTAATTCAATCAATTTGGTATTTACTTAAGATCAGAGGTTATGAGGCAGCAATACCTCTAATTATACTTGCTTATGCATTTCAAGTGAACCTTTCAGAAAGTCAATTTTTAAGACCCTATTTACTATGGTTTTGGTATGTTTTGGTGACCGTTAAACTGAGTGTAACGTTTGTGGCTGGTCACAAATAGGAAAAAATAGATGTTAGTTGGGGTGGAGGGAGTGTAGCTTCATAACCAAATTCGCTAGTAAATTAACACATTGGTTTACCCTTTCCGTTTTGTTGTATTGTGATTACAATAATATTTCTTTGTGTTGACTCTAGTAGTATAATTTTCATGGAGTCTTTAAACTGATATGTTCTCATCCTGAGAAATACTCCCAGCTTCCGGGGACTGGGCGAAGCATTTGGATGGGCTTACTTGGGTCTATGTACTTAAATTGTTGCCCCAATGCTCATCGGTGTCAACTTAAGCTAGAGGTAGCTTAACGGTTAGCTTCCACACTCACCCAGAGTTCAAAGATGTTGTTGGCGAATTGGCTGGGGGTCAACCCCCTCTAGCTCCCCCTTAGTAAGGGGGAAGACAAGATTTCCCCCCTTAGTAAGGGGGGAATAAGGGGGGTAGCAAGATCTTGACCTATTTCGGTGAGAATCTTGTATACACGGTAGTTTAGTTGGTGAGGGGTCACACCCTACATCGATTCGCCAACAGTATCTTCAAACTCACAGGCTTTTAGCTCAAGTCCACTTAAAGTGGACTGAAGATCTTTGAGCTGATTGAGTCATCTTTAGATGACTTGAGCTATTAGCAAGGAACTTAAGTTCCTTGTGGGGCAAGGATTTCACCTTAAGTTGACACGAATGCCAAATGCTTTGCCCCTACATCTAAGAGAGTTGTTACGTTATGTAGGGAATAACATCTCCGATGGTCAAATATTTTTCAAAAGTTTGGTACATCTTGAAAGGCTCAAGAAGAGACCTTCCTTGGCTGCTCCTCTTGTTTGTTCTGTCATCTGTATTGGAAGCTATAGGAATAGGACTTATTGGTCCATTTTTAAATTTAGCCCAACAGCCAGAGCGCATAAAAGAAATTCCTTTGTTAGACTGGGCTTATCAGCAATTGGGCTTGCAATCTAGTAGTGAATTTATTCCCATACTGGGGCTAGTGATTGCCGTTGTATTTTGTATTAAGTCAGTTTTGTATTTTATTTCTGAGCGAAACATTTTCCGATTTAGTTTTAACCAAAAAGGAAAATTAATTGCTAAACTGCTTGGAGTTTATTTATCAGTACCTTATGTATTCTATTTACGCAAGAACACTGCCAGTATAATCAAAAATACTATAGTGGAAACTAATAATTTTACTATGCAATGTTTGCTTCCATTATTGAAAGCAATTGCTAACCTTACTGTTGTATTTATTTTAGTTTTGCTACTTGCTAAAACAGATTTATTGCTTTTTGTAATGATTCTGGCTATTTTTATGCCAACATTCTTACTATTTTATAAGTTAAAAAAACAATTTCAACAATGGGGTAAAGAAGTATCTGAATCTAATCAAGAGATTATTCGTATTCTTAATCACGGTCTGGGAAGTATAAAAGATACTCGTGTTATTGGCTGCGAATCTTACTTTAATGAGCAAATGGAACAACAGGTCAAGAGGTTTGCCACTGCAGCAACATCAGCAAAGAGTTTTCAAAAATTACCGCGTATTGTAATTGAAACCTGTTTGATTTTATTTTTGGTACTATTTATCTCTATTTATCAAATTTTCTTTGAGCAAAATCTACAAGACCTTATTGCAATTTTAGCTGTGTTTGCAGTAGCTGCAATACGCCTGATTCCTGCAGCTAGTATTTCGATACAGGCAATGGGTCAGATGCAAAATGCTAGTTATTCTCTTGATATGCTTTACTTGGATCTCAAGGAAATAGAAAAACCAGAGTTCACTAAGCACTTAGACCTAGATGATAGTGCAACCATACGTAATAATTCTCTATCTCCTGTTAATCCCACTTCGGCTTTTACTAATCAAGTTGAACTGAGTAATGTTATCTACTGCTACCCTGGTACAGAAGAAGCTGCTTTAGATAATATTTCTTTAACAATTAAAAAGGGTCAGTCTATTGCTTTCATCGGTAAATCGGGAGCCGGTAAAACAACATTAGTAGATGTTATTTTGGGTCTGTTAAAGCCAGAAAGTGGAGATATTCGGGTTGATGATGTCTCCATATATAAAGATATCCGTTCCTGGCAGAACCTGATTGGCTATATTCCCCAATCTATTTTTCTTATGGATGAGACAATCGAGAGAAATATTGCTTTTGGTGTTCCGGATCATCTGATTGATGCAGAAAGAATGAATAAAGCTATCAAAGCTGCTCAACTTACAGAACTAGTTGAGCAACTACCAAATGGTATTAAGACTTCTGTTGGGGAACGGGGAGTACGTCTGTCTGGTGGACAACGTCAACGGATAGGCATTGCTCGGGTGCTGTACCACGAGCGAGAAATTTTGGTGCTGGATGAGGCAACTTCAGCACTGGATAATGAGACAGAAAGGTTAGTGAGTGAGGCAATTCAGTCACTTTCTGGTACAAAGACGATGATAATCATCGCCCATCGTCTTACAACTGTAGAGCATTGTGATTGTATTTATTTGCTGGAAAAAGGTAGCTTGGCGAAGTCAGGTACTTATCAGGAAGTTGTAGAATAATAAAAATTAATTTAGACCAAAACAAAAGGTTGTTAAATCATATCAAACATGAAGTTTATATTTATCAAAAACAATATTTTTACTCCAACCATTTTGACAGATCCCTCTGAATCAAATCTTGAACTTTCAAAATATCCTCCCGATATTCCTGAGTAAGTTGCTTTTTAATTTCCGGTGAGATTGTAGGTTTAACCAAGAGCTTGCCTCTGAGCTCTTTCGCAAGAGGTTTGCGTAATTTATCAGGAAATAAAGCCCTAAAAAAGTTTTTGATTGGTTTAATCGGGCTTTTTTTGGTAAACAAAAGGTCGTAAAGAAATCTGTTTTGGGGTATCCCTGTTGCATTAAATTTATGAGATATATCAGGAATAAATTTGTCATCTACACCTAAAAACTGAAACAAGTCCTGCATGAGCTCAACAGGTTTACGACAAAGGTCTTCATAAAGGTATACTTTAATCTGATTGCGGTTAAACCTATCAAAATAAGGCTTCAACTGAGGATAGTAGAATCCCAAGGTCTTATGACGCCAAATAAATCCCCAATTATTGAGGATGCGCTTCTCCTCCTCTTGCAAAGCGTGGGTAAAATCTGTATTTACTTCGACACCAGCTCTCACCGTATGTAAGAAGCTAGAGTAGGCTCTTTCAGCTGGCTGGCGCAGAATGACAATTAGTTTTACATCAGGTATATAGTGGTAGATACACTCAGCTGCCTTAGGAACACATAGGTAAGCAGGGGAAGCTTCACCAATCGCTTTTTCATCTGAAACCCTATTAAATAAGGCTCGGTATGCTTCGAGATTAGTGATTGTCTCCTGATTAAATACATCACTTCCTGGTCCACAAAAGTCTACCTTTTCACCCTCAAAGGCAAAAAATCTGGGTTCCTTTAGCGGACTCACGTAAATCTCTGGGTGTTGCTTTGAGTAAGCATAGAGGGCAGTAGTTCCTGATTTTGCTGCACCAATAATAAGAAAGTTGGGCATTATCATAATTTTTTAAAGTTCTTGCTTTTGAGGTATTGAAGAATTGCTTGGTGTAGCTTAACTGTTAATACAATTAAAAAAAACTTAGGCTCATTACTGATAAATTCAGTTTTCAAAAGAGTAACCAAAAAAGTTTATGTCTTCCTTGAAATTTTGGTAAATAAGATTTTTACATTTCTCATTATAATAACTTGTATATTTTTTTTCCGTTTTAGACTTATTTAAGTGTGGTAATTGTACAGCAATATTAATATGATCGCAGATTTGTTTAAAGTCAGACTCTAAATTTTCAAATCTACCAATAAAATCAACTATGATCTCTCCGTTTTCATCTGTAACAAAATCTTTTTGTAAAAATTTATCTTGGGTTACCCTCCATTCAATATACTCTTCAAAACTACTCATATTTTTGACTAAATCATGTTGAAAGTGAGTTTTTGTTTGAAGCATGTACTTGTACATTGATACCTGCCAGTCCCAGGGATTACGGACAAAAGCAAATTTGAATAATTTATTATATTTCTCCTTCCCTATTTTATTCCTAATTTGTCTAGCTCTTGCATGATCTTGTGGCCAAAAATCAGAATTGACAAACATGCTCAACCTTCTCAATAAACGATGCTTCCATAGTTCATAATCATAAGGACGATAAATAGCATCTTTAAGGCTGTCCTTAATACTTACTCCGGCAACTTTATAAATATGAATAAACAAAAAATTGTTCTTATATGATAGCCACATTTTTAAATTCTCCTTTTACAACAATCAGAATATGCTTTACAATCTCAAGATAGCTAGTATGTATAGTGCTTACTCTGATCGATCACTAATAATTTCAATCAGGTATACCAATAGCAAATAGCTATTGCTCTTTTAGTAGCTAATCATCTTTATGTAAAGTTTACACAGATGACACATTTATTCGTTCCGGTAAATGTATAATCTTTATGCTGTTATTTTTCTATGTATATATAGAAACAACTTTGTTTGCCTAACGAGTGCAATTGTCAACTATTTGTAACAATTCGCAGTGTAACAAGCTATGGTAGATTCTCAGCAACTTACTAATCAAGTCAAAAGAGATGATAAGTTGAGCGAACTGCCCTCTATCTCTATTGTCGTACCAAATTATAATGGTGGTGAAACTCTTGGTTTAACCTTCCAGAGTCTAATTGAGCAGAACTACCCTAAACTAGAAATTATTGTAGTTGATGGTGGATCAACGGACAACAGTGTTGAGGTAATTAAGCAATTCGAGCCATATATCACTTGGTGGGTCAGTGAAAAGGATAGTGGTCAGTCTAATGCCCTCAACAAGGGTTTTGCTAAGTGTACTGGAGAAATTGTCAACTGGCTTTGTAGTGATGATCTATTTGCACCAGGGGCATTACACATAGTCGGCAAATACTTTGTCGAATTCCCTGATATTGATGTACTAGTAGGTCAATGTCGTATGGAGTTCCATACTGAAAATCCTGCTCTACCGATCAAGAGCGTCAGTTCTTGGATGGAGCGCTTTAATCGTATCCTGGGTTCAGGAACCCAGTACATTATTTTAGACCCCGACGATGACCGGGCATATATTAAAGCCCCTACCCTTGAACACATAGCCTTGATGCCAGTTCACAATCCCATTCCCCAACCTAGCTGCTTTTACCGGTGCGAGTTACTGGATAGACCCCAACCGATAGATGAAAGCTATGATTACTCAATGGATAATGAACTGTGGAATTACTTTATCTCTCGTGGTGCTCGCTGGAAAGTCGTCGATGATTTGCTGAGCATCAACCCAGTTACTGGTTATAACAAAACAACCACAGGTCGAGTGGAAAGTACTTACGAAGGAGAACGGATCTATAAAACTTATGTCAAGGAATGGATACCTTTAACATTTTGGCATAGGCGGTTGCGCTATCCCTTGGAACAATTTTTGAAGCTTCACCGTGGCAATAATATCTGGTTATACGTAGTTGGACCACTTTGGGTAGCAGTTACATTGATGTTAGCTCCCTTTTATGGATTGAAAAGGGTTTGGGCTCTGCGATGGACAAGGTGATCAAAGTCAATGAATATAGGACTTACGCAGTCAACTGTCATGCTGAGGTAAAAGTGAAGCATCTCAGCCGTCTGCGAGATCCTTCGCTACCGCTCAGTATGACAGAATTTCGTTACAGTGCGTAAGTCCTAGAATAGTTGAAAATTGATGATCTTCAATTTAACAATTTTCAATTTGACAATTTAACCAGATTAACTGCTCACTATTTAGCTTTTTTACTTTGAGTAGCATCTATGAGTAAAAACAATCCCTTACAGATCATCATGTTAGGTCCAATCCTAACTCAACAAGGTGGCATAGCCAATAATCAAAGGCTTTTCCTGGAATATGCTCCTCTGGATGTTCAAATTTATCATATTGTCACCCATGATGAAGGTTCCATCCCACATAGAATCATTGTGTTTGGGAAAGCAGTAGTCAAGTTTGTGTGGATGTTACTACAAAGAGATATTGATCTAGTTCACATTCGGATGTCTCAAGGAGGTAGTGCTTTCCGACAAGCAATTACAACTTTATTAGCTTGGCTGTTTGGTAAGCCGATAATTTTACATGCCCATGGGGGGGAATTTCATCTGTTCTACTCTAATCTTCCCCAATGGGTTCAGCAAATACTAAGTTGGGTGTTTTGTAAATGCCGTCGCTTAATTGTTTTATCAGAAGCTTGGAAAAGCTTTTATACAAAAGATCTTGGGCTCACAGCAGAACAAGTTGTCGTGCTCTATAACCCTGTTAAACTTCCCTCACAAGTCCCCCAGCGTTCAGGTTCTCAAAAAGTAAATATTCTTTTTCTAGGACGTATTGGTCCACGCAAAGGAGCATTTGATTTAATCAAAGCCTTTGCTTCTCTTGCTGCTGAGCATAAAGAGCGTACAAGTCTAATTGTGGCAGGAGATGGAGAAGTAGAACAAGCATGTTCCTTAGTCAAGAGTCTCAATCTAACTGAACAGATTACTATTCCTGGTTGGGTAGGTCAAGAGGAGCGCAATGCACTTTTAGCTAAGGTTGATGTATTTGTCTTGCCTTCCTACAATGAAGGTCTTTCCTTGGCAATGCTGGAAGCAATGGGTTGGGGGTTACCAATAATTGTTACCCCAGTAGGAGGGGTAACTGAGGTAGTTACTCAAGGTGAGAACGGATTACTGGTAAATCCTGGTGATATTGAACAACTATCAGAGGCAATGAAGTCTTTGATTGAAAACGAGAGTTTGAGGCTTTCTCTAGGAGCTAAAGCGAGAACAAGGGTTGTACCCTTTGATATCAACAATTATTGGGTCTCTTTCCTAGATGTATATTGCTCAGTGTTGCCATCAGAAACTCGCAACAGTGTATCTACTGGTCTGGCACAGCCAAAATGATGCTGCAATAGGTAGTTTGGGTGGAGCTTTCTTAGTAACCCAACACTCCTAGTACACTTTGTTGGGTTTCACTTCCGTTGCACCCAACCTACAGTTTTAGTTGTGCCACCCCACTACAACCTAAAATATTCACCCATGGGTACAAAAACTAATGATGAAGTAGTATTACTTCAAACAAGGTTCCATAAAGTAACAGTTGATGAACTAATAGAATATGTAGCCCAGGCTGCAAAACTTGACAAAAAGACGATTGTGGGTCATGTGAATGTTCATGCAATGAATTTAGTTTGTGAACAGCCTTGGTACAGAGATTTTTTTAACAACAACGCAGATCTAGTGTTCTGTGATGGATTCGGCGTTTTATTGGGAGCTAAACTCAAGGGCTACTCAGTTGAATCTGAACATCGCATGACTTGTCCCGACTATATAGAGGATTTGGTCTTAGCTTTGGAAAAGGAGAATATCTCTTTATTTTTGCTTGCAGGTAAACCAGGGGTCGTAGACAAAGCAATAGCTAAGTTCAAGAAAATCGCACCTACCTTGAAAATACAAGGACATCACGGTTATTTTGAGAAGTCTGGACAAGAGAACGATGCAGTTGTTGAGAAAATCAATAAATTCAAGCCAGACGTTTTGTACATAGGTTTTGGTATGCCATTACAAGAACGTTGGATTTTGGACAATTTAGAACGAGTAGAGGCACGAGTATTTCTCCCTCTGGGAGCCTGCCTTGACTTTTATACAGATACTATCTACCGAGGTCCGAGTTGGATGACTGACTATGGGTTTGAATGGTTAACAAGGTTAATTACCGAACCACGACGCTTATGGCAACGCTATCTCCTGGGAAACATTCAGTTTTTGTATCGGGTTCTTAGTAACAATCGAGGTTAGCCAAAATGAATGACCCTATCATTAACTCTATTAGTAATTATCCGAAATTAATTAAGAAAAGATGACTTTACCCGATTTTTTAGTGATTGGTGCTATGCGCTCAGGAACAACTTGGCTAGATGGAGTTTTACGCTCTCACCCTGATATTTATCTGCCAGAGCGACGCAAAGAAGTTAATTTCTTTTATAGATACTATGACCGTGGCATTGACTGGTATCAAAAATTCTTTCCTTCGTCTGTGCAGGCATCTCAATACTCCAGGATTGGGGAAGTTACCCCAGCTTACTTATATTCTACAGAGGCACCAATTCGGATCAAAGAATATATTCCTCATTGCCAATTCATTGTAATTCTTCGTAATCCAGCAGATCGTGCCTATTCTCATTACGGATTAAAACTCAAGAATTCAGCAGAACCAAGAAGTTTTCAGGAAGTACTATGCCAAGAGCAAGAATTATTTTTTAGAGGACTGTATGGTCAGCATATCAAGAATTACTTACAACATTTTTCCTTGGAAAAATTTCTAATATTGCTTTATGAAGATGTAATAAAAAATCCAGAGTATGCCCTGAGCAAAATTAGTGATTTTTTGTCTGTAAAACCAAACCTTTTTGCTCGATCTATGATTAATAAAAGAGCTAATACATCTGGTCGTTTTCATTTAGCCAAGACCAGGATATTAGCTGGTAAATTTAGGGATTTTTTGAGGAAAAAAGATTTAGATTGGGTTTGGAATGTTGCGAAAAGCTCAGGGATAGAGCAAATATTTTTTACCAAAGGTGAAGCTCTTCCACCGATAGAGCCAGGTGTAAGAGCAGAGCTACTCACAAAATATGAATCGGATATTGCTGTTTTAGAAGAGTTGATTGGCAGAGATCTTGAGATATGGAGAAAGCTATGTTGATGATCTGGACTTGAGTGTGAGATGTTAGTCTACCTATAAGGATTAATCCAAATGCGAAAAAACTGGTTACTGACTAGACGAGGCATCCTGTACTTAGGTCTGGGAACTTTGGCAAGCATCGGTATAGGTGCATTGGCAAAGAGTAAAGCATTTAACAACCAAGCAAGAAACTTCACAGTAGTTGAGGAAGCTTCATTAAAGGAGCGTGCAGCGGCGAAAAACTTGATTTATGGCTCACTAGGTAGACATCGAACTTTATTATCAGATAGAGAATTTGCTTCTCGTTTTCCCCAAGAGTGTGACATCCTGGTGGCAGGAAATGAACTAAAGTGGCGAAACCTGCACACCAGTCCAGATTATTTTGACTTTAGCAGGGGTGATTGGTTGGCTGAGTTTGCCCAAAGGCGCAATATGTTGTTTCGTGGACATACTCTAGTCTGGCATAATGCTTTGCCAGAATGGTTCAAAGATCAGGTCAACCAGCAAAATGCCGAGGGAATATTGATTGACCACATTGAGAAGGTTGCAGGACATTATGCAGGAAAAATGCACTCTTGGGATGTAGTTAATGAAGCTGTCCACTTGCCAGATGGAAACTCTAACAGTTTGCGGAACTCGCCCTGGCTTGAGTTTTTAGGTCCAGATTACATTGAGCTTGCCTTTCACGCTGCTAGAGAAGCAGACCCTAAGGCTTTGTTAGTATACAACGAAAATGATTTATGGTACGAGGGTAAGTTGTGGCCCAAGGTACCTAACGGATCGGCCAAGAAAGTTGCCGTGCTTAAGCTGTTAGAGCGTTTAAAGTCCAGGGGTACTCCCATCGATGTTTTTGGTCTTCAAGGTCACCTGCGGGGAAGTTACATGGAGCACCTTAATCCCAAAAAGCTCAGAGCTTTTCTGGCTGATGTCGCCGCTCTTGATCTCAAAATCATGATTACTGAACTAGATGTGAGAGATCATAAACTGCCAAAAGACATTAATGTTCGCGATCGCTTGGTAGCCACAGCCTATGAAGATTTTCTTTCAGTAGTGCTAGATGAGCCAGCAGTGATGGCTATAATGACGTGGGGACTGAGCGATCGCGATACTTGGCTTTCCAGGCGTTCACCACGTAAAGATGGTTTACCAGTCCGACCCCTACCACTGGATGACCAACTCAATCGCAAGTTAGCCTGGAACGCTATAGCTCGTGCTTTTGATAATGCTCCTATGCGATAATGCTCCAGTTTGGGAATACAACCAGCTTCCTAATTATTGCATGGGACATGATGTAGTTTACCATCCACCATAAACTATTAAGGATTTAGTTAGACCGAACAATTTTTCTTCATAAAGCTTAGCATCGGGAAACAGATTAATTAACTCTTGCTTGTTCAACAGCCTAATCGAAGTAACATATCTCCTTGCTTCTTGTTTATCAGTAACTTTTTTCATCCATCCCAGATCAAAGTGAGTTAGTAGCCACACTCTGAGACTTATTGGTAAAAATTGAAAGAAGGGAAAAACGAAATGGGGTTCAATCGGAAAGTAAAGATTAGGTGTTTGAACAAAATACCTCTTTCCTACACGCATTACTTCATTGCCCATCTGACGCTGAGCCTTATAATCCCCTACATGTTCAATCACCGAATTGGAAAAAACAATATCAAAGCTCTTGTCTGCAAATTGTTTCATGTCTGTTGCCGTACCAACTACACCTCGAAAATTGGGATGAGTTACGGTAACTTGCTCCAGGTCTAGATTGAGTAAGGTAATTTCTAAGCCTTTGAGTTCTTGGTTAAAAAAAGCCGCATTCTCCCAAAAAGCTTGCCTTCCTCCTATATCTAGTATTTTCAAAGGAGTTTGCACTGAAGTAATCAGCGATTTAAATAAACTGAGCCGTTTTTTTCTTAGTTTAGTTGCCCAGGAATTCGAGCGACGGTGATCGTAGAGCTTTTCTAAAATCTGATTCATTGCTATCTATCTAAAATTTTTCTATACCTGAGTATAATTCCGAAGTCTGTTGATATTATTAAATTCGGACGGTGTAAATATGTAAATTTTTGTATAAGTAGATAAATTGTAAAGTCAAGTATCACTAAGCACCGCGATCGCTGATTTAGAGCTGATTTTATAAACTGAATCTAAGAAATAAGAATAATTAAAAATGAGCAAAAATTGGTTATTGACTAGACGGGGGCTTCTAGGCTTGGGTTTAGGAACCTTGGCAGGTATAGGCGCATTGGCAAAGAGTAAAGCGCTTGACAATCAAGCAAGAGACTTTACCGTAGTTGAGGAAGCTTCCTTAAAGGAGCGTGCTGCTGCTAAAGGATTGATTTATGGCTCAGTAGCTAGATACTCTGCTCTATCATCAGATGCAGCATTTGCTTCCCGTTTTCCTCAAGAATGTGCCATGCTCGTAGTGAGCAATGAACTAAAGTGGCGAGGACTTCGCCCCAGTCCAAATCGTTTTGACTTTACCAAGGGTGATTGGCTAGTTGAGTTTGCCCGTACTCACGGTCTGCTATCTCAGGCACATACCTTAGTCTGGCATAATGGTTTGCCCAAATGGTTTAAAGATTATGTCAACCGCCAAAATGCTGAACGCATGTTGATTGACCATATTGAGATGGTTGCAGGACATTATGCAGGAAAAATGCACTCTTGGGATGTAGTTAATGAAGCTGTCCACTTGCCAGATGGAAACTCTAACAGTTTGCGGAACTCGCCCTGGCTTGAGTTTTTAGGTCCAGATTACATTGAGCTTGCCTTTCACGCTGCTAGAGAAGCAGACCCCCAAGCTTTGTTAGTATACAACGAAAATGATTTATGGTACGAGGGTAAGTTGTGGCCCAAAGTACCTAACGGATCGGCCAAGAAAGTTGCCGTGCTTAAGCTGTTAGAGCGTTTAAAGTCCAGGGGTACTCCCATCGATGTTTTTGGTCTTCAAGGTCACCTGCGGGGAAGTTACATGAATCACCTTAATCCCAAAAAGCTCAGAGCTTTTCTGGCTGATGTCGCCGCTCTTGATCTCAAAATCATCATTACTGAACTAGATGTCAGGGATCATAGACTGCCAAAAGACATTAATGTTCGCGATCGCTTGGTAGCCAGAGCCTATGAAGATTTTCTCTCAGTAGTGCTAGATGAGCCAGCAGTGATGGCTATAATGACGTGGGGACTGAGCGATCGCGATACTTGGCTTTCTAGGAATTCACCACGTAAGGATGGTTTGCCAGTCCGACCCCTACCACTGGATAAACAACTGAACCGCAAGTTAGCCTGGAATGCTATGGCTCGTGCTTTTGATAATGCTCCTATGCGATAATGCTTCTGTATTTTGTGATTCAACCAGCTTCGTGATTATTGCATCGGAGTCGTAGAGAACATGTCAGCTCAAGAGCAACCTTTAGTTACTATCGGCATACCGACTTATAATCGACCCCAAGGTCTACGCCGTGCTTTAGAGTCTATTATTAAACAAACATACCAAAACTTGGAAATAATTGTCTCTGATAATTGTTCTGCAGAAACGGAAACAGAAACCGAGACAGAAACAGAAATGATTGCTCGAGAGTTTATGGAGCAAGATGAGCGAATTCAGTATGTTCGCCAAGAAGAAAATATAGGTTTATTTTATAACAAAAAATTTCTTTTTGAGGTGTCTCACGGTGAATATTTTACTTGGTTATGTGATGATGATGAGCGCTCTCCAGAATATATCGAAGTTTGTGTAGAGGAATTTGGCAAACCCAACGTATCACCGAAGTTATTGCTAGTCAATAGCTTTTCTGAACTAAAAGATCCAGTACAAGAGAAAGTTTTAGCAGTTGATCAAGGATGTACTACAGTCGGCCTACCTGTGAGCCAGCGATATCAAAATTACATATCTTCTATATACAAAGAACAGGCAGCAGTGGGAGACTTAATATACGGAGTGATCAAACGTGAAGCTATCCGGAAAGCAATGGCATCTCAACCTAACCTGCTAGCCTGGGATCACATTTTTTTAGCACAGTTAGCTTTGGACGGGGAATTTTACACAATTCCTCAAAAGCTGATGTCCTCTGCACCAGGGGGTCTATCCAATCTCACAGGTATGTCGGAAAGAGAAAAGCGGGATAAAATGGTCAAATCACAGCGAATTGAAGACTTCCTCGCCATCCACAAGCCTGGTTGGGTGCATGTCATTTGTCTCCGGGGTAAAATCTGGAATTCGGTTAATTTATCCCTGGTAGAAAAGCTACAGCTAATTGTTTGGTCTGACTGGTATTACCTGAAATTTTATTCTTTAAGAAAGATACAGAAGTTGATCGATTGAGCTCAATGAAGCGATTAATCTTATTTGATTGTCAGAGGTAGATAATCCTATACAGTGTAAAAATTATACTTTCAATCCTAATAATGCCCAACAATAACCCTATAATGAATCAATCATATCTTAAAACTCCAGTAGCTTTAATTATCTTCAATCGACCAGATAGTACAGAGAAGGTGTTTGAAGCAATTCGCCAAGCCAAACCGCAAAAACTCTTCGTTATTGCCGATGGGCCTCGTCTAGAAAAAACCGGTGAAGCAGAAAAATGTGCTGCTACTCGTGCCATTATTGAGGGTGTTGATTGGGACTGTGAGGTTTTCAAAAACTATTCAGATGTCAATTTGGGGTGTGGAAAACGTCCAGCTACAGGAATTAGTTGGGTATTTGAGCAGGTAGAAGAAGCAATCATTCTTGAAGATGACTGCTTAGCTCACCCTACCTTTTTTCAGTTCTGTGAAGAATTATTAGAAAAATATCGAGACGAGCCAAAAGTCATGGGCATTTGTGGTAGTAACTATAAGATGGGAGACCCCTCCTATAGCTACTACTTCTCCCGTTACTTCATTTGTTGGGGTTGGGCTACTTGGCGTAGAGCTTGGTGTCATTTCGATTATGAAATGAAGCGTTGGCCAGAGATTTTAGAAACAGGCTGGCTTGATGAGTTTCTACAAGACAGAAGAGTTGTCGAAGATTGGACTACAAAGTTTAACAAAGCTTATTATGGTTCAAGTACCTCTTACGCTTGGTCTTATCAATTGCAATTTGCCTGTTGGCTACAAAATGCTTTAGTTGTTCGACCCAATGGGAATCTCGTCTCTAACCTAGGCTTTGGTGCAGAGGCAACCCATACAACTGATAGTTACTCTTCTTACGCTAGTTTGCCTTTCGATCTAATTTCATTTCCTTTGGAGCATCCACCAACCCTAGCTCGTGATGTATCAGCTGATAAGCTTATACATGAAGACTGGCTCAGACAGCAGAATCCAAATCTAATCTCTCGTGTATATAAAAAAGTTAGGAAGATACTAAGCGTCTGACGACGCAGGGAACAGCGAACAGGATAAAAAGAACTGTCTGGCATGGCTTCCACACTGACACAGCAAGCCCTAACTATTTGCGAAAAACTCGAAAAATTTGAGCGTTAGCAGTATAACTACCTAATTTTTCTGTACCGAAATGAGGGTTTTCTTGAAGAAACTCATCGAATGCTCGTTTCTCTCCCATATTCTTCTGATCTAAATTTTGTGAATACCAATCGTCGAAGAAAATGATAGCTTGTTCTTGAATTAAAGGAGCACAAAAATTCAGTGCCTCTTTGGCGGATAAGTACATATCACAATCCACCATAATAAGACTAGCCTTAGTTAATTGATACTTCTTAACTAAGTCTTGATTAAGAGTTTCACTAAACCATCCTTTGACCAAAAAAGTACGGTTCCAATCAATACCTTGCTCTGTTAAAATTTTGCTGGTTAATTCCAAACTAGAGTTGAACTGTCCAGGAAACCAGGCACCTCCATCATCTTTCTTTGCTGTTTCTGGTAGACCTTCAAAAGAATCAAAGCCAAATAGACGAACTTGTTTCAAATTTAATTCTTGGAGAACTTTATGCAGACAAACCATTGATGTACCGTGACACACACCAAATTCTAGATAGTCTCCTAAAGTTTCAGGTTTCTGTTTTTCCCCCAACAAAAGAAAAGCTTCACGATATTTGAGAGTAATTTCTTTCTCAGGAACAAGTTTTTCGCTGTAGCTGTTATTTAACTTAACATTATTAACCCACGTTTTGATCCCTTGTGGAGCATAGCTAAGCAGAAGTTTCACTACAGAGTTCAGTCGCAGCAATCTTATTGACCTGATTATTAGAGAACTGAAGTTGATTCTCAGGGAACTGGTGCTTAGTTGAGAATTTTGTGCTTGTTTCATGATCTCTTCTCAAAGTGGTGTTAGTAACAGGTATAACAGTGTTTGAACCACAGCAGGGGCGGATGCAGCACTCACTCGGCTGCTTTATTATACCCCTTGAAAAAAAATACCTTAAATCCCTCTTCGACTCTCATTTCAATCTATGATAGAAAAAACACTTAAAGAATCTTAATAAAATCCAGTGACTACACTACCGCTAACCCTAGCCAACCAATTAGAAAAGCACTGTTGGACATGGCAAGGGCATCAAATTCAATACACTGTTATGGGTACTGGCAAACCCCTAATGCTGATTCATGGTTTTGGTGCTTCTATTGGACATTGGCGCAAGAATATTCCCGTCTTAGCTGCTTCTGGATATAAAGTATTTGCGATCGATCTCCTGGGATTTGGCGGTTCTGCTAAACCTCCACTGAATTACACTTTGGATTTGTGGCAACAGCAGTTGAAGGACTTCTGGAACACCCACATCACCGAACCTACTGTATTTATCGGTAACTCCATCGGTGCTCTGCTCAGTCTGATGTTGGTGAGTAATTACCCAGAAATGACTGCTGGTGGAGTCTTAATTAACTGTGCTGGTGGACTCAATCATCGCCCCGATGAACTGAATCTACCTCTCAGGTTAGTGATGGGAGCCTTTACTAAGTTGGTTAGTTCCAAGACTGTCGGACCATTTCTGTTTAACCGCATTCGCCAGAAATCTCGCCTCCGCCGCACCCTCAAGCAAGTCTACTGCAATCCAGAAGCAATTACAGAAGAACTAGTGGACATAATCTACCAACCATCTTGTGATCCTGGAGCTCCAGAGGTATTTGCCTCAGTACTTACGGCTCCTCCTGGGCCAACTCCAATTGAACTATTACCAAAGGTAAAGCATCCTCTACTGGTAATTTGGGGAGAAGATGACCCTTGGACACCAATTGCTGGTGCAAGTGTCTATCAAGAGCAGCAGGAGGCTGGTCAGGAAATTGAGTTTTTTCCCATACCTAAGGCTGGTCACTGTCCTCATGATGAGAAACCAGATTCTGTAAATCTTATCATCCTTGATTGGTTAGGCAAGAATCACTAGTGCAAGTAGGCAGAAGGCAGCAGGCAACAGGCAGGAGGCAGAAGGGAATAAAGCTTGTATAGTAGGCTTTTTCACCTTTTTTAACTGGTGGGTTATTTCCGCTGCGCTCCATTAGCCGTTAGGTTAAACTAATGTAATGAAAGGTTGACTTGGACAAGAAAGTTGTTCATCCCTCCAAATTATGCGCATTGGTGTTGAAACCTTCACTGTTAATAAGCGGTTCCCCTTAACCATTAGTCGCGGTACGACATCTCAATCGACCAATATCTGGGTTCAGCTAGAACAGCAAGGTATAGAAGGTTGGGGAGAAGCATCTCCTTTTTCCCTCCTTGGTAGAGATGGGGTTAAGCGTATCTGTACCACTGAGGTGATCTTTGAGGCACTCGAAATAGTAATACCCATGCTAGAGGCTTTTAGTCCTTGGGAGGGACAGAAAATTGAGCGGGTGCTGGCTGAGGCAGAAGTCCCTTCAGCTGTTTGGGCATCGATTGATCTAGCATTGCACGACTGGCTGGGAAAACATGTAGGACTACCGTTGTGGCGTTTGTGGGGATTGAATCGGCGCCGGATTGTACCAACTGCTGCAACAATAGGAATTAATAACCCAGAGGGAGCGAAACAGCGAGTGCGAGACTGGCTGCCTGTAACTGGTGGGGGTGTACTGAAAATTAAACTGGGTTCTCCTGAGGGAATTGCGGCGGATCAGGAGATGTTACTGGCAGTTAAAGAAGAAGCACCAGAAGCTGAGTTGAGTGTAGATGCCAATGGAGGTTGGAATCTGGATGAGGCAGTGAAAATGTGCAACTGGCTGGCGATGCAGGAGGTTAAGCATGTGGAACAGCCTCTAGCAGCTGGACAAGAGGAAGATTTACCCATACTGTATGAGCGATCGCCTTTGCCAATTTTTGTTGATGAAAGTTGCTTCAATAGCTTCGATATCCCGGCTTTAGCAAACTGTGTTCATGGGATTAATATCAAACTGATGAAATCCGGTGGCTTAACTGAGGCGATGCGGATGGTGCATACAGCTAGAGCTTGTGGGTTAAAGGTAATGTTCGGTTGCTACTCCGATAGTACTCTGGCCAATACAGCAGCGTCTCAACTCTCCCCATTAGCTGATTATCTGGATTTAGACAGCCACCTGAACTTAGTGAATGACCCTTTTACTGGCGCGATTCTGCAACAAGGGCGTCTGATGCCGAATAATTTACCTGGATTGGGAGTACAATATCATGGTTCTCACTACTGACCAGCAGGTTGCCATTTTGCTTCATGAAGGAATTCTTGGTAATGGAGGGAAAACAGGGCTGACGCTGCTACGTTATGGCAGAGCACCAGTTGTGGCAGTAATTGACCGAGAATGTGCTGGAGAGTCTTTATCTGAACTCACCGGTATTGACTGTGATGCCCCGATTGTAGATTCAGTAGCTTCTGCACTCCCATATCAACCGGATGTCCTAGTGATTGGCATTGCTTGCAGTGGAGGTGTACTACCAGATACATGGTGGCAAGATCTAAAACAAGGGGTAGCAGCTGGATTATCGGTAATTAATGGTTTGCATACCTCGATGGCATCTGATCCTGAGTTACAGAAATTGCTCAAGGAAGGTCAGAAAATTTGGGATATTCGTCGGGAACCACCAGGATTAGGGGTAGGGAGTGCTAAGGCGCGATCGCTACAGTGTCGGCGTATCTTAACTGTTGGTACTGACATGAGTGTGGGCAAAATGTCGGCAAGTCTGGAGTTACATCAAGCAGCACAGCGTCAAGGGATAAGTTCCAAGTTCTTGGCAACTGGTCAAGCTGGTATGATGATTGCTGGAGAAGGTATACCTCTGGATGCGGTAAGGGTAGACTTTGCAGCTGGTGCAGTCGAACAGATGGTGATGGATTGTGGCAATAACTACGAGTTGCTGATTGTGGAAGGCCAAGGCTCTTTACTGCATCCAGGTTCAACGGCAACCTTACCCCTGATCCGGGGAACCCAACCGACAGGATTAGTCTTAGTCCATCGAGCAGGGCAAACTCACAATCATCATTTTACTAATATACCGATTCCTCCTCTACCAGAGGTGATTCGTCTTTATGAAACAGTTGCCTATGCTGGTGGAGCTTTTGCTTCTACACCAGTAGTTGCGATCGCACTCAATACTGGTCATTTAGATGAAAAATCAGCACAGGAAGCGATCAAGCAAGTACAGGTAGAGACAGGATTACCTTGTACTGATGTTGTACGTTTTGGAGCTGATTTACTCATGGAGGCAGTGATGACTGGGTAATAAGCGTCTGACGACGCAGGGATCAGGGTAAAATTCCACGTATGTAAGTCGTGGGATGAGCTTAATCATTTGCATCAGGGTCAATACCCATTGCTCTTAGTCTTTCTGCTAATTTTGCAGCTTTTTGCTCCGCTTGTTCGGCACGTTGTCGTTCTTGTTCAGCACGTTGTCGTTCTTGTTCAGCACGTTGTCGCTCTTGTTCAGCGCGTTCCTCACCAATTAATAAGAGATTGCCTTTACTATCCCACCAACGTAGCCACAGCTGGGTTTGATTTTGATAACTGCCCTGCCATAGTCCAAGTTCTACATTCAAAGGGGAAATGAGATAATGACCCCTTTCATTAGGTTTGAGTTTTTGATAGTAAACATCTTTCAGGTGATAGACCTCTAACTTACCATTTTTAACTTCATAAATGCCATAGTAAGGTATGCGCATAATCTGTTCATATACCCAAAATTTACCGGGTTTTATGGTCTCTCCTTGAGCCGAAACCGATAAAGGTGTGGCATCTCGTTCTTCTTCTCCATCACCACTGGCAAACTCTAAGGCAATCATTGGTGCTAGGAATTCCCGCCACAGTACATAGGAGCGTCGGATTTCTCCATTGAGTTGTGGAGGCACATTGGGAACATAAAACCAATCCGGTGCTTCTGCACCTTTTTCCGGAGGACTAGTTTCTCGCCAATAAATGCCGCAATCTTGTCCAATTGCATATCTACCATCTGGATGGCGTTGTTGCAAAATTGGACCAATAGAGTCGGTCAAAATCAGGCTTTGGGGATGTTCTTGAAAATTCTTCACAAATGTACCATCTGATTCTGGTAGTTGGGTATGGTCAGGAAAGGCGGGGGGTAAATCAATCTGGGTTGCTGTTGTTGTCATGGTGCAAAGTTTGTATTTTACTACTGGATTCGGCAATATTGGAAAAACCACTTGCGGCACATTCTGGAGTAGGAGTTCCCGAAGGGTAGACAGGGTCTAGAGTGTGCGGTCTAGGGTGTGGGGTGTAGGGAAGAATCGCAACCCCAATATTAGGTTCAAAAACCGTTAAGAGTGCGAAATTTGGTGCTCACTGATACATCTGCCGTGACATGCTCCCACACTTCCCTATCGGGTAAGTGTGGGCTTCTCAGCGACTCCCGGTATTCCGTCGGACATTAACTGAGCTTTAAGAACGGGATGCCCCACCGCTCTATTTTTGATATTGAGTGCTGCATTGTGATCACGCCCCAGACTGCACCCACAATGGAGACAGTTGTGCCAGCGAATATGCAGCTTTTTCTGGACTTTCTCTCCACAACTTGAGCACTCTTGTGAGGTGTTATGGGCGCTTACTGGGACAACCAACAAACCAGCTTTCTCGGCTTTGTTTGTCAATATCGACAGAAAGTTTGACCACCCAGCATCTAACACAGACTTTGCCAACTTGGTACGAGCAAGACCTTTGATGTTTAAATCTTCATGAGCAATAACATCATATTTTGATAGCAATTGATTAGCTGTTTTGAAGTGAAAATCTTTACGCTTGTTAGCTACTTTTTGGTGTTGCTTGGCTAGTAGTTTAATAGCCTTGAGTCTACGACTACTACCCTTTTGACGTCGCGACACTTTTTGATGAATAAGTCGTAATCGTTTTTGAGCTTTACGGTAGTGTTGAGGAATTGCGACTGCTTCACCATTGGAAGTAGTCAAGAAGTCTTTTAAACCCACATCAATTCCTGTTATTGAGTGAGGATTAATATCAGGTTTAATTTCCGGAATGGTCTTGTCTTCCAGTGAAAGTGTGACGTAAAAACCGTCAGCTTTCTTGCTGATAGAGACCGTTTTTATTTTGAACCCCTCAGGTATGGGACGGTGTACTATGACCTTAATCTTGCCCAGCTTGGGAAGATTGATTTTATTTCCCTGTAGGCAGTCGGAGTTAATTTGAGGATAAGTAAAGGTTCTGTAACGGCTAAGTGATTTGAATCTAGGTTTACCACTTTTTTTGCCGTTAGTATCCCCCTTACTGAACCTGTCAAAGGTTAGTTTAACTCTCTTGACTACATCCTGTAAAACCTGAGAATAAATATCTTTGTACCAAGGTCTATCTTTCTTGAGCTGAGGTAAGGTTTTCTTTTGAGAGTAGTAGTCGGGATTAACCCTGAGTTCCGGTAGGTTACAAACCAGAGGACAAGCGTTGACCGGTGAGCGATTTTGCTCATACCAGTTAAATCTATCAGCCAGCAAATAATTGTATTGAGCGCACAACATTGATAGCCATCTATCAATTTCAGCTACTTGCTGCTGAGTTGGACGTAACCTGTATTGATAAGCTGTCCTCAGAAAAAATCACCTCCTTCTTAATTATACAATTTTGGGACAATTAATATCAGTATAAATCGAGGTTGGTTGCCCGCCATTCATCCCACGCTCACCCTACTGGTTGAGACGTGGGGCTTCTGGCGGTTGAGCTAAATTCCTTGTCAATAAGCTCTCAGATGAAGGGGAGGTCAATGGGATAAAAAGCTTTATTCAGTATGCTTTTCAGCTGCTTGTCACCCCCTGAGAAAAGATGATGAGTTTTCTCCAGCGTCTCGTAGAGATGGTGATCTGCTTGCAGCAGCACTTGCGCGATCGCATATCATATCTGACTAGACTCTACAGGCGCACAACTATCCCATTATGTAAAATAATACCACAAAATTAAGACCGTAGGGTGGGAATACTCGATTATCGTCTCATGCATCAACGGTGACTTACCTATCAAATAAAATACTAAGGTATGAAGGCTCTATCCCTAGGATAAAAAGCTTTAATCAGTAGGCTTTTAAGTCGCTTGTTACCCCATCAGCACTTCCCCTTTAACCATTCCCAATTCCCAAACAACAAATAACAAACAACAAATAACAAACAACAAACAACAATTCCCTATTCAATTCTGACTCGGAAACGAACAAATCCGACATTACCAGGAGCCGTTGGTGGAATATCACCCAACTCGACGAAAACAGCTCCTTGAGGCTCAATTTGTTTAGGACAAGGAGGAGTGACTAAAGGCGCTAAGGGTGAGAAGAATCTTCCTTGGTCTGTATCTGCACTATTTGTTTGGGCAACTTCTGTACCATTCTGATTTAATAACATACCTTGATTGGAACCAAAACTATTCCTAAAAAAGGTTGTTCCTTCAGGAATTGGGTCGCATAATTTGACGTTATCGATTTGAGCACCATCAGCAAGGAAATAGATGGTGTATTCTACTAAGTCTCCACTTGCTAATGGTTGATCAAACTGGAAAACTCCCACTGGAGCTCCGGTACTGAGTTGAGACCAACCAGGTAAATTATCGTTGGGGTCATTAGGGTCATCAGTAGGGATGCCAAAATTGATACCGCTAATGGGGAAGCCATTTTTGATGACGTTGGTAATGCGTTTAACCAAAACAAATGTTGGCTCACCTCTATTGACGGCACTACCAACAGTTATAACTGTTGGGTCATCATCATCAGTAGCAGGTAGATTATCAGTATTTACCCCATCGTTGATTAATGTAGGCAAATCTCCTGTACCAGAAAAGGCATCGGTGACAACCCTATCAAGCCTGCCACCTCGGGAAGTGGCAATAGCTTGGTTACTAATTTGTGTTCCTGGAGGAGCATCTATCCTCACCTGATATTTCAGAATTACCTGAGAACCTCCCCTAGGTAATGTTCCTAAGACATTGGGGTTGGTGAGATTAATCTCAGTTGAACCATTAAAGCTAGGATTTGCAGTCACCGTTGCTCCACCAGAAGTATCAAAGCTATAGGAACCAGGGACAAAAGTCACTTTACTGGTATCGATAGTGTCCGTAGCGAGGAAATCAAAAACATCCTGATTGGGATCTTGGTTACTGTAGATGATTGTGTATTCAACGGTATCACCAGTAGTTAAGTCCCCACTATTATCAGCATCAATAGCCAAGCGGCTAGATTTGATGCCAATTGGTTGAACCGGACTAAGAGCAATGTTAAGTGTTGCAGTAGCAATATTACCAAGAGGATCATTCGGGTCTTGCTGAGGATTCGGTTCCAAGGTATCAGGAGGTACAATTACGATCGCTGTATTAACTAACTCTCCTCCTGCGATGGGAGAAATTACACCATTAACCGTAATGGTTACTTCAGCTCCTGGACTAAGATTCAAGGTGGCATCAACATTATTACCTGTTCCCGTAGGAGTCACACAAGTTCCGACACCAGTAGTAACCTCACAAGTCCAGGTAACATTACCGATAGTATCTGGAACGTTATCTGTTACCTTAATGCCCTCAACAGGAGTGAAAGTATCTGGGGGTATTAGTAGAGGATTTGCTTGATCATTGGGAAGGCTTCTGACTGTGAGGGTGAAAGAAATTGGACTACCAGCTTGCAATGAGTTGGTACTAGCAACTTTATCGATCGTTAGCTCAGCTTTTTGGATCAGAATACCATCAACGAGAAAAACTGGAGTAGCAAGGGAAGTCCAAGTATCAATACCCTTGGCGTCACCAAATGACTGATCAAAGTCATGTGCTCCTTGGCGACTATCCACCCCTAACAAGCCACTAATAGGGTTGGGGCCTCCAAGTTGATCATTAATCAAACTATCGTTGTAGTAGACTAAGCTGTCTTCAACCTCCAAGGTTCTTCCATTCAAACGCTCAATAATCAGTCCCGTTGGGTTATTTTCTGGGTCAAGAAAGGGAAAGTGAACATCACCAACAAAGAAACTAACAGCTGATTGATAAGGAGTTTCACCTGCTGGTAGAGGATTACCATTACGATCTCGACCATCCCAGGGAATAATATTGCTCCCAACAAGAGTTTCACTAGTCAAGATGACGTCATTGCCGTCCCCAAGTGTACCATTACGATTGACATCAATGATTATTTGAACATTGCCAGCTTCGGTAGTATCAAAAATAAATTCACCACCCTTGGTAGGGTCAGCTCTACCAGGTGTGCCATCAACTCCTCTAAACTCAAAGACTAAGTTCTGAAGATCAGGAACAGGTGGAGGATCTTGGCGTAAGAAGGTATTGGTTGTACCCAAAAACGTTGGCGGGTTACTTGTTAAATCAAACAACGCCACCAGGTCTTCTATGGGTAAGTCTAGACTAGGTTGGTTAAAGAAAAGCTTAAAAGTGATGTCCTCTGTTGTATCTGGAGCATTAGGGGGATGGAAGTTAGGAGCAGGAGTATTAAAAACTGATTGAAACATCGGATTACCTGCTGCATCAGTAAATCCTTTATTGTTGGCAAAGAAGATAAATCCAAAAGGGTCGATGCCATTGAGATTCACCCGGAACAAATCACCCCGCTGGGTCTGAACAAAGGTGATAGAGTTGACTCCAAGTCTGTTAGCTCCGATGTTTAGAGGTATATAGGTGGCATAAGCTCGACCGTCAATATCATCCCCAGCAGCGTTACGCACGGTAACATCCCAAGCAGAGACAAAACTGTCATTATTATTTTGAGCAGGCAGAATATTGGCTGGTGTCGGTGGTGGATTCTGAGTTCCCATAGCACCATCAGGACCAATAAATTCGATAGTCCAAATGCCCTGAACATCTACTGGAACTTGACAGGGATTATAACCTCCCCCATTGGGCAGGGGACCTTCTTCTTCTTGAACACGGTTAGCAATTAGACCAATATCTCCTGCTATGGGACAAGTATTAGTGATGCCATTAGGATTTGTATATCTAATCCTTCCTAGGTTGACACCATTAGCACTTGAGCCAATATTGATGGTTTCACCAGGATTGACAAAAACTTGAATTGTCGTGCGACGGGGTATTTGAGCAACTGGATCGCTATCCCCACGAGAATCCAGGAAAGGGCGATTGCCGCCGTTATTAGTCAATTCTCGACTACCTTCAGCACCGACGGCTTGACTCCAGCCCAATATAAATGTCAGTACAAGAGTACCAAGTAGCCAGCCGTGATGTTTAATAAGTTTTTGTTGTAGATTATTTCTAAAGAAATATTTCAAAAGAATCAATTATTTCCCAAGAAATACGTCAATTTGCTCTCCATCTTTAGCTATGAGGATTACAAGTAATTTTCTACGGTAGTACAGTAATGTGAAAAATCTGTGAAAGCTTCAAAAGACTTTATTGGCGCAAGTAATCGGTTTGTCGCCAAATGTAATATAAGAATTAAGAATTACCCGCCGCTTGCTTGTTTGTTTGTTGTTTATTGTTTTTTTGACAAACAACCAACAACAAACAACAAACAACAATTTCCTATTCAATGCGGATGCGGAAGCGAACAAAGCCTACATTGTTAGGGGCTGTTGGCACAATATCTCCCAAATTAACTAAGACGGCTCCTTGAGGCTCACTGGGGTTGGGACAAGGAGGACTAGTTACAGGTGCTAAGGGCGAGAAGAATTGTCCTTGGTCTGTATCTGCCACATTAGTTATGGTGACATTTGCGCCGTTTTGATTCAAGACAATGCCGCTGTTACCAGTAAAACCATTAGGTACAAATACAGTTCCTTCAGGAATCGGGTCACATAACTGGACATTTTCTAGGGTAGTACCACCTTCAGCTAGGAAATAGATAGTGTACTCGACTACATCCCCACTTTCTAAGGGTTGATCCAACTGGGAAACTCCTACTAGAGCTCCAGTACTGAGTTGAGACCATCCCGGTAAGGTATCATCGTCGCTAGTGGGGTCATCGACAAAAGTGCCAAAATTGACCCCAGTGATGGGGGTGCCATTTCTGAGGGCATTGGTAATACGCTTGACTAACACCAATGTGGGTGAGCCAGTAGGTCCAGAATCTCCACCCACAGTGACGATTGTCGGTTCATCATCTCCAGTATCAGGTAAATTGCCAGTATTTTCCCCATCATCATCGACTTGGGGTATATCTCCAGTTCCAGCAGAAGCATCAGTTGCTACGTTCTCCAGGGTTCCACCTCGTGAAGTAGCAACGGCTTGGTTCATAATGTCCGTTCCTGTCGGAATATCATTAATAGTTACCTGATAGGTCATGGTTATCTGAGAACCTCCAGCAGGCAATGTCCCTAAGGTAGTAGGACTGGTGAGGTTGTTATCAGCTGAGCCATCAAAAGTTGGGTTAGCAGTGACATCGGCTCCGTTAGCTGCTGCAAAGGTATAGGAGCCAGGGACGAAAGTTACTAGACTAGTGTCAATAGTGTCCCTAGCTAGGAATTCGAGGACATCCTGAGTACCGTCATTGTTGCGATAGATGACTGTGTATTCCAGAGTATCACCAGGGGTTGGCTCACCATCACCATCAGCATCGTTAACCAACTCACTAGATTTGATGCCCACAGGTTGAATTGGACCAGGGATAATAGTAATTGTTTGAGTGCTGGTATTATTATCGAGATTGGGATCGGTGACATTGGTACTTGGGTCAAAAGTATCGGGGGGTGGGTCAACTGTAGCTGTATTGTTCAAGTCACCACCTGCAGCAATCGGCGAGATTGTGCCGTTGATTGTGATTGTTGCTTGAGCTCCTACATTGAGATCTACTGTCAAACTAATGTCATTGCCTGAGCCACTGGCAGTATCACAAGCCGCTGTAGCTGGATCTACAGGCGCACAAGTCCAGGTAACGTTAGTAATTGCATCGGGAATAGTATCTCTTACTGTAGCTCCCTCAATATTAGTAAATGTATCTGGAGGTATTAGCGCAGGATCTGCCTGATCATTAGTCAGACTGCCAACTGTTAGGGTATAAGTGATGGGGCTACCAGCTTGGAATGAGGGTGAGCTAACATCTTTTTGGATAGTCAGGTCAGCTTTGTTGATCTTGATCAGACCACGTAATATATCTGGACGTACCAAGGAAGTCCAAGTGTCAATTCCTTTGATATCACCAAATCCTGTGGCAAAGCCGTGGGCTCCATTTGGTAAACTGTTAATTCCGAGTATTTCTTCTGCACCACCTAAACTACTATCATTGAAGTAGACGATGTCAGAATCCACCGGAACGGGAGTTACAGTACCGTTATTATTATTAATTACCCGCTCAATAATTAAGCCATTATCGTGATTTTCTGGGTCAAGAAAAGGAAAGTGAACGTCACCAATAATCATGCTAAAGCTCGCATCATAGGCAGTTTCACCTGCAGGTAAAGGAGCACCGTCCCCATCTTGACCATTCCAGAATACAGTGTTTGTCCCAACAGTAGCTCTGCCTCTCAAAACCACATCATTCCCGTTCCCAAGAATACCATCGCGATTAACATCAACGGTGATTAAATACCTTCCCGCTTCAGTAGTAGTAAAGGTAAAGTTACCACCCCGTGTCGGGTCAGCATTACCTGGTGTACCATCTAGTCCTGCAAAAGTCAAATTACTAACGTCAGGATCAGGTGGAGTTGGTGGACGCAAGAAGGTAGTACCAAAGGCTGCAACCTGTGATTCTGGAGGCAGAACCGCACTAGGTGGGTTAAAGAAAATCTTATGAGTGATGTCTGGATCTGCTGCCGTTGTATCTGCGAGATTAGGGGGATGGAACTCAGCATCAGCCTCAAGAACTGATGAAAAAAGAGGTTGGCGATTGCCAGCTGCATCATTCTCAGTAAATCCTTTGTTGTTAGCAAAGAAGATAAATCCAAAGGGATCGAGACCATTGAGATTAACTTGGAATAAATCACCCCGTCCAGTTTGAATGTAGGCGATGGAATTCAGATTGACATTATTAGCTCCCACACTATTATTTCCCATGTTTAGAGGCAAATAGGTGGCATAGGCTCTACCAGTTTGCGGGTTTCCAGCAGCATTAAGCACAGTGACATCCCAAGCGGCAATAAAACAGTCGAGAGCATTCCGCTCAAAATCATCATCACTAGCTGTTGGAATTGGATTTGGTCCGATTCGACCCGGCTCATTCCGTCCAGGACATGTAGGATCAGGGCTGACAAATTCTACAGTCCAGATGCCCGTTTCATTGACATTAACTACACAGGGAATGAAGCCAGCACCAGGGCCAGCCTCTTCTTGAGCACGATTAGCAATTATACCTTGTCCTGCTTGACAAGGGTTTGCAACTGCTGCACCACTGGGAGTTGTCACGTTGATTGCACCACCGACACCAATAGCACTGGAGCCAAGATTGAGGGTTTCCCCTGCTTCGGCATAGACTTGAATCGTAGTGCGACGAGGTATATTAGCTGTAAAACCATTCGCGCGATCATCAAGGAAGGGGCGAAATCCTCTATTGTTAGTCAAGTCCACACTACCTTCAGCACGAATAGGTTGGCTCCAGCTCAAACCCATTGCTAAGGCGAGGCTGCTGATAATTAACCAGTTCTGCTGTTGAAAAGTTTTGAATCGTAATTTCATTTCTATAGGTGTTAGGTGTTAGGTGCTAGGTGTTAAGTGTTAGGTATTAGAGAAATCAGTCAAGAAACCGGGTTCTTTTATCAGAGCATTGAAAACTCATCTATATTGTGGGACAGGCATCTTACCTGTCGCGGTATCAGAAACCCGGTTTCTAGAGAATCTGTGTTCTTTGTGACTTTGTGGTGAGTTCTTCCCACGCCTAACCTAGTTGCGTAGCGCTATAGCGATACCAAAAACCCGGTTTCTCACTCCTATCCCTCTTAAAAAGCAGCAGTAGGAAGGGAGCGAATGACAGCATTAACTGCTGGTTCAGAAGTCCCATACTCAGGATGAGTAGCGATCGCACTAACTTGCTCTCCCGGTTGCACTTCGGTGAGGGTAATGGAAAAATTACCTTCCTCATCTACTGAGATATTCGTAATCGGTTCCCATTGTTTCCCTGGCTCCTCATCGCTAGAACTATTGGAGATACCATCAGTAACTCGATAGATTTCCACCGTTGAACCAGGAAGCGCTTCTCCAAGTAAAGTTACCTTGGTGGGAGAGAGGAAGAAAAATTCCTGAGAGAGGAAACGAGGAGTATTAATCGCAAGATTGGCAGTTTGGCGACGCCGCTGGTAGTTATCAATCAGAGGATTGCGACCATCCCCAACCTGGTAAGCTTGGACAGTAGTACCTTGCTGGGTAACTAAGTCAATACTGAGTCCTTGGAGATTGGCAAATTGGTTGCCAGTAATCGTAATCCTTCGGCTTTCCGGTACTGCGGCTACCGTTACTCCTGAGCCTGGTTGATTACTAATCTGATTATCAATAACCTGGTGTTCATTACCCATCAGGTAAACCGCTGCTTGCTCTAAGCGGTGTCCATTACTAGTAATTGTGTTATCCCGAATCTCGACAGCACCATCTGGCTTAAAGGTAAAGATAGCGCTGCCAGCATTCTGGCGAATCAGGTTGCCAATTATAGTAGAACCGTTGATATCTCCTTCTAAGCGAATGGCATCAGGCATCCCTGCAAAGCCGTTACCTTCGAGTAGATTGCCCTCAATCAAAAGGTTAGTGGCTTGCCGACTGGTGATAATACCACTGCCTTGATGAAATGCGATCGCATTTCCAGTAATCTTGACATTACTACTGTTGTATGCATAAACGCCGAAGGCGGATGTTGTTTGTTGTTTGGGGTTACCAATTTCTGTATTAGGAGCAATACCGAGCCAATTATCCTCAATTACCACACCTTGGGAAGGAGGCATATCAAGGCTGTCAAAAAGCAAATCCTCCGTTAGCATCAAAGAATCATAAGGAGACAGTTCTTCTACATTCCTCTCAGAGAGTTCTTTAGGGCTGGGTGGGTGAGAGATAAAAATATCAGCGGGGGGTATTAAAGCATCGGGTATGGTGTCGGTATTGAACCCATAGATACTCAATCCTCGAATAGTGACACCATCAGCAACTACGGTTAAACCCTGCCAAATTTCTGCACCTGGTGCTGGGGTAATCGCCACTACTGGCATTGGGACAGTAAGTGTTTCTGCTGCCAACTCCGAATCACCGTAACCTGGTTGGCTGGTACCATCAATTACTAACCCTGGACTAGCTAAGATACTTAGGGGTTTGGTTAGCTCAATCGTGGTTTGTTGGGGAGGCAGATCAAATTCAATGCTGGAACCCCCGAGGAAAGAACTAGTTTCTGGTAAACCTCCTTTTCTGGCTCTAACCTGCCTTCGTTCTGCCTCACTCAGTTCCTGTAGAGGTAAAGTACCATTAACAATTGCGATCGCTTCTCGCAAAGTTAGCACTTCATCTGATGCTAGGATATCGGCATTGCCATTTACCACAATGTCCACATTTGTCAAGGGGTCAATCCTTGAACTTGGCTTGGCAGCAACTACAGCAGGTAGAGCCAAGATACTCAACAATGCCAAAGCCAATTGTTGAAGAATGGAGAATTGTCTATTGAAAATTGACAATTTAACCATTAACAATTTGCTATTAGCCAAACAAGTTTTATTGTTCATCTGTAACACCCTCCGATTGGGAACTGGGGACTTGAGACTGAGTGCTTTCCGCTTGCGTAGCTTGCTCTGTGGCTTCGGAAGGAATGGTTGGTCTTTGCTGTCCAAAGCCAAAGAGATCGTTAACTTTCACTGTAATGTTGAGGTAGGGTCCATCACTAGAGCGATAACCACTAAAATCCTCGTCATCTACACTACCAAAGCTATAGCCTATACCTACTCGTAAGTCTGGCGTTACGTAAATACCAGTCTCCAGGGCCCAACCCCATTCGGTGAAATTTGCAGAAGGTTGCTGAATGGTGCGCCCCTCTACGGCTAAATCTACCCAGTAACCTAGTCGATAAGCGGCTCGCATTTGTCCCAAATAAACAGTGCTGCTGTTGCTGAAGTTTTGGGCTAAATCGGTTTTGCTATAGCGCATGGCAAATTTGTTGTAAAATTCCCAGCGCCAGCTTGGGGCATAAATACCTTCTACTGAAACTACATGGTCTTCTGAACCAGAGCCACTACCAAAAAGTAGAGTGTCAGGAGTTGTTGAAGGATTGTTCCGATACTCATAGTTGAGTAGAGCATTGAAACTGTCATCAAAGGGATTGCGATAAGCCATGCCCAACTTGAGGGTGGTAGTATCGTCTAGTTCCTCCAGCAATTGGTTAGCAGCACCTGCTTTGTGGAAACGGAATAAAGCTGTTAGAGCTGGTGTCAGCTTACCGGATGCTGCTGCGGAGATGACAGTATTGCCATTTAATGAGCCATCACGATGCTCAACTCTAGCGGAAGCTCGGAAGTCAGGACTAGCCGTATATTCTAAACCGACATTGTAGGAATCTCCATCACCAACAGCTAAAGCGGAAGCTCCTTGCCCCACAGCATAGGGTTGAGCAAAGCGCTCTCCTACAGCAGTTTGACTAGAGATACTCCTGCCAACATGTTCATAGCCTAGGCTGAGCCTGAGTCCAGGAGATAATATTACCCGGTGATTAAGTCCTACTGTACTATGACCAACTAAACCATCATGTCCTTTGAGTAGTCGATAGCGGTTAGTGAGGGTAGTGTTGTCTCCCAAACGGTAATCAGAAGATGTACCCAAACTAGTAATCGAGTTTTCCCCCAACAGTCCACCATTGAAAAACTGGTGCGCTAGTTGTAAGCTCACCCCTGGTTCTACCTGCCAATCCAAGCCTAAAGTAGTGCGGTTGGGGTAAAGGGGATCATTGTCATCAAAACTTAACTCGTTCTGTGCTCGGAAATTGAGGTTTTCAAAGACGGGAAGATTGAGGCGAGTAACTATCTGGGAACTATCGGTGTCAAAAGTGTCACCAACATCATCCTCTCGGGAACGGTTGACATATTCCAGACTCAAATCAGCAGCACCGATTTTTTGTGCAACTCCAGCCCGAATTGTAGTTAGCTCATTGTCAACGCGGCTACCTGGTTCAGCTTCAACTCTGGTGCTAAACAAGTCCTCAAAGGTGGTTTGTACTGCAGGAGCTGTACCAAAGTTACTTTCGTGGTCAAAACTAGCCTGTAAACGAGTTGTAGGTCCAATGGCAGCTGCTATTGATGCTCCATAACGATTTTGTCCTGGTGCATAGCTCAAAGTCGCATTGTTAACAAAATTTTCTTCTACTAACCGATAGTAGGCTCTAGTAGTAATGTTGGGGGTAATGTTGCCACCGAATTCCAGGCGATAGGCAGAGCCGGTAATATCACCAGAAAACTCCGAATTATTTTCAGAGTAAGCATACTCCCCAACCAAGCGCAGATTTTCACTAAAAGGTACAAAGAAATCAGCAGCATACAGCTCAAAGTCTCTATCTCCTTCATCTTCCCGTAGATAGGTTGCCGCGAGCCAACTCTCTTGCTGGTATTCCTGGGAGAAGTTGTACTGCAATCGTCCAGCGTAGATGTTGGTTTCATCCGTATCTAAGCCTTCAAACTGGTAAGTGACAACAATCCGTCTTACTAATGTCTCACCAAAGGGGTCAAGATCAACAGCATGAAGGGGACGGCGGAATAATAGAGTACCTCGATCGTAATCAATTTCATAGTCAGGTCCTCGGAACAGAGGTTCTCGGGAAATCACTGTTCCTGGGCGATTGATTTCCTCTGTTTCGATGAAGACATTCTCACTGCCATGTACTAACAGACGGCGAGAGAGGAAATAATAGCCACTAGTGCCATCAGGAGCAATGGTGTCTCGTTGGAAACCTTGGACATCATTGCTAAAGAGACCAGTTAGTTGTAGATTACCAAAATTGAAATTGCCTTTGAAGCCGTGGAGAGCTCTAGTTGTTGCCGAAAACTCTTGGGAGGCTCTGGCTAATTCCGTAGTACGATAGTCTCCCCACATAGCATAGTCGGGTTCAGCTCCTGGAACTGGGGAGTTCCGCTCCAAGCGCACATAGACACTATCTGTCGATGGAGTTAGGTAATCAACAGTGGAGCTATCTCCATAGACTGAGTACTTCTTCTCACAAGCTTGAGGGCTGCTAAACAGCTGGGTGATACCTTCACAGTTTTCGTTGAGAGGACGGAAACTATTGTAGGCTCCAGTAAACAACCATTCTCCGACTGTACCTGTAGCAAAAACAGAACCCTGGAAATTAACTTCCGCATCCTCCTCGCTATCGAGAGCAAGAAAATTGCGGCGACTACCGAAGTAGTCGGTTCCTTCTTTACCAATCCTTAGGTTAAGCACCCCCGACATAATCGAAGGACGCAAGTTAGTAGTAAATTCTACTTGAGTGTAAGCTTCGAGTTCCTGTTGGGGAAGTTCGGAAGATAAAGGTACATAGGAAGAAGAGGCTTCCCTTTCTGAATGTCCAACACCTAAGGCAAATACTGCTGCTCGAATGCGAACTTTTTGCGCTTCCAAATTTGAGCGCAGTCTGGCAGTAAATTTTCCTTCTTTTGCTAGTACCTGGAAACCACCTTGATCCTCATCATGATCCGCACCAGCAAATTCTCCGGCACTAGCAGTCAGGGTAACTACGGCATCTTCGGTAATCAGTTCGCCATTCTCATCGGTGATTTTACCCTCTATGTCTACGAAAGAACGACTATCAGCAGGAATGCGGGGATTTCCAAGGGGAACAATTTCAATCTGAGCAGATTTTTCTTCCACTATCAGCTGCACAGTCTCAGGGGAACCATTGCCCGCTGCTATGCTAATATTGTTTTCCCCAGCTTCTAAGGGAATGTTGTACCAAACTTGGGTAATAATGTTTTGGCTCTCATCCCGCTCAATTTGGGTAACAATACTTGAAGCAATAGGTTTTTCATTAACTCTCACCCGAACCTGAGAGTCAGCATTGTACTGAACAATCAAGTTAGTAGTACGTACACCTCCACTATCGGCAAGAGTATTGATAGTTGTGTTACTTTGGGGAGCTAAAATACGCACCTGGTTAGGTGCTAGCTGAGCTTGTACAGAGGTTGTTGGTAACTCCTCAGATTGCACCAAATTCTGTGACTGTTCTACTGGCTGAATTTCCAGCTCCTGTGCAGTATTGGCAGCTGGGGAAATTGGCTGATTATCCAGTAACTCTGAGCTATTAGAGATTCCGGCTGGCTGAATTTCCAACTCTTGTGCAGCATTGACAGATGGATTATTCAGTAATTCGGAGCTATCAGAGATTCCGGCTGGTTGAATTTCTAACTCTTGTGCCGTATTGACAGTTGGGGAATTTGGCTGATTATTCAGTAAATCAGAGCTATCAGAGATTCCTACTGGCTGAGTTTCCAGCTCCTGTGCAATATCAACAGATTGAGATAAAAGCAGATTGTCGAATTGCTCAGTTGTTTCCTTCCAATTCTCCATTCCCAATTCCCCATTCCCAATGTGGGGTAATTCTTCCGCTTGCGCTGCTGGGATAATTCCTAAGACGCTAGCCAGTAAAAATCCACAGGAGAACATCATCGGTAATGGTAATTTAAAATCCGCATCTGAATGCATGAGAACCTCCTGCCTTCTGCCTCCTGCCTTCTGCCTCCTGCCTTCTACCTCCTGCCTTCTATAATTACGAAGATGCGTAAGCAGCAAAATGAAGTCAAATTTAAATTTGGAATTCATCGCTGTCCCTCCCTATAAGCTGGTGTTACAGCAAAATTCATGCGAGCCAATCCTCCTGGCTCAAGTTGTACTAGACGAGATTGACTGTTAGTTTCAATGAACTTACGATTCGGAGCAAAGGTATAACCGGGTACACTAGTCAAGTCCAGTGTTCCACTACGACGACCAGAAATCACATTAGCTAGGGAAAATAACCCATCAGCATCAGTAGTTATACGGTTGCCATCGTCCAAGAAAATCACTGCATTTGGTACTCCTGGCTCCCCTGGCTGTTGGTGCCCATCGAAGTTTTTATCTACAAATACCCTTCCAATCAACGTCCCACAATCTGAGAGGATGCCCGGATCAAGGCGCAACAGGTGGCTAGCTACATTACTTCGGGGTTCTTGTGCATTGTTTCTTGCTTCACCCCGAATGGCATCTGGGGTCACCAAAGTAGCATAAACTACATTGAGGGTTTGATTTGGTTCTAGACGAGGAAAAGTAAAAGTAACAGTTCTACCGGATACTGTTGCTGGAGCGAAGTTTACCGTTGTTGTCCCTGTAGTTGTAGTCAAAGAGCCCTGCAAGGATTCTGGCAAAAATCGAAAACCCGACGGCAGCGTGTCAGTTATTCTGATATCGTCTGCTCCTCCTGCACCAGTATTTCTTAACGCCAAGCGATAAACCACTGTATCCCCAGGCTCAGCTGCAGCTCTATCTGCTGTTTTCGTTAGCTCTAACCTGGGTTGCGCTGCTGTTACTACAGCTTCATTAGAATTAACTGGTTCTGAGAGATTGTCAGCAGAAGCTGAGGCGGTATTAGAGATTTGGGCGATAGCTGGAGAAGCACCTACAGCTAATAAGCCTGTAATGGTTAAGGTTAGAGGAACACCCTCCAACCATTGCCTTAATAATTTCATGAGAAGTATCAGTATGGTAATGCACTCCAAATGGGAGAGTATCGGCTAAGGAAGGCAAAGAACAAAGGACATTTAAAGAAAAACCGAAGATAGATGTTTAGGTACTCATTTGGACAAAAATCAGTCTCATGATCGTTATGAACTAATGGCAATCTGGAAACATAGCAATAAATTTTCTCTGTATAAAGGATATACAGATTTCTATGAGATTGCTAGTAGGTAAACATTACAAAACCAAATTAAGTAGCTACTCCTAAAAAAAATATTTGCGTTTTTTTTTAGGAGTAGCTAAAGCTAAAAGGCTTGCTATACAACAGTTTAACTTCAGCCAGATCCTTATTGTGTCTGTGAGTTCATTTGTTCTCACCTACTTAAATAGTTGGTTTTTTGTAAATAAAATTCACAAAGCATTAATTGTCTTGCCTGTTTCTGCCATTAACAATGATTGGGTTGTTTGTGAACAACTATTTGAACTGTTCAGCATGTAATTTTGAAAAGTGATCTAAGCTAGCCAAAAGTTTCATTCTCAGAATTCTACAATTTAAATGGGTAACGACTTAAGTTAAACCTTAACAAACAGTAAAGCGAATTAAATACATTACAACTTTACAGACTTGAGTTAACCCTCCTCTTGGATTTTGTTTAAATCCAATAAGAGATATGAGCAAAGTTCAATTAACACTTTGGTAAATTTAATATTTAATGTCCCAAAGAGTTACCTTCAAACTTTGCTAAATCCTTACAATTGAATTTACTGACCAATCCCAAAATAGGAATATTAACAGACAACAAAGATTGACGGAGATAGCATTTGAGGGCAAGTAGACCCATCACTAAACCGTTGTAGAAGGAGATTTTAGCCTGTTATCTGAAAAGATGTACTAGTAATACCGTAGGTAATTATCTGGATAATTTACTCGGTTTTTTCAAGTTTTTACGTCAATTCAGCTAATCAGTCATACGATATTTACAATCCTTAGTAAATTAAGACAAAAGTCTGACTATTGCTGCAACACACCCTACACAAATTTTCCTGCAACGCACCCTCAACTAAAACTTTAGTCAGTTTTGTCAGTAAATTTACTTGTAAGCTGTAATACTAGCAAACTTACGTGACAAATCAATCAATTTAGAAGGCCGAAACAAAAATTATCTCTTAAGGAATAATACTAAAGAAATAATTGGGGCCCCCAACAAAGTTCAGATAACCAAGGAGTATTGATAGTTGACAGAAAATAAGTATTGTGTAGCAGATAGTGCAGCAATATTAGACTAGTATCCTCGAAACTTTACCAACATAATCCGGTTGATAGCTCAACTCAGGTTGCCTATGAACAGATTTAACCCAAATCATTAACGACAAGATTAACAACATTCGTAGATTATCTTAATAATATGAATTATCTGTGAAAATTTGAATTAATTATAATACTGGTACTCAATAGTTAAAAAGCAGTCAGAGACTGCTTTTTACTCTTTTAGGATAAGTCTAATGACTAATCAACTGTTGGTATAGTTATCAATTATTTTTGCCAAGTTCGGTATTGCCTCTTCCACATCACTCTTAACTGACTTACGTAATTTTTTATATGCGCCTCGTACAACCCCATTATCAGTTTTTTCGATTCTGGTGTCGGTGACACTGAGCAAGGCATCTGCTGAACGAGAGGAATTTTGGCTGAGATGTCCAACTGGATCACCTGTTTCTACTCCCTCACTCCACATGGGATCTAGTGCAGTCAAGACTTCGGGTAGAAGTCGCGCTACGGCTCCTTCAATATAGCCAGGTTTGATGCCCTTAACAGCGCCGTAGGCTGCTTTCATTCCAAGACCAGAAATCCCGCCTTTGTTAGCTACTTGGTCATTTATCAAATTTACGCAATCAGACACGATGCTTGCTCTTTTGCTCGGTTCCTTAAGACCGTCACTAAGTCCCATTTCAATTCTCCTTAATGTGAAAGTTTTTGATTTCTAGGTGCTGGCACATTTTAGTGATGATATTTGCCGTAGCTCCCCAGATCTTTAAAACTTAAATTATTCTACTAAGAGTAGTTTAAACATTCTCAGCTACCAAGAAGTTTGTTGGCTATTGGTAGCATCGATGTTCATACTTACCCTATATCTATCAATTCCTCTTTTATCAGTTACAATCAGGAAAATTTTTTCCTACTCAACACCTAGATATCAAGGCAGTAAGGGAGTTGTTTATATTTATTTTCATGAGTCACTTCTCCAACTCCCTTTTGAAAGTCCAAAATGATCAAGAAAGTATTGCTAGTTCAGCCCAACAGAAATAATCCACCAATTAAAAAAGGTTAGAAAACTTACTGTACAAGCTTTCTTTACTTTTGCCTTTTGCCTTCTTACAGTAGTTTTAGACAGTGCTGATATCCTTTTCTTTTTCAGCTAACAACTCTTCAATTTTGGCTGTGTACTTATCAGTGAGCTTTTGAATCTCATCTTGCAGGTCTAATGCTTCATCCTTAGAGATGTCACTATTTTTTTCCTGCTTCCGAACAGAGTCAACCGCATCACGACGGACATTACGGATAGAAACTTTACCGTCCTCAGCAAATTTGCCTGCCAGCTTAACAAATTCTTGACGCCGCTCACTAGTCAATGGGGGAATATTCAACCTAACGACCTCCCCATCATTATTGGGAGTCAAGCCAATATCTGATAGGGAAATTGCTTTCTCTATTTGAGTCAGGCTACTCTTGTCATAAGGTTGAATACTAATTGTACTAGCATCCGGTGTATTAATACTTGCTAAAGACTTCAGAGGTGTTGGACTACCGTAGTACTCCACCATCACCCGGTCAAGTAAACTAGTGTTAGCACGACCAGTACGAATAGTATTGAAAGCTCTTTTAGTTGCCTCAACAGCTTTTTGCATATGACTTTCGGCATCAGCTAACGTCACAAAAACCTCCCACAAATGTTCCGACAGATTCTCCTTGAATTGCGCGTTGGATATTATTGCGCACAGTAAGATCAAATACCACAATTGGGATATTATTCTCTTTACATAATGCGATCGCAGTACTATCCATCACTCGCAAATCATTAGTAAGTACATGACCGTAGGTGAGAGTCTGATAGCGACGGGCATTGGGATTGAGCTTGGGGTCACAATCATAAATTCCGTCTACTTTGGTTGCTTTAAAGATTACCTCAGCATCTATTTCCGCAGCTCTCAGAGCAGCAGTAGTGTCAGTGGTAAAGAAAGGATTTCCCGATCCTGCTCCAAAAATCACTACTCGTCCTTTTTCTAGATGGCGAATGGCACGACGCCGGATATAGGGTTCTGCGACTTGCTGCATAGTGATTGCAGTTTGTACTCGCGTTGGTATTCCAATGCGTTCAAGAGCGTCTTGCAAGGTCATAGCATTCATTACCGTAGCAATCATGCCGATATAATCAGCAGTTGCCCGATCCATACCTCCTGCGGAGGCTTTAACACCACGAAAGATATTGCCGCCACCAACGACAATTGCCATCTGAACGCCATTGCTCACGACTTCTGCCACTTCAGCGGCTATTTCTTGAACGACTCCTGGATCAATACCGTAGCCTAATTTGCCCATAAGGGCTTCGCCACTCAACTTTAGTAAGACTCGTTGGTATTTCATCCCCATGTCAAGAATGTTGTTTTGAGATTGTCTTCCTACATAAGATAGATTGTCTTCTCACATAAGATAACAGTCCAGATATATTATGTCTCTAATCTAGATTGTAATAATAGGCTGCTTTTGGGATAGGAGGCAGGAGTAAAGAGATTTGACAAAGGTTTCTTCACTCATTACTCTCGAGAAACTAGAAATGAAAACAAGATGGCTGAATCCTTTGATATGAGTAGTTTCTAACCTTCTTTTTAGGCAGGAAAAACTCTTGTTCCTCCTGCCTCGGAGCCTCCTGCCTCCTGCCTTCTAATGCTCATTACTCAAAAAAGCTCTCCCACACCTTTTTTCACATCACCCACCCTATTGTCGCCACTCTAGTTGGCTACCAGTTACTTCAGTAGATTTTGGTGAGATGTCTTCTCCTGATAAAAGTGCTGCGATCGCATTTTGTAAATAAGGCACTTGTAGGGCTTCTGGTTCCTGAAGACTATTGTCAATGCTACCGGTGTAACGAAGAATCCCCTCTTGATCGATGAGGAATGCCGTGGGCATTTTCTCAACACCAAAGCCTTGAGCCACATCCTGAGTGGAATCCCAAAGGTAAGGAAAATTTAGTTTCCTTTCCTTGGCAAACTGCTTCATGTTCTCAAAGCTGCCTTCTGGGTACTGGTTAACATCTGTAGCATTAATACCAACCAGGGTAAAGCCCTGTTGCTGAAACTGGGATTGAATTTGCTTGAGCCTGTCTAAATAAGAATCAACATAGGAAGAATGATTGCAGATAAATACCACTCCCACCGCCCTCCAGTTTTCTAGGTAACGGGAGAGGTGGTGAACTTGAGCGTCAATTCCCGGAAGTTCAAAATCCGGAACATAACTGCCAACGAGAGTACCAGTCTTTCCCATAAAAATTATATGGTTTGCTTTTTGTGAACTATCATTCCAAATCGATTGTAATGTAAAGATCAACAATTTTTGCTTCTGTGTATTAAGTTACTTGGAGACTACAATATGACTCCCCCTTACTCCAACACACCCCTGCGTACCAACCTTGATACAAAAACTTGGACTTGGCAGAGTTTCTCCATTGCTTATAAAGTTTATGGCAATCAGGGGCCAGCAGTAGTGATGATACATGGTTTTGGAGCATCTTCAGGGCACTGGCGTAAGAACTTGCCAGTTTTAGGGCAAAACTGTCGTTGCTATGCCTTTGACTTAATTGGCTTTGGAGCTTCGGCTAAACCTATCCCTGGTAAAGAAATTGAGTATACTTTTGAAACCTGGGGGCAACAAGTTGCTGATTTTTGCCGAGAAGTCGTTGGTGATTCTGCTTTTTTAGTGGGTAATTCCATTGGTTGTATAGTTGCCATGCAAGCAGCGGTGGACAACCCAGAAATTAGCTTGGGGATTGCTCTACTAAACTGTTCCCTACGACTACTACACCAGAGCAAACGTGTTGAACTTCCTTGGTATCGAAGTCTAGGAGCATCAGTTTTACAAGGGCTGCTAGGAAATAAGTGGATTGGTAAGTTATTCTTTAGCCAACTAGCTCAGCCAAAAGTAGTGCGTAAAATCCTGCTGCAAGCTTACCGACATCCAGAAGCAGTGACAGATGAGCTGGTGGATATGCTTATGAAACCTGCTCTTAATGTGGGGGCAGCAGATGTATTTCTTGCTTTCACCCGCTATTCTCAAGGACCACTACCAGAGGAACTCCTACCAATTCTACCCTGCTCTGCAATTATTCTGTGGGGTGTCGAAGATCCTTGGGAACCTATCGAATTGGGGCGAGATTTGGCTAACTTCCCAACAGTGGAAAAGTTTTTGCCCTTAGAAGGCTTGGGGCATTGTCCCCAAGATGAAGCTCCAGAGATAGTCAACCCTATCTTACAGGACTGGATTTGGGATCACTTGTAAGTAGCGAGTAGTAGGGGCGAATGACCATTCGCCCCTACTTTCATCACCTAGTGGTGAAAAAATTTTTTCATTTCGACTGCCTCGGAGCCTTCTGCCTTCTTGCAGTAGTGTGATATTTTAGGTTGCGGAATCTAGGTTTCAATAGAGATGGTATTGGCAACATGGTGGGTGAAGTCATACTCTAGAGTTGATAGATTTGGCTGTGCATAATTATCTTTGTAAATGTCAAAATCAAGTTCCTGATCTCAATTCTTGATGAACCTGCACTAAAGACTGAAGACAAGCTAGCAGCAATAATCACCTCCCCGTTGGAGTCAATATGAGTAGTCTGGCAATTATCTGTGTTGACGATCAAAAGGTCGTTTTAGACAGTCTCACAGAGCAGCTCAAACGTAATCTCAGAGAGAATTATGAAGTTGAGGGAGCCCAGGATGGGGAAGAAGCTCTAGAAATTCTCGAAGAATTGCAAGCAGAGGGAATTGAAGTTGCCTTAGTGATCTCTGACCAAATTATGCCAGGAATGAAGGGGGATGAACTGCTAAGCCAAATTCATACTCAGTATCCCCAAATTCTGAAGATTATGTTGACCGGACAAGCTGACGCTCAAGCAGTGCTCAATGCAGTCAACACCGCTAACCTATATCGTTACATTACCAAACCCTGGGATGAAACCGACCTGATTTTGACGGTTCAAGAAGCTTTGCGCCGTTATACTCACGAGCAACAATTAGCAAAGCAAAATCAGCTATTACAACAATTAACTACTTCCCTAGAACAACAAGTTGAACAGCGCACTGCTCAACTGCAAGAGGAAATTGATGAGCGCAAGCAAGCCGAAGAAGAACTTCAACTATTGTTAACCATTACCCAAGCAATCAACGAAGCTCCAGATTTTGAAGGTGCATTGGAAGTAGCACTCCGGAAGTTGTGCGAGTTTACTAGCTGGAGTTATGGTGAAGCTTGGATTCCCCAGGCTGACGGGATGGCTCTACAATGTAGCTCCACCTGGTATTGTAACCGTGCAGGTATAGATGAAACCGCGATCGCTACCTTAGAAGAGTTTCGAGAGTATAGCGAAGGGCTGATTTTCCTTATGGGTGAGGGTTTACCAGGTGAAGTTTGGGAACAAGGACAACCAAAGTGGATTTCGGAGGTTTCAGCTAATTTCAATGATGTTTTTTTTAGATGGCAACTGGCACAAGAGCGCGGACTGAGGGCGGGGTTTGGTGTGCCAATTTTTACTTCCCCCAATTCGGCGAATGGCCGAGCTGTGGAGCTTCTCAAGAAGGCGAAAGTTCCTCATCAACAGAGGCAATTGCTAGCTGTACTAGTTTTTTTTATGTTGCAACCCCAACAGCATGAGCAAAGATTGGTGGAACTAGTTTCAGCTATAGCAGCTCAGCTGGGAAATGTGATCCAGCAAAAGCAAACGGAAGCTGAACTGAGGGCACTGTTTGCAGCTATGACTGATGTGGTGATAGTGCTCGATGCCCAGGGATACTATCTCAAAATTGCTCCTACAAATCCAGCTCTGCTGCAAAAACCGGTTGAAGAACTCATCGGTAAGACGTTACACGACATTTTTGAGCGATCGCAAGCTAATATTTTTATTCATCACATCTGGAATGCCCTCAACACTCGAAAGACAGTCAATTGTGAGTATAGCCTCACCATCGAGGAAGTCGAGTTGTGGTTTGGTGCAAGGATTTCACCTATTTCTGAAGATACCGTCATCTGGGTAGCTCGTGACATCACTGCTCGTAAACAGGCGGAGTTAGCTTTGCGTCTGGCTCAACAAAAGACTGAGACCCTATTGCTGAATATTTTACCGAAGAAGATTGTTGACCAGTTGCAACAAAATACTAGCGCCATCGCTGAGCAATTCGACGATGTGACTATTCTGTTTGCTGACATTGTTGGCTTTACTCCTCTTTCTGCTAGTATGACTCCCATTGAATTGGTAAACTTGCTCAATCTAATTTTTTCGAGCTTTGATCAACTTACCCAACGGCATGGTTTAGAAAAAATCAAAACTATTGGAGATGCCTATATGGCGGCAGCAGGTTTGCCAGTACCGAAGGATGATCATGCTGAAGCAATCGCTGAAATGGCTTTAGATATGCAGCAGACAATTCGCCGGTTTTATGGCAACGGAGGTGAAATGTTCCAAATTCGTATTGGCATTAATACAGGACCTGTGGTTGCTGGGGTAATTGGCATTCAAAAATTCATCTATGATCTATGGGGGGATACAGTAAATGTAGCTTCCCGGATGGAATCTCAGGGAGAACCAGGACGCATTCAGGTGACAGCTACTACCTATGAACGTTTGCAGGATAAATACTTATTGGAGGAGCGGGGAGCAATTGCGGTTAAAGGCAAAGGAACCATGACTACTTATTGGTTGCTAGATTCAAGAGGTTAAAAGACAACAGGCAATAGTAAGCATTACTCGTTTATCAGTGTTCTAGAATTAAGGAACCTTATTTTTCAGTTTTGTTGTGGCATGGACAGAATTTCAGTTAACCCTCAAATCCACTTCGGTAAGCCTTGCATCGTAGGTACACGCATCACAGTGCAGAGCATTCTTGAATTACTCAATGAAGGACTTTCCTTTGATGCAATTCTTCAGGATTACTACCCCAATCTGCAAGTTGAAGATATTCGTGCCTGCCTGCAATATGCTATTGCGTTAGTAGCGGCTGAAGACATCCGCCTCATATCGGCTTAACCATGAGATTACTGCTAGATCAAGATGTGTATGCTTTGACAGCCACACATTTTACGAACTTACTCGGAAATGCAGCTTGCAAGAGCGTTTGTTGTTGTAGAACCAGGCGGACACAGATTTAGGCAACCACCGTTGTAACGAACCTGAGTAAGGTCAATGCTGCTAACAAAACTGAGGCAAAAATGGCTTCACACTCATATCTATAAAGACTTTTAGCTCGAATTGGCATTTTGATTTATTGCATACATAACTACTAAAGAAAAGATTGATAGCTCTTATATAGCGCAAACTTGAAAGAGAGGCTATTAAAGCCTATTTCTATCAAGGGGCATCTACTAGGCAGCAATTTACCTGCACCTGAGTGGTAAGAGCAACTAATGTCATTGAAAATTTTGAGCAGTCGCTTGTCCCAGATTTCTCAAAAGATGCCCCTGCGCCTTGTGCTGGTGGTGCCTTTTGTGGTGCAAATCTTCGCTGCTGTAGGACTTACAGGATATCTCTCCTTACGCAACGGACAGAAAGCGGTGAATGACCTGGCTAACCAATTGCATACTGAAGTTTGCGATCGCATTATTGGTCATCTCAATAGCTATTTGGCAACCCCCCATTTACTTAACCAAATCCTCGCTGATGCAGCAGTTCGTGGCCAGTTACAAACTCAATCAACTCAAAGTGAGCTCTACTTATGGCAGCAATTACAGTCATTAAACTCCCTCAAAAACTCAGGCTCAGACTCAGTTAAAATTTTAGACTCAGTTAATACAATTCAGTTGGGCACTGAGCAAGGAGAATATCTGGGAACTGGATTTTCGACTGATGGCAGTTTAGTGATTAAGGCTGCTGATAGCTCAACTGACGGTGACTTTCATACCTATGCCACCGATAGTCAGGGAAATCGCACCCAACTATCAAATGTTAGGGAAGATTACGACCCTCGCATCCGTCCCTGGTATGAGAGAGCTGTTGAGGTTAAGCAAGCTGTGTGGAGTCCCATCTACGTCATGTTTAGCCATCGGATGTTGGGTATTACTATCTCCCAGCGTATTGAAGATGAAACTGGAACTTTACTTGGAGTTGTAGGTACAGATGTCTTGCTCGACAAAATTAGTCAATTCCTAAGTAGTTTGAAAATTGGTCAAACTGGACAGACTTTCATTATCGAGCGCTCTGGATTCTTAGTTGCTACTTCAACTCAACAGCAGCCATTCTATTTCAATGATGATCAAGCACAACGACTATTAGCTACTAACAGCAGTGATCATTTGATGCGAGCTACAGCTAAGTATTTAACAGCAGAATTTGGTGGCTTGAGCCAGATTAAGCAACCTCAACAACTTCAGTTTTTGCTTGATAAGAAGAGCTATTCTAATCCGGGAAATTACTTTCTACGAGTGACTCCTTTCCAAGATAGTAGTGGCTTAGATTGGTTGATTGTGGTGGTGGTGCCGGAATCAGATTTCATGGAGCAAATTAACAACAATAGCCACAACACTATATTGTTATGCCTAGGGGCTCTGGGTTTGGCCACTGTATTAGGGATCTTTACTTCCCGCTGGATTACTTACCCTATTCTCCGCTTGAGCGCTGCTAGTCGAGCAATAGCTAGTGGGGAACTGGAGCAGAAAGTTACAGTAAAGGGAATAAATGAGCTGAGGGTTCTAGCTGAGTCTTTTAACCAAATGGCACAGCAGTTACGGGAGTCTTTTGATGAGCTAGAAGAGCGAGTTGAAGAAAGAACCCTGGCATTACGGTTGTCAGAACAAAAGTTTGCTTTAGCCTTTCGCGCTAGTCCTAACCCGATTGCGATTACTATTCTTACTGATGGACGTTATATTGAAGTTAACGATACTTTCCTGGAAGTTACTGGTTATACCAAAGAAGAAGTAATTGATCATACCAGCGAGGAGCTGAATATTTGGGCTAGTTCAGAAGAAAGATCCAGAATGACCCAATTATTAACAGAAAACGGAGAAGTTCATAATCAGGAATTCAATTTTCGCCTCAAATCAGGAGAAATCAAAACCGGACTATTATCAGCAGAGATTATTAATCTTGGTGGCAAGGAATGTTTGTTGTCAATCACAAACGATATCACCGAGCGCAAGCGAGTACAAGAGGCTTTCTTTGAGAGTCAACGCACCCTCTCAACTTTAATGAGTAATTTACCAGGGATGGCTTACCGGGGAGGGAGTGATGAAAACTGGACAATGCAATTTGTCAGTGAGGGGTGTACTGAGTTGACTGGTTATTCGGCAACGGATTTAATCGATAATAGCCGAGTCTCTTATGAGCAACTTATTCATCCTGAAGATAAAGAGTTAGTGCGACAGGAGATAGAAACTGCCCTAGCTCAAAGACAGCCCTTCCAGTTAGTCTATCGAATTATTACTATCACTGGAGAAATCAAATGGGTGTGGGAACAAGGAGAGGGAGTATTTTCCTTTGAAGACAAACTGCTGGCCATAGAAGGCTTTATCACGGATATCACGGAGCGTAGACAAGCAATTGAAGCTCTGGCTGAGAAAGAGCAGTATCTACGGTTGATTTTGGATAATATCCCTCAGCAGGTTTTTTGGAAAGACAGGAATTTAGTATTTCTTGGTTGTAATAAAAACTGGGCTCAAGCAGCTCAGGTTGAGAGTCCAGAAGCGGTGGTGGGGAAGACAGACTATGACTTGCTTCCTAGTAAGGAAATTGCCGAACAATACCGTGTTAAAGACTTGCAGATTATGGAGACAAATCAGGCAGAACACTTCATTGCTCCCAAAGAAAAACCTTCAGAAGATGGCAAAAAAGCTTGGCTCGATATCAATAAAATTCCCATTCATGACCCCCAAGGCAATGTAGTAGGTCTTTTAGGAGTTTTAGAAGATATTACCTTACGCAAGGAAGCAGAAGAAGCTTTCCGAGCGGAACAAGAAAAGTCAGAGCGGTTATTATTAAATATTTTGCCTGAGGCAATTGTCCAGCGATTGAAACAAGATCATTGGGAGTTAGGAAAATCGAATGGAGAGGCACTAATCGCGGAGCAATTTGATGAGGTAACTATTATGTTTGCTGATATAGTGGGCTTTACTCCCCTTTCTGCTCGTATTGCTCCTAAGGAATTAGTCAACTTACTCAATCATATTTTTTCCCTGTTTGATCAATTAGCCGAAAAACACGGTTTGGAGAAAATTAAAACTATTGGGGATGCCTATATGGTAGCGGGAGGTTTACCGGTTCCTAAGGAAAACCATGCAGAAGCAATTGCTGACATGGCTTTGGATATGCAACAGGCAATTAATCAATTTCAAGTAGAAACTGGGGAAAAATTTGCGATTCGGATTGGTATTAATACTGGTCCGGTGATAGCAGGGGTAATTGGTATCAAAAAGTTCATCTATGACCTTTGGGGGGATACAGTAAATGTAGCTTCTCGGATGGAGTCTCAAGGAGAACCAGGTAGCATTCAAGTGAGTGCTACTGTTTATGAACATTTGCAGGATAAGTATTTATTAAAAAAGCGAGGTGCGATCGTAGTTAAAGGTAAAGGTACAATGACTACTTATTGGTTACTGGGTGGAATGTGTTAATAGGAGTAGTTTAGTTTCACTTGTCTATTCGATCGTAAGCGATCAGCTACGCTGGTGCCGTAGGCAATCGCATAACACTGATAGCGAGCAAGATGCTCGCACTACATTCTTTACAATCAATCGTATCTGCATTCTCAATTCTCAATTTTCAATTTTCAATTTTCAATTTTCAATTCTAACCGTTTTGCTATAATTAGATAATCACTTAAAGTAAAGGAGAGTAGGACATGACTTTTGAAGAAATGCAAAAAATCATCGAAGAAATGTTGTCTGTTCAACGAGAACTTCAAGAAAGCCAACTTCAACTCAAGGAAAGTCAATTTGAACTCAAGGAAAGACAACTTAAATTTGAGGAAAGCCAAGAAACTCAAAAATTTGTCCTAGATGAATTGATTCACAAGTATGGAGATTTAGCTGAACATTCTATAAGACAAAGAGAGATTCTTGACCGCTTGATTGGTTATAGTTTAACCAATGAGTCAGATCATCTGAATTTAGAGGAAAAGTTACAGGCACTAGAAGCTAGAATCAAACGTTTTGAAAATCAAGCTTGAGGAAGGCTCTCAGTATGATTGGTTGCAATCACGATTATTTTTTGCTATATTATTTCATAATGGAAAATGTGTGGGTTTCGCTTTTGGAGTTTTTCGAGAGATGTTGGTCAAAGTTTGCTCAACGCTTCACCCAACCTACAGCTGATAATGAGCAAGATGCCAAGCAGATAGCTGAATATGGATAATTACCTCTCCTTAAAAGAAGAGGATTGAATTTAAGGAAAATATTTTCTTTTTATTTTCTTCATAAATGAAGAGGTCTTAGACCAAATTAACCAATTATCAATTATCAATTATCCATTATCCATTGATAATTGATAATTGAACACGGATAGCGAGCAAGATGCTCGCACTACATTCTCGGAACTCATGGGATCTCCTTACTCTAAATCCCAACGATTGCTATCCTAAAATTGAATAGTAGCCGGATTTGAGAAAAGCGATCGCTTTTCTATTCTTATGGCAATACTGCTCGGTTAGGCTTAAATTTCACCGAAAGCGGCGGGAAGCCCATTCCTTCTAGGGATGGGAGGGATAGCCGCCCGCCGCTTGGTTGGCAAGTTATTTGTTAGAAAGTTTTTCTTGACAAACAACTAACAACCAACAACAAATAACGCGAAATCCCACGTAATTTAGTCGTGGGATGAGCTTAATCATTCTAAATTCTCTTGATGCTGCTCGGGCGGGTTTAGTGAAGTTATCGCATAGTGGCAAAGTTTTTGGTGAACCCGCCCCTACAAACCTAACACCGGAGCCATTATCTCTTCAATGGTACATAACCGATTATATCTTGATATTCGCTCTCATCTGCGGCTAAGAAAATCAAAATCAGATCCTCAAGTATTTCACCCATAGATGCTGTGTCTCTTAGCACCAGAATACCAGGAACATGGTGACCTTCTGCTAAGTGTTCGGTTAAATGCACTGGCATAGAGCTACGGTTATTCGTTACTAAGATAAATCCATTTGCCTCACACCAAAGCAAAATTTCAGGATCTAGGGTACCTTTGGAGGGTGCATCTTCATCTCCAATAGTTAAGACGGTTAAGTCTGGTTGGCAACGTAGCAACTGTTGCTGATATGAAGGTGGCAAATTTTCATCTATCAAGTATTTAATAGACATTATTTGACAACCTGAGCTGCTTTTTGCTCTTCTTTTAATTTAAGCAATCGCAGCACAACAGGTGGTGGATTTTGATCGTACTCTTCTTGGGCTTGACGACAGTAATCGAGCCAATCATGAAAATACTTACCTACCGCTTCTTGGTGACGCAAATAGTACAAAATAGTAGCATAAATTTGCTCTAAACTCACCGTAGAAAAGAGCGACTCTATTTCTTGTGGGGATTTGCCGTTATGGATATACTCCTGGAGAACATGTTCAATACCCACACGAGTACCTTTGAGGCGAATATCATCAGATCTATAGAAATTGAAATATTCTTCTAGAGAGTCTCCGAGTTGTTGCATTGTTCGTTTTTCCTCTGTCTGTTCCTATGGTAAGTGATCGCAGAACACTGATAGCGAGCAAGATGCTCGCACTACTTTCTCTGAACTTATGAGTTCAGAGAAAGTGTAAATCCCGACGATTGCTATCTTAAAATTGAATAGTTGTAGCATCTCTTGAAAAGCGATCGCTTTTCTATTAGACCTATTGCATAAATCCCGGAAGGGTGAAGCATTGGCGGACAAAAACCTTGATTTTATGGGCAATATGCCAGTGCCAATGCTTCACCCCTACAGTCAATTCTTAATTCTCTTCACGCCAAAATGGACGAACACCGCTGGCAGGCTTACCGGAAACTAATTCAATCGTTGCTGAGTTGCCCTGATGGGGAAGAAACTCAGATGTTGCAGGCACATCGGGAACTCGTAGATGCAGGATTGGTGCAAGTGATGGTATCGGTGGCTGAGCAGATGGCAGCGGAGGGGAATGGGAATACGGCTAGTTTGTTGAGGAAGTATGCAGTTGAGATTGCCCATGGTTTGGGAATGGTAGCAGCAACGCCGCAGGAATATTTGCAGTTTTTGATGCAGGTGTTACAAGCAACAGCGGAAAGTGGTGGCAATCCACAAGTGGTTTATCCCCTACTGCAAGCTAACTTGGATAAACTTGATGATAACTTGACGCAAATCTTACAAGTTTGGGCAACAAAGACTTTAGCTACAGTCGAACCTCAACAAGCACAATCTATTGCTGGAGATTTGTTTAACTTGGGCAATCGTATGCAGGAGTTTCCTAAAGGAAACAAAGCCAGTAATCTGGAAACTGCGATCACATCTTACCAATATGCTCTAAAAGTTCGTATCCGTGAAGCAATGCCTGTGGATTGGGCAATGACTCAGAATAACTTGGCTGGTGCCTACTTTTATCGGATACGGGGAGATAAGGCTCAGAATTTGGAAAATGCGATCGCTTGTTACCAAAATGCCCTAGAAGTTTACACTCGTGAAGCAATGCCTGTGGATTGGGCAAGGACTCAGCATAACTTGGCAGCTGCTTACAGTGATAGGATACGGGGAGATAAGGCTCAGAATTTGGAAAATGCGATCGCTTGTTACCAAAATGCCCTAGAAGTTTACACTCGTGAAGCAATGCCTGTGGATTGGGCAAGTACTCAGCATAACTTTGGACTTGCCTTCGATAATCGGATACGAGGAAATAAAGCTCAGAATTTGGAAAATGCGATCGCTTGTTTCCAAAATGCCCTAGAAGTTTACACCCGTGAAGCTTTTCCCGTTAATTGGGCAAAAACTCAGAATAACTTGGCTAATGCTTACAGTAAGCGGATACTCGGAGCTCAGGCTCAGAATCTAGAAGATGCCATCACTTTTTACCATAATGCTCTAGAAGTTCTTACCCGTGAAGCTTTTCCCATTGACTGGGCAATGACTCAGAATAACTTGGCTAATGCTTACAGTAAGCGGATACTCGGAGCTCAGGCTCAGAATATCGAAGAGGCGATCACTTTTTACCATAATGCTCTAGAAGTTCGTACCCGTGAAGCTTTGCCTGTTGATTGGGCATCTACTCAGAATAACTTGGCTAATGCTTACAGTAAGCGGATACTCGGAGATCAGGCTCAGAATCTAGAAGATGCCATCACTTTTTACCATAATGCTCTAGAAGTTCGTACCCGTGAAGCTTTGCCTGTTGATTGGGCAATGACTCAGAATAACTTGGCTATTGCTTACATTGATCGGATACTCGGAGATCAGGCTCAGAATATTGAAGAGGCGATCACTTGTTACCAAAATGCTCTAAAAGTTCGTACCCGTGAAGCTTTTCCCATTGACTGGGCAACTACTCAGAATAACTTGGCTATTGCTTACAATGATCGGATACTCGGAAATCAGGCTCAGAATATTGAAGAGGCGATCGCTTCTTGCCAATCTGCTCTAGAAGTTTACACCCGTGAAGCTTTTCCCGTTAATTGGGCAAGTACTCAGAATAACTTGGCTAATGCTTACATTGATCGGATATTTGGAGATAAGGCTCAGAATCTAGAAGATGCCATTGCTTGTTACCAAGCTGCCCTAGAAGTTCGTACCCGTGAAGCTTTGCCCGTGGATTGGGCATCTACTCAAAATAACTTGGCTAATGCTTACAGTAATCGGATATTTGGAGATAAGGCTCAGAATCTAGAAGATGCCATTGCTTGTTACCAAGCTGCCCTAGAAGTTCGTACCCGTGAAGCTTTTCCCGTGGATTGGGCATCTACTCAGAATAACTTGGCTAATGCTTACATTGATCGGATACTCGGAGATCAGGCTCAAAATCTAGAAGATGCTATCGCTTCTTGCCAATCTGCTCTAGAAGTTCGTACCCGTGAAGCTTTTCCCGTGGATTGGGCATCTACTCAGAATAACTTGGCTATTGCTTACAGTAAGCGGATACTCGGAGATAAGGCTCAAAATCTAGAAGATGCCATCGCTTGTTACAAAAATGCTCTAGAAGTTCGTACCCGTGAAGCTTTTCCCGTTAATTGGGCAGATACTCAGAATAACTTGGCTAATGCTTACATTGATCGGATACTCGGAGATAAGGCTCAGAATCTTGAAGAGGTAATCGCTTGTTACAAAAATGCTCTAGAAGTTCACACCCGTGAAGCTTTTCCCGTGGATTGGGCAACTACTCTAAATAACTTGGCTATTGCTTACGGTGATCGGATACTCGGAGATAAGGCTCAGAATCTAGAAGATGCCATCGCTTCTTGCCAATCTGCTCTAGAAGTTTACACCCGTGAAGCTTTTCCCGTTAAATGGGCAATGACTCAGAATAATTTGGCTAATGCTTATAATAATCGGATACGGGGAGATAAGGCTGATAATTTAGAAGAGGCGATCACTTTTTCCCAAAATGCTCTACAAATTCGTACTCGTGAAGCAATGCCTGTGGAGTGGGCAATAACTCAGAATAATTTGGCTATTGCTTACGGTAATCGGATACGGGGAGATAAGGCTGATAATTTAGAAGAGGCGATCGCTTTTTCCCAAAATGCTCTACAAATTCGTACTCGTGAAGCAATGCCTGTGGAGTGGGCAATAACTCAGAATAATTTGGCAGCTGCCTACCTTTATCGGATACGGGGAGATAAGGCTCAGAATCTAGAAAATACCATCGCTTTTTCCCAAAATGCTCTAGAAGTTTACACCCGTGAAGCTTTTCCCGTTAAATGGGCAATGACTCAGAATAATTTGGCAGCTGCCTACCTTTATCGGATACGGGGAGATAAGGCTCAGAATCTAGAAGATGCCATCGCTTCTTGCCAAAATGCTTTAGAAGTTCGTACCCGTGAAGCTTTGCCCGTGGAGTGGGCAAGTACTCAGAATAACTTGGCTATTGCTTACCTTTATCGGATACGGGGAGATAAGACTCAGAATCTAGAAGATGCCATCGCTTTTTTCCAAAATGCTCTAGAAGTTCGTACTCGTGAAGCTTTTCCCGTTGACTGGGCAATGGCTCAGAATAACTTGGCAGCTGTTTACAGTAATCGGATACTCGGAGATAAGGCTCAAAATCTAGAAGATGCCATCGCTTGTTTCTCTAATGCCCTAGAAGTTTACACCCGTGAAGCTTTTCCCGTTGATTGGGCATCTACTCAGCATAACTTAGCTAATGCTTACCTTTATCGGATACGGGGAGATAAAGCTCAGAATCTAGAAGAGGTGATCGCTTGTTACCAAAATGCACTAGAAGTTCGTACCCGTGAAGCTTTACCCCAAAGCCATGCTGAAACCCTAAGCAATCTGGCAATTGCTTATCAAGATGCTCAACAGTTTACCAACGCCTACAAGAGCTTGGCTGAAGCAATTGCAACAGTAGAATCCTTGCGGGGGGAAATAATATCTGGTTCTGGAATAGAAGGAAACAAGCAAAAACTCGCTGAAGAATGGCATTATCTCTACTGCCGTATAGTTGAAGTCTGCCTGGAATTGGACAAACCCACCGAAGCAATTGAATATGTTGAACGTAGCAAAGGTAGAAATCTAGTAGAACTCCTAGCTAACAAAGATCTCTATCCTAAAACTGATAGCTATCCTAACCAAGAGGTTTACCAAACTCACTGCCAGCAACTCGCACAGCTGCGACGGGAAATCCCAGTGATACAGCGAGAGTTAGAGATATTCACGAGAAATCAGGAGTCAGAGGAGAAATACCGGGACAATATCCAGATACAGCAGCAACAGTTAAACTACTTACAACAGCAGCAGTCTCATCTTCTTGAGGAAATCAACCAATTAGATAGTAGCTTTAGATTCACTCAACAGGTTGAACCAATTCCCTTTAGTGATATCCAAGCCCTGATTGATGAAGATACTGCTATTATCGAATGGTATATTACAAACAATCGGATTCTTTCTTTTATTATTACTCGTCAAAATCAATACCCGCAGGTGAGACAATCTTCTTTTGAAGACCTGCAAGCCCTAGTTAATTTGACTAATGAGCATTTAATCAATTACTACGAGAAAAAAGACCAGTGGAGAACTAAGCTGGATGAGCTACTAAGCCGATTAGCCGAGATTCTGCATATTGAGGAAATTCTAGCTGAACTTCCCCAAGGATGTAACCAGTTGATTCTCATCCCCCATCGCTTCTTACATTTGTTTCCACTTCATGCATTGCCCTGCGATAATACATACTTACTTGACTTATTTCCCAAAGGAGTTCGCTATGCTCCCAGTTGCCAATTACTGCAACTAAGTCAAAACCAGCAACGTCGTGATTTCAGTAAGCTTTTTGCTATCCAAAACCCAACTAAGGATCTAGGCTACGCCGACTTAGAGGTTGAGAACATTCTCCCATTATTCCCCTCCTCTCAAGTCTTAGCTAAGCAGGATGCAACCGAAACTGCCTTTAAGACTAATCAAGAGATGCCAGTATCCCACTGTCATCATTTTTCTTGTCATGGTAAGTTTAATGTAAGATCACCCCTAGAATCTGCACTGATTCTCGCCAAAGATGAAAGTCCAGAAGATGGACAACTCACTTTAGCCGAAATATTTGGACTAAGTCTCAATCAATGCCGCCTTGTCACCCTCTCTGCTTGTGAAACAGGTATTACTCCAGTTGCCGGTAGTACTTATCAATACAACAGTGATGAATATATTAGTCTACCCAGCGGTTTCCTCTATGCAGGTAGTCCCAGTGTTGTCAGTGACCTCTGGACAGTGAATGACTTTGCTACTGCCTTCTTAATGGTTAAATTTTACCAAAACCTATGTCAGCTTCCTACTAGAGAAACTGGTGCAGTTGCGGTTGCCCTCAACCAAGCTCAAACCTGGCTGCGGGATGTTAAAAAAGAAGAACTAGAAGAGTGGACAAACCATTTTTCCCTGACTCCCACTCAAGAAGATGCCTTGTTTGATTGGTTTGAGGATGAGGAAACAAAAGAACAGCCTTTCCAATCACCTTACTACTGGGCTGCTTTTTGTGCGATCGGTAAATAATGCTACTCCTGCATCTATTTGGTAATTATCTCATGTCACTAACTCCTGAACAGAACATCAAAGCTTTTATTAATCTCATCAAAGACCAACCCTCTGTCTTTTTAGCTGAGAATAGAGTTGATTTAGAGCAACAAATAGACGAGTTTCCAGAAGAGGTTGCATCTCTCTCAGATGCCATCTCCACTTGGTGCAAAAAGTACCCTGACATCCGCAAAGCTTTGAGTAAAACGCGGAAAAGCTTATTTGGTGTAATCTCTGGAGACGACAGGGGTCAAGGAGAATCCAATCCCAAACCTAAACAGGAAGACTATCAAACACTCCTAAAAAACCAGATACGGGAAAGTTTCCCCGAAACCACTAAGGAGAAAAAACCATCAGACTCTAGCAAATGAACCAGACACCCACAGCCTGGAAAGTACAAAATCCTAGCCTGACACTCTACGCCTTTCAGCTGCGCCAAGACATTAGCAAAGGCAATCAACAGGTGATGGACAATGCTAATCAGCTGTGGGAACAATGTGTTGCCCTTGGTGAGCAGCGTAACATCCAAATCCTGAAATCTCTCAAAACAGAACTTCGCTGCTACACTTACAATCCAAAAGAATCTAAGTACCACTACAATCCCATTAATGAAGATCAAGAAGCAACAGCAGAAGAGAAACCTTATCTAGATTATTGGTTGGAATTGGTGAGGAAAGATCCCCAATCTTATAAAGCTCGTCAGCTGCGTTTTCATACCCACGTGGAGCAAGAGGGAGTATCCCAAAGTTGCACAAATGATACTAGTGGGAGCATCTTGCTCCCTACAATTACCCAAAGGGAGCAAGATGCTCCCACTACAAATTTACCAAAATTGGATGCTCTTGAGCAAAATGGTTTGCGCTTGATGGGAGAAATTTATCCCCTACGCATTCACGATACCTATGCTCTTGACCTAACTTTACGTTATCGTGAAACCGTAGATATAGCCCAGCTCAGTCAACTCAATCCTACTGACCAAATTCAAGCTTCTCTCGGACAAACCTTACTGCTATTTGCTAAACCAGTCAATGTCGAAAAATCCGCCTATCAAGACTTAGCTAATCACTGTGTTGCCGCTTTAGTCAAAGATACAGCAGAACATCTCCAACCATCGGCAACAGGTAAACTCTTCGGTAGTCCAATTTTTGAATATGATAACCACCAAGAAAAGCCCAGCGAAAGGCGTCACATTTTAGTGTGGTTAGACTCTCATCCTGACACCTTAAGCAAAAGCGTCGATGCTTACCACTCCCTACTCAATTTACTCTGTTGTCGCAGTAAAATAATTTATGCTTATAACCAATCCCGCCAGTGTAATCAAGCAGCCAGGGAACTTTATAGTCAATTAGAGCAAAAGAGTGAGGAGTTAGTTCAACCTCCTGAAGAAACCCTAGAAGATCTTGAAGAGTGGCTCAAGCTAATACCCCACATGGCATTTCCCTACGCCAAATACTTCCGGGATATAGAAGATCATAGAACTGCAATTACTACTAACATTCAGAACTATACTTCCAGGTTAGAGAAAATCCAAGCACTAAGCTTACTCAACGATAACTTAGCATGGCTACAAAACTTCCTTGACTACACCTGCAAGCAATGGCAAAATCAGATTCAAATAGACTTAAACTACCTCACACCTAGTCAAAACTTATTTGAGCAGATGACTGCCACAATTCGCGGCATCATCGAAGTGAAGCAGACAGAAAACGATCGCAATTTAGAGAAAATCTTACAAGCTAACGAAGCTGCTGCCCAAAAACGGGAACAAAAATTAGAAGTAGTGATTACTGTAGTCGGTACAGGTTTAGCTGTCAGCGGTATTTCTTCCCAAGTTGCTCCCCATCCTACTGAGAAAATTCCATCAGTTTCCAAAGAAGCTAATCTCCCCAGTTATTTCGGCTACAGTTTCCTAGATATACTGTTTCATATCCTAATAGGAGTTATTATTGCAATTCCTATGGGCATTATCGTCTGGTGGTGGCGAACACCATCAAAAAGCGATCGCTAATAGAATTAAGTAGGGTTTGCTGAATAAGTAATAAGCGCCTGACGTAACTGGCAAGATGCCAGTTCCACAATTGATACCCTATACCCTTATTCAAATTTCTCACCACTGAGGATAAAAATGGGACTGACAGCTGCAAAGGTTTGATTAGATCCCCTCGTTTCCAGACGATTAATTGCCGATTGTACTACCTCAATATTGCGAGCTTGTAATTCTGCTAAACTTTCAGAGATAGCATAAAGAGTTTTGAGATTACTAGCTGTGGCAACTATCCTTCCTGAAGGCTGTAAGTATTGCCAAACTTCCTTAAGTATGGCCTTAACTGGGTGTCCTCCTTCAATGCAAACTCGATGAGGTAGGTGGGGTAGATTCTTGAGGCATTCTGGAGCACTACCTTCAATTACTTCTACATTCTGGACACAAAAGCGATCGCAATTGCGCCGAATTAGGTTAGCTACTTCCTCGTCTCTTTCTACTGCAATAATTTTACCCTGGGGACACAACAATCCTGTTTCTACAGGAATTGTGCCTGTGCCAGCGCCAATATCCCACAAAACTGAAGTTGGTTGCAACCGGAGAGCTCCGAGCAACAGTAATCGTACTTCTCTCTTACTCAAACGAATGCCAGGTAAGCGCTCAAATAAATGATCCGGGATGCCAGGAGTGACGTAAGGCCAGATTGTGGAAGTCATTAATATCTTAGCTAAACCCGTTCCTAAAAAATGTACTAAAAAATAAGTATATATACTTAAGCATATTTAGCAAAATGCAGAGCTATTTAGGCTTCCTCGTATCTTAAATTAATTTACTATAAAAAACTTAATAAAGACTGTGTAATGGTCAACCTAATTTAATTAAAGAGTTAATTAAGTAAAACTCATTAGGGGAACACACAATGTATCTTATTGGTAAAGCTATTATCATCTTTATCACATCTAGCTATCCCTCCTGCTCAACTGGCAAAAGGCTCTAGATAAGTTTTTTAAGGAAGAAAAATGAGCTCTTCACATTGATGGCAGCTTGTACTCAAAAGGTAAAGAGGAAAACAGTAATTATTGATCATGATATATATTATTTTATGATAATGGAACCGAAAGCCGAAGTGAATAAATCCAAAAAGCTCAAAGGGTTTGGATCCTCAAAGAACTTCGTTAAGCCACAAACTGTGATTGCCTCCCCTTGCTGGGGTACAGCTGAATATGATGCCAATATAGTTTTGCTTAGAACTTCCCGTGTTTGCTTAAAACTGGAAGACTTGAAATGTTTTGAAGTCCTAGAGAATCAATTTCGTTCCTATGGGATTACTTTTAAAAACGCGATCGCTCTACAACCTTCAAACCCAGCCTATCCTCCTCATTCTGGTACTAAAGTACTCATTGCCGGTCCTAAAAACGGCTGGATGGAAACAACATTTTCGCAACCTATTAGTTCATTTTACTGCTATGTCACCAGTTCCCAGCCCACGATTTTGTCTGCCTATGATCAGCAGAACACACTCCTCGGGAATGCTTCAACAGCAAGCTCAAATCTAGCTACTTCTAATTCTAAGATTCCTCCCAACACACGAGTAGGGATAGAAACGGCCAATATCTCTCGGATTCACTTCTATGCTTTTGATGGTCAACTGACGATAGCTGACTTATGCTTTGAGTTTGGAAGCAGTAGGTGTTAGGTGTTAGGTGTTAGGTTTTAGGGTAATTTTCACTCACCTGATTATCTATCCTTTGTCCTCTTCTCCCAACATATTTTATAATGAGACCTGCTATGCGCTATAGTACTAGCAAGTCAAAGGTTGCAATACCGCGTAAGACCAAAGTAGAGGCAACTCTCCCATAGCAGTTGTTAGCTCAGGAATTCCTCGCTTTCAGTGACGGGAGTGTGAATAATCTCAGTAAGATAGGAATCCTTCGTGGCACAGGCGTCGTCTTGGTGGCAACAATTCTTCAAATTGATTGAAAGTTGGTTGTCCCTCAAAGTTAAAAGTCGAGCGTTGAAACGGCTTTACCCGCGCCGGTTTCGGGGACCAGGAGGTTGGCTTATGATTCTGACAAGCGTTGTCGCAATGCTCTTTTGGAATTGGAAGCTACTCCTGTCTACCGTTGCTGGTGTGTTGGTAATGTTGTTTGCCTACTTGATGCAGGAGTGGGACTGGCAACTGTACTGGTCTAATCTACGCCAGTTTTTCCTTGGTTCTAATAGACAGTTAACTATAGCCGTTGGTAGTGGTGGCATTGCGACCTTCGGAACCTATATGACACTTTCCATCTTCGTAAATGGCGATAACTCTTGGATTACTACTAGTGCAATTCTTCAAGGTTTAGGTACTCTCACAATTCTTATTCTCCTGGTTTGGCAAATTATTAGCAACCAAGGGAGTCTTCATGAGACTAAGCTTGAACAAATGTTAAGAGACCTCACCAATACTGATCCCCTGAAGCGCCTGCTGGCAGTAAGGCAGCTGACTAGCTGGGGAGTAGATTATCGTTTGCGCCTATCTGAGAAAAGGCAAGTTACAGATTGCTTTCGTTTGATGCTGAGTCGAGAACCTGAAGCCATCATCCGGGATGCACTTCTTGATGCTTTTCAAGTGTTAGATAATAACCAGAGGTTACCTCAAAAGCCTCAACCTTTCCAAACACCAATTACTCTGAAGCCATCTACAGCTAAAGTTCGCCGCCAGTAGAGGCAGAGGGAATTGAGGCAAGTAATATTTAGGGTTAACTGAATAAGTAACAAGTAACAAGTAACAAGAAATGAAGAATTTATTCTAGTTTTGAGTACTTGCATCCCCCAAGGTTACCTACCACCTACCACCTAACACCTAACACCTAACACCTAACACCTACCACCTAACACCTACCACCTAACACCTACCACCTATGGTAACCCGAAAATCACGACTTATTCAGCAAGCCCTATTTATTTCCTACTTTTAAGAAGATAAGTAGTCATTTCACCTTTACCTTTAATAGTAATACTACCTCGTTTTTCAAACAAAAACTTTTTATTTAAACGCTCATAAGTGGTAGCTGTTACTTGAATCTCTCCAGGAATACCACTCGATTCCATGCGAGAGGCAACATTTACAGTATCCCCCCACAAATCGTAAATAAATTTAGTCATGCCAATTACTCCTGCTACCACTTGTCCAGTATTAATGCCAATTCTGAGCTGAAAATCTTCACCTGTTTCTGCATTAATATTAACCATTTCAGCTTGCATATCGAGAGCCATTTGAGCTATAGCTTCGGTATGCTTGGGATGGGGTGTTGGTAATCCCCCAACCACCATATAAGCATCACCAATAGTCTTGATTTTTTCCAAGTGATGATTTTGAGCCAATTGGTCAAATTTTGAGAAAATGACATTGAGTAAATCTACTAATTCTTTAGGAGTCTTTCTGGAAGATAATGCAGTAAAACCAACAATGTCAGCAAACAAAACACTAGCATCATCAAAACTATCAGCGATTGTAGTTGGATCCTTTTGTAACCTTCCAGCAATGGGTGCTGGTAAAATATTTAGTAAAAGTTTCTCGATTTGTTCTTTCTGAAATTTCAGTGCTTCTTGGGTTAACTTACGCTCTGTAATGTTAGAAACACTTCCTTCGTAGTACAGTAGGTTCCCCTTATAATCATGCACAACATGGGCATTTTCCTCTACCCAAATCACCTGACCATTTTTGCGATATACTTGAGATTCAAAATCTGAAACAGTACCTTCAGCTTCCACTGCCTTAATAAATTCACTACGGCGGTGGGGTTCAACATATAATTGTTCCCCAATATCTGTAACATTTATAATCAAGTCTTCTGAAGATTCGTAACCATACAACCGAGCTAATGCAGGATTCGCACTTAGCAAACGTCCAGAAGGTGTAGTTTGAAAAATTCCTTCCTTGGCATTGTCTACAATACTGTGATACTTTTGTTCCGCTATCTGCAAAGCTTCTTCTGTTTGTTTACGTTTAATCAGTGACCCTAGCTGAGTTGCAACAGCACTCACTAATGCTATCAAATGTTGATTAGGGGTACTCGCTGTTTGTTTAAAGAAAACTAGGACAGCTAATACTTGCTCGTTGAAAAAAATTGGGACACCAAATGCTGCTTTTAGTTCTAGAGTTGCTGTAATTTGGCTACGTTGAAAAACTGAGCATGACTGAGCAGAGACATCTTCGAGCCACTCTGGTTGCTTAGATGACCAAATTCGTCCTGGTAGTCCGACATCTCGAGCAAAAGTTACTTGAGAGCTTTGTTGTCTAAATTCTTCTAAGCCTGTATTCTTGGCATAGATACTTTGACTATATTCCAAAACAGTAGCATCCTGATTGGGAACCCAAGCTTCTCCAAAATCCCAATCAATAGTTTCACAAACTTGTCGCAGGATAACTTCTAAAGCGGAGTTGAAATCAGAGGCTTCACTAATAGCTTGAGTAGTGGAGAGTAAAAAAAAGATTTCCTCCTCAGCACGTTGACGGACAGTAATTTCAGCTTGCAGTCGTTGATTTTGCTCTTTAAGCTGCTTTTGCAACCTATGAATAGTTAATTGATTCTCGATACGAGCCAAAACTTCTTTGATCTGAAATGGCTTAGTAATATAATCTACACCCCCCATCTCAAAAGCTTTAACTTTATCCAAAGTCTGATTTAAGGCACTAATAAAAATTACTGGAATCTCACTAGTTTGTTCAAGGGATTTTAATTTTTCACAAACTTCATAGCCATTCATCTGGGGCATATTAATATCCAGTAGAATCAAATCGGGGGGAGCCATGATTACTCCTCTCAAGGCAATTTGCCCGTTAATTGCCTTCCTCACTTGATACCCTTGGGATTCAAGCATCGTCGATAGTAACCGTAGGTTATCCGGTGTGTCATCTACGATGAGAATATTTCCTTTGGATGTATGTTCAGTTTGGCGATTCATTCAAGATGGGTTTTAGTGACATCAATGATTGTTCCTAGGCAAAAGTTATTTACTAAATTGGTTATAATCTCGGCAATAATTGATATATAATTGATAAGTTTGCTGAATTAACTAAAGAATTTTTTGAATATTAATTAGGAATATAACTTAGTGTAGAATGTCACTTCTTCCGGAAGCATCACTCTCAAATCGACCCTTGTCGGATCAGGGGTACACGCCTGCTCCACAAACGCTACCACTTAGCTAAACTGCTAACCCTGATAGCTTTAGTGAGCTTGAGGTAGTTATTAAAGCCCTTTCATACATATAACTCACTCCTAGGGAAGTTGTCAGTGTCTACAACGGTGAGTAATCCCCGACTAGTTGAAACTCTCACGAAAATACATATTGGTTACTTGTTGAGACTTCTGATTTTTCATAGCATTTTTGGGTTGAGAGAGATTAAGCTAAGATGCATTTAAATTAGCTAGTGATAATCTCGGTGTTCCTGGTACTCCCGCTCCTCACGTCAGCATGAATTCACAAATTAAATACACAATAGCTTAGGGTTTGGGGAGAATGATCTCGACACCCTATATCCTATACCCCTACTTCAGCTGAGTTTCAGGACTTTCGGTAAAAAGTTAAGATCAATAGTATGCTATTAGGGAGAGTTGTTGCGATCGCTACTTGAATACCCCAGCAAAATTCCCGTGCCTTCAAGCTGAAGAGCTCTCAAGGAGCGCTTTGCAGCCCCAATTGAATCGAAGAAACAATTCTCTTGCCTGTTGCCTAACTTGGAGACTCGGTGTTTATTCAGAGATTAGCCATTAGCGATTAGCCATTAGCCATTAACCATTAACTATTAGCCATTAACCATTAGCCATTAGCTTTGAGCGTGTTTCTCAAGAGCATCAATGGAAGCTCTCTAATACCTTCTCAACCCAACTAATGTCAAAGATCGATTCATAAAGACGGTTATGAATTCTAAGCTGTCCCTGTTGCTTAACTACTAATCCTGATAAGAGCAATTCTGTTTGTTGTGGAGTATCAGCTACAACTACCTCTTCTCGTTGCAAAATTTTCCGGTAGAGTTCTAGGAGCTTAACAAGATGCTGTTTATTACTAAGTAAGCGAGCACGAATTGTTCTAAAATGTTCTGGCTCATCTTGAGTTTGCCAATTGTCTATTATCTGTGTTTGAACCAAGTCTTTAATCCACTCTGCTTCAGATTTTTGGGGAATCTCATCTGAATGTTTACGGATAATCTTGCAGAGTTTTTGGGTTAAAAAAGGCTGGCCATTAGTCCAAAATAAGACTTCGGTGAGAACTGCTTGAGGATTGTTAACTTTCTCTATCAAACCTTGAAGCAATGGCTCTATTTCATGTAATTGAAAGCCCTTTAGTTGAATTCTTTGACCAATATTAAAAGGGGTACGAGTTTTTTCTTGGATTAATTGAGAAGGTGTAGCCACTCCCAGCAAGACAAAGCTCAGACGTTGGTATTGAGGATAGTCAGCCCGTTTATTAAAACAGCTACGAATTAGTACAAAAAAATCATCAATTTCAAAGTCTAAATTAACAACACTGTCAATTTCATCGATAAAAATAATTATTTTTTCAGAAATATTTTCCAGCAATACTTTGTTGATAAATTCACCTAAACGATGGACTGGTGATAAGAAATCGTGTTCCTGCCACCAACTGCGGATATCGATTTTATCTAAAAGATTAAAACGGCTTCCTAAGATGTAAATCAAGCCTGCATACCACTGTTCCAGAGTAAGTTGCCGATTACCAATCTCAGAAATATCAATAGCAGCACAGATGAAGCCTTCTGCTTCTAGCTTATTCATAATTTGGACTCGCAAGCTAGATTTGCCCATCTGCCGCGCATTCAATACATAGCAAAATTTCCCAAGCTTCAAAGATTGGTAAAGTTGATAGTCGGCAAATCGAACAACATAAGTAGGAGCATCCATTGGCAAACTACCTCCAACTTGATAGTCATAGGTAGATTTTTCTTGTGTACTTCTAAGTAGAAGATTTTCGCGCATTAGTTCTGCTTGGGTAGCTTTAAGTATTTCCAGAGCTTCTGAGAGTTCTTGAGTGCGCTCATTAACTTTTTGTTCTAGGGTGCGGTTAGTCTCAGCCAATTCATTTTTTGTTTGTTCCAAAGCTCTATTCTTCAATTCAAGCTCTTGGGTAAACTGGAGCCGTTCGGCTTCCGCCTGTTTCCGTTGTGTAATGTCTTGAAAAGCTGCTATGGCGTAAATAATTTCACCCTTTTCATCAAAAATGGGAGTTGCCCATGTTTCCAGGGGAATAATTTTATCTCCTTGATGGATCTCCAAATTATCAACTGTTATACTTTCACCCCTCAAAGCACGTAAAATCGGTTGTTCATAACTGGGGTATAGTCGTTCTGTTCCCGCCAGATAGGCTTGATAAATCTCTGGCAATTGTTCAGCAGTGGCTTCTCGCACGAAACCTTTGCCCAGTAAATTTTGCGCTGTCTGATTGACAAAGTACAGTTTACTAGACTTATCAAGTACAAACACTCCTACTGGCACAGCTTCTAAAAATTGAGCCAACTTAGCTTCACTTTCGCGCAACACTTCTTCAATTTGCTGACGCTTAGAGACTTCTTGCTGTAGATGCTTCAATAATTCTGTTTGAGCCTGCCGCGCTAAACGTTCCTGTGCCAAAGCCGCTTTCATCTGTTGCACATATTCCAGTGTTTTGCTGGTAGTAATTTCCAAATCCTGAAAATTGATTGGTTTAGTCAGAAAATCAAAAGCACCGCGATTCATTGCTGCTCTAATATTTTCCAAATCACCATAAGCAGAAATAATTACTGCTTGGATGAGAGGGTGTAACTTCTTGAGGTTAGTTAGCAAAGTTAGTCCATCCATTTTAGGCATATAGATATCGGTTAACACAATATCTATATCCGGATGAGCTTGCAAAACTTCCAGCGCTTCTATTCCATTATGAGCAAAAGTAAACTCAAGTTGTTTCTGCCGAATTTGTTTTCTGAATTTCTGACGGATTAGGATTTCTAAATCAGGTTCGTCATCTACAACCAGTATTTTTTCTGGCATCTTTTACTCTCTGATACTAGGTGTTAGGTGTTAGGTTTTAGGTGTTAGGTGTTAGGTGTTAGGTGTTAGATATTAGGTGTTAGGTGTTAGGTGTTAGGTGTTAGGTGTTAGGTGTTAGGTATTAGGTGTTAGGTATTAGGTGTTAGGTGTTAGGTGTTAGGTTTTAGGTGTTAGGTGTTAGGTGTTAGGTGTTAGATATTAGGTGTTAGGTTTTAGGTTTTAGCTGTTAGTTTTTGGGATCATCCGATTGAGTGTAAATCTATTCTCCAAAGCAATGAGAATACTAGGGGTCAGGCGATTTAACCAAATTGCCTGCTTTGAGCATCTAATTGACATCAGGCGTAATTCCGAAAATAATGAGCGTACAGTTGGCAGCTGGCGGTTGCATGATTGCCTTGCAGATGTACTAACCCCATACTTTGCAACTTGAACGCCTGCACTAAATCTAACTCTACTGGTTTCGATATAGTTATGACTTTCTCAAAAGCTTTGACTAGCTCTGGATACTGTTTTAGGTGTAATGATTGTTGTCGTAGATGTTCGCCGTAAATTTCTCTGGCTGAAGTAAAGGATTTGTGCAATAGTTGCTCTAAAGTGACTTCCTGACGCCAAATATGATAGAGCGCCACCCTAACTAAGTAGGCATTCCCTCCCAATAGAACCATCAGTTGCTCTGCCTGTTGCTCTAACCAATCTAATCCATGCCGTCTAGCTAAATCCAGCACCTGCTCACTGGTAAATGGTGATATCTCAATCGGTATCCCTACATTAAATGGGGATTTATTAACACTCAGTGGAATATAAACTTCTGTCGAGTGCAGCACTACTAACCGGAGTCTTTTCCAAATGTCCCGATTTTTTGCCTCTTCATGCCAGGTTCGCAACAGTCCAAAAAATTCGTCAGCGAGCTCGGGATATTGAAACAGTCTATCTACATCATCTAAACCCAGTACTAAAGGCTGTTCTGTTTGAGCTAATAAATAGCTCTCAAAGTACATCTTGCAGCTAATCTTGTTACCAAACAGATCATCCCAATACTCCTCTACCCGATTAGGTAGTTGTAATCCCAAGCCGACACTAGCACAAAACCACTGTAAGAATTTATCCAAGTCTTGGAAAACACCTCTTTCCGCTAGCTGGAAGCTCAAAGGCACACTTCGATAACCCAGCTTAGTTGCTTGATGGAGAACCCTCGCCATCAATGAGGTTTTTCCCATCCTTCTTGGAGCTTTAATTCGCAGTAAGGCTCCCGGTTGCAAAATTGCCCTATAACACTCAGATTCAATCCAAGGTTGCTCTACATAAAAGATTGAATCGAGAGGCACTTGACCCTCAGGGAATTCCGGCTTTTGTTTTAGTAAGAGTTTTTTGGGGTCTAACTCTTCAACTTCATCAATCTCAGGCTCTGGATAGTAATAATCACTCTTCTGGAGATCAAGATTGAAAGTTCTGAAGCAGCAACGGAGGGTTTGCTTATCAACCTTAACTTTAGAGTGAAATACCTTCATCAAAGTATCTATAGCTAAACCGGTGCGATTGCTTAAGGCTTCAAGGGTGTAGCGGTTACCGGAGTTTTCCTCAAATTCTGCCTCAGATTTCGCCTCTTGGAATTTAGCTAATCCTTCAGATGTCAAGACAACGCCTCGCTTGCGTCTAGGTTTTGGTCGATTCATCTGTCTCATAGTCCAATAGTCTTACATGATATCTCCCAGAGTTTATTCCCTTGGAGCCTTAAGGGTACAGCCTGCTGAGCTCCTGCCTTATCTCTCTAGAGCTCCTCGACGGGCTCGGCGGCTCCTGCTATGAAGGGAAGAAACAAGTCGGACCCTCTTTCCTTCTGCCTTCTGCCCTCTGCCTTTTATCTTAAGAGGGGTAAAGGTTCGATAGAAAATTTTCCTAAGTTAAGCAAGAGCTTTTCCTAAGTTAAGCAAGTTTTCCTAAGTTAAGCAAGAGCTTTTCCTAAGTTAAGCAAGCTTTTCCTAAGTTAAGGAAACCAGTTGTAGAAGCCATTTGCAAATTTAACCTAGCTAAAACCGATACGAGGAAAGGATTTAGTTAGTTGAGCACTCAAAATCTTTAACTTAGGAGCTTAACTTCCTAAACTTAGGTTGTGTAAATTAGTATGAACGGTCACACTTAACTTAGTTGTTCAATTACGAACTTAACGGGCAAGGGAGGAAGAGTAATTTATTCCTGCTCTTTCGCCGCTTTCCTTTGCCCTTTTCCATGTCCTTCAATTAGATGCAGTTGAGAATCCATAGCAGGTTGCTACTGAGTAGAGCGTGAAGCAGTTGCTTCTACCATTTCAAACATCAAGAGTGATCTGAGTTGCCGATTTACCTACGCTGCCCTATTGATAATTGATGCTAGAGAAAAGTTATGCTCATGTAGTTTTTCGGGAAGGGTAATTACTTTTTAGGGAAGGATAACTCAGAGCCAATACTTACTAGGGAGGAAGAATATTCTTCTTTCCATTGTCTTTTTGCAGAGCTTTTCATCAGGGATAAAGTTCACAACATCCAGGCAAAAGGGGATTGGAATCTATTTTTTATTTGGTTTTACCAATATACAGTTTAATGCACAGCAGCTTAGCTGCTTGATACAGATAAATGAAGCATAGATAGAGGGACAAGGAGGGTAATAAACAACAGATGAATGCACACCTAGTCTTAGACAATAAAGTAATCAAACAAGATATCCAGCTCAAAAAATTGAGCCAGTACCTACACCAACATCCCCAGTGGTGTCAGAAACGTTTAGAGTTGGCACAACTACTATACACTAGAGGTCGCTGGCAACAAGCTATTGAAGAATATCGTCTAGTGCTAGAGTGGCAACCACAATTGCTAGAAGCAAGGTTGCAACTGGCGAACATCTTGCATCAGTTAGGTAGGGAGTCTGAAGCAATAGAAATTTATCTGAGTGCTCTACCTTTGTCCCCCAATATTGCGACTCTGCGCCAGGTTACTGGCTGGATTGAAGCTTGTCGTCGTCGCCTTCAAATAGCAGTAAAGAAACTTGAATCAGCTGCATCCTTGGAACCCAACAATGCCACTCATTGGCATGCCTTAGGGCAAGTTCACCTGGAGCAAGAGTCTCCTCTTGGAGCCCTGGGAGCTTTTGATAAAGTCTTGGCAATCAACCCAGATGACACCGTTGCTTTGCGGAGCAGTTATTACCCTCTGTTGGCAGTAGGGAAATTTCGGGAAGGGTTACAGCGACTGAAACAAGCACTAAAGCTAGCTCCCAATGATTTCTTAAGTCTCAAATTGATGGCAGATCATCGCTGCTATCAGAGGTTAGTTTATGGTGAAAAGGGTTGCCAGACTAAACAGCTGATTCAAACCGCCCTGCAACTAGCTCCAGACAATGCCGATGCCTATCACAGCCTAGCGTTATATCACCTAGTTCGAGGGGAGTGGGCAAGAGGTGTAGCTGTGATGCAGCGGTTCGCACGGTTGCATCCTGATAACTCAAGAAGTTGGTATCACTACGCTCAATGCCTCTTCCAGACTGGTAATGCTAAGGCTGCAGCAGAAGTAATTCTTAAGGCTTATACAATTTATCATAACCATGCTGATATCTATCTGGCACTGTGCAAGATTTTCCCAGACGCTGGGAGACTGAGTCATTTAGAACCCCTACTTGAAGATATGCTACAGCGCTTCCCCGAATGCTGGAATGTTTGGGTGAGAGCAGGGCAAATACTAGTAGAAAATTTCCAGGATATAGAGCGAGGGTGTAATATCTCTGCTAAAGGACCACAACTTCAGCCTCAGCTGGCTGATGCTTGGTTCCACCATGGGCGAGTACTGTCTTTAGCGGGGAGACACCAGGAAGCACTAGTAGCCTTAGAGGAAGGGTGGCAAAGATTACCATCCCAAGGTGGTTACCTATCATCGGTGCCTGCGGCTATGTGGCTGGGAGAAAATTATCAGGCTCTAGGAGATACTACGAGTAGTCAGCACTGGTGGCAAGAGGCGGCTCAACAAGCACCAGAACTCAGGGAATTTAATCCAGCTACTGCTGATTACTGGCAAGGGAAAGCATTGGAAGCTTTGGGAGATTTCACTGGTGCTAAGCTCTCTTACCAAAGCGCCCTCAATCAGCAGCTGCTTCATCCTACTAATGGGAAAGTTAAGTTAGCTTTAGTTAGAATCAAATTCTTCTGACAAGGCACGAGGCTCCAAGGGGGTGAGCGAAAAAAAGGGTGGGGAGATAGGGAGATGGGGAGATAGGGAGATAGGAAAACAAAGGAGAACTAATGATTTGAGAGGATTCTTCGCTAGAAATTCCTTCGGGGGATGAGTTAACTACCTATTTAAACGATGCTTAATGAGGCATTAACTGCAATAACTGAGGTATTAATGAGCTATCAAGCATTCAGCTTGAAGCATTAACTCTATTGACGTTGCTAAATCCCAGATGAAATAGTAAAGGATATACGAGCAACCAATCAATAGCAGGAATTATATTTGATGAACTATAGTGAATGCTTGAGCCAGTTAAATGAAGAACAAAAGAAACAATTTTATATATTAGCTGATTTCTTAGTCACTAGAGGTTGGCAAGCTGACATGAGTCAAAAGGCTTTCGCTAAACTTTTGAGTGACAAAACCCACTGTCAAATTCCTAGTGCTACTGCTGAACGTCGGTTAAGAAAGTTTGAGGAACTAGGACTAATTGAGGTGCAAAGTCATGGTAAAGGGAATGTTGCCAGTACTATTACCTTGAAAAGTTATATTTATCAAGGTTCACTGATGACAGGAATTGTTCCTCTTGATAGTCCCCTCTATATCAAACGAGAAGCAGATAAGATATGTAAAGAAGCTTTAAGTATCTCTCAAGATAGCGATTCCTTGCCTTTCATTCGGATTAAAGCAGCTCAAGGAATGGGCAAATCTTCCTTACTAGCTAGACTAGCTAGTTTCTTAGAGAAAGAGCAAAAACAGATAGTCGGTTATGTGGATTTAAGTAGTGATGGATTTTATAGTGAGTTATTCACCGATTTAGATCAACTGTTTTATCAGTTTACCGAAGAAATTACCCAAACCTTCAAGCAAGCTGTTCCTGGATTAAATCCTCCTAATCTGGAAAGCTTTTGGAAAAAGCCAAGAGCCCCTGGTAAAAATTGTACAGATTATTTACACGAGCATATCTTTAAAAAAATCAAACTACCCAAAACCCTGTTAATCGATGGCATTGACAAGATTTTAGGGCAAACTACCCAAACCGACTTTCTGCTAGTACTACGCTCTTGGAATGAGAGAAAGATGAAGGTAGTGAGTAAAGCACCGATTGTTTGGCCGAGTATGGTAATTGCTTACTCTACCGAACCTTATCCTGACCATAAGCTCAAGGGTTCACCAATGCAAAATGTTGGTATGGCAGTGGAGTTACAGGAATTTAGTCCAGAAGCTATTTTAGCATTAGCAAAAATTTATGGCTTGAGTTGGAGTGAAGCTGAAGTTAGTACTTTAATGAGGCTGATTGGAGGTCATCCGACTTTAATTCACAGAGCCTTTTATCAAATTAGTAAAGAAGGTATAAGCTTAGTAGAGTTAGAACAACAAGCAGCTCAACTCAATGGTGCTTTTAGTGATTATTTATTAAAATATTTAAATTTATTACAAAAAGATGAGCATTTATCAGGATGTTTCCAAAAAATCATGCAGAGAGAAGAATGTCCTGATGTCTTTGCCAAGTTTCAGTTAGAGAAAGTAGGTTTAATTAAATCAGATTATCACGGAGAAAGGGTGAGATGTGAATTATATCAAAGATACTTCCAAAAGAATTTATGATTTTTTATATCAAAACCATCTTTTCTTCCTTTGTGTCCTTAGCGTCTTTGTGGTTTATTATTTCCTATTCCCAATTACCAATAAAATATAACTTATATATTACTGCATATGTCTCATGAACAACCAACAACCAAACAACACTTACCAAACCCAAGGGGGGACCCTCCCTCTAACCTCACCAACTTATGTATCGAGGAAAGTAGACAAAGAACTGTATCAATTTGCCGCAGTTAAGCATGAAAGTAATCGAGTTTGTTCAGTGCTTGCCCCTCGGCAAATGGGAAAATCTAGCTTGATGGCTAGGACAGCAAAACGTCTGAGCGATCGCGGTTCGATTTGTGTGCAAATTAACCTACAGGAATTAGGCAGAGTTACCTCTGATGAATCCCTCTGGTACAGCCTCTTAGAAGAAATCTGTAAACAAGTAGATGAAACTCTTGAGCAAAACCCAGCAGTTAATTTTACCTCCGCTCTAGATGAAGCTTGGTACGCCAAGCAAGATAAATCAGCAGCTAAGCGGTTTACCAGTTTTCTCTGTGAGCAAATCTTACCCAATATTCAGAGCAAAAAACTGATTATCTTTTTAGATGAAATTCAAAGTTTAATTAAGTGGAAACTACAAGACAGTTTTATTGGCTATATTAAAGCTACCTCAGAAAAAATCAACCAACCAATCCTGCAAAAACTAAACTTTGTCCTACTAGGAGTAGCCAAACCCTCAGAGTTTGTCAGTAGTAGTGAAGTAACTCTAAATGTAGGTCAAAAACTAGAAATTGGTTACCTGACAGGAGACTGTCAACCACTCCACCAAGGACTAAAAAAAGTTACCTCTCAACCAGAAGCAGTAATCAAGATTATTCTTGACTGGACAGGAGGTCAACCTTTTTTAACCCAACTCATCTGTTCCTTAGTTACAGAGCAAGAAACAGTCAATAAAAACCTGAATTGGTCAAACCAGATTCAGCAACTAATCAATGAACAAATTATCACCAACTGGAGGGTGCAGGATCGGCAATCTCACCTACAAGAAATTGAAAATTACTTTATCAGGATTAGTGAACAAGAAAAGTCAGAAAAATTAGCAGCCCTGAATCACTATCGCACCATCCTACAACAAGGAAAAATTCCTTGGAACGAAACAGACAACAGCCAATGGGACTTACTAATATCCGGTTTAGTTACCAAACAAGTTACTTCAACTGGTAGTTACCTCCAAGTTGCCAATCCTATTTATCAACAAATTTTCAACCAGGATTGGTTACTCTCAGTCCAAACAAATCTCCAACAGGAGGCAGATATGTATAGCAATGACGACTCCACTCAAGCATTCACCACAATTGAACCACAAACCTGGGTGAGCGAAACAAAAGGTGGGGAAACGAGTAAAGAGACACGGAGACGCGGAGACGCGGAGACGCGGAGAATGGAAATTCCAACCGAAATTTCGCTCACCCCACAAACTCCCCTTTCTACAACTAACCAAAACACCATGACTTATACCAATCGAGCCGAAACAATCGCCAACATCATTGCTAAACGCCGTCCCTTAGCTCATAAAATCCAAACTGTAGAGCAAAAATTAGATTCCCTTGCCAACGCTTTGCTGGCGATCGACCAACACCGCTATTATTTACAAGGACAACTAAAAGAACCCCAAATTTGCGATCGCATTTCTGCTATCGACTTTTCTCCCCTACGCTTCCAAATCACCCAACAACAAGCAGAACTCCAAAAACTCCGCTATCGCTTCTCCCGTGACACCCTAAATATTGGGGTAGTCGGACTCATGGGACAAGGAAAAAGTACCTTACTCCAGAGTATCAGCGAACTCACCAACGAAGAAATTCCTGCCCTTAGAGGAGGAGCCTGCACCGCTGTTCGTAGTACAATTTGTCACCAACCAGGCAGCACCTATGCCGAAGTCACAGTCCATTCTGAACAATCTTTCCTCCAAGAAGTAATTACTCCCTACTACCAAGAACTAGGTTTAGGTACTCCCCCCACTAACCTACAGGACTTTAGTAGACATCTACCTTCCTTTAGTGGAGCAGATGCTACCAAAAGGTCGATGTACGAACACCTCCAAAGGGACTATCATCAGAACCTACCCCAATACCAACATCTACTACTACCAGGAACTCCCCGACAACTTCCCCAAATTCCTAAAGAAGGCATTCACGAATACGTCTCCCAGCGCCGGAATTCCTTAGGAGAACTCATTACCTTCAACCATCTAGCAGTACGCTCAGTCAAAATTTTCTGCCCCTTCAAAAACCCAGAAGTAGGCAAAATTGCCCTAGTAGATGTTCCCGGTTTAGGAGACACTAGACTAGGAGACGAAGAACTGATCCTCGAAACCCTAGGACAAGAAGTAGATTTAGTCCTGTTCGTCCGCAGACCAGATCCGCTACGCTATGGTTGGGAAAAAAGAGATACTGACTTATACCAAACCGCAGCTGAAGCCTTACCCAACCTCAAAAACCGCTCCTTCATGATCCTTAACCAAGTAACAGGAGCCGACGATAACCACAAAGCCTGTCAAGAACACCAAACAACTATCCAAGACAAACATATTGAAGTAGTTCAGTGCCAGATTGCCGACTGCGCCGATAGTCAGCAAGCCAACCAAGTACTCAATTCTTTACTAGATTACCTCGCCAACAATATTACCATCCTCGATCAACAACAAGCGATCGCTTACCAGAATCACCTCAACCAACTCCAACAAGCAATTACTACAGAACTAGACAAAGCCAGTCAAGCCTGGATAACCACCTTAACTCCCAGCGACTTAAACGAACAAGGCAAATTTTTAACCCACTTTAACAAGCTCTGGACAAAAATCACACGGGGGACTAGAAGAACTACTAGATCATCTCGACTCCACTCAAACCCCAGAGAAAGAAGACGTTTTCCAACAACAAGTAGAGCAAGTCATCCAAAACTGCAAAAACAATACAGGCATACCCACAGAAGAACCCATCGAACAAATCATCGAGCGGCGCTTTGAAGAAGGAGACTGGCAAACCGTCTACGCCAAATACCTCCACGAAATCCGCAACCACCTCACCCAGCATTTCCACTCTATGGACACTGGACTAAAACAGTATGTAGAAGAAGCAAAATCCCTAGTCACGCAAGTACTAGTAGAACAAGGAAACCTCGAAAACCTAACCCAAGCACGAGGAACAGAATTTCTCAGCCAGATGGCACAAATCATACCCGAAAACCTAGCCAGACTCAAAAAAGCATTCCACAGCCTCTCCAACTTTGAAATGTCCTACAAAGCCAACTTCCACTACCGCATTCGTCCCCAACTCAACAACCTTAACCCCGACAAAACTAACCTACGGCTTTCCCCCTCCCCAGGCAACGAAGCTAGAGAAACCAAAGCACAAGAAATCCTGACTTACTTAGGAGTACTCCAAGAAGAAGCAGTCTTCAAATGCCAACACGCACTAGAGGATCTCTACTGCGAACCCCGTCAAGCAGCCTTCGCGGAGGTTGAAGAATTCGTAGATCAAGTATTGCGAGCTAAAGCAGTGAAAGACGAATGGCAAATCTTTCTCTTCCAAGAAAAAGCCCAAATCTGGCCCTCAGAATTTGGTCAAAACCCACAAACTAACGATTACCAAAAATGGCAACAATTAATAGAACAAGCCAAAGCTCTCAACAAACTTGGCTCGATGATAGGGAAGCAGGAGGTATCTTCAGCAACAACAGTATTGTTATGATTTCTCCTACTTTAGAAACAAGAAGATGGCTACTACCTATAAATCAGCCTTACTTTGGGAGAGTAACTGCTGGAACTCTACCATAGAACTAATAGCGATCGCTTGTTTATGAAGCTGCTTCAAAACTAAGACATCTTCTATCTGGTTAATAGCTTCAATCACTTCTGATGGCACTACTTCAAATCGTACTGTCAACACTTCGAGTACTGATTCGCGAGCTGTTTGCACGGCTCCCTGTTCAATACCTTGCTCAATACCTTGCTCAATACCTTGCTCAACACCCCGTTGCATTGCTCTGACTTCCATATGACTAAGTAAAGGCATTTGTCTCTCCTGTTGATAACGATTTAATCTTTCCTCAAAACTTTGCTGTAACTCCTCTGGCAATGTCATCATCCAGTCGATGGCTCGGAACAGCTTCCTGATATCCTCTTGATGGTAACCTTTTTCCAATAGTCTCCTCACCAAATCCCATTTTCCCTGCTGCCGCATCTTTGGTTTTCCCTGCGTCATCATGGTTGTCAGGTGAGCCATAGTCATCATGGCAAAGGGATTAGTACTTTCCTCTAAATCCTGCCACTTTGCTTGATAATCCAAAAGTTTTACAATCGGAAACTTCAGTTTCAGCTTACAACCTCCCAATGCATAACTGTAGTTACTAGGACGCCAATTTGCTCGTTTATCCCCTAATACCGCTAAGCTAATCACTGGTTGCTCATAAAGGTCAAAGGCTCTGTAGCTATATTGATAGATTCGCTGAGCAAAGTCACTTTTATATTGACTTTGCACTTCGACATGAATCAAAACCCAAGTGATTTTGCCATTTAGTAACCACACCTTGAATAATTTATCGGCAACTCGCTCTCCAGAGTCAGCTTGTCGCAGAATCTGTTCGAGTTCCTTATCCAGGGATTCTGGTGACTGACTCCAGTCGATTAAGGGATGAACTTTAGGAAAAAAGAAGCTCAAAAAAGGCTCGAAATATTGCTGTAATGCTTCTTTCCAAGGAGTATCGTAGTTTGCTGTTGGTTGTTCACTCACGCTTTGCTACTCAAAAATACTTTTGCTTATCCTATGCAGAGTCCCCCTGGGAAAGAAAGCTCAATTTGATATTGACATTAGGGTTGATTTGAGATGTAGAGTGTCAACTTAACTTAAAGCTAGTCGTGAAATGCAAGCGTTATTGGTTGTTAAAGGTTCCCCAGGAGAGGACAAGAATAAACTTCTGTGTTTGATTGCTCCCGGTAAGCTACGCAGCGAAGATGAGACAGGAGCTATGCCAAAGAGATGTTTCTGCGCCATGGGAAACAGGGTATATTCAGGTTCTTGTTCCAAGATGTTATAAACGACCTGCACAACATCAAGCCGCCCAGCTTCAATATGACTATTTGCTTCACTAGCACGGCGATCGACTACCGATATGCCAATAGCACTAATTTTACCCTGTTCTTTCAACTTAACCATTGCTTCATACCATTCCGTACAATGCCCCTAGGCAACATTCCACGTATGCAAAAATAAAATATTAATGCACTCCCACTGCAAGTTTTTGAGGCTAGTTTCACAACGGTTGACTATCCAATCCGAGGAAAAATAATCTTCAATTTTAATTTGAGGTTTTGGCGATCGAGTACTAAATCTAATGCATAATATGAACTATCTAACCAATAAGGTTGATGTGGTTCAAGTTGACATTCCACTGTCAACACCGATAAATAATCTTTGGCTCGATAAGTTTGGCTGGTTTAAGGATGACCCAACCTTTGATGATTTGCAAGCCGAAATTGCAGCATATCGGCAAGAACTCGATCAAGAAATGGGGCATCTGAGGGAGTGACAGAGAGGATCAGATTGGCGTAATTGTTCGAGTAGAAAGATATCAATATGATGTACCAGAAAAAACTAAATATAGATTTACACCCATTGAGTAGAATAGCCTGAAGTCACAAGGGAATAGGGAAAAATTCCACATCGAAAAAGAAGATAAGAAACTAGTGCAGCGCGAGAGCCTTCTTCTCTCTGTGTCCTCTGTGCCTCTGTGGTTCATACTTTTGGTAGAAATTTTCAGTGTGTAGTTATATATAGATACAAAATTTCCCATTTTAAAATGATGGTAGCAAAAAATCCTGCACCAACGCAACATCTCACTCAGCATACTTGAGCGATCGCAACCTATGATAGGAGTTGATGCCAATAACCAGCGATGACAGGCAGGATGCCTGTTCCACGGAAAACTACTGACAGGCAAGATGCCTGTTCCACAATAAAATGAACAAAGAACTTAAAATCACCATGCTAGGAGCCAGCGGTGTTGGCAAAACCACCCTCCTAACCTCCATGTACGAACAATTTGAAGCAACCACGAAACAAGCCAACCTCCACCTCAAACCCGACATCGAAACCGCAGCCATCCTCGAAAAATACCTAGGACAACTCAAAAGCCTAACCTACGAATTCAAAGCCGACGAACGGAAAAAAGGCATTCGAGGCACTGCAGCAACCGCTGGACCAGAATCACTCCCCTCCTATATCTTTGATCTCGGTAGAAAAGAAAAACCCTCCCTAAAACTACTCTTCCGCGACTACCCAGGAGGGTACGTCTTACCCAGTGATGTCGCTGGCAGAAGATTCGTCCACAAACTTCTCCGAGAATGTGCTGCCGTCATCATTGCGATCGATACCCCCGCTATTATGGAATTGAATGGGAGATGGCATCAACTGAGAAATCGACCAGACGAAATCCTCTCCCTGTTCAAAACTGCCTACCAAAACCTCGACGAACCCCGACTAGTAATCTTTGCTCCAGTTAAATGTGAAACCTACGTTAAAGACGAAGCCTCTGCCGAGCAATTAATCTGGCGTATTAAAGAAGAATATGCACCCTTGCTAGAATTTTTACAACATCCCAGTCGAGCCGACAAAGTAGCAGTAGTCACTACTCCAGTCCAAACCGTAGGCTGTGTAGTTTTCTGGAAAATTGAAGTAGAAAACTTCAGTACACCCCGCTTTTACTTCCGCAAAACCAGCTTTGATGCTAAATATAGTCCCCAAGATAGCGAACAACTACTCCGATATCTGTTACGCTTCCTGCTAAAAACTCACCTCCAAGATAAACGCTGGCCAATGTTCAATCTGGTTAGAGAAATCTTCAATCCCGATGCTGAACTCAAACAAGCAACAGAACTGTTTGCCAAAGGTTGTAAAAATACAGGCGGCTTCGCCATTTTACAAGGTAAAGACTTACTCAACATCTAGATAGGGAATTAGGTATGGATATCTACGTACAGAGTCGCGGCTTTGAACAGGAGCATGACTACCGCTGGCTCCAAATCTATGGAGACGGAAAAACTCAACAGCAACTACCTCCTATTTCCCTAGAAGTCACTAACTTAATTGATAGTGAGTCCCCTTCAGTAGTACTAGAAAAACTACCAAACGAGCAAATAGTCTTACTAATTACAGGTATTGAACCCGACGAACGAGTAGATTTTCTAGACCGCCAAATCCGCATCTCTGTAGCTTGGGTAGGCTTAACTTCTGACCAATCAGTTCTACGGAACTTGGCAGTACGTGCTTTACAAGCAGAAGAACAGTATTCCTTAACAGCTGAAATTAACCAAGTAGTTCCTCTAGGAGGTGAATACGGATTCCACATTGACTCCGAGAATATGCGGCAATTAATTTCAGCTCACTCATCCACCCAGTTACCTGGTAGTAAGCCACCGAACCTGACTAAGAAAATCGGTAAAAATTCACCTAACCTGAAAAATCAGCTAGCAGAAGAGCTCAGTCAATACCAATTACCCAAAGAAACAGGTACTCTAGTAATTGTCACAGGTATCAAAAAAAGAGAAACCCTCGAAAATGCAAAAGTATGGCGAAGCCTATCAACTCTAGTAGAAAGCGATAACTGGGAAGAAATATCCAGCAAATCTTGGTCTTCAATCAAGAACAACTGGCAACAGACAGAGCATAAAAACTTATTGGTGTGGCTGATGCTGTTGATTGCTATTGTTTCCTATTTGGTAGAGTTTATACTTAACTTGATTGCCTCTAATCGAGGGGAATAAAACTGAACAATGCAAGAGCTAAGATTTAACTATAGCAAGGCAATTTGCAGATTTTTAGGTCAGAAAATGGAAAAAATGACCGGACAGTCTGAACAAAGTATTAAACCAGGATCATTAGCTCCTAACGATCGTACCTATATCTATAGAAAAACAGATAAACAGCTACTTGAATTCCTAGAAGTCAACAATCTTCCTCACCTTGCCTGTTATATTGTAGGAGCTCCTCAAACGGGCAAATCTAGTTTAATGGTCAATACAGCCAGTAGACTTCCCAAAAACAAATATATTTGTGTTGTAATTGAGCTACAAACAAAAGTTTCTACATTATCAGCAACTTTATTTTACTTTCATTTATTAAAAATTATTTGTAAACGAATTCAGCGTAATAGTAATCAGCTGTTGCAAGAATTGAATGATTTTTGGCAGCAAAACCTGGATCTTACTCCTTCTCAAAAATTTAAAACATTGGTGGACAAACTTTTAAGTACTATTGGCAATAAAAAAATAATTATTTTTATAGATGAAATACAGAAACTAATTGACTGGCAACTCCAAGAGAGTTTTATCAATCTCATTAAAACCTTAGCTGTATCTCCAGGATATCATCAACAAAAATTAACTTTTATCCTTTTAGGTATAATCAATCCTGCCGACTTACTTCCAGAAGAGAAAAAAAATATCAGGCTTATCAAAATGATCCAACTAGGCAACTTCCAAGGAAATTGCCCAGAATTACTCGCAGGACTAAAAAAAGTCAGCAAGCACCCTAGCAGCGTTTTACAAGAAATTTTCCTTTGGACAGGAGGACAACCATTTTTAACAAAATCTTTATGGGATTTAGCTACCAAAAGACTTAGAGTGCAGAATGATTCTGAGATCAAGACTCAGATGGAGCAATTAGTCAGCAGTGAGTTTCTCCAAACTACGAGCCAACCAGTTCTCCAATACCACTGTCAAAGCATTGAAAATTTGTTTATCAGGGGTGATCCCGATAGAATAGATAGTAAAATATATGCTCTCAATCTCTATGAGAAAATCTTAAGTAATTCCCCAGGTTACGAAATTAGCGATCGCACCCTAGGACAGAGAGATTTAGTGATATCCGGGTTGGTAGCAAAATATGACAATATTATCAAAGTTGCCAATCCGATTTATCAACAAATCTTCAATCAAAAATGGGTTGAGCAAACCAAACAATTAGTAATACAAAGTAGGTGTTATATGGCAAGTCCCAAAATATTTGACCGTGATGTTTTCCTGCTTATAGATCAGAGTGGCTCGATGGTGAGGAAAGACCAAGCCACAGGTAACAAGATTCGCTGGAAATTTCTCCCAGAACCCCTCGAAGGTCACGTTTATCGAATTTTAAATGAAACCGGCTTAGACGGTCAAAAGATTTGTGAGGAAATTGTCGCTACTTGTTTTAGTCCCAATCGAGTCAATAAAAAAACAGCTTATATTACTAGTCCTTCCCAAATCGAGACTTTCTTTATTGAAAACCAACCAGCTACTTCCACTTATCTAGTACCAACTCTAGATCACCTCTTAAGCCAATGGTTTGCCACTAGAAATCAGCGGGGCGGTTTCTTCATCATCTACACGGATGGTCAGATTGACGATCGCGATGAATTTGTCAAACTGGTTGAATCAACTTGCAGAAAGCTCAATAACCAAGATGAACTCAAAATTGTAATCATTGGCATTGGTAGTGATATTGACCCCAAATTCTACATCCAACTAGACCAGAATACTAGGGCTTTTAAAGATGCCAAGGGATTAGATTGTAATATAATTGTCTTCGATTTACTCAATGAAGTTGAAGACATTATCGACTTACTTGATCGTCAGCTTGAAGACCCGGAAGCTGGGATGCCAATGTGGGCAAAAGAGCAATATCCAGAGTTATTTTCTTGAAGGGTGACAAGTACTCCTAAACCTTTTGAAATAAACCATTGAGCGACATTGATATCCCAGGAGATGAGGTCTTATTGACACCCTTATTGACACAACCGGGCGAGCTGATTGGATATAACCTAAGCGAAGCGTTGCGTAGGGGGTCTGGGGGGCTGGTCCCCCAGAAAAACCTTCATCTTTTGCGAGAATCAATGGGTTAAAAGCAATATGGCTCAAGACTTCAGCAGAGCTTGTCACCCCGTGAGCCTGAACTCCTTTATTATTTTGGTCAATTTTTCAGTAATGGGTAATACAGTTTTCCTCGACCACCAATACTACCAGCACGAACGCCTGCCACCTGACCAGTACCGATAAAATAATCTACACGACCAGTACCCTTAATGGCACTGCCAGTATCCTGATCCAGTACATAGCGACTTACTGTACGATATTCTAGTTCACCATTGGCATTGGAAAAAGGAATTGGAGCATGAATCAGCGCTAGTGCTCCTGGAGGCATTAGGGATTTATCCGTAGCAATAGAGCGCTCAGCCGTTACAGGTACTTGGAGGCTACCAATAGGCGGTTTTCCGTAAGTTTCCTTAAAGAAAATAAAGCGTTTGTTTCGAGGTAAATACTGACTCATCAAGTGGGGGTTGCTGTGGAAATAATTGCTCATCACCGGTAGAGTCATACCATTTAGAGCCAACTTACCATCTTTGGCAAGTTCTCGACCAACACTGTTATAAGGATAATCTGTACTACCTGCATAGCCAATAGTTACCGTATTTCCATCAGGCAAATGGAGTCGCGAAGAACCTTGGATATGAACCAGAAAAGCCTCAAAGCGATCGCGTAACCAGAAAAGTTCTTGACCTCGCAGTGGACTGTTTAAACCCATACCATCTGCTCCTTCTAACTGAGCACGAGTGGGGTGAGGCTTATGCCAACTTTCAAAATTAGCAGGTCGTCTATAGATAGGATACCGATACTCTGGACTTGGCGTCCGACTAGCGGCATAAATTGGCTCAAAGTAGCCGGTAAAATAGACTGTACCCTGATTGTCATTACCAACCGACTGATAGAAAACAAACTCGCGATTGATAGCTGCTTGCAGTTCTACCGGGGAATTAACTGTGAGTAATAGTTCACGAAAACGCAGCAGGGAGCGTTGGACGCGACGTAGGGTTACCCCTCTGACTGGATACTGCCGATAAGCTCGGACAGCAGCAGGTGTATTAAGATAGCCTAAGCTGTGATCTATAGATGTCAAGAGTGCCTCACGGTCTCCCCGTTGAGCTAAGCTCCCCCACAGCTGTTCATCAAAACCCAAAGAATTTGTCGTTTCCTGAGTAGAACTCGGGCTTACTGGTTGTAGTGGCACACGAGCTAGGGTAGAAGGGCTTGCGGTTAAGATCGCTATGGCTAAACTCAGAGAGAACCAAGCAAATTTTTTTCTCATTGTAAATTCCCGTGAGACTCCAAGTTCCAAGAAAATTTAATATTATATATCAGAAAGTGGACTTGTCCCAACTGTTGGACTAATCATGATCGTGACCTAAATGCAGCAAGAAAAATTGTGATATTTTCCGTTTCACAAATACCCCAGCTCCTGCGATCATCCAAACGCAAAGAGCCTATTGAAAGACGGGGATACCAAAGAAGTAATCTCCTCAGGTTTGGGAAGCCCCGTCCGCTCTTCGGCCGGGTGAGTGCTTTTCTCACCAACCATCCTAAAAGCGCTCGACACTACCAGAGAAGATAGGCTCGACTCGAATAGCATCGACACTGGAAGGACGCACCACCATATACTCATTTTTGACATTTTTCATCGGTACACTGATGAAGTCTTGAGAGGTAGCTTTGGGCATTAGTTCTCCGCTGTACCACTTCTGAAACTCTTGAATGGTTGTAAAACGCACTTCCTCCCGGTGTCCACCGGACAAAAGGATGTGTACAGCATATTCATCTGGCTTTCTTGGCATGGAAAATTATCCTTAGTCCATCCAAATCATTATCAGACTAACAGGGTGGAAAATCACCCCTAGTTAGGCTAATAAATAAGTAAGATACACCCCATACATAAATCAGGTCAATAAATTGAACTTTTGCAGTATAGTTTCTATCAATACTGATATAGAGGATTGCAGGTCATTTGGTGTTTTAAATGACAGTTGTTGGTAGTTAGGCAAGTCAAAGGGAAACTGCCCTGATAAATTGGGGCGCTCCATCTGTACTAGCAAAATTTGTTCCTGACGTTTGGCACCCAAAGCATAACCAAGTTCTACACAGACATTAGGACTGGGTATTACTAAAGGTACATTTTCCCCCTCCATCGCAACTACTGGTGTCCCATCAGCGATAAAGATCAGGCTTTTGCGGATTCTGCGCATCTGGGTGCTGCTTAACCGCATGGGTTCACTAGCTTTGCGGATAGATGTTTCTAAGGTTAGAGATAAACGTAAACGCTGATTCAAGGTTTCCAAGATATTGCCCAAGGTATTAGCCAGAGCTTCACTAGCAGCATTGTATTCAGTTTGGCAGCTCAAAAAGATGATGGGCTCCAATTGTGCCATCACATCTAACTTGGTGAAGTAGATCTCGTGAGAGATCAAGTCAATATTGGAGATAGCGTAAGTGCCACTACCTTCAATATAGAACTCGACAGCTTCCCCTTCTAGGTAGCGCCTAAACCATTCTGCATTTTTGACATCCTGGCTATCGTCCAAAAAGTCAACTCTTAAACCAGATTTAAGCAAGCTAGTTTTACTCAAGCGTAGGTCTTGAGGGCGTTGTTCGAGTTCTTTGACTGGTTCGTAATGCTGACGATACCAGGCTTTCAGAACAATGATGGCCATGATGTCTTACGGTCGCGCGGTTTCCCGACGCCCGAAGCTAAAATTCCCGTTCAGGAATCTTAGCAGTAAGCGGAGATATCTTCACCACATTCATCTGCTAAATAACACATTGCCCGGAAGCGTAGCGCTACTGTTTCCTCATAAAGAGGATTAAGTTTGCACATAGGGGGAATGTGAAGTAGAGTACGACCAAACAGTTTGATGTCCCGCTCAAAGGGGCACTGCGCGGGGATCAATTGGCAGAGGTAATGCGCCTGCTTAGGATTATGTACTTCCAGTTGGTCGAGCCATTTCCGTGCGGGTTGTAACGGGTTCAGGGTTGGCTTCGTTTTGAGTGGTTGAGCAGGTATTGTGTTTTTTGAGAGAGACTGTCGTGGATGAATCCAAATCCAACTTGAAATAGATAACTTCTTTGCTGTATAATCAAATACACTCATAAATCTTATTCCTGTGTCCGAAAAAAGCGAACTGGATCGCCTGTAACTTAACTACAACTGTTCAGTAGCTCATACCGGAAGCAAATTGGTAAAGTTTCCGTTTACTTTCCCCTGAATAGAGGTTAGTTGGCTATTACTCAGCTAAAGTTGTTATTACAGATGTCCTGGTTCAGTAATGGTAACCCTCTTAACGTTCTTTGAGGGCTAATGTATGCTGCGATCATTTGCAGCTCATCTTAAAACAGGATTAATCAGGGTGGAGTTGTTCAATAACAATAGTGTCTGGAGAAGAAAAAATACTAATTGATAGTGGCGAGTATAAATATCGTATTTATCAAAATTTTTACAGGTAAACTTCTTTACTTAGAGACTATCTCAAGGAATAATTACTTTAGGTGATCAATGTCACTGGACTTCGATAAATCCGAAAGTAATGCTTCAGGTGCAAGAGCTATTAGGATAACTCATTACAGATATTAGCATAACTCATCAATATATTAAACGTCACCAGAAAAAAGACAAAATTTGACTGAGGGGGGTTCCCTTGCCTTGGTAATTGGGAATTGTGGGGATTGGAAAGAAAGAGTTTTGAAGAAACAAGGGAGCAGGGGAGCAGGTAAAAGGATTACACCCTTGTTTCTTCAATATCTAGCGGGCGGCGCACCGCCCGTGGGTGGGTTTGCTGCTAAGATGCTACCTTAGCAGTTGAGCGTCGGCGTCTACCTGTTACCTTAACCGGTGGTTCCTCAGGACTTTGCAGTAAAAATACTAGTAGTGGGCGACTTTGGAGTTCCCTACGAGCTAAGCGTTGGAGATCTCCCTGAATTTCTCCTTGTAAGCCTATCCAATCAATATCGGTCTGTTTCTCGTTCAAGGACTTAGCAAAGTCAGTCCAGTGATCACTCAATGTGCGTTCAATCGTTCTGATCACCAATTTTTCTAAGAGAGACTTTTCAACCCCCGAGACAACACCTCGAAGATGAATTGCTGGCTTAGCCAGTAGTTTGCCTTCCCAACTAACTGCTGCTGCTACAGTAACCACACCATTTCCTGCAAGCTGTTGCCGTTCTTTGAGCACTTCATGATGAACTATACCAGCTCGATCCACCAGCTCAATTCCAGATGGGACTCGGTCAATAACACTAATATTATGGTCTGACAATTCCACAATATCGCCATTATTAGTAATCACCATATTTTCTTCTGGTATGCCCATGCTTTGCGCCATCTTAGCGTGCTGCACCAGCATTCGATGTTCGCCATGAACTGGCATGAAGAATTTCGGTCGAGTTAGGGCAAGCATTAACTTATGATCTTCCTGGGCACCATGACCAGAAACGTGGATGCCGTGATTGCGTCCATAAATAACATTAGCTCCCTGCATCATTAGCCGATCAATGGTATTTACTACGGCAATGGTATTACCAGGGATTGGGTTAGCAGAAAACACAACTGTATCGCCTTCACGGATTTTAATTTGCCTATGTTCCCCTTTGGAGATGCGGGTTAAAGCGGCTAGAGGTTCTCCTTGAGAACCGGTGGTCAAAATCAGTACTTTTTCTGGAGGCAGATTTTTGGCGGCGTGCAATGGCTCGAATAAATTATCTGGGCACTTAATGTAGCCGAGATTGCGAACGTGGGCAATGACATTGAGCATTGAGCGACCAACAACACACACAACCCGCTTATGTTTTTGCGCTAGTTGGAGAATAATATTCAGTCGGTGAACTGACGAGGCAAACGTAGTCACTAAAACTCGTCCCGGTGCTTGGGAGAAAACACGGTCAAGATTGGGATATACAGATTGCTCTGAAGGAGTATGCCCTGGAACCTCAGCATTGGTGGAATCACTCAGCAAGCACAGAATACCTTTTTCTCCGTATTCTGCTAGTCTTTGGAAATCAAAGAATTCCCCATCTACTGGTGTATGGTCAATTTTGAAGTCCCCTGTATGAATAATCACACCGACTGGGGTGCGAATAGCAATAGTGAAGCTATCACAGATGGAGTGGGTGTTGCGAATAAATTCGACTTGGAAGTAAGACCCAACTTTGACTTGATCACGGGGACCAACGGTTTTCAATACTGTACGGTCAGCAACACCAGCTTCTTCCAGTTTTCCTTGCAGTAAAGCAATTGCCAGACGCGGACCATGAATAACAGGAATATCAAATTGCTTGAGGTGATAGGCAATACCCCCAATGTGGTCTTCATGACCATGGGTGACAATCATGCCTTTAATTTTGTGACAATTGTCCCGTAAATAGGTCATATCTGGTAGGACAATATTTACCCCATGCATTTCATCATTGGGAAAACCAAGTCCTGCATCTACAAGAATTATTTCATCTTTAAATTCAAATACACAGGTATTTTTACCAATTTCGTGCAGTCCGCCTAGAGGAATAATTTTGATAGCGGGTGCGGATTTTTGTTTACTCATTTGTTTCCTTTGAGGTCAGGGTTTTCATTTAGTAAAGGGTTAGGTTAGATGTGGTAAAAGTAAAATGCAAAAATGCAAGTATAGACTTCAAATATTACCAAAGTTAACAAAAAAAATGCTACTATTTTCCCTTCAAATCAATAATCGTCAAGTCTGATTAGAGGAAAAGATATAGTTGTAAATTTGCTATTTTTCCTTTATTGTCCTAATAATAGCTAAGTCTAGAAGACATTATAAAAATAGACAATTATTTAGAGAATTAAATTTTAATAATAATTCATCGGTCAAATTTACTTGCATTTTTATTGTTGATTGACTACTAGCAGTAACTACACTTATTTAAAGTAAAGAAAGGTCTTTTAAAACTGACTCTAACCTTGGTTGTAACTCAGTTGGCAGATCTGATAGAGGTGGGCGACAAGAACCTACCTGCCAGCCTTGTAGTTTCAGTGCCGCCTTGACAGGGAGAGGATTGGCACTACAGAACAGAACTTTAAACAAAGGAAAAAGTTTGAGGTGTATTGCAGTTGCCATACTAGTTTTGCCGACTTCGTAAGCCTGTATCATTTTTTGGAGCTCATTACCCACTAAATGACTGGCAACACTAACAACACCGGTACCACCAAGAGCTAATATGGCTAGGGTAAAGGAATCATCTCCAGAGTAGATAGCAAATTCTGGTGGTGTGAGAAGCCGAATTTGACTGGCTTGGTCAAAGTCACCATTGGCTTGTTTGATGGCTACAATATTAGGGATTTGAGCCAAACGAGCAACTGTCTCTGGTTGTAGATTTTGACCTGTACGACTTGGAACATTATAGAGCACTAAAGGAAGGTCAGGACTTGATTGTGCGATCGCACGAAAATGTTCATACAGCCCTGTCTGGGGCGGCTTATTGTAGTAAGGGACAACTTGTAATGTACCATCTATACCTAATTTAGCGGCTTTTTGCGTAGCTGAGATCGCTTCTTTGGTAGAGTTTGAACCAGTACCAGCAATCACTTTGGCTTTACCTGTTACCGCTTTTTGTACCACCTCAAATAGTTGATACTCTTCTTCCAAAGTTAGAGTAGGAGACTCGCCGGTGGTACCACAAACTACGAGGGTATCTGTACCATTATCAGCCAACTGAGCTGCCAACTGCTCTGCGACTTCATAATTCACACTTCCATCTTCTTTAAATGGTGTGATCATCGCCGTCAACACACGTCCAAAATTGACCACCCTCTTTTCACTCCTCCTTACTCCTTGATCATTGGTTATTGGTTATTAGTTTGCTGATAAACTAACCACCAGTCAGGATTTGATTTTTCCTGATACTGTTTCCTGTTAACTTATTTAGCTAGTTTTTTAGTGAGAAACTGCTACCGCTGTCGGTTTTAGCCAATTCCGAGCCACTAACAACTCGGCAATTTGTACGGCATTCAAGGCAGCTCCTTTCCTAATCTGGTCTCCACTTAACCATAGTTCTAGACTACAGGGGTGAGAAAGATCTTGACGTATTCTACCCACCAACACTTCATCACGACCAGAGGCCTCAATCGGCATTGGAAAATAATTCGCCTGCCAGTCTTCCACTAATCTTACTCCAGGAGCATTGGCTAACAATTCTTGTGCCTTGGCTACTGGGATTGGTTCAGTAAACTCTAGGTTAATCGCTTCTGAATGAGCTCGTAGGACGGGAACCCGTACACAAGTAGCGCTAATCCTTAGCTGGGGAGCGTTAAAAATTTTACGGGTTTCGTTAACCATCTTCATTTCTTCCTCGCAATAACCTTGCTCGTTTAATGGAGAATTATGCGGGAATAGGTTAAAGGCCAGAGGATAAGGAAAGCTTTCTGTGGGTGGAGTTTGACCCTGTAAAATTGCCTTTGCTTGGGTTTTAACTTCTTCCATTGCCCTGGCTCCAGCACCGCTAGCTGATTGATAGGTAGCAGCAATTATACGTTCCACAGGCTGCACTTGATGCAAAGGCCAAACTGCCATTGCCATTAAAATTGTTGTGCAGTTGGGGTTGGCAATAATACCTTGATGACTTGCTGCTGCTGCTGGATTGACCTCAGGAATCACCAGAGGTACTTGGGGATTCATACGAAAGGCACTGGAATTATCAATAACTACCGCACCACTCTCTACTGCTTTTGCTGCCCAAGCTTTTGAAGTGGAGCCACCAGCGGAAGCTAGAACCAAATCAATATTTTTAAAAGAATTTTCAGATACTTCCTCCACCAGTAAATCTTCTTCCTGGAAGGGGACAATACGACCGGCTGAGCGGGGGGACGCCAACAGTTTCAAATTAGCAATAGGAAAGTTTCGGTTTTGCAGTAACTCTATTAACTCTGTGCCTACTGCACCCGTTGCCCCTAAAATCGCAACACTAATATTACTAGACAAAGGCATTTCCTCCACTTACTTCATCGAAGATATATTTTTAACATTGACTTGAGTGAGTCTCAAAAAAAAGTTAAGTTTCCTTAAGCTAATTGAAGCTATTAACACTACATCTAATCTGGACAGTTGAGCAACTCCTAAGAGTTCTGTGCTGACTATGGCAAAGTGCAACTCTTTGGGGGTGTCCCGCACCGACGTGGAAAATCTATCACCCTGAACTTGTGCATTTGCGGATACCTGTCATCTTAAATAAAAGCCATTGAGTTAAACCAACCATTATTACCTGTGTTAATACGCTTGTGCCTTGTCATGCTGCTATTCACAAAAGGGAAAATTATTACAGATGCGTTGATATTAATGTGGGAGCAATTCTTTGATCCCTTACTCTTCTGTTCTTTTAGAGTTACTCTCTTGAATTAGCTAATGGAACGCAACTGACCGTAATTATTATTCTTCTTGACCCTTAATCTGAGTCCATGAGAAGGATAGACTAGGATCCTAGGTAGCGATGAGGCAAGCGCTACATCTCTACTACTCTTTCATGTACTATGATTTCAGGCAAGAAAACCTGAGGAACAGCCTAGGGCTTTCCCAGGGGAGCGTCATGTAAAGATATACTATATGCTTACTTATTATATAGAGATAGCATACCATGAGAAGCTGTATTTAACTCTAAAACAGCATGTTGATCAACTATCTTTGAATTATCAGCTCCTGAATTATTAGCCAAATCTCTCAAGTTGTCTGAAACGAAAGCATCAATGAAAATTACTCAGGAAAAGCTACCCGATAGCCAGATCGGTCTGGAAATTGAGATTCCTGCCGAAACGACCAAAAAAGTCTATGAAAAGGTTGTACAAAACCTCAGTCGCTCTGCCAATATTCCTGGGTTCCGCAAAGGAAAGGTGCCGCGTCAGATTTTGCTCCAACGAATGGGAGTAGAACGAATTAAGGAGGCAGCGATCGAAGATTTGGTTCAAGATAGCCTCAAACAAGCGATTGAGCAAGAAAAAATTGAGGCATTGGGAAACTACAAGCTCATTTCCCAGTTTGAAGAATTAAGCAGCAAGTTCAAGCCAGGAGAACCACTGAGGTTCTCAGCCTCTGTTGATACTCCACCGGTGGTAAACTTAGGTGATTACAATGGCTTGAGCGTTAAAGCTGAGGAAACTAAGCCTGATCCTGAAGCTGTTGATAAATTCTTAGAAGAGCGTCGTGTCGAACAAGCTACGCTCATTCCTGTAGAATCGCGTCCTGCCCAAATGGGCGATGTAGCAGTGGTTGATTACACTGGTAGATTTACTGGTGAAGGGGATGAAGAAGAAGGAACCATCATTCCTGGCGGTCAGGCAAGTGACTTTCAAGTTGAGCTAGAAGAGGAAAAGTTTCTGGCAGACTTTGTTAAGGGAATTGTAGGGATGAAGCCGGAAGAAACTAAAGAAGTTCCGGTGAAGTTTCCCGAAGATTATCCACGAGAAGAATTAGCAGGCGAGTCGGTAGTTTTTACTATTACTCTCCAGGAACTTAAAGAAAAAGAGTTGCCAGAGCTAGATGATGACTTGGCTCAAGAAATCAGTGAGATGGAGACTCTCGAAGAATTGCGCGAATCTTTGTCAAAACAATTTCAAGAAAAAGCTGACAAAGAAACCTCTCAAAGTAAGGAGCAAGTCCTAGTGGCAGCTTTGTTGGAGAAGGTTGAGGTTGAGCTTCCTAAAACCCTACTTGATCGGGAAGTAGACATGATCATCAGGCAAAGTGTAATGCAACTGGAGCAGATGGGCATGAACCTTGCCAATACACTGACGGCTGAGATGGTGCAGCAGATGCAGGAACGATCTCGTCCTGACGCAATTGTCCGTCTCAAGCAATCCCTGGCACTTGAAGAAGTTGCTAAGCGGGAATCTTTGAAAGTTGAACCAGAGGCAATTGAAGCCAGAATTAATGAATGGATGGAGCAGCTTTCTGGTCAAAATGTTGATCCTGCCAAGTTGAAAGAAGTAATTGAATCCGATTTGCTCAAAGAGCAAGCCATCGAGTGGCTAGAAGAACACGCTACGATTGAATTAGTGCCCAAGGGTTCATTAACTTCAGAAGAAGAAATAGAAGAAGGAGAAGATACTCAAACAGCAGCGATGGCTGTTGAAACAGATGAAACTACTCAGACGATTGATGTCACAGCAGAGCCGTCTGTTGAAGAATAAGAGCTTAGGCTCCGAGGGGTGAGCGAAAAAAGGTGTGGGGAAACCAGTAAGCAGACGCGGAGACGCACTAGACGCGGAAAATTAAAATCCCACTTCATATTTCGTTCACCCGCCTCCAAGGATAAAACCCTGACTTCTAAGGCATAATGATCACTAGAAGAGTGGTTCGTACGCTTGCCTGATTGCGCTGGGGAAAGAAATCACCACTGTTAATTATAATTTCTGAGTTTTTGTTCTATGCTGCAATCCCAGTCTTCTTACCAATTCGCTAACTTGAGTTGTCCGGAGATTTACTCCGTCAACACCAGTAATATCGTCCCGATGGTAGTAGAGCAGTCCGGTGTTGGAGAACGAGCGTTTGATATCTACTCAAGGTTGTTGCGAGAGCGCATTGTTTTTTTGGGAACCCAGGTAGACGATAACGTGGCAGACTCTATCATTGCCCAGATGTTATATTTGGAAGCTGAAGCTCCAGAAAAAGACATCCAGTTGTATATCAACTCTCCGGGGGGATCAGTAACAGCTGGTATGGCAATTTATGACACAATGCAGCAGATTAGTCCAGATGTTGTTACCATATGCTTTGGTTTAGCTGCTAGCATGGGGGCATTTCTATTAACCGCTGGAGCTGCTGGCAAACGTATGGCTCTCCCTAGTTCTCGGATTATGATCCATCAGCCCCTTGGTGGAGCCCAAGGACAGGCAGTGGACATTGAAATTCAAGCTAAAGAAATTCTTTACCACAAACAGCAGCTCAATGAGTTACTTGCCTATCACACTAGTCAGCCGGTTGAGAAAATTACTGTCGATACCGAGCGTGACTTTTTCATGTCATCAGCAGAAGCCAAAGATTATGGTCTAATTGACCAAGTGATCGACCGGCAGAACCTTCCCCGTGAAGCAACTGTCACTCCTATTAAATAAGAGGCTAGAAATGTCTAAATACGACTCCCATCTAAAATGTTCGTTTTGTGGCAAGTCTCAAGAACAAGTACGCAAGTTAATTGCTGGCCCAGGAGTCTACATTTGTGATGAATGTGTTGACTTGTGTAATGAGATTTTAGATGAGGAGTTACTCGATTCTGGTGCGCCAGCTCCCCAGCCAGTACCGACTTCAGAGCCACCCCAAAAACGTCGGACTCGTCCTCCAGGAATTTCTTTAAATCAGATTCCTAAACCCAGGGAACTGAAGAAGTATCTTGATGAGCATGTTATTGGTCAACAAGAAGCGAAAAAAGCTCTGTGTGTTGCTGTCTACAACCACTACAAACGATTAAGTTTTCTGCAACCAGGGAATAGTAAGGCAGGAGGGGACGATTCAGTAGAACTGCAAAAGTCTAATATTCTCCTAATCGGTCCTACAGGTTGTGGTAAGACATTGTTAGCTCAAACCTTAGCCAGCATTTTGGATGTACCCTTTGCAGTAGCAGATGCCACCACTCTAACAGAAGCGGGATATGTAGGAGAAGATGTAGAAAATATCTTACTGCGACTACTGCAAGTAGCAGATCTTGATGTGGAGGAAGCCCAAAGAGGTATTATCTACATTGATGAAATAGACAAGATTGCTCGTAAGAGTGAGAATGCCTCAATTACTAGAGATGTTTCTGGAGAAGGTGTCCAACAGGCACTGTTGAAGATGTTGGAGGGTACTGTCGCTAATGTGCCACCCCAAGGAGGGCGCAAGCATCCCTATCAAGATTGTATTCAAATAGATACCAGCAACATCCTATTTATTTGCGGTGGCGCCTTTGTTGGTTTGGATAAAGTGGTAGAACAACGCCTAGGAAGGCGTTCTATGGGATTTATCCAACAGGGAGATAGTCAGTCCAAGGAGAAGCGTACAGCTGATATTCTGCGACATTTAGAACCAGACGACTTGGTGAAGTTTGGCTTGATTCCAGAATTTATTGGTCGGGTACCGATGATTGCAGTAGTTGATCCCCTTGATGAAGAAACCCTGGTCGCAATTTTAACAGAACCTCACAATGCTCTAGTGAAGCAATATAAACAATTGCTGAAGATGGATAATGTGCAGTTGGAGTTCAAACAGGATGCCATTCGGGCAATCGCCCAGGAAGCTTACCGTCGGAAAACCGGTGCTAGGGCACTGCGGGGTATTGTAGAAGAATTGATGCTGGATATTATGTACGAGTTACCCTCTCGTAAGGATGTCACTCGTTGCGCTATTACCAGGGAAATGGTAGAGAAACGTTCAACAGCAGAACTACTGATCCACCCATCATCTCTACCGAAGCCTGAATCAGCTTAATGGTTGTTAGTCATTGGTCATTGGTCATTGGTTGTTGGTTAGCGAAGTTTCATCTGTAAATTTTGAGCCAGATTTTACCCATGAAAGAACAAACAACCAACAACCAACAACCAATAACTAATAACCAACAATGCTCAATCTACAACTAAGTTGACAGTGCGAATGAACTGCTCTCGGGAAAAGGGTTTGGTTAAGTAAGCAGCAGCACCTTGTTTCATTCCCCAAAGACGGTCAATTTCTTGACTTTTAGAAGAACACATGACAATTGGAATACTGCCAGTAATTGGGTGTTTTTTCAGGCTGCGACACAGTTCAAAACCGCTCATTCCTGGCATCACAATATCTGTAATAATGACATCTGGCTTGTACTCTACTGCCTGTTCTACTGCTTTTTTCGCATCTGTAGTAGAAATGACAGTATGACCAACGTCCTCTAGATAACTCTCCATCAAATTCAACAAAGAGAGATTGTCTTCTACCAGCAAAACTGTACTCATTTATAGTAATTTATTTCCATTAATGGCAATTAAAATTATCACTTTCTTACATAGCCAAAAGTTTTACTGAAATGTAAGAGAAGGATATTTTAGGTAGTTCTGCAGATGCACTAAAGCTACTGAAATTTGAGAGAATCCCATTTTTGCATATATAGTCCGGAGTCTCGCTAATTAGCATCCTGTTATCAGCTTTCTGACTGACAGCTGACAGCTGATAATGAGAATTTGTAACTTTGGGATGCTCCCCTTAATTTAGATTGATTTCTATTTAACAATCAATTCAATTAATTTAACAAAAAAAAAAGAACTTGTCCAGATTTCTTTTGCGGGTGAAGAGGTTCTCAGAGTTGACAACAGTTGACTACTTAGGGTTTGCTGAATAAGTCGTAATTTTCGGGTTTGAATAGGTAGTAGGTGGTAGGTGGCAGGTGGTAGGTAAGGGAAAGAGGTGGTAGGTGTTAGGGATTTTCGACTGACGGTGCAAGGTTTTTGAGCCAAAAGATACAAAAACCTTGCACCTGGCAAGGTATAAAATGATTGAAAGCAAAGTATGGTATAGTTTCCACACTTATTCAGCAAGCTCTACTTACTTTACTACTATTGACCAACGTCAACTGGATATAGGTTTGATGGATAGCAAAGCTTGAAACTGCGTATTCTCCCGCAAGTTGTCAAAATCAGAATCGGTTTTAGCCAGCTGTTGGTATTCACTGGGATTGAGCTGAATTGCCTGTTGTAGGGAGGCGACAGCCTGTTCGGAATTACCCAGCAAAGCATAACAGCAAGCTTGGTTGTACCAGGTATACTCGTCTTCTGGATCAGTTTCCAGAGCTTGATTGTAACTGGTTACTGCTTCTTGATAACGTCCTAACTGTCGTAGTACTTCTCCTCGCTTGTACCAACTCCAGTAATCAGTTGGTCTAACTCCTAAGGCTTGATCATAGCTGTTAAGGGCTTCTTCAAAACGCCTTAAATAGCGTAGGGCATCTCCTCGCCGATACCAAGCCCAGTAATCGTGGGGTTGGCTATCAAGAGCTTGATCATAACTGGTAACAGCTTCCTGATAACATCCGGAGTGACGAAGGGCGTCTCCCTGTCGATACCAACTCCAGTAATCATTTGGTCTAGCTTGCCGCGCTTTCTCAAAACAAGCGATCGCTTCTTCGTACCAGTCTAAGTCTTCTAAAGCTACATATCCCCGATTGTACAAAGCCCAGTAGTCATCTGGTCGAGATTCCAAAGCTTGGTCATAACTTGCGATCGCTTCCTCGTACCGCCCAAGCTCCCTGAGTATACTACCCTGTTGACACCAAGCCCAGTAATCGGTAGGTTGATTTTCTAAAGCTTTGTTGTAGCTAGCCAGAGCCTCTTCAAAATCTCCCAAGGCATCCAAGATATTGCCTCGCCAGTACCAAGCCCAATAATCATGAGGCTTGTACTCTAAGGCTCGTTCATAGCTGAAAAGGGCTTCTCTATAACGTTGTTCATCACGTAACCCATTCCCTTGTTGATACCAATCTTGGTAGCTGTCTGGTCTACATTCCAAAGATCTATAGATTGCAGTGGACAACTTTTGCTTTCTAGCTAGCACTCTACTCATCTTCAATAACCCTCCTCACCTCATTTTGACAAAAATTCAGACTACTTACACCAAAAAATTCACAAAAAGCGACGGGGAAGCCAACTTCTTAAAGAGGTTGGAGGAAATGTCGACCCGCCACTTTGTCATTTGTCAAGTGTCATTGGTCATTAGTACAAAGGACACTTGACAAATGACTAATGACGCGAAATCCCACGTACTTTAGTCGTGGGATGAGCTTAAGCGATTAAGACCAACTACTAACAATTTTCCCCAATTCTCCTACATCCAGATAATCTAAGGCAAAGGCTTTACGTAACAGATTATTGGGGATAAATTCATCGTACTTTTGCAGTTTTGGGGCTTCTTCAGTCGCTACCAAATCATCTTCTGTCAATCCTTTATTACCAAAATTAATAATCTCTTTGTATAACTCTTGGTATCTATCCTCTCCCAGTTTAATTATTAGATAGTAAGGAGATTTACCTTTAATACTTCTGATATCCAACGACCCCCTAACACAAAAATTGAGGAACCGTTCTAAAGTGCGAAAAGCAACAGTTCCCATCCAAGGTAAAATACAGTAGGTTTTATTTTCTAAGGGTAAGATATTCTGACTGGCTAATCCTTCAAACTGAGCTAGCTGCCTTGCTGCCTTGAGGCGTTCTTTGGCTCGCCTTTGCAAATAAGGATATTGGATATCTTCTAAAAGAACTTGGCGCATTCGGGACAGAATTTTAGTATGAATGGTGCTACTACCACCGCGCCAGGAAGTACTACCAACTCCTGAACCTGGTTTGACATAGACAATTTTGCTTTTAGTATCAATATCCCAAATTTCCCAAGTTCTTCCTGCCAAGGCAAACCGATTACTTGCAGGGGGAGGCATCACAATCGTACCAATTTCGGTGGATTCATCCCGAACAGTATATTCTATATTGCTGGAAAATACGGCATAAAAGCGGAAGTTACGAACTACTTTTTCTCCAGTGACACCAACAATTAATTCCCCTTTTTCTGTAAGTTGGATCTGGTCGATATCAATCAGATAACGTAGTAATTGTTGAAAATCTGCTGGGGAGATGGCAGCAAAACTAGGTAGAGTTAAAACTTGTTGAGCTAGAGTAGCAGCAGAAAGTTCTCCCATTGATGCTAGGGTGCTCATTGTCTGGTGATATAACAGACTCAAAGGATACTTTACTTGGTGTATCGGTTCAATCCAGCGTTCTTCTAGGTAAAGTTGGATAATGGCGATGCATTGTAATAGTTGCCAGGGAATTTGTTCTGGTAAAGATGCTTCTTCTAAGAGTTCAGCTTCGGTGGCAACAAACCGCATATCTGCGGGACTACCTCGTCTACCGGTACGCCCTAACCGTTGTAAAAAACTGGAGACAGAAAGGGGAGCATTAACTTGAATTACTCGTTCTAACTGCCCAATATCAATACCTAGCTCCAAGGTAACAGTAGCAGCGGTGACAGCAGGAGTAGAGCTGCACATCGCCTCTTCCGCTGCTTCCCGCAATGAGGCGGAAATACTACCGTGATGGACATGGTAAATATCTGGTAAACCTTCCCCTTGGGCAATTTGCCTTAGGTTAGCGATTACAGCTTCTGTTTCAGTGCGATTGTTGGCGAAGATGAGGCACTTGCGAGATTTTGTTTGATTAAATATGTACTTGTAGAAAGAATTAACGTTATAATAAAAACTCCCCCTTATCCCCTGAAGAGCCCCTCCTTGTCCCCCCTTATCGAGGAGGGGTTCTTCTTTGGGCAGGGAAAAATGCTCTACAGCTAGCTGGACTTTCCTTTGTCCTGAGGGAATTTCTGGGGTAATCACTAGTTTATCGGTACCCGAACATAGCCATGCCTCAGCTTGGGAGTAGTCTCCTAGGGTGGCAGACAAGCCAATCCGACGGGGAGGAGTTTTCAGAAATCGGGACAAGCGTGTTAACTGACAAAGAATTTGGGAACCTCTTGGAGAATCCATAAATGCATGGATTTCATCGATAATCACAAAGCGCAGATCCCCAAAGAGGCGAGGTAGTTCACTATGTTTGTTGATTAACAAGCTCTCCAAAGATTCTGGGGTAATTTGCAGCACCCCTTGGGGATGTTTGAGTAATTGTCGCTTCCGGCTCGAGGAAATATCCCCATGCCAAGCCCAAACTGGGATTTCTGCTTCTTTGAGTAAGTCGCTCAGACGCTCAAATTGATCATTGATTAGGGCTTTAATTGGACCAATATACAGTACTCCAATGGTTGTTGAGGGGTTTTGGTTTAGTAGCGTCAAAACCGGTAGAAAGGCAGCTTCTGTTTTACCAGAAGCTGTACCAGCCGCTAGTAACAGGTGAGCATGGGTATCAAAGATTGCTTGACAGGCGGCAATTTGTACTTGCCTCAATTCTGTCCAGCTGTTGTGATAGATGTATTCCTGAATGAAAGGAGCAAGTCTATCAAAAGGAGATTGGCTCATTTTTTAGGGAGCTGGGAAGCTGGGGAAGACAAATATACCAAACAACAAATGACAAATGACAAATGACAAACAACAACTTAATCAAATTGACTTCAAGCTTACTTGAGCTTCCTGAGCAACTTGCGTAAAACTATCATCTGCCAGAGTTTCCAAAATTGAGCGAACCTCTTCTCCCCCTAATTTACCTAGAGCCTGCGCTACTCGGTAGCGTACTTGCCAGTCTGGATTGCTAGCATAGGGAATCAAAAGAGGTACAGCACTCGTATTACCTAATTCTCCCAAGGCACTAATCGCCATAGTTTGTATGAGGCTGTTATCAGAACTTAGAGCAGATAGCAAAAGTTCAAAAGAGCGCGGCTCTCCTAATTCTCCCAAAGTTGCAATAATACTGACTTTAACTACCCACTCAGGACTATCTTGGTAAAGCTGCTGTAAATCATCATAGGCTTCTGTGAGCTTGAGTGCTCCCAAAGCGTCTGCTGCTGCTGCTTGAACATCGGGTTCTGAGTCACTCAAGCGATCGCGTAAAATATTGAGAGATACTGCTAAATCCTGAATACCCAGTACATCCATTTGGCTTACTGCCGCATAACGGACACGAGTATTGGGATCATTAATCAGTGGCTGAACTAACTCAAATGCCACCGCTGGCTCCAGTTGGCGTAGTTGATTAACTCCACTGAGGCGGTTGCCATAATCTGGCGAATTCAGCAGTTCTTGGACAGACTCACGAGTAATGGTCATTTGTTGTTTGTTATTTGTTATTTGTTATTTGTTGCTTGGGAATTGAGAATGGAGAATCGGGAGTTGGAAATATCTCCCGCAGCTTCCCCATCTCCCCTAGCTCCTATCTCCGCCTCTTCCTTGTCTCATTCATTACTCATCAAACTTGGCTGCCATAGCTCGTACAATATCTCCAGGGGTGAGAATGCCAATTACCTTGCCCGCATCATCTACTACTGGTAGGCGGCGGATGGATTTTTCTTGCATCAACCTGGCAGCTTTTGGTAAAGGTTGATCTGGTTTGACAGTGCTAGGTTCATCACTCATCACCTCTTCAACCGTTTGTCCTAGTGCTTTGTGGAGTTCTTTATCGTAACGGGCTGGATTTTCTAGGTAAATAACGCTATCCAAAAACATGATGTAGACTGGTGGCTCTACTCCCGTCTCCTGCCACAGCAAGTCGGTTTCTGAAATCACACCTACCAAGTTACCTGTTTCGTCAACTACTGGTAAACCACTGATGCGGTGTTCAGCAATCAGTTTGATTGCTTCCTTGATTGGTGTCTGGGGCTCCACCATAATGGGGTCCCTCGTCATGACTTCGGCGACAGTTTGCGACATCCTCAGTTTTTCATCTAATTACTGGGTAATGGATTCATTTTCACATTCCATCTGTCAATAACACTAGAGAAGTCGAAAAACTTTACTGAAAGCTGAGGTATGGTGCGTTACGCTATCGCTAACAGCACCCTACGGCACATCCATATAACAAATTATATTTCCTAGGACTTACGCACCGTCACAGAATTATCTCATCCTGAGCGATAGCATAGTGAAGCATCTCTAACTAATCGCTCAAATCCCAGATTCTTCGTTCCGCTTTGCTGCACTCAGAATGACAAATTATATTTCCTAGGACTTACGCACCGTCACAGAATTATCTCATCTTGAGGGATAGCATAGTGAAGCATCTCTAACTAATCGCTCAAATCCCAGATTCTTCGTTCCGCTTTGCTGCACTCAGAATGACAAATTATATTTCCTAGGACTTACACACTGTCACGAAATTATGTCATCCTGAGGGATAGCATAGTGAAGCATCTCTAAGTAATCGCTCAAATCCCAGATTCTTCGTTCCGCTTTGTGCACTCAGAATGACAAATTATATTTCCTAGTACTTACGCACTGTCACGAAATTATGTCATCCTGAGCGATAGCGAAGGATCTCCAGACGACCGAGATACTTCACTATCACCTCAGCATGACACTTGAGTACTGGCGCGACACACCTAAAATGAGGGAATAGTGCGAGCATCTTGCTTACGTTTGACTGATCGATCGCGAGCGAGACGCTCGCACTACATTCTTAAATTCTAAATTCTAAATTCTAAATTCTAAATTCCCCAACCGGTAGCTTAACCAAGAAGGAGGTGCTTTTTTCCTTCATCTTCCCATCACCCCGTCTAACTTTTCGGACTTTATTCAAAGCTCGGTTAATGTCAGGGAAACTAACAAGTGGGGGACTTTATATATGGGCGCACACTTTACCGATTATGAAATAAATAATAGCAAAAAATAATAGCGATCGCAACCAACAAAGAGTATTTGCTAGATCATATTGAGATATTGTCCATGCTACCGGTGTTGGATGACATAATTCCGTTACGGTGCGTAAGCCCTACTTTTGTCCTCAGAGGTGACCAAAAGTGGGATCGCTTGTTAGGATATCTGACTAGAGGCACTCAGTACGAGCACATATCATGGTCGAATCACAACCAGCATCAGTGGAATTCCTAACTCCAGAAGAATCGGCTGATGTTGATCGAGCGCTGATGTCATCTTCTGAGAAATTTTTGACTAGGCTGACTATTTCTTCGCTAAAACTGTTGTGCTACATCGCTAATGATCTTGGTGTCCCTGTTGAAGAACTGACTCACCAGCAGATAATTGACTGGATTGAGAATGATTGTAAGATTCGGCGAGAGCAGGGAATTGAGGCAGCAGTTTTGAAGTGGTAAGGCTTGATGGGGGCATTTACTTGGTTCACATCAGCTAAATTGGAGAGTTTTAGTGACAATAGTTATTTCTTTAATTAACCTCAAAGGAGGTGTAGGTAAGACAACAACAACTATTGCTGTCGCGGAAATTTTGGCAGGGGTTTTCTGTCAAAAGGTTTTGGTAATCGATCTTGATCCTCAAACGAATGCTACAGTAATGCTGATCGGGGAAGAAAAATGGGAGGAACTTAACGACAATTACCATACTTTATCCCAACTGTTTCTCGATGCTATTGCTCCGGATAACCGTAAATTTGACTTGGCTCAAACTCTGCAACGTCAAGTCTCGAATGTCACAGATGTAGAAACTCTAGACTTACTACCTTCGAGTCTAGATTTGGTTGATATTCAATACAAATTAGCAACTATTCCTACAGGAAAATTCTATGCTTTGAGTCCCATAGATGTACTACGCAGAGGAATTAAACCAATTATTGAGCACTACGACTATGTATTGATTGACTGTCCCCCTAATTTAGGTATTATTACTCTTAATGGGCTACAAATTTCCCAAAGTTATATTATCCCCACTATTCCTGATTTACTCTCAACCTACGGCATTCCCCAAGTAATCGCTACGGTTCATGATTTCTCAGAAACTATTGGTCAAAAAATTGAACCCCTAGGAATTATTATCTCTAAGTATCAAGCCGATATGACTCTCCATGAGCGAGTAGTTAAAGAGTTACGCCGCTATAGCAAAGATGCTCCAGTATTTGATACCCAAATACCCCAAAGGCAGCAGATTGCTGAAGCAGCAGAGTTTTTAAAGCCTCATAAATTTTCAACCCTTAAGCAAAAATGGGGTAGTGTTGGTCAGTTTCAAAGTTACTTAAACTTAACTAAAGAGATTATGAAGAGGGCAGTTGCATGAGTGTTGAAAAGCCAAGCTATTGCGCATTTAAACTGTGATAACTTAATTGCCTTTGTTTTTGAATCCCCCCCATTTTATAATCAACCCTCCTTCATTTAACACTGGTTTGATTATTAAGTTTTATTATACTAATTTAAATGCGGGAGAACTTGGCAGCTTTGATTCCTCAGTACAATTTATTTTTAACAAGCTAATCGAATATTATGAAAAATTTGTTAAGATTTCTGTCTACAGCTTTCTCAATTAAGCTAAGCTGAGGTTATTCAGATTCACTATATCAACAGCTTAAGCCATTGTGGTTAAGTTATGTTATGACAAAGTTTGAATCAAAGAAAAGGAGTATACGATATGGCTCACTTGCGCATTAAAAAATTTCTGAGTGACCGAGGAATAACAGAGACAGATTTATCTCAACTTACTCGAATTCCAGAAAATACTCTTAATAGATATGCTCAGGAGTCTATTGACATCAATGAAGATACTGTTAAGGATATCCGAAAAATTGCATCTCAACTCAATATTCCTCCTGCCAAGCTAATTCAACCAGTACGTAAGCAATCAGGAATACGCTTAAAAATTATTGAGGTGTTAGAAAATTCTCAAGACAGTAAATTGAATTTTAAGAAACTTAGCGAACTTTGTGAACGATTGCAAGTACATCCATCAATACTAGTTTTGTATAGTACACAAGTTATGCTCAAAGAAAAATGGGAAGAAGAGCAAACTCAAAAAGATATTAGTTCTATTGCATCGATTTTAGGTGTTTCTATTGAAGAATTAGCAGTAATTGAAGATCCTCCAATTACTAAAATTAGACTTGATGATTTTCTTAAAGAAAAGGGATTGACGATTGAGCAATTCAGCCTTTTAAACGATTTTCCAGTCACAACAACTAAGTTTCTTGCTTCACAGCCCATTGATTTGTTAGCATTTAAAAGATTTTCACAATATCAACAAGTTATCGGAACTTGCTGTAAATACATAGGTTGCTGGTTGTGTAAAGAATGCTGCTCATGAAAGATATACAGTCTTTAAGCAAAATAAATCAATTGAAATGTTTGCAAAAAAGAAATCTTGGAAGCACATTATTAGTACTATTAGCAACTATATTCAACTCACTCTTGAGTATTGTTAGTATTATATCAGTAGATTTTTTTTTACTCAAAGTAACTATATACAAAAAGGAATACACCAAAATATTACATTTTATTTAATATATATTTTATTCTTAATAATTTATATTGTATCTGGTTTTTTTCTTCCTATATTGGGGTTCCAATTTTTCTCTGGTATTGCAGTTACTGCTGTTACAATTGTCATCTTCTTAGTTTTTTTTATTGGATTTATTTTTGATTTAAAGACCATTGTAACCTCGACCTTATTCATAGTTATAGCAATTGCAAGTGGATGGGTAGCACAAATAGCTTTTGCTATTGGTCTCATTTTTGTTTACTCATTTTGGAGATCTTTTGGTATATTATTGTCAGTATTCTCGTCTGCATTAGTATCGATCTTCGTCATTAATGCACTAGCTGATGTACCCAGTAGTTTTGATATTACCTACGTTGACCGTGCAATTTCTTTTTTGTGTTCCAACCTACTTGTATTTTTAGCTACCATAATTGCCTTTAGAGCCCTTCATGGACATTCTCGTTTCGATTGGTTTAGGGAGAAAGCAATTTTTTTTGCTGCATTTTGGGGAGTTTCTTTTTATCGAGCAAATCTGGCTGAAATAAGCTTTGATGATTTAGATCTGAGTCACACAGATTTTCGAGAGTCAAAGCTTTTACATACAAGCTTCAGAGGAGCAAAAAATCTCAGATTTGCACGTTTATCTGGTACGATTTTGGCTCAACCAAAAGTTCAAAAATTGCTTACCTTACCTCTTGGTGTCGAAATACTCGACAAAGATTTTAGCTATCTTGATTTATCAGGTGCAAGTTTGAAGAATATAAATCTGGAAGGAGCAGTATTTGTAGGAGCTAATTTAACAAATGTAGATTTTAGTGGTGCTAATCTCTCAGGTGCTAACTTTACTAAAGCCCAGCTCTTTGATACAAACTTTTCTAGAGCTATCCTTGATGAAATTTGTATTCAGGATTGGTCTATTAATCATCGCACTTGTTTTCAATCTGTCCAATGTTCTTGGGTTTACTTACAGCAGGGTAAATATGGCTTCTTAGAAAAAAAACCTGATATTGGTGAATTCCAACCAAGTGAATTTGAAAAGTGGATCAGGCAACTCCAAGATACTATTGACCTAATTCTCAGAGAACAACCAAATGTTCCAGCAATGGTCAAGGCTATTGAGAGAGTTGCACATAATTCTAATGGTCTCGATCCTTCACGTTTTAGTATAGAGAGTAAAGGTGAGAATCTATATGTTGCCAGGATAGGAACAACACCTGGAGCTGATAAAGCTGAGCTGGCTAGCACTATTGTGATTAATTACAACTCAATCAATGAAATAATGATACAAGGAGAGAGTAATCGTTTATTACTGAATCCTGAAGGAGGTTATATGGAAAATCAAAACCAAAATATTCATGCTGGTGGTAACTTTGATATGTCCAGTGGAGCAAGAGTTAATGTTGGTAGGGATGTAGTTGGTTCTAGTATTACTTTGGGCGATTTAAATGGTCAAGTTTCTAATGCAATTAACTCTTTAAGTGATATAGAAACAAGTGATGAGCAAAATATAGCAAAAGTTTTCGCTGCTTTACAGTCTACTATCAATGGCGATCAGGCATTATCTCAGGCAAATAAAACTGAGGCTATGGAAGCTGTCTCGACTTTAGCGGAAGAAGCTCAGAAGCCGAAAGAGCAAAGGATTACAAAACTTTGTTCAATGGCAGTAAATGCGCTAAAAGGTATAAATAGCACGGTTACAGACGTAAGCAAGTTAGCTGATATACTGGAAACTCATTTACCTACTATTATCAAGTTCTTTGGACTCTGAAACGCTACTGATACTGCTTTGGTACGAGTCTGCCATAAGCAGTTACCGAACAGGGACAGTTTCAGTCTTTTAAAACCGTCCCTAAATCTGAATTTTTGAAAATTGCGATCGCACTGGCAACCCTATCTTCGTCCCAAATAAGCGATCGCTAAGGCTATTTCTAAGAATACAGCAGATTGCAGGTATATGAGGTACAGTAAAACTCTTATGAGGTAAGCATATTGTCCTACATGAGTGTACCTCACCAAGATGAAATGTGCTGTAAATGTACTTTGTCAGAAATAGCCTAAGTATCCAGAATCATGGAGCAACAACTCGTGTTTGAGACTGTGAATGGGATAATGGTGTTTTTTTAACGACAATTTCCACATCTTGATCAAAAGCGTTTAAAAAGCGAAACAGGCGCATAATCGAAAAGCCTGCTAACTTTCCATTGATTAAAGCGGATATTTTTGGCTCATCAATTCCTAAAAACTTTGCTGCCTCAGCCTGTGTCATTTGTTGCTGAGTAATAATGTTGCTAATCTTACGAGCAAGTTCTGCCTTGACAAGTAATTCGTCAGAGTTGTCTAAACCTAAGTCTGCAAACACATTACCGTTACTTGTTTGTACTCCAATTTCTTGAGTCATGATTCACTCTCCTTGCTACTTGCTATAATTCTCTGAGTGGTAGATAATTGCTGGATACCAATATCATCATTGTTCTGTTTGCAGACGAAGCAGTAGTTAAAAACAACCTTACTCAAGTCGTATGTTTGTTAAAATATTGCTACAAGGCTAAATGCTTAAGGATATGGCTTTATGGCAATTGTTGTTACCCTTAGCCCAGAGTTAGAAGCGCGATTGCGTGATCAAGCTGCTCGGCAGGGTCAAGATGTTGATCTGGTTGCATCTGAATTGCTGGCTCGTGTCTTAGAGTGGGAAGAACAAGATTCAGAAGAAACTATTAGAGGCATTCAGCAAGGGTTAGACGATTTTGAGGCAGGTAGATTTCGCTCTTTCCAAGAGTTTGCTGATGAACAACGCTGCAAGTATAACTTGCCAGCAGATTCGTGAAGTACCGTATCGAAATTTCAAGTGTGGCAGAAGCTGAAGCTGATAGAGCGTTTCGGCGGTTATCTCAAGTTACCTCCTCTACCAGAGCAATTCAATGGTATTCAAGATTGCTACAAGCGATTGAGTCTTTGTCTCAAATGCCAAAACGCTGCGGGAGCATCCCATTTCGGCAAAGAAAGTAGTGCGAGCATCTTGCTCGCTTTCAATGATTCTAGGGAGCAAGATGTTCCCAACGCTACCTAATCAGAACTTATGCACTCAACTGTCATCCTAAGATGATAGTGAAGCATCTGAGCCGTCTGGGAGATCCTTCGCTATCGCTCAGGATGACATAATGGCGTTACGGTGCGTAAGTCCTACTAATATCAAATCGGCTAATATTTGCTACAGATGAGAGCAATTTACTGGCACATTTCAGCTTCACTCACCACAGATTTGGACAAAAACGGTTCTTGTTCGAGGGCCATCCAAATCAAAAAATAGGACTGATTGCCAAGTACCTAAAGCTAACTTACCATCAACAACAGGAATCACTTCACTAGTACTCAGCATCATCGCCATGAGGTGAGAGTGAGCGTTCATCGGTTCATCAGGGGGAACATCTCTGAGATGTAGGTCATTATGCAAGTATTTCTCTGATTCTGGAGCTAACTTAGAAAGATGTACTTTGATATCTGCTAGTAATCTTTCTTCATATTCATTAATTGCCAAGGCGGTGGTGGTATGTCGGGAAAAAACTAGAACTTGACCATTTTTGATCTTAGTTTCCCCCAACAGCTTCTCAATGTCAGGGGTAAGGTTATAAATGCTAATTCCCTTTTCTGTTTCTAGTTCAACTATCTGATTGATGATCGACATAGGTTCGTACCGCTGCGCGGAATTAAGAATTAAGAATTAAGAATTAAGAATGCTTATAGAGTAAGGATTCTATCGATATCAAACTGGTGGGTTATTTCCGCTACGCGGCACTAGACTCCTTGCAAAAATACTTGATTTTTATGTTGTCCCAAGAGGAAACATCTAGTGAGATGCAGCTATCTACCCTTCGGAAACGCTGTAGGCTAATACTCCACTTTACAATTAAAGGTGTTCCTTTCCCTCTTTCCCTTTACCGGTCAATTGAAAATTGACTAAGTACTAGTACTATGCGCTATTTACCTTTACTATTATTGCTCTCTTTCTCCCTATCCCTTTCTCTGCTACCAACATCAGCAGCTGAACCTCCAAATATTCTAGAGCGTAGGCGTTCTGCTAGTGCTTTTTGGCCTCGAGCAGAATACCTGGTACAACAGCAGCTGAATTTAATTCAACGGATTAATAAAGCACTTGCAAGTCCAGATTTAAACCGAGTGCAAGGAGCGCAGGGACAATTATTCGTGCAGGAGAGAAGGGTTAAAAGGTTTCTGAAAAGTCAATACAGGATTCCTGAGCTCCTTTGTACGAATAGCCAAGAAGACACAACTATTGTTACTGAATTGAATGCCTCCCAGAGAAAAATTTACTGTGCCCTTTATGGATCGATGCAACAGCTACAATCGATGGATGCCCTACTAGAGCATCGTTTACCTATGTTAGTGGGTTTAAGGACACCTGAACTTCTACCATCAGGCAGAATTTCTCTCCTCAATAGACAACAGACAGTAATACCAAGATTTTCGCCAGTACCAGATTTTCCAGATCCAGAACCACCAGTGCTTGATGTTCCAGCAAAAAGACCATTGTCAGGATATCAGCCCCCATTCCAACCTGCGATCGCTCCTTCTCGGGAAGCTAATGTTATCCTCTCAGCAGCACGGAAACCATTATTATCCTCACTAGACGCTTTTCCCTCATCTGCTCAGATTATTGATCCAGCAATAGCAACACAAATAGCGGATCGCGGGGATTATGCTCTTTGGGCTACCGATGTCCAGAAGCATTCTAATTTCCTGGCTCTACCGGATACTGGTATTGCCCGGGTGTTGCCTGCGGAAAGCTACCGCCTGGATCCCAATCAGTTACGCAACCGCATACGACCTACGGTAGCAGAGAGATTTCCCTTCGTACCCTTGCTAAAAAGCAACAGTGGCTATGCTCCCCGCTTGGCGCTTGAGGTTGAAGACGGAAATTTCCAGATTCCGATGCCAGGCATGGATTATGGTTTCTTGGTGAATTTAGGTGATGTTCCCTTAGAAGAGCTAGAAGTTAACCAGCAAAATACCTCTATTCTCTCTTCTAAACAAGCAAAACTTTTCCTCAACTATGTACCTCCCAATCACTTGGAAGACTTGCAAGCAGAACAGCGGCGCTTCCTCACTACTAAGATTGGGGCTGGTTTTATCCCCTCTTTAACCACACCAGCTTCCAATCAAGCTCCGGTGGTACTCAAAAATACCTATTTGCTGAGATTAGTCCAGTTTCAGGTGCCAGAAGTCCTACTCACTGGCGAACCAATTACCAGAAGTGAGCGCCGCTACCTCAACCTAATTCTGGATACTCCTAGTAGTGATGTACTGGTAGCTTTTCGACCAGTTCAACAGCGTTTTGATGGTAGTTATATAGTTCTCTGGCGTGTTTTAGATCAATTTCCCGAACCCCAAATTGTGGATTTACACAAATACGTCGAACTAGATTGATACCAATTAGTTGTTAGTTGTTTGTTATTTGTTATTTGATTTCTTGACAAACAACTAACAACTTGCTAACATCAAATCCCCCGTGCTGTCTTCCGGCGGATGAGTTAATTGAAATTCCATGCAGCGATCGCAATACATCCCCAACCTACCAGAAATGCAACTCCTCCCAAAGGTGTAATTGCCCCCAACCACTTAACTCCACTGAAACTCAGGGCGTACAAACTGCCGGAAAAAATAGCAATTCCGGCGATAAAAGCCCAACCAGCAACAATTAATGGCGTCTGTTCTGTTTCGGCACGGCTTAACAGCAATGCGACTAATAGCAATGCCAGAGCATGATACATCTGGTATTTAACACCAGTCTCAAAAATTTCTAGAGCACGTTCAGTTAGTTGTTCCTTCAAGGCATGACTAGCAAAAGCACCGGCAGCTACAGCTAAACCTGCCAGAATTGCTGCTACACCCATAAAAATTTGCATCATCAGTCAGTTTTGTAAGGACTATATACAGCATGGTAAACTATACAAAACTGGCAGATGAAGCGTTTCAACCTTTTGCTGCCCATAAAATGCATCTAGTTAGGTCAACTGAGATGATTGACAGTTGGGCTGATTTTCCTAGTGAGTTATAGGAGGAAAACACAACCCTCAATCTCTAGTCAAGTCGTACTACACCAGCAGTATTACTATCTCACAACCTTATGTAAGAAAATGCCAAATTAACTAGTTAATGCAAAGACTCCTAGCAGAGTTAGAACGAGCACTTAATGTACAACAAATAAGTTTGATTTATAGACAACAGCAAGGCTATCGACAGGCTTTACTTCTGATGGATTTGTGGATTCGTCAATGTTCCAGTTCAAAATTATCCCAAGTTACTGGATACATCGGCAAGCAAGAAATCCCCATTCCCAAATCTGCAAGCTATCGGATTCATCTGTGGCGACAATTCCAACTCCCAAATCGCAAATCGCATGATTACTTCACTGATTGTTTTATTACTTGGACTAGTGCTGTTGGTAGCAGGTGCTGAGGCGTTAGTGCGGGGAGCATCGCAATTTGCAGCTCTACTGGGACTCTCACCCTTACTTATTGGTTTGACTATTGTAGCTTACGGCACTTCTTCACCGGAATTAGCTGTCGGACTGCATTCTAGTATGGCAGGTCAAAGTGATATTGCGTTAGGCAATGTGATCGGCAGCAATATTTGTAATATTTTGTTAATTCTTGGTTTGTCTGCCATGATTTCCCCCCTGAGAGTTTCTTCTCAGTTAATTCGGTTAGATGTGCCGCTAATGATTGGGGTATCGGTACTGATGTTTTTTTTCGGACTTGATGGCACAATTGGCAGATCTGATGGCGTTATCTTATTCCTCGGCGGTGTGCTCTATACTGTATTTTTGATTTACCAAAGCTACAAAGAGAAAAATCCAGAGGTTCAAGATGAATATACCAAGGAATATGGTACAAGCGGCAGTATGTCGTGGCAACAAGGGCTACTCAACTTTGCACTACTCTTAGGTGGCTTCGCTTTATTGCTCGTAGGTTCACGCTTGTTGGTAACAAATGCAACGAAGATTGCTCAAGCAATGGGAATAAGCCAATTGGTAATTGGGCTAACTATTATTGCTTTGGGAACATCTTTACCGGAACTTGCTACTTCTGTCGTTGCTAGTATCCGTGGTGAACAGGATATTGCTGTTGGCAATGTGGTAGGTAGTAACATTTTTAACATTCTCGCAGTATTGGGGTTGTGTGCTGCGATCGCACCTGGGGGTATCAACCTCTCATCAGCAGCTCTGCGACTTGATATCCCTGTAATGATTGCTGTGGCGATCGCTTGTTTGCCAATTTTTTTCACTGACAATATTGTTTCCCGCTGGGAAGGACTGCTATTTTTAAGCTACTTTATCGCCTATACTACTTACCTGATTTTGGATTCGACACAACACCAGAGTCTACAGTGGTTCAACTCAGTGGTGATGATATTTGTTGTTCCCCTTACTGTCTTAACTTTGTTAATCATTACCTGGCGTGGGTTGCAAGCTAGACGTAAGAGACTTCCACATGCTGAAGGCAGGGAGTAGGGACTCCAGAGCTGGGGAAGAAAAATATTTGACCAAGTGTTCCAGAATATCTTATAGTAAAAACTAAGGATCAAAAACACTAAGAGGTAGGAGATTCTTTTATTTTTCTGTGATCATCTTTCTTGTGCAGCAGCTTGTTGATAAAGTTAGTGCTAATCTAAGGTGCATACTATGACCAGAGCAAGAGACAAGATAACAACCATGCCACGACTGAATTTGATTGCTCATGACGAAGTTGGGGGAGTAGTAGCCCCACAAAAACAGTTCCCCTACAACTTTAATGAGACCGAACCCAAAACACAGTATCAGCAGGATGAGGAATCAGACCAATTGACAACGGTAACATTAGAGAAATATGAGCTGGATCTTGAGGTAATAAACCAGCAATTGGAAGACAGCACTGCTCCCCAGATTATCGAGTATGCAGCACAGATGTTTGGGAATGGCTTGGTTATGAGTACCAGTTTTGGTATTCAGTCTGCAGTCATGCTCCACATGGTTACCCGCATCATCCCTGAAATTCCGGTGATTTGGATCGATACTGGCTATCTACCACCGGAGACGTATAGATTTGCCCAACAGTTAACCGAACAGCTAAAGCTGAATCTGAAGGTATACCAGTCCCCCATCAGTCCAGCACGAATGGAAGCATTGTACGGTCGTCTTTGGGAGCAGAATGACGTTGAGGCTTTCAACCGCTACGATCAAATGCGCAAGGTTGAACCGATGCAGCGTGCTTTAGGAGAACTAAAGGCTACAGCTTGGCTAGCAGGTTTACGTAAGGCTCAAACTAACCACCGCAAGAGTTTACGGGTGATTAACCAACAGGAAGAGCTGTATAAACTGTTGCCGATTCTCCCATGGACTGCAAAAGATGTCTACGAATACCTACAGACCCATGACTTACCCTATCACCCATTTTTTGATTTAGGGTACACTACAGTTGGCGATTGGCACTCCAGCCGACCACTTACTTTAGAAGATGAACACGAGCGTGACACTCGTTTTAATGGTCTTAAACAGGAGTGTGGCTTGCACCTACCACAGACTGTTGGTGAAGCGGAGAGCCTAGACTCAAGTTCGCTTTAATTTTTTAGTTCAAGCTCTGTTCTTTTAGACGCTAAGTAACTGGGTGATTTGTGGAAATGAAAATACCAATTAACGGTGTGTTACGCTTCGCTAACACACCCTACGGTAGCTAAATTCTTTACCAGAAATTGCCCTGAAGAATACTTCTACTCAATTCGTCAAGCCATGTTCAAGAGCATAGCGTACCAACTCGGTGCGGCTATTGGTTCCAGTTTTGCTAAACAAGCGGCTGACATACTTTTCAACATTGCGGACACTGGTTTCCAGGCGTCGGGCAATTTCTTTATTCATTAGTCCTTGAGCAACCAAATCTAAAACACTCTGCTCTCGTGGTGTTAGATCAATGCGGATTGGTGGAGGTGTTTGAGTAATGCCAGTACGCTGATCTAGCATCCCTCGGATTTCGGCAATCTGTCGCGCGATCGCTTCAAGTTCTGTACTGCTATTATCTCCCGCTTTGGCGGTGCGACGCTCCAACAAATTCTCAACAATCGCCACTAACTCATCTGGATCAAAAGGCTTTGGCAGGTAAGCATCACAACCCGCTTGATAGCCTTGAATACGATCTGTCGTCATTCCACGAGCCGTGAGAAAGACAACTGGCAATGACTTAAAGCGAGGATCTTCCCGGAGTTGCTCCAGGAACTGATACCCATCGACTTGAGGCATCATGATGTCAGAAATTACTAGGTCAGGTGTTCTGGTCTGCAACATTTGCCAAGCATCACCAGCGTTACTGGCAGCTTGTACAGTAAATCCATGTTCTTGCAAATAGTCTTGAACTGCTTCACGTAATCCTGGTTCGTCGTCTACTAGTAACAGTTGTGCTGACATCTATCTTTCCTTGCTTCCTTAGTCACTCACTCTTTCAATTTAACGAAAATTTTAGGATTTATAATGAGCAATGAGTGTTGAGATTAAAAATTACATTACCTAACAGCTAATACTTTTCCTTTTCCAACTTAATGTCGGCAGGGGTCACCCGTTATAGCCGCATAGGCTTAACGGGCGGGGAATGCTGACCGACAAAGAAATTGAGCGGAGCGAATCATCATTTCGGGGTTACTTGTTGCTCGACATACTTTTTAAGCTGCTCGACTGTTACACCCCCACAGCTAGCAACAAAGTATGAACCAGTCCAGAATACTGGTTTCTTGTAGATTTGATTCAAATACTCCTTAAATTCTTTACGAATTAAGCGACTAGAAACCGTTTTTAGATTAGCGATAAACTTGCTTAGTTGAACTTGCGGATGATAACGAATTAATAAGTGTACATGGTCTGTTTCTCCATTAAACTCTAACAAAGAAGATTCCCATTTTGAGCAAGCTTCATCAAAGATACTAGCAAGTCGTTGATGGATGTCTTTGTTGATCACCTTCTTGCGGTACTTGGTTACAAATACTATGTGAGCGGTAAGCAAATATACAGACCTAAATCCCTTGTCATAAGATGTTGTCATATCAGGCGGTAAGTTGTAAAATCATAACTATGATTCTAACCTACTGCTACCGAATTAAACCCAGCGCCGAACAAGAAGCAATCATGCTTCATACATTAGAATTGCTTCGGAGGCATTGGAATTACGCACTCGGTCAGAGGTTAGATTGGTTGAGAAGAACTCGTTGTCGGATTGACCGTTGTAGTCTGATTTCTGAACCGATTGGAGAAATACCAGGAAAAGTTAACTACTACACACAACAATCAGCTCTTAAAGAAACAAAGAAACTTTTTTCTGACTACCAAAATATCTGGTCAGAATCTCAACAAGTAAATCTGCAAAGATTAAACAAAGCTTGGGAGCGCTGGCTAATTCCGGATAAGTCTGGTAAACGCGGTGGACGCCCACGGTTCAAAAAAGCAGGTACACTTCGCTCATTTGTTTATCCTAGAGTTAACTGTAAACGAGCTGGTGCGCACATCAACAATGGGATACTGAAACTATCAAAGATAGGGGAGATACCTGTAATCATGCATCGCCCTATTCCAGATGGTTTTACTCTTCATACTTGCACCATAGTTCACAAAGCTGATGGCTGGTACTGTTGCCTTTCGATGCAAGATGAAACTGTGCCTGAAGCCATGCAATTAGGTGAAGTAAAAAGCGCAGTTGGTGTTGATGTCGGATTGAAAGAGTTTCTGACAACCTCGGATGGCGAAACAGTTCCAATTCAGCAAACCTATCGTAAAACTCAATCTCATCTAGCTCGTCAGCAGCGCAAATTAGCGCGTAAAAAAGCAGGTTCAAAACGAGCTGAAAAACAGAAGAACTTCATTGCCAGAATTCACCAGCGTATTGAGAGAATCAGAAAAAACTTTCACTACAACACAGCTCACAAACTGGTCAAACAGTATGACTTAATTGCTGTAGAAGATTTGAATATTAGAGGACTGGCTCGTACCAGATTGAGCAAATCAATTTTGGATGCAGCTTGGGGAAAATTCATTACCATCTTGGAAGCAGTGGCGGTCAAACGCGGCGTCCGAGTTGTTGAAGTGAACCCTAACAACACATCACAAAATTGCTCAAACTGTGGAGCGAAAGTACCGAAAACTTTGTCTGTTCGGTTACATGAATGCCACAAATGTGGCATCACCTTAGACAGAGATGAAAATGCAGCTCGGAATATTTTAGACCGAGCATTAAGCGAGGTGGGACTCATCTTGCCTGCGCGTGGAGGCTTAGTCGATAGACAGCCTGGGAAGCGCGAAGCTACAAGTAGAGAGTGGGTTCAACTGTCTCTATTCTAGAAGCCCCCGTTATACCCGCAAGGGTTAACGGTGGGAGAACGTCACATAAAACAAGTCTACTTCGACATTACCCCCTGTATCCAAGATGACAGTTACCAGGGCTGTTGTGCCAAGATCAACTAAAGTAGGTCTGTAGCAGCAGCATTAATGATTGGACAAATACTAAGACAGCGTTACCAAATCATCGATAAGTTAGGAGCTGGGGGGGTAGGAGAAACCTATCTGGCTGAGGATTTAGACATTCCAGCTTCCCCTAAACCCAAATGCGTCGTCAAGCGGCTTCAACCAAAAGCAATCGATCCAGATACCCAAAGATTGTTTGACACAGAAGCCGAAATTCTCTACAAACTCGGACAAGACTACGACCGAATTCCTAAGCTTTTTGCCTATTTTGAGGAAAATCAAGAATTTTATCTGGTTCAAGAACTTATTGAGGGAGATAACTTGAGCCAGGAAATCATTCTAGGGCAACCCTGGAATGAAGCACAAGTGATCCAATTATTGCGAGAGCTCTTGGAGATACTAGCTTATGTCCATCAGCACAACGTCATCCACCGGGATATCAAACCCTCCAATCTCATGCGACGTTGTGAGGATGACAAACTAATTCTCATTGACTTTGGAGCAGTTAAACAAGTCAGCTCCTTGGTTACTAATGATTCAGACGCCGATAGCCGCACGATTGGCATTGGTACCTTTGGTTATATGCCTGGTGAGCAAGCTTTAGGCAAGCCACGACTCAGTAGCGATATTTATGCGGTGGGGATGATAGCAATTCAAGCTCTGACAGGCATAGCACCGAACCAACTTCCTGAGGATGATAAGGGTGAAATCCTCTGGCAAAAACATACTAAGGTGAGCGAAGCCTTAACGGCAATTCTTAATCAGATGGTGCGATATCATTTTAGCGATCGCTATCCTTCTGGAGTAGAGGCATTAGAAGAACTGAATCTCAAGATTCCCTTCTCTGGGACTGAGTCCTCCTCTACAGAAGAGGTGCTCAAGCCAGTTAAAGTTGATGGGAAATATGGCTACAAAGACCAAACTGGGGAAGTTGTGATTTTACCTCAGTTTGAGAAAGCAGGGAAATTTTCCGAAGGTTTAGCAGAAGTTAAAATTGGTTCAAAGTATGGCTATATTCAGCACAAGGGTCAGGTGATTATCCCACCGCAATTTGAGAAGGCTGGGAGTTTCTCGGGAGGACTGGCAAGGGTCAAAATTGGTAACTCATCTACTTATATTAATAAGACTGGACAAACATTATTTGATGAAGTAAGTAGCTTTTGTGAAGGCTTAGCAAGGATCAGAATTGGTTCAAGATATGGCTATATTGATAATAGTAAACAGGTAGTTATTCCGCCCCAATTTGAGAAAGCTTGGAGCTTTTCCGAAGGACTAGCACTAATCACCATTGATGATAACTATGGCTATATTAATCAAACAGGCAAAATGGTCATCGAACCCCAATTTGAGAAAGCTTGGAGCTTTTCCGAAGGACTAGCACTAATCACCATTGATGACAAATATGGTTATATTGACACAACAGGTAAATTAGTTACTCAGTTGTTTGATGAGGCTTGGAGTTCTTCTGAAGGACGAGCAAAGATTGAAATTAAAAATAAATTGTTAGGGATATTACCTATTGGTAAGCAATATCGCACGATTGATAAAACAGGAAAGTTTATTGATGAATAATTTTTGTTAATTGTTAATTGTTAATTGTTAATTGCTAATTGTTAATTGTTAATTGCTAATTGTTAATTGTTAATTGCTAATTGGTAAAATGTATGTTTTTGAATGGTAGTGTGAGCATCTTGTTCACTGATGTTTAATACTTTCTTGTGGAACTGGCATCTTGCCAGTTACCAAAGTTACCCCTCTTCTGTCAGACTCCGAAAAATAGGGGTCAAACCCTGATTCTCTCGTTAGGTATCGTTGGCTGTAATGACGGAATCTCGTCAGAATTTCGGAAAGTGACAGAAGAGGGGTATGATTTGATTGAGATTGAGACAAGCCCAAAGCCTGTTCCACAAAATGTGGAGTAAGAAAAGCATTCTCTTGCGGCTGGGAGATCCTTCCCTACCGCTCAGGATGACAGAATTACGTTACGGTGTGTAAGTCCTATCCTTTTGTCTATATTAGCGATCGCTCATACTCCAGATGTCCGACTTCTTCAACAAGTCTGACCTCTCCTCTGGGATGCTCCCCATTCATCAAGGGAACTGCCCCTGTGGGATATTTAAAGTAAATCAGCAAAAGCTGGACGCAAACGCCGATAGCACCAAATTCCTAGACCAAATACTGCCAAAGAAACGACTGAAGCTATTCCCCATTCACCCCAATGCTCTACCGTACCCACTAATACCAAATCGCGATATACTTCTGCGATCGCAGCTAGGGGATTGAGCCAAAAAACCAAGTCTCGAAACCGCTCCGGAATGACAGAAGCGGGATAAACAATTGGTGTCAAATAAAACCCCAAATTCAAAGCTACTCCTAATGTTTGGGGCACATCTCGCAAAAACACCGTCAACCCTGCTGCTAAATACCCGAATCCCGCAGTCAATAACAACTGTGTTACCCAAATTAAGGGCAACAGGGCTAAGGTAGTATGAAACTGCCCCACTGATATTGCTACCAGCACAATTAGTGCCCCTAAACCAAATGCACTTTCAATAAAAGTTGATAACACCGGTACTAGGGGTAACAATACCAAGGGAAAAACTACCTTTTTCACCAAATTCGGTTGAGTCACCACTGAACTAGCAGCTCTGGTTAATCCCCCGGTAAAAGCAATCCAGGGAAGCAATCCGGCAAACAACCATAGCCCAAAAGTAATGCTGTCATCTGACGGAATTCCTTTCAAGCTCAGTTTGACATTCAGTACTATTGAGAAGACATAGGTGTAAATCAGCAATTGCGAGAGCTGATTCACTAGTGGCCACAAATTCCCCAAAACTGAGCCCTTATATCGGGCTTCCAAATCCCGCCGCACCAAAGTTCTCAGCAAATCAAACTTCGTCCACCACTCCTCATTCAGTGGTAGCCAGCGTCTGAATTTGCCAGCCTTACTGACAACTTCAATCATTGATTTACACACACTCACTCACACAGTTTGCACCAGCTTACCTAATTAATAAGGCAACTGAATAAACTTACTACCATACTACCCTTGGTCAAGGTGCACCCAGTGAGGAGATGGGGAGCTGGGGAGGGGTGAGCGAAAAAAAGGGTGGGGAGATGGGGAGATGGGGAGATGGGGAGATATTTACCAAATAACAAATAACAAATGACAAATGACAAATGACAAATGACAAATGACAATTCCCAGTAAGTCCCCGATTCCGCTAAACTGAGGGATGGTTTATCGAATTATTAAGTTGGAATGGAAATCGGGCAAAAAGTAAAAGTCTTGCGTCTCAGAGACCGAGTCTCCTCTGATCTTGCTAGCAAGCTAGGGAAAGTAGGCACAATCAAAGACTATAAAATGACTGATGGTAGTGGGGTTGGCGTTGTTGTCCAATTTGAGGACAACTCTAACACTTGGTTTTTTGAAGACGAACTAAAACTTGCAGAGTAGAAGTAAGAGCATCGAGGCAACAGGCAAAAACATGGCCTTTATTATTACTTTTTTAGGCAAAGGCGGCACCGGTCGTACTACTGTAGCGATCGCAGCGGCTAAACAGCTGTCAAGTCTCGGTCAACGGGTTCTACTAGTAGGACAAGATTCAGGACCAGCCCTCAGTATACTGCTGAGGGCTTCCCTTGGTGGCGAACCTCAAGACATTGAACCTAACTTCCAGGCAGTACAACTAGAGACTACAGTGCTACTGGAACGAAGTTGGGAAGATGTCAAACAGCTAGAAGCACAATATTTGCGATCGCCTACTCTCAAAAATGTCTACGGTCAAGAACTGAGTGTCTTACCTGGGATGGACAGTGCTCTAGCACTAAATTCAATTCGGGAGTACGACAAAAGCAATAAGTATGATGTGATCATTTATGACTCTAACAGTAGTCAAGACACTCTACGAATGTTGGGGATGCCAGAAATCCTGAGCTGGTATTTTCGCCGCTTTCGCCAGGTAATGGCAGATTCTGACCTTGGTAAGGCACTCTCTCCCTTTATCCAACCCCTCACCAGCGCTATTCTCAATGTATCTTGGTCTGCTGATGATTTGGCTCAACAACCCACCAATCAGTCAACCCAAATGCTGGAACAGGGAAAATCTGCTGTTGCTGATCCTAACCGCGTGGCATCTTATCTGGTAACCAATTCTGATCCTACTGCCATTGCCACTGCTAAATACTTCTGGGGAAGCGCTCAACAAGTTGGTCTTACTGTTGGTGGTGTCTTGCTTAACCAAAGTAGTTCAGCAGAAGCTTTGGTAACAGAATTTGCACCTCTTAAGGTGAACCCTTTACCAACACAGTCATCTGCTAATGACTGGCAACCGCTGGTGGAGGCTCTGCCAGATTTCAAACAGGCAGCAAAAGCACCTAGACCGATTGTTATCGATATTATTGCTCGTCAAGTACGCTTATTTTTGCCCGGTTTCAACAAAAAACAGGTAAAACTCACTCAGTATGGTCCAGAAGTTACCATTGAAGCCGGTGATCAGCGACGCAATATTTTGTTGCCTCCACAACTGAGTGGTCAACCGGTCAAAGGAGCAAAATTTCAAGACCAGTATCTGATCGTCAGCTTCTAAAGCGCAAACCCAGAATATCAGTTTTAGTTCTTCATTGGTTCGATTTCTAGACAGAAAAATGAGCAATCAGTATACAGGGATTACAGAGTATTATGATTTGTGGGTCACGGCTGATTACTACGACTATCAGACCCTAGCGAAGGAAGCATACTCGATAGTGGGTAATGGTCGTCAGATTCTTGAGTTAGGTGTAGGAACGGGACTACTAGTAGAAAAGTATCTTGAGCTCGATCCCACCTGCGAGTTTACGGGAGTTGATTTCACCTCATCTCTGCTTGAAATTGCGAAGCAACGGTTGGGAAATGGGGTTAAATTGATTGAAGCTGATGCGGTAACAATGGACTTAAATGCCAAGTTCGATGTGGCAATATCCAATGGAGGAGTTTGGGGAATTCTTGATCAGGGTACTCAATGGCAATTTGGGGGTCATGTTCCCGGTCTTGAAGCCAACCGTCAAGGGTTAGAAAATGTAGCTCGCCATTTACACGAAGGAGGGTTATTATTGCTACACCTGCAAAAACCACATCAGAATTTTGAACAAGATTTGGCAGGGGGCATTGTCTATTCCCAGTTGATTGAGGAAGGGCAAGATACAGCAGAGTACTATACTTTTGAAAAAAGCTATTTCTTTAAGAAAGATGGAGAAATTTTGGCTACAGAACAATTAACGATTACCGTGTTTAAACCAGAAATTTCTCGTCAACTGTTAAGCGAAGCAGGATTTGATTTACAAGACACCAACAATAGCGATCGCTTTGCAATTTACAAAAAGCGGTAATATTCGATGAAGGTTTAGGAAATGGATGGTAGTGATTAGGTAGAGAATGTGCTCACAGAATACTCGCTATTTTCGCAAGCACATGATACTAGTTTAGGAAAAACTTTTCCAGACTTACATACTAATCCTCAAAGATTATTCATGACCATTTCCATTCAGCCGGTTGGTATCTCTGACAAATTAAGCCTCTGCCATCAAATGCAAGTGGCTATCTTTCACGACGAACTAGAGTTGTTCGGGATGCAAATACCTGATGACTACGAGCACTCCTCAGTCTATATGCAAATTCTTGATGCCAATGTTCTTGTGGGAACCTACCGAATTGTCCTCCCGAACACCTCTGTGGGACTGCCAATAGAGGAAAGTGGGTTTGACCTCAAACAGTTTCATCAGAAGAAGGTCTGTGAAATGTCCCGTCTTGTCTTGCTCAAAGAAAAGCGTGGTAAAATCCCCTTTAGTAAGATTTTCTCTTCTGCTTGTAAGGTCGCAAAACATCACAATGCCTCTATTTTACTCGTTGCGATTCTCCCTCGCAATCTTCCCTTGTTTAAAAGGTATGGTTTCTCACAGGTAGGGTCACCTCTCTATGATGACTCTGTCAAATCTATCGATAACGAAGAATCGGTCATCATCCCAATGCAAATGCATATTTGATTTAGATGGAAGTTTCCCTAAAGCCCTTAGAAGACAAGGAATAATGAGCAAATAAAGGGTAAAGGGAGGAGAGGCTAGCACAGGAAAATTGGTATAACAACCTATGACTAATGAGAACACAACCGAACGCAGCGCTAAAACCAGACAAATATTAGGCATGAAAGGTGCCGCTGCTGGTGAAACATCGATTTGGAAAATTCGCCTCCAGTTGATGAAGCCAATTACCTGGATTCCCTTAATTTGGGGAGTTGTATGCGGTGCAGCTTCTGCTGGTGGATTTCAATGGACTATAGAAGATATTCTGATGGCGGCAGCCTGCATGTTGCTTTCTGGTCCCCTGATGGCGGGTTATACCCAAACAATGAATGATTTCTACGATCGCGAAATCGATGCCATCAACGAACCTTACCGTCCTATTCCTTCTGGTGCTATTTCTATTCCCCAAGTAGTAACCCAAATTGTAGTGCTGTTACTAGCTGGTTTTGCTGTTGCTGGTTTATTGGATTTCTGGGCAGGTCATGAATTTCCTACTATGATTTGTCTTACCCTAGGAGGTGCTTTCCTTGCTTATATCTACTCAGCTCCTCCCCTCAAGCTGAAGCAGAACGGTTGGCTGGGTAACTACGCTCTTGGTTCGAGTTACATTGCTCTGCCTTGGTGGGCAGGTCATGCTCTGTTTGGTCATCTCAACTGGACGATTGTTATTCTTACTCTATTTTATAGTCTAGCGGGATTAGGCATTGCTGTGGTTAACGACTTCAAAAGTGTAGAAGGCGATCGCCAACTTGGTCTAAAATCACTGCCAGTTATGTTTGGAGTTGGTACAGCTGCATGGATTTGTGTACTGATGATTGATTTATTTCAAGCAGGCATTGCCGGTTACTTAATCACCATTCATCAGAACCTTTACGCCACAATTCTACTACTGTTGATCATCCCCCAAATTACTTTCCAAGATATGTACTTTCTGCGAGATCCCTTGAAAAATGATGTGAAATATCAAGCCAGTGCTCAACCCTTTTTGGTGTTGGGAATGCTAGTTGCTGGTTTAGCATTAGGTCATGCTGGAGTTTGAGAGAGCAGAGGCAGATGGGGAGTTGGGGGAGATAAAAGAGAAATTTCCAATACGCAAACAACAAATGACAAATAACTAAACCGGACTAACCTTGGCACGATAGAGCAACTTGTCACCACGCCGATAGCCCGTGTAGCGTACCCTAACCTTGTCTCCTGGTTGAGCAGTTCCCGACATCAGTTGCTGATGTTGGGGATTATAGGAAACTTCTGCACCGACAAGAGCGATCGCTTCTACTCCCCATTGTTGCACTAAAGTTTCTACTGGGCGTATCAAAGGCAGTAACCTCACCGCTGGTAACTGCTCATTTTGCTGTGCTGCATAAGCAGCAGTTGGCCATTGGATTAACCAGGATTCCAGTACTTGCAAGCTTGATTGCTGAAACTCCTGCATTAAATTTTCTCGCTGCTGCTCCAGTTGCTGTTGCAGATGCTGGTACTCTTGCTGTAAGGTAATCAGTATTTCTGAGGGTGGATCTACTTCCAGTGCAATCAGTTCTGGGGCAAACATCTCTAGCAACTTAGTCACCTGTACTTGCAGTACTTGGGAGAGTTTGTGCAAGGTTTCTAAGCGCATGTGCAAAACTTGCCCTTGCCGCAAGCGTCTCAGTTGTCGCTCAGAAACACCAGCAGTGCGACTTAATTGCTTAAAAGTAGCAATATCGACCTGTTGCATCAGTTGTCGCAACAGTTGGGTGTAGTTTGTATGGGAAGGCATCCGAATAGCATTGGTACAGGAATTTAAGCTAAGGCTGAAACGCAATCAAAGTAAAGATTTTGGGCGTTAATTTTTGTAACATTTATCGTTTTTTTGGTAGCATTTATTACCCTAAAAAACTACCAATTAAACGTTAAACTAATTGGTACAGTTTGGGCATCGAATTGGTAGAACAATTAGTTCATTTTATCCTTGTCAGGAAACCAGGAATAAGGTATTATCCCTATCATACAATCACCAAAAACTTCTAGTTTTAGCTCAACATGGTTTTCTTGACAACCCCTGGGAAACGACTTTTAACAACTCTAGGAATTGCTATTTTTTCCTGCTCTTTTTGTCTAGCTGATGCCAAGGCTCAGTCTTTTAAGGATACAGAAAATTTACTAATAGCTCAAACTTTAGGAGGAATAGAACGAGACATCTCCCTTTCAGAAGTACCGAATCCAGCTATATCATCAGTTACTGCTGTTGCAGGAGCAGCACCTAATAAAGCTAACGTAGAACTGCAACCAGATGGCTCTTTAGTTTATGAGCTGGCGGGTAAAAACGAACAAGGATTTCAATTTGTAGTCGATGTAACATCCGAAGGGAAAATAATTGAAGTTGATGAAGAAGTAGACCGCAGTGCCGTCCCTGAGGTTGTTTATAAAGCTCTAAATCGTTGGGCACCAGGCGCTCAAATTGCTAGCACTTGGCGCAGTACTCGTCTAGGAGAGTTCGTCTATGAAATAGTTATTGAAGAATTCTGGTTTGAAATTGATGCTGATGGCAGAACCTTAACAATTCACCAAAACTAGAAAATTTTTGCATTAGATAATATGTTCATGGCGACCTTTTTGAGAAACCAATGCAAGCAAATTGTAGCTGCAACAGTAATGGCTACTACGATTGCTGTTGGTATTAATGGGGCTGAGGCTCAAGAAAGTCTGAATCAGACTGAATCTCAATCCATTAAAGGTGCTGGTGCTTCCTTTCCTCAGCTCCTTTACAAGCGTTACCGTAATGAATATGAGAGCGATCAAGGAGTAGAATTTGACTATACTTCCGTCGGTAGTGGTGGCGGGATCAGACTATTTACGAATGAATCTATTAATGTTGGCTCTAGTACACTGATTCCCACTCCTATTGAAAAGAATCAGATGAAAGAAGGTTTGTTAATGATTCCAACTGCTGGAGGCTCAGTTGCTATTGTTTACAACCTACAAAACGTTACTAACGACGTCAAGATCTCTCGTGAGAAACTAGCGAAAATCTTCACCGGGGACATTAGTAACTGGAGTCAGGTTAGTCCCCGCCTACCAAATACAGAGATTCAAGTGGTAGTGCGCTCTGACGAGAGTGGTACAAGTCTTATTCTCACTAAGTACTTGCGTGAGATTACTGGAGGTAAGGTAATCGCAAGTAGGAAACCTGAATGGGAAGCCGATGTTTTTGCAGCTCGCCCCCAAGATAGCGGGGTTGCATCTGAAGTTAGGCGAATTGATGGTGCAATTGGTTATGTTCAAACTAGTTTTGCTAAACAAAGTGGTTTGGCTATTGCTCGGTTGGAAAATCAAGCAGGTGATTTTGTTCGCCCTACAGTAGAAGAAACCGAAAAAGCCTTAGCCAATATCGAATTCAATGAAGATCTGACTACTAATAGTATTGATGATCCAGAAGAAGGCTATCCCCTAGTTAGTTTAACTTGGCTTTTGGTCTATCAAAAGTATCCTAATAAAGAACGTCTCGAATCAACTAAAAACCTTGTAAGTTGGATTTTGACTGAAGGACAAAAATTTAATGAAGAAGAGGGGTACACCAAAATTCCAGCAGATATAGCCCAAAGAGCCATCGAAATTATCAAGAACAAACTTAAGGTTCGTCCCTATTAATGTAATTAATTCGCTATTTAGCTGAGGAATATCAAAAGAAAATTATGAGTAAATTGGGTGTAGTTGATGTACGATTGCTCCTTGGTTCAGCGATAATAGGGCAACGCGGTGGTAATAACCCACCAGTTAAAAATAGACAAAAAGCAGATACCATCAAAATTAAAGCCTCCTGCCTTCTTGCACTAGGTTGTAGTTTTGGCATACTCTCTCCAGCTTGGGCACAAGTAGAGCCTGCGATTACTACCCAAAATTACACAAACGATAGTGGGAGCATCTTGCTCCCTGCAAGTACGGAAACAGAGCAAAAGGCTCTGGCTCAAGTTCAGACAAATCAAGATCATGAGTTTTTATCCCAGATAGAGCAATATAGCGAATCATCTTTTGCCGTCCAAGAATTTTCGGAAAATGAGCTTGCATTGCCAATAGAACAAGATAGTAGCAGTGAATCACCTGTTGGAGTCCAAGCATTACCTGAAAATGAGCTTTTATCCCAGATAGAAGAATATACTATTAGTGAACGACCTCCTACAATCCGGCGGTCATTTCCTCGGGTTGAAGATCTACAAGATGTTACTCCTCAAGATTGGGCTTATGATGCACTGCGTACATTAACGAATAACTATCGTTGTCTTGCTGGTTATGATGACGATACTTTTAGAGGAAATAATAATTTAACTCGTTATGAATTTGCAGCGGTTTTAAATAGGTGTCTGCAAAGAGTTGAAACAATAATTAAAAATAATTTTAACTTAGCGACCGAAGAAGACTTAGTCAGTATAGAAAGACTCGTAGAAGAATTTGAGGCAGAGCTGGCGACAGTCAAAAGTAAAGTCACTGATCAAGAAGAGCGGACAGACTTTTTACAAAATCACAACTTTTCCACCACTACTATTCTACGGGGACAAGCAAACTTTTTTCTGACCAATGTCTTTGGTGAGCGCAAAGCGGTTCCCTCTGGGGAAATTCCTACAGAAGACTTGGATTCTGTTCCTTCCTTTGGCGGTGGAGTAAGATTTGACTTCGATACCAGTTTTACCGGTAGAGACCTCTTGCGTACTAGAATTCAAGCAGGGAATGCTAATAGCTTGGCTAGTGGTGTAACTGGGACAGCAATGACCAACATTGCTGGGAATATTAATACTGGCAATGATGTGAGACTAGGAAAACTGTTTTACCGCTTCCCTATAGGAGATCGTGGTTCAGTTTATTTAGGAGCAGTAGGCCAATCTGCTAGCGATTTTGTCCCAGCACTCAATCCTGCCTCAACCATTGCTCTGTTTGGTTTTTACAATCCTCTCTACGATGTCGGTTTTGGTACTGGTGGAGGAGTATACTATCAATTTAACGATTTAATCGGAGCTGGGGTATCTTATTATACTACTACTAGTAGCAGTAACAATCCCAATCCAGGTAATGGGTTATTTAACGGTCATTTTAACGCTTTGAGTCAAATAACCTTGACACCATCGGACCGCTTGGGTATTTCTCTAACCTATTCTCATTACTACTCTCCTAATCCTAATAACACCAACAATATTACTAGCTTTATTGGCTCTGAATTCGCTCAAGCCCCTTTCGGGGGAACTACTGCTACTTCTAGCGACAATTTTAATGTTGCAGGCTCCTATCAAATTAGCGATCGCTTACAAGTAGGAGGTTGGGTTGGCTATTACAATGCTAATGCTGAGTCTTCTGCCTTAGTCAACGGTGTGAGTATTCCTGAAGGTTCCGATGCAGATATTTGGACTTGGGCTTTTACCGCTTCCTACAATGATTTACTTAAACTGGGTAGCAATTTGAGTTTTATCTTCGGTCTGCCTCCCAAGGCAACTAGTAACGATATTTCCGAGCGAGAAGACCAGGATACATCCTATCATATTGAGCTTTCCTATCGCTATCCCATCACTGACCGCATTTCGATTACTTCTGGAGGGTTCGTAATTCTTGCTCCAGAGCATAATGAAGCTAACAATGATATTTGGGTTGGATTAATCAGATTGAGGATTGATATTTGATATTGGTTGTTGGTTGTTGGTTGTTTGTTGTTTGGGAATGGGGAATTGGGAATTGGGAATCGGATTTGCATAGCGTTTATTGCTACTGTTAGTATATTGCTCATTCATTTGCTGATTCCAGTTAAAGCAGTAAGCCAACAGAACTATTTGGCAGTGCCTGAGAGGTTTAGGGGTAAAATCATTAGGCAAGTCCAGTTGAGTAGTCCTCAAAAAGCAATTGCTCTTACCTTCGATGATGGTCCTTCCCCAGATATTACTCCCCAAGTACTGAGTATCCTCAAAGAAAAAAACATTCCAGCAACTTTCTTTATACTTGGACGAAATCTCAAAAAATTCCCTCGAATTGGACAACAAATACTAGCAGATGGTCATGTATTAGGTAATCATACCTGGAATCACTGGTATCATCGGATGAGGGAGTTTATCATTGCTCGTGAAATTGAAAGTACCGCCAAGCTGATATCTGAAATTACTGGTGGTGTGAGAAGCACTCTGTTTCGTCCTCCCTATGGTCATCGGTACAATGGTTTAGTAGATTATGCCCGTAAGCGAAAAGATGTAGTTGTATTGTGGTCTATTGATTCTGAGGACTGGCGAGGTCAAGATATATCTGTAGAAGAATTAGTTGAGCAAGTACTTACAGAAGCTGAGCCTGGAGCAATTGTCTTGATGCACGATACTGGAGGGGATGATAACAAGATAGTACAGGCTTTGCCAATAATTATTGATGGACTTAGCGATCGCGGTTATACGTTTGTTAGTGTACCTCAGTTGTTACAGCTCAGTTTTAATGCTTATACGCCGAATTATTCCTGGTATGCAGATTTGCTTTTCCAACTAGTACTCTGTCAATTGTGAATTGACGGGTTGAGGTAGACGCGGAGACGCGGAGACACGGAGACGCGGAGAGAGAGTTTATCCATCATTTATTGATTGACAGAGTACTGGCGCGACACACCTAAAATGAGGGAATAAGTAGGTTGGGTGGAGCGATAGCGTAACCCAACACCGGCGTATATTCTGTTGGGTTTCACTTCGTTACACCCAACCTACCTTTTTAGTCGTGTCGCGCCAGTACTAGTCCGATTTAACCCAGTCGGTAGGGACTACTGTTGACCCTGTTGACCCTGTTGACCCTGTTGTTTCCAACTAGTCCGATTTAACCCAGTCGGTAGGGGCTCTCAAAATCATAATAATCTGCGTAAGCCAGTAGTGGTTTCCAACTAGTCCGATTTAACCCAGTCGGTAGGGTCAGCGAACATTTAAGTCAGAGTCAGTATCCTGAGCTGGGCGAGTTTCCAACTAGTCCGATTTAACCCAGTCGGTAGGGAGTTCGTTGAGGGAGCCTTACCCAGTAAGGGTTTCAGCCGCCAAATCGACGCATCTCTAAAAATAGTAACATATCCTCCCAAAAATTGACCAAAACACATACCTCAAACCCTTTCCTCGTAAAGCATCGACGCATCTCAACGAAAAATATAGGGTTTCGGCGATTTGTCGAGATGCGTCGATTAACATCTGAAAATTGCCCTCAAACCTAGACAACAAACAGAATTTAGAATTTAGAATTTAGAATTGAGTAAATGTCAGCCACAACTGACTCTGTTTTTCTTACCTTTACCCATCAATCCTTAAGAATCTGACTCTTAAAATAGTCACTCATTAATTCATGAGTAATGGTTTGATTTGTCTCTGTGCTCATCCAAGGTTTTTCTTGATGAGTGAGATTTACTAAAATCGTGCCAGTATATTTCCCGAATACGCTATAAACTTCATCAATTAACCCTCGAGCTTCTGACGTAATGACTTCAGCATTAAAGTCTTCAGGTTCAGGTATTGGATTACGCAAATATTCTTTATAAGTGTGATAAATCTCTTCTACGACTGGACCATACTGCCATGCTTTAATCTCTTCTCGAAACAGAGGCTGATTAAACAACGCCAAATAAAAACCTTGGGCGTAATATAGCAATTTTTGGAGCTTTAAATTCGTCATCATGCCATCCTCTTCAAGGTTGGCATAGTGAATGAAATATGTAGCTATATCTGAAGCTTGATACATAGTAAAGCTCCTCAAGCGGCTATACACTTGTCAGTATACCTCAATTGAGGAACTAAGCGATCGCGGTTATACGTTTGTTACTATACCTCAGTTGTTGCAGCTGTAAACACAGATAGAGTAGAAGCACTTTCACTAATGAACAATGATCGCATCGCGGCTCATTTCAATATAGTCATGATGCTCAAACAAATTAACAAGAGTCTGTATATTTTTGGAGAAAATTTCCTCAAGCTCAGTGTTTCTTATATTGCCTGTTGTAATCAGTAGCAACTTGTATGGTTTGTGGATAGTCATGAAAGAATCTACAAAATCTGAGTCTTTTGTGATCACAATTCGTTCTTGTTGGATGGAAACTTCATTGATTTGTGTGTCAGACGTTGCATTTTCCTGGGGAAGCTCTTTTGTGTGGAGGGCATCATACCCAGAGGCTTGTATAAATCTAGCCAGACGAACAGGTAATTGAGCATCAACGAGAAACTTAATGATGCAATTTTATGAACAGTTTTCACCTGAGTAAGTCTAGCAGCAAAGAGTAAAGCTGCATAAACATCTTCTTGCTCTAAATCATCATAGTCAGCTAATATTTCCTCAATAGTCATACCTGAGCTGAGTAATTCAAGAACCAATTCAACAGGGTAACGTAATCCTCGAATACAAGGTTTGCCATGACAAATATCAGGATTATGAGTGATACGCTGTAATAGATGATTGTCCATATATTTCCTCCAGTTATAATTGCTTGGCAGGTGCGATCGCTTACAAGTGGGAGGTAAGTCTATTATAGTCATAGCGATCGCAGCTATACATTGGTTAGCATACCTCAGTTGTTACAGCTGCAAGACTACGAAGATTCCCATAGCAATGATCAAACGAATATATATCGATAATTTTCGCTGCCTAGTAAATTTTGAACTTAATTAGGAAGAAGAAGCAACTTTCGGATACTCCCAAGAAAAAGCCAAATCTGTCACAATAGATGAAGTAGCTCTTCCCATTGATGTCATTATGCCCCAAACACACATCAGATTTGATTGGGCCATTAAAAAATTACTCAGAAACAAAGCTAATTATGTAGTTTTAGCTGGTTTCCTCAGCGAGTTATTGAGGAAACAAGTCAAAATACAATCAATACTCGAAAGTGAAAGCAATCAACAAGCAGAGGATGACAAGCTCAATCGAGTTGATATACTGGCGGAAAATAACCAGGGTGAATTGATTCTCATTGAAGTGCAAAATAGTACAGAGCAAGATTATTTTCATCGAATGCTCTACGGCACAGCGAAATTAATTACGGAATTCCTGGAAAAAGGAGAGCCTTACAGTAAAGTTAAAAAAGTCTATTCGGTGAATGTAGTCTACTTTTCCTTAGGACAGGGCGATGATTATATTTACCAAGGGAAATTAGATTTTCAGGGTCTGCACTTAGAAGATTCTTTAATGCCATCGATAAAACAGCAGAAGTTGTTTAATGTCGAAGAAGTATCTGAGATATTTCCTGAGTATTATCTGATTAAAGTCAACAACTTTAACGACGTAGCGAAGAATACCTTGGATGAATGGATATATTTCCTGAAAAAGAGCCAAATCAAAGAGGAATTCACAGCCCAAGGCTTAGCGGAAGCGAAGGAAAATTTACTAGTAGATAGCTTGAGCGAAGAAGAAAGAGCAAACTACCTGAGATATATGGAGAATAGGCGCTATGAAATCAGCATAATCGAAGGCTCGCGCTCAGAGGGAAGATTGGAAGGTCGAGAAGAAGGTATCAAGGAAGGTATAGAGCAAGGCAAACAGGAGGAAAAAGTTAATATAGCTAGAACCTTCAAACACGAAGGAATAGATATTAAGACGATCGCAAAAGCAACAGGATTGACTAGAGAACAGATTGAGAAACTGTAATAAGCATTAGAAGGCAGGAGGCAGGAGGCAGAAGGCAGAAGGCAGGAGGAACAAGAGTTTTCTATACCTAAAAAGAAGTCAACAAACCTGTCGTATCAAGGAATATCGGCTTAGTTAATTCTTTGACTATTCAAGGACTTACGCACTCAGCTGTCATACTTAACGTAAGAAAAGCATTCTCTTGCGGCTGGGAGATCCTTCGCTATCGCTCAGGATGACAGAATTGCGTCACGGTGCGTAAGTCCGAAAAACGCCCTTGACAGTGTCAACATTTCTGGTGATATTGAGAACTGCTATATCAGATCAAGTAACTGTGGGCAAAGATGGGAAATACTGCATTAGTGACAGGGGCATCAAGCGGCATTGGTGCTGAACTCGCTCGATTTCATGCAGCAAAAGGAGGTGACTTAGTATTGGTTGCTCGTCGTGAAGATGCTCTTAACGCATTAAAATCTGAGTTAGAGAACGCTTACGGCATAAAAGCAACCGTCATTACAGCTGATTTGGCACAACCTGATGCTGCTGAAAAAATATTTGCCGCCACAGAAGCAGCTGGAATACAAATTGATATCCTGATTAATAATGCTGGTTTTGGCGGCCATGGAAAATTCCATGAACGTGACCTCGCTAAAGATCAAGCTATGATGCAAGTCAATATGGTCTCCTTGGTTAACCTGACTCATCTATACTTACAAGGAATGGTCAGCCGCAATTCTGGGAAAATTTTGCATGTGGCATCGACAGCAGGGTTTTTACCAGGGCCGCTACAGGCAGTTTATTATGCCACGAAAGCCTTCGTTGTCTCATTTTCCCAGGCTATTGCCCAAGAACTTTCTGATACTAATGTCACCTCCACTGCTCTTTGCCCCGGTGCTGTTGCCACAGGCTTTGTTGCAGCTGGAGATTTGGATGGTACATCTGTATGGGATAATGCCGCCTCCCCTGAGTCTGTAGCAAAGTGCGGCTATGAAGCCATGATGAAAGGCGAATTAGTGAAAATTAATGAGCCATCCTTGAGTTTCATGCTTAATTGGGTAGTGCCTTTGCTGCCGCGAAAAACCGTGTTGAAAATTTCCCAACAGACTATGGAGAAAAGTAATTGATCCACTCCCACGGCTTCAGGACTTATACAGCAAATTTTATCTGAATGATGTACACAAGGACAGGCAAGATGCCTGTTCCACAAGAGTTTTCTTATTGTATCTGTACTTCATTTACCTGCAATGTGCTGTATCAAGTTCGCATAAACAGTTATAATTCCCTTCTACCTTGCAACCTGCCTCCTGCCTCGGAGCCTTATTGCCACCAAAGTATAAGTATTCAACCGAACTTGATATTACGCACTGTCACGGAATTATGTCATCCAACAATCGATAGAATCCTTACTCTATAAGCATTCTTAATTCTTAATTCTTAATTCCGCGCAGCGGTACTAGGCTTTATAATCACAAGATAAGTTTTAATCTGCCACAAGTTTATCAGCATCTACTAACTTCAAGACTAGGATTTTCAGGGAACTTAGAAGTTCAAGTAAGTGCTGCTTAGTTTTTGCTTCCTTTTTGAAGGAGCTAATTGAGCATTGGATGTAATCCGCAAGCTGATACAACTTCATACCAGATGCGCTGACTTGACATTGCCAGAACTATAAATCAATAAGGAAAGACAAAAATGATCCAGCAAACAGTTCTGATAACAGGCGCATCGTCAGGAATCGGCAAGGCAACTGCCAAAGTTCTAATTGAGCATGGTTATACCGTTTATACTGCTGCTAGACGGTTAGAAAGAATGAATGATTTGCAGGATTTGGGCTGCATCCCTCTCAAAATGGACATCACCAATGATGAGCAAATAGTAGCAGTTGTCAATCAGATTGAAACAACTCATGGGGGAGTGGATATCTTAATCAATAATGCGGGTTTTGGGATGTATGGAGCGATGGAAGATACCACCATTGAAGATGCTCGCTATCAATTTGAAGTAAATCTGTTTGGTTTGGCACGTTTGACTCAACTCATACTGCCAAAAATGCGAGAGAAAAGATCGGGCAAGATTATTAACATTTCATCCGTAGGTGGCAAAATCTATACTCCTTTAGGTAGTTGGTATCATGCTACCAAACATGCGCTTGAAGGCTGGTCTGACTGTCTGCGTCTGGAACTCAAAGCATTTAATATTGATGTGGTCATTATCGAACCTGGAGCAATTAAAACTGAATTTGGAGATGTGATGACTGAGCCAATGCTCAAGCGTTCTGGTAATACTGCTTACGGAGAATTAGCTAAAAAACTAGCAGATTCTACAAGAGCTTCTTATGAGGCTGATGATGCCTCTGAACCAGAAGTTATTGCTGATTTAATTCTCAAAGCGGTTCAAGCTAAGAAACCCAAAACCCGTTACGCAGGTGGGAAATTTGCAAAACCCTTGTTATTGATCCGTAAATGGGGAAGCGATCGCTTTTTTGATGCGGTTTTAGAAAAAATGATTGGTTAGTAAAATAATGCTTTGGCTCGACCTTGCCAAGCAGCAAGCAGCTGCTTACGATTACGTTGGAAAATTCCCTGAGAAAATATTGGCATTTTTTGGCAAGCATCTTGATTAATCAAGGCTTTTTCATTTGCTTCATTTAGCAACTATATTCCTTATTTTTCTGCTAGTTCTTGAAGATTTGAACATTGCAGCTTGCCGGTAAATAAGGTACACTGATGTAAGTGCATCAGTAGGTAAAATGAAGCTATATGCAATATCAGACATTCATACAGATTTTGGAGAAAATTGGAATTTAATTAAGCAAATTGATAATTATCATCATGATGGTTTAATTCTTGCCGGTGATATCGCTGATAATTTAGATATTATTAACAAAACCTTCGATTTATTACAAAGTAAATTTAAACATGTATTCTACGTTCCAGGAAATCATGAACTATGGATTAGAAATTATAAATATGATTCTTTACATAAGTTAGATACAATTATGAATCTTTGTAGAAGCAGAGGTATCATAACCAAACCATATAAAATCCAAGATTATTGGATAATTCCCTTGTTCTCTTGGTACGATTGTTTAATTCCATTTAATAAAAATGATATTATTGAGTCATGGGCTGATTATTATTTATGTAAATGGCCTTTAGTCGATATAAACTTAGCAAAATATTTTGGTTTATTAAATGATCAGTATTTAAGAAAATATGAAGGTAATGTCATATCATTTTCCCATTTTCTACCAACAGTTGAATTGTTGCCAAACCCGCAGTACCTAAGATTCAAACGATTACCCGATGTATCAGTTAGCACAGTATTAGCTGATCAAATAAAATTAATTGATTCAAAAATACATATATTTGGCCATAGTCATATAAATCGTGATGTTTTCATTGATAATGTTAGATATATTCAAAACGCATTCTTATATCCCCGAGAAAGAAGGGGAAATTCAGTAAATCTAAAGCTCGTTGTCGATATAAATGAATAACATTAGGGTATCGAACAAAACAGAATAGCGATCGCACTATCGTTCAACCGAACAAAGTGCTAACGATGTTAGGTTGCGGTTGCTGATGCTGTTGACGAAATATCAGCTACAATATCAGTAGTGAAATCAGCACACAGACCATGCCTGCCAAACATATTCGCTTTGATTGGGCTATCAAAAAACTACTGCGCAATAAGGCTAATTATGTAGTCTTAGAAGGGTTTTTAAGTGAATTATTAGATCAAGATATCATTATCAAGACCCTTCTCGAAAGTGAGGGCAATCAACAGACTATTGATGATAAAAGTAACCGGGTTGATATTCTTGCTGAAACCGATTCGGAGGAGTTGATCCTCATCGAAGTACAAAACAACTCCCAACTCGATTATTTTCATCGTATGCTCTACGGTGTTTCTCAGTTAGTGACAGAATATCTCGAACAAGGACAAGAGTACGGCGAAATTAGGAAAGTTTACTCGATAAATATTGTCTACTTTAACCTCGGTAAGGGTAAGGACTATATTTATCGTCTCAACTCAGAGTTCGTTGGGGTGAATAGCGGAGATACTCTGGAATTGACCAAAGCTCAAGAAAAGAAGTTTAATCTAGAAAAAGTAGCAGATATCTTCCCAGAATACTACCTGCTGAAAGTGAGGAATTTCCAGGGTACAGCGGAAACTACCTTACAGGAATGGATCTATTTTCTCAAAAACAGCGAGATCAAGGAGGAATTTGGAGCAAAAGGAATGGTAGAAGCCAAGGAAACCTTGCGAGTAAATAATCTATCAGATACTGAAAGAGCAGCATATAACCGTTATATGGATAACAAGAGTTACGAAGCCAGTATCTTGAGTACCCAAGAGTTTGAGGCGCAATGGCAAATCGAACAGATTGAGGAGGCTCAAATGAGAGCTAGAGAAGAAGGCAGGGAAGAAGGTAGACAAGAAGGTAGACAAGAAGGTAGACAAGAAGGTAAACAAGAAGGCAGGGAAGAAGGTAAACAAGAAGGCAGGGAAGAAGGTAGACAAGAAGGCAGGGAAGAAGGTAGACAAGAAGGTAGACAAGAAGGTATCCAGCAAAACACAATAGCGATCGCACGCTCATGTAAACAACAAGGTCTAGATACAGAGACGATTATGGCAATCACCCAACTGCCTAGGGAAGATATCGAAGCTTTGTGAGCTGGTACTTACCAATGGATAATGGATAATTGATAATTGATAATTGATAATGGATAATTGATAATTGATAATTAATCAATCCGGTTTAAAGCCTCTCCTTTTAAGGAGAAAAAAGTGCGCTTGAGATTTCCTGCAAAAATAACAGTTAAACCTGCTTCAGATAGTAATCAAACCGCTCCCTTAGTTGTTCAACCGTTAGGTTCTGAGTCCAGTATTCCACCAGTGCATGACCAAATGCCCAAGCATTGCGCTCCGGTGAAGTGGAATTTTCCAGCAGCAGAGGCCAGAAGGAAAGTAGGTCAAAATTGAGGGTATTAGAGTCTTCTGTATTCAAGAGTGAGAATAAATCATAAGCCATCTGGAGTTTGCCAATGACAACAGGCAACTGTTCCACAGGAATTTGTTCTGCTAACAGATAAGCTAGGGTTGGTGCTCCGGTTGATAAGGTAGAAATAAACTGGAGAACAGGACTTTTCAACAGTGTAGTCAGTCCCTGGGTAGTTGTCATCTGAAAGGTGTAATGGTCAATAATTTTAGCCGCAGCAACAGTGCGGGCTTCTAGATCACGTAAAAAGCGGGCAAGACGGAGTTGCTTGGCAGGTGCGATCGCTTCTACTAGTGCTAATGATAAAGCTTCTACTCCCCAGACGGCTCTACCAGTTTTGAAGTCAGCAGTTACAATGGGTAAAACCCGTTCACAGAATTCCCCCAGCAACTCAGCCCGATACTGAGTCGCTTCCCGAATCCCAATTTCCTTAGGACGTTCGCCCCATTGCCAATTGTAAGGAGGTTCCCACTCTCGGATAGGGCGCAGACGATCTACCTGAGTAACGATCGCAATTGTCGGTAAGTCTGTAACTTCTGCCTTCAGATCCTGGAGCAAGTCTACATCCATTTGTAGAGCTGGATCTAGAGCAGGGGTAACCAACAATAATAAATCCGCATTGGTGGCATAATCTAGTACCAGCTCTCGGAGCTCCCCACGATTTACTTGTTCGTAACCGGGAGTATCCCAAAGGGTAAGCATTTCTCCAATAGGAGTCTGCCACTGGTAATTCTGAATCTGATCAGTACTGGGCAACACATCAACAGCAGCTAGTTCTGCTTGAAATAGAGTGTTAATCAGGCTACTTTTCCCTGCTCCGGTTCGCCCCACCAGTAAAATATTGACCGGTTTTTGCTCAACTGTCTCTGGGGATTCTGCTTGAGCCAGAATATCTCGCAGGGTTTGGGTTTTTGCTTTGGGTAGGGTTGGATTGGAAACAGAAACTTCTGAAATAGGTAGTGGGCTATCCCCGTAGAGAGCGATCGCATTTTGACAGAGATTCCTGAGGGCTGCTTCCCGGAAAAGCTGGCTCAAATTGACTAGCAGTTCTTGAGTTGCCTGCTCACTAGAACGCCGACTAGCTGTTTTTGCCACTGCTGCCGCTGGGTTCAAGAGCCACTGCGCCCAGTTCCAAACTCGCCAAAGTTTGCGAGCAGATGGCTCCAGTTTACGGTAAACCTCATAGGCTTGAAATGCTTGTCCTACAGTAACTTGATTCAGAGCCGGGGATAGCTTTTGCATCCACCGATCGAGATCATCCACCGTCCCTCGGATCAACCCATAGGCTTCAGGAATGTAGATATTTAGCAGAGGATATTTCACTTCCGGATGATAAACTTGGGCGATCGCAACAATCAGCTTTTGGCATCGTGTCCAAAAGGTTTGCCAATCTTCCCAAATTGGTGGATCGTTCTGTGCTGCTTTCAGAGTTTCTTGGAGTACAGCTTCTATTCGATTGGCTGTGTCGTTTCCCTCTGGTAGTCTTGCTCTATCCCCTGCAGTGGATTCAACTTCTTCACTGACTTGGGCAATAACAGCTTCCATCTGTTTGATTGCAGGTTTAGTCCATCTGACTAACAACCAACGCCAACCCAAGAAAATGAGGATGAATACAGCCCAAATCCAACTAATGCCCCACTTGTGGATCTGCAATCCTGCTGAGATCATCAGGAAACTGACGATGATTGCGATGGGAAGGGCTAAGACAATCCACTGCCAAAGTTTTAATCGCATAATACCTATACTAGGGTTTGCTGAATAAGTCGTAACATTCCGGTTTGAATAGGTTTTAGGTGGTAGGTGGTAGGTGGTAGGTGAGGTTGGAGGTGTTAGGTGTTAGGAAATTTCCCAAGTCGGTGCCTGTGAAATTGAGCCCATCGATGCAATTTCCTTGGACTTGTTTGGCTTGCCATAGGATTGAAAGCCTCGTCACCGCATGGCTTCCACACTTATGCAGCAAACCCTGTACTAGGAATCAGAAGTTGAAGCTGTGCGGTTTTTCAGCTGTTGAATGGAGATTTGGATAGCTAGAGCCACCAAACCAACAGTGGCAATACTGAAAACAAAGGTTGCTAAAGTACTCATACCTACAACTAGGGTACGCACCGCGATCGCAATATTAATTGCTGTGGGATTAGTCGAAGCAATTGGTTTGGCAGCATAAGTTGCAGCGATGGAGGAGGTTAGGGAGTAGACAGCAAATGCTAATCCTCCAGAAATCATTGCTCCAGTTAAGCAGCGCAAAGGACTTATTGATGTCTTAGTATTCTCAGTCGGCTGGGAGTCTTGGTTGGGTGTGGGAGGCAGATTAGTCATATAGGGATTCTATTTGAGTCGTGAACATATGGATAAAGAAGTGAAGTTTACTGCACTAACAAATTTACAACTTACTTATTAGTTAGAATTCTACTTCTTGAGAAAATTCATCAATGGTATTTGGGTATACTTTTTGAGCTATGCTAAATTATTAAAATGAGCTATACTAGCTCATTTTAATTACCAAGCTAAGCCAGCAACTACCACAAAATATTAAATTAAAGATTTTTTAAAAAAAACTGTGAGATTGAGATCAACAATTACAATTAATTATAGAGAATAGTGAGTAGTTGTAAGCATGTCTACTAAAAGCATTGAGCATTTGCCGGTATCACTACAAAAGATTATCCAAGAAATTTGGCAACATCGAAACCAGATGAAGCCTAAGCTAGCTCAGAAGATTCGTAAGAGATGCTGCGGTTGAGATGGAAGAGCTCGTGAATTGGGAAGATTATGATCATCCCTTGAGCGACAGCTATGGAAGAAAATTGGTTTTTGAAGATGGTTTTTTCGAGATCATGGTGATGTCCTGGGCTCCAGGTGATGTTTCTGCCATCCACGATCATGGTTATACCCAATGGGGTGCAGTTCAGATATTCGGACCAGCAGAACATTCTACTTTTATGGTACAGGATGATGCGATCGTAACTATCTCACGTAAAGTGATGGAGCCAGGTCGGGTGATTCCAGTAGGGCATCAACTGGTTCACCAAATGGGTAATCAATCTGAGCAGAAATTTTTAACCCTTCATGTATATGGTGTAGATGATCTGGAATTTAATCGTGAGTCGGTGACAGCTGATGCGAGAGTCTGGGATATTACAGAAGGAGTCGTTCAACGCACCAATGGTGGTGTGTTTTTTGCTTTGCCACAGAAGCAAATCAATGCAGTAGAAGCGGCTCCAATACCTAACTATATGTCCTGGCTAAGAAACACTCTTGAATATATCCGGAGAGTTAGAAAAGCCAATAGGCAAAAACCAGAGGAGCATCTAGTGAAGATTGAGCAGAAACTAACCTCCCAAATTTTTGACATCAGCCGCTGGAATTCTTTTGAAAGTGAGTTAATGGCTCATGTAGATAACAAGGGACATGTAACTAATCCTAGTTTCTGGCAGCTCCTTCGTGGTGAGTTAATCCAGGCAGCTCGTTTGCAAAATGAACTCTTGGGTATGGAATCTGAGAGTGAGGACTCCTTTTACACCTATGCAGAACTTTATGATGAAGTGATTGGGCAACCTTGTCTGACCAATTTTACTGGGAAATATATTAAGTTTGTCCACGATATCTATAATCTCGATTTTTCTGCCTCCAGAATACTATCTATCGGCTGCGGGACTGGTTTGATGGAAGAACACATTCTCCAAACTTATAATTTGCACAGGGATAATCTTCTGGGAATTGATATTTCCGAAGCAATGGTGGAGGTGGCATCCAAAAAGATTAATGCCGTTGTCAAAGATATTGTAGCTCTAGATCCTACAGAGCAACTGTGGGATATCACCTTTGCCAGTCTGAATGTATTTCAGTATCTTCCTCAGACCAAAATGGGGCAAGCTATAGAAAACGTGGCTCAAATCACTCGCAAAGGAGGCTACTTTGTTGGTGATTTTGTCACCCCTGACCACATGCGCTGGTATCCTGATGTGATTCGCTCCGAAAATGTCATTTCTTTGCGAGAACCTTTATTTGTCGAGAAAAACCACAACATCCACCAGCAAAGTGAAATCATTAATGTGAGTAAACTTCATGGTAAATTGCGCATTACTTATGAAGGTAAGCATATTCGTTATCTCCCCTCTTTGTGGAAAATGAGATATCTATTCAATAAGTTCTTTGGAAGCCAAGTAGATGTCTTTGATGCAGTAACTTTGGAGCCGTTAAAAGCAGAAGATGATACTTGTCCATCTACCCGCTATCTGGTAGTAGCACAAAAAGGGTAATTAGGGTTTGCTGTATGCTGTAGCTTCCACACTCATACAGCAAACCCTAATTAAATCTTGCTAGGCATAGACCCCCAACCGGGTGAGTGAAAACAGGGTGGGGAGATGGGGAGATGGGGAGATAGGGAAACAAAGGAGAACTAATTCTTTAAAAATCTTGACAAATTACAGTCAATGACTTCCATCACAGTAATTATTATTACTTATAGTGCATACTTAATATTATGTGAATTTTCAATAACTAATATGAACTAAAGTCAAAATATTCTGACATTTTTAGATAAACTTAGTAATTATTGGAATATGCAAATAAAAATTCTGAAAAAATGATAATGAGTGAACTTTTAAATTCTTTTCCTGGTAATTCCTCTGAAAGCTTTCTCTGCTACTATTCCAACCAGAGCAGCAGAATCCAAATCATTCGGATTACTAATATTCCCAATTTTTATTTAGAAAGAGTCGTTTTTCCTGGTCAAAGGCTGGTATTTGAAGCAGTTGAAAATGCTAGATTAGAAGTCCATACTAGTGATAGAATTACGACGATTATTACTGATGTTATTCCGTGCGAACAGCTCAGTTGCAATAATAGACAAACTTCAGAAAAAGTCCCATGTTTGACTATGGCATAGTAATTAAGAAAGTTGAGTAAAATGTCAATAACTCATCATCTTAATCAAGGTTTTTAGGGCACGTAAATTACGTGCCCTAAAAATATAAAGTGGAGCATCCTAATGTAACCAAATCATAAACCGAAGTTTGTGTATTTGAGGGATTTGAGGCAGAGAAGTCTGCTATTTTTGATTGCAACTTCGGCAAGAGAATATGTCCACCCAAATGGAATATTTTTTTAATTTGGAAGTTCCTTAACTGCGGTGGTTGTTAGTGTAACGGATTCTTGTACCAGCCCATTGGAGTTTTTCCTGTAGAGTTTGGTAATAGGAATAGCTCTCGCGCAAAATAATGAATTTTGCTTGACAATCTGCATTACGTATATCTACCCGTTGTCCTGGCCAAATTGAAGTAGCTAGGACACCATCCATCCAGAGCTTAGTATTGAGCTCATAGTCCCCTAAAGGCCAGATATTGACAACAGAACCAGAAGGTAGAACAATGGGACGGCTAGAAATACTTAAGGGACAAATGGGGGTGACAATGATTGCTTCCATGCCATCATGTAAAATTGGACCGTTGGCAGAAAGAGTATAACAAGTTGAACCAGTAGGGGTAGCAATAATTAGTCCATCTCCTTGGTACTGATCTACTACTTCTCCATCAATCTCCATTTCCAACATTGAAGTAATCATCCGGTTAGCGGAGGCAGGCTTGACACACATTTCATTAAGAGCCAAAAAGCGATCGCTAACTGGTTTAGTATTGGTACGATTACCCTCAAATACCGCTGCTTGTAACATCATCCGCCGCTGAACTGCATAGCGATCCTCTAACAGGCGGCTCCAAATTTGTTCAGTGTCTTTAAATTCCTCAAACGGTTCGGTTAGAAAACCCAGATGTCCCCCTACATTTACCGACAAAATCGGTATTCCTTCTGGAGCAAGATGCCTTGCTGCTGCTAGAGCTGTACCATCACCTCCCAAAACAATCGCTAAATCAATTGGTTTAACGGATGCTAAAAAGACGGGGTACGGATTATCCTTAGCACTACTTGGTCCGATTAAGACTTGACATTGATGTTGTTCTAATTGCCGAGCGCATTGTTCAGCACATTTTTTGCCTTGAGCGTCTCCGGCTTTGTGGATGATAATTACCTGCTTTAACTGCACTTTAACCTCAATTCCTTACCCCTAGTGTTCACCGCCATTTTAGGTAGGAAATGCTAATAGTATCTTGCCTTTATGCTATTATGATAACATAATTGACGGCATAATGGCGGCATGAAAAAGTTAACAGTCCGGTGTTCTGAGAAAGAGTATGAGCGATTAGTTGCTTACTGCACACAAGAGAGCAGGAGCCAAAATGATGTATTGAGAGAACTGATTAGAAAACTTAGGCTAACGAGAAAGTCGTCTTAAGGGATAAAGTTCTATCAAAGAAAGCATCAAGGTAACTGACTGTAGAGACGTAGCGTGCTACGTTTCTATTTTAAAGATGGGGTTTGTATCCTAATTGACTTTTGATGGAAGCACAGCAAAACTTAGATCACCAGGGAGGTAGGGATAGCTCTCTAGACTTTACCGTAGCCGTTCGTGCTTACAACAGCCAACAGAATCTACCGCTTATTTTAGACAAACTGCGATCGCAACTAGATACACAGAAGATTAGTTGGGAGATTGTGGTGGTTGATAACAACAGCACTGACAAGACAGCTAAGATTGTTCAAGAATATCAGTCACACTGGTGTCAACCCTATCCCCTCAGATATTACCTTGAACCGAAGCAAGGGGCTGTCTATGCCAGATGGCGTGCTGTTAGAGAAGCTAGAGGTAAATTGATTGGTTTTTTAGACGACGATAATTTTCCTGACTCTAACTGGGTTAGTGCAGCTTACTCTTTTGGTCAATCTTATCCCCAAGCAGGTGTTTACGGTAGTCAGGTGCATGGAAAATTTGAAGTTGTTCCTCCAGAAAATTTTAAAAGAATCCAGGCTTTTCTAGCAATTAAAGAACATGGCTCACAACCTCGTTTGTATAATCACAGTACCCTAAATCTACCCGCTGGTGCAGGGATGGTAATCCGCAAACAAGTTTGGTTGGAAAATGTTCCTGAAAAATTAGTGCTGCAAGGACCTGTAGGAAAATCTTTGTTAGGAAAAGGGGAAGATTTTGAAGCGATGATTCACATAGGGGAAGCAGGTTGGGAAATCTGGTATAACCCTCATATGTCTATTGATCACCAAATACCTGCTTCAAGGCTAGAGAGGGATTACTTAATTTCTCTCATGCGGAGTGCTGGCTTAAATGTTTGTACTCTCCGCCTCACTAAGGTTAGTAATTGGCAAAAGCCAGTTATTATAACAAGGATTCTACTAGGTAACTCTGCGTAGAATTATTCGGCATTGGCTTCAATACAGAGGTCAATACAACTCAGATCTAGTTGCTGCTTGTGAGTTAGAATTTTTTGTGAGTAGTTTGCTTAGTCCCTTCTATTATTTTAAAAGAAACATATAGCGCTTTGTATCTTGATGAGATACATCGTCTAGCATGTGATGATCATTCTAGATAATAAATCTGTTCAGTTCCTTTACCAATAAATGAACCGTAGTTGAAGGATTATCTCTGGCTGGGTTGTGAGGCTGATATTGTTTGATGAGATTTTCAGCATTTTTGATAGCAGTATCCTGTTTATCTCTTAAATCATCATAAATTGAATCGCTATTCTTTTCATATTTACACCCCAACAAAGTATTGAGCTTTTTTACCATAATCGTTTCTAGAAATTCCAGTATTGACAAATTCAAAATGTAGAATGTACCATAACTCGAAAGCTTCATTAGAATAGGCTATTTTAATTTTTTCTTTTTTGGCACTTCTAATAGCACTATTAAAATCATCTTCCTTCCATGAATTACGATAACCAATCAAACACACACCAAACTTGATCGTAATCTTCTTGTTCTTTTAATTCTCTTGCCTTCTCGACTACATGACATGGATTTTTTTCTCCTCGTTGTATCTTTATCTTGACTTTAGGCCCACGAAAATTTATAAAGTAGTTGGGTTCAGTCTTTTCTCCTTCACAAACAATTAGAAATGTCTGTCTCACCTCTCTAATTTTGACTTTTCTTGGTGAATAGCCACGAGAAGTATTTCTTTTTTTAGGCATTGGACTCAATAATCTGACTCAGATTGCCAAGATATGGAATTGCACCATATCTACCCTTGATGTAATCACTCTCAAAAGAAGCATCATTACGGACTTTATATTCCGCTAGGGAATATAAATCTGTTGCACCAAATCTGTCCTTTTCAGTAAACCAAATTTGGTCTCGGCGAAAGAGTTTATTACTGAGTAGGTTGGTATCATGAGTCATAAAAATTAGCTGTGCATTATTGGGATTAGTTTCCTTGGAGTTGAACAACTCAACAATTGCACGGCTAATCAAAGGGTGAAGTCTAGCTTCAAATTCATCAACTATTAGAACATCACGATTTTTGAGGGTATCTACAAGAGGACCTCCTAGGGCAAATATCTATTTTTGTGTACCTTCAGACTCTTGCTCATCTAAGTCAAACAACTCTGTAGATATATAGCTGCCCTTGCTGTCAAACCTTCGATGCATAGTTTGAACTGATATGGCGTCACGTTCTATGAATAAATTTTTGATTTTATCTGGTAGCTGCTCAGGTAAATCATCAGCAGTAATCTTAGTTTCTTCTGTTTTGATATCCTCAATACCTAAATCTAATTTTTTAATTAGTTTAATAATTTCATCTTTATTTGCATTATCTATCAAGCAACTAATCGTGTATCTTTTATATCCTCTATCATATAGACCAGATATGATTCCAACCTTTTTCGATAGCCAATCTAAAATTTTCTCGGCAATCTCAACATTAAATTGAGCACAAACAGATGAAAAAAGAGCATTATCCCTAGTTCTTTGTTGAATACCCTCAGCATTATATTTTTTAGAGGCACTAATATCATTGTCATGACGCTCAAAAAGTTTAGTTTCTCTTGATTTAGGGACATAGAATAACCATTCAGAGACAACCTTATCGGTATTTACCTCAAATCCGTATCTATATTGCTGTCCATTTAATAAAAATATAATTTCAAAAAAAGATGGTTGATCTTCAGTCTCTGTACTGAGTTGGAATCTCTCAACACTGATTTTTTCTGTACTTTGAGTTTCTTTGGAGGAATTGATCATGAACCATTTCATAAACCCCAAAGCTTTAATTAAATTACTTTTACCACTAGCATTCGCACCATATATTGCAGCACTTTTCAGTAGCTTAAGGTCATCATCTATGGCGAAAACGTTATTTTCATCAGTTTCTTTATCTTTGGCAACAAGATTAGCTGCCACCATACTGAAGGTGACTTTCTCCTTAAATGATCGATAGTTACCAATACTAAACTCAATCAGCATAATGGCATCCGGGGTTTAAAAGCCAAATTTGCGAAAAATTCACAAATATCTGATCTAAGAATAGCAAGTATTGAACCATAGATGCTACGGTATAAGATTACCTAAAGTCAATACTTATGTACTAAAGTAGAGTCGAAATAAAGATACAAATCTGCGATCGCACTTACAGGGTTCTGGCTGTCGGGTTTTCATCTCCGATATAAAAGCCTGTATCGACCTCTGGAACCGCTTCTTGTACCCCGATATCCTTATCACCTGCGACACCAAAAATGCTTTTGCTCAGTTTTATCTAAGGACGCTCGCTGCCAAAGAGGAGACGCAGGAAAAAAAAGCAGGATATACTAGTAAAGTATCTATCCTTATTTTGTGACTTAGAATTCTGTAGAAGCTTTGATAGCAAGGAAACCATTATCACAATTTTAGAGTGGATGGTCTAGTACTAGACTGTGTCAATTTATCAATTATCAATGGATAATTGTAGGTTATTACGTCGTGATAGGTCACCACAAGAAGCTCGTGCCTTAGCAGTATTTTGTTTGCAGTACTTAGCAGAAGAACGTCCTCTAAAAGATGAAACGGTTACTCTAGTTCTTAGGACAGCTATAAAAAATCTCAATGAATATGATGGTTACACGAACAAACCAAACACTCAGATGGACAAGGCATTCTCTAAAGTTATGGAGTCTTGCTTTGCCAAGCAATGTTACCATCAATTGCGACAAGGCTACATCGAGACTACTGGTGAATATAGGAAGAGAATTGGTGTTATTTTCCTCAATCAAATAGCAGCAAATAGTGAAGTACTTAATAGAGAAAATGCCAATCAAAAATTAAACCCTCTTTTAGAACAGTTAACTACTGCTGGCTTAGTTGAAAAACAGATTGAGGCAGGACTGAGGTTAGTTGAAGAGTTCTTTCGCCCACATATGTACAATATTCGCCTCAGAATAGATTTTTTGCCTAACCAACTTTTGCATAGGGTGATCAATGTTTTACTTTCGGTCATCAGAATCAATGCAGGAGAAAATAATGGAATTGCAACCACAGCTATGTGGGCTCTCGGATGGCTGACTAACTCAAAGTATTGTGATAATTATACTGCTTACACTTTCACTGAGGCGGAACTTGACTTTTTAAGGCAATTTGCTACGAATAAGAAACAGGATTCTTTTGCCCGAAGCTGGTGTGTCTTGATCTTGAGTGTTTGTACTTCTGAAAAACCTGTATTTGCCCAAGCTGACTGGATATATCAATGGGCAGTTGTAGCAGACGGAGGCAAGCCTCAAAATCATTTACCAGTTCCAATGCCTCTTGATCGCCTGAAAGATAAAGTAGTTTTGGAATATCTAATCTCTTCAGATTTACCAAGAGAAGCAAAACGTCGTGTTGCCATTGCGCTGGGAAGAATCGGATATTTTATACCTCAAATGGTAGAGCCTCTGTTACAAATTTTTCAGGATGATATCTTGGCTTTTGACGAACGTGATGAAGCATTAGTTTATTTAGTACTTATAGGTGGTTCTCAAGTTATTTCCACATTAATAAATGGGGTAAATCGTCCAAAAGATGATTCTGATAAATATGGTTTCCCAGAACGTTGCTTTCTAGCACTGATTGGGATGGGGGATATAGATGCACTTAGCCGAGAACTTGAACGTGGTAAAGAAAATCAAATAGATATTAATGCTCTTGCTTATGCGTTAGCTGGAGTTGCTAATCCACAAGGTCGGAAAGTTTTAGAATTTCTCAAGAATAACCATCGGCAAAAGGAAATTCGCGATGCTGCGGCTAATGCATTGTCCAGATCAAAACAATGGAATTCTAACAATGCCAAGCAGCATATTCTTTCGTTTATGTCGAACCTCGTAAAAAAGAGGAATTCTTAAACGCACTCAACTCAGACGCCACACCAAAGGTGTCTGGCTTTTCCAAAACTACGACGATTGCGAAACCTTCCGTCTAGAGAGCATCGACTATACCGGCACATTTGAAATGCTTTATGAAGACGCCAACATCGAATCAGCCACAGTGGATTGAGCAATTCAATCAAAGCCATCCAGTCTCAAACCTATCTTGCCCATCACCATACACTAATGCTCCATACTCTTCCCACTGTTCTACCTCTTGAGCAGAAAGTTCAGGAGCCTGCAACACCCTCAAGTTCTCTTCCAATTGTGCTGGGGTTTGTGGTGCGGTTAGAGCCAAGCGTACTGCTTTTTGATGTAGCGCATAGCGATAACAATCAGCCGCTGTCGGAATTTCTCCTTGCCAATTTGGGTGCCCTTGTAGAAGTTTTCCCCAACGAGTACAAGTAAAGGCAACAACTGGAATGTCAGCTTGTTTAGCCATCGGGAAAACCTGTTCTTGCGCCTTGGGGTGAGCCATATTGTAGCGATGCATGAGCAGCTCACATTTACCACTGTTAATCAACTCTAGAGCGATCGCGCGATTATGGGTAGTTGCTCCTACATAACGGATCAAACCTCTTTCTTTCCACTCATATAGTTCATCAAGAACAACCGAAATCTCGGCAATGTCATCTGAAGGATTGACATACTCAGCAAAAAAGACATCCACTACATCAACATCTAGGTAGCGACGCACCTGCTCTAGATATTGTCGCAGCTTACCCAAATTGCGATCGCTACTACCTGTTGCCACCAATACCTGCTCCCGTTGAGTTGCCACTATTGGCTTCAATCCACTCAGCAATTTTTCATGGGAGAGATTGTAAAAAAAGAAATAATTAATCCCTGCTTCAAATGCTAGCGACACACAGGATGTATCCATAGCCTGGTGTCCTCCTAAGCCAAGGATACTTGCAGGCTGTCCTTTTAAGGTTTCTAAATCCATTTTCTAGAAGGTGTTAGGTGTTATACCAAAAATCTAAAGTAATGTCATATTTAAATCAAGACTAGAAAAACTTATTTATCATGACTGGAGTTAGCAAACTAAATGTCGTTGAATCTCCTAAAAAATTATTAGAGCTGATGAATCAGCAAAAGACTGTCTTAGGATTTGCCAAGATTCAAGGCTTATATCTCTGGAAAATTAGTGCAGTAGAAACCATCAGACATTTAGCTGTTCTAGTTGGTAGAACAGAAAGAACTATTTATCGTTGGTTAGAAATCTATTGTGAAGAGGGAATTGAAGAGCTACTCAAAGAAAGACGGAAAACGGGAAGAACCCAAAAATCAACTATAGAACAAGTATCTAAATTACAACAAGAATTAAGAGACCCTGTCGGCTTTAAAAGCTATAAAGAAGTGCAACAATTTTCAATGCTTTTGGTTATATGGAGCAGTAGATCCAAAAGAAGGGCGTAGTTTTTTCTATGAATTATCTCACTTAGATGCGGCTTGTTTTAGTCAATATTTATCCTTAATTCTTAATTCTGCGCAGCAGTACTAGGACTTACGCACCGTATCAAATTACGGTGCGTAAGTCCTAGAAGGGAAGAAACAAAGTCTTTTGCTATTCTTTTTTGCCTGAATAAACCTTTAAACAGCTCTACTGAAGCATGAGAGACATTATGGTATTACTTCCACTCTCATGCAGCAAACCCTATTTATTATTCACTTTTCCTTTGGCTTGTTCCATGCGCTTTTCAACATATTCTGTTGGGGGAATATTCCACTTCTTCTCCCCTTCAACAATGAAGCCTTCCACCTCCATCTTGAAGATGGCATCATTAACCGTTGTCAGGAATTGAGCATCGCCTTTGCGTACCCCCATACCCCAGCTTGTTTGGAGGATCGCCTCCAATGGCTGATGCCAATTTTGAGACCATTCAGGCTCTTGCAATTTTGCTACCAAACCTGATTCATCGTAGACAAATCCGACGCAACGTCCTTCTTTTAGAGATTTGTAAGCTTCTGAAGTTCTAAGGAAGTTAACCATTTCAATCTTCATTTCTGTTAACTTCTTGTTATAGAAGGCATCCTCAATACTGCAAACTTTCTTCCCTTTGAGATCTTCCCAAGTTTGAATCCCATTGTCTTTCTTCGTCAGCAATCCTACTCCAGAAGAATAGTAGTTTTCGCTAAAGTCAATCTCTTGCCTACGTTTTTCTGTATCGGTCATCGTGGCAATTACTAAGTCAACCTTTCCTTCCTTGAGAAACTTTATGCGATTGAAAGCCGTCACTGGCACAAATTCTACCTTTTCCTCTGAGTCTAAAATTTCCTCAGTTATTTTATGGGCAATGTCAATTTCTAGCCCAGCATTTGTACCATCTGAGTCAATGAAGCCAAAGGGAGTGTAATCTGTCTTCACTCCAATAACAATTTTGTCCCTTCCCTTAATTTCTTCGAGTGTGTTTTCTACTGTAACCTCAGTAACTTCAATAGCTTTGGTAGTTTCGGTAGCATCAGCAACTGCCATAGCCTTGATAGTCTGGCTAGCCTTGTTACTGTTGGTATCCTCGATTTTTGTATCTGAACAACTGGTGAAACTTATAAGTGCTGCAACGAAACCGACAGCTAGAGTCGTAAATCGTAAAGATTGATGAAGATTGTTTTTTCTCAGCATTGTTGTAGTTTTCGCTCCTATAATTGGCAGACTAGACCAATATCTGTTGGGATAACCTCCTATTAGATCGAGTATTTTTTTTATTGGATATGAATTAATTATCAATATAAAGTTTGCAATAAATCCTGTCAACTAATTTCATGTATGTGAAAACATAATCAACTAATTTCATGCATGTGAAAACAGAATAAACTGATTTCATATATGTGAAAAAGTAATCAACTAATTTCATATATGTGAAAGCAATATAACTCTCGCCTAGAACACCGATTCAGTATTCCTATTTACGACACAGTCCACATCCCAGGGCGAAGCATTCGGACAGAAAAACTACGGTTTCAGAAGATAAATTATCGCCCGAATGCTTCGCCCCTACATCTAATTTTGGTTAATGAATCGGTGATTTAGAATACGATCGCTTCTTGGTTTTCTTAGTAAAAAATAATAAATATTTACAAATCGCGAAATACTACTTAGTATAAGGGTTGTGCCGATCGCCTGATCCAAGAAAGTTAATTCCTCCCTACCTTTAAAAGGTGGGGAGAAATGTCGAATGTTGTTTAATTTCCCTCGAGAGAAGCTCCTAACTAATAAAGCATTGTTGGATCACTCCCTTAGTCAGATTTTCCTGAGCCATTTTCAGACGAATTGCATCAATCAATAACTTCTCTAATTCTTGACGCGGAATATTCTTGGCTAGCTCCTGATACTTGCGTAAGTCAAACTGCTGCTCAATGCTTAAAGAGAAATCGGGAAGATTCGGTAACATAGTTGTGTCTCCTTGTAAAAGTAAACCAGTATCTTGTTAGTGCCTTAAGTTTTTGTCACCGCTGAGCATTGAACTCTTCCCTTATCTCTATTGTTATGAGAACAGGGAATCTCTACTCCACCTCTACTTGCATAAAGGAGGACTAGTACCGCTGCGCGGAATTAAGAATTAAGAATTAAGAATTAAGAATGCTTATAGAGTAAGGATTCTATCGATCTCAAACTGGTCCCTTATTTCCGCCGCGCTGCACTAGGTTTGAGGCTTTTAAAGTGGCAAAAATTTTTTACACTAACCTGCCTTAAAAGTTGCCGGAGAGAAACTCTTGAGGCAAAGGTTCTCAACCAGCGTCATTGCAACGAAAGAACAACCACAAGGACAAGTTGAGTTAAGCTGTGAGTTACTCCCGGCTGTGGGTTGGTAAATTCACATTTCAGTAACCTTCTAAATCGTCTGCACAGAGGTTTTGATTTTTGAATGAACAGTTGGCAACCTCTTATGTAAGTTATGTTAACACATTCTTGACAAGATAGACGACTTCTGTATTGACATTCAATAATATTTGTGTACTATGACAACAAGACAGACACCCTTTTGATGTTGCAGGAGGTTCTTAACTCTGGTTTTGATTCCTGGGAGTTTCATACCTCTCTGGCTCCAGTAGCCTTGATTATCTTGAGTTACTTTACCTTAATGTCGGCAGAAGGCTCCCGCTATAACCGAGGCGGATTGATCGAGGCGTAGCCGAGTACCGACAATGGTTTAGCGGTGAGATGAATGCCGACCAGCTAACAATTGAGCGGCAGGGAATCCAAATAATTAGGGCTTGCTGAATAAGTCGTAACTTTCGGGTTTGAATAGGTGGTAGGTGGTAGGTGGCAGGTGGTAGGTAAGGGAAAGAGGTGGTAGGTGTTAGGGATTTTTGACTTACGGTGCAAGGAAATTGAGCCAAAAGATACAATTTCCTTGCACGCCTGCTAGGCATAAAATGATTGAAAGCAAAGTATGGTATAGTTTACACACTTTTGCAGCAAGCCCTAATTATACCTGTATTCGCAGTGGGTAACAGATGTTATGCTTGGTCTCATGCTAGTAATTGAAGCCAAGCTCAAAGGAACCAAAGTTCAGTACAGCAAGTTGGATGAAGCAATCCGAACAGGGCAGTTCATCCGCAACACCTGTTTGCGCTATTGGGAAGATAACAGACGGGTCACTCGTAACGACCTCCAAAAGCTTTGCGCCCTACTAGCTAAGGACAAACTTGCCCCTTGGGCGAAAAAACTTAACTCCCAAGCAAGGCAGGCTCACGCTGATAGGGCATGGTCTGCCATTCAGCGTTTTTATGAAAACTGTAGATTAGGAAAACCCGGTAAAAAAGGCTATCCTCGCTACAAAAAATTCAGTCGTTCCGTCGAGTACAAAAATTCAGGGTGGAAATTGTCTGCTGAGAGAAGGACTATAACTTTCACTGATGGTTTTCAAGTCGGAATGATGGATTTGTGGAGTTCTAGGGATTTAGTTTGGACCAGGGAAAAACAAATCCGAAGAGTTCGAGTCATAAGACGTGCTGACGGCTACTATGCTCAGTTCTTAGTGGATTGGGATAGACGAGAGAAGCATGAATTTCAAGGGAAAATGACGGGAATTGATTTAGGACTAAAAGAGTTCTATACCGATTCCGATGGAAATACTGTTGACAACCCTCGATATTTGAGGAAATCCGAACGAAGATTAAAGATGCTTCAACGTCGGGTTTCCCAGAAACATGTTGAAAAGAAGAAACAGTCTAACAGATACCACAAGGCACGCAAGGCTTTAGCGAAGCAACATCTGAAGGTAAGTAGACAGCGTGAAGACAAAGCTCGTAAAGATGCTTTGGCGCTAGTTAAGTCGAAAGATTTAATTGTCTACGAGGACTTGAAGATACAAAACATGGTAAAAAATCACCAGCTAGCTAAATCCATCAGCGATGCATCTTGGTATCGATTCACCAAATGGCTTCAATACTTTGCCAAAGTGTATGGTGTGATAGTTATTGCTGTAGCGCCTCACAATACAACTGTTGATTGCTCATGTTGTAAGGCGAAGGTGAAGAAAACACTTAGCAGCAGAACACATAAATGCAGTAGTTGTAAAACGGTATTAGACCGGGACCATAACGCAGCCAAAAACATCTTGAAAAAAGGATTATTGTTATTAGCTGAATATTTAAACGGTACTGTAGGGCATACAGAATCCGGAGCCAAAAGCTCGAAAGCGCAGGGAGAAACTGACCTCTGGCTCAGGAACGGAGACGCTCTGGTTCTAAGTCGGCTCGATGAACTGCGAACCAAGAACTCTTGGGAATCCCCCGCTATACCTCGTTAGAGGTTAGCGGAGGGAGGATGTCAAGTAATGAGTCAGATTTCTAGGAGAAAAGAGCCTTGTTGGCAATACAATAGTACCGTCCATTCCCCGCGGCATCCCATGACTGACCTACTCTCCCAACTCAAAGATGCGATCGCAAATTTATATTGGATTAGCGCAACTGATGAGCTGTGGGAAGCACTGACCTTTGATGAGGAACCCACTACTGAAGCCATCGCCAAGCTTTCAGAAAAGACACCCATTAAAACCAGAGACTTCGAGACATTCTTCAAAAATGCCACCACAGAGCAAGATTGGCACGGTGAGGAAGATAAAGCCGATGTCCAGCGCTACAAAGCCCTAGTGAAATTATTGCAAGAAAACCTTGAAGCGCTCACCATCTACACAGCAGGAGAAGTTGAAGCAGATATTTTTGTGACGGGTAGGACTGAAGAAGGATGGATTGCCCTAAAAACACTGTCAGTGGAATCTTAAGAATTTAGAATTTAGAATTTAGAATTCTTTTTTTCTTCATTCTGCCTTCTAATGCTCATTACTCATTACTCGACTCTCAAGAACTTCCTCAATTTCATCGGGTAACTCTTCAAAGAAGTCATACCCCGTTAGCATCTCCAGTTGATCAACCGTTGTCAGATAATCTTGCCAGTCGGTATGCTTCACCGACTCATTGTTAGGGATATTAACAGCAATAGTCTCAGTGAAATGACCATCAGCACCAGCAACCAGAATCACCTTCCATGTACTCTCTGGAATGACAACGCCATTTTTGATAGTGCCAGCATTACCCAGCGGACCTGCTACAATATACACTGCTTCATTGTCCAACTCAGTAATCAGCTCCCGCTCATAATTTTCCAGCTCCCGCCAAACCTCTCTGTTATTCGAGGGACTTTGGGGCATCATATTGGACATTAAGAAAGTTGCGCTGTTATCTTCCTTATTACTATCTCGATCCGCACTAGGAGCAATGTGCCCGCGATCATACCCACTTCTCGTATAATCCCGTGGTGTAACCTTATAGCATGGCACATCAGGATCTGGGCGGAAATTATCCGCGCGTTCGACTTCTCCCATGTAACTTGCATCCACTATCCAAGATACCCAATTAGCGAGGTTGTGAGAGCAATTATATGAGATTACAAACTGCTCCTTGGGGATTAGATAATTATTGAGATCAGTATCAGCATCACTAGGATTACCAAACTTAATTTGTTTGAACACCAATTCTGAAGATGACTTAGGTTGAGGAGGTTCACTCACTTCAGGCTCGACTTTTTTAGCCTTGGGCGAACCAGGGAGACTAGTGCAAACACGTCCATCGCCATCCCTATCAAGCTGGAAGAAATCTTCAACAAAAACATCAAACACTGCTTGCGCTTCAGGTTGCGTAGCAAAGTCACTGCAATTACAATCAGTTAGGACGCATTCTGGTAAATTCAAAGCCTCAACTCTAGGAGTGAAGAAGACCAAACCCAAGCAGGCAAAAGCCACTATCATTAAAAATATTCGTTTCATCTGTACCACTTTGTCAGCCAATCTATAAGATCATCACATACAAACGACCCCTCAGGACTCAACAGCAAGTGCGATAAAGCTTTGGAAGCTTTGCTGAAACTAACAGTAGTTACCCCTCTTCTGTCAGACTCCGAAAAATAGGGGTCAAACCCTGATTCTCTCGTTAGGTATCGTTGGCTGTAATGACGGAATATCGTCAGAATTTCGGAAAGTGACAGAAGAGGGATATCAGAAGAGACTCATTGCTCATGAGAGCTGGCTAATCAAATCTATGATATCTAGACGTTTCTGGAACCAATTCTTTCGCTCTATTACTGTACTACTGGGACTTTTGCTAGCTTGGGATTTGCTGGCTAACTTGGTAGCAGAAATTTTATGGTTTGATGAAGTTGATTATCTCAGCTCATTCCTCCTGCGCTTCCAAACTCAATTGGGTTTGTGGTTCCTTGTATGCTTCATCTCGGTTGGGTTTTTACTAGGTAACCTGTTTCTGGCAAACCGACTTAAGCATAAAAAAGAGAGTGCCTTGGCAACGGATGCAAATATTAATCAAAAAGGCAACAATCTCTGGGATTACCAATCTAGGCAAACTTACTCCTACAAAACCAGCAACAAAGTTCAACCAATAGGACAGACAACACTAAACTTGTCTGTGGGAGTTCAACAGCCACCTTTGTACCGCCGCACTCAAGGGGTTGGTATAGCATCAGCAACACAGAAGGAAACAAAAACTCATCAAAGGTTTCCTCCCTTAACTTTGGGTTTGCGATCGCTACTGTTAGTAATTGTACTGTTATGTACCCTTGCCAGTTTGATGCTGCTCCACTACAGCATCATCACTTTTTCCCTTTGGGAGCCAGATTTAAGTGCCCCTCATATTACTCCACCACTTCCGGCTTCCTTTAATTGGATGTCCCTCAAACAGCTGTTGCTACCACAGCCTTCTGGCATAGAACAAATTTGGCAGCTAGGTTTTGTTGCTGTTGTTATAGTTGCCCTGGTTATCAAGCCTCAGTTTTGCTTAAGTGCGATCGCTATTGTACTTTCTTTATTCTGGTCTGTTTTACTGTCTTGCCAGTGGAGCCGGGTTTTGGAGTACTTCCATCCCACTGCTTTTCAAGTTGCAGAGCCTCAATTTGGACATGATATTAGCTTCCATATATTTAGCTTACCTGTGTGGCAGTTGTTGGATTTTTGGCTAGGGGGACTGTTTCTCTTTGGCTTAGTAGCAGTAGTAATAATTTATCTAGCTTCAGGAAATAGCCTCTCTCAGGGGAAATTTTCCGGGTTTTCTCCAAACCAGTTACGTCACTTGTCTGGACTTAGTACTCCTTTGGCAGTGATAGCGGCTTGCCGTTATTGGTTCTCTCGCTACCAATTGCTCTATTCCCATCGTGGAGTTTCTTACGGCGCTGGTTATACCGACGTCAATATTCAATTGGGCGTTAATACAGGTTTGACTATTCTAGCCTTAGCGATCGCTATTTTTTTTCTGTCAAGAACAATTTTCTCGTTTCGACGTTTTAAAACAACTGCTTGGCTAGTAATAGGGTTGTGGGGACTGTATCTAGTAGTAGAAGTAATAGTAGGTGTAGCTCTACCAGCTCTGGTGCAGCGCTTCATCGTTCAACCCAGCGAATTAGCAAGAGAAAAACCTTACATTGAGCGTAGCATTGCTTTGACTAGGACAGCCTTTGACTTGGATGATATTGAAGTTAAAGCTTTTGATCCAGAAGGTAAACTTACTAGGACTGAGTTAAAAGAAAATGATCTAACAATTCGCAACATCCGCCTCTGGGATACGCGCCCGATTCTAGAAACCAATCGTCAGCTACAACAAATCCGACTCTACTATAAATTTCCCGATGCTGATATCGATCGTTACACTTTAAAGGTAGAGCAGGAAGGAAGAGGGACACGGGGAGCTGGGAGAGCTGAGGGAGCTGGGGGAGACAAGGGAGATATTCCCAAACAACCAACAACCAACAACCAACAACCAACAACCAATACAACAGAAAAACAACAAGTAATTATTGCAGCAAGGGAACTAGATTACAACACTGTTCCTGAAGAAGCAAAAACTTGGGTCAACAAACACTTAATCTATACTCACGGTTATGGTTTTACCCTCTCTCCAGTCAATACAGTTGATAAGGGGGGATTGCCAGACTACTTTGTTAAGGATATTGGTACTGGAGCAGATCCTATTCAAGCAGGGACATTATGGACATCAAGTGAACAAATTCGGGATTCTATTCCCACTAGCACACCCCGAATTTACTTCGGAGAGTTGACTAATACCTACGTGATGACCTCAACTAAAACAAGGGAATTGGATTACCCGAGCGATGAAGATAACGTCTATAATACCTACGATGGTAACGGTGGGATTGCACTAGGCTCGATTTGGCGTCGGTTATTGTTTGCTCAGTATCTTAAAGACTGGCAAATGTTACTGACTGGTAACTTTACCTCTCAAACAAAGCTACTATTCCGTCGCAATATTAACCAGAGAATTCGCGCGATCGCTCCCTTTTTACGCTACGATTATGACCCTTATATTGTGAGTGCTGATATTGGTAATGACAACAGGCTTGGTACTGACAACTATCTCTACTGGATAGTTGATGCCTATACTACCAGCGATCACTATCCCTATTCTGACCCTGGCCAACATGAATTCAACTACATTCGCAACTCTGTAAAAGTTGTTATTGATGCCTATCATGGTGACATCAATTTTTATGTTGCCGATCCCCAAGATCCAATTATTCAAACCTGGATTAAGATTTTCCCTAATCTCTTCAAACCCTTAGAAGCAATGCCAGAGGCTCTTCGTAGCCATATTCGCTACCCTGAGGACTTATTCCAAGTACAATCTGAGCGGCTGTTAATCTATCATATGACCGACCCCCAAGTCTTTTACAATCGGGAAGATTTGTGGCAGAGTCCCCAGGAGATTTATGGTGCCGAAGCGCAACCATTGGCACCTTACTACCTGATTATGAAACTGCCGACAGAGACATCAGAAGAGTTTATTTTGCTCCACCCCTATACTCCAGCTAGGCGCAACAACTTGATTGCTTGGTTAGCTGGGCGCTCTGATGGTGCTCAATATGGCAAACTACTTTTATATCAGTTTCCCAAGCAGGAATTGATCTATGGACCAGAACAGATTGAAGCGTTGATTAATCAAGATCCAACAATCTCTGGGCAAATATCTCTGTGGAATCGTCAAGGTTCAAGGGCAACTCAAGGTAATCTTTTGGTAATTCCCATTGAGCAATCTTTACTCTATGTTGAACCCTTATATCTGGAAGCTGAGCGCAACAGTCTACCGACTTTAGTCAAGGTGATTGTCGTCTACAACAACCGGATTGTCATGGCAGACAATCTCGAACAAGGACTCAATGCTATTTTTGAGCCAGAGGAACAGTCAACACCAGCAATTATTCGTCAGTTAGGGGAAGAAATCCTACCGTTAGGAGAAGAAATCCTACCGTTAGAAGTAGAGTAAGTTTCTGTATTTCCTCCTTTGAGTCACATTGATATCCCACCAGATGAAGTCTTATTGACACCCTTATTGACACAACCGGGCGAGTTGATTAGATAGAACCTAAGCGAAGCGTTGCGTAGGGGGTATGGGGGAGGCGCTCCGTCCCCCATCGGGGGGTTTGGGGGGCTGGCCCCCCAAAGAGAAACTTCCATCTTTTGGGAGAATCAATGCGCTAAAAGCACGATCGCTAAGCACTTCAACTTGCTTGTCAGCCCCTCAAACGGAAGTCCCTAACGGTACCCAAATCTTGCAGAATTCTAAATTTGCTAGACTAGCAGGTACGAGATTTATCAGTCAACCCTCTCTGTCCTAATAGCACCAGGAAGCTATCAATGCCATCAAGTACCCTACTTCTTACCAAAGAATTACCTACCCTACAATATACATCCACAGCTGATCGCTTTGATGACACTTGGAGAGCGCCTCTTTCAACCCTCCTGGGATTAGGAAGGGCAGCCGGTGCTGACTTCATTGAATTTTTCCTCGAACGAATCAACTATATCAGCTGTTTAGCAGAAGATGATCTGATTACCAGCATTTCCCCCCGTCTTTCCACAGGTGCTGGAGTCAGGGTGTTTCGTGGTAAAGCTGACTGCTATGTCAGCACCAATGATTTGTCATTTAATGGGCTCAAAGCTGCTTTAGAAAAAGCTCTCTCAATTCAAGGATTGCAATTACCCGCCCCCAATGCCTATATCCCAGAAATCAATCTGGAGTTATTTAGGGATTACGCTACTGCCAATGGTAAAGATGCTTGGCTGCCGGTTAGTAGTTCCATGCAGGAAATGGGAGAAGTCCTCATTGATGCTAATGGTGCACTTAAACAGAAAGCAACTCATGTACAAGCAAGACGAGCTGCTTATTTTCGGGATTGGCAAGAAGTCTTAATCGCAGCTAGTGATGGCACCTTTGCCAGAGATATTCGCTTAACCCAATCTGTGGGTTACAATCTACTATGTGCTGATGGAGCTCATCGTTCTTCCATTGGTCAGCGAGCTGGTAGTACTAGTGATCCAAGTTTCCTCAGGGTATGGGACTACGAATCTACTGCCGAAGAAGTCGCCACTTCCGCAGGTAAGATGCTTTACGCTGATTACGTTGAATCAGGTACTTACCCCATCATCATGGCGAATGCCTTCGGTGGAGTGATTTTCCATGAAGCCTGTGGACACCTCTTGGAAACCACCCAAATTGAGGCAAAAACTACTCCTTTTGCTGATAAAAAAGGAGAAAAGATCGCCCACGAAAGCTTAACAGCTTGGGATGAAGGGCGATCGCAAAATGCTTTTGGGACAATTGATATGGATGATGAGGGTATGCCAGCTCAAAGAACCCTATTAATTGAAAATGGCATCCTGAAGAACTTCCTGGCGGATCGTGCTGGCTCCCTACGCACGGGACACCCCAGAACTGGTAGTGGGCGTCGCCAAAGCTACACCTTTGCCGCAGCCTCCCGGATGCGTAATACCTACATTGCTCCCGGAGACTACTCCAACGAAGACTTGTTTGCCTCCATTGATAAAGGTATCTACTGTAAAAAGATGGGTGGCGGCAGCGTTGGTGCGACAGGAGAGTTCAACTTTGGTGTAGATGAGGCTTATTTGATTGAAAATGGCAAACTCACCAAACCTCTCAAGGGAGCGATCCTGATTGGCGAAGCGAAGGAAATTATGAATAAGATTTCCATGTGTTCCCGTGATTTAGGCTTAGCCGCTGGTTTCTGTGGTTCCATTAGCGGCAGCGTATATGTAACGGTAGGACAACCCCATATTAAGGTTGATTCGATTACTGTTGGTGGACGGTAATTTTTAGAGATGGGGAGCTGGGGAGCTGGGGGAGACAAGGAAGATATCTACACTCACCAATTCCCAATTCCCAATTCCCAATTCTCAAACAACCAATGACAAAAATCAAAGAACTGGCAACTAATGCAGAGGAAATTGCCAAGAAACTAGGGATCAACAAATTCGATATCTATGTTTCAACGGAGAAAACCATTAGTCATTGGTAATTAGTACAAAGAACAAATGACCAATGACTAATGACATTTGCGAAGCATGGTGCGCAGCAGCGAAGCGTTAGCGCAGCGGGGGTAAATTTCCTCCAACCCCTTTAAGAAGTTGGCTTCCCCGTCACTTTTCGTGAGTTGCAATTTTAGGTTTTAGATTGACGAGATTCCTTCTTCAATTATAATGTGAGGGAGATCGGGGAAATATAATAATTCCCTCAGTTTTTACTGCTCAATTTTGAATTCTAGTAGGAGATATTCAATGGAGTTTACCAAACAATTTACTTCTTCCGATTCTATCCCCAAAGAAGGCATTGAAAATGCCATCAAGCTGATGCAACAAGGGGAATTATATCGATATGCCTATGGAAATTTAGCAGTTGAAGATGAAGAATCTTTAGTAGGTGAAGTTGCCAGATTAGAAGCTGAATTTAGCAGATATACAGGTCATAAATATGCAGTTGCTGTGAATTCATGTGGTAGTGCTATGTTTTTGGCACTCAAAGCAGCAGGGGTTAAATATGATGATAAGGTGTTTACCAACGCCTTCAGCTTCACAGCTGTCCCCAGCAGTATTATTCATGCAGGTGGTATTCCGGTTTATGTGGAATGCAATCGTCAGTATATAATCGATCTAGATGATTTTGCCGCAAAGATAGAAGCTAATCCCGACACAAAATATTTTCTTCTGTCACATATGCGAGGGCATATATCAGATTTAGATAAAATCAAAGAACTTTGCGATCGCGCTGGCATATTTCTGATAGAAGATTGTGCTCACAGCCTGGGAGCACAATGGTATCACCAAAAGTTAGAAAAGTATAAACAGACAGGTCATCATAGTAAGATTGCTTGTTTCAGTACCCAAAGTTATAAACTGCTCAATTCCGGAGAAGGGGGATTCGTTGCCACTGATGATGAGGAAATAGCAGTATATTGTACCTTAGCTGCTGGTTCTTATGAGAAATACTATAAAAAGCACATATCAGTACCTTCGGATGAGCTGTTGTTCGAGAATTTGAAACTCAATGTACCCAACTTCAGTATGAGAATGAGCAATCTGACAGCAGCAGTACTGAGAGCTCAGATTAAGTTCCTGCCTGAAAAGATAGCTGAGTATAATGAAAAGTATAACCAGCTAGTAAATCTGCTGTCTCATGTTAAGAATATCGAAATACCACCCCCTTTGCCTGAAGTATTTCGTGTAGGGAGCAGTATCCAGTTTAATCTTATTGGTCTTGACATCTCTGAAATCCAGGAATTCATCAGCAATTTAACTCAGAAGGGAATAAAAATTCAGATTTTTGGACATGAAGACAATTCTCGCTATTTTCGGAACTGGCGATATTCCTTTAAAGAACTACCTGAACTCCAACAGACAGAAAGTATTTTATCGGCTGCCTGTGATGTGAGACTCCCTCTTTCGTTTGATAGTGATGATATCAATTTGCTCGGATATATCATCAAAGATACTCTTTACAAAATACTCAAAAAGGAGAACAGAGTAGATTATAAAGAAGGACTGACTGATAATTTTAGTGGTATCAAGGAAGTCATCTCAAAGTATGATGACTGGATTTCATTTTATGACAAAGAACATAAGGATAACGGTTGGCAAATATTGCTTAATGATATAGCTTACACTCTGAAAAATTACCTTGCCAATAACGCAAAAACTTTGGATGTAGGTTGTGGAACTGGTTTGCTAGGCATCGAATTATCTTCTTTCGGATTTGATAATCTGTATGGTATCGATATCAGTGAAAAATCCTTGAATACAGCCCAAAAGTTAGATGTCTACCAAGGGCTTGAGCTAGCAGAGTTAGGAAAATCAATAGATTTTGCCGATAATTCTTTTGATGCCTTGGTTTCATCCGGCGTTTTTACCAGAAAACAAGTTCCATTAAATGCTTTTGAGGAACTTTTTCGGATTTTAAAAACTGATGGCATATTTGCTCTTGTGCTGAGAGTTGAAGATGATGGCTACTACGACAATAAGCTAAAGGAATACTGCTCTAAAAAAGTGGTGGTAGAAGTTATGAGAAAAAGATTCTCTGTTCTACAAAGCTGCAACCACGATTTAGTTATTCTGAAATCATTGAAATTGTAGTGCATCTAATGCAATTTTTTTTGTATTAGCTTCCGATTCCCAAACAACCAACAACCAACAACCAACAACCAATGGCAAAAATCAAAGAACTGGCAACTCAAGCTGAGGAAATTGCCAACAAACTAGGCATCAAGAAATTCGATATCTATGGTTCATCCGTTGATGAAACTAGTGCTCAAGTTGACCAAGGAGAGCCAAAACAAGTTAAAGCTTCTAATCGCTCTAGTGTAACTGTTCGGGTTTGGAATGAAAACCAGACAGTAGGGATTACTTCTACTACAGATACAGATCCGATGGGGATGGAACTAGCTTTGAAAACTGCTTATGAAGCGAGTAGTTTTGGTGTTACCGAACATGCACCGGATTTTAGTCCAGAGGCAACAACTTCCATCCCAGAAGCGCCTCAAGAACAAGTCTCACAGGCACCCGTAGCCAAGTTACTGGAAACCCTTTTAGGAGTAGAAAAGCAGCTAATAGATGCTCACCCTGCGATTACAGGTGTACCCTACAACGGATTATCCCAGAGAGATATCG